>NZ_CP162102.1:7622577-8829472 GCF_042466665.1 Peterkaempfera podocarpi
CGGCCGCGCACCGCTCACCGAACTCGGCCAGGCCACCGGCTGGTCCCTCAGCACCGTCCGGCGGCGCCTGTCCCATCTGCGGCGCACCGGGGTCCTGTACTACGACATCGACCTGGCTCCCCGCCTCCTCGACCGGGGGATGCACGCCGGCCTCTGGCTCGACATCGACCCCGCCTCGCTGGAGCGGGCCGGCACCGCCATGGCCCAGCACCCCGAAGTCAGCTTCGCCGCCGCAACCACCGGCTCCACCAACCTCTACGCCTCACTCCACTGCGCAGACGCACCCTCGCTCTACCGCTACCTCACCACTCGGATCGCCACCATCCCCGGCATGCGCAGCTGCGCCACCGCCCCCGTGCACCGGACCCTCAAAGGCGCGGGCCCCATGGCCCCGCGCCCCCGCAGCCACAGCCACACCGAGCGAAACTGAGTCACCATCAGAACCCTTCAGGCGCCCGGATCGCCGCGCAGTGAAGGGGTTGCCACTGCCCCCTGCGGGGCCTGCACAGGCGCACTGGGCTGCGCCGGTCATTCACCACCCCCGCGTTGTCAGAGGCCCTCGGTACCGTCCTCGGCATGATCCCTCCGCGCCCTTCCCTGCTCCCCCTGCGGGACGACCCGACCGGTCGTCTCCTCGGCGCCGATCTCCCTCCCGGGCGGCTGCTCGACGAGACCTTCGAAGGCCCCTGGCGCGAGCCGCTGGTGTGGCGCTCCGATGTGCCGGCCCTGCCCGGCCACTGGGCCCGTCTCCGGGCGGAGACCCGCCACACGGGTCTGTATCCCTTGCTCCTCGGCGGCACGCACACCTATGCGCGAGGGGTCCGCGAGCCGGAGCCCTGGCAGCCGGATCTGGGGCCCGACCTCGTGACCGACCCCGACGCCTTCGACGCCGAGCAGCTCATGCGCGAGTGGTGGCAGAAGTACGCCACCCCGGACGCGGACGCGGACGGGGGCGGGGGCGGGGGCGAGGGCGAGGGCGAGGGCGAGGGCGAGGACAGCGAGGCCGACGAGCGAGCGGAGATGCTGGCGCCCCACGACCGGACGTGGCCCGGCTTCGCCCCCGCCGGGACACTGCAGGCAGATCCCGAACACCGCGCCGCCGAAGCGGCCGACATCCTCCTCCGGAACAAGAACCTGCTGCTGCCCCGACTCGGCCTGGCGCCCGCCGGGCGCAGCTCCGACGTGCTCACGGCCATCGGCTGGACCGGCCCGCTGAACTACGACAACGACCCCGCACCCTTCACCGCGGTCCTGCGCTCCTGGGAGGACCGCTTCGGCACCCGCCTGGTCGCGCTCACCCACGACGTCCTTTATCTGTCGGTCGCCGCCCCACCGCGCACCCTCGACCACGCCCTCGCTGTCGCTGCCGAGCACTTCGCCTTCTGCCCCGACAGCATCTGGCAGGGCAGCGACACCATCCACACCCACGCCGAGGAGAGCATCCTCGACCAGCCACTGTGGGCCTTCTGGTGGGACTGACACCAGGGCCGGCTCCACCACCGCCCCCGCGGTGCGAAGCAGCGCGACGGGGTGGGCATGGCGTCCCCCGCGCGGGTCCGGCACCCGGGCCGGCCGTCACGGCAGACCCGGGGAACCTGGTGGAGCCCCGATCACGGTGAGCGCTGCTCTGCCGGTCTCAGGCCGCCGTCTGGGACTGCGCGGCCTCCGGCCGCAGATCGCTGAGTCGGAGCAGATGGGCGGGGGAGTCGGGCAGCACCGTACGGCGGGTGATGCGCAGCTGCGCGTCGACGTGGAGCAGCACGCCCGGATCCAGCAGCTCCCAGTCGGGGTTGTCATCCATCCGTTCGGAGGCCGTGACCACGGCCGCGCAGTCCGCGAGGTCGCGGGAATGGACGCGCATCCGGCCTCCGGTGCCGCTGTGGTCGAGGTGCCGGGTGCCGTGGCAGCCACCGGGCGGCCGGTGCAGCACGTACAGATCATGGGTGTCGGGGTAGCGCAGCGCCCACAGCTCGTCGGGGGTGATGAGAACGAGGTTGAGGGCGTAGACGGGCAGGTGCTCGGCGACCCACCGCGCCGCCTGCTCGATCCCTGCGGCGACATCCCCGCCGTGTGCCCGGGTCTCCCTGGTGATCAGTGCGAAGAACCGCTCGGAGTCGGTGTCGCCCTGGACCAGGGACAGATCCTCACCCAGGTGCGCATCCAGGGCGTCCAGCCCTTCGATCACACCGTTGTGCGCGAACAGCCGGCCGTCCTGCTCGAACGGATGGGTGTTGCGCGCCTCCAGCGCCCCGGTGGAGGCGAAGCGGACATGCGCGAGAAACGTCGTCGAGCACACCTCCCGGGCCTCCTCCGCGAACGCCCGGTCCTCGTAGGCCGCGACCGGGGCCTTGTGGACCTGGGCCGCTCCGCCGCTGTCGAAGAAGCCGAGCCCGGTGCCGTCGGGATCGCGGTGGCTCTGGTCGCTGAGGCTGTCCGGTGCGTCGAGGAGCCAGAACGTCGCACGGGTTCGCCGGGGAGCGCTCGTCAGGCCGAAGAGACGGCACATCACCGAAGCCTTTCGGTCGGTAACCGGAGGGAGGCCGCCCTGTCGGGGCCTCACCGGGGTGCCCGGACGTAGCGCCCGGGCTCGGAGGGTTCGTACCAGACGCCCGACCGCCGCCCGTCCACTGCCGCTCGGGGGTCCGCCCGGCGTGCCGGTGCCGGGCCGGACCGGGCCGGACGATCCCGGCGCGACAACGTCCGGTGCAGGGTGGCACCCAACACTCAAACGCGTCCCCGGTGGCTCTGCAAGCCGGAAGGAAAGCAGAAGCGGCAGTTGCTCCTTCGGCCGGTCGACCGGGAGCCCTCCCGCCGTCCCGCGACACACCTCACATCGTCGATCCGGCGCTGCTCCTCACCGGGGAGCAGCGCCGCCGACGGTTCTCAGGACTCCGACCCCGGGACGGGCACGTTCGCCAGGAACCGCTGCCGGTCGACGACCACCCGGTCGATCTCGCCGGTCGCGACAAGCTCCCCCGAGTCGTCGGAGGCCCGCACCAGAAAGGTGAGCCGCCGGCCCGCCGCGTCGGCCCGTGCCTCGGCGACGACCTCCACCCGGCCGCCCACTCCGGTGGCACGCACATGCTCGATACGGACCGCCGTGCCCACCGTCGTCTCCCCCGGACGGATGAACGAGGCGGCGGCCCGCACGGTCGCCGCCTCCAGCCAGGCGATCAGCCGCGGGGTGGCGAGCACGGGCACGTCACCGCTTCCCACCGCCGCGGCCGTGTCGTTGTCGGTCACCTCGTGTCGCATCCCACCACGCTAGTGCCGCCCCCGCCGACCTTTGCCCTGCCGCGACGCCTGGCACGCACGCTCGCTCGCTGCGTTGGCCGAAAGCCCAGGTCCAGTACAGGGGCTTCCGGCCGCCTTGCGATCGCACACAGCCGATGACCTGCCAGGTTCTCGCGGGCCGTCCCCCCACCGCGGGGCCGCGGCCGGCCCCGGGCCCCGGCCCGTCGTCCTCATGGCCCGCGCCTCGTTGCGGGCCCTCTCGCGTCCCGGTGAGCTCCGGACACCCGTGCAAGGATGGTGGACATGCCCGTGCCGCAGCCCGTGCTCAGCCCGCTGACCACTGCGTCCCTGTTTCTCGTCCTCACCGTCGAGCCGGGTGGTGAGCCCGTCGTCCGGGAACTGCTCGCCGACCTCGCAGGCCTGCAACGGGCAGTCGGTTTCGGGCACCCCGACGGACAGCTGGGGGTCGTCGCCGGCATCGGCTCCGAGGTCTGGGACCGGCTGGTGGCCGGTCCGCGTCCGGCGGAGCTGCATCCCTTCCAGGAGCTGCGCGGTGGCCGCCACCACGCCCCCGCCACCCCGGGCGACCTCCTCTTCCACATCCGGGCCGCCCGGCAGGACCTCTGCTTCTCCCTCGGCTCCGAGATCATGACCCGGCTGCGCGGCGTGGTCGCCGTCGCCGACGAAGTCACCGGCTTCACCTACCTGGACCAACGCGACCTGCTCGGTTTCGTCGACGGCACGGAGAACCCCGTCGGGCAGGAGGCCGCCGACGCTGTACTGGTCGGCGCCGAGGACCCGGACTTCGCCGGGGGCTCCTATGTGATCGTGCAGAAGTACATGCACGACCTGGACGCCTGGAACCGCCTCCCGGTCGAGCAGCAGGAGCAGATCATCGGCCGCCGCAAGCACACCAACGTCGAGATCGACACGCCCGGCTCCCATGTCGTCCTCACCACCATCACCGACCCGGACGGCACCGAGCGGCAGATCCTGCGCGACAACATGCCCTTCGGCAGCCCCGGCAGCGGCGAGTTCGGCACCTACTTCATCGGCTATGCACGTACCCCCTCGGTGACCGAGGAGATGCTGCGGCACATGTTCCTCGGCGACGGTCCGTTCAGCCACGACCGCATCCTCGACTTCTCCACCGCGGTCACCGGAACCCTGTTCCATGCGCACCGCCGACTTCCTGGAGGACCTGGGCGACGAACCGGAGTCCGCGGCCGAGGAGCCCGGCTCCCTCGGGATCGGCGGACTGAAGGGCCGTTAGCAGCAGGCGGAGCAAGCGACAGGAGAACCACCCCCATGGACAACCTGCACCGGGAACTCGCCCCGATCTCCGCGGCCGCGTGGGCCGACCTGGAGCAGGAGGCGAGGCGTACCTTCACCCGGCATGTGGCGGCCCGCCGTATCGTCGACGTGCCCGAGGCGGCCGGCGCGGAGCTGGCCGCTGTCAACACCGGCCACCTCGACGAGATCGAAGCCCCGGCGGCGGGGGTGCGGGCCCGGCTGCGCCGCGCCCGGCCGCTGGTGGAGCTGCGTGTGCCCTTCACGGTGAGCCGCGCAGAGGTGGACGACGTGGCCCGAGGTGCCCAGGACGCCGACTGGTCCCCGGTGAAGGAGGCCGCCCGGCGCATCGCCTTCGCCGAGGACCGCGCCGTCTTCGAGGGCTATCCGGCGGCGGGCATCACCGGCCTGCGCACCGCCTCCAGCAACCCGGCGCTGACCCTGCCCGCTGATCCCCGGCTGTACCCCAACGTCATCAGCCAGGCCGTCTCCGAACTGCGGCTGGCCGGTGTCGGCGGCGCCTACACCCTCGCGCTCAGCGCGGACGCGTACACGGCGGTCAGCGAGACCTCGGACCACGGCTACCCCATCCACGAGCACCTGCGCCGCCTGCTCGACGGGGAGATCATCTGGGCCCCCGCGGTCGACGGCGCCTTCCTGGTGTCCACCCGTGGCGGCGACTTCACCCTGCAGCTGGGACAGGACCTCTCCATCGGCTATCTGTCCCATGACGCCGACAGCGTCCAGATGTACTTCCAGGAGTCGCTCACCTTCATCGTCCACACCGACGAGGCGGTCGTCCCCATCGGCCCCGCCCCGCAGGCGTGAGCCCCGACGGCACCCCCGCAGACGTCCTGCCCCGCAGGCGGGCCGCCGGCCATGCCCGGAGCAGTCGGGTCACCCCCCGGCCGGCCTGCGGCGCGTGCCGGCGGGGCACGGCCCTGGGCGGCAGCTGAGCACCGGCGGGCGCCGGCCCGTCCATGGACCGGTCGGCCCGGCGGCCCGTCCACGGACCGCGAACGTCCCGGGTCACCGTCAGCGACCGTGCAGGAGCCGGTCGAGCAGCACGTAGGCGCGCTGCTCCGTGGCCGCCAGCACGGCGGGGTCGATCTCCGCCTGCCACAGTTCCCCTGCCGCCGCGTCATCCGCCTCATGCAGTTCCACCACGGCCACGGCCAGCTGAACCTGGACCACCGGCACCGGCAACCAGGCTCCGTCCGCAAGAGCGTGCTCCGCACGCTCGGCTGCCGCCGTGCATGCGGCAAACGCCCGTTCCACCCGCACCGCAGCCTGGCCGTGGACCACCAGCAGCGCGCAGGCCAGTCCGGCGGCGATCCCCAGAATGCTGCTCAGCCCCCGGTCGTAGACGAGGTCGCGGGCGGGGACAGCGCTGGTCAGCTCGCTCATCAGCAGGGCCAGGGGCGTGACGAAGACGACCGCCAGGCCGTAGTTGAGCGCGACGCCGTACTCCAGCAGGAATTCCAGGACCACGACCACCAGGACCAGCACCAGCGGATCCGGCTGCCCGGCCAGCACTCCCAGGGCGAGCAGCAACCCGGAGACCGTGCCCAGGGTGCGCTGGACGGCACGCTGCGCCGTCGTGCGGACATTGACCGAGTGCAGCACGGCGGCCGCTGTGATCGCCGCCCAGTAGCCGTGCCCGAGGCCGAGGAGAGCGGCTACCCCGCCCGCCACCGCGGTGCCGAGAAACATCCGCAGCGCGGGAACCACCAGCGCCACGCCGGAGACCGGACCGGCGGGGCCGCGCCCCACCACGAGTTCGGCGGCACGCCGCGCGACAGGACCGGCCGCCGCCGATGTCCCGGCCGTGCGGCAGAGGACATCGGCGGCCGCCACCGGGGACGGCGACAGCAACTCGGGCAGCGCAACGGGGGGTCTGCGCCGCCGGACCGCGAGAAGGCCGGCCTGCCGGTGCAGGAGCTGCGGCGTGGCGGTGGACGCGCCGGGGGACCGGTGCACCGAGCAGACCAGCAGTGACCAGGACAGGTCGGTCAGCAGCACGCAGGTCCCGCCCTGCCTGCGCCGCTCGCCGTGCTCGGCGGCCGTCGGCGGTGCCAGGCCGAGGGAGAGATAGGCCTCCAGGATGCCGACCGTTGCGCGGTGCCGTGTCCGTGCGGCGCGCTGTACGTCGGCCTCCTCCAGCAGTGCGGCGAGTTCGCGAAGGGCGGTGGCGACCGCGAGACGCTGCGGACGGTCCGGGTGCACCAACCAGCCCGGCATCGCCAGCACCCAGGCCGTGGCCGCGCCGATCGCGGCCAGCGCGGTCTGCGGGGCGACATCGGCCGGGGCGGGCGAGCCGTTGGCCGCCACCGCGAAGGAGAAGAGCAGCAGCACCGCGCCCAGGCCGCCCAGTCGCGTCGCGCCGCAGGCGAACTTGGCCAGGCCCGCCACCACGGCCGTCGCCACGACCACCACGGCGGTGCCCGGTCCGCTCGTCTGGGGATGCGTCACCGCAGCGAGGGCCGACCCGCATCCGACACATGCCGTCATGGCCACCGCGGTGACCGCGAGAACGCGAGCCCGCCGCGGGTAGGGCAGATTGCGCCCGAATGTGGCGGTGAATGCACCGAGCATCGCGTAGACGGCGGGTCCGGTCCGCCCGGTGAGCGCCAAGGGAAGCGCGGGCAGTGCCATCGCCAGCGCCGCGCGGAGGGCGAAGAGCAGCGCCCCGTCCACCCTGTGCAGCGCGAGCGCACCGCGTGGGGAGAGCACGCACGCCGCATCGGCGACGGAGGCCCGCCGGCTCCTTCCGGGTTCGGCAGGGGGTGGGTCGGGCAAAACCGGCATGATCGGTGTATATCACCTGTGCTGCATCATTCCGCCTGGCGGGTCGGTCGGTGGTCGGCGACTCCCTCCGGCCCTGGGGTCCTCGGCCCCTGTGAGTCCCGCGGCGGTGCTACCAGGCATCGCGACGGAGGGGCCGGTGTCGCGGCCCTGCTCCAGCCGTTTGAGGTGGTCGACGCCCAGGCCCGCCCACGTGGTGGGTTCCTCGCGCCGCAGTCCGGGGTCCGCCGCCGACCGGTGGAGGGCAACTCGACCTGCTCGGGCTTGAGTTGATGCCGGCGTCAGCGCGGAAGCGTCGCCGGTTCGCCGGCGTCGGCCGGCGCGCCCCCGAGGGTGCCGGGACAGTGCCGGCGTCCGCCTGCGGGTGCTCCCGGAGCGTTGCCGGGTGGACAGCGGAAAGGATCCATGAGTCGTGGCGGTGATCGACCCCCTGGGCGGTCGACCCGCACGACAGCCGATGGCGCCCGGCGGAAGCTCCCAGGCCTTTGTGCGCGCCTTCCCGCTGGGCACTCTCTACCGCTGTCTGCTGCGGGCAGCAGGGTTCCCATGCTTCGGTCAAGTGATGTCCGGGCAGACCGTCAGCTCGCTCGCCCCGTCGGATGTGAAGCGTCCGCCAGGGCGCCCGCCGCGCCGGCCGCCAGGGCTGTGACCTCGGCTGCCGCGCGGGCGGCCCGTCCGGACACCCGCCAGGCGAGCATGCGCAGGGCGGTGGCCGGAGCCGGGGGGAAGACGCCGAGCTGGCCGAGCATGGTGATGTCGTCCCGCAGTGCCTCGTGCCGGACCACCTTCCCGCCGCGGACATCGAGCAGATGGACCTGCTCGAAGTCGATCTCGCGTCCGGTCGGGGGGATGGCCTGGTCGAGTGCGCCGTCCTTGAAGCGCACGAACGGGCCGGTGTGGCGGCCCTGCATGCGGAGCCGGACCCAGACCTGATCGTCGTTGCGGGCGACGCCGAGGACGGGGAAGCGCAGGTCGCTGAAGGCCGAGCGCAACCATGCTCCCGACGCCAGAGTGCCCGCCGGTCCCGGTATGGCGCAGGCCGGGGGTGCGACCGCGGCCTCACGGTTGTGGTTCTGCTCGTCCACGACGTCGACGGCGAGCTCCAGGTCGCCCGTCTCGAGTACCCGGAAGAGCCCGTGTGCCAGTTCGGCGGTGTCCAGTGCCATCGTGCCCACCTTTTCACTGTGCGGTGCCTGGTTCTCGCAGCCCGCAGCCCGCAGCCCGCGGCTCCGGCCTTCGGCCCTTAGTCCTCGGCCGTCGTGACGGTTCCGACAGGGCCTGCGTGGCGGCTGCGATATTGAGGTTATAGAGCACCGAATCAATAGGTCAAACAACCCGCTAGAATCTGGGCATGGCCTCAAAGCGCGTGTACGTCTCCCCCTTGCGCGAGCAGGCCGCCGCCCAGACGCGCGCGCTGATCCTCCAGCGGGCCACCGAGCTGTTCGCCGACCGCGGCTACGGACTGGTGACCGTCGCGGACATCGCGTCGGCAGCCGGTGTCGCCGCCAAGACCGTCTTCGCCAGCGTGGGCAGCAAGGGCGACATCCTGGACCGGATCGTCGACGAGGGCGTCAGCGCGTCCGGCTACGACCAGGCCATGGAGCAGGTGCTCGCCCTGCGGACGCCCGAGGCGGTCCTCGAAGCCCTCGCCCGCGGCACTCGGCTGGGCAATCAGGGGCAGTTCAGCGTGCACGAGGCGATCCGCAAGGCCCTGCCCTGCCATGAGCAGGGCGAGGCGCTGTGGGAACGTGCGACCGCGGCCTACCGCGATGCGCTCCGCGCCGCCGCCCGCCACCTCCACACCCTGGCCCCGCCGCCCCGCTGCACGGTGGAGGAGACGGCGGACCTGCTGTGGTTCTGGTTCGGCCCCGGTGGCTGGCGCACCCTGGTCGTCGAGAACGGCTGGTCGTGGGAGCGGGCCGAGGAGGTTCTCCACCGGACCGCCGTCGCCACTCTCTGCTGAACCCCGCGGCGAGTCATCAGCGGGTCCCCGGTCGCGGAGGCGACGGTGCCGCCGGTGGCCTTCTCGAACCGCGCCCCTGTGTGCTGGGCCCAAGGGTCGGGCAGAAGCCAGCTGAACCCAGGCCGGACGGTGCTCCGGGAGTGAACCGCGGCAACGGCCCGGTCGAGTTCGCCCAGCACACGTTCGGCATGGCCGAGGAAGAGCTCCCCGGCGCCGGTCAGCGCCATATGCCGTGCACCGCGATCTCACAGTGTCACCCGTACCGTCGCCGCCAGCCGGCGAACGGTCCGGCTCGGGGCCGGCCGGGTGATCGCCGGCTGCTGTGCGGCGCGGGTGAAGGATTCCGGACGCGCCACCGCGACGAACGCCCTGAGACGACGCGGTTCGACGTCCGTGCCTGCCGAGCACACCGACGGCACGGAAGGCATCCCCCAGGGTCTTCCGGCGCACGTAACGTCGCCTGGGGGGAGGCCCGACCCACCAGGAAGAGGATTTTCATGGCTTCGCCACTGACTGCTCTCGGAGTCGGCATCCCGGTCGTGGCCGCGCCGATGGCCGGCGGCCCCACCACTCCGGCGCTGGTCACCGCCGCAGCCCGGGCGGACGGCCTCGGATTCCTCGCGGGCGGGTACCGGACCGCCGACAACCTGGCGGAGCAGATCGCCCGGGTCCGCTCGGACGGTGTCGTCTTCGGGGTCAACCTGTTCGCGCCCAACCCCGTCCCGGTCGACGCGGCGGCCTTCAGCCGGTACGCCCGCGCCATCGCGCCCGAGGCCGAGCCCTACGGCATCGATCTCTCCACGGTCGGCATCGTCCAGGAGGACGACCGCTGGTCGGACAAGATCGACCTGCTGCTGTCCGACCCCGTCCCGGTGGTCAGCTTCACCTTCGCCGTCCCCGGCGCATCCGTGATCGCCGCGCTGCGCGCCGCCGGAACCCTCGTGGTCCAGACGGTCACCTCCGCCGCCGAGGCCCGCCAGGCCGCCGAAGCCGGCGTCGACGCGCTCGCCGTCCAGGCGACAGCGGCAGGGGGGCACTCCGGAACCTTCACCCCCCAGCAGACTCCGCCGGCGCTCCCGCTGGCCCACCTGCTCGGGCAGGTGCGGCAGGCGGTCTCCTGCCGCTGATCGCCGCCGGTGGCCTGGCCACCCCGGATGCCGTCACCGAGGCACTGTGGAACGGAGCCGACGCGGTCATGGTCGGCACCGTCCTGCTGCGCGCGGACGAGGCCGGCACCTCAGACCCGTACCGGGCCGCCCTGGCGGACTCCGAACGCCGGCACACCATGGTCACCCGGGCGTTCACCGGCAGGCCCGCTCGGGCCCTGCGCAACACCTTCACCGACCGCTACAGCGGCATCGCCCCGGCCGGGTATCCCGCGCTGCACCACTTGACCAGCCCCCTGCGCAGGGCGGCAGTCGCCGCCGGTGATCCCGCACGCATCAACCTGTGGGCCGGGACCGGGCACCGCCATGCCACGGAGGAGCCCGCGGCCCAGATCCTGCGACGGCTCGCCTCCCGGCTCTGAGTGGCGGCACCGGATTCCCGACCACCCGGCGGCAGTGTCGCGACACGCCGTCCGACCGGGCACACCGCCGTGCGGATGCCCCGGCCCCCGCGCACGACGCCCCGCACCACCGGCTCCGAGGAGCGGGAAGTGCGGGGCGCGGAGTGCCGGATGCCCGGCTGCGGTGTGCCTGCGCGGGGGTTTGTCAGCCGAGCTTGGACACCTGGTAGTGGCCGATGTACCACTGCCCGGCGACCCGCCTGAGCAGGATGCTGAGCGTGACCTTGATCGTCGGCCGGTCGGTGAACGAGAAGTCGACCCCGAAATACCCGAACAGGGCATCCTCGCTGATCTGCCGTGTCTCCAGCACCCGGTACTCCGCCACCATCCCGAGCGGCTGGGAGTCGTAGTAGTCCGCGACCCCCTGACGGCCGACGCTGTACGGATGGAGCCCCTGGAAGATCGCGTCCTCGGTGAAGTACGAGGCGACCTTCTGCGGCTCATGCGCATCGACCGCGGACTTCCAGCGGTCCATGACGCCACGCAGGATCGTCTCGGCTGCTGCTGTGCTGTTCATCAGTTTCTGCTCTCAGGATGGGGTCCGCGCTGGGCGGCGCCCGGTGGTGAAGGTTCCGCCGCCGGTGCAACGGCTCGGCTGTCGGGGTGGCGGCGGCGATCGGGTGGCGGACGGGACACGGCTCCCGGCGGGGCGTCATGGCCGGTCGACGGGGAGCCGTGGGCACTGAGCGCCCGATCAGGCGGCGCCGCCGGACCGGCCCGGGTCGTTGGGGTGCGACTGCAGGGCGGTGACCACCGCGGTCATCCAGGGCCACAGCGGCAGGGTCCCGAGGACGTCGGCCCGCAGCTCCGCTTCGTCCTCCGCGCGCCACAGGCCGATGCTGCGCAGCTCGCCGACCGGGCGCCACAGCCGGACCAGGTGATCGGTGGCGGCGAGCTCCTTCGCGCGGACGGCCTCGGCGGCGCGACGGCGGTCGACCTCGGCGGCGTCGGTGCCCTCGGGGACGGTGGTGGTGAGCTCGACCAGGAACTCCTTCATGGTCTCTTCCTCTCTCATTGTCTGTGGGGGCTTGTCTGTGGGGTGCCTGACGGGTGGTCGGGAGCCGCCCCGGGCGGGGTGCGGCGCGACGATTCCGAGGCATCGGACGATCGGCGTTGTTCTCCACTGGGGACATGATCGGACCGTCGCAGCACGACGGCGGGGCATTGCCGCGCAGGGTGCCCGATGGGCCTGAGCGCGGTGCGTAAGGGCTGGTGGCGTGCCGGTGTCGGGCGCGCAGCCGGCCGGTGGGGGCCGCCCCGGTGGGCGGAGAGCGGAGCGGAGCCGCTGTCAGATCACGGACCCCCGGGCTGCGGACGGCTGCGGGCCAGGCCGGGGAGCGGCTGGGCCGACGGTGCCCCGCAGGAGCGTGGGGAACGCGGCGGGCAGCGGTACGACTGCGATGGTGAGCCTGACAGGGGTGGTCACAGGGGCTCTCCACTTCATGCGGAGCTGGGGCGGCACTAGGTAGCCGACCGGTCGAGTTAAAAGTAGACGACCGGTCGACAAAAGTCAAAGCTGCAGAAGTGCACCCAAGATGCCGAGCCGCTGCCGGACACGGCAGGCGAGGCCAGGGCCTGTCCGCCGGGTCGAGCTGACCGCTGGGCACTGCTGCCGTCCGTGACGCGCGAGGCGGGGAGTGCGCTGGGGAGCGGATGCGGGGTCCTTGCAGCCCTGAATCCAGGGCCGTGGCCGGCTGCAACGCGGCGGGTGACCACTCGGCCTGCGTGCTCCCGGCCACCCGTCGGCGAGGCCGGGCATCCGCCGGCTGTCGGCGTGGTGCGTGTGGTGGTGGGGGTCAGGGGGTGGGGGCTGGTGTCTGCTGGGGGGTGTGTGCGCCGAGGAGGGCGAGGCAGTTGGCCCAGAGGGTGTCGAGGCGTTGGGCGTTGTTGTAGAGCTTGGCGAAGAGGACTTGGCCTTCGAGTTGGGCGACGATGGAGCGGGCGGCTTCGCGGGTGTCGGTGAGGGTGATGTCGCCGTGTTCGCGGGCTTGGGTGATGACGGTGTCGACCATGTCGACCTGTGCTTGGAAGATCTGTTGCAGGCGGGTGCGGATGGCTTCGGTCTGGTTGGACATCTCCAGGGTGAGGTTGCCGAAGAGGCAGCCGGAGACGGTGCCGCAGGTCTGCTGGCCGGCTTGTTGGGTGGCCTGGGTGGCTTCGAAGAGTTGCCGTAGCCGGTGGAGGGGGTCGGTGTCGGCGGTGAGGATGTGGGTCCAGGCGGTGCGCTGCTGGGTCCAGTGTTCGTCGATGACGGCGAGGGCGAGGGCTTCTTTGGAGTCGTAGAAGTAGTAGAAGCTGCCCTTGGGTACGCCGGCGGCCTTGCAGATCTCGGCCACGCCGAGCGCGGAGTAGCCGCGCAGTTCGATGAGCGACTGCGCGGCGGTGAGGATCTTCTGCCCGGCGTCACTGGTGCGTCCCATGATTCCCCTCCTCGGCCGGGTGCCTGCTCGGTGTCTCCTCGTGCAGGCACGGGGGCTGCGCCTTCCGGTCCGGGGTGGTCCGGGGGCAGAACCTGCGGATCACCCGGTGCGGCACGGCTGCCGACGGGCCGATGGGCGGCCCGGCCAGGCGCATCGTTCGAGCCGGGCAACTATACTAGACGACCGGTCTATTTCTGCCAAGCCCCGGCATCCTCGATGCGCTGCGCCTCGGCCTCGAAAGGCGCCGGGGCGAACTACTGTCCGGCCGGTTCGGGGTCGGGTGACCAGGCGCCCGGACCGTGAAGGACGGGAAGGCCGCCGATCCCGTCGCTCAGTGCCTCGACGGCGGCCAGGACGGCCGGGCGGACTTCGCCGCGACGCCGGACCAGGGACCATGTCCAGTAGATCCGAGGAGCCACCACGGGGCATGCGACCAGATCCGGCGGCAGCGGATTGCTCACTCCCTTCGGGGAGTTGATGAGCGGCCGCCGGCTGCGGCGGACATGGTCGAAGAAGGCGGGCCCGGTGATCCCGCCGTCGGAGATGTGCTCGATGCGGACGCCGGTGTCACGGGCCAGCTGTTCGGCGTAGAGGTTCCAGGACGCCCAGTACGTGCTGTCGTCGTCGACCAGGACGGCCGTGTCCTCCGCGCGTACGTCGCCCCCGCAGTCCCTGGTGGCGACCGCGTGCAGCCGGTCCGCGCCTATCAGTCGGGCGTCGAGGTCGAGCCGGTCCAGGTCCCGGGCGGGCACCCAGCACGCCGCAAGGTCGAGGCTCCCGTCGGCGACGCGGGCGGCCTGTGCGTGGGAGGGGGCGATCCAGGGGTCGATGTGGACCTGGGCCACCGCGGAGGTGAGCGCGGTCAGGTTGGGGGGCAGCCAGTTGACATATCCGAACCGCACGGGTTCGGAGCCGGAGATCTGTGCGGCGCGGCGCCGCAGCTCCTCCGCCTGTTCCAGCAGCGTGCGGGCCTGCGGCAGCAGAGCGGAGCCGGCCGGGGTGAGCGCCACCGAGCGGCGGTCACGATCGAAGAGTCGCACCCCGAGGTCGCGCTCCAGGGATTTGATCTGCTGCGACAGGGACGGCCCGGCGATCAGCAGTCGCTCGGCGGCGCGGCCGAAGTTCAGTTCCTCGGCGACCGCGACGAAGTACCGCAGTTGGCGCAGTTCCACGAGCGCCATGCTACGTGCGTGGGGAGGCGTACCCCGGCTGCGGGGAGGCTTCCTCCTGGCGGCGTCGGCCCGCGCGAACCGCCGGTGCCCAGGCCGAACGCCTTCGTCGGGCACCTTGCGGGAGGCGGGGCCTTCCCATGGCGCAGGGCCTCGGCCGGGGGCGCCTGCGGCGACGTATCGGAGTGTTCCGTCGCGGAGCTCTGCGCCTGTTGCGGTGCTTCTCAGGCCGTGGTGCTTCTCCGGCCGGGCTCGTGCGGATCGCTGCCGCCACTGCTGCGCCCCGAGGGCATCGCCGATGCCGCGGCCTGCGCCGTCACCCGGGACCGTCGGGTGGCCGTGAACGAGATCCCTGTGCGCGCCGCCGAGCAGACCCGGTGGCAGGGGGATGGTGAGGTCCGCCCGCGCCTCGGGTGCGCGAATCCCGTCACCGCTTTGACAGGTGACTGACGCCATGCCACTGTAGTCACCACTTGGACAGGTGACGCCCTGGATGGTGAGTGCATCCAGGGGAGAATCGGAAAGGCATGACCATGGCTGAAGCGCACTACACCGCCCTTGTCACCGCGACCGGCGAGGGCCGCAACGGCGGCCGGGCCGAGTCCAGCGACGGTGTGCTCGACCTGACCCTGGCCATCCCGAAGGAGCTGGGAGGAAACGGCGGGGCCACCAACCCCGAGCAGCTCCTCGCGGCGGGATGGGCCTCCTGTTTCCTGGGCGCGGTCAGGATCACCGCCGCGAAGAGGAAGCTGGCGCTGCGGAATCCGGCCGTCGCAGCCGAGGTCACCCTGCACCACACCGCAGGCGACTTCAGCCTCAGCGCCGTCCTCCGGCTCACGGTCGAAGGGGTGGACCAGATCACCGCTGAGGAGCTCGGTGCCGACGCCCACCAGGTCTGCCCCTACTCCAAGGCGCTCGCCATCCCGGTGACCATCGAGGCGACCGTCGTCTGAAGGCCGGCCGTCGGGGCCCGGTTGACGGATGACCGGCCGCCGCGGCCGAAGCCGCGGCGGCCACCCGCGCCGTCCTCGTCCTCGACGGGCAGCAGGAGTCACCACCGTTGGGAAACTCGCTGGCGAACCCGGGTTCTCCCGGATCAGCATGGGGCGCATGAATGACCAACCCGAGCGATGGAGCAGGGCAACCGTCTACCCCGACATGTGGGTCGACCCGGCCGACGACCCACGCAACAGCGACGAGAGCAGCCCGGACGGCGAACTCGCGACGCTCCAGGACTTCCTGACGGGCTATCGCATGACCCTCCGGATGAAGTGCGACGGCCTGGATGCGGAGCAGCTGGCCCGCCGGTCGGTTCCGCCGTCGACGATGTCGCTGCTCGGCCTGGTCCGGCACCTCGCCGAGGTGGAACGGGACTGGCGGAACTGGATCAGCGACGGTGACCCGCTGCCGAAGCTGTACGGCGAGAGGGACGCGGACTTCGACGGAGCCGTCGCCGAGCCGGCCGAGGTCGACGCTGCGTACTCCGCTCTGGAGCGTGAGCAGGCCGCGACCGACGCCGCGCTGGCCGAGTTCCCGGACCTGGGCGAGCGTCCGGGGAAGGGTGAGACCTCGGTTCGGGAGCTGATGGTGCACAGGATCGAGGAGTACGCCCGCCACAGCGGGCACGCCGACCTGTTGCGCGAGCGCATCGACGGACGGGTGGGCCAGTGAGGTCGCCTCGGTGACGGCAACGTCGATCGACCGGGTTTCACCCTGAAGTCGTCGGCCACAGAACTGGTGCGGGTGGGATGGGGGCTCGTGCCGGTCGTGGGCGGCGCCTGCGGCGTGGGTCATCCTTCGGCGGGTGACGGCCGCAGGTGCCGTGCCATGTGCGATCGGTGACGATCCATCAGCGCATGGTGTCCGGCCGCAGCGGGACGAAAATGGGCGCCGCCCGGTGGTCCGCAGTGGCTACCACCGGGCGCCCTGTTCAGCGCTGCGGGCAGCTGCTTGAGCCGGGCGAGGTCGGCCGCAACGGAGGCTTGCGTCAAGCTCGAACTTGCTGCTGTTCATGCCGGGCCTCCTGCGCAGCGTGAAGACGACCCCGCTGCCGTCATCGCTGCCGTCCTCGTTCGCGACAACCCGCACAGTCGCCGGCCGCATCATCGCCGGCCCGGTCCGTCACTCTCCGCTGCGACTGCCGGCGCCACGTGCGCTGCGAGCAGCGCACGTGGCGACGAACCTCGGAATCACCTGCCGGCAGACGATCCACGCGGCGGACACCCGCCGACGACCAGCACGAGTACCCGCACCCCGGTGTGCCCGTCCCGCCCTGAATGCCCCCGGCATGGGTAGGCGGCAGGGCGGATCACTTCCGGTCCTGGGGGCTCCACTCCCGTCGAGGAGGTCGCCATGAGCAGTCAGGGGCAGAAGGTCGCCGTCATCACCGGTGCCTCGCAGGGGATCGGCGCGGGCCTGGTCGCCGCCTACCGCAGGCTCGGCTATGCGGTCGTTGCCACATCGCGCGGCATCGCGCCGTCCCCGGATCCGCACATCCTCACCGTTCAGGGCGACATCGCCGACCCGGACACCGCCGAGCGCGTCATCGCGGCCGGTGCCGAGCGGTTCGGCCGTATCGACACCCTGGTCAACAATGCCGGGATCTTCATCGCCAAGCCCTTCACCGACTACACCAGGGCCGACTACGACCTGGTGCTCGGTGTGAACCTGAGCGGGTTCTTCCGGGTCACCCAGCTCGCTGTGGAGCGGATGCTCGAGCAGGGCGGCGGTCACGTGGTGCAGATAACGACCAGCCTGGCCGACCACGCCGACTCCAGGGTGACCTCCGTCCTCGCCTCGCTGACCAAGGGCGGACTGCAGTCGGCCACGAAGGCGCTGGCCATCGAGTACGCCGCGCGGGGCATCCGCAGCAACGCGGTCGCTCTTGGCACCGTCGCGACCCCGATGCACCCCGAGGGCGAGGCCGCAGCCCTCGCCGCACTGCACCCGATGGGCCGGCTGGGAGAGGTCGACGATGTCGTCGGCGCGGTGGTCTACCTGGAGCAGGCCCCGTTCGTCACCGGCGTCGTCCTCCCCGTGGACGGGGGAAGAGCGCCGGCCGGTGAGCCCGCTCGCGGCTCGGCGGTGCCGATGGCCTCCGGCCGAGCGGCCGGTCCTCCCGCTGCCGCTGCCGTGCACGGTCCCGGAGGGTGCGGTCGCCGGAGTTGTTGCACCGGGGGCAGCGCCTGGAGCTGCTCCTTGATCCGTCAAGGGGGCTAGAGTGGTGCGATGTCATCCGAAGAGCCGCTGCGTCCCCTCGATGCGAACGAGGAAGCGTTCCTGCGTGCCCTGGGCCGGGTGATCCTTGCGTTGCCGCGTCTTGTCGACGCGGACATGGTGCGTGAGGCGGGGCTGCCGCTTTCCGAGTACACAGCTCTGCGGCACCTGTCGGAGACCCCGGAGAAGATGCTGCGGATGAGCGAGCTCGCCTGCGCCTGCGACCTCTCCCTCAGCGGGATGACCCGCGTCGTCATGCGCCTCGAGAAGCAGGGCTGGGTCGAGCGGGTCAAGTCCCCCGAGGACGGGCGGGGCTGGAACGCCGTACTGACCGGTGCCGGGCTCGCCCGCCTGGAGCGGGCCTGGCCGGCCCATCTGGCCAGCGTCCGACGGCATGTCATGGACCACCTGAGCGGCCAGGACCTCACCCAGCTCACGGCCACGCTGGAGCGCGTCACCGCAGACCACCCGGTCCGCAGCTGATCGCTGCCCCCGCACGAGTGGTGCCCGGGGGGCTTTGGTGCGGCCTTCCAGTGCGCATGCGCAGTGTCGGCTGTGGGCGCGCCTGGACGGTCGGCCGGTGGGGCCTGAGGGGTTTGCGGACGTCGCCGGCACGGAGCGTCCCGGCTGCCCCGACGGCGTCCTGCCGGGACCGCGGGCGAGTTCGCCGGGGGAGTCCTCGCTGTCGGACGCTGCGGCGCCTGTGGATGCGTGAGCCGGGCGATGGAGGGGTGCGTTCGCGCCCCCTCCGGGCGCTTCTGCCTGCCTGAGCGCCGTCGCGGCCGGGACTGCGGCCCGCTGCCAGGCCCCCCGGGCGACCCTCTTCCACAACTCCTCCTTGACGCGTCAAGGAGTCTGAGGTCTACTGGCGTGGAAGTACTTGCTTGACGCGGCAAGCTTATTGCTCCGCCGTGTCGCCACATGAAAAGGGGCACCACCATGACCAGGATCGGCATCATCGTCGGCAGCACCCGGCCCGGCCGCAACGCGGAGGCCGTCGCCCACTGGGTCCACCAGGTTGCCGCACAGCGCGCCGACGCCACGTTCGAGCTCGTCGACATCCACGACTACAAGCTCCCGCTGCTCGACGAGGCCTACCCGCCGTCGATGGGGCAGTACGCCCAGCCGCACACCCAGGCCTGGGCCGAGAAGATCGCTTCCTTCGACGGCTTCATCATCGTCACCCCCGAGTACAACCGCTCGGTGCCCGGCGCCCTGAAGAACGCCATCGACTTCCTCTACGCCGAGTGGAACAACAAGGCCGTCGGCTTCGTCAGCTACGGCGGCACCGGTGGCACCCGCGCCGTGGAGCACCTGCGCGGGATCGCCGGGGAGCTCCAGATGGCCGATGTGCGCTCCCAGGTCGCCCTCTCGCTCTTCACCGACTTCGAGAACTTCACCACCTTCAAGCCCGCCGACATCCAGCACGCCACCCTGACCACCACCCTCGACCAGGTCATCGCCTGGGCCGGCGCGCTCGCCCCGCTCCGCGCCAACTGACACATCCACCAGGGGTGCCGCGCGGTCCGGCCGACGGTGCCCATGTCCGCGCAGCCCGTAGAGAGGACCGGGAACATGGCACAGCCGCAGGGTGAGGAACTGCAGGCGCTCCTGGAGCGCCAGGCCGAACTGAGGCAGCAGTACCTCGTCCCCTCCGCGGAGCGGCAGGCGAGCTCGGCGCGGGGAGTCCACCACGCCGCGTTCATCGCCAGGGACGTGGAGGAGACCATTCTCTTCTACCGGGATGTCATGGGATTTCCGCTGGTGGACCTGGCGGAGAACCGGGACTACCGCGGATCGACCCACTTCTTCTTCGACGTCGGGGGCGAGAACATGATCGCCTTCTTCGACTTCCCGGGGCATTCCCACCCGGAGTTCGAGGAGGCGGTCGGTGGCAGCCACCATGTGGCGCTGTCGGTCACCGCGGAGACCTTCGACGAGATCAAGGGGCGTCTGGACGAGCGGGGCCTCCCCTACATGACGGTGTCGAGCGAGGTCGCACCCAGCCTCTTCGTGGCCGATCCCAACGGACTCAGGCTGGAGCTCATCGGGGAGCCGCTGGGACACGCCCTCGGTGAGTACCTGCTCTGACCGATCAGGGCGACATCCAGCGCCGGCGACCCGGGACCCGCTCAGCGGGTCGCGGGTCGCCGCCGCGTGTGCGCCCGGCGCCCTCGGGCTCTGCCCGGCACGGCCGGGTGCCGGTCGTCGCGGTGCCGGAAACGCGACGCGACCGCGCCGAGCGGGAGGCGGCAGGCCGGGTTCCGAGGGCCGGTCGCCGCCCCGGGGGAGTCCGTCGAAGAGCCCGCGACTGCGGACCGTGCGGCGACGACGAGGGCGTCGGCCGTGCCGGCCCCCCGGGTGGGTGGGGAGCGAGCAGTCGCGGTCATGCCGTCGGCCTTCACCGGCTGCGGGCATGCCGGGCCCTCGTGCTGGTGCGTGTGGTCGGGAGCGCCGCAGTGGTTGGTCCGGCGTGCCGGGACTGCGGTCGCAGCTCCCGCGAAGCGGTGCCGGTGCCGGGACGCGTCCGGCCCGCTCCGAGCAGCTCGGAGCGGGCCGGTGCGGCCGGTGCTTGGCCGGTGGTCAGAACACCTGGGCGTAACAGCCCAGGGAGACGGCCAGGGCGAGTACCGCGAGTGACACGGCCAGGAGGGGTTTGGGTATACGCATGGGAACTCTCCAGAGGGTGGAGGACGGGCTCACAGGCAGTAGCGGACGAGCCACTCGTCGGAGTTGTAGGTGTCTCGCGCCGGATCGGGCACCGTCGCGGCCTGCTCCTCGACCATCTCCTCGGGGCGGATGCGCTCCGGCAGTCTGCCGAATCGGGCGCGGCGGGCCGCCTCGGCAGCCTCGGAGGTGTTCTGTGCAGACCGCATCGCATCGTCTCCTCAGCGCTTCGGCGGCGGGACGGTCCGGCCGGCCGGCGGGGGTGGTGTGGGGCTGCGCTTTCGCGGGTGACCTCACAGCGGGGCACTCGGTGGCCCGGATGCCCGTTTCATCTGAGAGTGCTCCCCCATTCGTCACCTGTCAAGGAGGTGACGTATGGCGACCGACTCAACGGCGAGGCGTCACCCCCCGCTCTGTTGAGACATGGGGGCGCTGCTGCCCGCGTGTGGGGGAACTCTGTGCGGCGGGCCGCCGGAATTCCCCGGGCCGGGTCCGTCGAGAACCCGTTCCGGACAGCGGAGCTTCCCTGTCCGTCGTCGCGGCAGGGGGGCGCCGGCGGCGCCTTTCGGGCGCTGGGCGGCGACGAGGTCTGCCGCTGTGCGGGTCGGGCGTCAGGCCCGAGCGGCCGTGCGGCTCTCCCATGCCTGCTTCAGCGCCTGGGAGTAGAGCTCGAAGGGCTGCAGCCCGGCCATGCCGTACTTCTGGTCCAGGACGAAGAACGGGACGCCGCCGGCGCCCAGTTCGGCGGCTCGCCGCTCGTCCGTCCGTACGTCTGCCGCGTACGCGCGTGAGTCGGCGAGGACCCTGCGTGCCGCGCTCTCCTCCAGGCCCACCTCCACCGCCAGCGCGACCAGGGTCTCCGTGTCGTAGATGGACCGCTCGTCCGCGAAGTTCACCTGGAAGGCGCGCTCCATCAGTCCGGCCTGGAGGCCCTGGCTCTTGGCGAAGTGCAGCAGGCGGTGGAGGTCGAAGGTGTTGCCGTGGACGCGTCCTCCGACGCGGTAGCCGAGTCCCTCGGAGCGTGCCGCGGTGGCGGCCTGCTCCTCGCGGGCTGTCTGCTGCTCGCGGGTGCGCCCGTACTGGGCGGCGACGGCTTCGATGATGGGTGTGTTGCGGGACTCGGCCTCGGGGTTGAGCTCGAACGACCGGTGGACCACCTCGACCTGGTCCCGGTGCTCGAAGGCCGCGAGTGCCCGTGCGAAACGGGCTCGGCCGATGTAGCACCAGGGGCAGGCGATGTCGGTCCAGATCTCGACGCGCATGAGTCGGTGTCTCCTTGGTGGCGAGGGCCGCAGGGGCCGCCGGATAGTCGGTCGGTCCACTATAGGCGACCGACCATCTATAGCGACGCCCGGCGTGGACGGCGCCGGTGGGCGTGATCGCGCCTTGCGTGAGGTGATCGCATTGGCCAAGGCCCGGCGCCCGGGCGACCGGGGGTGGCGCCCGAACGGTGGAGGCCGGAGCGGTTGCCGGGCGGCCTGCTTGCCCCGCACTCCGTCACCAGCCAAGATGGTGACATGATGCATGCCTTCCCCTGCGGCACCCCGATTCTGGACTTC
Source organism: Peterkaempfera podocarpi (assembly GCF_042466665.1). Taxonomy (GTDB): domain Bacteria; phylum Actinomycetota; class Actinomycetes; order Streptomycetales; family Streptomycetaceae; genus Peterkaempfera; species Peterkaempfera podocarpi. The sequence continues at coordinate 7,644,468 of NZ_CP162102.1, forward strand.
GTGGGGACCTTGCGTGCCCGGCGCAATGCCCGGCCCCTGGAGATGCTCACCTCGCCGGAGAGTCTTGAGGCATGGTTCCGCGAGTCCGGCCTTGTCGACAGCGGGACGGCCTGCCGACCGTCCGACGTCGCCGAGGCGGTGGCTCTCCGCGAGGCCGTCCATGCGCTCATCGCCGCCAGGCTGGCCGGTGAGGACTACGACACCGATGCGCTCGACCTGGTCAACCGCACGGCCGGTGAGCCGTCCGCCATCCCGCAACTCACCGCGGAAGGGCGCCGGGTCCAGGCGACCCCAGAGCAGGCCCTGTCCTCACTCGCCCGCCAGGCCATCGACGTGCTCAGCGGACCGGAGGGGTCGCTGCTCAAGGAGTGCAGCCGGCCCGAGTGCACACAGATCTACCTGGACCGGTCGCGCGGTGGGCGGCGGGAGTGGTGCGCCATGGACCCGTGCGGAAACAGGGTCAAGGCCGCCGCCTACCGCGCCCGCAAGCGGGCGAGCACATCGGCTCCTTCGGTGGCGGCTCGGTAGGACCGCGGGTCCGCGGGCTTCGGGCATCCCGACCGGCGCCTCGGGCGCGGGCACTCCCGATCGCGGGCAGCCGCGGGCCTCCCGGGCCGGGCAGCCCCGGGACGGGCGGGCCGTTCCGGCCCCATCGGGCGGCCCCGGCATCACCGGAGCCGGCTCCGGCTCCGGCTCCGGCTCTCCGGCTCAGAAGCGGTCGACGTCGACGATGGCCTGAGCGAATGCCTCGGGGGCTTCCTGGGGCACGTTGTGGCCGATTCCCTTCAGCGTCCGGTGTGCGTACCTGCCCGTGAACTTGTTGCGGTAGAGGGACCCGTTCCCGGCAGGCGTGAAGGGGTCGACCTCACCGTCCAGGGTGATGGCCGGCCGAGCGATGGCGGGGCCCTGGGCCAGCCGCCTCTCGATGTCGTCGTACTGCGGCTCGCCCTTGACCAGGCTCAGCCGCCAGCGGTAGTTGAAGACGACGATGCTGACGTAGTCCGGATTGTCGAACGCGGCCGCCGTCCGGTCGAAGGCGGCCTTGTCGAAGTTCCAGGTCGGAGAGTTGAACTTCCAGACGAGCTCCGCCAGTTCGCGCCGGTTCTTCTCCAGGCCCAGCACACCCCTCTCGGTGGCGAAGTAGTACTGGTACCACCAGGCCCATTCGGCCTTGGGCGGGAGGGGCAGTTTGTTGGCCGCCCGGTTGGTGATCAGGTAGCCGGCGACGGACACCAGCGCCTTGCACCGCTGCGGCCAGAGGGCCGCGATGATGTCGGCGGTCCGGGAGCCCCAGTCGTAGCCGCCGAGTATCGCCTTCTCGATCTTGAGGGCGTCCATCAGGGCGATGATGTCGAGCGCTATCACCGACTGCTGGGCGTTGCGGAAGGTGTGCTCGGAGAGGAACCGGGTCGTGCCGTATCCGCGCAGATACGGCACGATGACCCGGTATCCCTGCGCTGCCAGCAGCGGGGCTGCCTTTTCGTAGCTGTGGATGTCGTACGGCCAGCCGTGCAGCAGGATCACCGCCGGTCCGTCGGCCGGGCCGAGATCGACACAGCCGACGTTCAGGACCCCGGCACGGATCTGTTTCAGCGGGCCGAAGAGGGCCTGGCCCCCCGCGCTCGCGGTGAGTGGGTCGGCCGGCATCCCGGTGCCTGGTGCGTCCGCCGGGGCCGGGCCCGAGGACCGCGTGGGCCAGCCGCCCAACGAGGCCGCGGCGGCGCCCGCACCGAAGACCTTGCCGAATGTCCGCCTGTCGATCATGTGGGATCTCTTTCCGTCCGTGCACCAGACCCGGACCCGGACCCGGACCCGGACCCGGACCCGGAACCCGGGCGCGGTGCCGGGGCTCTCCGGCCCGGCCTGGGACGCCGCTGCGCCGTCGCAAGAGCGGTGGGCGCCCGCCGCGTGGGGGCTCCTCGCTCTCACCTTGCGTGTGCAGGCAGCTTCCGTGCCCGGACGCGTTTCCCTCTCCTGGGCGGCGACACCTCTCATCACCCGTCCGGGTGGGCCGCCCCGCGAGTACCGCCCTGGGCCGTCGGACGAGGCGCGGCCGGGGCGAACGGCCCGGGTCGCCCAGGTCGAAGGCTGCGGTGCCTGCCGGGAGGGCCGACCGGGGTCCGGCCGCGGCGGGCGTTTCCCCCGTGCCGCCGGGGGTGGGAGGTCCTGCCTACCAGCAGTGAGGAAGCCGGTCCTGGCGCCCGGCCCAGCTGTCGGCGCAGTCTCGGGTCATGGCAATCCGGCACCACGTCACCCGGCAGCGGCACGGCGCCACGCGGCAGCCGCTCAGCACGCGGCTGCCGGGCGGACGGACCGTACCGCCCGGCAGCGTCGCCCTGCGGCCACCGACCGACCCCGCGCCCGACGTCCCGTCCGCCGTCATCGGCAAGGCCCCTGGAGCCCCGCGCCTGTGGCGACGTGCGGCGCCGCAGCGTCCCGATCGCACCGCCGCCCTGCCGAGGACCACTCCATGACCACAACATCCGGCCCGTACAGCACCGCCGCGTCCGGCGCCGCGCCCCGCTCACCCTGGGTGCATGTCGTCCAGGCCGCCGCCGCACTGGCGGCAGCCATGGGCGTCGGCCGTTTCGTCTACACGCCGATCCTCCCGCTGATGCACGCGCAGGCCGGCCTGTCGGCCGCGGCGGGCGCCGACCTGGCCGTCGCCAACTACATCGGATACCTCGCCGGCGCCCTGGCCGGGATCGTCCTGCCGGGGCTGGCGCGTTCCCCGGCCGTGCTGCGCGGTTGCCTGCTGATGCTGACCGCGACCCTCGCCGCGATGCCGCTGACGCACGCCGTTGCCGTCTGGCTGCTGCTCCGGCTGCTCGCGGGAGCCGGCAGCGCGCTGGTCTTTGTGATCGCTGTCAGCTCCCTGCTCAGCCACCTGCGCGACCACCCCGCCCATCTGCCCGGCTGGGGCTTCGGCGGGGTCGGCGCAGGCATCGCGCTGTCCGGACTGCTCGTCCTGGTCCTGCGCACCGTCGCCGACTGGCAGGTCGCATGGTGGGCCTGCGCAGCCCTGTCCGCCCTGTTCACCATCCCGTCGTGGGGGCTGCGGCCCGAGGCCGCCCAGGCCGCGACAGCCCAGGCAGTGCCGGGCGCGCGCGGGGCGCGGCGGTCGGCCGACGGCCTGCGGACACACCGATGGTTCACCGCGCTCTTGGCCTCCTACACGCTGGAGGGCATCGGCTACATCATCGCCGGGACATTCCTGGTCGCCGCCATCGGGCAGAGTTCACCGGGCTGGATCGGCAGCGCCGCCTGGGTGCTGGTCGGTGTGGCGGCCGTCCCCTCCTCCGCGCTCTGGGCGGGGCTGGGCAGGCGCTGGTCCCGCCCCGATCTCCTGCTGGCCGCGCTGCTGGTGCAGGCCGTCGGCATCGCCCTTCCCGCTCTGGTCGGTGGAGTCGCACCGGCACTGATCTCGGCGGTCCTCTTCGGTGCGACGTTCCTCGGGGTCAGCACCCTCGCCCTCGCGGCAGGCAACCATCTGCGGTTCCCGCGCTCGGTGGCGCTGCTGACAGCCGGCTACTCCGTCGGCCAGATCCTCGGTCCGCTGGTCGCCACGCCTCTGCTCCACCACGGCTACCAGCAGGCCCTCGTCCTCGCGTCCTGCATCGTCCTGGCGGCGGCCGTCGCGGCTGTCGTCCTTCGCGCCGGTTTTCCGCACCGGATGCCGGCGCCGGGCCTCCCGGTCGTGGCTTCGGAACCCGGTGCGGGGCCGCAGTGTGCGCCCGCCGTCCTTGCCGAGGCTGACGCGGACCGACCGTGACAGCTCGCCCGGGTGAGTCCGGCAGCGACGGGGAGAGGTCCGGTCTCCGTCGAGCTCGCCGGCCATGGCCCGCCGCCGCGGTACTGCCGCGTCGCCGAGACAGCAGGCCTTCGGCGAAGCCGTACACACAGCGGGACCCTGGTGCGTCGTCCGCCGGGCCGAGGGCCGTCGCCCCGACGGGTCGGGTGATCACCGTCCACCGCTGCGTGGCCACGCGGGGCAGCCCGTCTGCTGGAACGAAGGGCGTCGACGACGTTCCGGGAGGACGGCACTCCGGTCGCAGCCCGGGGAGGTTACCTGCGTGGGGTCGTCCCGTACCCGGCAGCTTCAGGGCCGGAACACATGGGGGACGGTCGTGCTCAAGGGCGTGAACCCCAGTCGCTCCAGGATCGGGCGGCTCTCGTCGGAGGCGTCGACCTGCAGATAGCGGTAGCCCGCCTCGGCGGCGATGCGTGCCCGATGCGCGACCAGCGCCCGGTAGATGCCGCGGCCCCGCCATGAGGGCACGGTGCCTCCACCCCACAGGCCGGCGAAGTCGGTTCCAGGGTGCAGTTCCATCCGGGCGGCGCACACCGGTACGTCGCCGGCCATCGCGACGGCCATGCTGAATGTCTCCGGCCGCCTGCTCAGCTGGGCGAGAAGGCGGTGCCGCAGCCGGCCGGCGTCGGTCCCGAACGCCTGCTCGTGGACGTCCGCTGCGAGATGCACCCCGGAGGCGTCGGTGACGGGCAGCAGCCGGATGCCGTCGGGGAGTTCGGCGTCGGCCTTGAGTGCGGTGATCTCGGCGACCAGCAAGGTCTCGGCAGGCTCGGGGGAGAAACCGGCAGCGAGCAGTCGGCCGGAGAGATCAGCGGGCGTGTCGTGGGTGTAGAGCTTCCACTCGAACTCGCGCCCCAGTGAGGTGAAATGGTCCACCTGCGCGGCGATCGCCGCATCGGCGGTCACGTCGTCCAGGTCGGACCAGACCACCCCGTTCCAGTCGTCGGCGCCGGCGCCGACCTGGCGCACCACATCGCCGATGCGCTCGACCCTCGCCGCCGGGTCGTCCGGCTGGGCGTTCTGTCGCAGCTGCTCATCGAACAGGGCAAGCACGGTCTTGTTTCGCACTCCGGTACTCCACCATCGATCACCGAAACGCGGCAACTGCATTCCGCTTGCGTCCCCCATCGGTCGACCGGTAGGCGACGCGCCCCACAGGCCACTCAGAGCCGTGGCGGCCGGTGCGGGGACCGGCCGCGGTCGGCTGCGGGCGCTCTGGCGGACCTCGTCGAGGCCGTTCTCGTCCTCCAGTCGCAGCCGCAAACTGCCTGGCAGAGGCTCCAGAGTTTGACAGAAGGTGAAAACTTTCGCGATTACGAGCGAAATATTTAGCAGACCATGCGAGCTGCTCTCCGTCGCTCCGGCGGGTTCAATCGGCTTCCGGCTCGACGGAGGCGAGGGGCAATCCTGGGCGACACCTTGTCCCTGAGTTCCGATCTGTCGTCAGGACACCGCAGGGGCAGACCCGCACAAGCATCGAGACCTTTTCGTTACATGGCATCGGATTGACGTGGCGTCACGGGAAATCTAGCTTCTCATCCAGAAGCAGTCGGAAATTTTCTCGAAAAGTTTCGACGGGGGCCGTTCATGATCACAAGCAACGCCGGAGTCTGCGCGGCCGTTGCAGCCGTCGCCAGGCCTTCCGCACCTGCCCCTGCGGGACTTCCGCGCCAGTACGGCGCACACATCCGTCCACCCCGGCCGCAGCCGCTCCGTCCCCGCCCCGCACCTGACCAGCCCACCTGGTGGACCGACGCCGGCTCCGGCAGGTGGCCGGACCGCATCTGCGAGAGGAACCCATGACCACCGAGTCGACCCTGCCCTCGTCCGCCGGCAGCAGCACCGACGGCGCAACCATCACCAACCCCGTCCTCCCCGGCTTCCACCCCGACCCGTCGATCCTGCGGGTGGGCCAGGAGTACTACCTCGCCACCTCGACCTTCGAGTGGTACCCCGGCGTCACGCTGCACCACTCCCGCGACCTGGTCCACTGGCAGTCCCTGGGCGGCGTCCTCGACGAGCGCCGACTCCTCGACCTGAGCGGAGTCCCCGACTCCGGTGGCATCTGGGCGCCCTGCCTCTCCTACGCCCACGGCCGCTTCCATCTGGTCTTCACCCGCGTCGACAACTACCGCGGCGAGTGGTGGGACGCTCAGAACTACGTCACCACCGCCACCGACATCACCGGCCCCTGGTCCGACCCGGTCCCCGCCCATGCCCGTGGATTCGACGCCTCGCTGCACCATGACCCCGACGGCACCTGCTGGTTCCTGTCCGTCAACGGGGACTGGCGCCCCGGCCGCAACTTCTTCGGCGGTATCCAGGCGCAGCAGTGGGACTGCGCCAAGGGCAGCCTCGTCGGCGACGTCCACCTGATCTACTCCGGCACGGACGCCGGGGTCACCGAAGGCCCCCACATCTACCAGCGGGACGGCTGGTACTACCTCATGACCGCCGAGGGCGGCACCGTCTGGAACCACCAGGTCACCGTCGCCCGCTCCCGCAACCTCCTCGGGCCGTACGAGTCCGACCCGGCGGGTCCCACCCTCACCTCGCGGAACAACCCCGAACTGCCCCTGCAGAAGGCCGGCCACGCCAGCCTGGTCGAGACCCCCGCGGGCGAGTGGTACCTGGCCCACCTCGTCGGGCGCCCCCACACCACCCGTGGACGGTGCATCATGGGCCGCGAGACTGCGATCCAGAAGATCACCTGGACCGGCGACGGATGGCCCCGCGTCGCCGACGCCGTACCGCACCTGACCGTGCCCGCCCCCGCCCTGCCCGCCGCGCCCTTCGCGCCGGAACCCGAGCGCGACGACTTCGACGGCCCCCGCCTCGGGCTCCGCTGGGCCACCCTCCGTCGCCCGGCGGGCGACGACTGGATCGACCTCACGCAGCCGGGCCGTCTGCGGATCCGCGGTGGGCAGTCGCCCCGGGGCAAGCGCACCCCCAGCCTGGTCGCCCGCCGCGTCACCGCCCGTCACTGCTCCCTGGAGACCACCGTCTCCTTCACGCCCCGCAGCCCGCACCAGTTCGCCGGTATCACCGCCTACTACGACACCCACAACTGGCACTACGCCTACATCACCGGCGACGACACATCCCGGACGCTTCACGTCGAGACGTCCGACGACGGCCGCCGGAGCGAACACCCGCTGGCGGTCACCGACCTGCCCGCAACCGGCGAGATCCACCTGCGCGTCACCGTCGACGGCGGCCGGGCCCGTTTCGGTTACGCCCTTGCCGCAGACGACTGGCGAGATCTGGACGCCGTCTGCGACGCCACGATCCTGTCCGACGAGTACGCAGGCGAGAACCCGCTCGAAGGCCGGCCGGCCGGCCCCGCCTTCACCGGTGCCTTCCTGGGGCTGTGGGTTCACGACCTGGGCGCGGACGGTGGTTACGCCGACTTCCACCATGCGACCTACCGGACCCACTGAGCTGCTTCCCATGCCCGTGCACTGTGAGGCGGAGCAGTTGGAGTGAGGGGAACAGCGAAGCCCCTGGCGGGCGGGTTGTCGACCGGGGTCGGCCCTTGCCGTCGGGGGCTTCGCTGCTCTTGTCCACCCCGGCTGGATCCTCCAACTCCCGTGCAGCGGATGCTGCGTTGGCGGCCGGCCGGCGGGGCGTTGACGGCGGGGACGTCCGCCGCCGCTTCGAACCGTCGCCGGAGGCGATCGCCGAGCTCACAAGTCTGCTCGCATCCGGGGGCGGCAACTGCTGAGCCGTGTTCCTTGGTCCTTCTCGGTGGCAACGGCGGAGGCGGAGAGGAGTGTCGCGGCGGCGAGGCTGCCCCAGAGGGCGGCCGGGCCGTGGGGTGCGAGCGTGGTGATGACCGCCGGGGAGACGGCGAGGCCGAAGCCCGTGGAGAGCTGGAAGCGAGCCACGGCGCGTCCCAGGAGATGGGCCGGGGCGAGTGCGGTGACGAGCGCGGTGGCGCTGCCGGCGTAGATGATCTCGCCGATCGTGCAGACCACGGACACCGCGGCGACGGCCGGGGTACCCCAGCCGTGTCCCAGTGAGGTGGCCACGAGAAAGCCGAGGTAGGACGCGGTCAGCACCACGCCGGAGAGGGCCAGCACGGCCCGCCGGGAGAAGCGTGACAGGAGGACGGTGACCGGCACCTGCAGGGTGACGACCAGCACCGTGTTGGCCACGAAGACGGCTGCCGGCCACACCAGGGATGCGTGGAACTGCGTCACCAGGACCAGGGAGCGCGATCTCGGGGACGTTGAGGCAGAAGACATAGACCACATTGGCGGCCAGCAGCGCGACCATTCGGGGTGCGGGTTCGTCGTCCCGGCCCTTGGCCGCGGCGGCCTCCGCCGGATGTGCGTGCACGTGGACCGACCACGCCAACGCGGCTGCGGCAAGGTAGGCGAGCGCAGTGACAGCTGCCAGCGCCCGCAATTGGGCGGTGCCGCCCGCCAGGCATACGGTGGCAAGGAGTGCTCCGACGCCCAGGGCGGCGTTGCGCAGGGCGCGGGCCCCCGCGAGGGCGGTGTCGCGGTCTCGGCCGTGGGCGACCGTGGCCACGAGCGCGGCGTGGGCGGCAGGCCATGCCTGGTTGCCGATGCCGAGGAAGAGTGCCGCCGTCGCGAAGAGCCAGACGTGTCCCGCCGGGGCGGCCAACAGCAGCGCCACGCCCACCACCCGCACCAGCATCGACGCCGCCACGACCGTGCTGCGCGCGCCGCGGTCCAGCCATCGGCCTACCGCGGGCATGCACATCAGGCCCGCGACGATGCCGACCGTCATGGCGGTGCCGGTGACGGGCGCGGACAGCCTCAGTACGTTGACGCCGTAGAGCAGCAGAAAGGGCCGCAGCAGGCCGGTGCCCAGCGCGTCCACGGCCAGGGCGACGGCATAGCGGGGGCCTCCGGAGGCGCGGACGAGGGCACGGGGCTGGATTCTGGTGATGGTTGCCACAACGTCAGACGGTGCGTTCCGCTGCTGGGGCAGGGCACGTCGGTTGACGCACATCGTCAATCGACGCCGTCGCGAGGTCGTCCGGCGGCGATGATGAGGGGATGACGCTGAGGATCGACATCAGCGGCCTGCCGTCCGAGCGACTGCGCTTCGCCGCCTCTCCGCTGGCCGAGCTGACCGCGATGCTGCATGTGCTGGCCGAACCCGGTCACCATCCGCAGTTCGCGGGCTGGGCCGCGGACGTCTGGGCCGGGCTGCGGCCGGAGCTGGCCGAGCGGCTCAGGGAGGCGGAGTTCCTCTGGCGTTCCTCACAGGCCGACTTCATGATCCCCGCACGGCCCCGGTCGAGCCTCGCCGAAGAGCTGGACGACGTGGACCGGATCGACGACGAGACATATGTGACCGCCGCGCTCGTCACCACGTGCGGCAGCAACCGGGTCCATTTCCCCGGGTCGTCGCCGCTCACCGACAAGGCCGCACGCGAGCGGGCCCTGGACGTGGCCCAGGCCCGCGGCGCTCTGCAGGAGGCCTTCGCGGAACGGCTGCTCGCGGACCCGGCCGCGGTGCGGGCGCGGGTGCGCCACACCCTCGAAGCATGCGCCGAGGCATTCTTCGACGGCGCCTGGGCGGACGTCGCGATGCAGCTCGCCACCGATCTGCGCCTGAAGAACGAACTGCTCAGGCGCCACGGCATCGGGGCGGCACTCGCCTCGGTCTCCGGCGCGGTCACCCTGGCGCCGGACGGCGACTGCATCATCGTGGACAAGGTGCAGGACAAGGCGACCGCTGCCCGTGGCGCCGGGGTCACCTTCATCCCCAGCGTCTTCGGCCGCCCGCACCTGGTGGCGGTCCATGCGCCCGGATGGCATCCGGTGGTGCAGTACCCCGTCGCCGAGCCGAGTCCGGCGGAGCCGGTCTCCCTGGAAACGGTCACCCTCCGGCTGGAGGCGCTCGCACATCCGGTACGGCTGCGGCTGCTGCGCACCCTGGCCCGCGGCCCGCACACCACCGGCGAGCTGGCCCACTTCTGGGAACTCTCGCCCCCGGAGGTGTCCCGCCACCTTGCCGTCCTGCGCCGCGCAGGCCTGCTCACCGCTCGGCGGCAGGGTCGTTACGTCCGGTACACCCTCAATCTGCCTGATCTGACGGCGTTGGGCGCCGACCTGCTGGCGGCCGTACTGCGTTGAGCGGCTTCCCTCCGTCGGAACGCGGGCAACCACCGCCTTGGGAAGCGTCACCCGGCTCGGCAGCCCGCCGAGCGGTACCGGCGCGACCGCCTGCTGGCGTGCCACCCCCGACGGGGCGGTCCCCGACGGGGCGGTGCTGACCGACGGTGCGAGCGCCTGGTTCGACTGCAGCGTCGATCAGCACATCCGGGCAGGCGACCACGACATCGTCCTGCTCCGGGTCCACTCACCGGGCACCGGTGGCGCGGTGGCGCCGCAGGTGTTCCACGCAGGCCGGTTCCGGCGCCTGGAACCCGCTGCCCCCGTCCCCAACCAGGATCAGCGCTCCGGCCGCGCCGAGCGTACGAAGGAGTCGGCCCCGTGTGCGATCCCCGGCCGGCGCGCGGCCGCCTTCGCCCTCCCTGTCGACGGCTCGGCAAGGAGGCGGCGCTTGTCCGGCCTTATTCGGACGGGGTGCGGCGCCGCGTCCAAGGGAGTCCGACCGACCTGCCGCGGCGGACGGCGAGACGGCCCAGGGCGATATGGCCGCCCATGAGGACGACCTTCAGCGCGACGACCGCCAGGACGGCGTCGGCGGCCAGGCCGGTCCATGCCGAGGCGGCCAGGGCTGCTCCGCCCAGCCCCAGATGCAGACCGATCACCGCTGCGGCCACCGCCGCCACGCCCAGCGTCCTGCCGTGCCCCCGGTGCCTGCCGGGTCGTACTCCGGCAGCGGAAGCCGTGCCGCCGGCGTCGCCGAGCGGTTCCGCCGACGGGTTCCATGTCACCGTCAGCCGGTCACGTCGGCCGATCTTCTCAAGGCGGGCGGTGGCGGCGTCCCGGAGCCGTTGCAGGGTCTGCTCGTCGTCGGCCTCGACGCGCAGCGTGAGGGTGTCGGGTGTGGCGTGCAGGGTCCACCTGCCCTCGGCGAAGCGGACGACGCCGTGGGTGTCGGAGTAGTCGACGTGCTGCACCTGAGGAGGGGTGTGTCCGGCGTGCGGGGCGGTGCCGGGCTGATGGTTCATCAGGGACATCCGGTCGAGGTGGCGGCAGAGCTGGGTGAGGTACCGGCTTCCGCGGCCGGTTGCGACATGGGCTTCGGCGGTGGGCATGGTCTTCCTTCTTCCTGGACGGCGGGACGCCGTCGGCGCGGACGTCGGCGGCGCGCCTCCGGCCACGGGGGCGCTGTGTGCGGTGCTTCTCAGATCCTGGTGAGGGCGGTGCGCCAGCCGCGGATGCCCTCCGGGAGGGAGGGGAGCGCGGTGTCGACGGTGATGGCGTCGATGGCGTCGATCTGCCATCCGGAGGCGAAGGCCGTGCGGATCTCGTCCGGTGTCACCCGGTGCGGGCGGCCGGAAGGGGCCGGCGGCTCGTCACGGAAGGACAGCACGAAGAGGCGCCCGCCGGGTGTGGTCGCGGTGCGAAGGCTCTCGACATAGGCCGTGCGGTCGTCACCGCTGAAGCCGTGGAAGACCAGTGAGTCGAGCACGGTGTCGAAGGTCTCCACGAGACGGGCCAGATGCAGCACGTCGTGTTGCAGGAAGCGTGCGGTGAGCCCGCGTTCCTCCGCCTTTCCGACGGCGATGCCGAGGGCCGAGGTGGCGAGGTCGACGCCGGTGGCGTCCAGGCCGAGGCGGGCTGCCATGAGGGTGTGCTCCCCGGTGCCGCAGCCCGCGTCAAGTACCCGTCCGCGTATGGATCCTGCTTCGGCGAGGGCGAGGAGGGCCGGCTGGGGCCGGCCGATGTCCCAGGGAGGAGGGCTTGTGTACAGCTCCTCGGGTCTCCGCGGGTGGGGGCTGCTGGGGCGAGGGGTGGGAGCTGCGTCGGCCATGGAGGGTTCCCCGTTCTGCTCGGGACTGTGTGCCGACAGCTTTATCGATACAGAGTGTCTTGGTCAATACGGAATGACTTCGGTGCGTCATTGTGTACCCTTGGAAGGTGTCGAAGTCGTGGAGCGAGGGCATGGATGCGGACCGCTGCGCGCAGGGGGATGTGGCGCCGCTGATGGCTGCGGGGCGGGTGAAGGTGCCGGAACCACCCCCTGCGTGGGGACGGTCCTGGGTGCTGACAGCGGTGCCGGTGGCGGAGCACAGGCCGGCAGCGGGGAGCGGACGGCCTCAGCAACTGGCGCCCCGTCACCGCTGTGGCGGAGGCGGGCGTGGTGGACACCGGCACACTCCGGCCGCGGCGAGGGCTTCGAGGGCCGCGCCTCGCTGCGCACCTGGCTCTACCGATCGCCACCAACGCCTGCCTGAACGCACTGCGGCACGGCAGCCGCCGGGTGCTGCCGGCCGGGCTGGGAGGCCCGGCCACCGACCCGGACGCGCTGGGCCGCAGGGATCCGGAGATCCCCTGGCTGGAGCCGATACCCGACGCGCAGGGCGACCCGGCGGCGATCGTGGCCGGGCGGACCGGGCTGCGGCTGGCGCTCATCGCGGCGCTCCAGCACCTGCCCGTGCAGCAGCGGACCGTGCTCATCCTGCGGGACGTACTGGCGTGGCCGGCCGAGGAGGCCGCGGGCATACTCGGCATCACCCCGGCGGCGGTGCACAGTACGCTGCAGCGGGCGCGGGCCCGGCTGGACCGGCTCGACCCGGTCATCGACGAGATCGCCGAGCCGGCCGAGCCGCAGCAGCGCGAGCTGCTCGACCGCTACGCCGACGCCTTCGAACGGGCCGACATCGCCTCCCTGACCCGGCTGCTGACCGAGGACGCGGTCTGGCAGATGCCGCCCAACCCGGCCTGGTTCGCCGACCGGGACAGCGTCGTCCGGCTGCTGACGGCCCGGCTGCGCGGCGGCAAGCGGATCCGGCTGGTTCCGGTGGAGGCCAACGGGCAGCCGGGCTTTGCGATGTACCTGGACGGCGAGGCCTTCGCGATCCAGGTCCTCACGGTGCGCGGACCGTCCGTCGCCGCCGTCACCGCCTTCCATGACTCCGTCCTGGTCCGGCGGTTCGGGCTGCCCGACCGGATGTAGCCGGGCGCCGCGACGCTGGTGCCCGGGCATCCGCACACCGCCCGCACCACGAGCGCACACCACGACTCGGGGCCCGCTTTCGAGGGGGAAGCGGGCCCCGTCATACCCGGTCACGGAACCCCCGGCACTCTCCGTGGAGCAGTACCGGGAAGGCGGGGGCGCCGTCCGCAGCACCGGTGGTCGGCTGCCGGGAGCGCCCTGCGGCCGACCGGTCGGCGATCGCGGTCGGAGAGGGCAACCGCTTCCGATCCGGCCATCAAAAAGCGGTGCTTTTTTACCACCCGACCCTTGCGGCACGGTGCTAACTTCTTGTCAGTTGTCAGCGGCCGAGCGAGGGTGGACCAGTGGCAGGCTCTCCGCACGTCGAGCAGTTCGCCGCATATCTGCGCATGCTGAAGAACCGCAGCGGCCACGGTTTCGATCGGCTGGGGAAACAGGCGGGCGTCAGCGGATCGAGTCTCCACCGGTACTGTTCGGGGTACAGCGTGCCGACGAACTACGGAGTGGCCCACACCTTCGCCAAGGTCTGCGGCGCCAGCACGGTGGAGCTCCGGGAGCTCCACCGCCTGTGGGCGCTGGCGGACACCTTCCGGGACGCCCCGCCGGCTCCGGCTGCCCCGGCCGGCGCCGCCGGGCCCGGGCAGCCGGAGCCGCAGCGGGCTCCCACCGCCGCCGCGCGGATCACCCGCTATGCGGGATTCGCCGTGGCCGCGGCGGCGGCGCTGACGGTCGCCGGCCTGCTGTCCCGGGTCCGGCGCCCGGCGGACGCACGGCGCTGAGCGACCGGGGCCCCGCAGCTCAGACGGTGCCGTCCTCCCACCACCAGGCGCGGCCGAGGTCGGCCCGGCTGTCGACGTGCTGGTGGTCGGCGGTGTAGGTCTCCAGGCCGGAGAACCCACTGGTCTCCGCCTTCTGGTACACGGTCCGGTTGGCCACCCCGGGCACGTCCAGGTCGGCTGCCGTGCCGTAGAGGTGCATGCTGTCGCTCGCCCCGCCGACATCGGCGTTGTGGGAGATGCTGCGGAAGCCCGAGTTGACGGTGATCGCGGTGTTGCCCAGCTTCTTGCGGAGCGCCTCCAGCTTGTACATCAGCCGGCGGACGTTCTCCTTGGTGTCGGCGGCGCTGAGCTTTCCGCCCGCGAAGTCGCCGCTCACCCGGTCGGTGAACTCGCTCCAGGCGAAGTGGACCGTGGAGCCGTCCGCGTCCTGCAGGGCATTGAGCTGGGTCTGCGTCGCGGGACCGGCGATGCCGTCCGAGCCGAGGCCGTAGGCCGCCTGGAAACGGCGCACCGCGGCGGCGGTGCCCGGGCCGAAGTCCCCGTCGACGGTCACCCGGGTCTGGCTCGCGCTGTCCGCCGCCCAGCCCGCGACCCGGATCTGCAGTTCGGTGACATCGGCCCCGGTGGCGCCCTGCTGCAGTGTGCGCGACCAGGAGTACGCCTGCGCGACACCGGAGAACAGCACCGGGCTCAGTACCAGGCCGGCACCGGCCCCCAGCGCACCACGCAGCATGGAACGGCGGCTCGGTGACGGAAACGAGGTGGTCATCGCGATCCCCTTCTCAACGGTGTCGGAATGCCGACGGGAACTCCACGATCTGTACGGCGATGGTCGCCGACGCGTCCTTCCGCCCGCTGTCCCGGTCGGGCGCGGGGGCCGGCGCGCACATCAGGGTGGCAGCGGGTCGCCGGGGGAGACCCGTTCGTGTGCACCCTCGGGAAGGCGGAATGGTTCGCACTCCTCCGACCTCGAAGGACGCGGCGCCGTCGGGACGTCTGTGGGACGGCGGCTCCGGCCGCCGCCCCCATCGCCAGGGCCGGACGGCACCGGGGCCTTGCAGCCCCGGGCCGAGCAGGGACGTCCGCCACCGAACCTGGAGCAGGTCCGCGCGAGTCCCCGCAGGGCCGACGCGGAACCCGCAGCCGGGCCGCCGCGGAACCGCAGCCTACGCGGGGGACATCCGGTGTGCGGCAGCCCGGGGCGCGGCGTCAGCCGGTCACAGCAGGCATCCGGATGACGTCGGTGATCGGCCGGTGGTCCGACGACTGCACGGGGGAGTCCGTGACATCACAGACCTGGGTGGCGGTGCTGTCGGAGAACAGATAGTCGATCTTCCTGGTCGTGGCCCCGTAGGTGGGCGGAGGCCCGGCAGCCACCGGCCGGATATGCCGGTGCGGTGGCTGGGTTCGCAGGAATTCGTCATCAGCGGCGATCGTATATGTCACCGCCTCAGGTGCGGCTGAGCCCTTTGTGGGCTGCCGAGGCCCGGGTCCATTTCTTTGATGGATCGTCAACTATCTGTCTCGGCAGGGCATAAGAGGCTCCTGAGCCCGATGGTCAACAGGGTCCCGCGGCCCGGCCGCCGAAAAGGTGCAGGTGGGGATATCGACGGCTATTCGCAGCCATCGGCGTGGCGGGTGCCGGTCGCCTTCCGTTCCATGAACGTTCAATCAGCTGTCCCTCCCAGCGTCGTGTGCCGTCCCTAGGGTCCTTGGAGGTTTTGAAAGAAGGGACTCATGGACACACTCCTCGCAGTCCGGGCTCGCGGGATCACCAAGTGTTTCGGTGACGTCGTCGCACTCGACGGCATCGATCTGGATGTGGCGCAGGGACAGATCCACGGCCTGGTCGGACCGAACGGCGCCGGCAAAACGACACTGCTCGGCCTCCTGCTGGGCCTGGCCGTGGCCGACAGCGGCCGCCTCGAGATCCTGGGTACGCCGGTGGGAAGGGCGCTCGCCGCGCCCGACGGCGTCGCGGGCTTCGTGGACGGTCCCGGTCTCTACCCCTCGCTCACCGCCAGGCAGAACCTCGCCGCACTGGCCGACCTCCGCGGCCACCACGCGCGGACGGCCGGGATCGACGACGTGCTCGACCAGGTCGGGCTCACCGATGTCGCCGACGACCGGACCCGCGGCTTCTCCCTCGGTATGCGTCAGCGGCTCGGACTCGCCGCCGCCCTGCTCACCAGGCCCCGGCTGCTTGTGCTCGACGAGCCCTCCAACGGCCTCGACCCCGCCGGCAAGAAGCACGTACACGGTGTCCTCAACCGCCTTGCGGCGGACGGAACCAGCGTGGTGCTCTCCAGCCACCGCATGGACGACGTCGAGGCTCTCTGCTCCGAGGTCACCATCGTCGCCACCGGACGGGTCGTCTTCTCCGGCCCGCTGGGCAAGCTGGCCGCCGAGAGCCGTGAACTGGACTACCGGCTGCTCACCTCCGACCCGCAGGCCGCCCGCCGACTGGCCGCCGACACAGCCGGGATCGGCGTCGTCGACGACGCGGGTGCACGGAACGACGATGGCCTGCTGGTGGTGCGCACGCTGGTGCCCGCCCTCGACGAACTGGTGGTGCGGCTCGTGCACGCGGGCATCGCCGTGCGCGAACTCGCTCCCGTGGTGTCGCCGCTCGAAGCCGCGTTCCTCGCCCTCACCGAGCAGCAGGAGGCCGGCCGATGACCGCGACCATCGCCCCGGAGCACGTCGCCGAGGACCGCACCGCCGGTGCCCGCCGCGTCTCGGTGGCGCGCTGCTACCGCTTCGAACTGGTCAAGCTGGTCTCGCAATGGCGGGTCCGCCTGCTGGTCCTCGCCTGCTGGATTGCACCGGCGCTCTTTGTCGCCGCGGTGAGCCGGCAGAGCACCCTCCCCACGGACACGCTCTTCGGCCGCTGGATGCACGCCACGGGTTGGGCCGGCCCGCTGGTGGTGCTGGGCTTCGCCGGCAGCTGGGCGCTTCCGCTGCTGACCTCGCTGGTCGCCGGTGATGTGTTCGCCTCCGAGGACCGGCTCGGCACCTGGCGCCACCTGCTGGTGGCGGTCCGGTCGCCTCGACGGATCTTTGTGGCGAAGGCACTGGCCAGCCTCACCGTCATCCTGCTGCTGGTGGCGGGCCTGGCGTGTTCCGGCGCGATCGGCGGGGTCGCGGCGGTCGGCAACCAGCCGCTGGTCGGACTCGACGGCCATCTGCTGACGCCTTCGGGCGCCGCCGGTGAGGTCCTGCTCGCCTGGGTGTGCGCACTTGCCCCCACCATGGCTCTCGCCGCGATCGGACTGCTGGGGTCGGTCGCGCTGGGGCGGTCCCCGATGGGGCTGCTGCTGCCCGCGCTTGTCGCGCTGGTGATGCAGCTCGCCCAGATGCTGCCGCTGCCCGTGGCCGTACGACTCGCCCTGCCCGGCTATGCCTTCATCGCCTGGAACGGTCTGTTCACCAGCCCGGCGCAGCTCGGCCCGCTGCTGATCGGCATCGGGGTCAGCCTGGTCTGGGCCGTGGTCGCCACAGCGCTGGCGTATCTCCTCTTCCTGCGGCGCGACTTCACCAACCTGACCTATGACGGTTCGGGGCGCCACGCGATCACCACCGGACTGCTGCCGCTGGTCGGCCTTGTCGTTCTCACGGTCGCAGCCGTAGCGGTGGCGACGCCGTCCATGGGCTCCGGGATCGAGCAGAACAAGGTCCAGCGGTCGGTCGCCACGGCGTTCGCCCATCTCTATCGCATGCAGACCAAGCAGCTGAACCGCCCCGATGTCACCGAGGCGCAGCTGAAGGTCACGGCGGCGTGCAACAAGGGCGACGGACAGGTCACCCCCGAGGGAGCAGGCAACGACTGGCGTTGCGTCGTCACCTGGCACCTCCCCGGCGTCGAGGCCGCAGGGACGGCCGTCTACCAGCTCGACGTCACCTCTGACGGGCGGTTCGTGGCCGATGGCGACGGGCCGAAGGAAGTGAACGGCTACTTCCTGGTGAAGACCCCGATCGGGGACGCACCGAACCCCCTCTGGCAGTTCGACGGCAATGTCGCACTGCTCTCCACCCCCTCGAAGGGATAACCCCATGCAGGTCACACGCCGTCGCGTGCGTGACGAGAAGGAGCTTGTCGCCCTTCTCGGCCGACGGATCGGCAGCCGGAGAACGCTGATAACGGCAGCGGCCACCGCTGTTGTCGTCGCCGCCGGCACCGGCATCGGTTTCGCCCAGTCGGACCCGTTCGGCAGCAACCAGGTCGGCCAGGTCTACGACAAGGGCGAGCTGGTGTCCAGCAACCAGTACATCGACCCCTACGGCGAGCGTCTGGTCATCAACAACGGCAAGATCATGTCGTCCACGGTGAGCCCGGACGGCACCCACATCGCGGCCGCGGTCACCGACGGTGGCGCCGCGCTGGCGATCGTGGACGTCACCAACTGGAAGGTGCAGCAGCTCGTCAGCAACGCTGCGTCGTCCACCCCGCGCATCAGCGGCAACGACGTGGGCCAGGAAGGCCCGGTGTACTCGCCCGACGGCAAGCACCTGTGGCTGAGCCGGACCGACGGCTACACCCGGTTCGACGTCAACGCTGACGGCAGCGTCGCCAACCCGGTCGACATCAAGATCCCGGCCGACGGCGCCAAGCACGCGCTGACGGCCGCGGCGGTGTTCTCGGCCGACGGCTCCACCGTGTACGCGGCGGTCAACGGTCAGAACCGCGTGGTCGCGCTCGACGCGGCGACCGGTGCCATCGGGCAGAGCTGGACGGTGGGCAACGCTCCGCGTGGCATGGTCCAGGTCGGCACCAAGCTGTACGTCAGCAATGAGGGCGGCCGCCCGGCGACGGCCGGCGACACCACCATCAACTCGTACGGCACCAATGTCGTGGCCAACCCGAAGACCGGTGCCGCAACCACCGGTACGGTCAGCGTCATCGACCTGGCGAACCCGACCGCCGCCCCGCGCAGCATCGACGTCGGTCTGCACCCGACCGCCGTCTACGCCAAGAACGGTGCGGTGTTCGTGACCAACACCGCCACCAACAGCGTGTCGGTCATCGACTCCAAGCGCGACAAGGTCGTCCAGACCATTGCCACCCAGCCGTGGCCCGAGGCGTCGATCGGTTACGAGCCCAACGCCGTGACCCTCACCGACGACGGCCACCTGCTGGTGACCCTCGGCCGGGCCAACGCGATCGCGGTCTACAACTACAGCCGCCCGCAGGAGCCGGTCAGCTACGTCGGTCTGCTCCCGACGGACTACTTCCCCGCGGAGATCTCCTCCTCGGGCAACGACATCCTGGTCTCCAACACCCGTGGCATCGACGCCCGCCGCCCCACCACCGCGGCCGGCCACGCCACCCACGACACGACCTCGAGCGTGGTGCGGTTCACCCTGCCGAGCGACAAGGTGATCAAGGACGAGACCAAGAAGGTCTTCGAGCAGAACAACTGGACCAAGCACGCGGCCCAGCTCGCCACCGGCAAGAAGGCCAAGGCCGTGCCGGTCCCCGACAAGATCGGCGACCCGTCGACGATCAAGCATGTCTTCCTGCTGGTCAAGGAGAACCGGACCTACGACCAGGTCTTCGGTGACATGCCGCAGGGCAACGGCGACCCGGCGCTGGCACAGTTCGGCGAGAACGTGACGCCGAACCAGCACGCGCTGGCCGAGCAGTTCGGTCTGTACGACAACACCTACGACATCGGCACCAACTCCGCCGAGGGTCACAACTGGCTGATGCAGGCCGACAACCCGGAGTACACCGAGTCCTCGGCCGGTGAGTACCTGCGCAGCTACGACACCGAGGACGACTCCCTCGGCCACCAGGCGAGCGGCACCCTGTGGAGCGGCGCCCAGGCGGCCGACAACACCGTGCGGGACTTCGGTGAGTTCCACCAGTTCCTGACCAAGCCGGCCGACGCGACCTGGCAGAACCTGTACTGCGACTCCAAGAACATGAAGGCGACCGGCCAGGCCTCGGCCTACAAGCTGGCCTCCTCCTCGCCGATCCCGTCGCTCAACAGCGTGTCGGTGCCCGCCTTCCCGAAGTTCGACACCAGTGTCCCGGACGTCTACCGCGCCCAGATCTGGAAGCAGGACTTCGAGCAGAACGGTCCGGCGAACCTGAACATGTTCTGGCTCTCCAGCGACCACACCGGCGGTCCGGCCAACTCGGCCGCCCAGGTCGCGGACAACGACCTCGCGGTCGGCCAGATCGTCGACGAGATCTCGCACAGCAAGTACTGGAAGGACTCGGCGATCTTCGTCGTCGAGGACGACTCCCAGGCCGGTCTCGACCACGTCGACGGCCACCGTGCGCCGATCCAGATCATCAGTCCCTGGGCCCAGCACGGCGCCGTCGACAGCACCTACCACTCGCAGATCAACATGGTCAGGACCATCGAGCAGATCCTCGGGATCCGCCCGATGAACCAGAAGGACACCGCGGCCACCCCGATGGCCGAGGCGTTCACCAGCAAGCCCGACTACACCCCGTTCACCGCGCTGCCCAACCGGACCTCGCTGACCAACGGTCTGGCGACCGCGCCCTCCTGTGGTCTGGACGTCCCGGCGCCGCAGGACCCGGCCGCCGCTGCCGCGCCCACCGGCGTCGTCCCGACGGACGAGAAGGCCGTCGCGCAGAAGTGGTCGGACTGGAAGAAGCAGCAGCGTCTGACCGGTCCCAACGCTGTCGCCGACTACGCCAACCCGGCGCAGATGAACCACCTCACCTGGTACGAGTCGCACGACTGGAAGAAGGCGTACCCGGGCGAGAAGGACATCGTCGCTCCGGCGGATGTGCCGGGCGCATTCATCCCGTCGTCGGAGACCGACGGCTGATCTGGGCTGACCCTCTGGGCTGAGCACCCCGGGAGGCCCCTGGCCGGCGTCACCGCCGGCCAGGGGCCTCCGCCGTCCCCGCTGGGCGCCGGGTGCGCGATATGGACGGCCGAGATCCGCATCCGCCCGAGCGGTGCCGCCGCGCCCGTCCGGGGCTACTCCCGCGGAACGGACCTGTCCACGCCCTCCGTCCGGGTGCACAGAGCCCAGATGATGAGCACATCGATGACGATCGCGATGATCGCCCAGGCGGGGTACCAGGGCAGCCACAGGAAGTTGGCGAGCAGGCTCAGCCCGGCCAGCGCCACGCCCACCGGCCGGGCCCGGGCGGAACCGCTGATCAGGGCCAGGCCGGTGACCAGCACCACGATCCCGAGGGCCACATGGATCCAGCCCCACCCGGTGAGGTCGAACCGGAAGGCGTAGTTCCGGGAGAGGACCAACAGGTTGTCCTGGGCCAGGGCGGAGATGCCCTCGGCGATGGTCAGCAGACCTCCGCAGATCATCATGACCGCGGCGAACTCGGTCCACCCCGACACGATCAGGCCTGAGGACCGGCCCCGCCGGTGCGTTGTACTGCCGTCCGCAGTCATGGTGGCTCCTCCGCGACGGGCTGCGACGGGCCCGCCGCGCGCGGCCAGGCCCGGGAGGGCAGCGAGGGCGGTCTGGTCGAGGTCGACCGGGCCCGCCGCGCGCGGCCGGGCCCGGGACTGCGGCCATCGTCGCAGTTCGCGGGCGGTGCGGCATCTCCACCGCGGCCAGGTCCGACCCCTGTCGCCCCTCAGCGACCGATCCGGTACGGGCGGGCCCACCCGGCCCGGATGCAGTTCACCGGGGAGGGAGACGGCGGACGGTCAGGATGGCCCGGTCGTCCGCGGCCGGGCCCTGCACCCAGCGGTCGACGTCCGCGATCAGACGGTCGGCGGCCTCACGGGCCGATCCGAACGGCGCCAGCTGCGGCAGTCCCCGCTGCGGATCGTAGAAGTCACCGGCGCCGTTACGGGCCTCGGTGACACCGTCGGTCACCATGACCAGCACCGAACCCGTCCCGAAGGGGATCTCGACCGGCGCGGACCTGGTGTCCGAGAGGCTCCCGAGCCCGAGCGGGAGATCGGGTGTGTGCGCGGACAGGGTGTCCACCTGCCGGCCCCGCACGATGTACGGGGCGGGGTGACCGCGGTTGAGCACACGCACCACGGCCTCGCCGGGTGGGAACTCCACCAGCAGAGCGGTGGTGAAGCGGCCCTGGCCGCCCCCGCTCCCGTCCCCCTCGCCGGAGGCGTCGCGCTCGAGCGCCGTCTCCAGCCACTGCGCCAGCGAGAGCAGGTCCCTCTCCCGCGACGCGCCCTCCCGGAACGCCCCCAGCAGCACGGACACGGTGGCGACCGCTCCCAGCCCCTTGCCCCGGACATCGCCCAGGAGGAGGCGGACGCCGTGCGGCCCGCTCTGGGCCGCGTACAGATCGCCGCCCACCCGCGCCTCGTCGTGCGCGGCCTCGTACCGTGCGCTGAGCTCCAGGTCCGCGATCCGCCGTGGCACCGGCGGCAGCAGCACCCGCTGGACCTCCTCGGCCACCGTACGCGCCGCCTGAAGTCTGCTCTCCTGGCGGGTCAGCAGGCGGCTGACCGCGACCGCTATCCAGACCGCGATCAGGATGTCGATGATCTGCTCGGTCCCGGACACATGACCCAGCCGCCGCTGGTGCAGGCACACCCCCACGGTGGCGAGCACCGCCACCACCAGGACGGCAATCACACCGCGTCGGCTGAGGATGGCCCCCGCCATCACACACGCGGCCGCCAGCAGGGGGGCCGCCGAGTACTCGCTGGGCGTCAGCACATCGAACATCACGGCCGCCGCGATCATCACCAACGGCACCCACCGTGCGCACCGCCCCCACCATCCGGCGAACCCGCCCATACCACTCCCGCAGCTCACCCGGCCGCGGGGCCGGCAGTATCGGTCCCCACCCATTGTGTGGCCACCCCACCCCACCCGCACGGCGCGCCCCGCGGCCGGGCGCCGCCGGCTCACGGCTGCGGGCACCGCTGCAATGACCGCGGGCCACGGCCCGGCGGATGCCGTGTCCGCCGATCGCAGGGGTCGGAGGGGCCTCGGCAGCGAGGTACTGAAGGACCGTCGGACATCGGCCGAAGAGCGGTGGCGACCCTGGTGCGGAGGACCGGGGCCGGGCAGGATGAGTCCTCCGGAATCAGTCCCAGGGGGAGGACATCTGATGCCCGTCGACGCCACCGAGGCCGTCATCTCCACCGGCCCGCGCGGTCTGCCGCTGCTGGGCAGCATCCCCCACTTCGCCAAGGACCCGCTGGCCTTCTTCGAGCGGCTGCGCGGCCACGGCGACCTGGTGCAGTGGCGGCTCGGCCCCCGGCGCGGGATCTTCCTCTCCCGGCCGGAGCACATCGGCGAACTGCTCGCCGGTGTGGAGACCGACTACCGCCACCCCGAACTCGGCTGGGCCTTCACCCTGCTCCTCGGCAACGGCGTGGTGGTCAGCGAGGGCGCCGACTGGCGCCGCAAGCGGGCCCTGGTGCAGCCCGCGGTGCGGCCGCGCCAGGTGCGGACCTATGCGACGGTCATGGCCGAGTGCGCCGAAGCGGTGGCCGACCGCTGGAAACCGGGTGACCGTGTCGACCTCCGCCGTGAGATGCACGGCCTCACCCAGCGGATCGCCGTCCGCACCCTGTTCGGTGCGGAGACGGTCGGCCGCGAGGCGGTCATCGGCGACGCCATGGATGTGGCCCAGCGTGAGATCGGCGCCGAGTTCCGCGGCATCACGCTCTTCCTCCCGCCCTGGGTGACCACCCCGGGGCGGCGGCGCCTCAAGGCCGCGGTGGCCGTTGTCGACGAGGAGATCGCCCGGGTCACCGCCGCGCGCCGCGCCTCGGGCGAACGCGACGACCTGCTCAGCCGACTGCTCGCCGCCCGGGACGAGAACGGCCTGCCACTGACCGACCGCGAACTGCGCGACGAGGCCGTCACCCTCTACGTCGGCGGCCATGAGACCACCGCCACCACGCTCACCTGGGCGTGGTACCTGCTCTCCCGCAACCCGGTGGCCCGGGACCGGCTCGCCGACGAACTGCGCACCGTCCTGGACGGCCGCACACCGGGCTTCGACGATGTCAAGCAGCTGCGGTGGACCGAGCAGATCGTCAAGGAGACCCTGCGGCTCTATCCGACCATCTGGTTGATGACCGCCAGAGCCAAGGACGGCTCCACCATCGCCGGACACCCCGTCGCCGAGGACACCGTGCTGTGGTGCAGCCAGTGGAGCGCACACCGTGACGAGCGCTGGTTCCCCGAGCCCGATGCCTTCCGCCCGGAACGCTGGGCCGAGGACGCCGAGCATGCCGTCCCCGACTACGCCTGGTTCCCCTTCGGCGGTGGTCCCCGGGCCTGCCTGGGCGCGCGCTTCGCCACCGTCGAGGCGGTGCTGGTCCTGGCCACCCTCGCCCAGCGCTTCCGGCTGGATGTCGACCCCGGGGACATCCACCCCAGGCCCGGACTGACCCTCCAGCAGGACCGTCCGGTGCTCGCCCGGGTCCGCTGATCCGCTGCCGGAAGTCGACGTCGCGTCATCTCCACGGCCTCTGTCACCAGCCGAGCCGACACCGCGGGCCGACACCGTCATCAGCCGGGCCGACGCCGCCCCGGTCCGCGCGCGCCCGGCCCCGGGCTCCGGGCGCGCGCCCTGCCCTTATACCCGGAAGCCCTCGGGGCGCTCCGGCGAGGCCTCGGCGAGGGCCTTGACGACCCCGTCGACACCGTCACGCAGGCCGTGGACAGGAGTGCCGGGCTGCTGGCGCCAGGACGCGTCGAGTCCGCCCCTGTGCGGTGCAGCGGATCAACGCGGGGATTCTGCTGCCGGCCTGACCGGTCCCCCATGTCCCCCCGCATCGGGGCCGGGCCGTTCCGGACGGTGTGGATCCGAGCCGGTCCGGCCGCTCCGGCCCACCGACGTCAGGGCTTGCGCGCCACCAACAGGTATGCGTCGTTCACAAAGGGGTCGTCCGCGTAGGGCACGACGGTTCCCTCCGCAAAGGCAGGCCACCACTTGGTGGCCACGGCCACCCCCGGGGGCAGCACCTCCAGCCCGTCCGCGAAGCGCGTCACCTCGGTACGGTTGCGGGGCTGGAACGAGACTCCGGAGGCGCGGTAGGTCCGCGCACCCTGGTTCACCTGCTCCGGGTTGACATCGGCCGTGGCGTGCGAGACGACCAGGCAACTGCCCGGTGCCAGCGGCTCCAGGAGCTCCTTGACGAGACGGCAGGGGTCGTCCGTATCGGGGACGAAGTGCAGCACTGCGATCAGCAGCAGGGCCACGGGCTGCGTCAGGTCCAGGGCGGGATCGGGGCCGGTGAGGCAGGGGTGGCCGAGGATCCGGTCCGGGTGGCGCAGGTCCGCCTCGATGTAGTCGACCCGCCCCCCGCCCGTGGCCGAGGCCAGCAGGGCGCGAGCGTGGGCGAGCACCAGGGGGTCGTTGTCGGTGTAGACGATCCGGGCGCTCGGTATCCGGCTCTGGGCGATCTCATGGACGTTGGGAGTGGTGGGAATGCCGCTGCCGATGTCCAGGAACTGACGGATGCCCAGGTCGGCCAGTCGGCCGACGGCCGCGCCCATGAAGGCGCGGTTCATCCGGGTCACCGTGCGCAGGCCCGGGTAGGCGGTGAGCGCCTGCTCGGCCACGGCGCGGTCGGCGGGGAAGTTCGTCCTGCCGCCGAGCAGGAAGTCGTACATCCGAGCCGAGTGGGGCCGGTCCGTGCGCAACTCCACCGGCTGCACCGGGTCCAGTCGTCCGGAGCTGCTCAGCCAGCGCGTCACCGCCGCGTCCCCCGCGTCCATCGAAGGCCCTCCCGTTGTGCGTTCTCCAGTGTTCCCCGACGCAGCTGCCTTCAGACAGCGCTGATCACCCTATAGCCGTGTCGCCCGTGGCGTGCGGCCGAACCCGGGTCGCGGGTGCCGGCACCGGTGCCGATGCCTGACATACGGGGCGATGGCGGTCGATCGGGACGCCGAAAAGCAGGTGCCCGGCGGACGTGGTGTCCGCCGGGCACCGGCCGGGCCCGTATGCGCCCGACGGTCAGCGGGCGTCCAGGCCCTCCAGCATCTGCGGCAGCTCCCGGCTGTGGACCACCCCGAGGTTCCTGGTCGCGCGGGTGAGTGCGACATAGAGGTCGTTCACGCCGCGGGTGTGCGCCGCGAGGATCTCTGCGGGCTCCACGACCAGAACCGCATCGAACTCCAGCCCCTTGGCCTGCGCGGCCGTCATCAGGACGACCGGCGAATCCAGCGCCGACGGGCCGTCGGCGACAACGACACCGTCCAACTCGGCGAGTGCGTCGACCAGTTCCCCCGGCAGGGACGGCGCGTGGATCACCGCCATCCTGCCGCCGTCCAGCGCCGCGAGCTCCCTCTCGACCACCGCACGCAGCGCCGCTCCCCGGTCCTCCTCGGGGATCCTGAGGCTCCATGGACGGACTCCGCCGCTGCGCACCGCGGTGGGGACGGTGAGCGCCGGGTCGACCGCCCGCAGGACGCCCTCGGTGATCCGCATGATCTCGGCAGGCGTCCGGTAGTTGACGGTGAGCTCGACCGTGCGCCAGCGTCCCGCGGTGTACTCCTCGAGCGCCTCGCTCCAGGAGCTCAGCCCGGCCGGTGCGCCGGTCTGCGCCAGGTCGCCCACGATCGTCATGGAGCGGCCCGGGCAGCGGCGGGTCAGCAGCCGCCAGGCCATGGGGGACAGTTCCTGCGCCTCGTCCACGATCACATGCCCGAAGCCCCAGGTCCGGTCCTCGGCCGCACGCTCGGCCAGCGGCCGCAGCGACTGCTCGCCCTGGTACTGGCGCGCCAGCATCTCCGCGTCCATCTCCACCAGTCCCACCCCGAAGTCCTCGAGGACGACCTTGGCGAACTCCAGCTCCTGGGCGGTGAGTTGGGCCTGTCGGGAGACGGTGCTGCCGGGCAGCGGGCCGAGCAGTTCGGCGGCCTCGTCGAGCAGCGGGACGTCGTCGGTGGTCCAGGGGGCGGGGTCCTGGCCCGGGCCCGGGTCATCGCGCAGGAGCGCGGCGCGCTGGGCCTCGGAGAAGTCCGGCATGGCCCTCGCCAGCAGCTCGGGGGAGCCGAACAGGGTCGTGAGCAGCTGCTCCGGGCTCAGCAGCGGCCACAGCCTGTCCGCCACGGCCTGGAACTCGGGCTCGCCGACGAGCGCGTCGGCGAGGTTCGCCACATCGTCCAGGTTCATATTGCCGCCGCGGTCCCTGGCGATCCGCAGGGCCAGCTCCGAGGAGAGCCGCTCGACCAGGTCGGGGCGGGCCAGATTGTGGGGTTCGCCGGTCCTGTGCGCGGCCGCGTGGGCCCGCTCGCACAGGGCCCGTCCGATCTCCAGCTCCACATGGTAGGGCGACCTTCTGCCCACGGTGATGGTCCAGGAGTCCTCCGGCAGCTGCCGCAGGCCCTCCAGCGCATCGGCGAGAACCCGGGCCATCCGTCCGTCGCCCTTCACGGCGGCCGCCTCGGGCGTCTCCGTGTCGGTCCCGGTCACGCCCGGGTAGAGCGCACCGATGCTGCTCAGCACGACCTCGCTCTCACCGAGCGCGGGGAGGACCTGGTCGATGTAGCGCAGGAACGTCGTGTTGGGGCCGATGACCAGCACACCGCGCTTGGCCAGCCGGTCGCGGTGGGTGTAGAGCAGGTACGCGGCGCGGTGCAGGGCGACCACGGTCTTGCCGGTCCCCGGACCGCCCTGCACGACCAGCACACCGCCGAGCTCGGAGCGGATGACCCGGTCCTGCTCGGCCTGGATGGTGGAGACGATGTCGCCCATACGCCCGGTCCTGGCCGCCGTCAGCGAGGCGAGCAGGGCGGTCTCGCCGCTGAGCTCGGAGCTGTCGCGGCCCGCCAGGGCGTTCAGGCCGAAGGCGTCGTCGTCGAAGTCGACGACGGTCCGGCCCTTGCTCCGCAGATGCCGCCGGCCCGCCACACCGCCGGGCGCGGCGGGCGTCGCCCGGTAGAACGGTTCCGCGGCCGGCGCCCGCCAGTCGGTCAGCAGCGGCTCGTGGTCCTCGTCCGACAGGGCGATCCGGCCGATGTACTGCCGCTCGCCGTCGGCGCTCTCGATCCGGCCGAAGCAGAGCCCGTACTCGGCGGCGTGCAGCTCCGCCAGCCGGCGGGTGTGGTGGATCTCCAGGGTGTCGCGCTCCATGCGGGACTGGGCCGTTCCGCCCCTGTCCTGGAGATGGATCTCGCGCAGCCGGGCTGAGGCGAATGCGCGCTGGGCCTCCAGGCGGTCGTACAGCCTGCCGACGTACGCGTTCTCCGCTCGCAGCTCCCTGGTGTGCCAGCCGTCGGAGGGCTGAGCGCCGCCGTCGCCCGGGTTCGTACCGTTTCCGGCTCCGGCATCGACGACTGAATTGAGTTCGGATGAGGACGACGACGTGGGGACCAACGCTGGCTCCATTGACTCAGGACCCCCAACTGCTCCAGCAATTGAGGACGGCGGCGCCATGGCCGCTGTGAACAGCACAACACAACCCGGGGCCGGGGCCCGCGCACCTGCGCCGGACCCGGCCGACTGGGAACTCCTCACACGACGGTCCGGGAAACCGCCGCTGCCGCCCGCCGGTGAGTGCGGCGGACCGACAAGCCGACCGCCGCCGACGGCACAAGGGCAGCGGCCGGCCCCCGCACCGCTGTGCCGAGCACCCGCGACCGCACCGGGGGCTTCGTCCGGGGCCGGACGTCCCTGTGCGGCCCGTATGTCGACAACAGCACACGCACCTGGTGACTCTCATTTCCATCGGTTCCGGCTTCGAGCGGACATTCTGCGGCACGACCGGGGCCTTGCCGCAAGGCCCCCGGTAGGCTATAAGTTAAGAGTGGAAAGGAGTGGGTTCGCCCCCTTTCCCTCAACCGTCCGCTTCGGGCGGACAATCTCCTCGCGAAGCGGCGGCTCGCCGCGTACAGCGGTATCCCCGGAACGAGACGATCGTCACCCTCTTCATCGACACCGGTCCAGGCGATCAGTGTGCGCGGGTGGTTCGGGTGGGCGATCCGGCGACTGCGCAGTGGACGGGGCAGCAGTCGGGCGAGGGCGGCACTGGTGGAGTGCGCCCGGCCGATGGGCCACGGCGCCGGTGGCTCACCTGCCGCGATCCGGTCCACTCCATGGTTCCGGACGCTCGGCGGCGGTCATCGGCAGTCTGCGCAGTTGTACGGGACCGGGGTAGCAGGCGGAGCTGTTGGCGCCGGCCAGTTCCTCGCCGATGAGATAGCGGTAGAGCCATTCAGCGAAGCCCATGTTCTGTTGTGACCAGCCGCCTTCCCCTCGACCAGAAGCCCTGCTGCGGAGCGATCGGTGCGAGTGGTCGTCGTTGTGGCCCTTGCCGCCGTGGAGTTCGGCGGGGCGGCGTCGGCGCGGCCTACGGGGGGAGCGGATCGGTGGGGCCCCGGATCAGGGCTTGAGGGCCCGGCGCGACTCGGTGAACGGGCGGTGGGTGGGCCGGACCGGCGGGGCCCAAGACTTCGGGGACGACTGAGACCTGTGGCCGACTGGGACGGTCGACCACAGGTCCGGAACTCAGCGGTGGAGTCAGCGGCCGAAAGTGTGGCCCATCTTGCTCATGAGCTCCTGCGGCTTGACGCCGTACTTCTGCAGCTGATCGGCGTGCTGCTGCGGGTCGATCTGGTCAGGCAGCTGCTGCTCGGCCTGCCGGGCCAGGTCCTCGTTGCCCTTGGAGCGGATGAACTCCACGACCTTGTTCTTGGGAATCTGCACCAGATGTCTCCGTTCCGTGAACCCCGACGCGCCAGCCGCGGCCGCCGGGGGAAGTCGCCTCCTCGTACAGAGGCGAACGGCAGCGCACGTACCCCCCGTCGACACCCTGATGCGGCGTCCCGATCTGGTCCGCTCGTTCGGCCCAACCGCGGCGCGGACCGGAGCGGACGGCGGCCGGATGCCTGTCCGGGGCGTCCGGTCGCGGACACCTGTGGATGCTCCTCACAGCGTCCGGCCGGGCGGGACGAACGGGTGGGCCGGAGTGGGATCGGTCACGTCCGGCCTGCCCGGACGGTCGCCCCCGAGGGGGAACAGATCCACGGCGCAGGGGCCGGGCGGGGGAGCCGGGACCTTCGGGCGCCGGCACCGGCGCCGGCGGATCAGCTGCACGACCGCACACTGCACACTGCGCCTCGAACGGGGCTGAGCGCCCCTGGCCGCGCTGGGCCGGCACCACTTTTTGGGCCCGTAGCGGGAGGCTCGATGGCGCCCGAATCCCTTGGGGGGACTGCTCTCCACCGGATCTGCCACGGCTGGACCGGTGGCGTCGGCGGGGCCCTGGCAGAACCCGGAGCCAAATATCCCGCCGCTGCGGTCCCCGGCGTGCTAGGGTCTTCTTAGTTGCAGTAGTGGTTCCCATGAACTTTGTGTGCGCCTGCTGATGTATTCGCAGGCGCATTTTTGTTTCCCGGTCTTTTTATCCCGGGCGGGTCATCATCGCGGCGACTCGGAGTCCGCACAGTGCGGGATCCGGACAGCCCCTTGAAGGAGATTTTTTTATGGCTAATGGCACTGTGAAGTGGTTCAACGCGGAAAAGGGCTTCGGCTTCATCGAGCAGGACGGCGGCGGCCCGGACGTCTTCGCCCACTACTCGAACATCAACGCCAACGGCTTCCGCGAGCTGCTCGAGGGCCAGAAGGTCGAGTTCGACGTCACGCAGGGCCAGAAGGGCCCGCAGGCGGAGAACATTCGTCCGCTGTAGTTTTTCCGCCAGGCGCTCGCCCGGCAGCGAGGGGCCCGCACCGCGTACATGCCCGGTGCGGGCCCCTCGGCATTGCTCCACGAACATTCCCGGCCGTTCGGCCTCCCCGGCTCCGCCGCAACGGCGGCCGTCCGGCGCCGGGCGCTCAGTGCAGCGTCCGGATCGGCGCCCTGCCGTGACATTTCCCGGTTCGTGGTTCTGCGCACCCTCCGATTCGGCGTTCGCCGATCGAAGTGGCGTGCCGCACGGTTGCACCGTCCACGCTCCGCCCGTCATTTTTCCGGCCCGTTTCCTGTGGCCTCCGCCGGCGCCCCGCGCCGTGGGGCCTTCCTCGTGACGTGCCGCTTTGAGGAAGGTTTTCCCGCTTGAACCGCTCCGGTCGCTCCTCGTACCAGAACGCCAACTCCCGCTCCGGCGCAGGCTCCCGCTCCGGCGGCAGCGGCTACGGCTCCCGTGCCGGCGGCTCGTACGGCTCCCGCTCGGGCAGTGGTGCCGCCTACGGTTCCCGTTCCGGTGGGGCCCAGCGCTCCTCCGGTCCGAAGGGGCGTCAGAACTCTTCCCTGAGTGGTGAGTTCGCCATGCCGGTCAGCACCACCCCGGCGCTGCCGGCCGTCGAGTCGTTCGACGAGCTGGACCTCCCCAAGGCGCTCCTCGGGACGCTGACCCGCCAGGGAGTCACCGCGCCGTTCCCCATCCAGGCCGCCACGCTGCCGAACTCGCTCGCCGGGCGCGATGTGCTGGGCCGGGGACGTACGGGTTCGGGCAAGACCATCGCGTTCGGACTCGCCGTACTGGCCCGCATCGCGGGACAGAAGGCCGAGCCGCGCAGGCCGCTGGCCCTGGTGCTGGTCCCCACACGTGAGTTGGCGCAGCAGGTCACCGAGTCGCTCACCCCCTATGCCCACTCGGTGCGGCTGCGGATGGCGACCGTGGTCGGCGGGATGTCGATCGGCCGCCAGGCCCAGGCGCTCAACCGCGGGGCGGAGGTCGTCGTGGCCACCCCCGGCCGGCTCAAGGACCTGATCCAGCGCGGCGACTGCCGGCTCGACGGGGTCGGGGTCACGGTGCTGGACGAGGCCGACCAGATGGCCGACATGGGGTTCCTGCCGCAGGTCACCGAGCTGCTGGAGCAGGTCGCCGAGGGCTCGCAGACGATGCTGTTCTCCGCGACCCTGGACCGCAATGTGGACCGGCTGGTCCGCCGCTTCCTCAAGGACCCGGTCACCCACTCGGTGGACCCGTCCGCCGCGACGGTCAGCACCATGGAGCACCACGTCCTGTATGTGCAGAACGGGGACAAGGACGCCACCATCGCCCACATCGCCTCCCGCGAAGGCGGCGTGATCATGTTCATCGACACCAAGCACGGCGCCGACCGCCTGGTGCGGGACCTGCTCGCCAACGGCGTGAAGGCGGCCGCCCTGCACGGAGGCAAGTCCCAGCCGCAGCGCACCCGCACCCTGCAGCAGTTCCGCGCCGGGCAGGTCACCGCGCTGGTCGCGACCAACGTCGCCGCCCGGGGCATCCACGTCGACGGCCTCGACCTGGTCGTCAACCTGGACCCGCCGACCGACCACAAGGACTATCTGCACCGCGGCGGACGCACCGCCCGGGCGGGGGAGTCCGGCACCGTCGTCACCCTGGTGCTGCCCAACCAGCGCCGTGAGACGGCCCGCATGATGGCCACGGCCGGCATCACCCCCGAATGCTCCCGGATCCACTCCGGCGACGCGGAACTCACCCGCATCACCGGCGCCCGCGTGCCCTCCGGCATCCCCGTCGTGATCGCCGACCCCGTCGTCGAGCGGCCCCGCCGCAGCGCCTCCGCGGACCGCTCCCGCCGCCGTCGCCCCACCTCCGGCGGCCGCAGCCCGCAGTCCGGCTCCGGTTCCGGTTCCCGCCAGGGAGCGTCGAGGCGCGTCGGCCTCGCCGCGTAACGCGCAGTGCTACGCGGGCCCGGACCGCCACACGGGACCGGGCCCGCGCACAGCCCCCGCCTGGGGCGCCTGAGCCGCGGCGCGTGCGACGGTGTCCGCCGCTGCCGGGCCGATCGGTCCGGTCGGCGAGGTGAGGACCGCGACGGTCCCGATCGCCGTGGTGAGAGCCCGCCGGCCGTGTCGGTGGCGAGGCGTGAAGCAGGTCATGGGGTGGTCCTACCGACCGGCGGCGACCAGGGGAACATCGGGTCACTGGCGCAAAGGCGTCACGTCTCACATCTGCCGGAACGGCCCCATGCCGACGGCGGGGCCGGCAGCGCAGGACGCCGGGCCGCCCTCGACCGGGGTCGGAGGACGGCCCGGCTTCATCTGACGTACCGCCAGTCGGAGCCACCCGGAGCCCGGCCAGGCGCACCCCGCCCAAGCGCACCCCGCCCAAGCGGGGCCCGTACGCCGGAGTGGCCGCGCCTAGGTTCACCGGTGCGGTGATGAACCGTCCGGCTCGTCAGGGGCGGGCCAGGCAGTCGCCCCACAGCGCCGCAAGCGGGGCCGGGATCTGTCTGATGGCGGCGCATCCGCGCGGGTCGCGGGGCAGACCGTCACTGGCGAGGAGGGTCCAGCCGCCATTGGCCGGGCGGGAAAGGTACTTCATCGCGGCGCCGTCGTCCTGGCTGGCGACCTGCTCGGCGTAGGTGGCGCCGGCAGTGGGTTCAAACACCGCGGCCGCGTAGGTGGTGCCGCCGCAGGAGCCGTAGTAGAAGGTGCCGCTGCGGGGGCGGATGTGTACCAGTCGGGGCTGGTTCTGGCGACCGTAGGCCGAGGTGACCTCCGCTTTCACGGCCGGCGGCACGGTGAGTTCCCGGCAGTGGGCTGCGGGCGTCCCGGTGGCGGTCGGGGGCGGACCGGAGGCAGGTACGGTCGACGGTGCCGGGGCGGCCGTGGAGGTCGTCGCGGTGGTGGCAGCGGATGAGGGGGAGGGGGCCGCGTTCGTCGGACCGCTGGACGAGCAGCCGGTGAGCAGGGCGGCACCGATGGTGCAGAGCGCCGCGAGGGTGCCGGCGCTACGAGGGATGGCTGGGCTTCGACGTCTCAACTCGGGCCTCACTCTGGTTCGGAGGAGGAGTTTCCGAATTCGCAGACGCGCAATCAGCCTGCCGGGGTTCCACAGGCGCGGTACGACATCGCGCCACCCGGCTCCCCTGGGCGAGGTTCATGGGGCGCCAGGATGAATGATGCTTGGCGGTGACCGCATCCGCTGATCACGCCGCAGGGTATGACGACCACCGCCCTGGTTCGGGATACCGTGTCGGCCTCGCGGGCCGGGCTGTGCCGCTCGGCTCCGGTCGGGTCGGCTGCCGTTCGTGGGTCGTGCGACCTCAGCCCGGTTGGCCGTGGGAGCCCGCCTCCAGGGTCGCGCGCAGGACGGCCAAGGTCGGGGCGATGCGGGTCAGGTCGTCAGGGGAAGCCGCCGCGGTCAGGGAGGCGAGTTCGCTCTCGACAATGAGGCGGGAAGCGGACAGCTGCCTCCCGCCTTCGGCGGTGAGGCGGAGGACCGACGACCGGCGGTCCTGGGGGTGCGCGACCCGCTGGCACCAGCCCGCAGCCACCAGCCGGTCGACCGCCTTGCTGACGGCCCCCACGGTGATCGCCAGTTCGCCGACGATGTCGAGCACGCGGCACCCCGGCACGCGGTCGATGATCTCCAGAAGCTCGAACTGCCCGAGACCCAGGCCTTGTTCGGCGCGCAGCCGGGCGCTCACCGCGTTGTAGAGCCGGGTCTCGACGCGGACGAGGTCGGCGAAGATCGATGTGACGTGGCTCACAGAACCTCCAGAGATTCCTGGGAATCATCTTCCTTGGAATCCGGTTGGGCCAGGACAGATGGATTCCCAGGAATCCATTCTCCCATCCCGACCCATGGAGGCCCCACATGTCCCGACAGCAGCGCGACGCTCTGGACGCCATGCTCCGCTCCGCCCCTCGCAGCGAGACGCAGCCCACTCCCGAGGAGCAGCGCAGCGGCTTCACCGCGGCCCTCACCCGCCCCGCTCCGGAGGATGTGGTCACCCGCAGCGCCGTCCTGGGCGGCCGGCCGGCCCTGGAGCTGGAGCCGGCCGAAGTCCACGGCCGTGGCCGGCTGCTCTACCTGCACGGCGGCGGCTATGTCGTCGGCTCACCGGACACCCATGCAGGGCTGGTCGGTGAACTGGCCCGCCGCGCCGGGCTGCGAGCGACGTCGGTGGATTACCGGCTGGCGCCCGAGCACCCCTTCCCCGCGGCCGTCGACGACGGGCTCGCGGCCTATCGCGAGCTGCTGGCGACGGGTACCGACCCGCAGGATCTCGTCATGGCCGGTGACTCCGCCGGTGGCGGCTTGAGCATCGCCACGCTGCTCGCGGCCCGGGAGGCCGGGCTGCCGCAGCCGGCCGCCGTGGTCCTCTTCTCCCCCTGGGTCGACCTCACCCTTGCCGGAGAGAGCATCCGTTCCAAGGAGGACGCCGACCCCATCTTCACCGAGGCCGACATGCGCGCCTACGCCGATCTCTACGTCGGCGCAGGCGACCGGGCCCATCCCCTGGCCAGCCCGGTGTTCGCCGCCCTCACCGGACTGCCCCCGCTGCTCGTGCAGGTCGGAGCGAACGAAGTGCTGCTGGACGACGCGGTCCGGCTGGCCGCCCGTGCGGCCGCCGACGACGTCGAGGTCACGCTCGAAACCGGTCCCGGCCTCCCCCACGTCTTCCAGCATCACTACGGCCGCCTCGACGAGGCGGACGCCGCACTCGACCGCGCCGCCCGCTTCCTCACCGCCCACCTGGGCGCCGGGCTCCCTGGCGCCGACCGTTTCGCACCGGCCCGCTGACTCCGGCCCCGGTGGCCTCCATGTGAGGTCGGCGACGTTCCCGGCCTGCGGTGGGGAGCCCCAGGGAGGGCATCACGATGGGCACCGAGTTAGCGGTTCTCGCCGACGTCGACGACATTCGTGCGAACGAAGCAATGCCGAGCGGGGGCATGGCCGGCCAGAGCATGAACAGCGTGATCGCCGCAGGTCTCAAGCTCTCCGGCTAGGACCCACTCCATGTCGTAACGGATAGTCCGGGCACGTCCGCCTGCCGGCGGACACCTTGTCAGCGAACCTGGTCGCTCGTCGGCCCGATGCCTTTGATCCTGGTCGGAGTTCCGTCCGGGGCGAACGAGTGGTGGAAGGTGAAGGCGTGCGGCGCGGAGCCGTGGTCGTGGAGGTGTTCCAGCCTGGAAACCCCGTCCTGCCAGGTGGGTATCACGTCGTCGGAGACCCACCAGCCCACGTAATTCGGGTGTTCTGTCCTCTCGAACCAGTCATAACGCCTGTTCAGCGCCTCACGGTGCAGACCGGTGTAGACGGCGTCGAAGGCGGGGCGCAGGTCGGTCCAGAGTGAGAGGGTCGCGGCCAGGGCGGTGGTTTCCACCGTACGGCCCTTGCTGTACCAGGCCGGTACGGCGAACTCTCCCCATGCCCCCCAGTCGGCCTCGAAGAGCATGCCCCGGTCACCGTCTGCCGCTTCAGCGCGAGCGAGGTACCCGGGGTGCCGGCTGATCTTCTGGTAGACGGCCTCGCCGATGTCGTAGAACTCGCGCGTGAGAGGGGCGGGATCGGCGAGAGGTGACGTCAGGACGCCGAATGTGTACAGCGCAAGATGGGGCATGCGTCTCTCCCTGGTTGGGGCTGCCTGGCCTGGACCCGGTTCGGTGGCTGGCCTGGACCCGGTTCGGTGGCTCACGCATGGGGGCGAGGATTCGTGGGGCGTGACCGACTCATCCCGTCGCGGGTGGCTCAGCCTGAAGGAACTCCCGTGCCACCGTGGGCGATCGCCGAAGACCAGGTGAAGGTAGCTGCTTCCGCGGGCCGTGTCGAAGTTGCGCTTTCTCTGTCCAAGTGGCCTCTTGCGCCGGTCATTGCGAGGGCTGGGGCGATGACGGGCGGGGCGGGCTGCGGAGTGCCAGTGATCCACTTCTGACCGGCGGGGCGACCCGGTGCCGCCCGGCCGCCGGACTCGGCGAGTGCGTGCGCCGAGCGGCCGTCACCGCCAGGGGGCGAGGGCGACATCGGTCGCGGTGCGGACGGCGGTGTGCAGGGCGGCGGGGCCGGAGGGCTGATCCAGGTCGTCCAGGTCGTCCAGGATGGCTTGGAGCGCGCCGGTGATGGCGCCGATGAATGCGCCGGTGAGTGCCGCCGCGGCCACCGGGTCGAGCCGGTCCGGGTATGCGTCGGCCAGCCGGCGGGCGATCTCCCGTTGGGCGTCGAGCTGGACCTGCATGGCGCGGCCGCGCACGGCGGGGACGGAGCGCATCATCCTCAGGCGCAGCGCGGCGAGCGGGCTGACCATGTCGTCGCCGGTGTCCGGCACGGTGCTCAGTGCGCGCAGCAGGACCTCGGCGGGGCCTTCGTCCGGAGTGCGCGTGGCGATGGCATCGGCGACGGCCTGGACTCGGGCGTCGGAGTCCGGGAAGAGCAGCTCCTCCTTGCTGGCGAAGTAGCTGAAGAACGTGCGGGTGCCGATCTCGGCTGCGGCGGCGATGTCCGCGACGGTGGTCTCGTCGTAGCCCTGGCGCCCGAACAGTTCCGTCGCCGCGTCGATCAGGGCCTGGCGGGTTCGGGCGCGCTTGCGGTCACGGAGAGACATGGCCGGATTCTATCGCACCCACCGCAGCTATGCATCGAGTGCGTACTTGCGTTCGTTGCGAATCTGCATTGAGTGCAGATATGGTCGGCGCATGACTTCCCGCAGTGTTCTCATCTCCGGAGCCGGCGTGGCCGGTCCGACCCTCGCCTACTGGCTCGCCCGTCACGGATTCCGTCCTACGGTGGTGGAGAAGGCCCAGTCCCTGCGCTCCAGCGGCAACCCGGTCGACGTCCGCGGTCCGGCACTGCCGGTCGTCGACGCGATGGGCGTCCTGCCGCAGCTGCGTGCCGCCGCCACCTCGACCACCACGATGAAGCTGCTGAACGCCTCAGGACGCGAGGTCGCCCGGCTGCGCATGCCCGCGGCCCGGGACGGCGCGCAACGGCGGGAGGTCGAGATACCCCGTGGCGACCTGGCCGCGGTGCTCCACCGAGCGGCTCGCGACGATGCCGAGTTCCTCTTCCACGACAGCATCACCGCACTGCATCAGGACGATCACGGCGTGGACGTGACGTTCGAGCATGCCGCGCCACGCCGGTTCGACCTGGTGATCGCCGCGGACGGCCTGCACTCCGCAGTGCGGCGGCTGGCCTTCGGCCCTGAAGGCGACTTCGTTCGGCCCACCGGCCTCCACGTCGCCACCATGCCGCTCGGGGAGCCCGTGGACCACCCGACGGAGGTGCTCATCCACAACACCCCGGGCCGGATGATCTCCATACACCCGTCCCGGGACAGCGCCCTGGTCGCCTTCATCTTCCGCAGGCCGGACATCACGGCCTTCGACCACCACGACACCGAACTGCACAAGCAGATCGTCACCGAGTCCTACACCCACCTCGGCTGGCGCGTTCCCCAGTTGCTCGACCGGCTGCGTGACACCCAGGACCTCTACTTCGACGCCGTCAGCGTCGTGGATCCTCCCGGCTGGTCGCGGGGCCGTACGGCGCTGCTCGGCGACGCCGCGTCCTGTGTCTCCCTGCTGGGGGACGGTTCCAGCCTCGCCATCGCCGGTGCGCACACCCTGGCCGAGGCGCTCGCCGAGCACCCGGACGACCACGTCACCGCCTTCAGCCGCTACGAGGCCGCCCACCGCGCACGGGTGACGCCGAAGCAGCGTGGCGTCAGGTGGGCCGCGGCCCTGCTCGTGCCCCAGACGCGGATCGGCCTCACCGCCCGCAACCTCGCCGCCCGGTGCTGGCCCGCGGGCAGCTGACCGCGGCCCCGCAGCGCCTCGCGGACACGTCGTCCACCCTCGGCCGGAAGAGGCTCCGGCTGGAGCTGCAGGCAGAGCGGGACGAGGTCGGGCGGCAGCCGGCGGAGCAGGTGCAGGAACTGGGCGAAGACCATCCCGACACTCCTCACACCCGGCACTTCCGGGCCCACCTGCCGTGGACGCTAGGGGATGCGGCCGGAGCCTTCGAGGACCACGAGCGACCGCCGACCGGCAAGGAGCGGGTGCTGGGCGCCGACCACCCCGAGATCCGCAGCGTTCGGGGGGGCGCTGGACCGCCGGCGACGCGAGGCGGGCAGACAACAGTCGCGCGGCCGATAACGATCCCCGGTGAGGCAGCCTGCGGAAACCGGTGAGGCGCCGGACCCTGGCCTTACGCCCGGTCGCCCCGTGGAGCGGCAGGGTCGGTACGGCGGGCGCCCGACAGCGGGGGCATGGGGGGTGCCCCCCACCACGAGGGCACCCCACCCGGCGCCGCGCCGCTCGCGCGGGTCAGTTACGGAAGGCCGAGCGCACCACGCCACCCACGACGGCACACCAGGTGTCCACGTCGACCTTGCCGTTGGGGACGAGGCCGTGCAGGCGCTGCAGGTCCTGGACGGCCTTCATGGTGGCGTGGTCGTAGCTGCCCGTCTGGACGACATCGGTGTGGCCCTTGCGGATCAGCATCTCCTGGACGGCCTGGACGGGCAGCCCGACGGCGTCCTTGCCGAGGGTGGGGACGAGCGCCTCCCAGGTGGCGCGGTCGAAGGTGCAGTCCGGGTCCACCGGGATGCCGTTGCGTGCCTGGAAGTCGCCCACGATCGGGTTCATGTCGGTGCCGAAGACACCGTCGGGCGTCAGGTCGTATCCGAGGTCGGCCAGCAGATACTGGGCGACCTTGACCACCGGACCGCCGACGAAGCGCCAGATGTCCGGCCAACGGCGGTCCGGTATCGCGCTGTGCGGCGTGCCCAGGGCCTTCAGCACGCGCGAGCGGACCATCGGGAACTCGGCGTAGAAGGCGATGCCGGGGCAGTCGGTCTCGCGGAAGTCCCAGTGGCCGAAGATGTCCCAGGCGTTGAGGCGGAACTGGGTGCAGACGGTGGTGCAGAGCCGCACCAGGGAGTCGAGGAGGGCGTCCGGAGGGGTCTCGGTGATGTAGGTGCCCTCGTTCTCGATGCCGATCGCATTGCCGTTCTCGCCCGGACAGTGCGCGGAGACCACCTGGTGCTCCCCGACCTCCAGGGTCTCCAGGCTGCGGTGGCGGCCCTCCAGGACGTAGCCGCCTCGGCTCACCGTGAAGTGCTGGCCGGTGTCGGCCCATCCGTTGGTGTCCATGTGCAGGTCCTGGCAGTCCCTGGCCAGTTGGAGGGCGTGCTCGCGTGAGTAGTCGGTGACGTTGGGGAACGCCATGTGATGCAGGATGATCTTGTTGGTGGTGTTGCCGGTGATCTGGATCGCGCCCACCGGCGGCCTGGCGCCCCAGCTGTCGCAGTCGATGATCCAGGGGAACTCCGCCGAGGGCGCGGCCTCCGCCGCCGCGGGGAAGGCCAACTGGGTGCCGACCACTGCGGCGACCGCCCCTCCCATACCGATCCTGAACAACGTACGGCGGTCGACCTCGTGCTCCGGCATGGCCATGAGGACCCCCAGGTTTCGGAAGTTTTTTTCGTCGGCTGACGACACGGCGAGAATAAGTGACATGGGGTGGGCCAATCCAGGGCCTGTACCGAACATTTCAAAGAGCTCGTCACCCATGGGGCCGCGTCCGCCGGCCGGGCCGGCCGGACGGTTCGCCGCCGCAGCGGTCCTGTCGCAAGCAGTCGTCGTCTGACGGGCCATCACTTCGGTGACTTGGCCGCCACCGACCCGCCACCTGTCCCCACGCACCGCGGCAGCCCGCCTCGGCCACCCGTCGCGGTGGAGACCCGCGCTGTCGCGTACCCGAAGGCCGCCGCCGCGAGTACGGCGCCAAGCCGGGTGAGGGCCGCGGGTTGGCCAGGGCCGCTGTGACGACCCGTGCACACGGCGTGCCGCCGCTGGAGGCCGACGGTGTCCACCGGGACCAGACCCGCGGCCGTCGGCCTCCTGCGAGGTGACGGACCCCGGCGGCCTCCTCCACGGGCGCGGCCTCACGGTTCGGCCGGCTCCGGCATCCCGTGCGGCACCGGTGCGCGAGGGTGCTCATCGCGTATCCGGTCAACAGGAACTTTCCGGGATGAACTGAGAGTTCATCAATATGATCGGATGAGCTGATAATGTGCGCGAAGTCCGGCCGCTCCGCACCGCAGGGCGGCGTCGGGGGCGGCGCGTCCGAGCACGGTGCTGCCCGACCTGTCGTGGAGTCCTTCCTTGCACCAGCGCACGTGCC
Source organism: Peterkaempfera podocarpi (assembly GCF_042466665.1). Lineage (GTDB taxonomy): Bacteria > Actinomycetota > Actinomycetes > Streptomycetales > Streptomycetaceae > Peterkaempfera > Peterkaempfera podocarpi. The sequence continues at coordinate 7,684,899 of NZ_CP162102.1, forward strand.
CCTCCCCTCCCGGCCGCCCGGAGACGGCGCCCGGGGAGGCCGGCGGGATGCGGCTGCCCAGCTCCCTGGACGACGTGCCGCCGTTCGCCGAGGGGGACGTGGTGCTGCGCCGTCCGGAACTCCGTGATGCAGAGACCCTGGTGGCGGGAAGCCGCGACCCGGTGGTCCGGGAGTTCATGCAGGCGGTCGTCCCGTATGTGGACCGGGCCTCCGCGGAGCAGTGGATCGAGGATGTGGCGCCCCGGTTGTGGCAGCAGGACCGGGCGGCCTGCTTCACCCTGGCCCGCCCCGACGGCACCGCGATCGGATCGGCGCAGCTGGTGGACTTCAGACCCGGCGAGGGTGCCGCGGAGGCCTCCATCTGGCTGCTCCCGGAGGCGCGCCGGATGCGTACCGCCACCGCCGGCCTGCGACTGGTCTGCCGGTTCGGCTTCGAGACCCTGCGGCTCCAGCGGATCGACGCCTATGCGGCAGCCGACAACATGGCGGTCCAAGTGGTGGGCGCCGCAATCGGCTTCCGCCGGGCGGGCTTCAGGCCCGCCCTCTTCCGCAGCTCGCGTACCCACCGGCTGCATGACGCCGTGTACGCCTCGCTGACCCCCGGCGAACTGTGCCGGTGAGCAGCCAGCTAGCTTGTTTTGCACATGACGTACCGACTCACGTTGCACCCGCCGGAGAGGACTCATGCCGGACACCGACAACCCACGCGTCCCGGCCGGGAACGCCCAGACCCCTGGCATCCGCCTGAGCATGGGGGACAGCGGGCGGCCCGACAGCCGGACCGAGCTCTACATCGCCCCTGACGGCCCCTTCTGGGCACAGCGGCAGACCGTCGTAGGCCCACTGAGCAGATCCGGCCGCATCGACCCCGTGGTCGTGGGCAGGCTGGTCTCCCTGCTGGGCACGACCGAGCCCGACGAGCACGCAGCCGCCGCCCAGGACCGGGCCGGCCTGCGGCTGAGCGTCCACGGCCTGCTCCCCTCCGGTGACGCCGCATGGGGCAACGGCACGGAGGCGCCGCCCCGCGCCGCGCTCCGGCTGCTGGAGTCACTGGTCGACCAGGTCCTCTCGCCCACGGGCCGCGGACCGCTGCCCGCCGTCGCGTTCCAGCAGGACGAGGAGCCGGACGGCATCGGCGCCGACCTCGGCGTCCACTACGGCGAGGCGGCGGCGCCCCAGCAGCCCGAACCGCGTGCCGCGGCCGCATTCGGCACCGTGCAGGGCAGACCCGCCTATGCGCTGGCGGAGGAGGGCAAGGGCTTCGGCCTGTACGCCGCGCAGAGCCAGGAGCTCCTCGGCTCCTCCGGTCCCGACACCGCCCTGGTGGCGGAGTCGGTCACCCTGGGCACCGCCGAGGGCCGCGAACTCTTCGCCGCCGGTGACCACCGCGGCGCGGTGAAGATCTGGGACGCCGCCAGCGGCGCCGTACTCAGCGGCACCGGACCCGGCACCGGCCCCCAGACCGTCTCGGCCGGCGTGGTGCAGGGCGTGCCCCTCGTCTTCGCGGGCGGCCGCAGCGGCGACGTCCGCGCCTGGCGCGCCGACGACGCACGCCCCCTGGGCACACTGCAGGCCTCCCGCCCCGGGACCTCGGCCCTCTGCTACGCCCACTGCGCCGACCTGCACCTGCTGGCCGCCGCCGGGGAGGACGGCGTGGTCCGGGTGTGGGACGTCGCCCGCGGCGACCAGCTGCACCTGCTGGTCGGCCACACCGAGCGGGTCACCGCCCTCGCGGTGCTCAGCCTCGGCAACCAGGCGGTCCTGGCCTCCGGGGGCGCCGACCACGCCATACGCCTCTGGGACCTGGCGACCGGCCGTCCCGTCGCCGTGCTCGCCGGACACGCCGCCACCGTGACCGGCCTCGCCTTCCTAGACCGCGACGGCAGGCCGGTGCTCGCCTCCTGCGCCCTCGACGGCACCGTGCGCACCTGGGACGTCCACGAGGGCAGGGCACTGCACGGCTGGGCCGCCCGCAGCGGCTGGCTGACGGCCGTCGCCACCGCGGTGCTCAACGGCTCCCCGGTACTGGCGACCGGCGACGAGGAAGGCCTCGTCCGGCTCTGGGACCCCGAGAGCGGCACCGGACTCGGCCTGCTCGCGGACGCCCCGGAAGGGCCCGCGCCGACGGGACCGGTCGCCGCGCTGGCGACCGCGGACCTGGACGGCACCCCGGTACTGGTCGCCGGACACGGTGACGGCACAGTGCGGGTCTGGGACCTCGCCGAGGGCACGCTGCTCCACCGGACGGCGGCGGACGGCGGACCGGTCACCTCGGTCGCCGTCGCCACCGGCGCCGACGAACCCGTGCTGGTCTGCGGCACCGCCTCCGGGACGGTGCGCTGCCACCGTCTGCGGGACGGCGCGCCGCTCACCGTCCCCAGCCCGCACACCGGCCCGGTCACCGCCCTCTGCCTCGCCCCCTCCGGGGTGCTGGTCTCGGGCAGCCAGGACGGCACCGTGCGCACCTGGGACCCGCTGGACGGAAGGCCGCTGCTGCGGCTCCCGGCGCACAACGGCGGTGTGACCGCCGTCGCCGCCGGGGAGGCCGGCGGCCATGCGCTGATCGCCACAGCGGGGGCGGACCGCGCCGTCCGGCTCTGGCACGGCCTCAGCGGCCTTGCCGGACCGGTGCTCCATGGGCTCACCGCCCCCGCCGGGGCACTGGCCTTCGCAGCCCTGGGCGACCGCACCGCGGTCGTCGCCGGGGCCGACGACGGCTCCGTGGTGCTCTGGGACGTCGCCGACGGACGCCGAGTGGCGACCCTCGGCGGCGGCGGACCGGCCGTGCGCAGCCTCGTCTGCCGCGATTTGGACGGCGAGCCGCTGGCGGCCGTCGGCGACGCCGGGGGCACCCTGCGGCTGTGGCACCTGTCCGGCGGTGTGGTGCTGAACGAGGTCGCGGTGGGGAGCGTGCCGCTGGCGGTCTCCTTCGGCGACGAAGAGTTGCAGGTGGCCGGCGTCGGCGGCCTGACAACGTTGTAGTCCAAGCCGTTCCGACGTTCCCGGGGTGTGCGGAGGGGGAGATCCCGCAAGCCCCGGGGCCACTCGCCTGACGATGAGGGGGAGCAGAGTTGAGCAGCCCATCCTTCGAGATCGACACCACCGAGGTCCGCGTGGCCGCCGTGGGCATCCGACGCGCCGTCGACGACCTCGACCTCGCCACCCGCACCCTGGAGGCGGCCGTGCAGCGGGTGACCGGTGCCCACTACGGCACCGACCCGCTGGGTATGGCCCTCCAGGGGCAGGGGTCCGGAGTCGGCGGACTCGCCCAGCACCAGCAGCGGGTGCTCCAGGGCATCCGCCAGTACCTGGACAACTCCTCGCAACTCGCCGACAACCTGGTCCTGATGTGTGACCGGCACGCGGAGAACGACGCGGAGACGGCGGCCCAGCTGCGCCGGATCCTCGACGAGGGAACCGAACAGCCCCTCGCCGTGGCCTCCCCGCGGATCGCCGCCCAGCCCCTCCTCGCCCCGGAGCAGGCCGAGACGCCGGTGCTGCCCAGGCCGCGGATCGGGACCGTGGTGACCGACGCGCCGCTGCCCGTCCAGCCGCTGCAACCACTGGAACCGCTGCAGCCGCTGCAACCACTGGAACCCGTGCAGCCGCTGGAACCGGTGCAGCAGGGCGTGCCGGCGGATCTGCAGCAGCCCGGCTACCACGACCCCGACCAACCGGACCTCGACTACAACGACCGCCCGGGCCACGGCGACATCGAACGGCCCCCCGTCGGAGGCGGCGGCAGCCACCGCATGCTCTGAGCTCCGCGCCCCGACCACCGCCCGTCGAGAGAGTGAACCACGTGATCGAGCTTCCGCCCGACCTCGCCGAAGTGCTCAAGATCGTCCAGAGCAACGAGCACGGCGCGGGCATCACCTGGCCCAACGGTGACGAGGACGCCCTCGCAGAACTCAGCGAGGCCTGGAAGACCTGGAACAGTGCCGCCGCCGCCCACACCAGGACCATCCTCACCGGTGTGGCCCAGGCCCGGCAGAACATGAGCGGCGACGCAGCCGACCAGTACGAGGAGTACCTGCGCAAGTACGCCATTCGCGAGGACTCCCACGTCGGCACCACCCTCGACGCCGGACTCGCCGTCGAGGACTCCCTCCAGGGAGCAAGCCACGCGGTCACCCAGACCAAGACGGAGATGACCCGCGAACTCAAGTACGCCAAGGACTACATCGCCACGCATCCCGCCGGGAAGCACGACGACGTCGCCAGGTCCGAAGGCGTCAAGCAGGCCGCCGACACCTACCACAGCTATATCGACGAGGCCTCGGGCAGCATCGACTCGATGCTGCGTCAGAGCTCGACGCACCTGGACCGGATGGACGGCGCGGGACAGGCCGCAACCCTCAGGCACGCTGCCGGAGCCCCTTCCGGCACCGCCCCCACCTCGGCCACCCTGCCCGACGGCACCGTCGTCCCCGCCGACCTGCGCTCCCCGGGAGCGGTCGACGGGGCGGACTCCCCGATGACCGCCCCCCTGTCCCAGGCCGATCCGTCGGCCCCGGGCGCATTCGACCCCGACGCGCCGGACCAGGGCGCAGCCGGGAGCGACGGCGCCGGCGCGTACGGAGCGAACGTACCCGGGGCTGCCTCCTGGAACGGCGGCCAGGACGGCGCCGGCAGCACCGTCGACGGTCTCCAGCCCTTCTCCCTGCCGACGGGTGCCGACGGCTCGTCAGCTCTCGGCGGCGCCGGCGGAATCGGTGGCTCCGGCGGGGGGGTCGGGGGCGGCGCGCACGTCTTCGACACCTCCTCCGGCTCCCAGGGACTGCACCTCGCCGGCCTCGGCGACCTCGGCACGGGCGGCGGAGGCTATGCGGGCTCAGGGTCCCCGACCGGCGGTTCCGGGCTGACACCGTGGTCGCCCCAGGGCGGCGGAGGAAGCGCCGGGCTGCCCTTCGATCTGGCGGGACCGTCCTCCGGTGGATCCCTCGGGGGATACCCCGGAGGATCCCTCACCGGCACATCGGGCGGCTACGGGACGACCGCGTCCCGGCTGCCCTCCGGCAGCAGGCTCGGCTCGTCCCCGTTCGGCTCCTCCGCCGCCGGCCGCGGCCTCACCGCGCGCGGCGGGGGCTTCGGAGGGTCGGCGGCCGGGCGTGCCGGAAGGCTCGGCGGCGGCGCCGCGTTCGGCGGCAGCGGCCGGGCGGCAGGCCTCGGCAGCGCCACCGGCGAGGCGGCCCTGGGATCCCGCCGGGCAGCGTCGGGCGTGTCCGGGGCCGCGGCGGAGGAAGGCGCCGCCGCGGGCTCCGCCGGCCGTGGCTCGACGGCGTCCAGGACCGCGTCCACCGGCTCCGCCGCGGGCGGCTCCGGGGGCGCCCACCCCGGCGGCCTCGGAGGCGGCGGGGGTGCGCGCGGCGGCGGGGCGCGCGGCGGACGCCGCTATGTACGGCCCACCACGCTCGGCGCCGAGGGCTTCGAGGACGAGGAGGAGCCGATGGCCGACTCCGGCGTCACCGGCCGGGCCGCCCAGGCCCCGGCCGGCGACCGGCACTGGCAGCGGATGCGCCGCCGCTGGCTGGACGCAGCCAGGACCACGTCCGACCAGGAGCACCCGGAAGGCGCTCCGGCGCGCCCCGCCCCGCCGAACCCGCCGCGACCGGCGAGGACGGCGCGGGAGACGACCTGATGATGCAGCTGCGCTCCGCGGTTCTCGGCGACGAGGCGGAGCAGCCCTCGGGCGAGCCGGCGGCCCCGGCCTCGGCCCCGGGTGAAGGCCGCAGTGACGCCCCGGCTGCGGACGACGCCGGCGAGCACGACCACCTTGCCCGCTCCAGGTCGGTCGCCGCCCGCCGGGGGATCCCCGACACGGACGGCGCGGAGACACCGTCGTCCGGCCGTCCCCCCGGCGAACCCGCGCCGCTGCGGCAGGAGGAGGGCTACGCGGTGCCCAGCCCCTTCCTGCGCACCGCCCTGGCCCGGATGGCGGCCTCGGGCGCCTTCGACCGTACGGCCGCCGGCGGGTCACCGCAGCCCGGAGGCGCGGCACCCGCCGAGGGCGCCCCCTTGCCGACCCGCGATCGCGACTGAACTGAGGAGACGTCATGGAAGAGGACCTCCGGAGCGAAGTCGCGGCGTCCGAGCCACGTGCCGCCGCCGAGTACCGGCTCGAAGCCGCGGAGCCGATGATGGCCGTGCGTGGGGTCGAGGAGCCGATGGAGACGGCGCGTCTGGCGGATGCGGAGGGCGTGGGCCCCGCCCGGCTGACGGAGCTTCGGACGCGCGTGCAGAACGCACTGGACCGCCATGTCAACACCGGCCTGGCCCTGCCGCGCTTCGGCGACCAACTCCATGTCACCGTACGGATGGTGCACGCGGAGGGCCATGGCGAGCGGATCACTCTCAGCGACACCGCCGATCCGCCGTCGGCCGACCAGCGGCGGTGGGACCTGGGGCACGAGGACGCGGTCCTGATGCACCAGACGCTGCGCTACCTCGGAATGCCCGGGGACGGCGGACCCCCGGCCCAGGAGCAGCTCGCCGTGATCGAGGAGGTCTGCGACTCTGCCGCGCCGCTGCGCTCCCACCCGCTGCCCCGGCAGTGACCACCACGGGTGCGGGCCCCATCGGGGCCCGCACCCGGAGGGACGGCGGAACCCGGGCCCACCGCGAGGGCCGCCATACCCGGACTCACCATGGGCTCGCGTCCCTACCGAGGATGGGCGGTCGCACGCTCCTTCCCGGCCTGCGGACACCGAACCACGGGGACTACGGACGTCATGGGGCCAAAGGCGGAGTGACGGTGGGACCGCGGCCCGAGGCAGCGGGCCACGGTCACCGACTAGCGTCGGAGGCGGTCTGGTCGACGTTGGGGAGGACATCCGTCATGCGCGCGATCGTGGTGCGAGAGCTCGGCAGCCCGGAGCAGCTTCGGCTGGAGGAGATGCCGGAACCCGTGGCCGGGCCCGGCGAGATCGTGGTGGAGGTCGAAGCCGCCGGGATCCAGTTTGTGGAGACGCAGATCGTCACCGGGGGACTGCAGGGGTCGCCGGTCGTGCCGCGGACATTGCCGTGGACTCCCGGGCGGGAGGTGGCCGGGGTGGTCGGCGCGGTCGGGGAGGGGGTGGACCGGGCGCTGATCGGGAGACGGGTGGCCGGCCAGACCGGTACCGGCGGCGGGTATGCCGAGCGGGCGGTGCTCGCGGTGGAGGGCGTCCATCTGCTGCCCGAGACGCTGGGAAGCGCCGAGGCGGTGTCCCTGCTGGGTACGGGCCGGACGGCCGTCGCACTGGTGGAGACCGCCGGGATCGGCGAAGGGGACAGGGTACTGGTGGAGTCGGCCGCCGGGGCGGTCGGATCGCTGGTGCTGCAACTGGCCCGTGCTGCCGGCGCCGAGCTGCTGATCGGCCTGGCCGGCGGCGAGGAGAAACGGAAACTGGTGAGGGAGCTGGGCGCGGACGCGGCCATCGACTACACCGAGCCGGACTGGCCCGAACAGGTTCGGCGGGCGGCTCCCGAGGGCGTGACCGTGGTCCTGGACGGCGTGGGCGGGGAGACCGGCCGGAATGCCTTCGAGTTGCTGGCTCCGGGCGGACGGTTCGTCGTCTTCGGTGCCTCCAGCGGGAGCGTCACTCGGCCGGACCCGGCCGCCGTCGCCGAGCGCGGCATCACCGTGGCGTCCTACGTCGGTCCGCCGACCGGCAACCGCAGCCCCGAGGTGCAGCTGCGCCAGACCCGGGAGGCGTTGGCTCTGGCGGCGCGAGGCCGACTCCACCCGCTCGTCGGCCGGCGTTTCCCGCTGGCCGAGGCCGCGGGCGCGCATGCGGCGATCACTGCACGCGCCACCGTCGGAAAGACCGTGCTCATCCCCTGACCACCCCCGGGCCCGGCATCCCCTGGGGGCTGCCTGGTGCGACCCAGCGGCCGGTGCGGGCCGTCGAACCTTGTACGGCAGGGAGATCGCCCGCATTCAAAGTCCTGACGGGGGCTAGGATCGCCAAATGACCTTGGAATGGGAACAGGTAATCGTTCACTCGGTTGATCCGGTGGCCTTGGGGCAATGGTGGGCCGAGGCTCTTGGCTGGGTCGTGGTCCACTCCTCCGACGACGAGTTCGAGATCCGTCCGGCGCCGGATCGCCTGCCGGGGCTGGACTTCGTCCGGATCGAGGAGAGCAAGAAGGCCAAGAGCCGACTGCATCTCGACTTCAGGCCGGATGACCAGGACGCCGAGGTGGCTCGCCTTGTCGCCCACGGCGCACAGCGTGTCGACATCGGCCAGGGCGACCAGTCGTGGGTTGTGCTGGCAGACCCCGAAGGTAATGAATTCTGCATCCTCGGCCAGAGGCGTTCGTAGGAACTCCTGGGCACCCGTGGAGCAGGAGACCGGGCCGGAGCCGCTGTAGCTGAAGGCGGGGTTCGCCTGGTTGCGAGCGCATCCCGGTCCTCCGGCGGCCGCGGAGCCTGAAGGGTCGGCTGCGTCAGGCGGCGAATCCTAAGGTGACGCGATCGAAGGGCTGCTGATCGTGGAGCTGCCACGGTGGCCAGGATGGCCGCCGTGGCAGCTCCACGATCAGCCCGGATGCTGTTTGCAGCGCTTGGCGTCACCGTCGCGCGGTGCCACCGAGAGGGGCCCGGGCGCCGCCCGTCAGCGGGTGCTGCGGATACCCGTATGCTGCGCAACGACCACGCTGAGCGGGCGGACACCGCGCGGCACCCGACCGGCCGGAGAACCACGTGCAACTGCCCCAGGAACTGCTGTCGCTGCTGAGCCAGCCGAGCACCTGCTACCTCGCCACCTCGATGGCGGACGGTTCGCCGCAGCTGACCCAGACATGGGTCGACACCGACCGCGAGCATGTGCTGATCAACAGTGTGCAGAGCCATGTGAAGACGCGGAACATCCAGCGGGATCCGCGGGTGGCCCTCACCGTCTCCCACCCGGACAATCCCTCGCGCTACTTCCAGGTGCGCGGAAAGGTCCTGGAAGTCACCACCGAGGGCGCGGTCGAGCACGTCGAGAAGCTGGCCCAGAAGTACCTCGGTGGGCCCTACCCCTGGTACGGCGGCCGTGACCAGGTCCGCGTGATCTTTGTCATCGCGCCCGAGGCGGTCAGCAGCACGGGCTGATGGAGCATTCCTGCCTGGGCGTCCTGCTGCAAGCACGATCCTGACGCCCGGTCAGGATCCTTGCGGCTGATCTCCGTACGGCATGCTGCGGCCCTTTGCCGCGGCATGCCGTAGGTGAGCGGAGCGCGGCTGCCCGCCGCCCTCAGGACCGGGATGCCCGGAAGAGCGACCGCGCTGCTCGTAACCCTTGACGCATGACTGTGGGGGCTGGGGTGCCGGGGGCCCTACCGGTCGGTCAGCAGCAGGGTGTTGCCGTCCGGGTCCTGGAGGGTGAAGAAGCGGCAGATCTCGGGTGCTCCGGTGATCGCACTCGGCTCGAAGCCCTGACTCTCCAGCTCTGCTCGCACTCGGACCAGGTCGGCCACGGCGAAGTTGCATGTCGCCCAGGCCAACCCGGGCTCGGCCTGGATGCCGCTGGCCGGTCCGAGCAGGGTCAGCGACGTCGAGGCGGCATCCGCCCCCGGGCCGAGAACGGCACTCCACTCGTCCACGGAGTGGATGTGGAGGCCGAGACTGCGGCTGTACCAGCGTGCGGCGGCCGCCGGGTCCGCGACGGGGATGAATGCGGTCGTGATCCGTACCGGGTCCATGGCCCGCACGGTACCCCCACCCACCGACAACGCCCTGATCAGCCGCCTGTGCACCCTGTACCGCTGCTCCACTTCCGGCTGCGGCGTGCGGGGCGGGGTCCCGGTGGGACACCCGGTTCCCCACCGCCCCTCGTCCCGGGTGTCACACGCCTGGGCCGGGCGGTGTCTTCATGGCGAACAGGCAGACCTACCAGGAGGACACCGTGGCACTGCGCATTCCCAAGGCGGAGCTTCCCACCGAGCTCCGCGACATCATGGTCGAGCAGCTCGGTTCCGTCCCCGAGCCCGTCGAGGTGCTGTGGCACAACCCCCGCCTCGCCGAGGCCAACCAGGAGTTCTCGGCCAAGGTGGGCACGTGGGACGCCGCCGATGCGAGCCTCAAGACGTTCGCGCACATGGCTGTCGCGGCACAGGTCGGCTGCAGCTGGTGCCTCGACATCAACTACTTCCAGGCGCTGAACCAGAACCTGGACCTGGCCAAGGCGAGCCAGGTGCCGCGCTGGCGGGACTCGGAGGTGTTCACGCCGCTGGAGCGCGACGTTCTCGAGTACGCCGAGGCCATGACCAGCACACCGCCGACCGTCACCGACGAGCTCTCGAAGAGTCTGCTCGACCGGCTCGGCCCGGCGGCGCTGGTCGAACTCACCGTGTTCATCGGCTTCGCCAACATGGCGGCCAGGTGCAACACCGCGCATGGGATCACCTCCCAGGGCTACTCCGACGCCTGCGAGATCCCCCTGGCCACGCGTCCTGCGACGTCCGGCGTGGCGTCGGCGGTATGACCGAGGACCCGTTCGTCGTCCATCGCCGACTGCTGTTCACGGTGGCCTACGAGATGCTCGGGTCGGCGGCCGACGCGGAGGACGTCCTGCAGGAGTCCTGGCTGCGGTGGGCCGATGTGGACCGGGCGCAGGTGAGCGACCCGAGGGCGTATCTCGTCCGGGTCGTCACACGGCAGGCGCTCAACCGCCTGCGGGCGCTGTCGCGCCGCCGTGAGGACTATGTGGGCCAGTGGCTGCCGGAACCACTGCTGACCAGCCCCGATGTCGCCGAGGACATCGAACTCGCCGACAGCGTCTCGATCGCGATGCTGACCGTGCTGGAAACGCTCGGCCCGACGGAGCGGGCGGTGTTCGTGCTGCGTGAGGTCTTCGACACGCCGTACGGGGAGATCGCCGAGGCCGTCGGGAAGTCCGCGGCCGCGGTGCGGCAGATCGCGCGGCGGGCACGGGAGCATGTGGCCGCCCGGCGGCCGCGGATGCGGGTGAGCCGGTCGGAGCAGCAGGCCGTGGTGGAGCGGTTCCTGGCCGCGCTGCGGACCGGACGGGTGCAGGAGCTGATGGAGGTCATGGCGCCGGATGTGGTCCTGATCGCCGACGGCGGCGGGCTGGCGGCCGCAGCCCGGGTTCCGATCCACGGAGCCGGACTGGTGGCGAGGATGCTGGCCCACCCGGACCGGGTGGTGTCGGCCGTGTGGCTCAACGGCGCGCTTGCGGGCCGGATCGAGGTCGACGGGCAGCGGGCAGCGGTGAGCCTCGTGGTGGAGGACGGGCGGGTCACCCGTATCCACGCGATCGCCAATCCGCAGAAGCTGACGCGGCTGGAGGAACCGGCCCAACTCGCCAGGTAGGCCCGCTGCTGCTCCGGCGTCGTCGGTGTTCCGGGCGGTGCGAGGTGCCCGGAACACCGGCAGCCGCACACCGTGGCGTACCGCCGCAGGACAGTGACAGCGACAGTGACGCCGACGCCGACGCCGACGCTGACACCGGCAGTGACGCCGACGCCGACGCCGACGCCGACGCCGGCGCACTGCGCGAGGCCGTCAGCCGCTCCGCCGGGAGCCGGACCCGGGTCGGGCCGGTCACTTCGTGTCGCCGCCGTCCTGATCCAGCCCGACCGTGTCCGTTCCGTGCAGGGACCGCCGCCCCTCGCGCGGAACGGACACGGTCAGGCCCGTGGTGCCCCGGTACGTCGAGGCTCCGATCTCCGAGCAGGGAAGCCGCGCGCCGTCCTGCTCATGGATCTGGTGCCCCTCGACGCCGAGCCTGGAGGCCGCAGCGTCGATGTACCGGAACGTCCGAAGCATCCCGGCGTTCAGCACCATGGCGATCGGCACCGGGCCGATGCGCCGGAGGTGCTCGGAGCCACGCCGGGTCCTCGGCTCAGACGCCGCTGCCGGGCTGGAAGGGCCCCAGCCGCGGAACGGACGCCTTGCCGGTGTTGGAGACCTCGCCCCCGGTCCAGCGCACCCTGAGCGACGTGGTCTCGTCGGGGGGCGTGATCAGCACCGCGGCGGGCGTCACCGTGGTCACCCCGGTGATCCCGGGATTGGCGAAGGACATGGGGGACCATGCGCTCTGCCCCGGAGCCAGCGTCACCCGCTGCTTCTGCTGCCCCGTGGAACGCTCCGGATCCACGGTCACCTGCTCCCCGGCGCTGTTGACGAAGGCAACGCCCGGGAACCCGTAGACGGTGCAGGTGCGGCTCGACCGGTTGGTGAGCACGATCGGGAAGTTCTCCTGGCCCGCGCCCGGGTCGTTGCTGCCGATGGAAGCCCGCAGGTCCCCCGTGTGGCACCGGCTGCTGCCCCCCGCATTGGTGCCCCCGGTGCTGCTGCCCGCGGTGGAGGCCGGTGTGCCGGCCGATGCCGGGGGTGCGCTTTCCGGGGTGTCCGCCGACGCCGTCGGCGTGGCCGCGGCCGGTGTGGTCGCGGGTGTCGTCGGGTCGCCGCTCGCCGGGCCGGCCGACCCGGGGAGCGTCTGCGGAGTTCCTGTCACGCCTCCGCTGCTGCCGCTGACGCCGCTCCCGCAGCCGCTCAGCACGGCGATCAGCACGGCTCCGCCGACGAGCAGCGGGAACCCGCCCGGGCCCGTGCGGCGCGCGCACTCGGCGGCCCTCCTGTGGTGTCGCCCCTTCTGGGTGGGCTGATGGATCGCCACGTCCGCGTCACTCTCCTCGTTCACGATCGCGCGGTGGCGGCATCTGCGACCGAGCGCGCAGCCGACGCCGTGCTGTGGAGCTTGTGTCCTCTCCTATCTGCTGGGATGCACAATCGGCGCCAGAAGTTCTCGACTCGCCGCACTTCATCGGACGATCTTCAGACCGGCGAGGATCCGATCGGTGATACCGGCGCCGCCGTCCTGCCGGACCTGGACGTAGACCTGCGGCTGCGGGCCGCCGACCGGGCTGAGGCTGATCTCGTCGACGGAGCCCTTGGTGGTGCCGCAGCCGGTCCAGTGGCGCACCAGGCCGCTCCACCCGGCCCCGCTGTACTGGTGACTGCCCTGGTAGCGGCAGCTGCTGTGGCGGATGAGTCCGACCCGTCCGGCGAGGTCGCCCTGTTCGCTCAGGCCGACGAACACGCCGTCGACCCCGGTGCCCAGGTCCTGCCAGTTCCTCACGTTGTTCGCGACGACAAGGGCGGGCTCATGGGCGTCGGGGAGGCCGAGGGTCTTGGGACTCCATCCGCCGTCGATCAGCTGGCGGCTCCACTGCCCGGGCACCTTCACCGTGATCCGGTGGGTGACATCGCTCACGGCCGTCGTCACGGCGGTCCTGGGCGTGGTGGTGAGCGTGGCGGCGAGGCCCACGCCGGCCGCCGCCACGACCGCGGCGGCGAGCGCCGTCACCGTGGCACGCCGAGGCCGCCGGGGCGGCCTGCCGGACTGCTGGTCGGCCAACCGGTCGGCGAGCGAGTCCAGTTCGGCGGCGAGACGTGACGCGCTCGGCCAGCGCCGTTCCCGGTCCGGTTCCAGCGCGCGCAGGATCGTCCGCTGCACATCGGCCGGCAGGTCGGGGCAGAGCCGGCCGGGCCGTACGACCTTGCCCGGCGGGCCGGGGACCACCCCGGTGACCAGGCGGTACAGCAGCGCTCCCAGGCTGTACACATCGGCCCGCACATCGATGCCGCCGTCCGGCCGGGCCTGTTCGGGAGCCATGTAGCCGGCCGACCCGGCGACCATGGTCAGACCGGAGGCGTGCGCGAGCGTCTTGGCCAGGCCGAGGTCCGCCACGAGGACCCGGTCGTGCCCGCCCTGCACACTGCTGAGCAGGACGTTGGACGGCTTGATGTCCCGGTGCACGATGCCGGCCTGGTGCAGGGCCGCGGCCCCCCGGGCGGCCTCCGCCGTCAGACGCAGCGACTCCCGGAGGGGTGGCTGCCCCTGGGCGAGGAGATCGTCCAGGGTTCCCTTGTCGGCGTACTCCATGACGAAGTACGGCCGCTCGTCCTCCAGTTCGCCGATGTCGAAGACCTGCACCAGACGGCTGGACGCCGCCCTGCGCAGCAGCCGGGCCTCGGCCAGGAAGCGCTCGCGCAGGTCGAGGCGGTAGGCCCAGTTCTCGGCCATGACCTTGACCGCGACCGGTGCTTCCAAGGAGTCGTCATGGGCAAGCCACACCATGGCGAACGCCCCGGATCCGAGCGGACGCCCAAGCCGATAGCGGCCTATCCGCTCGGGTGGGGGCATGTGCCTATCATGCACCGACCACCCGGTCGGCCAAGGAGGAGGACACCCGTGACGCCCGCGCAGGAGACCGAGGAGCTCGCGGCGCGAGCGGCAGCCGGCGACCCCGTGGCCCTGGACCTTCTGCTGGGGCGCATCCGACCGGAGGTCGTACGCCGCTGCGGCCGCTTCCTCCCCCACCGGGAGGACGCCGAGGAGGCGGCCCAGGACGTCCTGCTCCAGGTCGCCCGGAGGATCGGCACCTTCGAGGGCCGCAGCCGCTTCAGCACCTGGCTGTACACGGTGGTCGCCAACTGCTCCCGCCAGAAGTACCGGGAGCTCAAGCGGCGGCGTGCCGAGCAGCCGCTGCTCATGGAGGAGACCGATGTGACCGACCCGCGCCGGACCAGCGTGATCGCGGGTACCAGCATCGATCTGCTGGAGGCCCTGGAACGGCTGGAGAGCGCCAGCCCCGAACTGGTCGCGCCGCTGGTGTACCGGGACATCTGCCAGATGGACTACGGCGAGATCGCGGAGCGCATGGGGATCCCGCTGGGCACGGTGAAGTCGCGCCTGCACAAGGCCCGCAGGGAAGTCCGGCGGTGGCTGGAGGAGACGACGGCCTGACCCGCGGCGCCTGGCGCTGGCGCTGTCCACCCCGGCCGACGCGCTGACCTCCGATCAGCGTGAACAGCGGCGGCAACGCCTCACGGGTGTCGCCTTTGTCTCCGACGGTGCCCTGCCGTTCCGCGACAACATCGACCACGCCCACCGCCACGGTGTCCGGTACATCGCCGAGCCGGGCGGGTCCATCAGGTCCGACGAGGTCGAGGAGGCCTGCCGGGAGCACCGGATCACGCTGGTACGCACCGGTCTCAGGCTGTTCCACCACTGACGGCGCCGGGGCCCCCGTGGACGACCGCGGGGCTCCGGCCTTCGTCCGCCGCCCCGACGAACCCGCACCTCGGCCGCGTCACCCGGCGACAGCCGCCTGTGTCGCGCATCACATCCGGCCCATGTCACGTCCGGACCTCCCGCACCCATCTGGTGGGCGTCAGCAGGCGATCCGAGGAGGACGGAACGATGAGCGCAGGGCAGAGGACCGGCACGGCGACCACGCACCGCGTGGTGATCCTGGGGGCGGGATACGCGGGGATGGCCGCGGCCGTCCAGCTGGCGGCACGGATGAAGCGCCGCGAGGGGGTTCGGGTGACCGTGGTGAACGCGCAGGAGCGCTTCACCGAGCGGATGCGGCTGCATATGACGGCGACCGGGCAGCGGCTCGCCGAACTGAGCATCCCGGAACTGCTGGAGGGCACGGGCGTGCAGTTCGTCCGCGGCTGGGTGACGGCGGTGGACGCGGACGCGAAGAGCGTGCGGATCGACGACGACCGGGTGCTGCACTACGACACGCTGGTGTACGGACTGGGCGGTGTCGCCGGGACCTCCGCGACACCCGGGGCCGAGGACCATGCGTACACCCTCGGCAGCGCCCAGGACGCCGAACTGCTGGCCGCCCGGCTGGCGCAGCTCGGCGGCGGCACGGTGGTGGTCGCGGGCAGCGGGCTCACCGGAGTCGAGGCGGCCGCGGAGATCGCCGAGCGGTACCCGCGGCTGAGCGTGGTGCTGCTGGGCAGACAGGAGCCCGGTGCGGCCATGAACCCGAGGGCGAAGGCGTATCTGCAGGCAGCGCTCGACCGGCTGGGTGTGCGGGTGCGTGCCGGCGTCGAGGTGGTGAAGGTGCTGCCCGACGCGGTGGAGCTGGCCGACGCGGTGGAGCTGCCCGACGCGGTGGAGCTGCCCGACGCGGTGGAGTTGGCCGACGGGGAGCGGATCGCGGCCGACGCCGTCCTGTGGACGAGCGGCACCCGGGTGTCGCCGCTGGCGGCCGCCGCCGGGCTGGCCGTCGACGAGCAGGGACGCATCCTCACCGACGCCGCACTGCGGTCGGTGTCCCACCCGGAGGTGTACGCGATCGGAGACGCGGCCGCGATCCGCCAGGGGTACGGCGTGATGCACGGGACCTGCCAGGGCGGCATGCCGACCGGGGTGCACGCCGCCCTGTCGATCGACCGGGTCATCAGGGGCAGACAGCCCAAGCCGTTCCGCTTCGGCTACTACCACACGCCGGTGAGCCTGGGACGCGGTGACGCGGTGGTGCAGTTCACACGTCCCGACGACAGCCCGCGCCGGATCTGCCTGACCGGGCGTACGGCCGTCCGGTACAAGGAGACGGTGACCGCCTCGCCCTGGCCGACCTACGGCCGTATGAAGAAGATGCCCGCCTCGGGCGCGTTCTGGCCCCGCGGGGGCCGCTTCACCCGGGTCCGGGGGGCCAGGTGACCGGCGTGACCGCCCACCCCGGCCAGCAGGTCTTCCAGGAGCACCGACGGCTGCTGTTCTCCGTGGCGTACCGTGTCCTCGGCACCGCCGCCGACGCCGAGGACACCGTCCAGGACGCCTGGATCAAGTGGTCCGCCGCGGACCGCACACAGGTGGCCGACCCCAGGGCATATCTGACGCGCATCGTCTCGAACCTGGCGCTCGAGCGGTTGCGCTCCGCCCGGCACAAGCGGGAGACCTACGTCGGCCCGTGGCTGCCGGAGCCCATCCTCACCGGCGGGGACGCCTCCGAGCCGGTCACGGACGCCGAGTCGGTGTCGATGGCCATGCTGGTGGTGCTGGAGACGCTCAGCCCGCTCGAACGCGCGGTGTTCGTGCTGAAGGAGGTCTTCGACTTCAGCCACGCCGAGATCGCCGAGGCGGTGGAGCGTTCCGAGGCCGCGGTGCGGCAGGCCGCACACCGCGCCCGCGAGCACGTCCGGGCCCGGCGGCCGCGCTTCGCCACGGGCCGGGCGCGGCAGCGCGAGGCCACCGAGCGGTTCCTCAGCGCCGCTACCGGCGGTGACGTCAACGCCCTGATGGAACTGCTGTCCCCGGACGTCACCCTGTGGACCGACGGCGGCGGCAAGGTCCGCCAGGCACTGCGCCCGGTCGTGGGCGCCGCCACGGTGGCCGCCTGGTTCGCTGCCATCGGCACCGTCACCTACCAGGGCGTCGAGCCCGCCGAGATGCACGCCGAACTGCTGGACATCAACGGCGCGCCGGGCATGGTGTTCCGCGGACAGGGGCGCGTGATCGCCACCGTCGCCTTCGACTTCGACGCCGACGGCCGTATCACCGCCATCCACAATGTGGCCAACCCGGACAAGCTCCAGGCCGTCGCCCGCGGCACGGCCTATGACATCGGCACGAGGTGAGCACCGCCCCCGCATGCTTCGCCCGGCGCAGTCAGGCCGGCCGGCCCGGCGCGCCGACCGGCCTGCCGTACCGGTGGGCGTCCTGGGCGAAGCCGGACGGCGACCGGGGGCCCGGCAGCGCTGCCCGCCGGGAGGCTGCCTGACACACCGTCGGGACCGCGCCGTCCCCTGCGCGCCCGTCATCCGATGCACTGCGACTGTCGGTGGACGGTCACACAGCCGTTCGCCCGCTCTTCTCCGAGCCGTCACCGGTGCGAACCGGCCCCGTTCCCAGCGAGGGTTCTGATCAACCGCAAGCAATGCTCGGAAGAGCTCGGCGCGTGCGACCGCATCGCCGTGGGAATCGTGAGGACGCCATGGATCAGAAGGACGCCCGCTCTGCCGCTCGGGCACGGGTCATGATGAGCGCCGCCCTGGTGTTCGCCGTCGTCTCCGCCGGCGGAGTCTGCGGGACGGCGCAGGCAGCAGCGCCCGGCTCCACGGCTGCCGCCGCCGCGGTGTCCGCCGCGGCCCCGGGCGCGGTCGAGTGGACCACGCAGACGGTCGCCCCCGGCGTACAGGTGCGCAGCGCCACCATCGTCAACGCCGCTGCCGTGCCGGTCTGGACGGTCACCGTGCAGGCCCCGACCACCGGCCGGCTGAGCGGCGCCGCTGCCTGGGCCGCGGTGGGGCCGCAGGCCTGGGCCGACGCCACCGCCGAGCGGCTGCGCTCCGGCGGATTCGAGCCGCGCGTGGAGACCGTGCGCTGGCCGGACTACACCGACACCCCGCACGGCGTGATGGGCCTGCGGGTGAGGATCGGCTCGTACACCGACAAGGCGCAGGCCCAGAGCGTGGCGCAGGCGGTCACCGCGGCGGGCTTCCACACCGCCGTCGACTGGACGGGCTACGACGCAGAGCAGCCGGCGGACCGGGAGAATGTGCATGTCGCGGTCATCGACCCGCGCACGTTCACCGGCACCGTCGAGGGCACCCATGACGGCAATGTCGCGCAGCGAGTGACCACCTCGTCGGTCGCCGCGAAGCTGGACTCCCTGGTGGGCGTCAACGCCGGGTTCTTTGTGACGTCCGACGCCGACGGTGTCCAGGGGACCCAGGCGGGCCTCAGCGCGGACCACGGCGAGCTGCAGTCCATGGCGGCCGGCTCACGGGCGGCCCTGATCATCGGCGACGGCGGGCGGCATGTCCGGGTGGCGGACCTGACGACGACCGTGACGGTGCACGCGGGCGCCGCCGACCACCCGGCCCAGGGTATCAACCGGGTACCCGGTCTGGTCCGGGACTGCGGACGCCCGGGAATGACCCCGAGCGAGCTGCCCTGGCAGGACGTCACCTGCCGCACCAGCGACGACCTGGTGCTGTTCACCCCCGAGTTCGGCGCGCCGCTGCCCGGCGGCCCCGGCACCCAGGTCGTGCTGGACGCCGACGGACGGGTGGTGTCGGTGGGCACCCGCGGTGGGGCTGTCCCGGCCCACGGTTCGGTGCTCCAGGGCATCGGCGCGGCCGCCGACTGGCTGACCGCCAACGCCCGTACGGGGCAGCGGATCGGTGTGCGGGAGGTCGTCCGCGACACGGCGGGCAGGCGCGTCCCGCTCGGCCGCGACGACAGCATCGTCAGCGCCGCCCCGACCCTGGTGAGCCACGGCCGGATCAGCATCGACGCGGCGGCCGAGGGCGTCGTCGACCCGCAGGACCTGTCCTTCGGCTACGCCTGGGCGAACAGCCGCCAGCCGCGCACCATGGCCGGTGTCGACGCCAGGGGCCGACTGGTCCTGGCCACGGTCGACGGCCGCCTGGCCGGCGGCAGCGAGGGCTTCACCCTCCAGGAGGCCGCCTCCTTCATGCGCTCTCTCGGCGCCGTGGAGGCCCTCAACCTCGACGGCGGCGGTTCCACGGCCATGGCCGTGGACGGCGTGCTGGTCAACAACACCTCGGACGCGACCGGCGAGCGCGCGGTCGGCGGCACCATCCAGGTGCTGCCCCGCCACGCAGGCTGACAGAGACCGGCGGCGGCTCCCCTCGACCGTTCCGCGGCCGAGGGGAGCCGCCGCCCGGCGGATCAGAGGAGTCACCGGTACCGGAGCCGCCACGCCGGTGCCGTCCGGCCCGGCCGTCGCGGGGGAGCGCACCGCGATTGCCGGGCCGGCCGGTGGTGCCGGTCGCACCACCCGCCCGGGGGCCGCGATCCGGCCGCCCGGTCGGGCCACCCACCCTCAAGGAGTCAGCAGATGGCAGGGATCAGTCGCAGGCAGTTCGTCGCACTGTCGGCCGGAACGGCGGCAGGGGCCGTCGTCGCACCCGGGATCCAGCTGGGCGCGGCGTCGAAGGCCGCGGCGGCCACCAGCGGGACCATCACGGATGTGAAGCATGTGGTCGTGCTGATGCAGGAGAACCGCAGTTTCGACCACTACTTCGGCACCCTCAAGGGGGTGCGGGGATTCGGCGACCGCGGTGCGATCACCCTCAACGGCGGTCAGAGCGTCTTCAACCAGCCCAATGGATCCGGTCGGCAGTACCCGTGGCAGCTGAGCGCCACGCCCGCCGCCGGCGGCGCCACCCCGGAGACCCTCGCGCAGTGCAACGGCGACCTGCCACACAGCTGGAGCTCGCAGCACGCCGCCTGGAACCAGGGGCAGCTGGACAGCTGGGTCTCCGGCGTGGGCAATGTGCGCTCCCTGGGGTACCTCAACCGCGGCGACATACCGTTCCACTACGCCCTGGCCGACGCCTACACCATCTGCGACGGCTACTTCTGCTCGACGCTGAGCGCCACCGGCCCCAACCGGACCTTCCTGTGGAGCGGAAAGATCGACGCCACCAGCAAGGACGGCGGCGACGAGTCCGGACTCACCTGGCAGACCTACGCCGAGGCCCTGCAGAACGCCGGCGTCAGCTGGAAGGTCTACCAGAACGCCAACGACAACTACGGCGACAACGGCCTCGCCTACTTCACCCAGTTCACCAAGGCTGCCGCCGGCACCCCGCTGCACGACCGCGGCATGGCCTCGGTGCCCGCCGCCACCGGCTCCACCCCCGATGACATCGTCGCCGCGATCAAGGCCGACGTGCTGGCCGGAACACTGCCCCAGGTCTCCTGGATCGTCCCCAACCAGGCCGTCTCCGAGCACCCCTACGCCACCCCGGGCGACGGGGCGCACTTCATCAGCCAGGTCCTCCAGGCGCTGAACGCCGACCCCGGCGTTCTCAACTCCACCGCCCTGTTCCTCAACTACGACGAGAACGACGGCTACTTCGACCATGTCCCGCCGCCGGTGGCACCGGCCGGCACCGCGGGCGAGGTCCTCGGCAGCACCCCGATCGGCTTCGGCTTCCGGGTACCGATGATCGTGGTCTCACCGTGGACCCGCGGCGGCTGGGTCAGCTCCGAGGTCTTCGACCACACCTCGGTCATCCGCTTCCTGGAGCGCTGGACAGCAGCCCTCGGCACACCCGCCACCTGCCCCAACATCAGCGCCTGGCGCCGCAAGGTGGCCGGCGACCTGACCGGCGTCTTCGACTTCACCAGCCCCGTCCTGGGCCTGCCCGCACTGCCCGCCACCTCGGTGATCGGCATGAGCACCTGCGCCCCGCTGCCCAACCCCGTCCCGACCAGCAACGCACTGCCTGCGCAGGAGCCCGGCACCAAACCCGCCCGGGCGCTGCCCTACCAGCCCAACGGCTATCTGGACCGCCTGGAGTTCGACGCCGGCGGCAAGATCCTGGCCTGGTTCCAGATGGCCAACCAGGGCACACCGGCGACCAACGCCGTGCACCTGTCGATCCATCCCAACGCCTATCGCAGCAGGGTCCCCTGGCAGTACACCATCGACGCCGGCGGGACCGGCACCGACTACTTCAACATCGGCTCCGGCTACGGCGACGGCAAGTACGACATCACCATGGCCGGCCCCAACCGCTTTCTGCGGCGCTTCATCGGCAACGCCACCACGGCCGGCAAGGACGTCTCCGTCGGCAGCTCCTACGCCGCCGCCCCGGACACGGGCAAGCAGGCGGTCTGGTTCCGGATGAGCAACAGCTCCACCGCCCCGGTGACCTTCACCATCACGGCCAACCAGTACCGCACCGGCACCTGGACCTACACCGTCCCGGCCGGCGGCAGCACCCAGGACTACTTCAACGCCGTGGCGCTGACCAACGGCTGGTACGACTTCACCGTCACCGTGAACACCGACGCCGGCTGGTCGCAGCGGTTCACCGGCCACATCGAGACCGGCGCCGGAAGCATCAGCGGCTGACGCCAGCAGCCCCTCGCCCCGCTCCGGGACGGCCCTCCGGAGCGGGGCGCTGCACCGGCGCCCCGACCGCGGGCCGCCGGGCCGGGGCCGTGGCCGCGGCGGTTCCCTCCATCCGGTGTTGCCTTGAGGTTCATATCGGCGTCGGTACGAACCGATAGCCTGATCGCCATGGACATGCAGCACAGCGGCGCTTCCGAGCTGACCCGTCGCGGGCTCATCGTGGGCGCCGTGGCCGCCGGGATCGCCGCGACCGGAGGCACCGCCGTCGCCTCCCCAGGAGCGCTGGCCGGCTCCGGACAGACCGGGAGGCCACCCGCCCCTGGCGTCCCCACCCGGGCGGAGTTCACGGCGTACAGGCCCCCCAAGTACCAGGTGGCCGTTGCCGGGGAGTCGGTCGAGAGCAACCGGGTGGACCGCCCCGTGGCACCCGGGATCGCCCTCACCTCGTTCGACATCTTCGGCCGTACGGGATGGATGCGGGTCCACGTACTCAACGCCGACCTGGGCACCGAGTCGGTCACCGTGGACCTGATCGCCGACAAGGTGAGCGAGGCCCGCCCACTGGCGCGGGCCACGGATGCCCAGCATGCCGTCGCCGCCGTCAACGGGGACTACTTCGACATCACGGAGACCTTCGCAGCCGAGGGGCCGGAGATCCAGGACGGCCGGCTGCGCAAGGGCACCAGCCGGCCCGCCACCGTCGCAGCCGTCGGCGCGGACCGGGTCGCCCGGCTCGCCGACCTGGTGATCACAGGTGCGGTGACGGTGGCCGGTACCTCACGTCCCCTCGCCGCACTCAACTCCGCCGCGGTGCCCGCAGACGGCATCGCGGTATTCACCCCGCTGTGGGGCTCGGGGCACCGCACGCTCATCCAGGACCCGGGCCCCTACACCGAACTGGTCGTGTCCGGCGGCAGGGTGACCGCTGTCAACGGGCAGCTCACCGACACCGGCGTACCGGACGACGGAATGGTGGTGGTCGGTCGCGGCGCCGCCGCCTCCCAGCTCGCCACCGCCCGGCCGGGCGACACCGTGAGCGTGGCCTTCGCCCCGCAGAGCGACGCCGCGTCCACCCTGCGGATGGCTCTCGGCAGCGGGTCGGTGCTGGTCAGGAATGGCACCGCGATCGACTTCCCGCCCGACACCGGCAATGACGCGCCCAAACCCCGTACGGCGATCGGCTGGCTGAACGGCGGGCACCGACTGCTGCTCGTCGCCGTCGACGGATCCGCCAACTTCTCCGCCGGGCTCGGCTTCGACGACATGGCCGCACTCCTGGTGCGCCTCGGCGCCACCGATGCGTTCATGCTCGACGGCGGCGGCTCCACCGAACTGGTCGCCCGCAGGCCCGGCGACGCCGGGGTCGGCGTCGTCAACACGCCCTCGGACGGCAGCGAACGGCCCGTGCCCAACGGCGTAGGCCTGTTCGCCCGACCCGGGTCGGGGCGCCTGCGGGGTCTGGATGTGCGTCCGCAGTCCGACCGGGTGGTGCCCGGACTCACCC
This sequence comes from Peterkaempfera podocarpi, assembly GCF_042466665.1. Taxonomy (GTDB): domain Bacteria; phylum Actinomycetota; class Actinomycetes; order Streptomycetales; family Streptomycetaceae; genus Peterkaempfera; species Peterkaempfera podocarpi. The sequence continues at coordinate 7,708,033 of NZ_CP162102.1, forward strand.
TGGACATCGCGGTCGCCGGCTACGACGAGAGCTGGGCGCCGGCGCCGGTCGGCGGGCACCAGGTCACGTGGACGGCCGAGCCGGGTTCGCTGGGCACCGCGAGCGACGGCGTCTTCCGCGCCGGAAGACCGGGGGCGGGGGTGCTGCGTGCCCGTTCCGGCTCCGCCGCCGGCGAGCACGGACTGCGCGTCCTCGGCGAGCTGCACCGGCTGGCGTTCACCCAGCGGTCGGTCACCATCGACCCCGGCGCGACGGTGAGCGTCGGGCTCACCGGGAGCGACGCGGACGGATTCAGCGCCGCGGTGGCACCGCGCGATGTGACGCTCGACTACGACCGGACCGTGATCACCGCATCGGCCGGCGCCGACGGCGGCTTCGACCTCACCGGCAGGGCGGACGCCGGCGGCAGGTCCACCACCATCACGGCGACGGTGCAGGGCGTGACGGCGAAGCTGCCCGTGACGGTGGGACTGGTCGACGTCCCGCTCGCCGAGTTCGAGCCGGGCGAACTCTGGACCGCGGTCGCCGCCCGCGGCACCGCCTCGGTCGAGGTCGTCACGGCCCCGGACCGGCCCGGCGCCCCCGCGGACAACCACGCCCTGCGGCTCACCTATGACTTCACCGGGCAGTCCAGCACCTCGGCGGCATACGCGGTGGCCGGTTCCGGGCCGATCACCCTGCCCGCCGGGACCAGGAAGCTCGCGCTGTGGGTCAACGGTGACGGCCGGAACCACTGGCTGCGCGCCATGGTGTTCTCGCAGGGCACCACCAATGTGCCGTTCACCTTCGCCACCACCGTCGACTGGACGGGCTGGCGGCGGGTGGTCGGCGACATCCCCGCCGGTTTCTCGGAGCCGCTCACCCTGCTGCGGCTCTACATCGCGGAGACGTCGCAGACCAACAAGAACGCCGGCCAACTGCAGTTCGACGGGCTGGCTGCACAGGTCGGGCAGCAGCCGGGGTCCGCGGAACCTCCCCAGCCGGATCCCTATGTGGTCGAGCAGGGCGGTCTGCCGGATCGCCGGTGGACCTTCGCCGTCCTGTCCGACCTGCACGTCAGCGCGGCAGCCGGTCTGGACTCCTTCTCAGGGCGGCAGGCCGTGGCGGCGCTGGAGCAGGCCGTGGCGAGCAGGCCCGACTTCGTCCTCATCAACGGCGACTTCGTCGACAACAACAGTCCCGCGGACTTCGAGCTCGCCAACGGACTGCTGCGCGACCATGTGCCGGACGACCTGCCGGTGTACTGGACACCGGGCAACCACGAGGCCGGGCTGGCGGCGACCGGAGGACTGGACGCCTTCCTCAGCATGACCGGCCGGCCCAACCGGCAGGTCTTCGACCACAAGGGCACGCGGTTCATCCTGCTGGACTCCCACACCGGCGACATGCGCACCTCCGACTGGGACCAGGTTCCGCTGCTGCAGTCCGAGTTGGCCAAGGCGGCGAAGGACCCGTCGGTCAACGGTGTGGTGGTCTCCTTCCACCACCCCCTGCAGGACCCGTCCGGGGCCGGTGCGTCACAGCTGTCGGACCAGCTGGAGGCCGACCTCTTCACACGGTGGCTGGCGGACTTCCGGGAGACGTCAGGCAAGCCGATCGCGCTCTTCACCGGCCATGCGCACACGGCGGCGGTCACCCGCTCCGACGGGGTGCTGGAGGTCACCACACCGGCGGTGGGCAAGACGCCGTACAGCTCTCCCGACCAGGGCGGGTTCTTCGGCTGGATGCACATCGGCGTCGATCCGCGACCCGCCCGCGTAAGGGCCGGCCGGCCCAGTCCGGAAACCCGCGACTGGCTGCAGGCCGAGAGCCGGCCGCTGATCGACGGGATCGCTCTCGCCGTGCCCCAGCAGCTCGCAGTGGGCGCCTCGGCCGCGGTCTCCGCCACGGGCGCCACAAGCGAGTTCGGCCTCCGGTTCCCGCTGCGCTTCCCGGCCAGCGTCAGCTGGGGCGGGTCCGGCCTCGCGGTCGCGAAGTCCGCGTCCGAGGTGAAGGCGGCCAGGCGGCGCTCCACCACGGTGGCCGTGCTGGACCTGACGTCCGCCACCCTGACCGGGGTGCGCCCCGGGCAGATCACCGTGACCGTGACTGCGGGCGGCCTCAGCACCTCGGCGGCGGTCACGGTCGTATGACGTCGGCGGATTCCAGCGACCACCGCACCGGCGGGCTGATGTGAGCACCTGGCACGGGCGCCGGGCCGGGGTTTCCCGGCCCGGCGCCCGTGCCGTGACCTGATCACCGAGGGGCGGGCGTCGGCCGGTGGTGGCCGATCGGCGCTTGCGATCAGCGAGGGTGTGGCGCCGCCGGGGACCAGGCCGAGTGCCGCGGGGGCCCGTCGGCACCGGGCCGGCGATGCCGCAGCACAGGCTGGTACTTGGGCTCGGCGTCAGGCGGCGACGACGGCGACGCCGGTGCGTCCGCCGTCCACGTCGAGGACGGTGCCGTGCACAAAGCTCGCCTCGTCCGAGGCGAGGTAGACCGCTGCCCGGGCGATCGCCTCCGGAAGCCCGAAGGTGCCGGCCGGGGTGCCCTTCATCATGATGTCGCCGGGGTGGGCGTCGGCCCCGGCCGGGATCGGCGTGTGGACCACGCCGGGGGAGATGGCGTTGACGCGGACGCCCCGGGGACCGAACTCCGCCGCCCAGGCACGGGTCAGCACCTCCATCGCCCCCTTGGAGGAGCTGTACACGGCGCCGATCGGGATGCCGAGCCGGGCGATCCACGAGCCCAGGTTGATCACCGTGCCACCACCGGCCGCGATCATCGCCGGGGCCACCGCGGCGGTCAGGAAGAACGGCGCCTTGACGTTGACCGCGTAGATCCGGTCGAACGTCTCCTCGTCGGTGCCGGGCGTGGTGGGACTCGGGTAGATGCCGGCATTGTTGACCAGGATGTCGATGCGCCCGCCCAGGACGGCGGCAGCCTCCTCGGCGAGGGCGCGGGAGGCCGCGGCGCCGCCGTTGAGATCCGCGGGCAGGAAGTCGGCCTTGCCCCCCGCGGCGCGAATCGCGGCGACGACCTCCTCGCCGCGCTTGCGGCTGCGGCCGGACACGGCGACGTGGGCGCCTTCAGCGGCGAAGGCCAGGGCGATCGCACGGCCGATGTTGCTGGTGGCGCCGGTCACCAGGGCGCTCTTGTGCTCCAGGCGGTTGCTCATGATCCGAACAGCTCCCATCAGTTTCCACAGGACTTCTGAGCTCGATGGTGGACATCGAAAAATGGACCTGCAAGTCCAATCCGACTAGGGTGGACTGGCCGGTCCAGTAGGGAGGCGCACGATGCGTGCAGCGTTGACGGCCAAGGGCCGGGCGACACGTGGCCGGATCATCCAGGGTGCCGCGGAGGTGCTGCGGGAGAAGGGCGTGGCGGCGGCGACGCTCGACGACATCCTGGCCCGGACCCGCACGAGCAAGAGCCAGCTCTTCCACTACTTCCCCGACGGCAAGGACGAACTGCTGCTCGCCGTCGCGCAGTTCGAGGCCGACCAGGTGCTGAGCGACCAGCAGCCCTACCTGGGCCGCCTGGAGTCATGGGAGGACTGGTACCAGTGGCGTGACACGGTCGTCGAGCGCTATGAGGAACAGGGCGACCAGTGCCCGCTCGGTTCGCTGTTCCTGCAGATCGGCCGCAACACGCCGGGCGCACGGGCGATCGTGATCGAGCTGCTGCGCCAGTGGCAGGAGCACTTGGCGACCGGGATCCGGGCGATGCAGGCCGCCGGGCATGTCGCCGCCTCGCTCGACGTCGACCGGGCCGCGGCAGCGCTGCTGGCCGGAGTCCAGGGCGGGGTGTCGATCCTGCTCTCCACCGGCCGGTCCACCCACCTCCGTGCGGCACTCGACGAGGGGATCACGGCGCTGCGCGGCGCCACTCCTGCGGCGACGTGAGCGTCGGCATCCGGGCCTGCGCCGAAGTGGTTGCAGCCGGGAGCGGCTCGACGGCCCCCCGGGGCCGTCAGTGCGGGGCCGTCAGTGCGGGGACGTCAGTGCGGGACGCCGGGTTTGCGGTCGACCGGGGTGACGGGCGTGACCGTCTCCGCGAGGGTGCGGCGTGGGCCGGACCAGGGTGCAGGGACGACGTCGAGGAGGTAGGCGAAGCGTTGGGCGAGCTGTTCGTAGTTGACGCGCCAGCCCCGGAACTGCGGCCAGGCCTCCTCCGGGGTGCGTTCGATGGAGTAGCCGTTCGCGGTGGCGTGGGCGACGGCCGCCGCGAAGTCCTCATAGGCCAGCCGGATGGGAGTGTCCGGTGAGGGATCGGGGTCGTAGGCGATACGCCAGATGTCGGCGATGTCCCGCAGGCAGACAAAGCCGGCGCGCAGTGCCAGCCGGGCCTCGCCCGGCGCGCGGCCGGGGTTGAGTGCGAGTTGCATGGCGGCGGCGTCCATCACCGACAGCAGCGAGACGATCCAGTGGCGGTCCGGCCGTGGCGACCGGAAGCGGCTGAGGATGACATAGCTGGTGTGGCTCTCGCTGACCTCAGCCGCCCAGCGCTCCCAGTTCGCGAACAGCTCCCTGAGGTTGTCGGTGAGCCCCACCTGCGCATAGCGGGCCAGGATCTCCGGCCCCCAGGGCGGACTGCCGGCCCGCGCCTGAAGCATCGTCACCTCGATCTCCCGCCGGGAGTACGCGCTGTACAGCGTCGGCAGATAGCCGATCTGGAGCCCGATGACGATCGGCCCGGTCGCGGCCGCAATGAAGTCCACCCCGGTCAGCGCCACACGACGGCTGCTGGCGAAGCCGAGCGTGAAGAGGGCGACCCCCGTCTCCCGCAGTGCGTCCAGCGCCCCGAAGCCGCTGACCGCCGCCTGGAGCAGCGCATAGCCCACCCAGAAGGCGGCCAGCCAGCCCACCAGGTGGAACAGGATGGACACCGCCGCCACCGGGGTCAGCGCATGGTCCTTGGCCTCAAAGGTGCGACAGCGGTCCGCGAGGAACTGGAAAGGGACCTCCACCGCTCTGTGCAGCACTCGCGTGAAGCTGGAGTGGGTCGGCCGCGCGATCACCAGCGTGCGCAGCACGGACGAGAAGGTCCCCAGGACGATCAGCGCCCCGATGATGCCGGTCAGCAGAGGCACCGCTCCTCCCTCTGAGCACAGGCACAGCGCACGGCAACCATACTGCCGCACGCCCCGCGCGAACCGCCCGGCACGCCCGGCCCGGTTGATCACGGAGTACGGGCCTGGGGCGCCCCCCGGGCGTCCCCCGTGCGCCGCAACACGGGCGCGCGCCGGTCGCACTCCCCACCTATCCGCCGGTGCACCCGGCAGGATCAGCGGTGTCCGGCGGCCGGGCCGCGTATCGCTGTCGTGTGAGGAGTTCCACCGTGGACAGGGGCAATCCGGGCGGCCAGGGCCCGGGAGAGAAGCAGGTCCGCGGCGTTCCGCTGCCCGCCGTACTCACCGTCCTGACGGCGGTGAGCGGACTCATCGACGCGATCAGCTATCTCGGACTGGGACATGTCTTCACCGCGAACATGACCGGCAATGTGGTGATCATCGCCTTTGCGGTGGCCGGGGCTCCGGGCTTCTCCCTGGTCGCCTCCGTGGTCTCGCTCGGTGCCTTTGTCACCGGAGCCATCGCCGCGGGGCGCCTGTCGCTGGCCATGGGGCGGCGTCCACGTCACCAGTGGGTCCGTGCGGCGCTCGTGGTGGAGGCGGTGCTGCTGCTGGCGGCCTCGGCCGTGGCGTTCGCGGTCCCGTCCGGGGCCCGCTACTGGCTGATCGTGCTGACGGCGGTGGCCATGGGCATGCGCAATGGAACGGTGCGCAAACTGGCGATCCCCGACCTGACCACCACTGTGCTCACCCTGACGGTCACCGGCCTCGCTTTCGACTCCTCGCTCGCGGGCGGCACCAACCCGCGCGTCGGGCGCCGCACCGGCGCGGTGGTGGCCATGCTCGCCGGGGGAGTGGTCGGCGCCCTGCTGGTGCTCCACCACGGCCTCGGCTGGCCGCTGCTGGTCAGCGCCGTCGTCGTGGCGGCCATGGCCATGGCACTGCAGCGGACCCCTGACTCCGGCGAGTAGCTCCGCAGCCGCGGCTCCACCCGCCGCCGGGCTCGTCACCGCAGTGCATCCACGGCGGGTCCCCGGCCGCAGAGCCGGTGGGTGAGCACGGCTCTGTGCCTGCGTACCCGATGGCGGGCCGGGACCTGTGCCCGCACCTCTCGGTGGGGATCGCGACCCGCGTCCGCGAGCGAGGCGGTGCGGGACGCGGGCCCCGGCGCCACCGGACAGCACTCGGAGCCGGGCCGGGTCAGCCCGCCACGGGCTCGCGGACCATCGCGTGGGCATAGGCCACGCCCTGGCCGTACGCTCCGGCGTGGTCCTGGACAACCTTGTTGACGGCGTCATAGGTCCGGATGCGGCCCCAGTCGCGCTGCCACTCGAGCATGGTCGTCAGCCAGGTGGTGGGGACGATGCCGTTCTGCACCATACGGCGGACGGCATTCTCATGGGCCTCGACCGACACGCCACCGCAGGCGTCGGTGGCGACATAGACCCGGTAGCCCTGTTCCAGTGCGGACAGCGAGGCGAGCGCGATGCACACCTCGGTCCACAGGCCCGCCATCACGATCCGGGTGCGGCCGGTCGCCTTGACGGCGTCGACCACCCGCTGGTCCTCCCAGCAGTTCATGGTGGTGCGGTCGATGGGGGTGTTCCCGGGGAAGAGCTCCGCCAGCGGGGCGAGCAGCGGGCCGGAGAAGCTCTTGGCGGCGACGGTGGTGAGGACGACCGGCACATCGAAGACCTTGGCGGCCTTCGCCAGGCCGATCGCGGAGTTGATGATCCCCTCCCGGTCGGTGCTGGTGGTGCCGAAGAACATCTGCGGCTGGTGGTCCACCAGCAGCACGACGCAGTCCTGAGGGTTCAGCAGGGAGGTGGCGGGGTCGGCCTTGGCCTTGGCGGTGTTCAGCATGGTGGTCTGCCTTCCGGTCGGGACGTCGGGCGGAGGAGCGGCACCGCTGCGGCTCGCCGGCCTCGCCGGCGGGCCTCGCGGCGGCGCTGTCACAGAACGAAGCAGGGGTCGAAGATCTCGTTGGCGGAAGAGGCGCCGTCGTCGTCGGCGAAGCCGCGGACGATGCGCCACTGACGGTGCTCCTCGGACGCGGCGGCGGCTTCGACCAGCGCCTGCGCCTGGTACACACCGGACGGGGGACTGGGGAACATGGTGCGGTGGTACCCGCCGAAGTGGGCCACCGGGCTCCAGGCCGGTTCCACCGCCGGCAGCGGCGCGGCCAGGCCTTCGAACTCGCCGGCGGCGTGGACGATGCGCCCGCCGACGACGGTCAGCAGCGACTCGATGTGTGAGATGTCCTCCTCGGGGATCGAGAAGTAGTCCTCCGACAGCACGGCGAGGTCGGCGTAGCAGCCCTCCCTGAGGACGCCCTTGACATCGCCCTCCCCGGTGAGCCGGGCGCCGGCCGCGGTGTACATGTGCAGCGCGGTGGCCCGGTCGACGCGGTTCTCGGTGGACGCCAGGAGGCGGCCGCCGATGGTACGGCCGCGCAGCAGCCACTCCAGGGACAGCCAGGGGTTGTAACTGGAGACACGCGTGGCGTCGGTGCCGGCTGCGACCAGCAGGCCCCGGGAGCGCATCGTGCCGATGGGCGGGGTGTCGGCCGCCCGGGCCGCGCCGTAGCGGTCGGCGAAGGCGCTGCCCTGGAACATCATCCGGTTCTGGATCGACAGGGCGCCGCCCATGGCGGCGATCCGGTCGAGGCTGGCCTCGGACACCGTCTCGGCGTGGTCGAAGAACCAGGGGACCCCGCGGGGGAAGCCGCCGTCCGCGGCCACCTTGTCGAAGACGTCGAGGTTGGCGCGGATGGTCTCGTCGTAGGTGGCGTGCAGACGGAAACCCCAGCCGTTGTCGAGCAGCAGGCGCACCGCCGCCTCCAGTTCGCTGTCGGCGTGTTCCGGCCGCAGCGGGCGGGGTTCGGTGAAGTTCTCGTAGTCGGCTGGCGACCAGGCGAGGTTCTCCCCGGCGCCGTTCAGCCGCAGCCACTCGTCGCCGTCGCCGGGCCGGACCATGCCGATCCACCGCCGCAGGTCGTCCAGTTCCTGGCCGGGGGTCTGCGGGAAGAGGTGGTAGGCGATACGCAGGTTCAGCAGGCCCTGCTCGGCGAGTTTCATCACGGCCCCGTAGTTCTCGGGGAAGTTCTGGAACCCGCCGCCGGCGTCGATGGCGCTGGTCAGGCCGAGCCGGTTGAGTTCGGAGAGGAAGTGCCGGGTGGAGTCGAGCTGTTGCTGGTCGTCCAGCTTCGGCCCTTTGGCGAGGGTGGCGTAGAGCAGACTTGCGGCGGGGGCGGCCAGCAGCAGTCCGGTGGGCTCCCCCGAGTGGCCGCGGACGATCTGTCCGCCTGGGGGCGGGACGCTGTCCTTGGTGATGCCGGCTGCCTTGAGGGCGGCCCGGTTGAGGATGGCCGACTGGTAGAGGTGCAGTACGAAGACGGGGGTGTCCGGGGCTGCGGCGTTCAGTTCGGCCACGGTGGGGAGGCGCCGTTCGGCGAACTGTTCTCCGGTCCAGCCGCCCACCACCCGCACCCACTGGCCCTTGGGCGTCCGTCCGGCCTGTTCGCGCAGCATCCACAGGGCCGTGCGCAGCGAGGGGACGCCGTCCCAGCGCAACTCGAGCAGGTAGTTCAGTCCCCCTCGGATGACATGCAGATGGGAGTCGTTCAGCCCGGGGATCACCCTGCGGTTGAGTGCGTCGACCACCCGGGTGCCGGTCCCGACGAAACCGGCGATGTCCTGGTCGTCGCCGACGGCGACGATACGGCCGTCCCGGACCGCCAGAGCGGCGGCGGCCGGCCGGGCGGCGTCCCCGGTGTGCACGCGGCCGTTGCGGATGACCAGGTCGGCCGGTTCCCGGGCACTGGGATCCGGGGCGATGCCGTCGACCGGCATGGCGTTGATCATGTGTATCTCCGGGGGGTTGCGGCCGCGGCGGAACCGGCTGCCGCTGCGGTCGGTTGTCCGAGGAGTCCAGGACGGGACAGACCGTGCGCGCCGGGACAGCGGGGGTGCCCGGTCCCGGTGCGGGCCGACGGGTCGATGGCGGCGGGCAGTCGCAGCCGCCCTGACGGAAGGGGTCCGGACCGCGGACGCGTCGCCCTGCCGGGCCGGCAGCCTCCGCCGGGGCATCCGCGCCTGTCGGCCGGAGTACCCGGCTGCCGGGACGTGCGGCTGCGCGCCGTGCCGGGTGGTCCGGCGGATCGCCGGGTATCCGGAGGCCGCTGCAGTGCGTCGGCGTCGCTCGGCAAGGCGGCGTCGCTCGGCAAGGAGACCATCGGTCCTCCGGTCGACATCGGATCGGCATCGTGGAGCGCAGCATCGGCGCACGACATACCAAAAACGGGCATAGCGTCCCCAATGGGATGCTAGTCCTGGCGCTGAGAGGTGCCACTCGACCGCAATGTCCCGCGGCACCGGATGGGCAGGTGCCGGGTCGGCAGCTGCCCACCGGCCGGATCCGTGGGGGCGGGCGAGCAGCAGGGCGTCGTCGTTCGGCGGCTCGGGAGGCCGGTCCGGGACCGCACGGTCACAGATGTCCCGGCAAGCGGCTGGGCGGGGCGGTTCGCTGTACGGCCCCGGGGCGGTCGGGCCGCCTCGGGGTGCATCGCCGAACGCCTGTGCTTACGCTCTGCGAGAGTGCGGATCCACGGCGCAGAGACCGGGCGCAGCTGCCGCGCAGCCTCGTTGGGGCGCCGTCGCGCCGGGCGCCGGGCCGGAAGAGGCCGGGAACGGGCTCCCGTCGCGGACGTCGGAGACCACGCCGGAGACCACGCCGAAGACCACGCCGAGAACGACGCCGGGTCGCCACCGGCGCCGGAGGACGACGACCACCGACCGCCGCGCACCGAGCGCCGCTCCCACCAAGAATCGTTCGACGGCCTCCCGGGCCCGGAGGAGTTCCCCATGAAAGTCCGCGCTCCAGCCTGGTTGGTCCCCGCGGCACTGGCCGCCGGGGCGTTGGTCGTCCCCGCGGCCTCCACCTCCGCGGAAAGTCCCCGCGGCGCGGGCACCCGGAGTCAGATCGCGGTCGGCCCGCAGTACGACACCGCACATGTGTATGTCGAGCACGGCATGACGGCCGCGTTCACCGCCGCCTGGAAGGCCACCTTCGGCGGTACCAGCACCGCGGCCTCGGTCGTCGATGTCACGCCCACGCCCAGCGAGACCACATCCGAACTCGTCTTCTCGCCGGTCGGCACCCTGTCGGTCTTCGACTTCCGGACGCCGATTCCGTACCCGTTCGGCGCGGAGAGGACCGGCTGGCTGGTCAAGGGCTTGGACGCCGGTGTCCGCCGCGCACGGGCCAGCGGGGCGTACATCCTGGTCGCCCCGTTCGCCGACCCCATCGGCCGGGACGCGGTGATCCAGTTCCCCGGCGGAGTCAACACCCAGCTCTACTGGCACACCAAGGCGCCGTCGTACAAGCCGCTTGCGACGATCCCGGAGAACCGGGTCTATGTCCCGGCCGATGCGGCCGACGCCTTCCTGAGCTCCTATCTGGCGTTCACCGGCGGGTCGGTGGTGTCCGACGACAGGAACGCGGACGCGGGCGCCATCGGCCTGCCCGGCAGGACCTACCGCAGGATCAGCCTCTCGTCCCCCTTCGGCAGGACCCTGGTCATGGTGACCGACGGGCACCTGCCCTACCCGTTCGGGCGGGAAGTCACCGGATACCAGGTGGAAGACCTGGCGGCCACGCTCACCCGGGCCAGGGCGGCCGGGGCGGTGGTCCTCTGGGGCCCCCGTCGTGCGGCGGGGCGCGACAGCGCAGTGGTGAAGTTCCCCGGCGGCTATGTCGCCGAGATCCACGACGGAGAGAGTTGACGCGCTCCTCGGCATGAATGCCGAGGATTCGGTCCGTGCCCCTGACGCGACACCTCCGTGGCTTCCCGCTTCAGCGAGCGAGAACAGTCGTCCTCCCACTTGGCCTTCGTGACAAGATCTGGGCGTGACGACGTTGTTCCTGACGGTCGGCCTGCCAGGGGCCGGAAAGACCACGAGAGCCCGGCAGCTGGCCAAGGAGCACAGCGCTCTGCGGCTGACGCCGGATGAGTGGATGATCCCGCTGTTCGGCGACCCGCAGCCGGAGGGGAAGCGCGATGTGCTGGAAGGACGGCTGCTCTGGCTTGGTCTGGAGGCGCTCAGGTTGGGACCAACGTGGTCCTGGATTTCGGATGCTGGTCTCGTGACGAGAGATCCGCGATCCGCTGGTTGGTGATGTCTGTGGGCGCGTCCTTTCAGCTTGTGTATGTGCCGGTGGACCATGAGACCCAACGTGCTCGGGTCGCCCATCGCCAGTTGACCACCCCTGATCAGACCTTCGCGATGAGCGAGACAGATCTCGTGCACTGGAGGACGCTGTTCGAGGAGCCCGATGTCGCGGAACTCGAGGGCCATGGGGTTGGAGGTCCGCCTCCTGGGTGGTCGGGCTGGCTGGAGTGGGCTACCGATCGGTGGCCGTCACTCGCGTGATCGTCCGGCCAACCTTGGCCTCCGAGCCGGGTCTTCCTCAGAAGCAGCCCCGGGCGGCTCCGCCACCGGTCGGCAGCACGCTTCGAGAGGCGGCCGGGCTCGGCGGCTTGCGAATCCGTCCGGTCGGAGAACGGCCGCCGTCCCCGGCGGCAGCCACGGCCCGCGCTCGGTGCGCCGCCTTTTACCTGACGAACAGTCAAAGTCGATTGCGCCCCCCGATCTCCTCGCCGGCGAGCCCCGCCCAGCATGAACTCCCGCACGCGGCACAGGAGCCCGGAACCCCCGGCCGAGGGGCGCGGTCCGGCCCGCGCACTGCCACACCTGCGGCCGGAGCGGGCGGAGCGGCCGATCCGCCCGGCCCGGCCGGCCGGGCCGGCAGGACAGACGGGCGTGGCGGAACGGTACATCACCAGGTCCCGCCCGGAGAGTCAGCCGGGTGGTGGCGGGAGAGCCTGCTCGGTCCAGATGGTCTTGCCCTCGGCCGTGTACCGGGTGCCCCAGGCCTCGGCGAGTTGGGCGATGATGAACAGCCCGCGCCCGCCCTCGTCGACCACATGGGCGTGGCGCAGGTGGGGCGAGGCAAGGCCGGTGTCGCGGACTTCGCAGGTGAGCGTGCGGTCGTTGATGAGGCGCAGTTCCAGGGGTGGGCTGCCGTGGCGGACGGCGTTGGTGACCAGCTCGCTGACGATGAGCTCGGTGCTGAGTGCCGTCTCCTCCTCGACGTCCCAGGTGGCGAGCTGTCTGCGGGCATGGTGTCTGGCGGTGGCGACGGACGCGGGGGTGTCCTCGAGTTGCCAGGCGGCGACGCACTGCGGAGGGAAGGAGTGCGTGCGGGCGAGCAGTGCGGCGGCGCTCGCGGGGGCCCGGCTGGAGAGGGCGTACAGGATGTCGTCGCACAGGTCTTCCAGCGGGCGGTGGGCCTGGGACAGGATGCGCTGGACGCTGGGGGAGCCGTTCGGGGGGTCGCTGGGCGGTTGCAGGGCCGGTACGGGCGCGGCGGAGAGGATCAGCAGGCCGCCCTCCGGAATTCTGTGGCTCGCTATGGCGGAGGGTGCTCCGTCGGCGCTGCCCAGAAGCGGTCCGGACGGCACTTCGAGGGATTCGGTGGTCCCGTCGGGGCGGGCGAGGACGAGGGCGGGGGAACCGGCTCCGACGATGGTGCAGATGCGGGTGAGCGGGTCGTAGACGGCGTACGCGCAGGCGGCGTAGAGCGCGGTGGGGGGCCCGGAAGCGGTGGACGGCATGGCGGCGCGTTCGCCTTCCAGGAACGCGGCGATGTCGTTGAGGCGCGCGAGGAGGTCCTCGGGTTCCAGGTCGAGTGCGGACAGTGAGCGGATGACTGTGCGCAGCTGCCCCATGAGGGCGGTGGCGTAGATACCGCTCTCGGTGACGCCGCCGACGACCAGTGCGGTTCGGGCCCCTGACAGCGCGATGGTGTCGTACCACTCCCTTCCGTTGTCGGGCGACAGAGGCAGGTATGCGGTCTCCAGGGCGGTGTGCGAGGCGGGACGGCGGGGGAGGAGGTGCCGCTGGACCGTGGCGGCGATGGTGTGCTCCCGTGTGTAACGGCGGGCGTTGTCGATGCAGAGCGCGGTGTGGTCGGCCAGCTGGAGCACGATCTTGACATCGTCCTCGTCGTACGGATCCGGCTGCTGGGTGCGGTAGAGGCTGATCAGTCCGAGTACCGTGCCCCGCACGGCCAGTGGGGCCGTGATGAGCGTGTGGGAGCCGGATGCGCGGATCGCCTCGGCGCGGGCCGGGTCGGCCGCGAGCCACGGCAGATCGGGTCCCAGGGCACTCGTCCGGGGCCGCAGGTCGGACAACGCCTGGGTGTAGGGGGTCGGCGCAGGGAGGCTGCGTACGTCCCCCAGCGGATGCGCCTGGGGCTGGTCCGCGCCTCCGCTGCTGCGGAACGCGGCACGTCGCAGCGGCACATCCAGGGGAAGCGGGGAGAGCGGGGGGTCGTCCCGCGTATCACGGCGTCCACCACCTCGACGATCGCCACGTCGGCGTAGCGCGGGACGAGGGTGTCCACGAGTTCCTGGCAGGTCGCCAGCACATCCAGAGTCCGTCCCACATGCTCGCGGACGGCGTCCAGGATGCCCACCCGGGCGCGTGCCTTCTCCTGGTCGGTGACGTCGACCACCATCATCGCGAGACCGAGCACCTCCCCGGACGGGCTCTGGAGGCGGAAGAGGGATGCCTCGTAGAGGTTCTCCCACTTCGGCTCGGACAGCCGGCGGGTCCGTACGATGTGCTGGAGCAGCGGGACGCCGCTGTCCAGGACCTCGCGCGCCAGTTCCTCGGCCCCCTCGGCGTCGACCATGTCGTAGACGTCGCTGAAGCGGTGCCCGACAAGGTCCTCCACCCGGACGCCCTGCGAGGACGGCGTCGCGAGGTTGACCCGTACGATCCGCAGCTCGGTGTCCAGCAGGTGCAACCCCACGGGGGACTGGCTGAACAAGGCGTCCAGCATCGCGGCCTCCGGTCCTCCCAGAGGTGGGGTCGACCTGCCTTGGACCACCGGAACCACCTTCTTGGTCTGGTCCGCCGGCAGACCTTCCTCGGGGCGGACCGCCACCGGCTGTCTCTTCCCAGATGTAGAGCAAATCCACGGGTGCGGCGAATCGGGGGCGGGACCTGCGCCGCCCCCCGTTCGGCCGGACACCGCCGCCGGGTCCGTCCTCGGCACCGGCACTCAGTCACCCGGGCATCTGCCGGATGCCGGGGGCTCGGCCCCGGATTCGGCCGGGCCTGATTCATGGTGCGGCTCGATCCGGGCGATGAGGAGGGCGACGTCATCGGGGACGCCAGGGCCGCGCAGTCGGCGGAGCAGCCGGTCGCAGGTCTCCTCCAGGCTGTGGTCGGGCGTCTCCAGGAGGTGCAGCAGGGCGTCCAGGCGCTCGTCGATGGCCTGGTGGCGGGTTTCGACCAGCCCGTCGGTGTAGAGGACCAGCCGGTCTCCCGGATCGAGGTGGATGGTCGCCGTCTCGAAGGGGACCCCGCCGACCCCGAGGGGTGCGCCGGTGGGCAGGTCGAGCAGTTCGGGTGCCCCGCCGGCGTGCACCAGGACGGGAGGCAGGTGACCTGCGGAGGCGATGCGGCACTGGGCGCGGCGTGCGTCGTAGACGGCGTAGATGCAGGTCGCGTAGTAGGGCTCCATACCCTGAGTGATCTTGTCCAGATGGCAGAGCAGCCGGGACGGGCTGAGGTCGAGATCGGCCAGGGTGGAGGTCGCGGTGCGCAGCCGGCCCATGGCGGCGGCGGCGGCGATGCCGCTGCCCATCACGTCGCCGACCACCAGGGCGGTCTTGTCGTCGTCGAGCGGGATGACGTCGTACCAGTCGCCGCCGACCTCGGTGAAGGCCTGCGCGGGCCGGTACCGGGCAGCCACCGCCAGACCGGGGTGCCAGGGCTGGAGTTGCGGGAGCAGGCTCCGCTGCAGCGCCTCGGCGGCGCCGCGGATGCTCTGGTGCAGGCGGGCGTTGTCGATGCACACCGCGGCGCGCGACGCCAGCTCACCGGCGAGCGCCACGTCGTCCTCGTCGAAGGGCGCCGGGTTGCGGGCGCGGGCGAGACCGAGCACCCCGATCGTCCTCCCGCGGGCGATCAGGGGGACCGCCATGTCGGTGTGGACGCCGGCCTGCGCGAAGAGGGCGGCGTCCTCGGGGTTCGCGGTGATACGGGCGAGTCCTTCGGCGTCCAGATGCGCGATCAGCTGCGGACGGCGGGTGCGGATGCAGTGGGTCGCCGGATGGTCGGGGTGGTAGGCGGTGATCTGGCCGGGCGGAACGATGGCCCGTACGGCATCGGTGGGGTAGGCGGTCTTGACGGCGAGGGACCGGAACAGCGCCGGGGCGTCGCCGGTCTCCGCACGGCCCTTCCGCAGCAGGGAGTCCAGCCCGTCCACGGCAGCCATGTCGGCCAGCTCGGGCACGACGACATCGGCCAGTTCCTGGGCCGTCCTCTCGACCTCCAGGGTGGTGCCGATGCGGGCGGATCCGTCAGCGATGAGAGCCAGACGCCGCCGAGCGCGGTCGGCGTCCGCAGTCGCGCGGTGCCGGTCGGTGACATCCAGCACCACATTGGCGACGCCCAGCACACGCCCGCGATGGTCCTCCAGCCGGTAGAACGACATCGACCAGGCATGATCCTCGCCCGGATCGGCGGACGTACGGCCGACCGTGTAGTGGTCGATCAGCGGCACCCCCGACTCCAGGACCTGCCGCATCTGCGTCTCCAGGTCACCGAACCCCACCAGGGGCAGGACATCGCGGGGGCGCCGGCCGAGATGGTGCTCAACGGGAATGCGGTGCATCCGTTCCAGGGCCGGATTGACGGCCACATACTGCAGATCGCTGTCGAGGACGGCCAGCCCGATCGGGGACTGGGAGATCAGCCGGGTCGACAGCGCCAGCTCCTGCTCGGCCTCCCGCAGCGTCGTCTGGTCCGTGGCGAGCCCGAGGAGGTAGAAGTCGCCGACGCTGTCCAGGAGGCGCACATTGCGGAACTCCACAAGGCGGGTGCTCCCGTCCTTGCGGCGGACCGGGAACGCCCCGGCCCAGCTGCGGCCGGTCTCCAGCACTCCGGCGAACAGCCCGATGACCAGGTCCCGGTGCTCGGGGGGCAGGAGGAGCCGCGCCGCGTACTGCCCGACCGCCTCGTCGGCGGTGTAGCCGAACAGTTTCTCCGCGTCCGGGCTCCACATGTCGATTCGCCCGTCGGCCTCCAGCAGCACCGCCGCGACGCCGAGGAGGTCCATCAGCCCGCTCGGGCTCGATGCCACACCGTCCGGCTGGCATGCGTCTGTCGAAGGCCACTCGGGCCGGTCGCCGCCGTTCATCGCAGGCGCTCCTTCCGCCTACCGGCCCGGCCAGTCTTGCGTATCTCCTCACTCTGCGCGACCGGGACTTCCGAGGTCTCCCGGAGGCAGGGACCACGTACCCCCTCTTGTGCCCCACGCGGCTCCTGGCAACCGAGGCCCCGCCGGAGTCGCCACCACCGGGGTTTCCGTCCATCGCCGTGTGCGGGGCCCGGCGCCACCGGGCCCCGCGCCACTGGGCCGGACCCTGGAGGCACGGGGGCGGAGAGGCGGCGCGGCCCGGCCGCGGGGGACTGCGGGTGCGCTGCTGCTCACCTTCCGGTGGTGCGTGGGCGGCCATCCCGCAGCGTGTCGAAGAGCGAACCCTTGGCGATCCGCAGCTGGGCCGGGGAGTGGTCGGGTGCGCGGGGGCACCTGGTCGAGGATCGGCGGGCGAGTCGCTCCGGTCGTCGGCGAACTGACAGCATGACCATCGCTGCACCCCCAAGGAGAAAGGCACCACGTATGTCTCCCCGCACCGCGGACACGGCCGTGGCCGTCCACCCGCTGCTCGCCGAGCGCTGGAGCCCGCGCTCGTTCGACGCCTCGCACACGATCACCGACGAGCAGTTGATCGCCCTGCTGGAGGCGGCCCGGTGGGCGCCCTCCGCGGGCAACCTGCAGCCGTGGCACTTCCTGGTGGGGCGGCGCGGCGACGTCACGTACAAGCAGATCTTCGACAGCCTCAAGCCCGGCAACCAGCTGTGGGCAGGGACCAGTTCGCTGCTGGTCGTGGCAGTGGCGGCGGAGCGGTACGCCGACGGCACCCCGCACCACCACGCCGCGTACGACACCGGCCTCGCGGTGGCGCAGCTGGCTCTGCAGGCCCATGCCCTGGGGCTGCACGCCCACCAGATGGGGGGCTTCGAGGCCGAGCAGCTGCGCAGCGTGCTGGGTGTGCCGGACGGCCACCGGCCGCTCTCCGTCACCGCGATCGGGGCCCTGGCCGCGGCCGAGCTCCTCCCGCCGGAGCTGCTTGCCCGCGAGACCGCCGCGCGCGAGCGGCGCCCGCTCACGGAGACCTTCTACGCGGAAGGCTGGGGCACTCCGCTTCCGGTACGGCACGACGGCTGAGCCACCTCAACCGAGCACAAGCCGCCCGCCCACCCAGCGGCCGCCGCTGCGGTCGGCCCGGACTCCGTCCGGACGGTGGGCGGGCGACCGCTGTCCGGCACGCCCGCCCACCGGGGCGCCCACATCCGCGGATCCGCCGCGGAGCGCGCGGCAGCCGACGGTGATCCGCGCGGTTCGCCGGCCGCGAATCCCTCATGTCCGCAGGTACGGCGCCTAACGACGGGCTGTTCCCCGGCTTCCCGTCCCGGCTGTGTGTCCGGCCGCGTGGTGCAGCGAGCGCCAGGCCACCGCGACCCAGGCGGCGACCAGCAGCGCGTAGAGGACGACGGCAGTCCAGACGAACACCTGCGAGCCGACCCGGGCCGCGAGGGCGCCGGTTCCGGTGACGCACGCGCCGAGGGGGAAGATGAAGGACCACCAGGTGGGCGCGAAGGGCAGCCCGGCCCGGAACTCCCGTACGGTCAACGCCGCTGCGAGCGCCAGCCACAGCATGGCGAAGCCCCACAACCCCACTCCGCCCAGCAGCGCGACGACGGCAGCGCCCCGCGCGTAGGGCGCCGGCAGCACGCTCGGCGCAGCCGTGGCGAGCGTGCCCAGCGCCGTCACCGCCTGGCCCAGGGCGCCCAGGCCGATCCACACCGTGGGCACCACGGCACCGGTGGGCGCGTCATGGTGCACCAGACGGCTGTAGATCATCGCCAGCACCAGCAGTACCACCGCCAGGCTGAGCCCGAACATCGCATAGCAGCCCAGGAGCAGGGCCAGCCGGGGCTGCCCGGCCGGTGCGTGCGGGACGAGCAGTGCGCCCGTCGCGGACGACACCATCGGAGGGACCACCGGCATCAGCCAGCCGCCGAACGCCGCGTCCGGTGCGAAGCGGTGCCGGGTGACCATCAGGTACGGCACCGTGCAGGCCGTGGCAAGACCGAGCGCCGTACCGAGCAGCCAGAGCGTCCAGTCCACGTCCAGTGCCGCCCGCGCCCCGATCACCCGCCGACCGAGCAGCAGCGCCCCGGCGCCCACCGTCAGTAGCGCCACGGCAGGTGCGCCGAAGAACTGGGAGTGCATCGGATCAGCGGCGTGCTGCCGCAGCGCCCGCTGCCGGATGTAGCCGGCCGCCAGCACGACCAGCAGCAGGGCGGCCGCCGCCCAGACCACCGTGGCCGCCGTCCGCAGGCCGGTGAAGTTCCGCGGCAGGGTGGCCGCAGCGTTGCCGACGATGCCGGTGCCCATGACGGCCGCGAACCAGCTGGGGCCGAGTACCGCACGCCCTGTTCTGTTCGCCGCGGGCGCTGTTCTGTTCGCCGCGGGCGGCTGGGGACGGGCAGGGGCGGCGGGCCTCGGGTCCACACCGTCCCCGGTCGGGACGGTGCAGGTGCTGCCGGGTTGGGGTGTCACGGCGGAGAACGCCTCTTTCGTGGTCTTGGGAATCACCGTCGCTCCCGGCCGACGGGCCGGCGCATGCCGACAGCCGGCGGGGCGTGGCCTGATCCGTCGATGTGTCGGTGTTCCGACCCTATGGCGGCGCTTGGTTCCCGTCGCACCCTGACAAGTGCCATGACGCCCTCACATCAGGACCTGACGGCCGGCGCCGCCCGAACCCGGGATTCGACGGCACTCCGCCCGACTGCCGTCGGCTCCGAGGCCCGGGTCGGCGCTGCGCCCTCCTTCAGGAGTGCGCCCCGGACCGGAGTGCGCCCCGGAGTGCCACCGCGCGGAGCAGTCGGCACCCGGGGCCCGCTCGCCGCTCAGCCCGCTGATCGCGACATCGCCGCGAGTCGCGCGAACTGCTCGCCCATGCCCCGCGTTCCGCTCAGCGGGGTCCGCGCATCCGGCCACACCGCCTTGGCGAGCGCGACATGGCGGGCACCGCCGAGGACCACGACGGGGTCGAGGGCGGCGATGCGGCGCTCCACGGCCTGGTCCTGGAGGAGCCGGGCTGTCACCGCGCCGGCGGCACCGTGCGGAGTGTCATAGGGCTCGATCTCGTCGTCGAGGTCGAGCAGGCCGTAGCGGGCGGAGAGGATCACCAGCCGGTCCGGTTGCAGCGCCTCGGCGGCCCTTCGGCACGCGCGGTGGTACGAACCGATGTACATCTCCGCCGCCCGGGCGGGGTGGTCCAGCTTGCGTGAGCCGCAGGGGATCACGATCAGCTCAGGGGCGACGCAGTCGGCGTAGTCGTTCGGGGTCATGCAGGTCCTTCCAGGTCCGGATCGGTGGCACGGAACCGGCACCACGGCAGCTTCGAATCACGCCTGCCCTCCGGTCCCGGGTTCGTCGGCTGCGGGCGGCAGCCACCATGCGGAACGCGTTCGGGAGCGACAGCCACGGCTCTGCGGGAAGACGTGACACCCTCGCATCCGGACATGCCGCAGAATGCCGCGGAATGAAGCGGCCGATTCCCTCTCGGTTTCCTGCGCCCGGCATTCTCCGATCCTGTGCACGTCGCGGTGGACGCCGGGCGGCGATGTCCTGATCTGCCGCAGTCCTGGCACGCTTGCACGCGCGCCGGTGCGAGGGGCCCACGTAGCCTGGGAGGTGCTGACGAGGCCGGCGGTCCTCATTACCGCGGACCGCCCTGGCCCAGGCGGCGGCTGCACCGGTCGGCCACGCTGCCGAGATGGTCTCCGTAAGAGGAAAGAAGGCGTTCCCGTCGTGATTTCACCATCAGGACATGCTCCCTCGGTCTCGGACCGGCTGGAATTCGGTATCAACGAGTGGCTCGTCGACGAAATCCGGCAGCAGTATCTCCGCGATCCCGATTCTGTCGATGTCGTCTGGCGGGAATACTTCCGGGGATCCGCACCGAGCCGCGAGGCCGTGTCCGGGCGCGCCGGAGCGGCAGCGGACGAGCGGGGCGCCGACTTTGTGGCCAAGGCGGTCCGCGTGGCGGCCGTGATCCACTCGTACCGGGTCCGCGGGCACCTGGCGGCGGTCACCAATCCGCTCTCGATGGAGCCGTCCGCAGGCCATCCGGAGCTGGAGCTGTCGGGCCACGGCCTGGACACCGTGGACATCTCGCGGGAGTTCCCGGTCGACGGCTTTGCCGGGCGCCAGGTCATGACGCTGGGCGATGTGATGGGCACGCTTCGCGGCTCGTACTGCGGCACCACCGGCTTTGAGTACATGCACATCCAGAACCAGCAGGAGCGGCTCTGGATCCAGCAGCGGGTGGAGGGTCCGCAGTCCCGGCCCGGACGCGACGAGCAGCTCTGGATTCTGTACCGGCTGGGCGCCGCCGAGGCGTTCGAGACGTTCCTGCACACCAAGTACGTGGGGCAGAAGCGTTACTCGCTGGAAGGCGGGGAGTCGGCGATCGTCCTGCTGGACGCGCTGCTTGCGCAGGCCGCGCGACTGGGCACCCGCGAGGCGGTCATCGGGATGGCGCACCGCGGCAGGCTCAATGTCCTCGCCAACATCGTGGGCAAGCCGTACGCCCAGATCTTCGACGAGTTCGAGGACGCGGTCGACATCCGGTCCGCCCAGGGCTCCGGCGACGTGAAGTACCACCTCGGGGCTGCGGGCACCTATCGGACCGCTGACGGTCGCACGATCGCGGTCTCCGTGGTGGCGAACCCCTCGCATCTGGAGATCGTCGGACCGGTGGCGCAGGGGGTCGTACGGGGGCGCCAGGACGTCGCGGAGGGAACCCGTGAGCCGTTCTCCGTCCTTCCGGTCGTGGTCCACGGTGATGCCGCCCTCGCGGGGCAGGGAGTGGTCGCCGAAACGCTGAACATGTCCCAGCTGCCCGGCTATCGCACCGGCGGCACGGTCCATGTGGCCATCAACAACCAGCTGGGGTTCACCACCGGACCCGCCGTGGGCCGGTCGAGTCTCTATGCGACCGATGTCGCGCGAACCGTCGAGGCCCCCGTCTTCCACGTCAACGGGGACGACCCCGAAGCGGTCGTCCGGGTGGCGCGGCTGGCCTTCGACTACCGGCTGGCCTTCCACAAGGACGTCGTCATCGACCTGGTCTGCTACCGGCGCCACGGGCACAGCGAGGTCGACGACCCCTCCATCACGCAGCCGGCCATGTACGACCGCATCGCCATGCGGCCGTCCGTGCGGAAGGTGTACGCGGAGTCGCTGCGCAGTGCCGGCGACATCGACGAGCAGGAAGTCGAACGTGCCCGGCAGGGCTACCGGGACCAACTCGACCGGGCCTTCGCCGAGACCGCCGGGACCTCCGCGCCCGACCGCGAGTCGCTTCCGGCGGCGGTTGCCGTGGATCTCCCGGTCCACCGGGCCGTCACAGCGGTCGGCGAGTCGACGCTGCGGCGCATCCTGGACACACAGACCGACCTGCCGGCGGATTTCACTGCGCATTCGCGTGTACTCCCGCAACTGCGACGGCGGGCGGCCATGCTGGACGCGGGAAACGTCGACTGGGCCACCGCGGAAGCACTGGCGATCGGTTCGCTGCTGCTGGACGGGGTGCCGGTGCGGCTGGCGGGCCAGGACTCCCGCCGAGGGACGTTCGGTCAGCGCCATGCCGTCCTCACCGACCGGAACACGGGCCGCGAGCACACTCCGTTGAACTCGCTCGGTCCGGGGGCGGCACGCTTCGCGGCGTACGACTCGCTCCTCTCCGAACTCGCCGTGCTCGCCTTCGAATACGGCTACTCGCTGGCCAGGCCGGACGCCCTGGTGCTGTGGGAAGCGCAGTTCGGGGACTTCGCCAACGGAGCCCAGACGGTCATCGACGAGTACATCTCCTCGTCCGAGCAGAAATGGGGGCAGCGGTCGGGCGTCGCGCTGCTGCTGCCGCACGGTTTGGAAGGGCAGGGGCCGGACCACTCCTCCGCACGCATGGAGCGCTTCCTCCAGCTGTGTGCGGACGACAACGTCACCGTCGCCAACCCCTCGCTGCCGAGCAACTACTTTCACCTGCTCAGGGCGCAAGGCCTGGACACGCGGCGCAGGCCACTGGTGGTCTTCACGCCCAAGTCCATGCTGCGGTTGAAGACCGCGACGTCCGGGCTGGAGGAGTTCTCCGAAGGTGCCTTCCGCCCGGTGGTCGCGGACGCCACGTCGGACCCCGCCCGGGTCGAGCGGGTGCTGCTGTGCTCGGGCAAGTTCTTCTACGACCTGGACGCGCAGCGGCGCGAGTCGGGAGCGGACCGGACCGCCATCGTGCGGCTGGAACGCCTCTACCCGTTTCCCGCGGACGAACTGCGGGCGGAACTGTCCAGGTATCCGTCCGGCGTTGAGGTGCGATGGGTTCAGGAGGAGCCGGCCAACCAGGGCGCGTGGACCTTTGTCGGTCCTCGTGTCGACCGTCTGGTCCCCGCCCCGGTGGAGTGCGTGAGCCGGCCGGCCGCCTCCGCTCCGGCGGTGGGCTCCGCCCGCCGTCACGCCGCTGAACAGCAGGACGTCGCCCGGCGGGCCTTCGCCTGATGCCGGCGGTGGCACCGGCCTGGACCCTGAGCCCCGAGGGCGGGTCCGGGCCGGTGCCGGTGTGCGGATCGCGGGGTGACGTTGTCGCCCACTGCGGCATCAGGACATCAGGGGCCTGAGGACGTGAGCAGGCCGGAGCCCTGTGGAGCTCACCGGTCGGCCGGGAGATCTGCGGCCTGCCTGAGCGCACGGCGGCGGGGACCGGTGGTCGTCGCGGACCGGAAGTGGGGGGCGGGGACCGGAAGTGGGCGTGGCCGAGCCGGAAGCGGCGCTGAACCGGTTCGTGGGTTCCCGGTGCGGGTTGCTGCCGGGGTGGGTCGGTCGGCGCGAATGTCCGGAGTGGGGGACGTGCGACGCGGTGTGCAGGGTCCGTGGCCTGGGGGGAATTCGCTGCAGCCGGTGCCGTTCCGTGTCGCCGGGGCGGTCCGAGTTCACCTGCCCCGAGAGCCGTTCAGGGACCCGGCCGGGTCGGCTGCGACGGCCGAGGGCTCTCCGAGTTCGAGGGTACGTCGGCGTCCGCCACCCCGGTGGTCCGGAAGCGTGCACGGAACGCACCCGGGGTGACCCCGAGATGCCGGACGAACGCCCTGCGCAGTGACTCGGGGGAGCCGAACCCGGTACGGCGGGCGATCACAGCCAGCGGATCGTCGCCGGTCTCCAGCATCGCCTGCGCCGCCTCCAGCCGGATCTGCTCCACATACCGGGCCGGTGTCGTGCCCACCTCTTCGCAGAAGAGCCGGGTCACATGGCGGGAGCTGATGCCGGCCCTGCGGGCCATGGCGGAGAGTGTGTGGTTGCCGCCGGGGTCTTCCGCGACGGCGTCCAGCACCCGGCGGAGCATCTCCTGCCGGGTGTGCGGAGCACGGGTGCGAACGCTGAACTGGGACTGGCCGCCGGGCCGTTGCATGAAGACCACCAGGTCCCTGGCCACCGCGCGGGCGACTTCGGCCCCGTAGTGCCCCTCCACGATGGCCAGCGAGAGGTCGATGCCGGCGCTGACTCCGGCCGAGGTCATCACCTTGCCGTCCTGGACGAAGATCGCGTCCGCCTCGACCTGGACGGCCGGGAAACGGAGGGCGAGTTGCTGTGAGTAGCGCCAGTGGGTGGCGGCGCGCCGGCCGTCCAGAAGACCTGCTGCGGCCAGCAGAAAGGCGCCGGTGCAGACGGAGGCGGTGCAGCGGGAGTCTGCGTCCAGTTTTCGGACGATGTCCAGCAGCGCGTCGTCCTTGATTGCCCGGTCCCAGTCGGGACCCCCCGGGATCACCAGGACGTCGCTGGTCCCCTGTGCGTCCGCGACCGGCATGTCGACGCTCAGCCGGGTGCCCGAGGACGTCGTCACCTCGTTGCCGTCGGCGGACACCAAGGTCAGCCGGTAGTTGCCGCCGAAGTCGTTCGCTGCGGTGAACACCTCGATGGGGCCGGTCACATCCAGCAGCCGGACCCCGGGGAAGACGAAGATTGTCACAAGGTGCGGGCCGGCTCCGGCGTGCTTGTGGTTCATCGAATGCCTCCGGAACTGCCATGCGCGTGCCGTCGATGCCGACCACAGTGAGTTCGAAAAACAAACCCACTGGAATCGTACCATGCCCGACATCTGGTCGCCCGTTGCCGAGGCGCCGGACGGGAGTGGCCGGCGGACCGGAATCGTTCGGCTGTGTCGGGGTGTACCGGACCCGTCGGCGCCGCAGCAGCGACGTCCCGCGTGCACAGGGCGGGGCCGCGTCCTTCACCGCGTTGCTGCCGATCAGTGCAGGCGGCAGGGTGCGCGGCTGTCGGGTCACGTTGTGCGGAAGGGGGTGCGACGGCCATAAGCCCCTCCAGCTGACAGATCGTCACCATCGCCTGCTGCGGCCCTGCACTCACCTCACGGAGATCCCGGGCGGAGTCCGGGCGCTCAGGGGCGCCAGCAGCTGGTGACGGCTTTGGGGCCGCTGTCGATCCAGGCCTCTGCCCGGACGCATCCAACGGTGGTGCTGAGTGCGTCTCCCCATGAGTTGGAGCGGGCCTCGCCCTTGAAGCTGGAGTCGGCCTTGCGGTTGTCATCGACGCGCTGGGCGCGGACAAAGACCCGCCACTGCGGCGAGTTGGGGCCGAGAACATAGCCCCAGGCGGCGGAGCAGGAGTCCGAGTAGACAGCACCAGCGTCCCGTATGCGCGGCCGTCGGCGCGGTAGATGGGCTGCCGCTCCAGGGGGTGCTGATCGTGGCCGCATCCGGCCGCGTAGGGATCGCGGCCGTCCTGGAAGGTCCGGCCGGCCGGTGACGGCCTGCTCACGAAGGCCAGCGTGGCGATGACAGATGCGGCGACGGCGAGGATCAGGACGGAGATGTTGAAGAGGAACCGGCGGCGTCCTCCCGGGCGGGCCGAGGGTGCGTTCCCGTTGTGGGGTAATTCTGCGACGCCCTCGCGCTCAGGAGGCGGCATGGGTGGGGCGGTTTCCTCGTCGGCCTCCGGCGTCTGACCGCTTGCGTGCGTGAGCAGTTGTAAGCGCAGGTCCTCCCACCGCAGCCGCCAGGCATCCTCGGCTGCCTTGTCCGCCCCGCAGGCGCGTACAAAGCCCAGGGTGGTGGCGAGAGTGGGGAGGCGGCGCCCTTTTGCCGCCTCGGACAATGCCGTGTAGGAGACGGACGTTTGTCTGGCCATGGCGCGATAAGGCGGTTCCCCGGCGCTGCGACGCAGAATTTGAAGGTCGTGGGCGAAGCGCTGCAATGGGCCCGCGTCCGGGTCGACCGGCATCTCGGATCGTCCCAAGCCGCTCTCCTGTACCTGGTCGCTGATCGTGATGTTCGCAGTACATCGTGATTGTTCGCGCCGCGGATTTCCAGACCCTGGGCGGGCTAGAACGGAGTGGCACCAGGGCTGACGGCATGCACGCCGTGCCCGTCCGCCGACGTTCCGTCACTCCGGTTCCCACGAGGCCGGCGCACTCGCCGGTTGCCCCTGCGGTGGGCAACGGCGCGTGGACAACCGCGCCTCTCCTGAAGGGAGATATGTCCGATGCGGACCAGTACTCTCGCGCGAGTCGGCGTTGTCGCGGCAGCGACCGCCCTCCTGGCGCTGCAGGCAGGTCAGGCCGACGCCAGTGTGGCGCCGCCCCCGACCACCAGCTACAGCATCCTGTGGGGAGAGACCGACGGCACCCTGGCCGTGCAGGCTTCGCCATCAGTGAGCGCGGCGACCATCGCCACCCTGACGCCCGGGACCAATACGGTGTCACTGATCTGCCAGACCGTCCACGGAAGCACCGATGTCGGGGACGGCGGCTATTTCAGCTGGCAGTACAGCACCACATGGGACGAGATCTACCTGGCGGGGAAGGTCGGGTTCGTCTATGACCACTTCATCAACACCCCCGCCCAGGGAGCCGGCGGCTATTCGAGCGGAGTGCATGTCTGCACCGGCGGGTGACCGTCGGTGAGTGCATGAAAGGGCCGCCGGGGTCGCCTCAGCGATCGGCCCGGTGCTGACCACCGGGCCGGTCGCGTGCGCAGCTGCAGGCGCTCCGATCTGCTCCTGACTGCATCTGCCCGGACGCCGGCCGCTGCTCCGCAGCAGCGCGGCAGCCGAACGGCGTCGCCCGGGCGGGCCTCCGGGAGAGTGCCGCGAGGCGCTCGGGCTGCTGCTGAGGCGGCCCGGGCGCCTACCCTTCCTCAGAACCCGGTGCGGCGCTCGGCCTTTCACCCCGGACAGGACCCGCTGCCCCGGTGCGGTCCGTCCGCCGTTCCGGCTCGATCAGCGTCCACGGTCCGTCGGTCAGGGCCCCCGGATCCGCTTGCGCCTCCTCATCCGATCTTCGGCGTGAGATGCCAGAAGCCTTGCCACGACGTCAAATTGACGTCATGTCATAGCGGCCGCCGAGTCGACGGCGTTCCGGACCCCGGGGTGGGACCGGCTGGGTCGACAATGCCGGGCCAGGTCCGCGGTGGGGTCGATGACGTCGTCGATACGGACGCTCCCAGCGGGAGCCTCCTGCTGGGTGCAGTGGATCCGGAGCCCAGACGATTCGGGGTCAAATCACCCCAGCCGCTGGATATTCAGCTTTAAGCGGTCAGAGTCCACTGTTGCAGGCGATTGTCTGCTTTCGCTCTTGGCCTGGGCTTGTCCTTTCATGATTGCTGGATTATCTTCCTGCTCATGTGCAGTGCATACAGAGTCTTCCGGGCGTGGCCGACGGGGGAGCCCCCGCTCGTCGCACGCCTGCATGTTGACCTGTGCCACTGCAACGGCGACCTGTGTAGCGCAGTGACCCGCGTCGGACAGTGACGTCCGTTCCCGCCGTGCGCAACCTGCTGTGTGCGGCGTGCCCAGGTTGCCGGGACTCGTCCCGGCACTTCGCGCCGACGCTTCACCACCCCGGCCCGGTCGCCCGCTTCCCGCTGCTGTCCCGCTGTCGAGCGTGCGGCAGTCGCCCGACCGTGCCGGTCCACCCCGTCCCCCGGTGCCCGGCCGCGTCCGGCTGTTCCAGGAGTTCCCCTTGCCCGCCTCGCTCAAGAGATTCCCATTCTGGTCCCAGATCCTCGCGGGTCTGGTCCTCGGCGTCGTCCTCGGTCTGATCGCCCGCGACGCCGACGTCAACTGGCTGACCGAGACGCTCACCCGGATCGGCGGCACCTTCGTCCAGCTGCTCAAGCTGGCCGTTCCGCCGCTGGTGTTCACCGCCGTGCTGGTCAGTGTCGCCAACCTGCGCAACGTCACCAACGCTGCCCGGCTGGCACTGCGCACGCTGCTCTGGTTCTGCATCACATCGCTGATCGCGGTCACCATCGGACTGCTGCTCGGCCTGATCACCCAGCCCGGTGACGGCGTCCACCTGACCGCAGCCGCGCTGCCCGACGAACTGCACAAGGGCAGTTGGATCGACTTCCTCACCGGGATCATCCCCACCAACATCGTCGAGGCGTTCAGCACGCCCAACGTGCTGCAGATCGTGTTCCTCGCCGTGGTGGTCGGCGCGGCGTGCCTCGCCGTCGGGCCGAAGGCCGACCCGCTGATCGACTTCTCCAAGGTCGTGCTGGAGGTCGTCCAGAAGGCGCTGTGGTGGGTCATCCGGCTCGCGCCGCTGGGCACCCTCGGGCTGATCGGCAAGTCGGTCGCCACGTACGGCTGGGACCTGCTCAAGCCGCTCGGCACTTTCACCGTCGATGTCTACGTGGGCTGCGCCCTGGTGATGTTCGTGGTGTACCCGCTGCTGCTCGTGCTGGTCGGCAAGGTCAACCCGATCAACTACTTCAAGGGTGCATGGCCGGCCATCCAGCTCGGCTTCGTCTCCCGTTCCTCGGTGGGCACCATGCCGCTGACCCAGCGTGTGACCCAGCGGCTCGGCGTGCCCAGCGACTATGCGTCGTTCGCAGTGCCGTTCGGCGCCACCACGAAGATGGACGGGTGCGCCGCGGTCTACCCGGCCCTGGCCGCGATCTTTGTGGCGGAGGTCTACCACGTGCACCTGGGGATCGGCGACTACGTGCTGATCGCCTTCGTCTCGGTGATCGGCTCGGCCGCCACCGCGGGCCTCACCGGTGCCATCGTGATGCTGACGCTGACCCTCAGCACCGTCGGTCTGCCGCTTGAAGGCGTTGGACTGCTGCTTGCGATCGACCCGATCCTGGACATGATGCGCACCGCAACGAACGTTGCCGGGCAGGTTCTGACGCCGGTACTGGTTGCGTCGCGCGAGAAGATCCTGGACCTCGACGCATTCAACAACCCGCGCGACCTGGAGGACGCCGAGGAGCTGTCCTCCTCCGAGAGCGCGTCCGCCGAGGGTGTCCGAGAGCTCGCCGACGCCTGACGCAGAACCCCGTCGAAGCGGCCTCCGGTCTCCGGTTCTGGAGAGTGGAGGCCGCTTCGCT
This sequence comes from Peterkaempfera podocarpi, assembly GCF_042466665.1. Lineage (GTDB taxonomy): Bacteria > Actinomycetota > Actinomycetes > Streptomycetales > Streptomycetaceae > Peterkaempfera > Peterkaempfera podocarpi. The sequence continues at coordinate 7,736,701 of NZ_CP162102.1, forward strand.
CTGTCTGTCTCGCCCCGACCGCAGGCCTCCCACGGCGTCAGGCCCGGGCGGGTCAACGGGGTGACGGGCCGGTGCCTCGCGGGCGGGTGTCACGCGTCCACGGGGGCGCGAGCGCGTGCTCCTCTTCCCTCTGGGGTCGGCAGCGCAGGCGACCGACAGGCTCCAGGGCACGAGCACCCTCGCTCCGCCCGGCAGCAAGCCAGGGAGGACGAGCAGGCGTCAGGCCTTACGGGAGCAGTCGGCACGGCGGCCCCCGCCTGCGCTGAGGCAGGCGGGGCCGACCGCCGTCGCGGGAGCATCACAGGTCGCCGTCGCGGATCGGACCGGCCGATCCGCGCAGCGACAAGGCAGGCCATGGCCGCCTCGGTGGCCTGTGCCAAGCCGACCGCGGCCCGGAGCGCAGGGCTCGGCCGGCAGGCCGGGACTGGCACATCCCTGCTGTGCCGAAGCCCTCGATCCCGAGGCCGCCTCTCAGGCGTGGGCCTTTGCGAAGGCGTCGCGGACGTGCACGGGGATGGTGCCTCGGGCGTTCACGGGGATGCCCTTGGCCGTGGCCCAGGCCCGCACCTCGGCCGGGGTGGGCAGGCCCTTCTCGGTTGCGCTGACGGTCTTCTGGGCGACGGTCTTCTTGGCGGCAGGCGCCTTGTCCGCGGCGGCCTTCTCGGGGGTCGCCTTCTCGGCGGTGGCCTTCTCGGGGGTCGCCTTCTCGGCGGTGGCCTTCTTGGCCGGGGCCGACTTCTCGGCGGTGGCCTTCTTGGCCGGGGTGGCCTTTTCGGCGGTCGCCTTCTTGGCCGGAGTGGCCTTCTCGGGGGCGGTCTTCTCGACCGGGGCGGCCTTCTCGGCGGTGGCCTTCTTGGCCGGTGCCGTCTTCCTGGCGGCAGCCTTCGTCACCCGAGCGGTCCGCTTTGCAGGGGCCTTCCGCGCGGGGCGCTTCGCGGCCGGCGCAGCGGTCTTCTCGACAACCGGAGCGGTTTCCACGCTCGGCGCGGTTTCCTCGGCCGGGGTCTCCACAACCTCGGTGGGCTGCTCCGCCGCCGGCTGACGCACCTCCAGATCCAGAACTGCGGTCTGCGCGGCCTCGGGCTGCGCGGGTGCCGCCTCCTCGGCCGCCGCAACCAGGTCGCGGCCGTACAGGGCGCTGAGGGCTTGGAGGACCTTCTCGATGGGATCGGTCTTCGAGTCGATGGTGAGGCGCACTCTCTCTCCTTCTTCTGGCATACGTGGGGTCGCGTGCGGTTCAGTTTCTCACTTGCACACTTCCGGGGGGACACCGAGGTTCGATATGGGTCAATGCGTGGTCGACGATCGTCGCAGCAGGAGCCCTCGAGGGCAATGATCGAGTACAAGTTTGCTGAACCGCAGGCATGTTGGGAAAGATTCCCCGGATCGGGTAAGAATCACTCGGCGCCGGCGGGATCGGGCGGCCTGTGGTTTGCGTCACGGGAGGCGGTTGAATACGGGCTCACCTGCGAGAACCTGGGTGGCACAGGGCGCAGGAACCATCGGGACGATGTGGCGTCGTCGGTGCTGTTGTCCGTGCTTCTCGCTGGTGTCGGGCAGCGTCGGCCCGGTGGCGGGCCCCGGTCATTGGCTGGGTGACCTCGTCGGGGGCGGTACTTCCGAACTGGACGCTCAGCCGTCCGATCACGGTGTTCAGGCCCGTCATTCGGCTGGCCCGGTGCACAATCCCGGTCTCCAGCCGCTCGTTCCGCGGGACGCCCGGCGCTTCCGGGAAGGCCGCTGTGGTCCTGGCTCCGCAGGGCACTTGGCCAGGCAGTCGACGGACCGCCGGACATCCGTCGCTGATCCGTCAATGACCCCGTGGGCGGCCCCGCGGACGCCGGAAACACGTGGGGGAAGGCCGGGAGCCGGGACCCTGCCGCCACCGCCCGAGGCCCCTGTAATCGCCCGGGATAAACCCCGCCGACATCGGCGGTCGTCCCGCGGTAATGGTCGACGTGGAGGAGGCCGAGGTTGTTGTCGGCCATCACGAGTGCGCGACGCCGCGCGTCGGCGACGTGTTTCTGGTGATCGACGCGGATCAAACGCGCACCGACGTCGAGGTCGAGGCGATGGCCATGGCGCCGATCCCGACTCCGGAGGTTCTGTGGCGGAAGCCGCTCGTCCTCGTGCTCGCAGCCCTCCCGGGTACGGCACCCGCCCGCCTCGGCGAGCCGTCGACCGCGTCGCCGGCGGCGTGGGCCGCGGCGGGTGCCGCCGCAGGGACGCTGCACGACGCGCCGCTGCCGCCATGGCCCGGTCGGACCCTTGACGAGCTCGCAGCGGCCCTCGACGCCGAATGCGCCTGGCTCGTCACGTCCGTCCCGCCGTGCCTACTGCGGTGCGGTCGCCCGGCGGCCGGTGACAGCGACGGCTCCGGGGGTGCTCCGGGTGCCGATCAGGGTGACCGCCCCGTCGGCGACGCCGGAGACGGCGATCCGGCAGTCCGAGTGGTGGCTGCTGAGCCAGGCCGCGAGTTCGGCGGACGGCAAGGGGTCCTGCGCCTGCTCGACGGTCCAGGCGGCGGACGTCCCGAAGACCGCCTGCTCGGTTCGCTTCAGCCAGCCCGCGACCCGTCGGCGGGAGGTCGCCGCGACCTGGTCGTGCAAGCCGGGGTCCAGCAGCGGGCCGGCCCAGTGGGCCACATCCGCCAGTGGTCCGCGCACCGTCAACTCCGACCGCCCCTTTCGGCAGAGCACCAGTTCCGCTGCGCCCTCCTCGATCCGGTGGACACTCGCCCTGGTGCCGCCGGGCAGCGGGGAAGCGCCCGCCCACATGCCCATCCCCGGCAGTGGTGCGCTGCCCCACGCCTCGCACAACTCGCCCAGCCACCTGTGGAGTTCGTGCATGTTCGCGGTCGGGCGCGCTTCCAGCACGGCCCGGGACCCCAGCGCGGCCGCGTGGCGGGCCACATCCGCGCGCGAGCAGCGGACCAGCAGCTGGGCGGAGGCGTTGGCGCCGAATTGTTCGGCCTGCTCCAGCGGCTGAAGGACCAGCAGAATGTCGTCCCTGCGGTGGTGGAAGGTCGCAGCGAGGGGCGCAGCCAGCGTCCCGACCGGCCAGTCGGCCGCCCCCGTACCGCCGGGCAGCAGCGGTGACAGCCGCCGCAGCCAGGAGCAGAGGTCAGCCGGTGTCCGGACGCGAGCTGTGACCGGGACGGCTCCTGCGGGGGCACCGGACGCCCTGGCGAGCAGGATGCGCGTACCGTGGCCGCCGGGCCGGGTGTCCGGTTCGGCCAGCGGGGCGATCTCCACGCTCGGTTCGTCCAGCCGAGCACCGCCGCTGGTCCGTACGTACAGCCCGTCGACCCGCTCGGCGGTGAGCAGGTCCGCCACACCTGCCGGGGTGAGCCCGCTGCGGAGCACCACTCCGTACGGCTGATCAGGCCACCGCAGGTCCCCCCAGACGGAATACCCGCCGGACTGCGGCCCGATCAGCTGTGCGTCGGCCCACTCCAGCCACTCGGCCATGGGGCCGTCCCCGGCCTGCCACACCAATGGATCCCGCACCGTTCCCCCTCCGGACCGAACGCCCGAGTGTACGGCCCGTGGCCCGGGACCGGCGGTCCCGGACACCGCAGGAGCTCCACCGTCGGGAAACGGTTCCGCTTCGTTCGGCCAGCTGCCCACCCGCAGCGGCCGCAGACGAGTTGCAGGAATTCTCCGCGCATGGGGATGCCGCGTCGGCCGTGACCAGAGGGCAAGGCCTTGCCGCGCCGCACCCCGTCAGCGCTTGACGCCGACCGCGCCGTACAAGGAGATCTCCTTGGCGTGCGCCGGCGGCTCGCCGTCCGGCCGCCAGAACGGCGCCTGCACCAGCCCCGGTTCCACCAGGTCCAGGCCCGCGAAGAGGTCCATCACGTCCGCCCCGCTGCGGGGCACAAAGGGCGCCGATGCCTGGTCGTAGATCTGCTTCCCCTCCGTGATCGCCTCGCGCGAGGCAAAGTCCGTCGTGGCGTGCGACAGCACCAGCGCCGACCCTGCCGGCAGCTCCGACATCAACAGCCGCACGATGTCCCCGGGCTTCTCCTGGTCACGCAGGAAGTGAAGGATCGCCACCAGCATCAGCGCCACCGGCTGCCCGAGGTCGAGGATCTTCCCGGCCTCCGCGAGCACCGCCGCGGGATCCCGCAGATCCCCCAGCATCACCTGGGTCCGCTGCCCTTCGTCGCCGTGTGCGAGCAGCGCCCTGGCGTGGGTGAGGACGATCGGGTCGTTGTCGACGTACAGCACGCGGGCGTCCGGGGCGACCTCATGCGCGACCGCGTTGGTGTTGCCCTGCGTCGGGATGCCCGTACCCACATCGAGGAACTGCCGGATGCCCAGGTCGTCGGCGGTGAAGCGCACCGCCCGGCCGAGGAAGTCCCGATTCGCCCGGGCAGTCGCCCGGGACGGCGGATACGCCTTGATGACAGCCTCCGCCGCCTCGCGGTCCGCCGGGAAGTTGTCCTTCCCGCCCAGGTAGTAGTCGTACATGCGGGCCGGGTGCGGTACATCGGTCCGCAGATCCTGTGCCACCCGCTCGTCCCACTCCCGCCATCCCGAGTCGTCGGCCATCGTGTGCCCTCCACTTCCGAACGGTCCCGGCCTGAGCGTAGCGTTGCATTCCCCCGGCGTGCGCCCCTCCCCGGCCCAACGCGCCCGGCCGCCGTCCGGTTCCAGGGGCCGCGTCTGCCAGGCGGATTCGACGGTCGGGACCCACCCGGCCGTCGCGGATGTGCGGACCTGCCGGGCTGAGCGCCGAGGGGGAGGGGCACACTTCATCTGTCGCAGTCGCATCTCCGGGAGGACCACGCATGATCACGCTCACGAAGGAAGACGGCCCTGCGGATCTGGACGGGGTGACGCATCTGTCCATCGGGGTGTCCTGGGATCCCACCGCCGGTACCAGCGGCGGCCTGATGGGCAAGATCCGCCGGAAGAGCGGTACCGACCTCGACCTGATCGCCATCGCGATGCAGGGTGCAGACCCGGTGCGGCTGGCCGGGCTCGACTCCCTGGATCCGCTGGGCAACGGCTCGTTGGTGCACAGCGGCGACAACCAGACCGGCCACGGGGACGGCGACGACGAGACGGTGACCGTCGAGTTCGGCCGGGTGCCGTCCAACATCACGGCGATCGTGTTCATCGCTGCCGCGTTCAAGCGGGGCAGCAGCTTCCAGAAGGCACGGAACGTCAGTTTCAAGGTGTACGACGCGACCGGCGGCAGCACCCAGCAGGTGGCTGACATCTGGCCGAGCCTGCTGAGCACGGACAACGGCTGTGCGGTGGCCAAGGCGATACGTCACGGCGCGAGCTGGAAGCTCCAGGTGATCAACGAGACCGGGAAGATCAAGCAGGGGGACGAGCCCGCGCTGATGCGCTTCGCCGTGAGCAAGTAGGACACGTCGCAGCGGCCCGGGGCTCGGCCCCGGGCCGCGGACATGCCGTCCGTCCCTCCGCTGCCGGGAGACCGGGGGCCGCGGCGCCGGTCCGGCCGCGGGGTGCCGACTGCTCACCCCTGACTGCTCACCCCCGACTGCTCACCCCTGACCTGGACATGCGCCGGGCCTGCCGCCGTCCCGTCAGCCCGTCGCCGTGGTCATCCGCAGCCTGCCGGGGCCGCGCCGTGGAAGGCCGTCGCGGGGCGGCCCTCCCGGCATGGTGCGGGCCCGGTCAGTCGAACTCCTCGATGTACTCCTCCGGCGGTCCCAGTTCCGGACGGTCCCGCAACTCCAGTACTCCGCCGAGCCGTTCCAACTCCAGGACCGTCACGGTGTTCTCGCCGGCGTGCAGCAGCGGCGCCGGGCAGTACAGCGTGACCTGCGGCCCGATCTCCCAGTGGCGGCCGAGCAGGAACCCGTTGACCCAGACGAGGCCGCGGCCTGATTCCGGCAGCGCGAGGAAGGTGTCCGCGGGTGTGTCGACGTGGAGCTTCGCGACGGCGAACCCGGTGTGCGTGGTCGCGGGACCGGCGGCGGCCGCTTCGGCCAGTTCCGCGGCGGACCACTCCTGGAGCGCGACCGGCATGCTGTCCCAGCCCTGCACCATGCGCCGGTCGATGAGGACGGGACCGAGCAGGCCCTTGTGCCGGCCGATAGTGGGCCCGTAGTTCACCCGGCCGACGTTCTCGACCAGGACCTCCAGCCGCACGACGTCGCCGGTTCCCCGTACGGGGAGTTCCGGTGAACCGGAATCGGCAATGCCGAGGAGGGTTCCGTCGGCGAAGACCAGCGCCCGGTCGCGTACGTCGGTCAGGACCAGCCGGTGCTCGCCCGCGGGGATGCGCGGGTGCGCGGTGTGCAGGACCATTCCGGCGTCCAGCCCCAGCTGTTCGAAGGAGGCGGGGAGCGGTGCGGTCGAGGTCGGGGCCGGGACGGCGCGGAGGCCGGCGAGCAGGTCGGTGCGGTGGACGAGCGGGACGCGGGTCGGCGGGAGGGTGGGCAACCGCTCGGGCGAGCGAAGCGGTTCCTGGGCGCCGAGCACGTCGCGCATGGCGAAGAACTTGGCGGTGAGGCTGCCGTCCTCGGCGATCGGCGCATCGGAGTCGTAGCTCGTCACGACGGGCTCGAGCCGGCCCTCGCTCTCGTTGGCTCCCGCCCACAGTCCGAAGTTGGTGCCGCCGTGCGCCATGTAGATGCTCACGCTGCCGCCGTCGGCGATGATGCCGCGGAGGGTGCTCACCGCGCTCTCCACCCCGCGGACGTGGTGCCGCTTGCCCCAGTGGTCGAACCAGCCGTTCCAGAACTCGGCCACCACAAAGGGTTCGTCCGGTCGCCGTGCCGCGAGGAGTCTGCGGGCGGCCTCCGGCCTTGAGCCCAGGGTGGCCGCCATGAGGGTTCCGGGCAGGGTGCCGCCGTCCAGCATGAGTTCGGTGGGGCCGTCGGCGGTGAACAGCAGTTCCCGGATGCCGCGACCGGCCAGGGAGTCGCGGTTCCAGCGCAGATAGGCATGGTCGTCGCCGTAGCTGCCGAACTCGTTCTCCACCTGCACCGCCACGACCGGGCCGCCCTCGCAGGTCTGGAGCGCGGCGATGCGGGGGACCAGCTCGTCGAACCAGCGGCCGACGGCCGAGGTGAACGCCGGGTCCGAGCTGCGCAGGGCGACGTCCCGGCCGGTGAGCCAGCTCGGCAGGCCGCCGTTGGACCACTCCGCGCAGATGTACGGGCCGGGCCGGACGATGACGTCGAGGCCCTCCTCGCCCACCGTGCGAATGAACCGTTCGAGGTCCCGCCAGCCGTCGAAGCGCGGCGCGTCCTCCTCGCGGGGCTGGTGGAAGTTCCAGGCCACATAGGTGTCGACCGTGTTGAGTCCCAGGTCGGCGAGGCGGCGTATCCGGTCGCGCCAGAGGTCGGGGTGCACGCGGAAGTAGTGCAGCGCCCCGGACAGGATGCGGTGGGGGACGCCGTTGCGGTACATGCGGCCCTCGCGCCAGGTGAGCGTGCTGGTGGCGGCGCCGTGCGCCGCGTCGGCCGCGGTCTGCACCGGAGGGATCTGTGTCATGGGCGGCTGAGTCACGATGGGAGCGTATGTTATCGATGACATGAGTAACAAGTGCGCTAGGATCAAGGACACGGCGTCGCGGACCCGCTGCAGGAGGGGAGCGTCATGAACGAGGACGGCGCGAAGAGACAGCCGAGCATGGCCGATGTGGCCCGGATCGCCGGGGTGTCGGCACAGACGGTTTCGCGCGCACTGCGTGGCTCGCCGAACGTCAACCCGGAGACCAGCAGGCGCGTACAGGTGGCCGTGGAACAGGTCGGCTACCGGTTCAACAGTGCGGCCAGGGCGCTCTCTTCGGGGCGCAGCCGCACCATCGGGCTGGTGCTGCTGGCCTCCGGCGGCTACTACTCGCGCTCGGCGGTCACCGCCGGTGTCGAGGCGGCGGCCGGCGCGGCCGGGTACGCGGTGAGCATCGCGACCATCTCCGCGCTGGACGTCGGCCTGATGGAGCGGTCGCTGTCCAAGCTGGCCGACCAGGGCGTCGACGGTTTTGTGATCGCTGTCCCGCTCATCTCGGTGACGCGGAAGATGGAGGACATCACCCGGGAGATCCCGACTGTCACCCTCGACGGCTCGCGGACGGCGGGCGCCCGGGTGCTCGGGATCGACCAGCGGGAGGCGGGCCGCGTGGCCACGCAGCACCTGCTTGACCTGGGCCATCGTCAGGTGTGGCACGTCTCGGGACCGGACGAGTGGATCGAGGCGCGCCAGCGCAGGCAGGGCTGGCAGGAGGCTCTGGACGCGGCCGGGATCGAGGCACCGCCGCCCCTGGAGGGCGACTGGTCGCCCGACTCCGGGTCGCCAGGGGCAGATCCTGGCCAGGATCCCGGAGGTCACCGCGGTCTTTGTGGCCAGCGACGAGATGGCCTTCGGGGTGATCCGCGCGCTGCGTGAGCGAGGCCGTTCGGTGCCCGAGGACGTGTCCATCGTGAGCGTCGACGACATCGCGCTGGCGGCCTACTGCGCGCCGCCGCTGACGGCCGTCCGGCAGGACTTCTACCGTTACGGCGCCGCGGCCGTCGCGCTGCTGCTCCAGGGGGACGACGCGGACCTCGGCGAATCGGTCGTGACGCCGTCGCTGTCGGTGCGCTCCTCCACCGCGCCGCCGCGTCCCCGCTGAGCCCCGTCCCGGCGCTCGTCTGAACCGTCTTTCGGACGCCCCTTGCATCGTCATGTGATCGATGCCATCGTACTCGTCATGTTATCGGTGCCACCGTAACAAGCCCGGATCGTCTCTGATCCCGATCCAGGGCGCGGTGGCGCGAAGTCGCGGCGGTGCGGCCCACAAGCAGGGCCGGCCCCCGGACTCGCTTCTACCGCTCGCAGTCAGGTGGGCAACTGTCCACGGGAAAGGACCTCAGATGAGGAGATCACTCGTCACCGCGGGCATTGCGGTCACGGTGCTCGGACTGCTCGCCGGCTGCTCGGCCGGCGGCAACGACAGCGCGGACTCCGGCAAGACGACCCTCAAGGTCGCCGCCCTCGAAGGCGGCTACGGCCGGGACATGTACACCCAGGTCATCAAGGCGTATGAGGCCTCGCACCCCGACATCGATGTCCAGCTGCAGATCTCGAAGAGCATCGAGGACGAGATCACGCCGAACATGAAGGCGGGCCGCTACCCGGACGTCGTCGTGCTCGGCCAGGGCCGCAAGGCCGCCCTCACCGAGACCCTCGTCAAGGACAAGGCCCTGGAGGACCTCACCCCGGTCCTGAAGGCGAAGATCCCCGGCGAGGACAAGACCGTGGGCGACAAGCTCACCAAGGGCATCGTCGGCAACCTCAACACCAACCCCTACGGTACGGACAAGACGTACCTCATGCCGATGTACTACGCGCCGACCGGCCTCTTCTACGACAAGGGCCTGTTCGCGAAGAAGGGCTGGAAGGTCCCGAGCACCTGGGACGAGATGTTCGCGCTCGGCGACACGGCCAAGAAGCAGGGCATCCCGCTCTTCACCTACCCGACCGCCGGGTACCTCGACTCGTACTTCTTCGCCCTGCTCGCCGACGTCGGCGGGGAGCAGTTCTACACCGACGTCATGACGTACAAGCAGGACGTCTGGAAGACGGACAACGCCAAGAAGGCGCTCGACATCACCGCCCGGCTGCTGAGCTACGCCGCGCCGTCCACCGTCGGGTACGCCAACGAGCAGGACTTCACCAAGAACCAGCAGTCGATCCTGGACGACAAGGCGCTGTTCATGCCGAACGGCACCTGGATCGTCGGCGAGATGGCGGACGCCCCGCGCTCCGACGGCTTCCAGTGGGGCCTGACCCCGCTGCCGGCGCTCACCGCGGGCAGCAAGCGCTACCTCACCACGTCGGTCGAGTCGGTCTGGGTGCCCACCGCCGCCGAGCACAAGGACGCGGCGGAGGACTTCATCGCCTACCTGTACTCCGACGAGGCGGCGAAGATCTTCGCCAAGTCGAACGCGATCCAGCCGATCGAGGGCATCGCGAGCAGCCTGTCCGGCGAGAACGCCGAGTTCTACAAGCTCTACGAGGACCCCTCGGTCTCCGCGCTCGTCGGCGGCTTCGCCAGCACCGCACCCGTGGAGGGCGTCGACATCAAGGGCACCCTCTTCGACAGCGCCAACAGCATCATCAGCGGCGACACCACCGAGGCCAAGTGGCAGTCCGCGCTGAACGATGCCAGCGAGAAGCTGCGCCAGGCAGGCGACTGATGTGCCGGGCGGCGACCCGGCGCACCCGGGTCGCCGCCGGCGCCTCCAAGACCCGGGAGACCCTCTCGGTTCACCCAGGACTGCTTCGTACGACCGAAGGACCGGCACGGTGACGACCCTCTCCACCCCACCCCAAGGCTCAGCGGACCACATATCCGAACCGGAGCCCTCCGCCGGGGCCACCCGGCGCGGCGCCCGGGCCCCCGCCCGGCGCCGCGGCAACACCCGCTTTGTGCTCGCCTGCCTGCTTCCCGCGCTGGTCCTCTTCGCGGTGTTCATGGTCGTCCCGACCGTGAACGTGTTCCGGATGTCGCTCTACACCTGGAGCGGGTTCTCCCCGGACATGAAGTTCGTGGGGCTGGACAACTTCTCCCACCTCCTGGACGACAAGCAGTTTGTGCGCGCGTTCCAGAACACGGTCGCGCTGCTGGTCGTGGTGACCGTGGTGACCATGGGCATGGGTCTGTTCCTCGCCGCGATCATGACCCGGCAACGGCTGCGGGCCCGCAACCTCTACCGGTTCATCCTCTACATCCCCAATGTGCTCTCGGTGGTGGTGATCGCCGCGATCTTCTCCGCCGTGTACGACCAGAAGAACGGCCTGCTCAACGGCACGCTGCGGCTGCTGTCGCTCGACAGCTGGCAGCAGGTCTGGCTCGGGAACCAGAAGGTCGTGCTCTACTCCGTCGCCATCGCGATGGTCTGGCAGTCGCTGGGCTACTACATGGTCCTCTACATGTCGAGCATGGCGAGCATCCCGGAGGAGCTCTACGAGGCCAGCGCGCTCGACGGGGCCTCCGCCACCCGGCAGTTCTTCTCCATCACGATGCCGCTCATCTGGCAGAACCTGCGCACCTCGCTGACGTTCTTCATCATGAGCGCGGTCAACCTCAGCTTCGTCCTCGTCCGCGCGATGACGGGCGGCGGGCCCGACAGCTCCTCCGAGGTCCTGCTGAGCTACATGTACAAGCAGGCGTACACGAACTCGTCGTACGGGTACGGCATGGCCATCGGTGTCGTCATCTTCGCGTTCTCGTTCCTCGTGTCGCTCCTGGTGAGCCGGGCGACGCGGCGCGAGCCCCTCCAGTTCTGAGGACAGGCACCATGACCGTGATCAACTCACCCCGCCCGCGCGCCACCCGCTCACGGATCGGCCGCACGCTCACCTATGCGCTCGTCGTCGCCCTCGCACTCGTCATCGCGGTGCCGGTCGTCTGGGTGCTGCTCGCCTCGCTCAAGAAGAAGAGCGAGTTCTTCGGCAGTCCCTGGACACTGCCCAAGGGCCTGCGCCTCCAGAACTACGTCGACGCCTTCGTCAACGCCCACATGGGGCAGTACTTCCTGACCTCGGTGTTCGTCACGGTGCTGGGGCTGGTGTTCGTCCTGGCGGTCTCCGTGCCGGCGGCCTATGTCATCGCCCGGTACGACTTCCGCGGCCGCGGCCTCGTGGAGATGGCGCTGCTCGGCGGGCTCTTCGTCAACGTCAACTACATCGTCGTACCGATCTTCCTGATGCTGGTGGACTGGGACCGCGCGCTCGTCGACGTCTTCCCCGGCGGCTTCTTCATCGACAACCCCACGGTTCTGTCGCTCGTCTACGCGGCCACCTCGATCCCCTTCACCATCTATCTGCTCACCGCGTACTTCCGGTCGATACCGGTCGAGTACGAGGAGGCCGCCGCGCTGGACGGGGCGTCCCGCTTCCGGATCATGACCAGGATCATGCTGCCGATGGCCCGGCCGGCGGTCACCACGGTGATCCTGTTCAACTTCCTCGCCTACTGGAACGACTTCATCATCTCGCTCACCCTGCTCCCCGGCGAGGGCAAGACGCTGCAGGTCGGCCTGCTCAACCTGTTCACCGCACAGAAGGCGGCGGCCGACTACGGGCGGCTCTACGCCGGCATGGTCATCGTCATCGTCCCGGTCCTCATCGTCTACGCCGTCATCCAGCGGCGGCTCATCGAGGGCATGGCATCCGGCGGAGTCAAGGGCTGATGGGCCCCCGCTGCACCAGCGGAAGGAGACCGACATGAAGGATTCGATGCGCACGGCGCTGCTCGTCGCCGTCCGGCTGCTCGTCGCGGCGGTCTGTGTGGCCCTGGTCGTGGTCGAGCGGACGACGGTCGGCTGGGGACACCTCCTGGTCATGCTCGCCGCGCTCGCCGGGCTGCTGGCCCTGCTCGCCACGTACAACCGGCGGTTCCGGTGACCGCGGCCGCCGCGTCCGCACGGGCGCTGGCCGAGATCCGGCCGAGCAAGCGGCAACTCGCCTGGCAGGAGATGGAGTTCTACGGGTTCATCCACTTCGGGATGAACACGATGACCGACCGGGAGTGGGGCGAGGGCCACGACGACCCGGCCGGGTTCGACCCGGGCGACCTCGACGCCGACCAGTGGGTCTCGGCCCTCAAGAGCGCCGGGATGACCGGTGTGATCCTGACCTGCAAGCACCACGACGGGTTCGGCCTGTGGCCCAGCGACGCCACCGACTACACGGTCGCCGCGTCGCCCTGGCGGGGCGGCCGGGGCGATGTGGTCGCGGAGGTCGCCGACGCGGCCCGGCGGCACGGCCTGCGGTTCGGGATCTACCTGTCCCCGTGGGACCGCACCGAGGCCTCCTACGGTTCCGGCACCGCCTATGACGACTTCTACGTCGCCCAGCTCACCGAACTCCTCACCCGCTACGGACCGGTGTTCTCCGTGTGGCTGGACGGCGCCAACGGTGAGGGCCCGAACGGCAAGCGCCAACTCTACGACTGGGAGCGCTACTACGCGGTGGTCCGCGAGTTGCAGCCGGACGCGGTCATCAGCGTCTGCGGGCCCGACGTCCGCTGGTGCGGCAACGAGGCCGGGGACACCCGACCCGACGAGTGGAGCGTGGTGCCCCGCTCCCTGCAGGACGCCGAGCGGATCGCGTCCCGCTCGCAGCAGGCCGACGACGGTGCCTTCTCCCGGCTTGTACGCAGCGACGAACGCGACCTGGGCAGCCGCGCCGCACTGGCCGGACACGAGGACGACCTGGTCTGGTACCCGGCCGAGGTCAACACCTCGATCCGCCCCGGCTGGTTCCACCACCCCGCCGAGGACACCGAGGTCCGGTCCGCGGACGAGCTGTTCCAGATCTACCTGCGGGCCGTCGGCGGCAACTCCAGCTTCCTGCTCAATGTGCCGCCGGCCAGGGACGGGCGTCTGCGGGACGCCGATGTGGCGGCGCTCGAGGGGCTCGGGCAGCTCATCGAGGACTTCCGGGCGCGGCGGATCGAGGCGACCGTGACGGTCTCCTCCGGTACGCCGGGCGACGTCGCGACCGCCTGGCCCGGAACGGCACGTACGCCGTGGCAGCCCAACGGTACGGACCCACGGCCCGCTGTGACGCTCGCATTCGCCCGGCCGCACCTGCTCGAGGCGGTCGTCCTGGGCGAGGACATCACACAGGGGCAGCGCATCGAGCATGTCGTCGTCCAGGGCCGGCGAGGGGGCGAGTGGACGACGCTCGCCGAGGCGAACGCGGTGGGCCACCAGAGGATCCTGACGTTCCCCCGGACCGAGGCCGACGCCGTCATGGTGACGGTGACCGAGGCCCGGGAGACACCCGTCGTCGCCAGGGTGGCCGCGATCGGGGCCGGCTCGTGAAGGGCGCGATGGCCAGGCCGGGTAGTACCCGCAGGCCGGGTGCCGGGAAGGGGACGGGCGCCTCCCGCGCGCCGGGCGCCGGCCGGGGAAACGGCGACTCGGGCAAGGCCGGCGCCGGGCGGCGAACCGGTGCCTCCGGCAAGGCGGGCGCCGGGAGGGGCCCGACGGCCTCCCGGGGGCCGGGCCCCTCCCGAAGGCCGTCGCGCCGGGTGGTCGTCCTGCTCACCGGGGTGTGCCTCATCCTCGCCGTGCTGACGGTCACCGCGGTGACGACCCTCGGCGGCCACCAGCACAACAAGGCCGCGGACGAGGTCGCCTCGCTGGACGGGCACCCCGTCACCCGCGACGAACTGCTCTTCCACATGCGCCGGCTCGCGCCGACCGTGCAGAACGAACTGCGCAGCAGGTACCACCTCCAGGGCACCTTCAGCTGGAACGCGAAGACCGGTGACAGGACCGCCCTCCAGCAGCTCGAGACCCGTGCGCTGGACGAGATCTGGCAGGACAAGACCACACTCGTTCTCGCCGAGGAGCAGGGCCTGGTCGACTCCGTGGACTACGCGGACTTCCTCGCCGAACGGACCGAGGAGAACACCGCCCGCGCCCAGGCCATCGCCGCGGGCCAGACCGTCTACGGCCTCTCGGAGTTCTCCCCCGAGGAGTACTACACGCACCGGCTCACCGAACTCACCACGAGTCTGAAGGACAAGCTCAGCGCAGGCACCGGCGCCCCGCTGCGGGTCACCGACGCCGAGGTCCGGAAGGCCTTCGACGCGGACCGGGGCGACTGGAGCGCCGGCGCGACGACCTACACATACTCGCAGCTCGTCGTGCGGACACCCGACGGCGCATCCGCGCACTACGCCACCGACCTGCAGCAGCGGGTGAAGGCCGCAGGACACCTCGCGGCCGTCACCGGGGTGCCGGACGCCAGGCTGACCACCGGTACGTACGGCGGCAGTGGCTCCACCGGGCTGAACGCCCACGACCAGGACCTCATGGCCGTGCTCGGCAAGCTCAGCACGGATCAGGTCTCCGCCCCGGTCAAGGGCACCGACCAGATCACCTACTACGAACTCGACGACAAGAAGGTCGACGAGGACAAGGCATTCGCCGACTACTCCCAGCGGATCCGGCAGTCGCTCGTCGAGAAGAAGTTCACCGAGTACCTGCAACGCCGGGTCGACAAGGCCGACACCCATGTCGACACCGGGGCGGTGGACGCCATCAACGCGAAGGATGTGCAGCAATGAGACCAGTCGCCATCGAACCACCACGTGCGAGCAGGGAGGTCCCCAAGCGCCGGCGGATCTCGGTGCGCTCGCTCCGCACGGGCCTCACCGCCCTGTTCGCCGCAGTGCTCGTCGGATCGCTCGCCCCCGCCGCGCATGCGGCCGCGGCCCCGAAGCACGCGTCCACCGCCGCCTCCCCGTCTGCCGCGGCGCCGTCCTGGCCGGGCAACACGCCGAACAGAACCGGTGGCAGGGACTACTACCTCGACGCCACGCACGGTCACGACAGTGCGGCCGGCACCTCGCCCAGGGCCGCCTGGCGCACCCTGGCCAAGGCCAACGCCACGACGTTCAGGCCCGGCGACCGGATCCTGCTCAAGGCCGGCGAGCAGTGGCAGGACGAGCAGCTGTGGCCGAAGGGCTCCGGCAGCTCGGGCAAGCCGATCACGATCTCGGCGTACGGCGACGCGCACGCCGGGCGGCCCTACATCGCGACCAACGGCAATGTGCCGAGCCCGTTCAACGCGGACGGCACCAAGAACCCCCAGACCGTCGGTCTCACCGGCGCCATCGTGCTGCGCAACCAGCAGTACTGGGACATCAACAACGTCGAGCTCTCCAACGACGACGACTTCGCGACCAACATCACCAAGGGGACGTACGTCCGCGACGGAATCATGGTCTCGATCAACGCCGACCTCCTGAAGGACGGCGAGGACAGCATCATGGACCACTTCCGCATATCGGACATCTTCGTCCACAACCTGGACGGCCCGAGCAGCTGGCAGAAGATCCACTACGGCGCCGTCGACTTCCAGGTCTTCGGCAGCCACAACTACAAGGACTACGGCACCGGCGGCTACTACTTCAAGGACGTCCGGATCGAGGACAACACCTTCGAGAACGTCGAACTGCACGCCGTCCAGTTCGCGTTCAACTGGTTCGCTGCCGACAGTGCGGACTCCGGCCAGTACGACGACAGCGGGAAGTGGCACGAGGGCTGGGAGCAGCTGTGGGTGCGCACCCGCGACCTGTACAGCCGTGACGTCTACATCGGCCACAACTACGCCGAGAGCATCGGCCAGGGCGCGTTCCAGCTCGCCGACACCAAGCACATGACGGTCGAGTACAACGAGGTCAACGGCTTCCTGAAGCGCTATGACGCGGTGTCCTGCGCGCTCTACCTGTGGGCGGGCGCCGACTCGACCATGCAGTACAACGAGGTCTACGACGGTCCCAACAACGAGTACGACGGCACCCCCTGGGACCTGGAGTACACCAACTTCAACGTCACGTACCAGTACAACTACTCGCACGACAACGCGGCGGGCTGGATGGCCTACATGGGCAACAGCTCCAACTCCGTGGCCCGCTACAACCTGAGCGTCAACGACAACGGCGTGCTCGTGAAGAACATGCTGTCGTCGAACTACGCGCCGACCTACTTCACCAACAACACCTTCGTCTACGACGGCGCCGACCTCGACTACGTCCATGACGAGACGTTCCTGAGCCGGGTCTACTTCCTGAACAACATCTTCTACAACACCTCGAAGACGACGGCGACCCCCTGGTACCGCAGAACCGGCGCCCTGCGGCAGGCCGTCTTCTCCAACAACGACTACTACGAGGCGAGCGGCACCCACTCCACCCAGGAGCCGGCCGACCCCGACGGGCTGCGGGCCGATCCGAAGTTCACCGGTGACCCCGCCGACTACGTCACCGGTGCGGGCGTGGACCGGATCCGCACGGCCGCGGCGCACTTCTCGCTGCGCAAGGACTCGCCGCTGATCGACGCGGGCCGCTACAACACCCACCTGGGCACCGAGGACTTCCTCGGCACGCACCTCTACTACGGTGACGCACCGGACATGGGCATCGCCGAGACCCGGATCGGCCGCCGAGTCGCCCACCCGGTGGACAACGACCCGATCGAGGACGAGACCGACAACCGCGTCGACCTGGCCCTCGGCAAGCCGGTCACCGCCAGCTCCACCCACCCCGGGGCCAACGGCGCGCTCGGCGCGGAGAAGCTGACCGACGGCGACCTCACGACCCGCTGGGCGGCGGCGGACGACGCGTCCTACCCGATCACCCTCGACGTCGACTTCGGCGCGGACACCGCCTTCGACCAGGTCTACCTGGACGAGTACACCGACTCGGGCACCAACCCGCGGGTGCAGTCCTTCGACCTCCAGCGGTGGGACGCCGCCACCGGCACCTGGGTGACCTTCGCCAGCCGTGACACCGGCATCGGCCACGACCTCACCGTGACCGGCTTCGGCACCGTCACCACCTCCAAGCTCCGAGTGGCCCTCACCGGCCAGATCGCCACGGAGCAGTACACCCCGACCCTGACGGAGATCTCGGCCTACCACACCGGCGCGTAACCCGGACGGGACCACTCCCACGGCCACCGGCGGGTGGACGCCACGGCGTCCACCCGCCTCTCGATCAGGCGCGGCGGTAGGGCGTGAACGTGACTGCGGGCGGGCTGCTCGTGCAGGCCGGGGTGCCGCTCGGTGAACCTCCGGCGGCCGGGCCTTCCCGCGTCTCCGGTCAGCTTCGCGAACGGCCCGCCTGCTGCGCCGAAGGGCTCTGCGCGAACCGGAGCACATTGCCGTACGGGTCGATGACCTGCAACGTAGGCCCGCCGGGCGCATCCATGTCGATCCCGGGCCGGAGCGGCGCGTTCGGCCGGGCGAGCAGCTCCTTGTGCAGTCCGACCACATCCCTGACCGGGAAACACACCACACCGTTGGGGCTCCCGTCGCCGTGGTGCTCCGACAGATGCAGCACGGCCGCCGCGCGGGAGACCTGCGCATACAGCAGCCCGTCGGTGACACCCCCTGCTGTCGAATCAGCAGGGGCGCCGCTGTGGCGGCCGAGCGCCGGAGTGCGTCGGCGGCGTCCGGATTGCCCGGTCAGCGGTCGGAGAGGGCCTGCTCGCACCAGATGGTCTTGCCGTAGCTGTTCTGGCGGGTTCCCCAGCGCTGGGTGAGCTGGGCGACCAGCAGCAGCCCGCGGCCGCCCTCGTCCCAGGTACGGGCACGGCGCAGGTGCGGGGCGGTGTTGCTGGCGTCGGAGGTCTCGCAGATCAGCACGCGGTCGCGGATCAGCCTGAGGGTGATGGGTGGGGCGCCGTAGCGGATGGCGTTGGTGACCAGTTCGCTGACCACCAGCTCGGTGGTGAACAGCGCATCGGTCAGGCCCCACTCGTCGAGCTGCTCGCAGGCCAGCTTCCGGGCCCACACGACCATGGCCGGGTCGGCGGGGATCTCCCAGGACGCGACCTGTCCAGAGGACAGTGCCTTGGTGCGGGCGAGGAGCAGAGCCACGTCGTCGGTGAGGCCGTCGGCGCCCATGGCGTCGACCGCGGCGCTGCAGGCCTTGTCCAGCGAGGGCTCGGGCCGGGTCAGCACCTGGCCCAGCCGGGCCAGGCCCTGGTCGATGTCGCGGTTGCGGGACTCGACCAGGCCGTCCGTGAACATGGCGAGGACGCTGCCCTCCTCCACCTGCAGTTCGGTGGTCTCGAAGGGCAGACCGCCGATGCCCAGCGGAGGGCCGACGTGTCCGTGGACCGTTGCCGCCGTGCCGTTGGAGATGATCAGCGGGTAGAGGTGGCCGGCGCTGGCCAGCGCGCAGCTGCGGGAGATCGGGTCGTACACGGCGTAGACGCAGGTGGCGCCGAGTTCGTCGGAGCCGGCGCCCGCGCCGGCCGGGTCCTCCTCGTCGGCCAGGCGGATGACCAGGTCGTCGAGCTGGGTGAGGAGTTCGCCGGGCGGCAGGTCGACGTCAGCGAGGGTGCGTACGGCGGTGCGCAGCCGGCCCATGGTGGCCGCGGCAGGGATGCCGTGGCCGACGACATCGCCGATGACCAGGGCGACCCGGAGTCCGGACAGCGGGATCACATCGAACCAGTCGCCGCCCACGCCGGCCTGTGCGTCGGCGGGCAGGTAGCAGAAGGCGGCCTCGACGGCCGGCTGGGCGGGGAGGCGCTGCAGCAGGACGCTGCGCTGCAGGGCGAGGGAGACGGCGCGCTCATGGGTGTAGCGGTGCGCGTTGTCGATGGCCAGGGAGGCTTTGGCGGAGAGCTCCTCAGCGAAGGACCGGTCCTCGTCCTCGAAGGGCTCGCGTCCGTGCGCCCGCCAGAAGACGACCACTCCGAGCGGCGTCTCCCGGGCCCGGAGCGGTGCGGTGATCCGTGAGCGCATCCCGTAGGCCAGCAGCCGGTCGCGCTGCTCGGAGCAGTGCCCGTCGGCCGCGGTGGCGGCGGACAGGTCGGACTCCAGGGTCACCACCCCGTCGACGGTCTCCGCCAGGGACGGCCCGGCCGGAATCTCCGTACCTGCCGGGTACAGCGGGGGATCGCCGCGGATGCCCCCGATCCCCACTCGCCGCAGCCGGTTGTGGCCCCCGGCGGTCGGCTCCCGGCCCTCCACCAGTGCCGACGAGAGGTCCACGGTGACAAAGTCCGCGAAGCGGGGTACCGCCACGCGGGCCAGTTCTTCGGCAGTGCGGGTCACATCCAGCGTGGAACCCACGGCCACACTGGTGTCATATAGGAGTTCGAGCCGCAGGCGAGCCTGCTCCGCCTTGCGCCACTGGAAGCGACCCCGGGCGGCCATCTGCGAAACCGCCGCCCCAATGATCAGCAGCAGGGCGCTGGTCTGGGAGTCGTAGAGCTTGTTGGTCTCCAGGTGGCCCCACGGAGGCGTGAAGAAGAAGTCGAACCAGACTGCGGCGGACAGCGCGGCCAGCATGCCCGTCGTGCGATAACCCGTAGCGGCCACGGCGACCACCACCGCCACCATGACCAGGGCTTCACCCACCGAGGAGAAGTACGCCCGGAACGGCACGAGAAGAACCGCGGCAAGCAGCGGCCCCAGCAGGGCGCAGATCACCGCCCCCCAGTGCCTCCTCTTGCGCACCACAGACGCTATCTACCACCACCTGGAGCCGTCGACACTGCAGGGGACCCAAAACCTGGGCCACGTTTCCTGAGCCCCCGGCAGGAGGGCCGGGGATCGGCCGGCGTCATCGCCGGCACGCCGAGGCGCACGCGTACGACCCGGGGAAGCACCGGCTGCCGGGTGCGTACGGCGGCGGCCGGAGATCTTGCTGTACTCGGTGGCCCCTCGGTGTGCTGGGCACCGTCCAGGGACTGCGGCGGGCCCTGGGTTGACACCTCGTACTGGGGTCGTTGCGCCGCGTGCAACTGACCGTTGAGCCGGCCACCGGGCGGTGCCGGCATGCAACGCCGAAGGTCCGAGCGCCGGGGTTGCATTTCGGCGAGTTCGCCGAGGACGGCGGACCTGTCCAGGCATCACTCGATGCTTGACAGCGGGTCCTGGCGCAGCGCCTACTGTTCCTCCGTGGCGGACCGTACCCAGGACCTCACCGTCGACCCGGACGGGGCAGGGATTCCCGTACCTGCATCACGTCGGCGCGTCCGCTGCACCACTGCGGGCGTTGTGGTCGGAGTGCTGACGCTGATGGTCGTGCCGGCGATGCTGGCCGCTCCTCTCGCCGACGTCTCCCCTGTCATGATGACCGCAGGTGTGAGCGCAGGGATCGGCTGCGTCGCGCTGCCGCATCTCGCGGTGGCCCGCAAACCGTGGCGCAGACACGGCCCCGACCTGCGATATCTGACCGCCCGGACCTGGGCTGGGTACCGCACTCTTGATCTGCACGCGCTGCGGACGGTGCGGACCTGGAAAGAGGTCCAGCGAGGGGGCTCCACCACCTACATCGTCCTCACCGATGCGGCCGGCACCCGGCTGAGCTTTGCCGCCCCCCAGGCAGACAGGCTCATACGGAGGTACGCGATCGAGCGACCCCGCGAGGTACCGGACGCCCATCCGGTCCGCATCACTCGGCTGGCCCTGGCCGACCTGGGTATCCGGCCTCTTCCCCGCGGATTCGGGCCGATCCGCTCGCTGCTCTCGGTCGAGCGGATGTGTGTGATGCTCTGCGTGCCCATGATGATCTCCGCAGCGATCGCGTCCCACTGAACCCGGAGAACGTATGAGCGGCCGGGTCGTGGTCCCGCTCGCCGGCTGACGAGCCCGACGTCACCAAGGCCCGGCGCGTACGCTGTCGGACCATCGACTGGTCCGACCCTCGGGCAGGCAACGCAGGGGTCTGTCTCCGGAGGGTGGCGTTGGCGGCCGTAGAGTGACCCCGTGTATGACGACTGGTTCGAGGTTGACGACCCCGACCCCGAGGTGAGCGACAAGCACCGGGAATTCGTGGACACGGTGCGGGAGTTTGCGCGCTCCTGGCCGGAATGCCCGCCCGACGCGACCGCCGTGCTCGTCTTTCCGCCAGGCGAGGACGAGGACGACGACCGGGACGACCTGGACGGTGAGCAGCCGGCGTACGACAGTGCGATGGACGAGGAGATCGCCGAGGGGAGGGCGGTGCTCATGCTGATCGCGGACGTGGACGATCGGGAGAGGAACCTTCGCTTCAGGACGCTGGGGGCGACCGTGGCCGGCGACAGGCTCTTCTGCAGCGAGCGGCACGACACCACCTACCGGCCGTACCCCAGCGAGGACGTGGCACCGCTGGAAGCCACGGGGTCGCCGGAGGAGTTGGGCCGGATCGCCGCCGCCTGGTTCGGTGAAGTCCTGCGCCGCCCCGTCATCGCGCCTCGCACGGGCCCGGGTCCGACGTCATTTGTCGCGCCGGGTACCGCCCTGCCCCCGGGGCACCGCTGGGTACGCAACGGTCCCCGTCCCGTGTGACAGCGGGCACCGGCGGCCGGGCTCGCCGGCCGGCCGGGGCGGAGGCCACGACGTGCCCCCGAGGATCACCACTTCTTGAACTCCTCGATGGCCGCCCGGACCGCCTGATGCATCGCGTCGCTTCCGGCGTGCCCGGAGTCCTCGATGATGTACAGCCTTGCGTCCGGCCACGCCTTCGCCAGCTCCCACGCCGTCTGCACCGGGCTGCCCATGTCGTGTCGGCCGTGGACCAGCACTGCCGGGATCCCCGCCAGTCTGTGGGCGTTCCGCAGGAGCTGGTCCTCCTCCAGCCATGCGCCGTTGCTGAAGAAGTGGGCGCAGATCCGTACGAAGGCGATCCGCGCGTCGACCTCCCGACTGCTGTACATGCCGGGCACGCCGTTGGGCTCGTTCGAGATGACCGCGTCCTCCCAGGCGAGCCAGTCGGCAGCAGCCTTCTCCCGGATCGCCCGGTGGGGGTTCTCCATCAGCCGCGCGTAGGCCGCGAGCAGGTCGCCGTCCCGTTCGTCCTCGGGGACGCCGCCGCGGAACCGGTCCCATGCCTCGGGGTGGAACCGGCCGGCGCCCCGGTAGAGCCAGTCCGTCTCTGAGCGACGGGTCGTCGTCACCGCCTGGATGACCACCTCGCTCACCCGCCCGGGGTGCTGCTGCGCATAGGCCAGAACCAGGGTCGAGCCCCAGGAGGCGCCGTTCAGCAACCACCGCTCGATACCGAGGTGCTCGCGCAACCGTTCCATGTCGTCGATCAGGTGCTGTGTGGTGTTCAGAGACATGTCCGCCGACGGGTCGCCTGCGTGCGGGGTACTGCGGCCGCAGTTGCGCTGGTCGTAGCGGATGACGCGGTAGCACTCGGGATCCCAGGCCTTCGTCGGCCGCTGAGGTGCGCCCGACCCCGGGCCACCGTGGACGCTCAGGGCGGGTTTGCCTTCAGGGTTGCCGAGCTGTTCGTAGTAGATGCGGTTGCCGTCTCCGGTGTCGAGGAATCCCGTGTCGTAGGGACTGGTCGGAGGATAGAGATCAACCATGGCCGCCGATCCTACGGGAGGGGCCGCAACCGGGTGCCGTGATTGAGGATCCTGGTTCGCCGCCATGACGACCCCGGGTGCCGGGTGCCGGGTGCCGGGTGCCGGGTGCCGGGTGCCGGCTGCCGGCTCGGCTGCGCGTCCGACCGGGAGACGGTACGGGGGCGGCCCTGCACAAGCCCCCGGCCGGGGGCCTGTTCCGCGCCCCAGCCCGAGCGCTGGGCGAGGACCGCGACGCACTCCCCGGGCCCGCCGCGTACTCGCTGCGTACCGGCGTCCTGGTACGGGTGATCACCCCGGTCGCAGTGCCGGCCCGCGAGCGTGCTCGGCGATTCCTGGCCGAGGCTGAGGCCGTGGACGACGGCGGGGCCGTCCATGATGTTCCGAGGTTGCAGGGGGCGGGACTCTCGGGAAGGCTCGATTCTGGAGTATTCGCGGTATCCGCCACATGCGGTGCGGGGGTGTTTCCCGTGGACATTCAGGTCACGCTGCAGGTGGACGGGCAGGAGCACCCGCTCGTCGCCGACACCCGCGCGAGCGTGCCTGGCACCCTGCGCACACGGCCCGGGATCTCCAGCCCGGAGAAGGGCCGCGACCATGGGCAGGGCGGAGCCTGTACGGCTCTTCCCCGCGCCGGGGGGCCGGTCCGCAACCGGATGGAGGCGGACTTCGCCGACCGCGGGGCCCGGCCGCGCTTTCGACCCCAGCGCTGCGCTGAATGCCGTCTGCGGCCTCGGAGTCCGGTCCGCCGAGGTCCGGATACACGCCCCGACCGGCGGCGCACCGGGCTCGCGGCTACTCGGGGTGTTCGACGTGGGACGGGGTGCCATCCCGAGACCGGCCCGGGGGACTGAGCGGCGGCCTGGCCATGAGCATCCCGGCGGTGCTGAGCGGGCACAGCGTGCCGGACCCGCGCTTCGGCCGGGCGGGCGGCGACGACCACGCGGATACCGCACCCGGCCCAGCACCGACGCCGGTCCGCCGGCCTCCGCGTCCGGGACCTGCCGATGGCCCTGGACAAGCTCCTGCAACAGGCCACTGATGGAGAGAGACATGGAGCAGTTCGACTACGTCGTGGTGGGCGCGGGAAGCGCCGGCTGTGTCATCGCCGCGAGGCTGTCCGAAGACCCGCATCGCCAGGTGCTCCTGCTGGAGGCCGGAGCCGCCGACGGGCCCGAGGCCATGGCGGTCCCGTCCGCCTGGCCGACACTGATCGGCAGCGAGGTCGACTGGGGTTACAGCACCGTCCCGCAGTCGGCGGCCGGTGGGATCCCGCGCCGGTATCCGCGAGGCAAGGTGCTGGGCGGGTCGAGCAGCATCAACGGGATGTCGTTCATCCGCGGCCACCGCAGCGACTACGACGCATGGGCGGCGACCGCTCCCGGCTGGGGCTACGAGGATCTTCTTCCGTACTTCAAACGAAGCGAGACGACACAGGGACGCGATCCGGCGTACCGGGGCATCGACGGCCCCGTGCGGGTGGGGCCGGCGAGTGACGTCCACCCCCTGTCCCGGGCCTTCCTCGACGCCGCCCAAGCCGTCGGATTCCCCCGCACCGACGATCTCAACGGCTCCGACCAGGAAGGTGTCTGCTGGTCCGATCTCAACATCGTCGACGGGGCCCGGCAGTCCGCAGCCGACGCCTATCTGCGTCCCGTCCTCGACCGTGCGAACCTCACCGTGCTGACCGACGCGCTGGTTCACCGACTGATCGTGACCGACGGCCGTTGTACCAGAGTGGAGTACTCCGTCGGCACCGACATACGACGGGCGTACGCACACAGCGAGACGATCCTGAGCGCCGGTTCGATCGGCTCCGCCCACCTGCTGCTGCTCTCCGGAATCGGGCCGGCCGACCAGTTGCGCGACCTGGGAGTCGACGTGGTGGCGGACCTGCCCGGCGTGGGCGCGAACCTGCAGGACCACCCCCTGGCCGGGATCGTCTACACCGCGGCACAGCCGGTTCCACCCGGTCGGAACAACCATGGCGAGATCGTCGCGGCCGTGCGCACCGCACCCAACCTCGCCGCGCCCGACGTCCATGTGTTCCTCGTCGATATCCCATACCACCCGCCCTGGATACAAGGACCGGCGACCGGCTACACGATCGTCTTCTCGGCGCTGCACCCGTACAGCCGGGGCTCGGTCCGGCTCGCCGGCGCCGATCCTGCGACCGCGCCGCTGATCGACCCGAACTTCTTCGGCGACGACCGCGACATGGTCACCATGCTCACCGCACTGGACCTGGCCCGCGAAATCGGCCGTTCACCGGCGTTCGACGACTGGCGCGACCAGGAAGCCTTTCCCGGACCGGATGCGCAGGACGAGAGCGAGCTGCGCGACTGTCTGGGCCGTGACGCCGACCCGTACCAACACGCGGTCGGCACCTGCCGGATCGGTACCGACCCGGCGGCGGTGGTCGATCCCCGGCTACGCGTGTACGGCATCGAAGGACTGCGTGTTGCGGACGCCTCCGTGATGCCCATCATCCCCGGAGCCAACCCGCACGCCACCGTGCTGGCTGTCGCCGAACGGGCCGCCGCACTGGTCGGCGGGTGAGGAGCGCCCACCGGATATGGTGACGCTGAATCACGAGGGCCGCGCTCAGCAGCAGACCGGGCCGGGAAGTGCTCGGGGCCGTGCGAGAGTTCCCGGTGGCCGCCTCCAAGTGCAGGCCGGCTGCCTTGTGCTGGATCTTTGGATGTGTCAGCAGCCGCAGGGGGCAATGCACTTGGAGCGGTGGAATCCCCAGGCCACTGGTCGGCTAGGGTGACACGATGACGGAGAGCCCACCCGCCCCGCCGCCGAGCCGACAGACCCGACGTGCTCTCGTTGGGGGGTGTGGTGGCTGAACCTGTCCGCGTGCGCAGATGGACCGACCAGGAGGGGCAGAAGCTGCAGCAGATCGTGCGCCGCGGCAGCACCAGTTCGGTACGGTTCCGGCGGGTGATGATGATGATGCTGCCGGCCTCGGCCGGCGGGAACCGCGTCCCGGTGAAGAAGGGCGCCGCAAACGCCCTGGCTGCGCTGAAGTCGATCCGCGCGGCCCGCCCGGACGGCGCCCCGGTCTACGTGATCCCGGACAACCTGTCCGCCCACAAGGGCCAGACCATCCGGCGCTGGGCGCTCAGGCACCGGGTCGAGCTGTGCTTCACCCCGACCTATGCGTCCTGGGCCAACCCGATCGAGGCTCAGTTCGGGCCGCTGCGACAGTTCACCGTCGCCAACTCGAACCACCCCAACCACACCGCCGAGACCCGGGCCCCGCACGCCTGTCTGCGCCGGCGCAACACCAACGCCCGCCATCCCGACGTGCTGGCCGCCCAACGCCGCGAACGCGCCCGCATCCGAAGCGAGAACGGCATCCGCTGGGGCGGCAGACCCATCACCGCCACGGCCTGAACAAACACCACAGCCGCACCACCACGTGCGTTGCGAGGAGAACCGCATGGACCACCAAGACGTGCAGGCCGCCGTGGCGGAGATGCTGGAGGTACTGGGGCCTCGCACGGGCGAGGACTGGACGGTGCCGGCCGGCCCGCTGGAGTGGAGCTGCCGGCAGACGGCCGCGCACATCGGCCACGACCTGCTGGCCTACGCGGGCCAGCTCGCCGTGTGCCCGACCGACGCCTACCTCCCCTTCGACCTGCACGTGCGCCCCACCGCCTCGCCTGCCGTGGTGCTGCAGGTGGCCGCCGCCTGCGGCGGACTGCTCGGCAGCGCGCTGGCCACCGCCGACCCGTCCCTGCGGGCCTGGCACTGGGGCCCGTGCGACCCGACGGGGTTCGCGGCGATGGGCGTCGGTGAGATCCTGCTGCACACCTACGACATCACCCGCGGATTGGGCGTGGACTGGCTGCCACCGGCGCCGCTATGCGCCGCCGTGCTCGACCGACTGTTCCCCGACGCTCCGCCCGGCGAGCCCGTCCGAGTGCTGCTGTGGTGCACCGGACGCGGGCACCTGGGCGGTCTGCCCCGCCCAACGTCGTGGACGTGGAAGGCAGCACGGCCCGACTGAACGCACTTAACTCGGTGAACCTATGCGGTCAGAGCGCTAGCCTTTGGGGCGACGGCATTCACCTGCGCATACGCCGGACACCGCGTCGAGCGCGGCCGGCTTGTCGAAGGCTCGGAGGAACCTCCAGCATGATTGTCGAGAGCGGCGACTTGGACGAGACGGACGAACACCAGAGGTTCGCCGTCTACCTGCGGGCATTCGACCAGGTCTCCGAGGACGAGGAGTTCGCCCTGGTGGCGCGGGTTCTGGAGGATCCGGATGCCGCCATGGGGGGAAGCGCAGTCCTGAGGCACCTGGACAGACGGGCCGAGAGCCTTCTCCTGGTTGAGGACCGCATGGCGTGGATGCAGGCCATGGCCGAGGTCGTCGCTGCGCGTCCCTTCCTGGTCGAGCGGCTGCACGAGTGGTCGCTGTTCAGAGCAGTCACGCTCGGGCAGCCCTGGTCCCAGGATGCGCTGGTCGCGGCATCCAACTGGCTGCAACTCAAGATCGCCGAGGGTCCGTGTCCCGGTGAGGCCGCCGTAATCCTCGCGGAGGCCGGTCGCACGAAGCGGATCCGCAATGCTGCCCGAGTCACTCTCAATCGACGGGACCGTGGCTGAGGTCCGGTCTCTGCTTCATTGACGAGTGCACGCAGAACGGGCGTGCCGCCGAGGTGTCCCACCGACTCACCCATGGACGGTCGAGCACCGGCGGAATTCGCTGACCTGCCGATACAGAGCTCAGGGCCTGGATCCCCGCATTGAGGTGTGCAGGCTTTTCCCGGCTCACTTTCCTGAGGGATGCGCGGCGCCGGGTCGCCGACCGCACGTCTACAGCCTTCGTCACACCAGCCTGCCCGAGAGGTGCGACGGTGCGACGAAGGCTGTACGAAACCCTGCCGGGGCCTTACGCGAATGGGACCCAGTTGGCGGGGGTTGCTGTGGCGTTGTTGTTGGTGAGCGGGACCCAGTTGGCGGGGGTTGCTGTGGCGTTGTTGTTGGTGAGCGGGACCCAGTTGGCGGGGGTTGCTGTGGCGTTGTTGTTGGTGAGCGGGACCCAGTTGGCGGGGGTTGCTGTGGCGCTGTCGTCGGTGAACGGGACCCAGTTGGCGGGGGTTGCTGTGGCGTTGTTGTTGGTGAGCGGGACCCAGTTGGCGGGGGTTGCTGTGGCGTTGTCGTCGGTGAACGGGATCCAGTTGGCCGGGCTCACTGCCGTTCCGCCGTCGGCGTGGACGTTGGCCTCGGCGACCGCGCTGGCGGGAACGGCGGCGGCGACGACAACCGCACTGGCCGCAAGGGATGCGGCGACAAGCTGGGAGAGCTTCACTGTGACTCCTGTATGAGTGCGAATCTGCGTTGAATCCAGCTCCGAAGCCCGGTTGTCAGACTGGCGTCGATGTCGATGGACGCATCCCCGACGTGGTCCGAGGCTCGGCGCAGGTGTGCTGCTTCACCGGAACCGTGCTCTGCGCGAAGGCTCCGTGGGTGCTGCCACGGCACTGACGAACGAGGTTGCCCTGGGGCCGAACGGCGAAAAGCGTTGCTTTCCGAGGTGTCGTTCTGTCGGCGGTTCCGACAGTGCGTCAGTCCGTCTCCTGAGTCCCATGAGTTCCTCCCCGCGGTTCACATCCCGAGACGAGGTAGCCGCGCGGACTGTGACATGGCCTCCGTCGATGTGGCCCACGTTTCGTCTTTGGAGGGTTGTGTGGTCCACAAGCGACCCAGCCGGTGGCCGGGTCGAGGCCGGTTCCACGGACGCGGGGACCGGGCTGGTCCACTGCCGTGCCCTGCTGGGTCTGCCAGGCTCCTTCGAGCCCGAGGCGGCAACCTGTCCCGCCGGCCATCCCCAGCTGCTGCGAGCGCGCGTCCGTGATCGCGTCACCGGCAACCAGCCCCG
The DNA here is from genome assembly GCF_042466665.1 of Peterkaempfera podocarpi. Taxonomy (GTDB): domain Bacteria; phylum Actinomycetota; class Actinomycetes; order Streptomycetales; family Streptomycetaceae; genus Peterkaempfera; species Peterkaempfera podocarpi. Next base: position 7,765,404 of record NZ_CP162102.1, read on the forward strand.
GCCGCTGGAAGAGATCCCCGGCGGCGACACCGTCGCGGCCGCCACAGCGAAGATCGACCGTCCGGCCCACCCTGTCCGGGTGATCTCGCCCCACGGGCGCAGCGACCGCACGCGTGGCCGCCGACTCGGACCGTTCCCGCTCCAGGCGCAGGGGGGAGCAACCTCAACCCGGTCAGGGCGCGCCGAGCAGCCGGGGAGGTCCCTCTCCTGGGGCGCGGTCACGCACCGCGACGGCGTGCATCACGGTGCGCTTCATTCGCGTTTGTAACGGATCATCCGGGGTAGTGCCGGTCTGGCGATCCCAGGGCCCGGAGCAGCAACGGATTCCGTGCCGCCGACAAACCGACGTCGTCCGTGCTTGCGGCGACCGGCACGGGCAGCCTACGGGCGCCGGTACCGGGGCTGCGGCGAGCGCGGTCGGGCGCCTGCCCCTTGAGCGTAGGAGGACGGCCATGCCCAGACACACGACCCGCCTGCGGCAACTGCTCAGCGACCCCAAAATCCTGGTGGCTCCGGGAGCCTATGACGGAACGGGGGCCCGGCTGGTGGCGCGGCTCGGCTTCCAGGCGCTGTACCTCAGTGGATTCGAGACGGCCGCCAGCATCCTGGGGCAGCCCGACGTGGGCTATCTCTCGCACACGCAGATGGTGGAGCGCGTGACGGCCCTTGCGGATGTGGTGGACCTGCCGCTGATCGCCGACGCCGACACCGGCTTCGGCAACCCGCTGAACGTCCGCCGCGCGGTCATCGCCTATGAACGGGCCGGTGCCGCGGCGATGCACATCGAGGACCAGACCTTCCCCAAGCGCTGCGGGCACATGCTGGGGCGCGAGGTCGTCCCTGTTCAGGAGATGGTCCAGAAGATCAAGGCAGCCGTCGACGCGCGGCAGGATCCCGACTTCGTCATCATCGCCCGCACCGACGCGAGGACGACACACGGACTGGACGAGGCGATCGACCGGGGTGCTGCGTACCACGAGGCCGGCGCCGACATGCTGTTCATCGAATCCCCCGAGAGCGAGGAGGAGATGCGGCGGATCTGCGCCGCCTTCCGTGGCACCGTCCCCCTGCTCAGCAACCAGGTCGAAGGAGGCCGGACGCCGGCGCCCGGTACCGGCGTGCTTCAGGAGATGGGATACGCCATGGCGCTCTTCCCGGTGGGGACGGCATTCGCCGCCGCCAAGGCGATGCGGGACTACCTGCAGGTACTGGCGGCGACAGGTGACACCCGGGACGTGCTCGGCGACCTGATTCTGTTCGAGGACTTCACCTCGTTGATGGGTCTCGGTGAGCACACCGAACTGGAGCGGCGCTACCAGTCTGAGGAGTGAGTCCGGTGGCCCCGTGCCGGGTCGCCACCGTCGTGCCGTGGGCCGATCCGCGGTTGGTTCACCACGACGGGCCGTCGTCCTCGGCGTGAGCGAGGAGGTATCCCAGCGCGGACAGACCCGACATGACGCCGGCCGCGAAGAGGTTCGCCGGTACTCCGGCGATGCGGGGGATCTCCCCGGGCTGGTCCTCGGTCGCGGACCCGGGCACCGCAGCGGCGACGAAGAATGGCATGTAGCTGAGGATCGGGTACAGCGCAGCGATCTTCAGCGCCAGTTCCTCCTCCGCACGCGTCCCCCGCCGCTGCAGCAGCCACAGGGAGACGATCGACCATCCCACGTCCGTTGCCGTCGCCGACACGGTGTGGAAGCGGGCGTGGGGCGTCCAGCGGGGGTTGAAGACATGGGTGCGGTTGACGTCCGCCAGGGCGTGGCCCACCCCGCTGCCCACGACGGCGGCTGTCACAAGCAGACGTCCGGCCCGCGTCATGGTGTCCTCCCGGAGTCTTTGGGCGGAGGGCGCTCGCCGGGCCCGGCGGTTGTCGGGAGCGCGCAGACCCTGTGGTCGTGCTGTCCGGAGTTACCACTCCCGCACCGGACAAACACGGCCGCTCGGTGCGGACTGTCGGCTCCGCTGTTCGTGCCGTCCCGTCGACGCGTCGATACGACCCGGTGCGAATGCCGCCGCGCGCACGCCCGGGGGACACCCGGGCGGGGGTGCCGCACCTGCTGGGCCTCTCGTACGGGTCCGCAGCGGCGTTGGTTGCCTCCGGCCCCGGAGCCGTGCGGGTTTCGGTCGGCCTCGCTGCTCTTCCCGGTAGCGGCTACTGCTCTGGGCCCTCGACGCTGCCGGCTCCCGCCGTGAGTTCTGCGAAGCGGATGACGGCGTCGGTGACGGAGTGGAATCGAAGGGAGTGGAACTGGTCGAAGTTGTGCTGGGTGCCGGGTAGTTCCGCGTAGGCCACCGGCTGCCGGGAGGCCGCGCGCAGCCGTTCGGCGAACAGCCGGGCGTCTTCGCGCCGGACCAGGGTGTCGAGGGCACCGTGGACGATCAGGAAGGGAGGGGCGGCTGCGTGGACATAGGCGTGCGGCGAGGTCGGCTCGGGGCCGGGGCGCTCGGCGTCCCCGTAGTACCCGTAGAGCGCGATGACGCCGCTGACCTCGGCACCGGAGAGCGCGACGGTCGCCGCCAGATGGGCGCCCGCCGAACCGCCGGCCACAAAGACGGTGTCGGAACTACCGCCGTAGGTCGCAGCATTGGCGTTCACCCAGGCGAGGACGGCCCGGGTGTCGGCAAGCTGTTCCGCATAACCGGCCCGGAGGAGGCGGTAGTCGGCGCTCACGCAGACCCAGCCCCGGGCCGCCAGCCGGTAGATCAGCGAGCGGGAGCCGAGCAGCTTGCTGCCCATGCGGAAGCCACCACCGTGCAGGTACACCAGCACGGGGGCGTCGGTGCGGCGGGTCCGGCGCGAGATGTACACATCCAGGCGGTGCCCGCGCCGCGCCGGGCCGTAGCGCAGGTTCGGGATCCGGCGTACGTCGGGCCGCCAGGCGATGAAGGGGAGCAACACCGTCCGCCACCAGGACGGCCGGGTGCGACGGGGAGCCGCGCCGGCTCCGAAGGCGTCCTCGAGGGCGGCCGACAGCACCGGCCGGGCGGAGCGGGCGCGTGATGCGATCAGCGCCAGTTCGAGTGCGGCGAGGACGCAGACCCCGGCGGCGAGCCACCACAGGGGGTCGGTGAACTCCGGTCCGAGCCAGGCCGCCGTCGTCCCTGACAGCAGCCACCACAGGCCCAGGAAGGGTTGTTCGTTGATGAGGAACCCGAGCATGAACTGCAGGTTCCACGGCTCGCTGTGACGGGGGCGCGGTGGTCGCAGTGCGACCAGAGCGCACAGTGCCACCTGCAGTGAGGTGCTCAGTGCACCGATCACGCGTCCACCTCCGGGGCGGTCACTCCGGGCAGTGGGGACGTGCCCGGCGCCTCTGCCGCTTCGTGGAGGCCGGTTGCTAACAGGCCCGCGACCTTCTGCCCGGGGCCCTGGTGGACCAGCCACCGGACGGCCGAGCCGGCTTCAGCGGCAGGCGCGACAACCCCGGGCGAAGGCCATGCCGGTCGCCCGACCGCTGCCTGCTCCGGCGGTGCACTTTCTCCGGCGCCGGTCACCTGGAGGCGCCAGGGCGGGCTGTGATCATCAGGCCGGCTGCCAGGCCTGCGAGCAGGACGCTCCCGACCGCCCACCAGAGGGTCGTGGTGTAGCCGCTCTGCAACGCCTTGCCGACGGCTTCGACGGATCCTGACGCATGGCCCACACGGCTGACGAAGATACCGCCGAAGAGTGCCGAACCGGCTGCCGTACCCGCGTGCTGGGCTGCGCCGAGAGTTGCCGAGACCGCGCCTGCGCGCTGCGCGCCCATGCCGGAGCTCGCCGTGACGAAGATCGGTACAAACGCCAGACCCGCGCCGAAGCCGGTGAGGAGCAGGCCCGGCAGTACCTGGGCCATATGTGCACCGTCGGTGCCGGCGCCGGTTGCGAGTACCAGTCCGAGCGCCATGACGGCCATGCCCGCCACGATCAGGGCGCGGGCCGAGGCCCGGCCCAGCAGCCGGGCGGAGACCTGGGTGGAGCCTATGGCGAGTGCCACGGCCAGAGCCAGGAAGGTCTCCCCGGTCATCATCGGGGAGTACCCGAGGACCCTCTCCAGGAAATAGCTCAGGGCTGAGAAGAGAGCGAAGATGCCGGTGCCTGCCAGGACCAGGGCGACCAGGGAACCAAGGCGGTCGTTGTCCCTGACGTCCGGGGGCGGGACGACCGGGTTCGATGCCCTCGCCCCCCACCACAGGAAGGCCGCGAACATGGGCACACCCAGCAGGAGCATCACCACGGCCAGAATGTCGGACCAGCCGTGCGACCCTGCCCTGGTGAGGCCGTAGGTCACGGCGAGCAGCCCGAAGGAGCCGAGCAGCGCACCGACCGGGTCGAAGGGGGCCCCGTTGCGGGTCGGGCCGTCGTGCAGCAGGGTGAGCGCACCGATCAGGGTGATCACGGCGACGGGGACGGAGGCGAGCAGCGACAGTCGCCAGTCCAGGGATTCCACCAGCCAGCCGCCTGTGCACAGCCCGAGTGCACCTCCGCCCCCGGCGAATGCGACGTAGACCCCGAACGCCCTTCGGCGTTCCTTCGGGTCGGTGAAATTGCTGACCACCAGGGAGAGGGCGGCCGCCGTCACCAGGGCGGCCGAGAATCCCTGGAGAGCACGGCAAGCGAGCAGCATGCCGGACCCACTGGCTGTCCCACTCAGCATCGAGGCCGCAGCGAACCCGACCAGGCCGATGACCAGTGTCCGTCTGCGTCCCACGAGGTCTGCGACATGACCACCGAGCACCAGCAGCCCCGCGAAGGCGAGCGTATAGGTGTTGACCAGCGGCGACAGCTGGCCGGAAGTGAGGTGCAGGTCCCGTTGGACGACCGGCAGGGCCATGGAGAAGGCCGCCGCTTGGAACGCCACCATCAACTGCGCCAGGGCGACCACTGCCAGGCCCCACCAGCGCCTGGGGTGCGGAGGCGGCGGGTCCTGGGGGGCGGCATGCGGCGGCGGCGCGGGCCAGGCGCTCGGGTACGGACTCTGCGGTGGTCCGAATCCCGCGGGGCCGAAGTGGGCCGGCGCCGTCGGTGTATAGACCGGGGGAGGGGGCGATGCGGGGTCGGGGAAGGGTGTCGGCTGCGCCGGAGGAGCGTCAACGGGTGCCGAGGGGGCGTAGTCCAGCAACTCGGCCGCGTGGCGGCCCAGTTGCGCCAGCACCGGGCTCGGCAGCCATTCCTCGGTCTGCTCCGGCGCCGTGCGTTCGGCGACCTCCTGGAGGCCGGGCCGCTCGGCCGGGTCCTTGTGCAGACAGGCGCGCACGAGGTCGACCAGCCCCTCCGGCACACCGGTCAGGTCCGCCTCCTCCTCCGCGATCCGGAAGAGGTGGGCGTTCAGGCCGGTGTCGGTGGCGCCGAAGAGAAGGCGTCCGGTCGCGGCGTAGACCAGGACGGCGCCCAGGCAGAACACATCGCTGGCGGGGGTGAGTTCAAGGCCGCGGACCTGTTCCGGCGACATGAAGCCAGGAGAGCCGATCAGCATACCGGTGTGGGTGTGCAGGCTGTCCCCGGCGAGGGTGTCCATGGCCCGGGCGATGCCGAAGTCGATGACGCGGGGGCCGTCGACGGTGATCAGGACATTGGACGGCTTGAGGTCACGATGGATCAGACCCGCCCCGTGGACGGCCTGAAGGGCGAGGGCGAGCCGGTTGGCGAGGACGCGGACCGAGTACTCGGGCAGCGGGCCGAAGTCCTTGGCGACAACGGTGTGGAGGTCGGGCCCCGGGATGTACTGGGTTGCCACCCAGGGGACAGCCGCCTCGGGGTCGGCGTCCAGCACCGCCGCCGTCCAGTTTCCGCCCACCCGCCGCGCAGCGCCCACTTCCCGAGCGAAGCGTCTGCGGAACTCCGGGTGCCCGGCGTACTCGGCCTGGACGACCTTCACCGCGACAGTGCGTCCGTGCTCCGAACGGCCCAGATACACCAGGCCCATACCTCCCGCGCCCAGTCGGGCGATCAGACGGTACGGGCCTATGCGGGGCGGATCTCCGGCGATCAACTGGTCCACTGGAGCAAGATAGCCACCCCACCGCCCCGGTTGGGGCCAAAGGGTGAATCATGCACTCGGTCTTCACCAGTCGCGGCGGGTGCGACGCAGTCGCGCTCTCGCACCCGGATGCACCGGGGCGAATCGGAGCCGTCGGAACCACCCGACCGACCGGATGCACCGTGCCGCTTCCATGCCGGTTTCCGTGCCGTTCCGTGCGCGGCACGCCGACGGCGCCACCAGCCCGCCACCCTGGGCAGCGCAGCCGTTGCGACTCAGGCTCACCGTCGCCGAGCGACTCGGCGGCCCTTCCGCGACCGCCGTGCCGCCGCCGCCGACCCGGTCTGCGGCCGGCTGTGCGAGGTCCGGACGGCGGTGAGCCTCAGCCGAGGAAGTCGACGCGGTCGATGAGTCCGTCGCGCACCCGGTAGGCGACCAGCACCCGGACCTGGCCGTCGGCCACGCCATGGGCGATCTCATGGTCGACCACCCAGTCGCCCTCGGTGAGCCGGCCGACAATCTCCGCGCGGCACAGCCCCTTGGCGAACTGCCCCGCGTACGACCCGCGCAACGCCTCGCGTCCCCGGATCTCGCTGCCGTCGGCCCGGGTGATGTGGACGTCCTCGGCGTAGGTCGCGGCGAAGGCGTCGAGGTCGTGGCTGTTGTATGCGGTGAGCTGCTGCTCGACCACGTGCTGCGGATCGATCATGGTCGCGATCATGCCCCGCTGGTGGTGGGCTGTCCAGCCGACCGTCCCCTCCCGCCGGACACGACGAGCGGCGGGGAACCCAGGTGCAGGCGACAACGCCCCCGTGGCCGATGGCCGGATCTGTGGGTTCCACGGCCGGACAGCCGGCCATGCCGGGTGGGGCGGGTGTGGTTGGCACCCCCGAGCACCACAGAACCGCCTCAGCGGTCCGGGCGGCGCCGGACGGCGGGCGGAAGACCCCACCGCGATCGACTCCATCCCCCGGGAGCATGCAGGATGACCCCCACGCCCCTCCCCTCAGCGAAGCGAAAGCCTGAATACCTGGTGGCACTCGGACTGGCAGCAGGCCCGGTCGTCGCGCTGGGCTTCACCCGTTTCGCCTATGCGCTGCTGCTCCCGGCCATGCGCCAACAGCTGCACTGGAGCTACCCGGCGCTGGTCTCGGTCGTCGTGCTGGTCGGAGTGCTGCCGGTGCTGCTGTGGCACGGAATGGGCGCCGCGATCGCCTCAGCGGTGGTCTTCGGCGGCTCCTTCATGGCGGGACCCACCGCCGTCACCGTCCTGGCGCGCCGCATGCTGCCCGCACATGCCTGGACCGCCGGCATCGCCCTGCTGACGGTCGCGTTCAGCGTCGGCCAGGCAGTCGGCCCGCTGGTCTCGGGCCTGCTGTCGGACTCCTCCGGTGGCATCGCCAAGGGCCTGTGGCTCTCCGTGGTCCTGCTCGGTGCGTCCATCGCGGCCGCCGTCGTCCAGCGTGATCCGGGAACCGCCGGACAGACCGATCAGCACACCCCCGTCCCTGCCGTGCGCTCCGTCGACCGGTACTGACGGCCCGCACACCGAGAAGGAGAGCCCGCTCCACCGCGTCCTCGCCCTGCCGTCGACGGCAGGGCGAGGACGCTGCCCCGACGTCCGAGCCTGCGGGCCGCGAAGTACCGCGCCGCAGGACACCGGCCGTCGAGTCGTCACGGCGTTCCTCTGGACAGAAGAGAGCGCCGGTGTCCGCGTCCGGCCGGAACGCCGGACGCCGACACCGCTCACATCAGGCAGGCGATACCGCCGTTCGGGCGAGATGCCGGGCGAAGAACCGGGCCGCGCTGTCGGCCTCGAACCTGGGCAGTTCCTTGTGCTTGCCCGCGTTGACGTGCAACGTCTTCTCCTTCGAGGCGAAGGCGTCGAAGAGCGCCAGACCGGACTCGCGCGGGATGTGCTCGTCGTCCCACTGCAGGGCGAACTCGATCGGAACGGTGATCTGCTTCGCCGGCTCGGCCAGGACATCGGGCCAGTGCTGGCCGAAGACCGCTGCGGTGATCCTGGGTTCGGCGGCCACCAGCGGCACTCCGATTGCGGTGCCCATGTTGATGCCGAAGTAGCCCACCGGACCGTCGGCGCCGATCTCCGGAAGCTCCTGGAGGGCGTCCAGGGTCGCCTGCCACTCGGGTACGGCGAGCTCTGCGAGGTGGGCGTTGTAGCGGACGACGATCGGGCCTTCCGGCTCGCCCGCCGCCCTTGCCCGGTACAGCTCGGCGATCTCCTGCTCGTCGTGCGCGGTGCGCGGCCGGTCGCCGTGCCCGGGCGCGTCGATGACGGCGACGTGGAAACCGCAGCCGGCCACGAGGAGCCGTGCACGGCCCGCCATCGCCGGGTGCTTCTTGTGGTTGCCGCCGCCGTGGCCCATCAGGACCAGGGGTGCGCGATCGGCGCCGGTGGCCGGCGACCAGAGAACTCCGGGGATGTCACCCACGGTGAAGTCGCGCTCGACCATGCCGTTCGACGAGGACTCGGCGGTGAACTGCAGAGAGTGCATAGGTGTTGCCTTTCGGGAGTGCCTTGGTGTTGTGGCGCTCCCGGCGACACCTACGTCAATCGCCGGCCGTGACGGAAAGGGGGAGCACCCACGTCGATACAGCGTTCATGGGTCTCACCTCCTCGGGCGTTTCACCGTCGCGCACAAGCTACCAAGCCGAGCGTCGTCCTGACCAATTCTTTTTCCGTCGCCTGGTCAGAACCCTTGCCGCGCTCGCCCGTACCGCAACGCCCCGCCCAGCCGGCATGACGACCGCGCAACTCCACGCCGTCCGCCGCACGGCCGGTGACACCGACACCACCGAGGAGGCGGCCCAGTGACCACCTGGAAAGTCCGCCGCCTGGCCGTGCCCCGGCCGAACGGCTCCCGCATCCGCGTCGACGCTGTCCCCGAGCACCGCCTGCCCCGGTGCGGGCAGCGCGGGACGCCCTTGCCGCCACCGAGGCGGAGGCCGACACCTGGGTTCGCATGGCGGGTCTGGCCCAGGTTGTTGTGATGCGGTGACGCTGGGTAGTGATTTGGCTGGTCCCCGCCTGAGGCCGGGTGCCATGTCTCCGCGCGGCACCGGTGGACGCGGTTGTCCCGCGTCCACCGGTCGCGCCGGGCGTGGGGTGCCCCGTTCCCGCCCTCGCCGTCCGGATCTGCACGTGGTGATGTGCTGTGCGTTGTGCATTGTCACCTGTACGCGATGCTGAGCTGCACTGTTTGTTGGGGAATCGAACCCCGGCGTTGCTCTCCACGCGCCAGGGGCCGGATAAACCGCCGACCCGCGGTGTGTGCACGCCTCCGCGACGACTACCTGCTCCCATGCCCCGTTCCGGGTTCACTCCTCCAGGAGGTCGACCTCCCAGTTCGTCCGCTGGATGAGTACGTCCACCTCGCGGATCTCCTTGGACAAGACGTCCGCCTGTGCTCGGAGCGCGGCGACCGGAAGTGCGGAGAACATCTTCAGCTCGGACCGAAGCTGCCGTGCAGCTCCCCGCTGATCGCGTCCGGCCGCCGCGTCGGCCGCTGCCGTGACCACAGAGTGCCGCAACCGCAGAACGTCCCGGCGTGCGAGCACATCGGTGAGCGTGCCGTGGCCATCGATCACGGCCGTGGAGTTGGTCCGGTTGATCCGACGGATCAGGAGCTCGAGCTCATCCATCACCTCGCCCGCCTGTGCCAGGACCTCCGCCGCATTCTCGGCAGGGACCTCGCCCTCCTGATAGCGAGCACTACCGACAACGCGTGCCCGCAACTGCTCCACCCGCCGCACCGCATCCGCGCGCTGCGCGAGCGCTTCAGCAAGTTTCACCACGCCATCACTCCTGTGCGCATCCGAACTTCCCGCAAGTATGCACGTCAGCGGTGGGATGCGCATGAAGCCGCCGGATCAGTGCCCGGTCGACGCCGGCGGGAGCATCCGGCGTTGGGTGGTTTGAACTGAGCTCTGAACCGGGTTGTTTGACGCGGTCACAGAGCGTCAGGCCGGAAGGGCTCGCTCACATAGTCGGGGAGTCGCTCGCCCGGGTGGTGCGTGAGCCGACCTCGCCGAGCGCTGCCCCGGTCTTGGCCGCCGCCTCGGTGCAGGCCGGTCTGTTGGGAGGGGGGCGGGCTCCGACGCCTGCGCCTTCGGTGGCGGACAGCACCAGGAGCGCGGCGCCGGGGCCCGTCCCCGTGCGTGCGGCGCTAATCGAGCATGTCGGTGAAGTAGTTGTCGTGCTTCTCCCGGAAGGCCTTGAGCTCGTCGCGGCTGCGCTCGGCGTACTCCCCGGCCTTCTCGAAGTACTCCTCGCGCGGGGCGCCCGGCACGAAGATCAAGAGCATCGACACCGGGTCGTCGGAGGCGTTCTTGAAGGCGTGCAGTCCTCCGGCCGGTACGTAGAGGAAGTCGCCCTCCCCGCCGGTGACCCAGCCTTCGCCGTTGAAGAGTTGCACCTCGCCGGAGAGTACGTAGAAGGACTCCGAGATGGTGCGGTGGAAGTGTTCCTCGGCGCCGGCCGCCCTGGGCCCCATGTCGATCTTGTACATGCCGTACTCGCCGCCGGTGGATGCAGAGGTGGCCAGGTAGCTGATGTTGAACACTGTGGAGAATCCGGCGTCGGCGTCCGTGTCGGCCCGACGGAACAGCGCGCTGGTCTCTCCCCTATCTCCGAGGTAGCGCGGTTCGGGGTAGGACATGGCGGCTCCTTCATGTGGCGCGGCCCCGCGTGATCCACCGCGGGAATTTCAGAGTGGCCCGAAATGATCTGGTTCGCCCATCGGGCCCGGCCCGGACCGCCGGGGGCGGGAGGGGGGCCCGTTCTCCATGGCGGTATCGCCGGCCCGGGACCAGTACTCCGTTCCGGCGTCCCCGGGCGATCGGCTGGTGGGGGAACGTCCGCAGCCTGCGCCTCACCGCGACCGCCTGCCCCCTGCCCCCTGCCCCCTGCCCCTTGCCCTCCGCCGCGAGATCACCGCGCGCAACGCGGAGCGCACCGGCCTTGGGGTCCGGCTGACCGGACACCGGCAACGCGCGCACGACGGACCGATCCGAGCCGAGATGCGGACGCCGAGCAGCTCGTCACCTTTCGGACATGCTGAAGTCCACTGGCGGTCAGGCGTTTCGGCCTGGCGGTACTTCGGTAGAGGGACTAGCGTGATCTACAGAGCAGTCGTGGTTCCGAAGTCGTTCGCCCGCGGTCACCCTGACACGGGCGTTTTTGCTGTCCAGCCCCTCCGGACCAGGGCGATTACCTCCGAACCCGCACCGCGTGGGTTCGTATCCCTCCGAAGGAGACAGGCATGGCCAAGGGCACTGTGAAGTGGTTCAACAGCGAGAAGGGCTTCGGCTTCATCGAGCAGGAGGGCGGCGGCCCCGACGTCTTCGCCCACTACTCGAACATCGCGGCTCAGGGCTTCCGTGAGCTGCAGGAGGGCCAGAAGGTCGAGTTCGACGTCACCCAGGGCCAGAAGGGCCCGCAGGCGGAGAACATCCGGCCCCTCTGACCTGTGCGTTGAGGCCCGGCACCCCACCAGGTGCCGGGCCTTCGTGCTGTGGGCCGCCCGGCGTGGTCCTTGCCCGTCCCCGATACCGCGGCCCCGAGGACCAGGACGATCTCGGCCTGTTGTTGCCGGCCTGACGCGTCAGTTCGATGCCCATCGCGGACATGGTGGTGCCCCGACCCGGGATCAGCCGGCCGGGGCCTCCGTCGTCTGCCGACTGCGTGGCACGGTGACAGGCCCCGCATGGCACCTGCACGTTCCGGGCCCGGCCGGTCGGCGAACGCAGCCTCGAACGGATGGTCACCATGCCGTTCCCGCAGCCCTTCGCCGAGCACCGGCGGTCCTTCGTCCGCACCGGCCCCGCGCCGCCGGTCCGGGCCTGCCGTGCCACGCCGAGGGCCCTTGACTTCGCCGGCCCTGGCGCCTGCCCGCCCCGGTCGGCAGCGCCCTGCTTCGAGCACCGCCACCATGTACGGCCCCGTTTCCTCCCCTCCCGTCGCAGCTGGTTGACCGGACGGCCGGTCCGGAGGGCGGGACCGCACCCGTCCGTCCCACCTCCTCGTGCGGGCCGGGGTGCGGGTGGTCCTCGGTGGGCACGTCGCCAGAAGCGGTGAGAGGTTCTGCCTCTCAGGTGGGAGGAATCCGGTCCTGGCGTGGGGCCTGGTCGGGCGCGCAGGGTGGGCGCGGCGGCTCTGGACCGGGGAGGGCGCGGCCTGCCGCGGTCGTGGTGGGTCGTCCCGGGGCGGGCCGCTGAACGGCATGGGGAAGGGGAGGTGTTCCGGGGTGATCGCGGCACTGCTCATCGCGGCCCCTCGCAGCCGTCGGGCGGGGGGCGCCCGGTGTCCGCGGCGGCTGTCCTTGACGGGGCAAGCAGAGTCGGTATCTACTTCACTCGACAACCACTTGCTTGCTGAGGCAAGTTCCGGCGCGCCTGCTGCGCCCCCGAATCACCCGCGGAGTCCGGTCGGAGTCCATGGATCCCGGGACGAACCGCCTCCGGTACGCGATGAAACGCAGGACGGGACCGATGAACACACTCCGCCACGTGCTTCGACAACTCGGCGGCTCCCGCGGGCGCTCCGGCCCGCACCACCTCTGACGCTGCTCCGACGACGCCCTTGCGGGCCACCCCGTCCCCGCAGGGCCGCGTGGGCCGACGGAGTTTCCGGTTCCCAAGGGCGGGGCGCGATGCGGAAGGCGGCCGAGTGCAGCGGAGTTCCGGTCCGGACGGTCCCCGGTTCGTCGGACGCGACGCCGAGCTGCGGCGCGTGACGGAGGCACTGAGACGACGTCCCGCCCTCGTCCTGGTGGAGGGCGAGGCCGGGATCGGCAAGAGCCGCCTGGTGCGAGAGGCCCTGGCGGAGGTGGTTCCGCAAGGGCCGCGCCCCCTCGTGGCGGTCTGCCCGCCGTACCGTGAGGCACTGACCCTGGGACCGATCGTCGACGCTGCCCGCCAGGCCGCCCCGAGCGGCGCCGAGGTGGCCGGCCTCGGGCTTTCGGCGCTGGCCGGGACGCTACGGCCGCTCTTCCCCGAATGGGCGGACGGCCTGCCCCCCGCGCCTGAGCCGCTGGCCGACGCGGGCGCCGCCCGGCACCGCCTGATCCGGGCGTTCGCAGAGCTGCTGGGCCGGCTCGGCACCGGAATCCTGGTGGTCGAGGACGTGCACTGGGCGGATGAGGCGACATTGGAGCTGCTGCTGTTCCTCGCCGCCCAGCAACCGCAACCGCAGATGCCACCGCGACGGCAGGTGCCACCGCCACCGCTGCCGCTCAGCCTGATGCTGACCTACCGCCCCGAGGAGGTGACCGCCGACTCCCTGCTGCTCCGTCTCTCCTCCCGGGTCCCGACAGGAGCAGGAATCAGCCATGCCCGGGTGGACCTCGGCGCACTCGCGGTGGCGGACACCGCGGAGCTGGTCTCGTCGATGCTGGACGACGAGCAGGTCTCCGCCGCGTTCGCAGCGTTCCTGCACGAACGGACCGCGGGAGTGCCACTCGTGCTGGAGGAGTGCGTCCGGCTGATGCGGGACCGGGCGGACATCGTCCGGCGGGACGGCGAATGGGTACGGCGCACGCTCGGCGAGATCGCCGTGCCGCCGACCATCCGGGACGCCGTCACCGAGCGGGTTGCCCGACTGGGCGCGGACGCCCAGCGGGTGCTGCTGGCCGCTGCCGTACTGGGTGACCCGGCGGACGAGCGCACGCTGGGCGCAGTCGGCGGACTGGCCGGGGCAGAGAGCTCGGTGCTCGCCCCCGTGGTCGCCGCCGCGGTCTCCAGCGCTCTGCTCAGCGGCCTGCTCGTCGAGGACGCATCGGGCCCGGGCCGGATCGCCTTCCGCCATGCACTCGCTGCGCGGGCGGTGTACGACCGGGTGCCACCCGCCGAGCGGCGGGCCGCCCACCGGCGCGCCGCCGCCCTGCTGGAGACCGCCCGGCCGCGGCGGATCGGACGCCTCGCCCACCACTTCCGGGAGGCGGGCGAGACGGCGCGGTGGTGCGAGTACACCGAGCAGGCCGCGGATGTCGCCCTCGCCTCCGGCGACCACCTCACCGCTGTGACCCTGCTGCACCAACTGATCACCGAGCCGCTGCTGCCCGCCGAGGCGGTCGCTCCGCTGGTGCGGAAGATGCCGTTCCTGTCGTTCACCGGCTATGCCCGGCGTGCGGAGGCCGTCGCCGCCCTGCGTGCCGTCCTGGAGACGGACCGGCTCGGTCCGCGCGACCGCGCCGATGTGCGCGGCCAGCTCGGGAGGGTGCTGTTCAGCCTCGGTGACTACGCCGCCGCAGCGGTCGAGTTGGAGCTGGCCGTACCCGACCTCGGGGAGGGCACCTTCGTCGATGCCTGGGCGATGACCGTGCTCGGACTGCCGTGGGTCGGGCCGTGGCCCGCCACCACCCATCTGCGCTGGCTGGACCGGGCGCAGCGGTTCGCGGCGGGCGCCGAACTGGCTCCGCACGAGCGGATGTGCCTGCTGGTCAACCGTGCGACCGCGCTCCTTGAACTGGGCGAGGAGTCGGGCTGGGCCCTCGCGGAGGAACTGGGCGACGACGAGTCCACGCCGCAGCTGGCCGTGGAACGCGCCCGTGCGGAGCTGAACATCGGCGATGCGGCGATGCGGTGGGGGCGGTACACGGAGGCCCGGGCCCGGCTGACCCGCGCCGTCGATGTCGCGGGCCGGCAGGACCTGGAGATGGTCCGGATCATGACGCTGGTGACGCTGCTGCGTCTGGACTACCTCACCGGTGCCTGGCAGGGGCTGGCCGAACGGGCGGAGCACTGGGCGGGCACGGCGGATGTGCCGGTCTGCCGCCTGGAGGCGCTGCTGGTGGGAGCCCAGCTGAGGCTGGCGACGACGGAGGGGGACGGACAGCTCGAAGAACTGCTGCGGACGATCAGGGAGGACAGCGAGCGCCGCGGCATCATCGCCCTGTGGCTGGAGTCCGCCGCGGCCCATGCCCGCCTGCGGCTCTCCGCCGGCGACGCCGAGGAGGCGCTTGCGCTCACCGAGGACTCCGTACGCCTGATCACCGGCAAGTCCATGTGGGTCTGGGCGACGGAGACCGCGCCCGTGCGGGTGGCGGCACTGACCGCGGTCGGGCGGCGAACGGAGGCGGAGCAGTTCGTCGCCGCCTTCGAGGAGGGGCTCCGCGGACGGCACGCCCCGGCGGCGCAGTCGGCACTGGAGGAGTGCCGGGCGCTGTCCGCCGAGGGCCGGGGGGAGTTCGAGGCGGCTGCCCAGGCATGGGGCGAGGTGGCCCGGGCGTGGTCGCGGCTGCCGAGGCCGCACGAGGAGGCGCGGGCCCGGGAGGCCGCCGAGCGCTGCGTCCGGGCCGCGCGGGGGGTGTGGCGCGGCGGGCGGCGCGGATACGGGAGCAGGCTGTCGCCGCGGGAGCTGGAGGTCGTACGGCTGGTCCGGCAGGGGATGACGAATCGTCAGATAGCGGTTGAACTGTCGCGGTCGCCCAGCACGGTGGCGGCACAGCTGAAGTCCGCGATGCGCAAGTACGGAGTGACGTCCCGGACCGCGCTGGCAGTGAGCGTGACGCAGGCGGGACTCGACTGAGAGGCGCGACCGCTCCGCCTCGACGTGGCCATTCTTTAACCCATCTGCCCAATCGCAAGCGTCCGTTCACCCGACCCATACTCGCCGGGGCCGCGTCCGCCAGGGGCGCGGCGACGGAGGGGCGTTCATGAGCGGTGCAGCCGAGGCGAGCCCGTGCGATCACGGTGCGCACGGCGAACACGGCGAACACGACGAGCCCGAGGGCGCGGACGGGGAGACAACCGACCGCGAGGAGCCCTCCGGCTACGAGCCGCTCTGACCTCTCCCACCCCCGAATGAAGGGTTGCTGTCCATGATGAGACGCGCACGCCTGCGCGCTCCGGTTTCCTTCGTCATAGCCGCCTGCCTCGGCACCTTCGCCGGGGCCCAGACCTCCGCTGTCGCCGCCGATCCGGCGGCCGGGGCCCGGCAGCACGCCGCCGGGCAGCCTGCGGCATCGCTCGCCCCGGGGTCCACGCTGGCGGCCCAGCTGGCCGCCGTACGGGCGCAGCAGCCGGCTTCGGCCGCCCCGGCCGGCGCAGTCGGCAGCGTGACCCCGGCGTGCGAGGTGCCCAAGTCGAAGACCGCGGCGCGGTGCTTCGCACTGCACGTCAACAACACGACCGGCCGGTCCGCCTCCGACACCCCCCACGGCCTGACGCCCGGTGACCTCGTCAGCGCCTACAACCTGCCGAAGGACGGGGGCGCCGGTGCGACGATCGCCATCGTCGACGCCTATGACAACCCGAACGCCGCGGCGGACCTCGCCGTGTACCGTGCGCAGTTCGGCCTGCCGCCGCTGAAGCCCGGGCAGTTCACCAAGGTCAACCAGCGTGGGTTGCAGCGTGACTACCCGACGGCCGACGAAGGCTGGTCAGCCGAGATCTCGCTCGACCTCGACATGGTGTCGGCCGTTGCTCCCCAGGCGGACATCGTCCTGGTCGAGGCAGACAGCGCCGACTTCGACTCGCTCGGCCAGAGCGTGAACGAAGCGGTCGCCCTGGGCGCGAACTATGTGTCCAACAGCTACGGGTCGGGATACTCGGCGATAGCGGGCTCTGGCGAGTCGCCGGACACCGTGCAGTTGTCCAAGAAGTACTACGACCACCCCGGTGCCGCGATCGTGGCCAGCAGCGGCGACGACAACTACGGGGTGAGCTACCCGGCCTCCTCGCCGTATGTCACCTCCGTCGGAGGCACCTCGCTGGTCCGCGACCCGTCCACCGCGCGCGGATGGAGCGAGTCGACCTGGAACAGCGGCAGCCACGGCCCGGGTTCCGGTTGTTCGCTCATCCAGCCGAAGCCCGCGTTCCAGAAGGACACCGGCTGCGCACAACGCACCGTCGCCGATGTGTCGGCGGTTGCCGACCCCGCCACCGGTGTGGCGGTGTACGACACCTACGGCTCCCACTACGGCACCGGCTGGGTGCAGTACGGCGGCACCAGCGCATCCTCGCCGATCATCGCCGCGACCTATGCGCTCGCCGGGTCGATCCCCGACGGCGGGGAGCCCAACAGCTATCCGTACGCGCACCCGGGCAGCCTCAACGATGTGACCTCGGGTTCCAACGGCACCTGCCAGCCCGTCTACCTCTGCCAGGCAGGGCCGGGCTACGACGGACCCACCGGCCTCGGCACGCCGAACGGGACCGCCGCGTTCTCCAGCGGACCGTCCGGCGTACTCAGCGGAACCGTCACGGAGGGATCCACGGGCAAGCCGGTCTCCGGCGCCGAGGTCCATGTGTCCGGTGCATCGTCGGCGTCGGCGGTCACAGGTCCCGACGGCACGTACCGGATGCGGTTGTCGACCGGGGCCTACGACATCGCGGTGAGTGCCTTCGACTACGGGGACACGTCGGTGGACGGCGTCACCGTCAGCGCTGACGCGACCAGCACGGCCGATGTCAAGCTCACCAGGATCCCGCTGGTGACGGTCAGCGGGACCGTCGCGGACGCGTCCGGGCACGGCTGGCCGCTCTATGCGAAGATCACGGTCGACGGCACGCCCCTCGCGCCGGTCTACAGCGACCCGGTCACCGGCAGGTACTCGGTGAAGGTGCCGCAGAACGGCCACTACGCGCTGCACGCCGCTGCCAACATCCCCGGTTACACCGAGCGCGACACCAGCGTGACCACACAGGCCAAGGACACCGTCCACGACATCGGCCTGACCGCCGAGGTGCTGCCGGAGCTCGGCTCCGCGCCCGGTTACACCCAGCAGTCCGAAGGCAACAACGAGACCTTCGACGCGTCCACCACGGCGCCGGCCGGCTGGAGCGTCGACACCGCGGCGGGGGACCCCTGGCTCTTCGAGCACGGCCTGCTGAACTTCGGGAACTTCGGCGATGCGCACGTCGAGGGCTGGACCGGCGGCAGGGCGGGGGACACGACGCTGATCACCCCCGAGTTCCAGGTGCCGGCCGTCGAGACACCGTTTGTGTACTTCAACACCCACGTCAACGGCGGCCTTGCCACGGTGGAGTACACCAAGGACGGCGGCAGGACCTGGACGACGGTCTGGTCGGAGAACGGGGAGTACACCGGTGGGGTCGGGTTCACCCTTCCCTCCGACGGCAAGGCGGTCTCCGCGCGTCTCAGGTTCCGCTACCAGCAGTACACATCGGAGGCGGGCGCCGCAGCGGGCTGGTTCCTGTACGACGTCCGGACGGGTGGCGCCAAGCTGGTCAAGCAGCCCGGTGGCCTCATCGTCGGGAACGTCACCGACGGCAACACCGCGAAGCCCGTCGACGGTGCGACGGTGGCCCTGGCCAACGGGCCGGAGCAGCCGGTGCACAGCGCTCCCATGGCCGGACGCGTCGGTCGTGAGGACGGCTTCTACTGGCTCTTCACCACGTTGACGGGCCACCGGTCCGTCACCGCGAGCATGCCTCTCTACAAGACGGCCTCCGAGAAGGTGAAGCTGGTTGCGGACCGGACGACGGGCGTCGACCTGGCGCTGCACGCCGGCCGGCTGGGGACCAGTGGTCCGGTCAACGGGACCGTGGCGCCGGGGCGTTCGGTGACCCGTGACCTGACACTTACCAACACCGGCGATGCGCCCCTCAGGGTCAAGCTCAACGAGTCCGCCGCAGCGGGGGCTTCGGGTCCGGCCTGGAGCGCGGCTGCCGACCTGCCCGGCGTCACAGCCAGTATGGTCGGCGGCAGCAATGACGGCACCGTGTACGCGGGCCTGGGCTCCGGCGCCGACGCCTTCGTGCCGACGGCGGCGTTCTACGCCTACGACCAGAGCGGCCGCACCTGGCAGCAGAAGGCCGACGCACCCTCTGCGGTCGCGGCTGGATCCGGCGCCTTCATCGGCGGCAAGTTCTACGTCAGCGGCGGCTACTGGGTCGCGCCGGACTTCTCGGCGATCGGGATCGAGACCAGGACGCAGGTCTACGACCCCGCCAGCGACTCCTGGAGCACGGCGGCCGAGAACCCCAATGCGCTGGCGGACGCAGGCACCGCGGTGCTCGACGGCAAGCTGTACACCGTCGGCGGTATGACCGTGGAGGACGCCTTCCACAGCAACGTCAGCGTCTACGACCCCAAGACGAACAAGTGGAGCACGGTCCACCCCTACCCCGAGCGCATCTTCGGTGCGTCGTGCGGTGGAATCGACGGCAAGCTCTACTGCGCCGGTGGTCTGGCCGCCCTCACCTCGGGCGGTGCGGGAGGCCGGGAGGTCGAGGACGCCTTCGTCTACGACCCCGCCCGCGACTCCTGGACCCGGATCGCCGACCTGCCGATCGACATGTCGGATTCGGCGTACGGCGTGGCCGACGGACGGCTGCTGGTCTCCGGTGGATTCACGGACAACGCCGAGAATGTGACCGCCCAGGCCTACACCTACGACCCGGAGATGGACTGGTGGTCCCGGCTGCCCAGCGCCCAGGCGGGGCGGAACCACGCGGTGGGCGTCGTCGGGGCGGAGGGCTTCTACTCCCTCGGCGGTGTGGCCGACAATCTGGCCACGTCGGCGACGACCTCGGTGCTGTCCGGCTACGACCGTACCGACGCCGTGGACGTCCCCTGGCTGTCGGAGAGCAGGACCGTGCTGACCATTCAGCCGGGCCGGCATGCGACCGTACGGGTCAGGCTGGACGCGAGTGGGGCGGCGCCGGCTACGTCGGCGCCCGTGACCGCGTCGCTCGGATTCGAAGTCGACGGGCCCTATGACACGGGCACCGTGCCGGTTTCGATGACGGTGCAGCCGCCGCGCCACGGGGCGGTCGGCAACCACTGACGAGGGCGCAACGGCGGTGGGACCGGGTGCTGTGCACCCGGTCCCACCGTCTTTTGGCTGTGCATACGCCGTCCACGCCCGGGCCCTGACCTCATCGGCGCGACCACCGGCCTGCCCACGGCGTTCGGCCCGACCGCGGCCTTCGCCAGGGGGCGCGCCGTCGCCCGACCGGGGTCACCGCTGTTCGGCGAGTTCCCGCAGTCCGTGTTCCAGCAGTGCGAACGCGTGTTCCGCGTCGGCCGCCGCGCCCGCGTAGCGCGCGTCGGCGGGCTCCCCGTAGGCCATGCGCTCGGCGTTGTCCTGGGCCAGCGCCCACTGGACCGAGACGATCTGGACGGCAGCAAGCCGCGCGTGAGTTCCGGAGTGTCCGCCGTTTCCTGCAGTGCCTGGGCGAGTGCCCGTTCGGCGCCGGTCTTGAAGCGCTCCATCCGAGCCACCAGCGAGGGTGCGTCGAGGATCATCCGGTGGACCCTGCGCACCTGGGGGTGGTCGTTGAGTCCGGTGATCGGGTCCCGTTCGCGCAGCCCCTGGAGGAAGTGCTCGCGCAGTGTGGTGAGCGGGGCGGTCCGGGGCGGGCGGGCCCGCACCACGCGTGCGGTCTCGGTCTCGTGGTCGGCGAGGAGATGCACCACGAGGTCTTCCTTGGTCGGGAAGTAGGCGAAGAGCGTGCGTTTGGACACCTCGGCCGCCTCGGCCACCTGGGCCACCGAGACCTGGTTGAAGCCGTGCTCGAGGAAGAGCGTGATCGCCGCCTCGGAGATCGCCGTGTGGGTCCGCTGCTTCTTGCGTTCCCGTAGCCCTGGCTTGCCGTCCACGGCGTCCACCGTAGCAAATGGCTTCCCCGGGAGCATTTCTGCACCTGGTATACATTTGCCCTGAGGCGAGAAATGAGAGGGAGTCGCATGGTGACGGAGAGCGCGACCGAGGTCGTCGTCGCGGGCGCCGGCCCCACCGGGCTGATGCTGGCGTATGAACTGGCTCTGGCCGGGGTCGAGACCCTGGTGCTGGAGAAACTGCCCCAGCGCATCGAGCAGGTGAAGGGCGGCGGGATCCAGCCCCGTACCGCTGAGCTGCTGGAGTCGCGCGGGCTGCTGGAGCCCTTGCTGCGGCTGGCCGTGCCGGGCGAGCCGGTGGGCGGACACTTCGCGGCCCTGCCCGTCCCCCTGGACTGCACCCCCTGGCGGACCAGGCACCCCTTCCCGATCGCGATCCCCCAGTGGGCGATCGAGGACGTGCTGGAGGAGCGGGCGGTCGCCGCCGGGGCGCAGGTGCTGCGCGGCACCGCCGTCTCAGGCGTCGAGTCGGACGACGACGCTGTGGTCGTGACGGCGGACGGTCTGCAGGTACGGGCGCGCTACCTGGTGGCCTGCGACGGCGGCCACAGTACGGTGCGAAAACTGCTCGGGCTGCCGTTTCCCGGCAGGCCCGGCACCCACCAGGCGGTGTTGGCGGACGTCCGGCTGTCCGCCGTCTCGTCGCTGGTGCCCCAGCGGATCGAGCACATGAGCAGCCTGACCCGTCAGGCGGGCGGCTACTGGGCCATGCTCGCCCCGCTCGGCGGCGACCGGTACCGCTTCACCTTCGGGCGCGCGGGCCGGGCGGACACCGAGCGCGACTCCCCGGTCACCCATGAGGAGGTCGCCGCAGCGCTCGAGGCCGTGTACGGCCAGGAGACCACCCTCGACACGGTGGACAACGCCTCCCGGTTCACCGACGCCACCCGGCAACTGGAGCACTACCGCGCGGGCCGGGTCCTCTTCGGCGGCGACGCCGCACACATCCACCCGCCGCTGGGCGGCCAGGGCCTCAACCTCGGTATGCAGGACGCGTTCAACCTCGGCTGGAAACTGGCCGCAGTCGTCCAGGACCGGGCACCGGGCGGCCTTCTGGACAGCTACCATGCCGAACGGCATCCGGTCGGAGCCCAGGTGCTGCACCACACCTCGGCGCAGCGCGCCCTGGCGGACCCGAGGCCGAGCGAGGACGTGGCCGCGCTGCGCGACATCTTCATCGACCTGCTGCGGCTGCCCGACGCCAACCGCCACCTCGCGGGACTGATGTCCGGCCTCTCGCTGCGCTACCAGCTGCCCGGCGGCCATCCGCTCACCGGGCAGCGCATCCCGGACGCCGAGCTGGTCACCGAAGCCGGTTCCACCCGGCTGTCCGAGCTGTTCCGCTCAGGGCACGCCGTCCTGCTCGATCTGGCCGGGGCCGTCCCGGCCGACCTCCGGCTCCCGCCGCGGGTCGACCTCGTCCGCGCCGCCTGCACCGGCGATCTCGGCGCTGCCACCCTGCTCATCCGCCCCGACGGCTATGTCTGCTGGGCTGCGGACAGCTCCGCCGACCTCGTCGACCCCCTGCTCGCCGCAGTCGCCGGAAGCCTTGCCAAGATGCCCTGAGCAGGCGTCCCGGCACGGCTGATCCCCTCGCCCGTCGGCAGCCGCACAGGGATCAGCCGGCCGGTCCGGTGGACTCGCGGACCATGAGACGACAGGGGACCCGGTGGACGCCCGGCCGGGGGTGGCCGTCGATGGCCTCCATCAGGCGGAGGGCGGCGGTGCGGCCGAGTTCGGTGAGGTCCATGTCGACCGTGGTGAGCGGAGGGCGGCTGGCCAGGGCCATGACGTCCCAGTTGTCATAGCCCACGACGGCGATGTCCTGCGGCACCCGGACCCCCGACTCGCGCAGGGCGTCGGCGACACCGCGGGCGATCTGGTCGTTGCCGCAGAAGAAGGCGTCGCAGTCGGGGGAGGAGCGCAGTACCAGCTGGGCGGCCTGCCGGCCCCACGCCTCGCTCCAGTCGCCGTGCAGGGAACGGCCGGTGGCGAGGGTGAGGCCGGACTCGGCGAGTACGGACTCGGTGTGGGCGGCCCGCTCCCGGGCGGCGGCGTGGTGGGCGGGGCCTGCCACATGGGCGATCCGGGAGCGGCCGCTGTGCAGCAGGTGCTCGATGGCGAGCCGTACGCCGTGCTCCTCGTCGGAGACCACCGAGATGTCGCCGGGTGCGGAGGACGGGCCGAAGGCGTACACCACGGGAATCGGCAGTGATGCGGGGAGCGGGGGCCTCGGGTCGATGCGGCGGCCGGTGACGATGATGCCGTCGATTCGGCGGGCCAGCAGGGTGCGCAGATAGTGCCGCTCGCGGATGGCGTCGCCGCGGGTGTCGCAGAGCAGTACCGAGATCTGGCCGGCGCCGAGCGCGTCCTCCGCGCCGAGCAGTACGGGGATGCTGAAGCGGCCGATGCTGTCGGTGGTGACCAGGCCGACCGTCCAGCTGCGTCCGGCCAGCAGGCCCTGGGCGAGTGGGTTGGGGTGGAAGTCGAGCTGTTCCGCTGCGTCGCGGACGCGCTGCCGGGTCTCCGGGCGCAGCCGCCCGCGGCCGTTGAGGGCCTTGGAGGCGGTGCCCGGGGTCACGCCGGCCAGCAGGGCCACGTCGCTGAGGGTGGCTCGCCCTGCCGGACGGCTGTCTGCCGAGGACATGGGAAATCCCTTTCTCGCAGGCCTTCCGAGCTTCCCTCATAGCATCAGGGCGCCCAGCGCGGCTCTGTCAAGGGGCCAACGGCCATTCGGTGACAGAGCCTTGACGGTGTGTGACGCTCATCCTACATTCGCATGGGCAATGCTTTTCCTGATTTCCCGCACCACCGAGCGACCGAGCGACACCGGCACCTCCACCCAGCCATCGCCTCGCCAGGGGAGCCTCATGTCCGCACGCCCGAGCCCGACCACCGCCCAGCCCTCGGGGCCGCTACGCTTCGGCCCCCGCAGCACGGCCGCACTGCGGCCCGCCGCCGAGGCCCGGCTGACCGGCGGCTTCTGGGCGCAGCGGCGCCGGGTCAACGCCGAGGTGGGCATCCCCCAGGGGCCCGCGCTGCTGGAGGCGGCCGGGAACCTGCACAATCTGCGGCTCGCCGCCGGTGCGGCCGACGCCCCGTACCGCGGTGACCTGCCGTTCATGGACTCCGATGTGTACAAGTGGCTGGAGGCCGCCGCCTGGCAGCTCGGTGAGTCCCGGACACCCGGCGGCGCCGGGCTCGCCGAGGAGACCGCCCGCATCATCGGCCTGGTGGGCGCCGCCCAGCAGCCCGACGGCTATCTCAGCAGCTGGTTCCAGGTCGCCCGCCCCGGTGAGCGGTTCACCGACCTGCGCTGGGGCCACGAACTGTACTGCGCCGGACATCTCATCCAGGCCGGCGTCGCCGACCACCGCGCCACCGGACGGCCCGAACTGCTCGCCGTCGCACGGCGGTTCGCCGACCACATCGACGACACCTTCGGCCCCGGCAGGCAGATTGACGGCTGCTGCGGCCACCCCGAGATCGAGACCGCCCTGGTCGAGCTGCACCGCGAGACCGGCGAGCAGCGCTATCTCGACCTGGCCCGGTACTTCGTCGACCGCCGCGGCCACGGCCTGCTCGCCGACCCGGACCCGGGATCCCGCCCGGCGGGCGCGCCCGACGGCCCGCCCACCGGACCCGGATACTGCCAGGACCGGGTGCCGATCCGGCAGGCGAGAAACGTCGAAGGCCACGCCGTACGGCAGCTGTACCTCCTCGCGGGCGCGACCGACGTGGCCATCGAGACCGGTGAGCCGGAGCTGACGGCCGCGGTGGAACGGCTGTGGACCGCGATGGCCGCCACCAAGACCCACCTCACCGGCGGTCTGGGCGCGCACCACGACAAGGAGGACTTCGGCGACGCGTACGAACTGCCCACCGAGCGCGCCTACTGCGAGACCTGCGCCGCCGTGGCCTCGGTGCACTGGAGCTGGCGGATGGCCCTGCTCACCGGCCATGCCCGCTACTCCGACCTGGTCGAGCGGACCCTGTACAACGCGGTACTCCCCGGCGTGTCCCTCGACGGCACCGGCTGGCTGTATGTCAACCCGCTCCAGGTGCGCGACGGATACCAGGACCACGGCGGCGACCAGACCTCGCGGCGCACCGCATGGTTCCGCTGCGCCTGCTGCCCGCCCAATGTGATGCGGCTGCTGGCCTCGCTGCCGCACTACGTCGCCTCCGGCGACGACCAGGGCCTGCAACTGCACCAGTACGCCTCCGGGACCTGGACCGCGGGCGGCACCGACCCGGTCGCGGTGAGCGTGGAGACGCAGTACCCGTGGCAGGGCCGGATCGCGGTCACGGTCGAGCGCAGCCGGCCGGGGGAGTGGACGCTGTCGCTGCGGCTGCCGCAGTGGTGCGAGCAGTACGGCCTCTACGTCGGCGACCGGCCCGTGACGGCGCCGGCCGAGGACGGCTGGCTGCGGCTGCGCCGGGCCTGGGAGCCGGGCGAGACGGTCGTCCTCGACCTGGCCCTGGAACCCCGGCTGACCCGCGCCGATCCCCGGGTGGACGCGGTCCGCGGCTGCGTGGCGATCGAACGGGGGCCGCTGGTGTACTGCGTCGAGCAGGTCGACCACCCGGGCGGCGGCCTGGACGACGTGCTGCTCGACCCCAAGTCCCCGCCGGCCGTGAAGCACTGCCCGGACCTGCTGGGCGGGGTCGTGGTGGTGGTTGCCTCCGGCACCCGGCTGGGCCTCGGCTCCGCTGGGCCCCAGGGCGGCTGGTGGCCGTACCGCAGCACCGCCGACGGCAGCGGCGCTGCGCCCGGCGGCGGGACGCCGCTGGAGCTGACCGCCGTCCCCTACTACGCCTGGGCCAACCGGGAGCCCGGCAGCATGCGCGTCTGGCTGCCCACCACCGACTGACCCGGGGCCGCCCGGCCCGGGCCCCCGCCGGGGCGGACGGCGCGCGACCGGGCCGATGCCCGGAGAGCCGCAACTCCTCACCCCCGAGAGAGGAATCCGCTCATGTCCGCCTTAGGTATGCCCGAGTGGCGCCGGCCGGAACAGGTGCGCCCGCGATGAGGCGCCGGCCGGCCCGACGCGGCGCAGCGGGACTGCGCCGCCGGATCGCCACCGCGCTGGCCGCCGTCCTGGCGGCGGCCCTGGTGCCCGTCCTGGGCGCCGCCCCGGCCCAGGCCGCCTCCTCCTTCACCACCACCGCGGTGAACCAGGGCAGCGGCAACTGCCTGGACGACCCGTACAGCTCCACCAGCACCGGTGTGCAGCTCATCCAGTACTCCTGCAACAGCGGCAGCAACCAGAACTGGACCTTCACCCCGGTCTCCGGCAGCACGGCGAACTACACCGTCACCAGCTTCGCCGGGCTGTGCGTGGACATCTCCGGCGCGTCCACCGCGGACAACGCCAAGGTCGACCAGAACACCTGCAACAGCCAGACCAACCAGCAGTTCACCCTCCAGCCGGTCACGGTGAGCGGGTACAGCAACACCTTCAACCTCAAGGCCGTGAACTCGGGCAAGTGCATCGTGCCCACCGGTGACACCACGGCCAACAACACCGTGCTGGTGCAGCTGCCGTGCACCACGGCGACCACCCGGGTGTGGCGGCTTCCCGCGTACACCTCCGGCAGCGGCAACACGGTCACGGTGACCAACCCGGGAAGCCGGACCTCGACCGTGGGCGCCGCGGTGTCGCTGCAGCTCAGCGGTACCGACTCGGCCTCCGGGCAGACGCTGACATGGTCCGCGACCGGTCTGCCGGCCGGGCTGTCGATCAGCTCGTCCGGCCTGGTCTCCGGCACGCCGACCACCGCCGGCAGCTCGACGGTCACCGCGACCGCGACCGACACCACCCACGCCTCCGGCTCGGCCACCTTCGGCTGGACCGTCAACTCCGCCTCCGGCGGCGGCTCCTACCAGGGCATGCCCTCGGTCGCGCCCAACGCCTGCAACAACTCCAGCCTGCCCAACGCCTACGGGACCAACTTCCCGTCCCCGTCCGACCCGAACGGGCAGGGCTTCTCCAATGAGTCGGCGCTCGGCTGGGACGGCAACTACTGGCCGGTCAACACCTTCCTCTCCGGTTCGTACTTCGCCCGCGGCGTGCCCACCACGTACAACTCCGGCGGCACCACCATCTGCGGCGCCATGTACACCTTCAGCATCTACCACACCGGCGGCAACCGGCCCGCCCAGTCGGTGCAGTGGACCGAGGACAGCGGCTACCTCCCCGCGCTGACCACCTCGTTCACCACCGGCACCACCGCAGTGTCGATCAAGAACTTCGCCGACAAGGCGACCATCGCCGGCAGTCCCGTGATGCTGGTCTACACCCGGGTGTCGGTCACCAACCACGGCAGCTCCGCCATCACCCTCGACCCCGGCGGCAGTGGCGCCAACCTGGTCCGGCTGACCAGCAGTTCACTCAACACGGTGCAGGCCGGCGCCACCAGCAACCACGACTACGTCGCAGCCGTGGACAACTTCGGCTCCGGCCAGGCCCTGCCCAGCGCCGGCACGCTGACCAGCAGCGCGCCCGGCCTGGACAGTGCGTACAGCGCCATGGCCGCGTACTGGAACGGCCGGATCGCCGAGACCCCGACCCTCACGCTGCCCAACCTCACGCTGCCCAGCACCGGCAGCCTGGCCAACCCCGGCACGGCGCTCACAGGCGCCTACAAGGCCGGCACCGTCTACAACCTGATCATGCAGGTGGGCCAGGCGCAGTTCTCCGCCGCGGACAACTACGCCTGGATCCTCAACCACGACGTGCCCGGCGAGCTGATGGCCCGGTTCGAGACCGGTGACTTCCACGACGCGCAGAACCTGCTGCTCACCGCGCGCATCTCGGAGGCCACCACCTTCAATGAGCACGGCGCCAACTGGTACTACGACGGCGACTGGAAGACACCCGCGGCCTGGGCGCTGTACCTGGCCGGGACCGGCGACACCGCCTTCGTCGGCCAGTACTTCCACGACGACTCGGGCGGCTCCAGCCAGTGGGGCCCGAGCCTGTACACCATCATGCACACCATCTACCAGGGCCAGCTCTCCTCCGACGGAGTGCTCAAGTCGAGCTTCGACAACGACTCCTCGGGCCGCTGGCTGTTCGACGACTACTCGGCGCTGCAGGGCCTGGCGGCGTACAAGTACATCGCCACCCGGCTGGGCAACACCGCGGAGGCGCAGTACGCCGACACGCAGTACACCTCGCTGCTGAGCCACCTCAACACCCTGCTCGGCACCAACGAGTCCAGCCACGGCTTCAGCTACCTGCCGTGCACCGTGGACCAGGCGAACTCGGCCAACCGCTGCAACACCTACAACGACGCCAACTGGGCCTCGCCGGCCTGGGTGGGCCAGAACCAGTGGTCCACCATGCTCCAGGGCGGCACCCTGAACGGCATCGCCGGCGACCCGGCGCAGGGCGACGCACTGTACGCATGGGGCCTCGCCCGGCTGTCGAGCAACGGCCTGCCGTACCCGACGTTCGGCGCCTTCAACGGCTACTCGACGGCGTACAACACGGCGTACGCCTCCAACGGGCTGTACGGGACCGCCTACCGCGACCTGCCGATCACCAGCTACGCCTGGCAGATCGCGACCACCACCGGCGGGCCCAACGCCTGGTGGGAGGCGAACGGCAGCGGGCCCTCGACGAGCAACCCGTGGATCGGCAACCACGCCGGACCGCAGTTCGGCGCCTGCCCCTACGCCTGGCCGATCTCGGCCCAGCAGCAGGGACTGCTGGAGTCGCTGGTGGCCGAGGGCTTTGCCTCGACCGGCAGCGGGCCGTACACCTTCACCCGGCCGCTGTACATCGGCCGCGGCATCCCCAACACCTGGATCGCCGCCGGGCAGACCATCTCGGTCGGCAACATCACCAACACCTACGACACGGGCAGCGGCTCGCGCTCGACCTACGGCGTCTCGCTGGCGGTCACCAAGCCGGGCAGCGGACGGGTGGTCACGGTCAGCCTCTCCGGGACCCTGCCCGGCGGCACGGTCGCCATCCAGCTGCCGATCTTCAACTCCGTCGCGGTCAGCTCGGTCTCCGGCGGCAGCTACGACTCCACCACCCACACCGTGACGGCGAACTCCGGCGCCACCACGGTCACCATCACGCTCGCCAGCTGAGCACCTCCGCCGGGCCGACGGCACCGGAACCGCCGGCCCGGCACCGCCCCCCTCCGTCACCTGCCCCCTCCAGCCGAGGAGTCCTCATGATCCGCATCCGGCCCCAGGCCCCACGAAGAGCACTGGCCGTCGCCGTCGCCGCACTCGCCCTGGCCGTGACAGCCGCCTGCTCCAGCTCCGGCGGCGGCACGGACACGGCCGGCGCCTCGCCCGGCAGCACCCAGGGCGTCCAGGTCACCATGTGGACCCGGGCCGGGACCCAGTCCCAGACCCAGGCGCTGGTCGCCGCGTACAACGCGAGCCACCGCAACCACATCGCGCTGACCACCTACCCCAACGAGCAGTACCCCGCCAAGATCGCCAGCGCGGCGGGCGCCCATGCGCTGCCCGACCTCTTCACCTCCGATGTGGTCTTCGCGCCCAACTACGTCTCCCAGGGCCTGTGGTCCGACATCACCGACCGCTTCGATGCGCTGTCCTTCAAGGACGCCGTCGCGCCGTCCCACATCAAGGCCGGTACCAAGGACGGCCGGATCTACGCCGTGCCGCACGCCCTCGACCTGTCCGTGATGTTCTACAACAGGACGCTCTACAAGCAGGCCCACCTCGACCCGGCCAAACCACCGACCACCCTCCAGGAGTTCGCCGACCAGGCGCGCGCCGTCGGCAAGCTGGGCGGCAAGGTCAAGGGCACCTACTTCGGCGGCAACTGCGGCGGCTGCGTGGAGTTCACCTTCTGGCCGTCGATCTGGGCCGACGGCGGCCAGGTGATGGACGACGCCGGGACCAGGAGCAGCATCGCCTCGCCACAGACGGCGGCGGTGTTCAAGATCTACCACGACCTCTTCGCCGACGGCTCCGCAGACCCCGCCTCCAAGCAGGAGAACGGCACCACCTGGCTCGGCGCCCTGCAGTCCGGCAATGTCGGCATCGCCCCCGGCCCCTCCTCCTGGCTCAGCCTGATCCGGGACAAGGGCATCGACATCGGCGTCGCCCCCATCCCCGGCGTCAACGGCGGCAGCTCCACCTTCGTCGGCGGCGACGTCGCAGGCATCTCGGCCACCAGCAAGCACGCCGACGCCGCCTGGGACTTCCTCTCCTGGAGCCTGGGCGACCAGGCGCAGGTCGAGGTCGTCGCCAAGCAGGGCCAGATCATCGCCCGCACCGACCTGGCGCAGAACAAGTACGCGGTCAAGGACCCGGCCGTGGTCACCATCAACCAGGTCATGGGCAAGGGCCAGACCCCCTACGCGCTCAACTTCAACGCCACCTACAACGACCCGCAGAGCCCCTGGACCACCACCCTGCGCGGAGCCCTCTTCGGCGCGGACCCGGCCAAGGCACTCCAGGACGGGCAGGCCGCGATCACCTCCTCGCTGGGCCAGCAGTAGGCAGAGCACTCCCGTGGCGCCGGCTCCCCGGGCCCCGGTCGTCCCGACCGCCGAGGTGCCGGCGCCACACCCGTACCCACGCCGCCCGCAGCACCGAACCGGGAGCAGCCATGCAGACCCTCGCGACCCGCAGCGCCGCCCGACCAGCCACGGCGCCACCGCCGCCCGGGTACAGCCGCTCCCGGGCGCGGCGCCGACTGCGGCAGCTCACCGGGCTCGGCTACGCCGCGCCCACCGCGGCGGTGGTCGGGCTCTTCTTCCTGGTGCCGCTCGGCCTGGTCGCCTGGATGTCACTGCACCACTGGCCCCTCCTCGGCCCGGCCACCTTCAACGCCCCGCAGAACTACAGCCGGATCGCCGACAACACCCTCATCGGCCAAGCCGCATGGTTCACCGTCAAGTACACCGTCGTCACCACCGTGCTGCTCTTCGCCGTCTCCTTCGGACTCGCCCTGGCCGTACAGCACTCCCGGCCCGGTGCCGGCCTGCTGCGCACCGCCTTCCTGCTGCCGACGGCGGTCGGCTTCGCCACCGCCTCGCTGCTCTTCCTCGGCCTGCTCAGCAACGCCATCGGCCCGGTCAACCCGCTGCTGCACACCCTCGGCCTGATCAGCCGCCCCATCGACTGGATCACCGGCAGCCCCACCACCGCGCTCTCCTCGACCGTCACCCTGGTGATCTGGCGGTTCGCCGGCTTCAACATGCTCATCCTGCTCACCGGACTGCAGGCCATCCCCACCGAGCTCTACGAGGCCGCACGGATCGACGGCGCCAACCGCAGGCAGATCCTGCGACGGATCACCGTCCCCCTGATGCGGCCGACCATCGCGCTGGTCCTCATCATGATGATCACCGGCTCGGTGCTGGCCTTCGACCAGTTCTACATCCTGACCAAGGGCGGCCCGGACAACAGCACCGCCTCCGTGGTGCTGGTGATCGTCCGCGAGGCGTTCGTCCGCTTCGACCTCGGCTCCGCCGCTGCGCTGTCCGTCGTCGTCCTCGCGGTCCTGGTACTGCTCAACGTCGTCCAACTCAGCCTGCTGCGCCGCCGCGACGACCGCTGATCCACCCCTGGCAGAGATCCTATGGAAGGGCACCGACAACCATGACCCCGTCGCGGAGCAGGACCGCAGGCCGACTCGGCTACTACGGCACCACCGGCGCGCTCGCCGTGCTCTTCCTCTTCCCGCTGCTGTGGAGCGCCTGGGCCTCCGTGCGCACCCCGCACGGCTTCGGGCTCCAGAACTTCCGCAACATGGTCCACTACGGCGACGGCATCGGCACCTACCTGGCCAACACCGCCGCCGTCACCGCGATGACCGTCACCGGCACCCTGGTCGTGTCGCTGCTCGGCGGGTACGCCTTCGGACGGTTCCGCTTCCCCGGCAAGAACGTGCTGTTCCTGGCCACGCTGGCGATCCTGATGGTGCCCTACCCGACCATCCTGATCCCGCTGTACGTACTGCTCGGCCGGCTCGGGCTGCAGAACTCCCTGGTCGGGCTCTCCCTGGTGCTGGTGATGTTCCAGCTGCCGTTCGCCGTCTTCATGATGCGCAACTCCTTCGAGGCCGTGCCCCAGGAGATCGTGGACTCGGCCGCCGTCGACGGCTGCGGCAGCCTGGCCGCCCTGCTGCGGGTGCTGGTCCACATGGTCCGCCCCGCGGTGGCCACGGTCGGCCTGTTCGCCTTCCTGGCCTCGTGGAACGAGTTCTTCGCCGCACTCATCCTGCTCAACTCCTCGGACCGCTTCACCCTGCCGCTGGCCGTGGTGGACATGGAGGGCCGCACCTTCGGCTCGATCGACTACCCGACCCTGCAGGCCGGGGTCGTCTTCATGGCCGTGCCCTGCCTGGTGCTCTTTCTGCTGCTGCAGCGCAGCTACGTCCGCGGTTTCATGTCCGGCGCGCTGCGCAGCTGACGCGGCACTCGCCGGCCGTGGGCCGCCACCGCCGTACGACGACCGCGGGGCATCAGGAGGCCGACGGCAGATGCCCGGCCGGCGCAGGCAGGACCGGATGTGAGGCTGCGGCAGACCCTGGAGGCAACGGCACTGCGGTCGGAGCACGGGCGACGCGGACGAGGCTACGGAAAGTCGGGGAAACAGCGAGCCCTGGCCGCACTGCAGATCCTGCGTTGCCCGGGTGCTGCACCGGCGTTGAACCACTCCAGGAAGGTCACGTCCCGGTCCGGGTCCAGGGTGGCCCGAGCCTGGTAGAGGGTGCGGTGCTCTTCCCCGGTGAAGCGGAAGGGGCCCGGATCGCCGACGACGAAGGCGAGGTTCAAGGAAGGCCCGGACTTACTCGCGGGGTAGTCGAGCACCCCGTACATCGCTGCCGTCGGCTCGCGCAGGTCCTGGGTGACGCGATAAGTGCCGCACTCGAACTGCGACTGCCCGAGGTTGTCGTGGCCCAGGCAGAAGTCGTCCCCGGCGAGCCAGCCCACCTCACCGCCGCCCTTCGGCCCGCGATGGATGACCACCACGGTGTTGAGATCCGGATGGGGGCGCCCGTCGGGAAGGTTCGCCGTAGTGAGCCACTTGATGAGGGCGCCGTCCTTCGGCCCGAGCTTCGCCGCTCCCACGGGACGCGTTCTCGCGGCCGGCGTCGGCGCTGCCGAAGCCGACGGTGCCGAGGACGTCGGTGCCGAGGTCGACGGGGGAATGGGAGCAGTCGGGTGCCGCGTACCCGAAGCCCTGCCGTGTGACCCGCTCGTGCACCCGGCAAGGGCCAGGAAGAGCACGCCGTACACCATGAACCTTCTGCCGAGCCCGGCCACTACCGAACCACCCCCCTGGTCGGCACTCCTAGCCGGGAGTATGCCACGCCTGAGGCAGCCGGAAGCTGCTCTCTCTGCAGCGGGCGGCCCGCTCCGCAGGCGTGCGTCTCCCCGGCGCCGTGGCCCTTGAGGCGTCCCTCCGACCGTCGATGGCTCCGCTCCCGTCACGCTGGTGTCACGGCCGGCTCGACAGCATGGGTCTGTCCTGTTCGGGGCGTATGGATCAAGACCCCGCGGCAGTCGCGGATCGAGCACGGCCGCAGGTGCATGTGCACCGTGATCCACGCCTCGACATCAGCTGTCTCCTGGAGTAGGTCATGCGCAGACGCTCAGCGAGTTGGTCGCCGGCCGACGCCGGTGCCGGTGCCCCTGGCACTCCCATCCGGCGGGCTCTCGGGCCCCGCTCTTCCCTGACGTGGGTTGCGACGGCCGTGTTCGCCCTGGTCACGACCGTTCCCGCAGCAGCTGCCGGGGATCCCTCCGGCCACCCGGACACCGCCGGGACGGCCACCGCCGGAGTCACGGCCACGACATCCGACGGCAGTACGGTGGACTCGCCGGCCGCCGTCGCCAAGGTGCTCCACTACTGGACGCCCGAGCGGATGAGGAACGCCATTCCGGCGGACGTCGTCGACCGGAACCCGGGCACCGCCCGGAGCGTCGGCCACCCCACCGGGCCCCCGGGAGAGATCCCGCCCGGCCTGGCCAGGACCAGCCAGACGTCGACGCAGCTCGCCGAGAGCCCCGCGGTGGGCAGGGTGTTCTTCCACAATCCCACCGACAACAAGGACTACGGATGTTCGGCCAGCGCCCTCAACAGCGTCTCCAAGCAGCTGGTGCTGACCGCGGGGCACTGTGTCAACACGGGTGGTAATGGTTCCGTCGCGGGAGCGTGGATGGAGAACTGGATCTATGTGCCCGCCTATCGCTCCCACAGTGAGCCCTACGGCGAGTTCGTGGCCTTCCATCTGCACACCTTCAACGCCTGGATCAACAGCAAGGACCACACCAGGGACGTCGGCATGGTGGCCACCATGCGGAACAACGGCCGGCAGCTCGCCAATGTCACCGGCAGCATGGGGATGAGATGGAACATCGCCGCCGAAGAGGCAGTGACCGTCCTCGGTTACCCCACGAACATCGACAACGGCGAGATACAGGACTGGTGCACGGGTAACACATCGGTCGTCCAGGGACAGCCCGGCGTGATCAAGATCGGCTGCAACTTCGGTCCGGGCGCAAGCGGTGGGCCGTGGCTGGTGGCGTACAACGAGGCCTTGCACATCGGGGACGCAAACGGTGTCAGCAGCACGGTCAACAGCAGCGGAGTGAACAAGAGCCCCTACTTCGACACCTTCGTCAAGTCCATGTACGACATCGTCGGCACCATGCAGTAAAAGGACCAGACCTGCCCCGTAGGCCGACAACTCCCGCCCGGCGTCGGGCGGGCCGTCACCCGGCCCGCCCGGCTGTCACCGACGGGGAGCGTCTGCCGACCAGGTCCGCTGCGCTCAGGGACGGCCCGTCCAGACGAAGTGCGCGGCTTCGTCGCCGTAGCCGATCAGGAATCCCGAGTCCGCCGGGACCGCACAGGTACCGGGGCCGGGCAGGGGCACACGCCATACCGTCCGCCCGGTGGTCAGGTTCCAGACGATGGCGTTGTGGTCGTGGCCTGCGGTGACGGCAGCGGGGGTGCCGTCGGGGAGGGTGAGCGCGGTGACGACATTGAGGCTGCTGGTGTGGCCGGTGAGGGTGTGCAGATGCTGTCCGGTGGTCAGGTCCCACACCATGGCGTTGTGGTCGTGGCCCGCGGTGACGGCGGCGGGGGTGCCGTCGGGGAGGGCAAGGGTGGTGAGGGCGTTCACGCCGCCGGTGTGGCCGCTGAGGGTGTGCAGGTGCTGTCCGGTGGTCAGGTCCCACACCATGGCTGTCCTGTCATGGCCTGCGGTGACGGCGGCGGGGGTGCCGTCGGGCAGAGCGGCGGTGGCGACCGCGCGGATCCCGTCGGTGTGGCCCACGAGAGTGTGCAGACGCTGCCCGGAGGTCAGGTCCCACACCATGGCCTTCCGGTCATGACCGGCGGTCACGGCGACAGGGGTGCCGTCGGGGAGGGTGAGCGCGGAGACAGTGAGGACCCAGTCGCGGTGACCTTCGAGGATGTGTCGAGGCCGGCCGGTGGTGAGGTTCCAGACGACGGCTGTGTCGTCCCGGCCTGCGGTGACGGCGGCGGGGGTGCCGTCGGGGGGGTGAGGGTGGTGAGGGCGCCCAGTGCGCTGGTGTGGCCGGTGAGGGTGTGCAGGCGGTGCCCGGTGGTCAGGTCCCACACCATGGCCTTTCGGTCGTGGCCTGCGGTGACGGCGGCGGGGGTGCCGTCGGGGAGGGTGACCGCGGTGACGGCGCTCACGCCGCCGGTGTGGCCGCTGAGGGTGTGCAGCCGTCGGCCGGTGGCCAGATCCCACACGATCGCGATGCCGTCGTTTCCGGCGGTCACCGCAGCACGGGTGCGGTCGGGGAGGGCGAGGGTGGACACCGCACGGATGTGGTCCCGGTGCCCGGTGACGGTGAGCGTACGTCGGCCGGTGGTCAGGTCCCAGACGATCGCGGTCCGGTCCTGGCCTGCGGTGACGGCGGCGGGGGTGCCGTCGGGGAGGGTGACCGCGGTGACGGCGTTCACACCGCCGGTATGGCCGGTGAGGGTGTGCAGGCGCCGGCCGGAGCGCAGATCCCACACCATGGCTGTCCGGTCGTGGCTGGTGGTGACGGCGGCGGGGGTGCCGTCGGGGAGGGTGAGCGCGGTGACCGCGCGGATCCACCCGCTGTGGCCGGTGAGGGTGTGCAGCCGTCGGCCGGTGGTCAGGTTCCACACCATGGCCTTCCGGTCATGGCTGGCGGTCACCGCGACAGGGGTGCCGTCCCGGAGGGTATGGGCGGCGACCGCGTGCACCTCGCCGATATGGCCGGCGAGGGTGTGCAGCCGTCGGCCGGTCGCCAGGTCCCACACCATGGAATTGTGTTCGTGGCCGCTGGCGCGGGCGGGGTAGCCAGTGGTGCGGAGGGGGATGGGGATACCGCTGATGATGGCGGCGGGGGTGCCGTCGGGGAGGGTGAGCGTGGTCACCGCGTGGACCTCGCTGTGGCCGGTGAGGGTGTGCAGTTGCCGGCCGGTGGTCAGGTCCCAGACGATCGCGCTGCGGTCCTGGCCGCCCGTCACGGCCAGGGGAGTGCGGCCGGGGAGGGCGTGAACGGCGACCGCGCGTACGTCGCCGGTGTGGCCGGTGAGGGTGTGCAGCCGTCGGCCGGTGGTCAGGTCCCAGACGATCGCGCTGCGGTCCTGGCCGCCCGTCACGGCCAGGGGAGTGCCACCGGGCGGAGTGACCGCGGCGACCGTGAGAATCCCGCCGGTGTGGCCGGTGAGGGTGCGCAGTTGTCGGCCGGTGGTCAGGTCCCAGACGATCGCGGTGCGGTCCTGGCCGCCCGTCACGGCCACCGAAGTGCCTCCGGGGAGGGTGAGTACGGCGACCGCGCGTACGTCGCCGGTGTGGCCGGTGAGGGTGTGCAGCCGTCGGCCGGTGGTCAGGTCCCAGACGATCGCGTTGCGGTCCTGGCCCGCCGTCACGGCCAGGGGAGTGCCACCGGGCGGAGTGACCGCCGCGACCGCCCGAACCCAGTCGGTGTGGCCGGTGAGGGTGTGCAGTCGGGCTGGGTGTGCTGTGCGGTTGGTCGCCCACCGGGGGGTGGCGAGCGACGGCCTGCCGTCGAGGGGGAGGGCGGCGAGGGAGCGGGCGAGGGCGGGCTGATGCCACGCCGCGGCGTCCAGGGCGAGAAGATCACGGCGGACGGCGACCCGATGGCGCTCGGGGTGGGCAGCGGTGCTGGTCCGGTAGATGTGGGCGTTCAGGACCGCCTGCTCGCCGGTGGCCAGCCGCAGGTGCGGCACCAGCTGGTCGGGGTCGGCGTGCAGCAGGAATCGGGCATCGCCCAGGAGCCGGTCGAAGACCTGCGAACTCCCCGTGGCGGCGGCGTGGTCGGCGGCGTGCCGGGTGAGATAGGGACGGGCGCGAGCCCAGTCGGGGGTGCCGTCGGCCGACGGGGGGATGCTGTTGATCAGGGCGTGGTGGATGGTGGCGGGGTCGGTGGTGCCGAGGGTGTGGTCGGTCAGGGCCTGGTGGAAGTAGCGGTAGAGGAGCCGCTGGTCGATGTCGGGCGTGGTGCGCAGATAGAACGCCGCCTTGGTGAGGGCCCGCCGGGTGTCCTCGAGCCGCGGGGGCAGATTGCGCTGTGCGAAGTGCGGTGCATGGGCGAGTGCCGCGGCATGGATCAGGTCGAGCGGCATGCCCTGACCGCGGGCCTGGCCGAGGACGGCGAGAACGGGTCCGATCCACGGTTCGGCGCGGGTGAGTGAGTCTCTGTGCAGGTCGTAGACCTGGGTGATGTCACAGGGCGGGTCGTCGGCGATCCGCTTGGTGCCGCTCAGCAGGTGGTCGGCGTAGAGGGCGGCGACCAGGAAGGCGCCGCCGTCCGTGTACTGGGCGAGACGCTCGGCGATGTGCCGGACCACGTTCTGCGGGCGGCGGTTGTCCAGGAGCTGGTCGAGGTAGTCGTGGAGGTCGTCCGCGAGGATGCTGCGGTCGGCCTCGGTGCGGGGGTCCAGGTCGAGAAGGGCCTCCGGGTGTGCGGCGAGGTGCTGGAACAGCACCGGCAGGGTGTCCCACCACGGGCGGGTGCCGAGCAGGACGCGGCAGCCGGGCACCGGATCACCGCCGCCGACACCGGTCAGCGGCAGGATGAGGTCATGGAGAACGGCGGCGGGGTCGGCGGCCTCGTCCAGGGCGTCCAGGACCACCAGGACCTCCTCGGCATCCCCCAGCCGCCGGACCAGTTCGCTCACGCCGCTCCCTGACCGGCCCGCCCCGGCGGCCTGGGCGGCGCGGTGCCCGGGGGCGGTCGCGGTCGCGGGCACGTCGTGGAGCTGGCTGAGGAGGGAGTCGGTGATCTGCTGGACGGTGAGCTGCCGGGCGTGGACGGCGACGACCCGGCCGCGCGGCGCGGGCCGGAAGGTGCGGACCGCCGTGCGCACCCGCTGGCGCAGGACGTCGAGACCGGGATGGGTGAGGCAGACGGTGACGCCCAGCAGGGCCGACTTGCCGCTGCCGGGGCCGCCGGTGACGACCATGAGCCGCCCCTGCGTACCGTCGGCGTCCTTGATCCACTTCTGAATGCGGGAGAGCTGCGACCTGCGTCCGGAGAACTGGCAGACATCCGCGTTCGGGTTCCCGGCAGCACGGGTGGCGAAGTGCAGCGGGTCCAGGCCCGGGTCGCAGCTGAGCGCGAACTCCCGCAGCCTGCGGTCCATACCGGACAGAGCCCGGATCCGCGGATCGTTGGTGTAGGCGGGGTTGCGCAGGAACGGCTGCGGCTCCAGAACAGCCTGGGTGTGGGGGGTGCGTACCAGGGACTGGCCCGGCCGGCCGGCCGCGCGGTCGGCGCGTGCCAGCTCCCCGTCGATCGCCTCCGCCAGGGTGCCGACAGGTACGAACTCCAGGGCGGGCGAGACATCCAGCACCCCGTCGGCGAGTGTCCTGAGGACAGCGGCGGTTGCGGTGCTGAACCGTGCCCTGTAGGTGGCTCGGTCGGCGGAGCAGGCCCCGATCACCCAGGCGTTGCGGGAGGCGTCCTGGGCACGCCGGGCCAGCAGCAGCTCCTGGAGCTGCTGATGCATCACGGCCTGGCCCGCACCGCACACGTCCAGCAGGAACAGCACCGGCCGATCGCTGTTCTCCGCCTCCTCCAGCAGGTCCGCGAATCTCACACAGCTCGCGGCGAGGCGGTTGTCGGCCGGGTCGCCGCCGTGCGTCGCCAGATAAAGGGCTCCCGTACGTGTGGACCGGGCGCCGTGCCCGGCGAAGTGGACGATCAACGGTTCGTCGTCGGGGGACTGCTCGCACAGCCCCCGCCACGCCGCCAGCAGGCCGCCGCGGTCCGGCTCCAGCAACGGCGCGCCGGTGGCGACATCGACCTTGTCCAGTGCGTAGACGACCTCCCAGACGGCTTCGTGGACAGTGGGCAGCGGAGCGAAGACGGCACGGCCCTCGGCCTGCTCGTCCTCGCTCGGGAACTGCTCGGGGAAGTCGCCGATCCCCGCCACGAGCGCCCGTACCATGGTGTGCGGCTCCTCTCACCGTACGCAGCCCCGGGCTTGGGCCGCCCGTCCTGCCCGCGGCCCCGCTCCGGGAGGCCCGTCAGGAGATATACGGGGCCAGGGCGGCCGCGGTCAGCCCGTTCGAGAGATATCCCCCCAGGCCGTGGAAGCCGAGGCCGACGTCCGTGGTCTCGTCCTGGTCGACGGGGAAGGCCTTCGACAGTCCCGGTGGGACCGCCACCAGATCCCCGACGTCGGCGACGTTCACCCATCGTGCGACCCCGGCCGGCCGGGCTCCCCGGCCGGACCGCAGCCCCGGGTCCAGGCGGCGTACCACGGTGGGCACCCGCAGCGGGGAGCCGAGCGTCACCAGCAGCTCGACCTCCAGCCCCGGGAAGGCATGCAATGTCTCATAGGCGACAACCGAGCCCAGTGAGTGCGCCACCAGCACACTCGGCCGGCCGGCCCGGATCGCCTCGGCGACCCGCTCACGCACCGCACGCCGCCGGCCGGGCCAGGACGTGTACGCCTCCACCTCCCGCAACTGGCCTACCAGCAGGCGCTCCAGGCGCTGCACCGTCTGCTCGTGGATCCGCCCGGCCGCTCGTCCGCTGCGTTCCTCGACGAGCCACCCCAGCATCTGCCGCACGGGTTTCAGCCCGACGTTCTGCGTGTCGGGGAGTTCCGGTCCACCTGCCGCCACCAGCCACTCGTACACCTCGGCCAGTTCCTGGTCCGTCAAGGACTCCAGCCGGTCGCCCCCGACCGCGGACTGCCGCTCGGGTGCCTCGTCGCGCAGCAGGTCCGCGTAGTAGGCCATCGCCACCTCCGGCACCGGCACATCCAGACCTGCCGCCGCCAGCCCGGCTGCAAGCTTCGGGCGGCACTGTTCCGCCTTGCGCACCGCCGCCTCGGCAGGCGGCACCCCGGGCAGATGGTTGAAGATTCCGTGGACCAGGACGACCGACGACACTCCGCACCCCCTGAAGGGCCTGGACTCCCATCCTGGCCACTGCCAACGCTGTACCCATCCGGGGCGAGCCGTCACACCAATTCCCCCGTGCACCAAGGGCGACGGACAGCGACACAGCCGAGCGGCCGACTCCGG
The DNA here is from genome assembly GCF_042466665.1 of Peterkaempfera podocarpi. Lineage (GTDB taxonomy): Bacteria > Actinomycetota > Actinomycetes > Streptomycetales > Streptomycetaceae > Peterkaempfera > Peterkaempfera podocarpi. The sequence continues at coordinate 7,805,486 of NZ_CP162102.1, forward strand.
GCGAACTGCCTGCTGCGCCACGACACTTCGGGGAGTGCATCGGTCCAACCGCAGTGTTCCGGCTGTGCCGCGGGCGGGGCTGCGGGCGGTCAGCAGGCGTCGTAGCGCCAGGATCCGTTCTCGCGAAGCCAGGGCTGCTCCAACTGGTCGAGCCTCGGCAGGCCGTAGGTGTAGCTCACACGGGCGTCGTCACCGGCGAGCTGGAGCACGGTCAGGGTCTTGATGGGCCGCCGGCCGTAGTCCTTGGCGGCGCTCTTGGCGAGCCCGGCCCAGACGGACTTGCCGATGGTCCTGCGGCATCGTTCGGACAGCATGGCGTAACCGGCGTCCGGGTCGGGTTTGAGGTAGGCCGTGGAGAAGGCCCGGACGGCCTCCTCCAGCTCGGCCCTGGACGGGTCCGGCGCCGGGCTGCCGGGTGCCGCCTTGGTGGCGGGTGGCTGGGGGGCCGGGTTGTGGGGGGAGCTGGTGCAGGCGGTGAGCGCGAGGGCGGCGGTTGCGAGGGTGAGGACGATGGTATGTGTGCGCACCGGGCCATCGTGCCGCGTGCAAGGCCCGGGCGTTCGGCTTGTGACTGTCCCGTGACCGGGGAATGCCCCGGGCGATTTCTGCGGGCCCGGTCACAGCCGTTCGTTGACGGCTGTGACCGGCAGGGCCGCTCTGCGGGGGAACCGCCTTCCGGGACGGCCGGTTCACGGTCTGGACGTCCTCCGGTCGTCACTGATGCCATCCGCACCCCGACAAACCCATGTGACCGCTGTCGGAGGGTGATGCAAGACTCGGCCCATGAAGCCAAACGATCCCAAGGACGATCTGCACCGCTACCTCAAGGCGGCCCGCGAAGCGGTCATGTGGAAGCTGGAGGGACTGTCCGAGTACGACGTCCGCCGCCCGCTGACGCCGACCGGTACCAACCTCCTCGGCCTGGTCAAGCACCTGGCCAGTGTCGAGCTCGGGTACTTCGGCCCGACCTTCGACCGCCCGCACGGTGAATCCCTCTCCCTGGCACGAGGAGGACTCCGAGCCCAACGCGGACATGTGGGCACCCGCCGACGAGTCGCGGGAGGAGATCACCGGCCTCTACCGCCGCGCCTGGGCGCACGCGGACGCAACGATCGAGGCGCTGCCGCTGGATGCGATGGGCCATGTCGCATGGTGGGGCGACGACGGCCAGGTGACGCTTCAGCGGATCATGCTGCATATGACGGCCGAGACCAACCGGCACGCCGGCCATGCCGACATCGTGCGTGAGCTGGTCGACGGCAAGGTCGGCATGCGGGAGGCCAACAGCAACATGGACGGCGGAGACGAGGCCTGGTACCAGGAGTACTGGAACCGGCTGGAGACATCCGCCAAGGAGGCCCAGACCGCCGCGAGCTGAGTGACAGTCATCGAATTGCCGCCGGCTGGTCGTGCCGCCGCACCGGTCCGGCTATGAGCCGCGCAGCCAGATCCGCAGCGGGCCCAGGGGCTCGAAGCCATGACGGACGGCGGCGGCCAGGTCGTCGCCCTGCGCGTAGCCGACCGCAGGCAGAGCGGGGAACAGCCGGTCCACCGCGTCCAGGACGACCGGCCAGGCCAGGTCAGGACCGCCGTCCAGCGCAAAGACATTGGAGATCCCGACCACCTGGTCGCTGCGGCTTGCGACCGCTCCGGCGACCACCCGGCCGTCGGCAGACCGCGCGGCAAGGACGAAGGTGTCCGGGTCGGCGAGCAGTTCGGGCCGGAAGACGTCCGCATGTCCGTCCCCGTCGTCCCAGGCGAGCGCCCAGGCGCGCAGTGTGTCGGAGTCGCGCGCCACGTCCCAGGTGAGGCCCGGCGCCACGGTGGGCGCACCCGCCGGCCGGTGGATCCACTGCGCCTCGAACAGCACCCGGAAGCCGGCCCCCGTCAGATCGAGGTCGGCAAAACTGTCCTTGACGGTGGCGCCGGGAGCAGTGGTGTCGACCCGGTCCACCAGTGCGTCCCGGTCCGCGTCCGGCAGTAGCGTCACCGCGTCGGGGTAGTAGAGCGGCGTACGAGCCGGAGCTGCCCAGGCCTGCGCTCCGAAGTCGCTTGCCACACCGTGCGAGCGGCTCATCGCTGCGCACCACTCGGCGTTGTTCCGGGCGGCGGCCCGGACCAGGAGCTGTTGGGGTGTCGTCATGAGTAGGCATCATGACGCCTCAGGTCCGGACCGGCGAGCGAGCGCGGAGCGTGACCGGGGTCCGTACGCCGATCCGGCGTCGGGGCAGGTGAGGGACCCGACGTCAGAACGGAGGCACCCCGCACCGGGTTCCCGGGGGCCGCCGGCCCCCGGGAACCCGGTCCCCGCTCAGACGGCCTCCGCGGTGGAGGCACCAGAGGCCGGCCCGAAGGACGGCGCCGGAACCTCGGAGGGGCTCAGCAGGGTGCTCTGCCGGCCGTCGGTGCCGACCGGGACGTCGCCGTCGATGGTCACCCGGCGAAGCTTGCGGTCGTGGTCGTCGGAGTCGTCCACGCCGTAGTGCTGGGTGGCGCGGTTGTCCCAGATGGCGACGTCCCCGATCTGCCACTGCCAGCGCACGGTGTTCTCCGGGCGCTCGATGTGCCGCTGGAACAGCTCGATCAGCAGCCGGGAGTCCTGCCCGCTGACACCGGCCACCCGCTGGACGAAGTTGCCCAGCAGCAGCGTGCGCTCGCCGCTCTCGGGGTGGACCCGCACCACCGGGTGCTCGGTGAGGAACGTGGTCGAGGTGAACACCTTGCGGTACTGCTCCAGCGCCTCGCTGGTCGCGTCGGGGCGCACCGCCACATAGTCGTAGGCGTTGGAGTGGACGGCCCGCAGGCTGTCCGCAAGGGTCCGGAGCGGCTCCGACAGCTCCGCGTACGCGGCGGCGGTGTTGGCCCACAGTGTGTTGCCGCCGTAGGGCGGCAGGACGGCCGCGCGCAGGATGGAGAAGGCCGGGTAGGCGGGGACGAAGGTGACGTCGGTGTGCCACTGGTTGGCGCGGGCGCCGTGGTCGGAGTCGATGGCCAGCGAGTAGCGGCCGTCGGCGGACGGCACGGTGGGGTGGGCGATCGGTGTGCCCAGCAGCCTGCCGAACGCCTCGTGCTGGTCCTCGTCGAGGTGGTCCTGGTTGCGGAAGAAGACCACCTTGTGCGCGATGACGGCGGCGCGGATCGCGGCGACGGTCTCCGCGTCCAGGTCGCCGCCGAGGCGGACGCCGGAGATCACGGCGCCGATGCGGCCGTTGACCCTGCTGACGGTGATGCCGGACTCAGCGGCGGTGTTCCGGGTGGCGGTGTTCCGGGTGGCGGTGGTCCCGGGGGCGGTGGTCTCAGAGGCGGTGGTCTCAGTGGCGATGGTCATGGTGCGGTTCCTCTCGGGAAGTGTGGTGACACGGCACGGCAGGGATAGTTCGGCTCGCAGCGGAACCAATCCCGACGTGCGTAGGCAGGGGAGCGGCTGTGCATAGGAAAGGACCCGCCGTCGTGGGCCCGGAATCGGGAAAGGAGCCCGGCCGTGCACGCGGATGTGCGGCCGGACAGGTGCGGTGCCGTTGCCGGGAGCGGGCGTTGCGCAGTGGATGCCGACGGGCCCCGGAGGCGGCGGTCAGTGGGATGCGGGCGCCGACCGTGCGGGGAGGTCGCGGATACGGGCGGGGCCCGCAGCGGTCAGGCAGTCGGCGCGGTGCAGGGACGACACGCGGCCGACGAGAGGCGGCCCAGGTCGATGTGGAGCCGCGCGATCAGAGCACTCGTCGCTGGCATGCCCCGGATGCTGCCAGCGTCTCGGAGCGGGCGTCAACTCCTCCACCGGAGCGTGTCAGCGGCCCTGGATTCGTTGTGCGAAGGCCGTACGGAACCTTTGGGGTGGCCTGCTCCGCCCACCATCAAAGGCCGACTGACCTGCGCTTTCATCCATATGTCGGCGGCTGGGGCGGGTGGGTGGGGGAGGGGGTGCACGGTCGGCGGCGCGGGCCGCTGACCGTCCGGTCATTTCATGAAGCCGCAACAGACGGAGCGTCATGTCGGCCGGACAGCGGGCAAAATCGTCGGGTGCCGGTAACGCCGGACGTGCCCGCCCGCGGCACCGCTCCGCGGCGTCGACGCGTCGCGCCCGCACCCCCGACGCGGACCCTGGTCCCTGTCCGCGCAGTCCTGAACCCGCCTGCACGACAAGGAGCGCGATGGCCCGCCGCCATGAGACCCAGCCCCTGCCGACCGCCGCCCTCGCGGTCTCCTCCGCCGCCCCGGCGCACCTGCCCGCGGTGCGGCCGGTCCCGGATCGGCCGGCCGTGCGGTACGGGCCCGACCCCGCGGATGTCCTGCCCGCCCAGCGCGGCGGCGACGGCCGCCGCGGGGCCAATGCGGCGGCAGTGCTGCGTACGGTCCTGGACCACGGCCCGGTGGCGCGCACCACCATCGCCCGGCTGTCCGGCCTCAGCCCGGCCGCGGTCTCCCGGCAGTACCTCGACCTGGCCCGGCTGGGACTGGTCCACGAGCGTCCGGGCGCGGCGACGGGCGGAGCCGTGGGGCGGCCGCAGGTCCCGGTGGACATCCACACCTGCGGCCCACTGGTCGGCGGTGTCCACCTGGGCGTGCCGTTCTCCACGCTCTGCCTGGTCGACCTGCGAGGCCGCACCGTTGCGCACGAGTACCTGGACGGCCCGGGGGCCGGCGGGAGGCGCAGCGCCGGGACACTGGGCGCGCTGCGGGAACGGCTGCCGGGTTTCCTGGCCGAGCGGGCCGCCGGGCGGCCGGTGCTGGGGGTCGGGGCGATCACCGGGGGCTGGGTGGACCCCAGCCGCGGCACGGTGGTCCGGCACACCCCGCTGGGCTGGGTGGACGTACCGCTCCGTGCCGAGCTGGAGGGGGCGTGCGGGTTGCCGGTGCTGGTCGACAACCATGCCCGGGCCATCGCCCAGTCGGAGATCCTCTTCGGCAGGCCGCAGGCCCGGCGCAGCGTGGTGCACCTGTTTGTGGGCAGTGTGGTCGACGCCGCTCTGGGCATCGCGGGAGTGGTGCACCAGGGGCCGCGTTCGGCGGCGGGCGATGTCGCCCATCTGCCGGTGGCCGACGCCGACGCGCCCTGCCCGTGCGGCCGCAACGGTTGCCTCCAGGCGGCGGCCTCGGACGAGGCCCTGGGGGCGCGGGCGGTGGCGCAGGGGGTGCTGGACCGGCCTGATGCATTCCGGCTGGTGGAGCTGGCGGCCGCGGGCGACGAAGCGGCGGACCGCCTGGTGCGCGGGCGGATCCGGCTGGTCGCCCGGGCGGCCGCGCTGCTCCTGGATGTGCTCAACCCGGATCTGGTGCTGGTCACGGAGGTCTCCGTGCTGCGGCACGGGCACTATCTGGCCGCGCTGCGGGAGGAGGTGCTCAGGCACTCGCGGGTGTGCGACGACCCCGAGCGGGTCGCGGTGTCCCACGCAGGCGAGCGGGCCCTGCAGACCGCCGCCGGGGCAGCGGTGCTGGCCCCGCTCTACCGCGATCCGCTGCTGTTCGCCTCCCGGGCCGGGGCGGTGCGCTGAAGCCCGTGCCGCCAAGAATTGACGGTCCGTCATATGTGGACGACGTTGACCGAGCCACCCGGGACTGCCATTCTGGCGACGTGAACCAGGACGTGCTTCTCGTCTCCCGCCGCCATGTCGACCTGCGTCGACAGGCCAGCGCGGTCTGTGCCGTCCCCTCCCTGCCGTCCTGCTGCTGAGCGACGGCACCCCTGCGGCGCGGCCTTTCGCGCCGTACCTCCCCTAGGCCGCCCGAGGCCTCGCGCAACCGCCCTTCGCTGCCCGTCCGGTGACGCCCGGCGGCGTCGTGGACGCCCGGGCCGGACCTGCGGGCCCTCTCCGCGCCGCCTGCGACCACGGCGGATCGCATTCCTTCCTGTCCCACAGCAATCAAGGAGCGGCCTGCCGCGCCTGCTGCCCCTGGCGGCCGCGCGCGGCAGGGCCTGACCCTGCCGCCGGACGCGGCTCCCCGCAGGGTGTGCCGGGACGCACCCGGACCCGCTCCACCTCCACCGACGTCCCCCTGGCGGCCGCAGTCGCCGCACGCTCCCGCATGGCCGGAGCCTTTCTTCGGCGTGCCCTCATGAGGTGAGGAACCCCATGGACCTGCTCACCCCCGTCCAGTCCGCCGGCGCATCCCGCCGCACCGTGCTCCGCGCCGCCGGCGCGGGATCCGCCCTGCTGGCCCTGTCCGCGTGCCGAGCGGCGGTGGACGCGGGCGCCGCCCCCGGCGGAAGCACACAGAGCGCGGGGTCGTCGGCCCCCAGACGGGGCGGTACCCTCGCGCTCGCGTCCCCGACGGACTTCACCCCGAGTCTGCTGTTCGCCCAGAGCGCCATGTCGCTGCCGCAGCGGCTGGTCTACAACACCCTCACCCGCTACGACGACCAGCTGCGGCCCCAGCCGGAACTCGCCACCGAGTGGCAGGTCGCCTCCGACGGCCGGGCGGTGACGCTGAAGCTCCGCGAGGACGTCGTCTTCCACAACGGGCGGCCCTTCACCGCCGACGATGTCGTCTTCGCCGTGAAGAACCTGCAGAACCCTTTGCGCGCAGCACAGTTGAGGTCGACCTCGCTGACGGTCGCCGGCTTCGAGAAGAAGGGCGACCATGAGATCGTCCTCAAGCTGGCGCACCCGGTGAGCAACCTCTTCGACCTCTTTGAATTCATGATCATCAGTGATCGGGACAGCGTCGAGGACGCCCTCGCCGGCAAGCGGTTCATCGGTACCGGGCCGTTCACCTTCGAGGAGTGGAACCCCGGTTCGCGCCTCCGCTTCGCCCGCAACGACCGCTACTGGCGGCCCGGCCGCCCCTACCTGGACGGCGTCGACCTGCGGATCGTCCCCCAGTCGGACACCCTGCTGTCCTCCCTGCGCACCGGCCAGACCCAGCTCACCTACGGCCTGGCCGGCAAGGACGCCGCCACCCTCAAGGACAACCCCCGGTTCCGGGTCAAGCAGTACGCCACCGGCTCCGGCGCCGTCTATCTCGGCGTCAATGTCACCGCCGACCCGGTGCGCAACAAGCTGGTCCGCCAGGCCCTCGCCTGGGCGGTCGACCGCGACCGCATCGTGGAGCAGGCCCTCGGCGGCTACGGCCTGCCCAGCGCGGCGCCCTGGCCCACCTCCTCACCGGCGTACACCGAGGCCAACGCCCGGCACTACACCCATGACCCGGCCAAGGCCCGTGAGCTGCTGAAGTCCGCCGGGGCGACCTCCCTGGACCTGCCGCTGCTCTTCGCCACCACCCCCGGCGGCGCCCAGGTGGCCCAGATGGTGCAGTACGACCTCCAGCAGGTCGGCGTGCGCACCACCCTGCAGCCCACCGACCCGGCCACCGGACAGAAGCGGCTGATCTCGCAGAGCATGCCGGCGCTGTGGACCATGTCCCACGGCTTCGCCCAGGTCCACCCCTCGACGCTGGCCGTCAGCGCCTATCCCTTCAACGAGGCCAAGAACACCTCCAAGTTCCACTCCGCCGAGTACACCGAGGCGGTGCAGCGGGCCTGGCGGCGCACCGACGCCGACAGCGCCGAGGCCCGCGCCGCCTACCAGCGGATCTCCGACATCCTGCTGGACGAGGCGTTCATCGTCGACCTCGCCGTGCTGGCCTCGCTCGAGGTGTCGGGCACCGCCGTGCAGGGCGTGACCCTCAACAAGTTCAGCTACCTCAACCTCGACGACGCCCACCTGGTCTGACGATGCGTGCCTACCTCCTGAAGCGGATACCGTCCGCCCTCCTCGTCCTGTTCCTGGCCTCCATCGCCGTCTTCCTGATCCTCCGCCTGCTGCCCGGCGACCCCGCGACCGCCCTGGCCGGACCCGACGCCACCCCGGCCGCCGTGGCCGCGATCCGGGCCCACCTCGGCCTGGACCGGCCGCTGCCCGCCCAGTACGGCAGCTGGCTGCACGCCCTGGGCACCGGTGACCTCGGCCCCTCGTACGCCATCGGCGGGCGGGTTTCCGACCTGATCGGCAACGGGCTCGGCGCGACCCTGGAACTCACCGCGGGCGCCCTGGTCCTGGTGGTGCTGCTCGGCTTCACCGCCGGCGTGCTGGGCGCGACCGCCCGCAGCCGCGCCGTCCAGGCACTGGTGCGGGTGTTCACCACCGGCGCCCTCGCGGTGCCGCCGTTCGTCACCGGCGTGGTCCTGGTGCTGCTCCTCGCCGTGGGCCTCGGGCTGCTGCCGGCCGGCGGCTACCAGCCGTTCACACAGGCGCCCGACCTGGCCGTGCAGTACCTGGCCATGCCGGCGCTCTCCCTGGCACTGCCCAGCGCCGCCGTCCTGGGCCGCTATCTGCGGGACGGCCTGGAGCGCACCCTCGCCGAGGACTATGTGCGCACCGCCACCGCGCTCGGCGTCCCGCGGCGCCGCATCCTGTGGCGTCACGCCCTGCCGAACGCCCTGCCCCCGGTCGTCACCGTCCTCGGTATGCAGGTCGGCCAACTGCTGGGCGGCGCAGTCCTGGTGGAGGCCATCTTCGCCTGGCCCGGTCTGGGCCAGCTCGCCCAGCAGGGCGTACTGCGCCGCGACTACCCCGTCGTCCAGGATCTGCTGCTGCTCCTGGTCGCGGTCTTTGTCGCGGTACAACTGCTCACCGACCTCGTGTACGCCTGGCTGGACCCCCGGATCAGGTGGGAGTGACACCGTGACCACCGACATCGCCCCAGACACCCTCGCCGGCACCGGCAACACCGGCAACACCGCGAACGCCGCCCTTACCGGTCGCATCCGGGCCCTGCGGGCCCGCCATGCCTACCTGGACGGGCTGCTCACCCCGCGCGGCACCATCGGCCTGCTGCTGGTCGGCACCGTCCTCCTCGCCGGCCTGCTCGCCCCGCTGCTGACCGGCGCCGACCCCCTAGCCCAGGGCGCCGACGCGCTGGCCGGACCCGGCGGAGCCCACCTGCTCGGCACCGACGACCTCGGCCGCGACCTGCTCAGCCGCATCCTGCACGGCATCCGGGCCGACCTGCTGATCGCCCTCGCCGCCGTGCCCCTGGGGGCGGCCGCGGGCTGCGCCCTCGCGCTGGCGGCCACCTCCTCCCGCGCCGCGGACGTGGTGGTGCAGCGCGCCTTCGACCTGGTCCTGGCCTTCCCCGGGCTGATCCTGGCGCTGGCCGTCACCGCGCTCACCGGCGCGGGCACCACGCCCGTGGTGATCGTGATCGCGCTCGCCGAGATCCCCGGCTTCGGACGGCTGCTGCGCAGCGGCATCCTGGTGCACCGGGAACGTGAGTACGCCGTCGCCGCCCGGGTCGGCGGCGCCTCCCGGCTGCGGGTACTGGTCCGGCACGTCCTGCCGAACGCCGCCGACCCGCTGCTGGTGCAGCTTGCCGTCTCCCTCTCCCTGGCCGTCTTCATCGAGGGCGCCATGAGCTTCCTCGGCATCGGCGTCCGGCCGCCCGAGCCTTCGCTCGGCAGCATCCTCAGCGAGGCCATGCCCTACCTCCAGCAGGACCCGGGCTTCGCCGCCGCCCCGCTGGTGGTGGTGACCGCACTGGTCCTCGGCCTCACCTTCATCGCGGAGTCACTGAACAGGGGGATACGCCGATGACCTTGCCACCCGCCCCGGTGCTGGAGGTGCGCGGCCTCAGCGCCTCCTTCGCCACCGGCGGCCGCACCGTACGCGCCGTCGACGACATGAGCTTCTCCCTCGCCCCCGGCGAGACCCTCGGCATCGTCGGGGAGTCCGGCTCGGGCAAGTCCACCACGGCACTCGTCCTGCTGGGCATGCTCCCGTCCCCGGGCCGGATCACCGCCGGATCCGTCCTGCTGGAGGGCACCGACCTGGCGGCCGCCACTCCCGAGGAGCTGCGCGCGGTACGCGGCAACCGCATCGGCATGGTCTTCCAGGACCCGATGTCCGCGCTGAACCCGGTGCTCTCCGTGGAACAGCACCTGGACGAGGCCATGCGCGCACACGGCCGCGGCGACCGACGGGCCCGCCGCGCAAGGGCGGAGGAGCTGCTCGACCTGGTCGGCATCCCCGACCCCGCGCGGCGCCTGGCCGACCACCCCCACCAGTTCTCTGGCGGTATGCGGCAACGGGTGATGATCGCCCTCGCACTGGCCAACGAACCCGCCGTGCTCATCGCGGACGAACCCACCACGGCCCTGGACGCCACCGTCCAGGACCAGATCCTGCGGCTGCTGGACCGCCTCAACCGGGAGACCGGCACCGCGCTGGTCCTCATCACCCACAACATGGGCGTGGTGGCGCGCTCCTGCCGCCGCACCCTGGTGATGTACGGGGGCCGGACGGTCGAGGACGGCCCCACCGGACAGGTGCTCTCCGCACCCCGCCACCCCTACACCGCAGGGCTGCTGGCCGCCGTGCCCCGACTGGACACCCCGTCGGGGACCAGGCTGAGCAGCATCCCCGGCAGCCCGCCGGACCTGTCGCTGCCCCTGGCCGGCTGCGCCTTCGCCGCCCGCTGCCCGATCGCCGAGGACCGCTGCCGGACCCAGGTCCCGCCGCTGCGGACCGGCGCCGACGGCCACCGCGCCGCCTGCTGGTCCGCCGGCGACGAGCGCATCGGTGCGACCGGGGCGCCGGCCGCGCCCGCCGTGCCGGCCGCCACTGCCACGCCCGCCGCAACGGTCGGATCGGTCGGATCGGCCGGATCAGCCGGATCAGCCGGATCAGCCGGATCGGGCGAGGCCCTGCTGGAGGTCCGCGACCTGCGCAAGACCTTCCCGGGCCGCGGCCGGCTGGGGCGCCGCCGCCCGGTGGTGGCCCTGGACGGGGTGAGTCTGACCCTGCGCCCGGGGGAGACCCTCGGCATCGTCGGGGAGTCCGGCTCCGGCAAGTCCACGCTGGCCCGCACCCTGGTCCAGGTCCACCCGGCGAGCTCCGGCAGCGTGCTCTTCCGCGGCCGCGAGGTGGGCCACGCCCGCGGCGAGGCGCTGCACGCCCTGCGCCGCGAGGTGCAGATGGTCTTCCAGGACCCGTACTCCTCGCTCAACCCCCGGATGACGGTCGGCGACATCATCGCCGAGCCGCTGATCGCCCACGGCCTGGGTGACCGCGCCGGGCGCCGCCGCCGGGTCGCGGCGCTGCTGCAGCAGGTGGGCCTCGACCCGGACATCGCCGGGCGCAGCCCCCGCGCGTTCTCCGGCGGACAGCGGCAGCGCATCGGCATCGCCCGCGCGCTGGCCCCCGAACCGTCCGTACTGGTCTGCGACGAACCCGTGTCCGCACTTGATGTCTCGGTGCAGGCCCAGGTCGTCAACCTGCTGATGGACCTTCAGCGGGACCTCGGCCTCGCCCTGGTCTTCATCGCCCACGACCTGGCCGTGGTGCGGCAGGTGAGCCACCGCATCGCGGTGATGCACCGCGGCCGCGTCGTGGAGACCGGCGACGCCGACCGGGTCTGCTCCGCACCCGAGGACCCGTACACCAGGGCGCTGCTCGCCGCCGCGCCCACCGTCGGACGCCCGGCCCACCGGCAGGGTGCCCTCGCGGAGGCCGGGACATGACCGGCCACCGCACCCAAGGCGCGTGCTGCGGTCCCACCCGCGGCACCGCCGGGTACGGGGCGAGCGGGACCACCGTCCCGCTCGCCCCACCGCCCCCGCGCCGCACACCTCCGCCCGGCGGCGATGCCGCCGAACGGCCCGACGCGGCCGCGGTCGACCTGCCCGGCGGCACCTTCCTGATGGGCGACCCCTTCGGCGAGGGCTACCACGCCGACGGTGAGGGCCCGTCACGGCCGGTCACGGTCATGCCCTTCCGGATCGACACCACCGCCGTCACCAACGGAGTGCTGCACGAGGCCGATGCCGGGCCGCTCGCCCCGGGCCCGCGCACCGTCACCCTCACCGCCACCGCCGTCCCCGGACTGCGCTGGAAGTTCGGCATAGCGGTGGACGGGGCGGAGAGCGGGCGGCTGGACAGCGTCCACCAGCTGATCGGCATGGCGCCCTTCCAGGGCATCAGCGTCGGAGTCGACCGCAGGTCACCGGTGTCCTGGCCGGTGTACAAACGGCATGGGGCGTTCCGCTGCACCGGCCGGCTCCGCGCCGTCACCTACACCCCGGGCGAGCCCGCCCCGGACGACCCGGCAGCGGTTGCCCAGGCACTGAAGGAGGCCGCGGCAAGCTTCGAGTGACCGGGGGCCGGAACCTCCCCGCGGCGGTGTGGGGGCCGTCAGGAGGGAGCGGGGAAGGGGGACGGGCCGCCGGGGCGACCCGGCGGCCCGCTCGGGCGTCCGGGCCGGCCGCGGGCGACTGGGCCGGCCTGGTCGTCAGCCGTCCCCCAGCGCGCCGGTGCCCGTACGGTTTCGCCGGTCAGCCGGGTCGGTCGACAGGCGGGTGAAGCCCCCGGCGGGGGCAGTTGCGCAGGAGTGAAGGGTCGGCACGGTCACCCGCCGCCCCTTCGGCAGGTCGCCGGCGTCCCGGCCGCATCGGCGACCTCGTCGGCGCTGCTCTCGTCATCAACGGCAGCCGGAAGTCACCACCGCCGCCGGGACAAGCACCCCCGGCGTGATCTGGCATCCCCCACCCCGCGCGGCTAGGTTCTCCGGAATGGAGATCGGCGAGCTGGTGGGGACAGGCCGGACGGCGGATGTCTTCGCGCTGGACGACGGGAGGGTGCTCCGCCGCTACCGGGACGGCGCTGACGGCACCGGGGAACTCGCCGTGATGGCCCACCTGGCGGAGCACGGGTATCCGGTGCCAGCCGTCTGGCCGGGGGAAGCCGCCAATGAGCTGGTGATGGAGCGGCTGTCCGGAGTGACGATGCGACAGGCCCTCACCGACGGCACGATCGCGCCCGAGCGGGCGGGGGAGATGTCGGCGGAGCTGCTGCGGCGCCTGCACACGGTCCCGGCGCGCCTTTCCGCCAATCCGGGGGATCGGGTCCTGCATCTGGACTTCCATCCGGAGAACGTCATGCTGACAGCCGAGGGACCGATCGTGATCGACTGGGCCACCACGGCTGAGGGGCCGCCCGGCCTGGACTCGGCGATGACCGCGTTGATCCTGGCGCAGGCTGCCGTCACCATGCCCGCCGTCGCAGCGGTGGCCCGCGCCGTACTCACCCCGCTGGTACGGCATTTGGGCAGCATCGACGAGACGCATCTCGCAGCGGCCAGGGCCCGGCGGGCCGCCAACCCGACGCTCAGCCGCGAGGAGGTCGACCGGCTCGACGATGCGATGGCACTGATCCGGTCGGCGGGGACGTCGACGCCCCGGCGCCGATAGCGGTTGCCGGCGCGGGCTGGGCGACGAGGGCGTCGTGGGCAGGACACCGCCCGCCCCCACGCTCGGGGCAGTAGGCGGTGCGCGCTCGCGCATCGAGATCCCCGGGGGGACGTTGTGTGGTCGTCACACACGCACAGCCGGCACCCGACCGTGGGAGGGCGCGGCGGACTGGCCTCGGTTCGGCGGCCTGACCGCAACCATGCGCTGCGGATCGCAGGCCGTGCCGGATTTGTGGCGCGCGGGGTGGTCTATGTCCTGATCGGAGTCCTGGCGCTGAAGATCGGGTTCGGCGGACCGGGCGCCGAGGCCGACCGTCGGGGCGCACTGCACCAGATCGCGGCACAGCCCTTCGGGCTGTTGATGCTGTGGCTGCCGGCAGTGGGCTTCGCGTGCATGGCCGCCTGGCGTGCCTCGCCGGCGGTTTTCGGTGAAGCGGGGTGGAAGAAGACCGGCAGCCGGGTCCTCAATGCTGCGCGTGCGGCCTTCGGCGCACCGGGTGAGCCTCGCCGGATCAGCTCACCGCGTGCCGTTGCGGGCGTGCCTCCGCCGACGGGATCGCCGCCCCACCCCCGGCCGTACGGCAGACCACCGCGACCCGCGCGGCGCAGGCCGCCGCGACCGCCAGCAGGACGACGAGGGCGATGACCACCCGGAGGAGCCCCTCGGCCGAGGAGGGCGCCGCGAAGTAGACACTCCCCAAGCCCGCGACCGCAGTCACCTCGGCCAGCACCGGACCGGTGGAGTTGAGAGCCGAGACCGCGGACGCGAACCGCGGCTCCACCAGCGAGCTGATCCGCGCGATCAGCGGGCTGTATCCGGCGGCGTGACCGGCCCCCGCCAGGAAGAGCAGCGGCACGGCGCCCCACAGGTGCCACTGGTGACGGTGCAGGACCACCAGCAGGGTGGTCCCGGTGGCAAAGGCGATCGGGCCCGCGACCGGCAGGGCCGCCCGCAGCCGCCGCGGACAGCGGTGCCACGACAGACCCAGCAGCCCAAAACCGAGGGTGTAAGGGACGAAGGTCAGCCCTGCCGCGAGCGGCGAGCGGCCCAGTGCGGACTGCAGATGCAGAGTCAGAGTGAGCAGGAAGACCGTATAGCAGCCCATGACGATCCAGCAGGCCGCAAGCCCCGGTTTCACACCGGTCGGCCGCAGCACCGCCAGGTCGAGCAGCGGGTGAGGCACCCTGGCCTCATGGCGGACGAACAACGCCAGCAGCGCTGCCCCGCACCCCAGCGAGAACCACGACCAGACGGGCCAGCCGAGACCGGGGCCGAAGACCAGCGGGGCGGTGAGCGCGACCATGGCGACGGTCAGCACCGCCACGCCGACCAGGTCGAGAGGGGACCGCCCGCCCATACGCGAATCGGGGAGCACCCGCGGGCCGACTGCCAACAGGACGGCGCCGACCGGGACATTGATCAGAAAGACGGGCCGCCAGGAGAGACCGAGCAGGTCGGCGTCGGCGACCATCCCTCCGACGACCTGCCCCAGCGCCACCCCGAGCGCCAGCACCATGCTGTACCACCCGATCGCCCTGCGCCGCGCCGCCCCGTCCCAGCGCAACTGGATCAGTGCGAACACCTGCGGCGTGAGCAGCGCCGCCCCGACGGCCTGGGCAACCCGGGTGAGCACCAGCACGGGGGCGTTGGGAGCCAGCCCGCACAGCAGCGAGGCCCCGGTGAACCAGCCCAGCCCGACCAGGAAGGCACACCGGTGCCCCAGGAGGTCTCCGAGCCTCGCGCAGGTGACCAGCAGTACTCCGGTGGTCAGCAGATAGCCGGAGACGATCAGTTGGATCGCGGCGCCGTCGGCGTGCAGGTCCGCACGTATGGTCGGGGCCGCCACCGACACGATCGACCCGTCCATGGAGGCCATGACCTGGCCCGTGAGCAGCACCGCCAGCACCGGGCCGAGGCGGGCGGCCGTTGCCGGCCGGGCAGCATGAGTGAGCATGCACCGATGATCGGCCGGGCCCGGTGCCGCGGTCTTGAAGAAATATGCGGGTCATGGCGCACCGTGGTGCCTACAGTCAGAAGGGTGCTGCGCATCGCGAGGACCATCGTCGAGAGTCCGTACGCCGCGATCCGGGCCGTGGAGTGCACGGACGACCACGCCGGCTGGTCCGCGCCCGAGGCGGCGTCCGCCGCGCAGGTCGTCCTGGTCCGGCAGGGACGGTTCCGGCTCGACTGCCAGGGCCGGCAGGTCACCGTCGAGCCCACCAGCGGCTACCTCAACCGCCCGGGCGAGGTGTTGCGCTTCGCGCACCCCGCGGGCGGCGACCTGTGCACCTCGGTGACCTACATCGGTGACGAACTGACGGCCGGGCTGGAGGCCGCCCGTCCACCCGCCGTCCGGGTGGACGCGCGGCTCGAACTGGCCCACCGGATGCTGCTGCGCACCGGCGCCGACCCCGGCTTCGCCGCCGTCGAGGCCGTCCTGGAGCTGCTCTGGCTGGCCCTGCGCAGCGCCCCGGACGAACTGCCCGCACCGGGGAGAGCAGAGCTCGCCGACCGCGCCCGGGAAGCGATCCTCGCCAGCGAGTCGGCCGGTGCCGGCCTGGTGGAACTGGCCCGGCTGCTCGACGCGTCACCGTCCCATCTGAGCCGCACCTTCCGCCACCATGTGGGCATGCCCCTGAGCCGGTACCGCAACCGGGTGCGGGTCAGCCAGGCGCTGATCCGCATCGACCAGGGCGAGACCGACCTCGCCGCGCTCGCGGCCGGTCTCGGCTTCAGCGACCAGGCCCATTTCAGCCGGGTGATGCGCAGCGAACTGGGCCGAACTCCCGGCCGGGTGCGCTCCCTTCTGGGCCCGACGCCGTTGCGCTGACCGCCTCCCTCCACCTGCCGCCGCGACCCCGGGGATCCCGGGCGCCCCGCCTCGGTTCGGCGATCTCCTACCTGAGCCAGGGGAGTCGCCGTCCAGGCGTGGACCTCGCGCGGCTTCGTACGTGTGTCAGGGACCCGGGACTGCTCAAAGGGCCGCCCCGGGAGCGGGATACCGGGTCCTGCAGTCGCTTGGGCTCGGGTGTCGGAAGCAGACCACCGCAGATCCCTGCAGCCTCTGTACTGACGCCCCGACAGGGGGTCTGTCGGGGCTCGGTGACGGCGCCGCCCGCAGGCCGGGCCGCCGCCGTTGGGCCTGCCGCGCGAGCTCGGCTGCACCTACCGGAGATGCCCGCGGCGGTTGCCGGTGCCGGCCGCACGGGGGATCCCGCGGTCTCGTCCCCGGCCGTTCCCGTTGCGGGCCGCCCGGCCGTGTTTCCGCACCTCATCCCCCGCGGTTGCCGGGCGGTCGCGACCTCCTACCCACCGAGCCGTGCGGATGCACTGCGTAACCGATATATCACCCAGACGGGTCTATTGGAGGGTCGGTCCGGAAGCGGGCGACATATGGTTCAAGCGTTCGACCACTCGAACGCCATCCTCTCAGGAGGTCGCAATGAACCACCTTCGAGTTTTCGCGCTGGCGGCGGCTCCGACCGCGCTGCTGATCGGTCTGGCGGCTCCGGCAACAGCCGTGAACGCCTCCGGGGCGAAGGCCGTCTGCGCCGCGCCCGCCGCCCACCAGGTCCTCACCGCCAAGCAGGGACTCCAGGTCGTCAAGAACTGTGCCGCGCGTCAGGCGCAGAGCAAGTCGTGGCACTGGATGGGTAACTACGGCTCGGTCTACGACGTGGCGACGGTCGCGAACGGTGCGGGCGTCGGCGCCGGGGAGCTCATCACCCTCCCGAACGCCTCGGGCGGCGGCCTGCTCCCGACGTTCATGTACTACTGAGCCCAGGCGGCTCGGCAGCCCTGGTGAGCTCGTGAAACGCTGACCAGGACGCTGTGGGCGCGCAGCAGGGGCCACTCCCTCCACGGTCGCTCGGCTGCTGCTCGCCCTGCCCCCCGAGGCCGCCGCCCGGGTCCGACAGAAGTGTCGGAACACCCGTAGCCCCCGGTCGCCCACCGCGGCCGGGGGCTCTCTCGCGCCCACGCGCATGGGCATGATCGCGAAAGTCCCACCGGAAGGCACCCGACGGGATCCCGGGAAGGCGAGGGCAGTGCGCCGGCGGCCGCGGGGGTGGGAGGCGACCGCCTGTCCCGCATTGACTTCCTGCTCCGCAGACCCGTGAAGGGGACTCCCATGACCGTGGTCGACGTCAACGAGGCGTTCGCCGCTGAACAGGCCGGCCAGATCGAGCGGGTCCGTATCCGGCGTGAGGCCCTGGACGCCGGTGGTGTCACACCGGGTGCCGCCCACCGCGCGTCACGGTGCCGCCCACCGCGCGTCACGGTGCCGCCCACCGCGCGTCACGCCGTCGGCTGCTCCGCTGACCGCAGCACCAGCAGGGTGATCTCGCTGGGCGCGAAAACACGGAACGGCGGGCCCCAGAAGCCGGTGCCGCGGCTGGTGTAGAGGAGGGTCCGCAGACCGTGGCGGCTCAGCCCGGCCACCACTGGCTGGTCGATACGCACCAGGTAGTGGAACGGCCAGATCTGGCCGCCGTGGGTGTGCCCCGAGATCTGCAGGTCCACTCCGGCGGCTGCGGCCTCCCCCACGAACTTCGGCTGGTGGGCCAGCAGCAGCACCGGCAGGTCCGGGTCCGCTCCCGCCAGCGCCCCGGCGAGATGGGCGCCATGGCCGGCCAGGCCCGAGGACTCGGCCGTCACGTCGTCCACCCCGGCGACCACAAGGCGGTCGCCGCCGCGCTCCACCACCAGGTGGCGATTGCGCAGTGGCTCCCAGCCCAGCTCGCCCATTCGGTCGACCCAGCCCTGCGCCTCGCCGTAGTACTCGTGATTGCCGGTCACATACACCCGGCCCATGGCGGCCTGCACGGTGCCCAGTGGGGCGGCCTGGGCGCGCCGACGCTCGGCCGTGCCGTCGGCGATGTCGCCGGCGTGGCAGACCAGATCCGCCTCCAGCGCGTTCACCTTCTCGCACACCCGCGCCGACCAGCGGGCCCGGTTGAGCGGGCCGTAGTGGGTGTCGGTGATGACCACCACGCGGGTGCCGTCAAGCCCGGCGCCCAGCCGCGGCAGTGTCACGTCGGCGCGCCGTACCCGCGGTACCCGCCGTGCCTCGAAGGAACCCCAGGCCAGCAGCCCGGCGGCGACCCCGAGCACCGCCCATGCGACGATCCGTGCCCGGTCCTGGCCGTCGCCGACCCCGCCCAGCACCAGCGCGAGCCGCAGCACCACGCCGAGCAGCACCGACCAGGTGAAGAGCACCCAGGTCGTACCCAGCAGTGTGTCCCCGACGATCGCGGCCCGGTCCTGCTGCCGACGGCCGTGGCCGCGCATCATGGCAAAGGGCATCCCGAGAAGCCCGAGCACGGCCAGGACGGTCCCGCCCAGCTCCACCGGGAACGGCCAGCCCTCTCCGGAAAAGAGCAGCACCCACCACGGCACGCCCCACAGCAGCACCGGTGCGACCAGCGGGATGAAGCGCAGCACACGGCGCAGCGGACTCGACCCGGACGACGGCGCCGCGCTGTCGGACTCGGCGCTGTCGGACTCGGCGCCCGGCCGGGCGTCGGGGTGTGCGCCAGGCTCTGCATCGGGTGCGGGGCCGGCCAATGGGCCGGGCTCAGCCGGTCGGGTATCGCTGGCCTCGGCCATCCTGCCCCTCCTCGCAGCCAGGGCGCGCCACCTTCCGGACGACGGTCGCCCGCCCCGGACGTTCGTCCGGTTCATGCGGGGCACCGGAAGTCGCATGCAGCACCTGATCAGGTATGTGCGGTTCCGGGCGATCACGGCAGGCTCGGACCGCAAGCTATCGCGCGTACATTACCTGATCTCCCTCGGGCCGGTCGGCGTGCTCGGCCGAGCCCCGGCGGCCGGCCGCTCCGAGCCCGGAGGTCAGCCGGTCGGGTGCCGGTCGGCGCGCCAGGCACAGCCGTGTGAGGAGCAGAAGCTGACCCGGACCGAGTGGTGGGACCAGGTCTGGCGCGGCGGTTCCGACGAAGCGGGTTCCGTTCTCCAGGGAACCTGCGGCGGCGATCCGCTACTGCTCAGCTCCGCGGGCACCCTGGAGCATCCGGCCGACGACGGCTGCGGCCCGCTCCGGGTGCGCCGCCAACCAGCCACCGAGATGCTCCTGGACGGCCTCCCCGACACAGGCCCGCACGGTGGCGCCCTCCAGTCTGCCGCGTGTGGCGCCCGAGAACTCGGGATGATCCAGCAATGCGGCGACGGCCGCGAACGGGAAGAACGGCGACGCGTCCGACGCGAGGTCGAACTCCGCCTGAAGGGCGGCCTGTTCGGGTGCTGGAGGTGGGCAGACCCGGTCGGTCCACGTGATGACGTGTCAGTTCCGTTGCGCTCGGTAGAGGTCGCGCAGGAGGGCGATCTCGGCGCCGTGATGCAGCAGTTCCTGATTGACCCACCAGACCGTCTCGACAAAGGGATCATCCGGGTCGCTGCCGTACGGGTAGGTGCTGTGCCCGACGGTGTCGAGCGCGGTCTCGTCGGCTGTGAGCAGGGCCGCTCGCCATGCCGCGGCGCCGGCGTCGAAGGCCGCGCTCGCCCCGGCTGCGTCGCCGTGAAAGCGGTACTTGTCACGCGTCAGGGTATGGGTGCCGTTGGTGTGGTCGGCGCGCAGCGTCAGCATCTCGCTGAGGTGGCCCAGGCGCCAGGCGATGGTGGTGAACGGCGGTGGCGCGGGGTGCGGGCTGGGTGCCGAGTCACGCCCCCAGTCCCCTGCACCGACCAGCAACGTGGCCCCTGTGCCCGGGCCGTCCGAGCACCGTCGGATCGACCAGCAGTCGGGTACCGGCTCCCAGAGGTACTCGTCGTCGGTCATCGGCCCGACCTTGACGTCGGTGCCGTTGCCGCTGTCCACGACCGGGCCCGCCATTCGGTCGGTGAGACGCTTGCAGACGAAGTCGAACTGCTGCAGCAAGGGGATCAGACGCGGTGATGTCGGCATCGCATGCTCCTGTGGTGAGCGGGATTCGGCATCCGGCGCGGATCTGCCGTCCCGCAACCTGTCACAGTCGGCCCGACCCGTCGACTCCATTTCAACAGGTGTCCACTGAGCTGCGCATGAGCCCGGGGTCGTAGCCTGAGACGTGGCAACGCCGGCGCGTCACAGAGCGTTCCCTGCCACCCGGATGTAGACAAACACGCTCGCGAACGCCACCCAGGCCATGCCGAACAGCAACCAGCTGCCGTTGCGTCGGTGCCTTCCCAGAACCAGGCATCCGAGCACGCTGTAGGCACCCCAGGCGGTTTCCACAACCCTACTGAGACTGTACGGGTTGAGCAGATGCATCGTCCCCCCACTGTCGGAGAAATGCCCGGCACCTTACCGCCGTTGGCTGCTGGGGGATGGGTGGGGTGCTGTTCGGCCCCCTCTCGGCATGCGGAGTGGCCGGCTGGTACGACCGGGGCGGCCTGCACGGTGAGCGTCAAGCCTGGCGCGCCCTGGTTCCGTCCCGATGGATCACCGACATCAACAGGTCGTGGGTAGCGCCGTCGGCCGCCACGACCAGTCCGTGACCTGCTTGTCCGACCGGGGTGCCGTCGATGTCGGTGACGACGCAGCCTGCGGCCCGGCACAGGGCGATCCCGGCAGCGAAGTGCACGCTGCGGGAGAGGTCGCCCCCGTCTGTGACGTATGCGGCGCGCTTCCCGGCGGCGACCCAGGCCAGCGCGAGCGTTGTCGAGACCACTCGGGGCCGGAACCGTTCGACGAACGCGGGGTGGGCCAGCAGATCCACGGCCCTGAACATCGGCGCACCGGGGAAGGGCGGGTCCAGATTGACATCCACGAGGCGCGAGTCGGCCGAGGGCGTCAGCCGGACTTCAGCGCTGTCGTGCTGCTGGACCCAGGCGGTCTCCCCGTCGGTGGAGAAGACCTCGCCGGTGAACGGGTCGGCCACCGCCGCAACCCGACCGGTCAGTGCGACGTTCACAGCCACCAGCATGCTGCCGACGGTGTAGTTGACGGTGCCGCACAGCGGATCCACCAGCCACAGGCGCTCAGCCTCCGCGCTGCCGTGCTGCCCGCCCTCCTCGCCGAGTACGGCGTCCTCGGGCCGGGCCGCACGGATGACACCGAGGATCGCCCTCTCGGCCTCGATGTCGGCGGAGGTTGCGAAGTCCCCGGCACCCTTCTCGACACGGGTGAGACGCTGACCGAACAAGGAGCGTACGACATCCGCTCCGGCACGCGCCGCCTCCGTCGCAACCACGGCATCATCGAGGTTTCTGTAAGCGTCGATCACGCAGCGTGTCCCTTCGCCGGCAACGGCTGCCCGCCCCGGGCGGGACGGCTACCGAGAGCCGGACGCACATCGCCGGCCTTCCCCTTCTGCCCGTCAGGTGCGCCGGACGAAACCGCGTTGGCCGAGGTAACGGTGAGCGGTTCGGGAAGCACGCCTCGCCCACCGGATCTCCGGCGGGAGTTCGGCCGCGGCGGAGGCCGGCGCGCAACCGGGGCCGATGTCCCTGCCGGGGCAGCACCGCTGTTCTCACCGACACCGACCGGCGAAGGCCGCGACCGCATCCGTCGTCCCCGCCGGTGCGCCACCCTCACTCAGCCGGCCCCGCCTTCGAGGCGGGGCCGGGACTGCCGTTCGGTGAGGCTGCGTGAATCGGTCTAGCCGAATTCGCCGTCGCGCACACCGCTGCGGAATGCTGCCCACTCTGCTGCGGTGAAGCGCAGCGGCGGCAGGTCCCTGTTCTTGGAGTCACGGACCGCAACGGCTCCGCCACTGAGTTCCGCGACCTCCACACACAGCTCCCGGTAGGGCGAGTAGCTGCTCACGACCCAGTGCGCGTCGGTCAGGTCCATCGAATACAGTTCAACCTTCTCTGCGTCCATCGCTGGTCCTCCTTGGCTGTCCGGTCGGACGCTCTCCTTCAGCATCACTCCGACGGTCCCGGCATGCATCTCCAGACCCCCTGAAGTCCCTGACGATTCCAGAATCCTCAGGATCGTCAGACCGGCAGCCGTCGGTGATCGTTCAATGAACAGTTCGTTGACGACACGGAGAGTTGTCCCCGTCCTACGAGATGTCAGCCCGGATCCACCGATCGGTGACTGTGTGAGGCTGCCCCGACGAAGAAGACGTGCCCTGTGACCTGCGAGGATGGGAGTTCTCCAGGCTTCCGGCTCGCAGCAGGACAAGGCACGTCGTAAGTGACCCATACCGCCGCGGCGACCTTCGCGGCGTTCGACTACCCGAACCGCCTCGCGTACGGCGGGCCGGCCCCGGCGGTCCGGCTGGCCGAGCGATGCGGCCTGCCGGAGCCACCCTCCCTGCCCACCAGCAGAAACACCGCGCAATCCACCCCGAAAACCACAGAACCGCACTCATCGAATGCGACTCTGTGGATCCAGGTTCAGAGCCCTGCGAGCTCGCACGGTTCCAGGACTTCACTTGGTCGTGCCAGGCCGGACATGTCGGCTGCGCTGCGACGTCATGGCCGAGATGCCGGCGTGTGCGGCCCCTGAGACCGAGCTCCTGCCCGCCCCGAGCCCACTCATCAGTGACCCACACCAGCCCAGTGGCCAGCACATACAGATGGAGCGAGTTCAGTCGCTATGCTCGCCCCAGAACCCCGCGTGGGGGCCGGGCTGCTTCGAGGGGAACTCATGACCGCGACCTTGCGCACGTGGCCGTACCTGCTCGCCGCGCTCCTGCGCCGGGAAGACCTGAGCGCGGACGACACCCGGTGGGCGATGCGCGAGGTGATGGACAACGCCCACGACCCGGCCTGCTTCGCCGCCTTCCTGGTCGCGCTGCGTGCCAAGGGCGAGACCGCTCCGGAACTCGCCGGACTGCTGGACGCGCTGATGGAGCGAGTGGTCCCGCTGCCCCTCGACGGCTCCGCGATGGTCGACATCGTCGGCACCGGCGGGGACGGCGCTCACACCGTCAATATCTCGACCATGGCTGCGATCGTCGTCGCCGCCGCCGGAGTACCGGTCGTCAAGAACGGTGGCCGCTCGGTCTCCAGCAGGAGCGGATCTGCCGACGTCCTGGAAGCCCTCGGACTGCCGCTCACCCTCGACGCCGACCAGATCGCCCGCTGCGTCACCGAACTCGGCCTGGGCTTCACCTTCGCGCCCGTCTTCCACCACGGCCTGCGCCACGCCGCGCCGACCCGCCGCGCCCTGGGCGTGCCGACCGCCATCAACTACATCGCACCGCTGACCAACCCGGCGCGCTCCGGCATCGCTCTCGTCGGCTGCGCCAACGCCGAACTGGCTCCCGTCCTGGCACAGGTCCTGGCCGGCCGCGGCGCCCGGGCCCTGGTGGTGCGTGGCCATGACGGGCTCGACGAGATCACCACCGCCGCGCCGACCGACGGGTGGATCGCCCAGGAGGGAGGAGTTCGCGCCGTCACCTTCGACACCGCCCACTTCGGCCTGCCACGGGTCGACGCCGATGCGCTGCGGGGCGGGGACGTCACCTATAACGCCGCCGCGGTCCACACGGTGCTCGGCGGCGCTCCCGGAGCGGCCCGCGATGCGGTGCTCGCCAACGCGGCGGGCGCTCTGGCCGCGTACGACGGCTTCGCCGGTTCATTCGAGGAGGCCTTCGCCGCCGGCCTGGACCGGGCGCGGGCCGCCGTCGACAGCGGTGCCGCTGCCGCCCTGCTGGAGCGCTGGATCAAACTCGCGGGCTCGCTGGCCCAGCCGCGCTGACCGCGGCGCCGCCCCGACCCGTGCGAGGCTGGTCATCTGACGAGTGTCTGCACGCCGGCGACGATGAAGAGGCACCCCACCAGCGCCAGCAGCGCCCCCAGCAGGCGCTGCACAGCAGGGCGGACTGGATGCGGCGCCAACCAGCGAAGCCGTGGCGGCAGACTCGCCCGCTCGGCCACCTGACGGTTGTGCAGACGGGTCATCACGGCCCGGAAGTCGGCCGCCCACGCCAGGCCGGCGCCCGAGGCGACGGCCCCGAGCACTACGACGACGACGGCCTCAGCGAACATGCCGCAGCCAGCCGTGGGTGTCCTCGGAGCGCCCGTACTGTATGCCGAGCACCCGGTCGCGCAGCGCCTGTGTCTGCTTGCCCGGCTCGCCGTCTGCGACCGTGAGCGTGCGCCTCGTGCTCTTGATCCCGAGGACGGGAGTGATCACGGCTGCCGTGCCTGCCGCGAAGACCTCTGTGACGGTTCCGTCCGCGATGCCGACACACAGTTCCCTGAACGGGACGGGGCGCTCGACGGGTGTCAGGTCGAACTCGGTGGCGAGGGCGAGGACGGTGTCGCGGGTGACCCCGTCCAGGATGGTGCCGAGGGCCGGGGTGACGAGCTCGCCGCGGGAGGTGACCAGGAAGAGGTTCATGGTCCCGGCCTCCTCGACGAAGGCCTCCTCGTCCAGGCCGTCCAGATACAGGACCTGATCGCAACCGTGCCGCTCCGCCTCGACCTGCGCGGCCACCCCCGCACCGTAGTTGCCCCCGCACTTCGCGGCGCCGGTGCCGCCCTGGCCCGCCCGCGTGTATGCGGTGCTCACCCACAGGGTCACCCCGCCCCTCGCCGAGGCGAAGTAGCTCTGCGCGGGGCTCGCGATGACGGCGTATGTGACCTGCTCGGCCGGCCTCACGCCGAGGAAGGGCTCGGAGGCGAACATGAACGGCCGCAGGTACAGGCTCTCCTGGGTCGTTGCCACCGGCACCCAGGCCTCGTCCGCGCGCACCAGTGCCTCGATGCTCGCCAGGAAGTCGTCCTCCGGCAGCGGTGGCAGCCCCATCCGCCCTGCGGACCGGATGAATCGCTGGGCGTTGCGCTCGGGCCGGAACAGCCAGATGCTCCCGTCCGCGTGCCGGTAGGCCTTGAGTCCCTCGAAGACCTCCTGTGCGTAGTGCAGCACCGACGAAGCCGGGTGGAGGGAGAATGGCCGCACCGCAGTCACTTGGCGGTTGTGCCAGCCGGCCTGCGGGGTCCAGAGGGCTGACGCCATATGGTCGGTGAAGTGCCGGCCGAAGCCCGGTGCGGCCAGGACGGCCGCCCGCTCGGCTTCGGGCACCGGGCTCGCCGAGCGCAGCAGTGGGAAGGCAGAACTCATCGTCAGGTCCTCGTCTCTGTCATGGTGCAGCCGCGGCGGGCCGCGGGCCGGGTGCGGGTCACAGGTCGGCCAGCAGCAGGGCCGGGCGCTCTACGCAGTCGGCGACGTACCGCAGGAAGCCACCGGCGGTGCCGCCGTCACAGACGCGGTGGTCGAAGGTCAGGGAGAGCTGGGCCACCTTGCGGACCGCGAGCTGCCCGTCGACGACCCACGGCTTGTCGGTGATCCGGCCGACGCCGAGCATGGCGGCCTGCGGGTGGTTGACCAACGGGGTGGAGCCGTCGACACCGAAGACCCCGTAGTTGTTGAGGGTGAAGGTTCCGCCGGTCAGCGAGCGGGGCTCCAACGCGCCGGTGCGGGACAGCCCGGTCAGCCGGGTGAGTTCGGCCGCCAGGGCGGCCGTGGTCAGCCGCTGCGCGTCGCGGACGACGGGGACCAGCAGGCCGCGGTCGGTCTGTGCGGCGAAGCCCAGGTGCACCGCGGGGAAGCGGAGGACCTCGCTGCGCTCCTCGTCCACCGACGCGTTCAGCTCCGGGAACCTGCGCAGCGCCTCGACGCTGATCCGTGCCAGCAGGGCCAGCAGGCTGATCCCCCCGCCGGTGGGCGAGGCACGGAGGGCGTCGCGGGTGCGCAGCAGTTCGGTCGCGTCGACGTCGACCCAGGTGGTGGCGGCAGGGACCGCTCCCGCGCGGGAGAGCTTCTCGGCGGCGGTTCGCAGCCGGCCCCGCAGGGGGATGCGTTCGACCGGGTCGGGGGTGTGCTGCGGGCGGAGGTCTGCCGCGGTGGGCGGGACGGCCGCGGCCTGCGCGATCGCCTGCTCGACGTCCCGGCGCAGCACGACGCCGTACCGTCCGCTCGGGGTGAGCCCGGCCGGGTCGATACCGTGCTCACGGGCCAGCAGCCGGACCCGCGGGGAGATCACCAGCGGTGCCACCGCCCGGTCGGACGACGGGACGGCGGCGACCGGGGGCCGGCGTCGCCGGCGGCCGGCCGGGTTGTGGTCCGTCCCGAACCCGACGAGGACATGGCCGCTCCCGCTGCCCGCGTCCCGCCCGCCACCCTCCCGGCCGCCACCCTCCCGCCCGCCACCCTCCCGCCCGCCACCTTCCGGGGCGGCGGCCACGGGAGCCGTGGCCTGCGATCCGACGGTGACGAGCGAAGCGCCGACCGCGACCACCGCTCCCTCCTCGCCGTGCAGTTCCAGCACGGTACCGGCGTACGGCACTGGCAGCTCGACGGTCGCCTTCACCGTCTCGACCTCGACCACCACCTGGTCGGCCTCGACGGTGGAGCCGACCTGGACCCGCCAGGAGAGGATCTCGGCCTCGGTGAGCCCTTCGCCCAGGTCGGGCAGGACGAAGACGCGGTGCTGTGCGGTGGTGGTCATGCGCTCCTCCGGGCAACGTGCAGGGTGTCCGGGACGTCGTGGAACTGCAGCCGCCGGACCGCGTCCAGGACCCGGTCCACCCCCGGCAGATAGGCGTGCTCCAACTTCGGCGGCGGGTACGGGATGTCGAAACCGGCGACGCGCAGGACCGGGGCCTCCAGCGAGTGGAAGCAGCGCTCCTGGACCCGCGCGGCGATCTCGGCGCCCATCCCAGCGAATCCGTGGGACTCGTGGACGACCACGCAGCGGCCGGTGCGCCGCACCGACGCCGACACCGTCTCGTCGTCGAAGGGCACCAGCGTGCGCAGGTCCACGACCTCCAGGTCGAGTCCCTCCTCGCGCGCGGCCGCGGCCGCGGCCTCCAGTGCGACCGGAACTGACGGCCCGTAGGCGACCAGCGTGGCGTCGCGGCCCGGGCGGCGGACGGCCGCCCGGCCGAACGGGGCCGCCCCCCGCCGTTCCAGGTCGGCGTCGTCCTTGGACCAGTACAGCTTCTTGGGCTCCAGGAACACCACCGGGTCCGGGTCGCGTACGGCGTCCCGCAGCAGCCAGTAGGCGTCCTCGACGGTCGCGGGGGTCACCACCTTCAGTCCCGGCGTGTGGGCGTAGTACGCCTCGCTGGAGTCGCTGTGGTGCTCGACACCGCCGATCCCACCGCCGTACGGGATCCGCAGGACCACGGGCAGCGCCACCCGGCCGCGGGTGCGGTTGCGCATCTTCGCCAGGTGCGAGGCCAGCTGCTCGAACGCCGGGTACGCAAAGGCGTCGAACTGGAGCTCCACCACTGGGCGGAAGCCGCCCATCGCCAGGCCGATCGCGTGCCCCACGATGCCGGACTCCGCCAGCGGAGTGTCGAAGCAGCGCTCCTCGCCGAAGGCGTCCGTCAGTCCGTCGGTGATCCGGAACACTCCGCCGAGCCGGCCGACGTCCTCCCCGAACACCAGGACGCGATCATCCTCGCGGAGCGCGTCGCGCAGCGCCGTGTTGAGGGCCTGCGCCATCGTGACCGTTCCCATGTCAGCCCTCGGCCTCCTTCAGTTCCCTGGCCAACTGCTCGCGCTGATCACGCAGTTGGGGGGTCGGATCGGCGTAGACGTGGTCCAGGAGCTCGAGCGGGTCGGCCGGGTATTCGTCGTCCGTGCGCGCGCGCAGGTCGGCGGCCAGCTCCTCGGCCTCGGCCCGCACGGCGCGGACATCCTCGGTGGTGAGGACGCCCTGGTCCCGCAGGTACGACTCCAGGCGCCGCAGCGGGTCCGCCGCACCCCAGCGCCGGACCTCGTCCTGGTTCCGGTAGCGGTCGGGGTTGTCGGCGTTGGTGTGCCCGTCCATCCGGTAGGTGTGGGCCTCCACCAGGAAGGGCCCCGCACCGGAGCGCGCGTGCTCCACCGCCGCGGTCAGGACCGCGACCAGCGCCACCGCGTCGTTGCCGTCGACCTGCTCGGAGCGCACCCCGTAGCCGACCCCCTTGTACGCCAGGGCCGGCGCGGCCGTCTGCCGGTCGAGCGGGACGGAGATGGCGTACCGGTTGTTCTGGACCAGGAAGACGACCGGCGCCCGGAAGACCGCGGCGAAGTTCAGCGCCTCGTGGAAGTCGCCCTCGCTCGTCCCGCCGTCTCCCACGAAGGCCATCACCACACCGCCCGTGCCCTTGCGGCGCAGCGCGTCCGCCATACCGGTGGCATGCGGCAGCTGGGTGGCCAGCGGCGTGCACGGCGGCGCGATCCGTGCGGCCATCGGGTCGAAGCCGCAGTGCCAGTCACCGCGCAGCAGCGTCAGCGCCTCCACCGGGTCCACGCCGCGGGTCACCATGGCCACCGTGTCGCGGTAGGTGGGGAAGAGCCAGTCGGTGGGCCCCAGCACGAGCACCCCGGCGACCTGGCAGGCCTCCTGTCCACGGCTGGAGGGGTAGACGGCGAGCCGTCCCTGCCGCGCCAGGGTCGACGCCTGCTCGTCGAATCGCCGTCCCACCACCATGTGGCGGTAGGCCGCACGCAGTTGCGCCGTCGAGGGGGCGGCGTAGTGCGCGGACGCCGTCGACGGTGCGCCGGCCTCGGTGACGAACTGCACGGGTACTGCCGCGGGCAGCAGGTCGTGCGCCGGTGGTCGGACATGTGGCACGGACGACGAGGCTGTGGCCGGCATGGGGCGGCTCGCTCTCTGGGCAGGAGGGTCAGGTGAGAGAACGTCAGGCGAGGGCGGTGGCTTGGCCGGTCGACTCGGACCGGACCTCGGACCCGGCGGGCTTGCGGCGGTTGATCCAGGTACGCTCCAACTTCGCCACCACGTCGGGGCTGTGCATCCGGGTGGCCTGCTCCAGCGCGTACCGGCTCATGTAGGTGCGGAACAGGTCGTCGGACTCCTCCGCGAGGTGGAGCATCCGGCGGTTACTGGGAACGGCCGGGTCGGCCAGCCGGTCGGCGGCCGCCGATACGGCCGCGTCCATCCGCTCGGGCGCGACGACCTCGTCGCACAGCGCCAGGGCCTCGGGGCTGTCCGCGGCGACCGACTCGCCGAAGAAGATCAGCCGCTGCGCCATCCGCCGGCCCACCACCCGCCCCAGCCGCATATTGGCCGCGCCAGGGACGATGCCTTCGGTGAGCGCGGGCAGCGAGAAGTAGGCGTCGGATGCGGCGATCACCCGGTCCAGCACCAGGGCGACCTGGCACGCGCCGCCGATCGCGAAGGTCTCCACCGCGCCGACCCACGGCTTGCCGCCCGACATGCCGAGCGGACCGCGGGTCGAACCGTGGTCCAGGCCGTGGATCAACTTGCGGATGTAGCCCAGCTCCCGGCGGAGCATGAAGTCGACGAAGCCGATCTGTCCCGCGTACAGGTCGGTCAGGTTGATGCCGGCGCCGAAGGCGCGCCGGCCGGCGTATCGAGGGTGGGAGAGCACACTGCCGCGGAGCACCCCGACGGACACCGCGTCGTCGAGCAGGGCCAGGTCCACCGCGGTCTCCAGGGCCTCGACCACCGCGTCGTCCTCGGCGTTGAGGACGTGCTGGTTGCAGACGGTCACCTCGGCCACACAGCCGTCCCGGTGGATCACGGCCTGCCCGAGGTCCAGGTGGCCGGTCCTGCGGAACTCGGGGAGCAGCCGCAGCGCCTGCTCGGTGGGGGCCAGCATCGAGCGCAGCAGGTGCTCGCCCGTGTCGCGGCGGCCCAGCAGGTGGGCGAAGAGGATGCCCTGGTCGACCTCGGCGCCGGACTTCGCCGCCTGTGTGACCAGGCGGTCGGCGGCCAGGTGGTCGCGAGCCGGGACCAGGCCCGGGTAGCGGTCCGCCGCGGTGAGCGCCAGCTCGTCCACCCGGACCTGGCGGCTGCGGCCCGCGGTCAGCTCGTCGTAGACGCGCCCGGCGTGCAGGTCGAGGAAGCGGTGCCGCAGGCCCCGGGCTGCGGTGTTGATCCGCTCGGCGCTCGCGTGCTGTTCGGGGGAGCGCTCGGCCCGCGGCGGCAGGGCCGCGGTGAGCTCCGAGCAGGCCAGCAGGTAGGCGCTCAGCTCGTGGCTGTCCGCAGCGTGCTCCCCGCCCAGCTCCGGGGCCTCGGGCAGGCTGGTCGTCGCGGGACCGGACCGGTGCATGTCCTGGGTCGGCACGTGGGTGGACAGGGTTGTCTCCATGGTGGGTTGGTCTCCTCAGGTTCTGGTCCGCGGTTCGGGTGGCCCGGCCGCGCTGGTGCGGCGGTCAGCCGAGATCGAGACCGGACCGCACAAGGGCGGTGAACAGTTCGCCGGTCACGTCGTGGACCGCGTGGTGGTCCCCGGCCGCCCGGTGCGTGCCGAACTCGCCCGCGGTGTAGTCCCGCCAGCCCTGCATGAGGCCGGCGGGGACCACCGGGTCGTCGGTGCTGGTGAGGATCCGGATGTCGCAGGGCAACGGCTCGGCGGTCGCCGGCACGTACTCGGCGGCGAGGCGCAGGTCCGTGCGCAGGACCTGCAGCAGCCTCAGGACGAACTCCTCGTGTCTCAGCAGGGACGCGGGGATTCCGTTGGTGGCGCGCAGGAAGTCCAGCAGTTCGCCGTGCGGCAGGAGGTGGTAGGAGGTGGTGGCCGCCAGGTGGGGCGGCCGGGCCCCGGAGATGATCAGCCGCTGCGGCAGCGGGTGCCCGCGCTCGTGCAGGTGCCGCGCCAGGGCGTAGACGAGCAGGCCCCCGAAACTGTGCCCGAACAGCACATACGGCGGTCGCAGCAGCGGCAGCAGCGCCGTGGCGACCTGCTCGCTGAGCTCGTCGAGGGTGTCCGGCACCGGGTCGCCGGAGCGTGTCTCCCGTCCGGGCAGCTGGACCGGGAACAGGGCCACGGAGTCCGGCAGGTGCGGACGCCACGAGGAGTACGCGCTCGCCCCGGCGCCCGCGTGCGGGAAGCAGAAGAGCCGCTCCCCGCCCGCGCGTTCGTCAACAGGACCCAGGATCCAGGGCGTCCGGCCGGAGCTCACGCGCTGCCCCGCCGGGTGTCCACAAGGCCCGCGATCAGCGCGCCGGTGCGATTGTCCAGCAGGTCGACCAGGGTCAGGCCGCTGTCCGGCAGTGCCTTCTCCAGCGTCGTGAACAGCTCCACCAGCAGCAGGGAGTTGCCGCCCAACTCAAGGAAGTCGTCGTCCGGTCCGACGTCCTCGAGGCCGAGCGTGTCAGCGATCGCCGCCAGGATCAGGCCCTCCAGGGCGGTGCCCGGCTCGGCCGACCGGTCGCCCGTCCCGCCGAACACCGGTGCCGGCAGGCCCTTGCGGTCGACCTTGCCGTTGGCCGTCAGCGGGATCTCGTCGAGCCAGACGAACGCCGCCGGCATCATGTACGACGGTACCCGGGCACTCAGGTGCTCCCGCAGGTGCGCGTCGCTCGGGCGGGTGTCGCCCACCAGGTAGGCCGCCAGCGCCCGCCCGCCCGGCGCGTCGTCGCGCACCACGGTGGCCACCGCCCGCACGTCCGGGTGCGCAGCCAGCGCCGCGTCCAGTTCGCCCAGCTCGATCCGGTAACCGCGGATCTTGACCTGGTCGTCGCCGCGGCCGAGGAACTCCAGGGTGCCGTCCGGCAGCCAGCGGGCCAGGTCACCGGTGCGGTAGATCCGGCTGTCCGGCGGGCCGAACGGATCGGTCAGGAAACGTTCCGCCGTCAGCTCGGGCCGGTTCAGGTACTCCCGGGCCAGGCCGTCGCCGCTGAGCCACAGGTCGCCCGGCAACCCGACCGGCAGCGGCGCGAGGTCCTCGTCGAGGACGTACGCCTGGGTGTTGGCGAGCGGACGCCCGATGGGGATGGTGGGACGCGTGGTGTCGGCCGGCTCGATCGGCTTCCAGGTGGCGAAGAGCGTGCACTCGGTGGGGCCGTACACATGCAGGAACCGGGTGTTCTCCAGGTACGGCAGCAGGCTCGCGGCACTGGCGGGCGAGAGCACGTCACCGCCGACGAGCAGCTGCTCGACCTTCGCCAGCTCCTGCGGGAACTGCTCCGCCGCCACGTGGAGCTGCGGGGAGACGAGCAGCAGGACCGTGATCCGGTGGCGCTGCAGCGAGGCCTTCAGCAGATCCGGGAACGGCAGACCGGACGGCGGCAGCACCAGGGTCCCACCGTTCAGCAGCGAACCCCACAGCTCCAGCAGCGAGGCGTCGAAGGTCAGCGGCGACAGCTGCAGGTGTGTCTCACCGGGTCCGAGCCGCGCGTAGTCCGCGCCCTTGACCAGTCGGCTGAGCGCCCGGTGGCTGACCGCGACGCCCTTGGGCGCCCCGGTCGAGCCGGAGGTGTAGATGACGTAGGCGAGGTGCTCGGCGGTGGCCGGCGTCATGGGATCGCTGACCGGCCGGTCGGCACCGGCCGGGTCCGGCAGGTCGAGGAGCAGCACCTCGGCGGACAGGTCGGTGAACGCCGCGGCTCCGCCGGTGTCCGTGAGGACGACCGGCGCGCCGGCGTCCTCCACCACGAACGCCCTCCGCTGCGCGGGGTGTTCGGGGTCGAGCGGCAGATAGGCGCCGCCCGCCTTGAGGATCGCGAGCAGTGCGACCACCATCTCGACAGACCGGTGCAGGCACAGGCCGACGGGGACGTCGGGGCCGACACCGAGCCCGATCAGCCGGTGGGCGAGCCGGTTGGCCCGCACGTTCAGCTCGCCGTAGCTGACCCGCACGTCCTCGTGTTCCACTGCGATCGCCTCGGGGTCGCGGCGGACCTGCTCCTCGAAGTGCGCCGCCGTGGTGCGGTCGCGAGGGAAATCGCGCTCCGTGCGGTTCCACTCGGACACCACGAGGGCGCGCTCCTCGGGAGGGAGCACCGGCAAGGCGGAGACCGGCGCCTGCGGGTCTGCCACGGCCGCGCTCAGCAGGTGCACCAGCCGCCGTACCATCCGCTCGGCGGTGACCGGTTCGAACAGGCCGGTGTCGTACTCGAGTTCGCCGTGCACCTGCTCCCCGCGCAGTACGAAGGCGAGTGAGAGGTCCCGGGCCGCTGTCCCCAGGTGCAGCTCCACCGCAGTGCACACCGCACCCGGGTACTGCGGCAGCACGGGGTCCGAGCCGCGCACGGCGAACCTGACCGGTACGGGCTGGCGTGCGGGATCGCCGCAGGCGCCCACCAGGGCCGCGAGCGCGTCGGGCGGCAGGGCGGTCGCCGCCGCGCGGGCTCGCTCGAGCCGGTCGCGCACCTGCTGGGCGAGCTCCAGGAATGTCGGGTCGTCCGTCAGGCTGAGCGTGAGGACGACGTCGGTCTCGGGCCGGCCGAGCCCGGTGTCCGGGCCAGTCGGGTCCGGGCGTACCGGGACCAGGACGGGCACTGTGCGCTGGGCGGTGTGCCGGGCGAGCAGGGCCACCGCGCCGGCGTACAGGGCGGCGGATCCGGCGGATTCCCCCGGCAGGGCGAGCAGCTGCCGGGTCAGCTCGGCCGGGAGGACGAAGCGCTCGACGGCGCCGGTGCGCTCCGTACGGGCGGAACGGGGCAGGTCCGTCGGCAGGTCGAGGACCGGCAGGTCGGCCAGGTGCCGCTGCCAGTGGTCCCGGGCTTCGCCCACCTCGGCGGCGCCCGGCGAGGCCGGCGTGGCCAGCTCGGTGTCGCCGGCCGGTGCGCCCGGACGGTCCGCCGCGCAGGCGCGGGCGTGTTCCACCAGGAGGGCGTCCACACCGGCGCAGTCCAGTGCCAGGCGGTGGGCCACCGCCACCAGCAGGGACTCCTGGTCGCCGATCTGCAGCAACCGTAGGCGCACCAGCGGTCCGCGCGTGGGGTTGAACGGCTCGCGGGCCACCCGTACGGCCTCGGCCGGGGCGTCCTCGCGCGACACCTGCGACGCTGAGAAGTCAACTGCCGTGTCCTGGGCGGCGATCGTTGCCGGTGCGCCGTCCGCGGACAGTACGGTGCGCAGCGCGGGATGCCGCCGGGCCAGCAGCGCGAGGGCGCGGCGGGCGGCGTCGGCGTCGAGGTCTCCCTCGATCCGCAGACACCGGACCACGTGCTGGGAGGGGTGCGAGCCGCCGTCGAGCGATGTGTCGGCCGGGTGTGCCAGGGCAGTCACGGTGCTTCCTTTACGGTGTCGCCGAGTGGGTGGAGTTCCCGCAGTGCGGCCCCTTCGGGCCGCAGGACCGTCCGCACGGGGAGGCGTTTGACGCCTGCGATGAACGTGGAGTGCAAGTGGCTTGGCTCTCCGGCGAGTTCGATCCGCTCGAAGTTCCTGGCGATCTCCTCGAACAGGACCGTCAGTGCCAACCGGGCGACGTGGGCGCCGATGCACCGGTGTGCGCCCACGCCGAACGCGATGTGGCGGTTGGGGTAGCGGTCGACGCGGAAGCGGAAGGGATCCGGGAACACGCTCTCGTCCCGGTTGGCCGAGCCCAGCCACACCGTCACCGGGCAGCCGGCGGGGATGGCCGTGTCGCTCAGCTGGACGTCGCCGGTGGTGTGGCGCATCGCGTGGTTGGCGGGCGAGGACCAGCGCAGGACCTCCTCCACCAGGGCGGCGGTGTCGCCGGTCGCCAGCCAGCGGGCGTGCTGGTCGGGGTTCTCGAGCAGGGCGAGCAGGCCCGCACTGGCCGCGTGCGAGGTGGTGACGGTCGCCCCGATGAGCAGGCTGTACGCGTTGAGGATCACCTCCTGGCGGCTCAGCGCGCGACCGTCGGGAGCGGCCCGCAGCAGCACACCGATCAGGTCGTCCGCCTCGGCCCGGCCGGGGCGCGAGACCTCCCGGTGGAAGTGGAGGAAGATCTCCGAGTGGGCCCGGCCCAGCACTGAGGACCGGGAGTCGCCGGCGTCGGCGTAGTCGGGGTCCGACTCGGCCACGGCCGCGTAGGTGAAGTGCTTCAGGCGGTCCCAGGAGGCCTCCGGAATCCCGAGCAGGAAGCCCGCGATCGCGATGGGGTAGTACGCCGCCTGCGCGGCGAAGTCCCAGGTGTCCTGGCGGGCGGCGACGCAGAGCAGCCGCCGGGAGAACTCCCGGAGCCTGGGCTCGAACGCCCGCACCGCCTTCTTGCCCAGGTACGGGACCAGCGGCTCCTTGAGCCGGTGCTGCTGCGGCGGGTCGGTGACCGCGAGCATCTTGCCGCCGGCGATGTCGGTCTGCCCCAGCGTGGTGAGGATGTTGCCCCGCTCGGTGGTGAACTCCGTGTGCCGGGCGAGCACCCGGGAGGCGTCTGCGTACCGGGTCACCGCCCAGAACTCCGGCCCGTCCTGCGCGGGGCACTGCCGGTGGACCGGATCCTCGGCGCGCAACCGGGTCCAGACCGGGTGGGGGTCTCCGGTGCCGAAGTAGTGGGGGTCGGACAGGTCCGGCTCCGGGCCTTCTCCCGTCGACGGATCGTCAGAGGTGATGCGCATGTCGTCAGGTTCCTTGCCGGGAGCCGAGGGCGGAGATCATGCCGGGCAGCGAGGCCCAGACCTGGGGGGTGTAGAAGTGGGATCCGGGCAGCACGTCGTGCCGGAACCCCCCACGGGCCAGTTCGCGCCAGTGGTCCGCCGTGTTCGGCTCGATGACCTCGTCGGACTCGCCGGTGAACAGCTGGAGCGGGACGTCGAGCGCCGACCCGGCCCGGTAGGTGAAGGAGTCCCGCACGTGCAGGTCCGCACGCATCAGGTCCAGAGCCATCTCCCGCAGGTCGGGGTCGTCCAGGGCGTGCTGGGGGATCAGTCCGAAGGACTGCATCCATCCCATCAGCTCCGCGTCCGAGTGCCCCTCACGAGGGGAGTTGGGCCACATGTCGTGGCCGTCCAGCTGGCGGCGCGGCGAGTTGGCCGACGAGACCACCACCGAATCGGGAGCGCGACCGCCGCACTCCTTGATGCGGACGGCCAGGTCGAAGGCCATCCACCCGCCCAGACTGTGCCCGAACAGCACGTAGGGGCGGTCGGCGGCGGACAGCACGGCGGACAGCGAGTCCTGGACCAGCTCCTCCCAGTCGGCCGCGAACTCCTCGGTGAACCGGCCCTCCCGTCCCGGATAGCAGATCGCCGCCAGTTCGGTGTCGTCCGGAACGGCCGCGGTCCACGGCAGGTAGGCGCCGGTGCCGCCGCCGCAGAACCCCAGGCAGAACAGGATCCTGCGGGCCCCGGGATTGCGCCTGGGCCGGACAACGGTGGTGTCCCGGACAGCTGCTGCGTCGCTCATGCGGTACCGTCCGTCGTCGTCTGCCGGGAGTCGATGTAAGCGGCGAAGGCGCCGAGGCGTGAATGCCGGTAGATGTCCTTGGTGGTGATGATCGGTCCGAAGGTCTTCTTGAGACCGGCCACCGCCCGGATCGCGGTCATCGAATGGCCGCCCAGGGCGAAGAAGTCGTCGTCCCGGCCGATTCCGGTGAGACCGAGCACCTCGCGCCAGGCCTGGGCGACGACCGCCTCGGTCCCGGCGCGCGGCGCCGAATCGGGTCGCGGGTCCGTGCCGGTCGGTGGATCCTCCGGTGCGGGCAGTGCCGCTTCGTCCAGCTTCCCGTTGGGCGTCAGGGGGAGCGCCGCAAGCACCGCGAATGCCGACGGAACCATGAACTCAGGCAGCGCGGAAGCCGCGTACGCGCGCAGCTCCTCCGCCCCCGGGGCCGAAGCCCCGGCCGGGACCAGGTACGCCACCAGCCGGCCGCCGTCGGACCCGTCCGCGCGGACCACGACGCGCACGCCCGCGATCTGCGGATGCCGGCCGAGCACCGCCTCGATCTCACCCAGCTCGACCCGGTACCCGCGTACCTTTGCCTGGCGGTCACGGCGTCCGAGGTACTCGAAGGTCCCGTCAGTCCGGTGCCTGACCCGGTCGCCGGTGCGGTACATCCGGCTGCCGGGTTCGCCGAACGGGTCTGCCAGGAACCGCTGGGCGGTCAGGCCGGGTCGGTTGACGTAGCCGCGCGCGACGCGCGGGCCGGCGATGTACAACTCGCCCTCCGCCTCGTCGGCGACCTGCCGCAGCCCGTCGTCCAGCACATACAGCCGGCCGTCCGGCAGCGCCGTGCCGATGCCCGGGACCTCACCGGTCACCCAGCCGACAGTGGCGTCCACCGTGCACTCCGTCGGGCCGTACAGGTTCAGGCACTCCAGGATGCCCCGGTCCCTGGCCTCGGCCAGCTTCCGCCAGGTGTGCTCGGGGATCGCTTCGCCGCCCATGAACAGCCGGAGCATCCGCTCCCCTGCGGGCCGTGCGAGCAGCGTCTCCTCCAGGAAGGTCCAGTGGGACGGGGTGAGGTCGAGGTCGTCCACGTCATGGCGGCGCAGCGCCAGCTCCAGCTGCGTGGCGTCCTTGCGCTCCTCCTCGGTCAGCACCACGACGGTGTCGCCGCGGCAGACCCGGGTCCACTGCTTGACCGAAGCGTCGAACGCCACGCTGGCGTTCCAGGCGACCACGCGCGGCCCGGGGCCGTAGGCGCCCACCCGGTCCAGGGCCGCGGCCAGTGACGCCACGGACCGGTGCGTCACCTCGACACCCTTGGGCCGGCCGGTCGAACCGGAGGTGAAGATGACGTACGCGCTGTCGGACCCGGAGCAGTTGTCGAGGTGCTCCTCGGACAGCCCGGTGTCCGCAGCGGTGTCCGGACCGAGGACCACCGCGTCCGCCGGTGCCAGCTCGGGGCGCCGGCTGGTGATCAGTGCCCGGATGCCGGCCTCCTCGGCCATGTAGGCCAGCCGCTCGTCCGGGTATTCCGGGTCCAGTGGCACGGAGGCCGCGCCTGCTCGCCACACGGCGAGCAGCGCCACCACAAGCCCGGTGCCGCGCTCCAGGCAGACGCCCACGCGTCCGCCCCGGGAGATCCCACGGGCGACCAGTGCGGTGGCCAGCTCCCGCGTGCGGTGGTCGAGTTCCGCGAAGGTGAGTGTGCCGTCCGCTGCCGTCACCGCGGTTCGCTCCGGAGCCTCGAGGACGGCTCGCCGTAGGCCCGTCAGGAGGGTTTCCTGCTTGATGAAGTGATCGCCCATTCCCAGTTTCCCCAATGTCCGCAACCGTCGCGTCCGAGTGCCCGTCGGGCCTCAGAAGGACGAGGGTCCGGCCTCGACGGTCGGCCGGCAGGCGGCCAGCTCAACCGGATTGCCCATGGCCACCACGATCTTCCGGTCGCCCTGATAGGGGTCCCGGCCGTGTGCCGTGAGGATGTTGTCGACCAGGAGCAGATCGCCCACCTGCCAGGTCTCGCGCACCGTCGCCTCGTCGTAGGCCGCCCGTACGGCATCGAGGTCGGCCTTGGTGAGCGGCTCGCCGTCGCCGAACGCGGTGTTGAACGGGAGGTTCCCCGGCCCGAACTCGTCCACCAGGACCTCGCGCAGGTCCTCGTCCAGCGCCCACTCGTTCCAGAACGCGAGGTGGTTGAACCAGACCTCGTCACCGGTGTCGGGGTGGTTGATGACGCCCGGCCGGAGCTGGCGGGTGCGCAGATTCCCGTCCTGCTGCCATTCGTGGGAGATCAGGTTGTCGGCGCAGTAGCGCTCCACCACCTGCTGGTCCTGCGAAGAGAAAGCCGTGCGCCAGTCGGTGGAGAGGTGGTCGGAGTAGGTCCGGGTGAGCTGCCAGCCCACCGCCCGCATCTTCCGCGCCAGCTCCTCGGGTACGGTCCGCAGCACTCTGCGGCAGTCCGCCACCGGGGTGGCACCGCCCGCGTCGGGGGCCGTGAGGCAGCTGAAGACCAGCAGCCCGGGGAAGGTCAGGGTGTAGCTGTTCTCGTTGTGCATCTGGATGCGCTGCGGTGCGGGGAGGTCCGTCGAGGAGAACACCCCCTGGCCGAAGTCGCTGCGCGGGGTGGCCTTCTCGCGGTACGGAGTGGCGGCCGGGATGAGCCGGTCGCGGACCGCCGCGAAGTCGTCCACCCGGGTGATCGGCAGACCGCGCAGGTACAGCGCCCCGTGCTCGTGCAGCGCCGCCGACAGCTCGCCGCCGACGGATCCCAGCCAGTCGCACGCCTCGGCGATGTCCGCGAAGTCCGGCGCCTGAGCGGTGGCCGGCTTGCCGGGGACGACCTGCCAGTCGAGTGCGATCTTCGTCATGTGCACCTTCCACGTTCTTCTCAGTGAGCAGATGGGCCGAGGTGCGCGTCGAGCAGCCGTCCGATCGCTTCCAGCGGCTGTCGTCGCGTCATCTCCACGTGCCCGCAGTCGATGTCGTACTCATGGATCTCGCCGCGGACGAACGGCGCCCAGGCCTTGGTGCCGGGGAGCGGGCTGGTGCGGGTGGCGTTGAAGAACACCACGTCCCCGGTGAACACCTCCCGCACCTCGTGGCTCAGGAACGCGGTCCGGTTGGCCATCGTCGTGGCGACCACGGCCGCGACCTGCTCGGCCTCCAGCATGCCGAGGACCGGTTCGTTGGCCCGCAGCAGCTCGATC
This sequence comes from Peterkaempfera podocarpi, assembly GCF_042466665.1. Lineage (GTDB taxonomy): Bacteria > Actinomycetota > Actinomycetes > Streptomycetales > Streptomycetaceae > Peterkaempfera > Peterkaempfera podocarpi. The sequence goes on from NZ_CP162102.1 coordinate 7,844,816, forward strand.
AGCTCCTCGTCCGTGGCCGGCTCCGGGAGCCCGTCGGCGGTGCGGCCGAGCAGCAGCGCCAGGGCCCAGCGCCGGTCCGCCGGCCGCCGCCGCCCGGCCGGCGGGCGGGCGTCCAGCAGGGCGAGGGTGCCGACCCGCTCGCCCAGCGATTCGAGCCGGGCGGCGACCGCGTGCGCCAGGACCCCTCCGAACGACCACCCCATCAGGTGGAACGGGCCGTCGGGGTGCGCCTCGCGGATCCGCGCGACGTGGGCTGTCACCAGCTGTTCGAAGTCGGCCGGACCCGCGGTCGGGTTCAGCAGCTGTTCGGACTGCAGCCCGATGATCGGGCGCGACTCGCCGATGTGCGGCAGGATCCCGGAGAACGCCCAGGTCAGCCCGGAGACCGCGGGCAGGCAGAAGAGCGGTTCGCCGTTCCCCTCGCGCATCGTCAGCACCGGCACCATCGGATTGCTGCGCACCTGCGTCCTGAGGTGCTGCGCCAGCTGCGCCACCGTGGGACTGCGGTACAGGTCACGGATGGTGAGCCTGGTGCGGCCCAGGTTCAGCACCTCCTTCACCCGGCCGAGGAAGCGCACCGCCAGCAGGGACTGGCCGCCCAGGGCGAAGAAGTTGTCCTGCGGACCGACTGCGGGGACGTTCAGGATCTCGGCCATGAGCGTGCACAGCTCGTCGTCCAGTGCGGTCCCCGTCGTACCCGGTGCGGCATCCGGGCCGGGCGTCGCGGCCGCGAGGGCCTGCCGGTCCAGCCACCCGTCCGTGGTCCGCGGCAGCTCGGGCAGCAGCACGATCGCCGGTACCGAGGGGTCGGCCAGCCGGTCACGCAGCTGCGCCTCCAGCTCCCGGGCCGTCACCGTGGTGTCGGCGGGCACGACACAGGCGACCACCCGGCTGCCGTCCGGACCGTCCCCGAGCGCCACCGCGGCCTCGGCGACCTCCGGCCGGCCGGCCAGCTCGGCCCGCACCGCCCCCAGGTCCACCCAGGAGCCCCGCGACCGCACCCGCTCGTCCGACCGGCCGGCGTACTCCAGCCGACCGTCCTCCGAGCGACGGGCCAGGTACCCGGTGCGGAGCATCCGCAGCCCCGGCTCGACGGGGCAGTCCACCGCGTGTGCGGTCGTCGTCCCCGGCAGCTGCGCACGGCCGTCCGCCGCTTGGGGACCGGCCACGTAGAGCTCGCCCACCGCGCCCACCGGCAGCGGGCGCAGTGCCCCGTCCAGGACGAGTGCGCGCAGGCCCGCCGGCTCGACCGGCGCCCCGCCGTCCAGGGGTGCGTACGCGACCGGGAGGCCCAGGTCCATGACGCCGTACATCCGCTCCAGCCGCACCCCGTGGCGTGGGTGCCGGGCGTACCAGTCGGGCACCGGCCCGTCGGCCACCGGCCCGACGGCCACCGGCTCGTCAGCCACCACGACGGTCCGCAGCGCGAGGTCGGGCGCGAGTACGGCGTCCTGACGGACGAGCGCGCGGAAGGCCGACGCCGTCCGGGCGAGGACCGTCACCCGCTCCCGCTCCAGCAGCTGCAGCAGCTCCTGCGCAGTGGAGGTGGTGGGAGCGACGACCAGCGTGCCGCCGTGCGCCAGGCAGCCCCACAGCTCCCACAAGGCGAGCGCCGAGGCGGGGGAGTGGCTCCACACCCAGACGTCGTCGTCGCCGAAGCCGAACCGCTCGGCGGTGGCCTGTACGGCCGCGGCCAGGCCGCCGTGCGTCAGGGCGACGCCGGTGGGCGGCGTCGCGGAGCCCGGCGTCGCGGAGCCCGGCGTGCGGACGAGGTAGGCCGGGTCCGCGGGCTGCGCGCCGGGTGCCGCCCCGGCCGGCTTCCCGACCGTCAGGGCCGAGCGGTCCAGCACGATCCGGGGCAGGTCGAGTCCTGCGGGCAGCGAGTCGGCGGTGGCCGGGTCGACGACCACCGGACAAGGCCCCGTGAGCGCGAGCAGCGCCGCGATCTCCTCGGCCGGCGAGCCCGGATCGACCGGTACGCAGAGGGCCCCGCATTTGAGCACGGCCAGCATCGCCACGGCCAGCTCGACCGACCGGCCCAGCGCCACCGCCACCGCGGACCCCTGCCGGGTGCCGTGCTCGGCGAGCACCTGCGCGAACCGGTCCGCCATCGCATCCAGCGTGCCGTAGCCGACCCGCTCCCCGCCCGACACCAGCGCCACCGCCTCCGGCCGTCGCACCGCCTGGGCCGTGAACAGCTCCACCGGGGTGGCGGGCGGACGGCCAGCAGCCTGGCCGGACCACTGTGCCGACAGCTGCTCGCGCTCCCGGTCGTCGAGCAGCTCGATCTGCGTCAGCGGGACATCCGGGTCCTGGGCGACCGCGGCCAGGAGCAGCGCCGTGCGCTCCGCCACCGCACGGACCGTGCGGGCGTCGTACAGGTCGACGCTGCCGCCGACGGCAACCAGGAGCTCGTCCGGCGCCCCGGCCGGGTCGCGGCGGCGGGTGAAGCCGAAGGACAGGTCGAACTTGGCGATGCCGGTGTCCACCCGTTCCGTCCGTGTGGTCAGCCCCGGCAGCTCCAAGGCGTCATCGGCCTCGTCCTGAACGGTCATCAGCACCTGGAAGAGCGGATTGCGCGCTGCGGCCCGTTCCGGGTTGAGGGCCTCCACCACCCAGTCGAAAGGCACGTCCTGGTGCGCCCACGCCGCGGTGTCGGTCTCGCGCACCCGTAGCAGCAGCTCGCGGAAGGACCGGGCGCCGTCGGTGCGGGTGCGCAGGACCACGGTGTTGACGAAGAATCCGACCAAGTCGTCCAGGGCTTCGTCAGCCCGCCCGTCGACCGGAACGCCGATGGCCAGGTCATGGCCGGCGCCCAGGCGGTTCAACACGGCGGCTGTCGCCGCCTGGACGACCATGAACAGCGTCGTGCCGGTCTCCCGGGCGAGCTCGACCAGACGCGCGTGCACCTCGGCCGGACAGACCACCTGGTGGCTGGTGCCGCGGTGGGACGGGGCCGCGGGCCGCGGGTGGTCGGCCGGTAGGACGGTCTCCTCGGCCAGCCCGGCCAGGGCCTGCTTCCAGAAGGAGAGCTGGCGAGCCGCCTCGCTGCCGGGCGCGGCCGGATCGCCGAGGAACTCGCGCTGCCGGGCCGCGTAGTCGGTGTAGCGCACCGGCAGCGGCGCGAAGGCCGGCGCCCGTCCCGAAGCCCGGGCCGTGTACGCCGCGGCCAGGTCCCGGTACAGGGCCGCACGAGACGCCCCGTCGGTCGCCACGTGGTGGATCACCAGCAGCAGCAGGTGCCGCTCCGGGCCGACCCTCAGCAGGTGCGCCCGGAACGGCACCTCCACGGAGAGGTCGAACGGCACGTCACCGAGCCGGGCCAGGGTCTCGGGCACCTCGGACTCGGTGACCGGCACCAGCGGCAGGTCGATCCCGGCGGGGTCGAGCAGCCGCAGCCGCAGCTCACCCTGGGCCGCCTCGAAGACGGAGCGCAGGGTCTCGTGCCGGGCGACCAGGTCGGACAGGGCCAGCCGCAGCGCCGCCAGGTCCAGAGCGCCGTCCAGCCACACCGCCGTCGGCACGTTGTAGGTCGAGGAGGGGTGCTGCTGGTTCAGGAACCAGAGCCCCTGCTGCCGTACCGAGGGCAGCAGCCCCTGCTGCCGTTCCCCGCCGCTCACCCCGGTCGTCCCGCCAGGGCCGTCGGTGGCACCGGACTGCGCAAGCAGCGAGGCCAGGGCACGGACGGTGCGGTGCGTGAACAGGTCCCTGACCCGGACGGGGGCGGCGGCCTGCGGGAGTTCCCGGCGGAGCCTGCCCACCAGTCGAGTGGCGAGCAGCGAATCCCCGCCGAGCTCGAAGAAGTCGTCGGTGACCCCGGGCCGTGCTCCCCCGAGCAACTCGTGCCAGGCCTGTGCGACGACCCGCTCCAGCTCGGTGGCCGGCTCCTCGCGGACCTGGGCCGGTCCCGCGTCGACGGAGTCCGGGTCCGGCAGCGCCTTGCGGTCGATCTTGCCGTGGCTCTGCAGCGGCAGTCGGTCGAGCGTCAGGAACCGGGAGGGCACCATGTGCTCGGGCAGCAGTGCCTGCAGCTGCCGGCGCAGTTCGCCCGACGCCATGGGCCGAGCGCCCGGGAGGGCTTCCAGGTACGCGATCAGCTGCCGGGGCGCATCGGCGGGGTGCGGTACCGCCACCGCCTGCGCGATGCCGGGCAGTTCCCGCAGTGCCGCCTCGACCTCGCCCAGCTCCAGCCGGTGCCCGCGGATCTTGATCTGGTGGTCGCGGCGGCCGAGGAACTCCAGAATTCCGCCGGGCAGCCAGCGTGCGAGGTCTCCGCTGCGGTACATCCGTGCGCCGGGCGGACCGAAGGGATCGGCGACGAAGCGCTCGGCGGTCAGGGCCGCCCGGTCCAGGTAGCCGCGGGCCAGCCGCGCACCGCCCAGGTACAGTTCCCCGACGGTCCCGGGCGGCACCGGCTGCAGGTGGTCGTCCAGCACGTAGGCGCGGGCCCCGGGCAGCGGACGACCGATCGGGGTGGCGCCGTCGATGCCGTCGGCCGTGACCTGATGGACAGTCATACCCACGGTGGCCTCGGTGGGCCCGTAGTGGTTGAAGACTTCGCACACCCTGCGGGCGGCGAGCTGTGCACTCCACTCGGCGGCGCTGCCCTCCCCGCCCAGGAGCAGTGCGCGGCGCGGCAGCAGGCGCTCGACGTCCTGGGCGGCCCCGAGCGCGGACAGGTGGGACGGCGTCATCTTGAGGTAGTCGAAGCCCGACTCCTCCACCGCCGTGGCCAGCTCATCGCCGGTCAGGTGGCGGGGCAGCAGGTGCAGGGTGCCGCCGGTGGTCAGCGACAGGTACAGCATGGTCATGCTGAAGTCGAACGCCAGCGACTGCGACAGGCCGTACACGGCACTCGGCCGCAGACCCAGGCGCTCGCGGATGCCGCTCAGGTAGCCGACGATCTCGCGGTGGGCGACGGCCACGCCCTTCGGGGTGCCGGTGGAGCCGGAGGTGTAGATGACGTACGCGAGGTGCTCGCTGCCCGAGACCTCCGGGAGCGGCGCCTGATCGTCCGCGCTGTCCGGCTCGCCGAGCAGCTCGTCGACCCGCACCCGCTCACCGGGGAAACCCGCCAGCCGGATGCTGTGCTGAGCGTCGGTCAGCAGCAGGGCGCCGGAATCCGCCAGCAGCGACTGCAGGCGGGCCGTCGGCTGCGCGGGATCGAGCGGCACGTAGGCGCCGCCCGCCTTCAGCACGGCGAGGATCGCGGCGATCAGGTCGACCGAATCGTCCAGGCAGATGGCGACCCGGCGGTCCGGTGTGACACCGGCGTCCCGGAGGGTCCGCGCCAGCCGGGTGGTGAGCGCATCCAGCCGACCGTAACTGACGCGCTCGTCGCCGAACACGACCGCCGTGGCGTCCCGGTGCTCCCGGGCGGCGAGCGCCAACAGGCCGGCGAGGGTGGCCGCGGGTGCCTCGGGGAGCGGCTCGGAGCCGCTCCACGCCTCGACGTCGCCGCGCTCCGCGGCGGACAGCAGATTCGTGCTCCCGTAGCTGCTGTGCGGGGCATCGGCCATCTGTGCCAGGGCCAGCTCGTACCTGCTGCGCAGCGCGCTGAGTTGCCCCTCGGAGATCAGCGCCGCGTCGTAGCGCATGCCGAGGGCCAGCTCGCCGGTCGCGCTGTTCATGCTGAATGCGGCGCCGAAGGTGAAGTTGTTGTCGCCGGAGCCGGTGGCATCGAGCACCTCGATTTCGGGGTACTCGGCCAGCGACTGCTCCACGTGGAAATGGGTGTAGTTGAAGTAGGTGTCGAAGAGCACCGGACGGCCGACCTGTCGGCGGATCTGCGCCATCGGGAACCGCCGGTGCTGCTGGATGTCCGCATCCAGTCGGGCGGTCCGGCGGATCAGTTCGGCCCAGCTGGAGCCGTCCATCCGCATGCGCAGGGGCAGCGTGTTCAGGAACAGCCCCAGGCACTTGTCCGCGTCGCGAGCCTCGCCGCGGCCGTTGAAGACCGCGCCGGTCACCACGTCACTCGTGCCCGCGACGGCGCCCATCACCCGCAGGTGCGCGGCCAGCAACAGGGTGCGCACCGGCTCTCCGAGTTTCTCGGAGAGCCGGCGAAGCGCCTGGTTGAGCGGTTGTGGCAGGGGCTCGAGGCTGAACCCCATGGTGGGCAGGTGGGTGCCGGCGGCCTTGGCGGGAGCGCGGACGAACGGGGCGAAGGAGTAGCCGTCGAGGGAGTCGGCCCAGTAGTGGGCGGCCTGCGGATCCTTGACCGCCGCCCGTTCCAGCTCGACAAAGTCACGGAAGCGGTAGGCGAGGCGATCGTCGCGCGGGGCGTCGGGCTCGCGCAGCGCCCGGCCGTAGCGCTGCAGCAGTTCGACGAAGAGCGAGCGCTCGCTCCAGCCGTCCAGGATGGCATGGTGCCAGACCATATACAGCTGGACGGTGTTGTCGGTCAGCCGCTGCAGGTGGAAGCGGGCGAACGGCGCGCGGCTCCAGTCGAAGGGCGTCGACTGCTCCAGCACGGTACGGGTGGCCACCGCCTCCTCGTGTTCCGCCGCGGACAGGTGGCGCAGGTCCTCGACGGTCAGCGGCAGCTCGACGTGACGGTGCACCAGCTGCATAGGCTCGCTGAAGCCCTCGACGGAGAACGAGGTCCGCAGGATCTCGTGGCGCTCGAAGACCTGCGCCACGGCCGACTGCCAGGCCGCCGACGAGTAAGGCACCCGCAGCCGGTAGGTCCAGAAGTCGTGGTACTGACTGTGGCCGGTCGGCGACAGGTCACTGTGGAAGACCATCCCGAGCTGCAGCTCGGTCATCGGGTAGGCGTCCTCCAGGTCCTCCGGAAGCCGGGCCCGATCCGGTTCGCCGACCAGGTCGAAGGGCTCTCGCGTCGCCCGGGGCGATTCGGGCTGCGAGGACGTGGTCACCTCGGCGATCCGGCGTATGGTCTGACGGGTCAGCAGGTCGCCCAGCGAGAAGTCGAGACCGGCCTCGCGGGCCTCGGCCAGCACCCGGATGCTGCGGATGGAGTCGCCGCCCAGCGAGAGGTAGGTGTCGTCGATGCCCACCTGGGGCTGCTCCAGGGCCCGGGACCAGATCTGCGCCAGGGTGCGCTCGATGTCGGTGCGGGGCGCGGTGCGGGAGCGGTCCGCGGTCGCGGCCTGGCCGCGCGGATCCGGCAGCGCGACCTTGTCGATCTTCCCGTTGGTGGTGAGCGGAAAGGCGCTCAGCTCGCTGAAGACCGCCGGCACCATGTAGTCGGGCAGTCGGGCTGCCACGTGGGCGCGCAGGACCTCGTCGAGCGGGTGACCGTCCCCGCCCGCCGCAGCGCGTACCACATAGGCCGCCAGGTAGGGGTGCGCCTGGGCGTCCTGGCGGAGCAGTACCACTGCCGCTGCGACGCTCTGGTGCCCGAGCAGGGCGGCCTCGATCTCACCCAGCTCGATGCGGAACCCGCGCAGCTTGACCTGGTTGTCGATCCGGCCGCGGTATTCGAGCTCTCCGTCGGAGAGCACCGCGACCAGGTCGCCGGTGCGGTACAGCCGGTCCTCGAGGTGGGGTGCGAAGGGATTGCGGATGAAGCGGTCCGCGGTGAGCTCGGGGCGGTTGAGGTAGCCCTCGGCCAGTCCGGCCCCGCCGACGTGGAGTTCACCGGTGGCGCCGGTGGGCACCGGCTGGAGGTGCCGGTCGAGCACGTACAGGCGCAGGTCCGGGATGGCGGTTCCGATGACGCTGCCGCGCTCCGCGTCGAGGTCCTGCACGGTGATCGGCCGGTAGGTGACGTGCACGGTGGTCTCGGTGATCCCGTACATGTTCACCAGCTGGGGCTTTGCGTCGCCGTGCGCGGTGAACCAGTCACGCAGGCCGGAGAGTTCGAGCGCCTCGCCGCCGAAGATCACGTAGCGCAGGGCGAGGTCGGCGGGGGAGGTGCCGCTCTCCGCGTCGGCCCGGCTGAACTGGGTGAAGGCGGAGGGCGTCTGGTTCAGCACGGTGACATGCTGCTCGCGCACCAGTTGGTGGAAGGCAGCGGGCGTGCGGCTGGTCTCGTAGTCGACGACGACCAGGCGCCCGCCGTGCGCCAGCGCTCCCCAGATCTCCCACACCGAGAAGTCGAAGGCGTAGGAGTGGAAGAGCGTCCACACGTCGTCCTGGCCGAATCCGAACCAGGGCCGGGTGGCGGTGAACAGCCTGGTGATGGCGCGGTGCGGCACCAGGACGCCCTTGGGCCGACCGGTCGAACCTGAGGTGTAGATCACGTAGGCCAGGTCGTCGGGCGACCCGCACGGCTCGGGCGGCGAATCGGGCCAGGAGGCGAGCTCCTCCTCGTCGCGGGAGAGGTCCACGATCCGGCCGGTGAACGACGCGCGCTCGGCGACGGCGGCACCGTTGGCCACCATGATGCCGATTCCCGAGTCCTCGGCCATGTACTGCAGTCGCTCGGCCGGGTAGGCCGGGTCGAGCGGCACGTAGCAGCCGCCGGCCTTCAGGATCCCGAGGATGCCGACCAGGAGGTCGGGGGAGCGGTCCATGCCGAGGCCGACCATGATGCCGGGCCCCACACCCAGGCTCCGCAGCAGGTGCGCGAGGCGGTTGGCCCGACGGTCGAGCTCCGCGTAGCCGATGTGCTCGCCGCGGAAGGTGACGGCCGGCGCCTGCGGAGTGCGGCGGGCCCACTCGGCGAACAGCTCGTGGCACCTGTCGGACGTCCCGGCCGGCGCGACGGGTTCGGGCACCCAGCGCTCGTACTCCGCGTCGGTGAGGACGCGGAGCCCGCCGACCGGCACGTCCGGAGCGCTCACGACGGCATCGACGAGCCGGCTGTAGTGCTGCGCGAAGAGGCTGACCGTCTCCGCGGACAGCGCGTCGCTGCGGTACTCGATGGAGCACTCGACACCTTCGGCGGTCTGCACCGCGTCCAGCAGCAGGTCGAACTTGGCGGTGTCCACCTCGGGCGTCAGCTCGGCGACGTGGAGGCCGGGGAGGTCGAATGCCTGGTCACGGCCCTGGTGCAGGGTGAACATGACCTGGAACAGGGGTGAGGTGACGAGGTCCTGCGGCGCACCCGTGAGCTCGACGAGCCGCTCGAACGGGAGGTCCTGGTTCTCCTGGGCGTCGAGCATCGTGTCGGAGAGTGAGGTCAGGAGTTCGGCGAACGTGGGCTCGCCCGAGAGGTCCGCGCGGACCACCGTCGTGTTGACGAAGAGGCCGACGGTGTTCTCGAACTCCTCGTGGTGCCGGTTGGCCATCGGCACGCCGACGACGATGTCGTCGAGGCCCGTGTACCGGCTCAGCAGCACGTCGAAGGCGCCCAGCAGGCCGGTGAACAGCGTGGTGTTGGAGCGGGCGCACAGGGTGGCCAGGCCTCGCACGGAGTCGGCTGGGAGCGAGAAGTGGTGGACGGCACTCGGTCGGGACCCGGTGGTCGGTACCCGTCTCCGGGTGGCCGGGTGCTCGACGACGGGCAGCTCACCGGCGAGTTGGCCCCGCCAGTACTCCTCCTGCCGCTCCGCGGCCGGGCCGGCGAGCCACTCGTCCTGCCACTCCGAGTAGTCGGCGTACTGGAATTCGGGGTGCTCCTGGTCATCGGGCCGGCCGGCCCGAAGGAGTTCGTATCCCCGGGCGAGCTCGCCCAGCAGGACGCGCACCGACCAGCCGTCGACGGCGATGTGGTGCATGGTCAGCAGCAGCACGCGCTCCGTGTCGGACAGGCGCAGCAACGAGAACCCGGAAGAGGGGCCCGCCGTGGAGGTCGAACGGGCGGCTTCCTTCGGAGCTGAGCCACCGGCTGATGTCCGCCTCCGACCACCGGTCGGCCGGGTCCGTGGACCGGGCGTCCAGCACGTTCCAGCTCAACTTCTCGGTGCCGGAGACCAGTTGGACGAGCTCTCCGTCCTGTACGGCGAACCGGGTGCGCAACGCCTCATGGCGGTTTATCAACCCTTGAGCCGCAGTGAGAAACGCCGTCTCGTCCACTTCTCCGGTCAGCCGGTAGGCCACCGGAGTGTGGTAAGTGGGAGCGCCGTCCGCGAGCTCCTCGAGGAAGAACATCCGGCGCTGGGCGCGCGATGCCGGGAATGTCGAGACGGTTTCGTCCGAATTGGTCAAATGAATCGCATTCAACGGGGATCCCCCATGCCGGTGCCTGTCGGTTCGGATCTAAGCATTGATTGCGACTCCGACTCAATGCCCGTCCTGTTGGTCGGGCGTCGTCCGGAGTGTCGTGACTGTTTCGATCTCCTCGCCCCACCAGGGCGACCGGGCGCAGTTGCCGGCGTGTCCGGCCAGGCCAAATCAAATGCGGTCGTCTCGCATACTGAGACAATAGGTCGACCGGGAGGAGATTTGGTTGTCATGACCCGGTGGTTGGTGTGATCATCGTTCGGGCCCGTCGCTGTCGCACCGGGAAGGGTGATGCGAGCCAACTCAACGCGATGGTCAGCGAGTTCGCCGAATCCGCATGAGGTCGCGGGTGGTGCGGGCGCTGGCGTGTTCGCCTATGTCGGGCGGTGTGAGCTGCCGGTGCGTTCCGGGTGAGGGGTTCGGTCGTCGCCCTCGGTGTCCAGAATGTGGACATGGCGGATCGGGTGCTGGAAGAGCCTCAGGATGACGTCTAGGGTGTGGCCGGACGACGCATTCAAAGCTCTGCATCCAGTGCCCGACGGTCGTACTGCCATTCCGGGGAATGGCGCGAAGTGCGGTCACGGCTTTCCACTCCGCCAGGCGCGGTGAGCACGAGAAGTCGGTTTTCGGGGCCGGGTCGCCAATTGCCTCGGTGCGTAGGCTGCCTGGTCGGCCGAGCGCGTATACGAGGTCCGATCCAACACACACTTCAATCGCTTCTCAGCCGACGTGACGGCCCATCCGGCCGGAATTCGTCGGATGACGAGCGGTATGTCCGGCGACTCGATTCAGCGGGTCCGCCGACTGCGACGGCAGGCGAGAGCAGGGGCACGGGGATGACACAGACAGAAGCAGTTGCTCTGCGGCTTCGCGGACCGTTGGAACCGGCGGCTCTGGGTGCCGCTCTCGACGACGTGATGGTTCATTGCGCGTCGTCGGCCGAGCTCCGGATGAGCCTGGATCAGGTCGAGGAGCCCGACCTGCGGACCGCGCTGCGGGACGCCGCCGCCCGGTACGTTGCCGACAGCGGCGACACACCGGGCGTCCGGGCATCGCTGTTCCGGACCGGCACGCCGGAACATGTGCTGCTCCTGGTGCGCTGCCGCCCGGTGGAGGACCGCTGGTCGCTGGACGATCTGATCGGTGATCTCGGTCAGGCCTACGCGGCCCGCCTCGACGGACACACCGGAGCACTCCTGACGGCGGCCGGCGAAGGGCCTGGCAACGGAGCCCACCACCAGGAGCAGCTCACCTTCTGGCGCGAGGCACTGGCCGGCGTTCCGGAGCAACTGGAGCTGCCCACGGATCGCCCGCGGCCGGCCGAGCTGAGCCGCCGTGGCAGTGTCGTCGAGCGGTTGATCTCCCGCGAGGCGCACCAAGGACTGCTGGCCCTGGCGCAGGTGAGCGCCACCACACCCCTCATGGTGGTCCAGGCCGCCCTTGCCGCGCTGCTGACCAGGCTGGGCGCGGGTACGGACCTGCTGATCGGTACGACCGCGCCGCTCGACGGTACCCGGAGCGGCCGGCTGCGAGGCCTGGCCGGCAACCCCGTGGTGCTGCGGACCGACACCACGGGCGACCCCACCTTCCGTGAGCTGCTGGACCGGATCCGCCGGACGGATCTTGCCGCCTTCGCGCACCGGGAGGTGCCGTTCGAGCGGGTCGTCGAGGCAGCCGGCCCCTCGCCGACGGCCTCCGCGCACCCGCTGTTCCAGGTCCGGCTGGACGTCCGCTCCGACGCCGACCCGGTCCGGGACTTCGGTGCGGCCACGGTCGAGATCGAGCCCGTCGACCTGCTGGCCGTCAGGACCGACCTCGCCTTCCTGGTCCGCGAGCGGCGGGACGCGAACGGGGAGCCGAGCGGCCTGTCGCTCGGCCTCGACTGCGCGGCGGACCTGTTCGACAGCGGCAGCGCCGACGCGCTGACCGCGCGTCTGGAGCGGGTCCTGTGCGCCGCGCTGAGCGCCCCCGATCAGCGGATCGGACAGCTGGAGGTGCTCGACTCCGTCGAGCGTGAGCGGATCCTGCGGGTCTGGAACGACACGGCCCGCCCGGCGCCGACCGCGGCATCCATCCAGGAGGCCTTCGCCGAACAGCTCCGGCGCACCCCCGATGCCGTCGCTGTGAGCGCCGGCCCGACGGCGTTGTCGTACACCCAGCTCAACGCCCGGGCCAACCGGCTGGCGCACCGTCTGATCGACCTGGGTGTGCGCCCCGAGACCTGTGTCGCGGTGCTCCAGCAGCGGTCGATCGAGCTGGTGGTCTCGATCCTCGCGATCGTGAAGACCGGCGGCACCTACGTGCCCCTGCACACCGGCTACTCCCCGGCGTGGATGCAGCTCGTGGTCGAGGAGACCCGCGCCGCGGTGATCCTCACCGACCGGGCGATGGGGCAGCCGGGCTTCGACCACTCGGGCGTGGTGGTGGTGGTGGTCGACGACGAAGCGGCCGACGAATCCGCCGACGGGGCGGCCGCCGACGGGGCGGAGACCGATCCGCCGGTCGCCGGTCACCCCGAGCAGCTCGCGTACGTGATGTACACCTCCGGTTCCACGGGCGTCCCCAAGGGCGTGGGCATCACCCACGGCGACGTACTGGGCCTCGCGTCCGACACCTGCTGGCACCCCGGTTCGGGACCCTGCAGCTCCGAGCGGGTACTGCTGCACTCGCCGTACGCCTTCGACCCCTCGACCTTCGAGCTGTGGGCCCCGCTGCTGCACGGCCACCAGATCGTCGTCGCACCACCGGGCGACCTCGACAGCCGTGAGCTGGAGAAGGTCATGGTCGAGGGCCGGGTCACCGGCGCCCTGATCGTCTCGGGACTCTTCCGGCTGATGGCGGAGGAGTGCCCGGAGGCGTTCGCGGGGCTGCGCGAGGTGTGGACCGGCGGCGATGTCATCTCACCGACCGCGGTGCGGCGGGTGCTTGACGCGTGCCCCGACACCACCGTCACCGCCACCTACGGGCCGACCGAGATCACCCTGTGCGCCACCAGACTGCGGCTGCGCGAGCCGCAGCGGGTCGGCGAGACCGTGCCGATGGGTGCGCCGATGGACAACACCCACACCTACGTCCTCGACGAGCACCTCAACCCGGTCCCGCCCGGCGTCCCCGGTGAGCTGTACATCGCCGGCGCCGGCCTGGCCCGGGGCTACGTCAACCGCCCGGGACTGACCGCGGAGCGCTTCGTCGCCGACCCGTTCGGGCCGGAGGGGACGCGGATGTACCGCACCGGCGACCTGGTGCGCTGGTCCCCGGACGGCCACCTCCTCTTCATCGGCCGGGCCGACGGCCAGGTCAAGATCCGCGGCTTCCGGGTGGAGACCGGCGAGGTGGACGCCGTCCTCGCCCGCCACCCCGACCTCGCCCAGGCGACGGTCGGCGTGCGCCCCGACCCGCTCGGCGACAAGCGCCTGGTCGCCTGGGTCGTCCCCGCCGCGGGCGCCGATGTCAGGGCTGACACGCTGCGCGAGCACGTCGCGAGCCTGCTGCCCGCCTACATGGTGCCGACCTTCGTCCTGCTGCCCGCGCTGCCGCTCACCCCGAACGCCAAGGTGGACCGCGCGGCGCTGCCGGACCCCGACTTCACCCCCGGGGTCGACCGGCGGCCCGCGCGGACGCCACAGGAGGAGATCCTCTGCCGACTGGCCGCGGACATCCTCGGCCTGCCGCACGTCAACCCTGACGACAACTTCTTCGAGCTCGGCGGCCACTCCCTCCTGGCGACCCGCCTGCTGAACCGGATCCGGACCGCCCTCGACTGCGAGCTGGGCATCCAGGCGCTGTTCACCACCCCCACCATGGCCGGCCTCGCCGGCCGGCTCACCCGGCCCACGGCTGCCCGGCCGCCCCTGCTGCCCCGCGACCGGCACGACGACCAGCCCCTGTCGCCCGCCCAGCAGCGGCTGTGGTTCCTCGACCGGCTGGACGGGCCGAGCCCGGCCTACAACATTCCGTTCGCGATCCGCCTCACCGGGCCACTGGACGTGGACGCGCTGCGCCGCGCCCTGGACGACGTGGTCGCGCGGCACGAGAGTCTGCGCACCGTCGTGCACGAGGTCGACGGCGAGCCGGTCCAGCGGGTCCTTGCTGCGGAGGGCCTCGCCCCCGTCCTGGGGACGGTCGCGGACATCGATCCGGCCGAGGCCGGCCCGGTGGCCGACCGGGTGGCCCGGACCGCCTTCGACCTCACAGCGGACCTCCCGATCCGTGCGGCGCTGTTCCGGCTCGACCCGCACCAGCACCTGCTGGTCGTCGTCCTGCACCACCTGGCCGGCGACGGCTGGTCCCTGTCCCCACTGTGCCAGGACCTCGGCACCGCCTACGCGGCGCGCACGGCCGGTGCCCGCCCGAGCTGGGAGCCGCTGCCCGTCCAGTACACCGACTACACCGACTGGCAGCGGCGGCTGCTCGGCGACGAGGACGACCACGACAGCCTCGCGAGCCGACAGCTGGCCTTCTGGCGGACGGCCCTCGACGGCATCCCCCAGCAGCTCGACCTACCCGGCGGCCGTCCTGCCGCCGACGGCATTGCAGACGGGTCCCAGGTCGTCGAGCATCAACTCGGCGCAGAGCTGCACGGCCGGCTGACCGCGCTGGCCCGGGAGAGCCGCAGCACCCTGTTCATGGTGGTGCAGGCGGCACTGGCCGTGGTGCTGACCAAACTCGGCGCGGGGACGGACATCCCGATCGGGGCACCCGTCTCAGGGCGCGCCGACGAGGCCCTCGACCCGATGGTCGGCTTCTTCGTCAACACCCTGGTGCTGCGCACCGACACCTCCGGCGACCCGACCTTCCGGGAGCTCCTCGACCGCGTCCGCACCCACGACCTGGCCGTCTACGCCAACCAGGACCTCCCCTTCGACCGGGTCGTGTCCGCGGTGGCCCCGGACCGGGCCGCCGGCCACAACCCGCTCTTCCAGGTCGCGCTCGCCTTCGACAACGTCACCGAACCCGACCTGTGCCTGCCTGGCCTGCACGCCGACGGACGGGTGCTCAGCACCGGACGGCCCAAGTGCCGCCTGTGGCTCGGGGTCGAGGAGACCCACGACGAGTCGGGCGCGCCCAGCGGCATGCGCCTGCTCGCCGAGTACGCCACCGCGCGGTTGGACGCCGCCACGGCCGCAAGCATCATGGAGCGCCTCGAACGGCTGCTCCGTACGGCCGCCGAGACGCCGGACCGGCGGCTGAGCCAGGTCGACCTGCTCGCGGCCGAGGAGCGCGGTGCGCTGGTGCGCGCCGGAACCGGCCCGCACCGCGCGCTGCCGGACGGCACCCTGATCGACCGCTTCGAGGCGCATGCAGCCGGGACTCCGCAGGCCATCGCAGTGGTGGACGCGGAAGGGGAACTGTCCTACGCGGAGCTGAACCTGAGGGCGAACCGGCTCGCCCACGCACTGATCGCCCGTGGCCTGGGGCCCGAGGACGTCGTCGCGATGGGCCTGACCAGGTCCGCGCAGCAGATCGTGACGATCCTCGCGATCTGGAAGGCGGGCGCCGCCTACCTCCCCGTGGATCCGGCCTACCCGGCCGAGCGGACCGCCTACATGCTCCGGGACGCGCGGCCGCAGCTGCTGATCGTGGACGGTGCCACGGCCCCCCTGGGCGAGCTGGCCGACGTGCCCGTCCTCCTGGTCGACGGCTGCGACACCGACCGTTTCCCCGCCACCGACCCCACCCAGGCCGACCGGCGCAGCCCCCTGCACGCGGACCACGCCGCGTACGTCATCTACACCTCCGGGTCGACCGGCCGGCCGAAGGGAGTGGTGGTCAGCCACCGCGGCATCCCCAACACCGCCGCCGCGGCGGCCGACCACCTCGGCATCACCGCCGCCGACCGGGTGCTGCAGTTCGCCTCCCTCAACTTCGACGCGTCCGTGTGGGAGATCGCCTCCACCTTCACGGCAGGCGCAACCCTCGTCCTCGGCCCCCGGGACCGCACCGAACTGGGAGCGGCGTTCGCGCAGTTCCTCACCCGCAGCCGCGTCACCCATGCGACGCTGTCGCCCGGCCTGCTCACCTCGATCCCCGTCGACGCCGGCGTCGACGAAGGACTGACGGTGGCCGTTGCGGGCGAGGCGCTCCCCGCCGAGACCGCGGTCCGTTGGGCACGCGGCCGGCGCCTGCTGAACGCCTACGGCCCGACCGAAGCCACGGTGTGCGCCACCGTCAGCGCTCCGCTGAGCGGCTACGGCACGCCACCGATCGGCCGTCCCATCCAGAACACCCGCGTCCAGGTGCTGGACACGCATCTGACACCGGTTCCGGTCGGCGTCGTCGGCGAGGTGTACATCGCGGGCCTGGGCCTGGCACGGGGTTACCTGGGCCGGCCTGGTCTGACCGCCGAGCGGTTCGTCGCCGACCCGTCCGGGGAGCCCGGCAGCCGGATGTACCGGACCGGTGACCTGGCCCGATGGACCGAGGAGGGAGACCTGGAATTCGTCGGCCGGGCCGACCGGCAGGTCAAGATCCGCGGCCATCGGGTGGAACTGGGGGAGATCGCCGATCGGCTCAACCAGCACCCCGCCGTCAGCGACTCCGTCGTCAGGCTCCGCGCAGACGGCGCGGGGAACTCCGGCTTGTCGCCTACGTCCTGGTCGCGCCCGACGGGGGCGCCGACCCCGCGGGACTGCGCGAACTGGCCGCGGCGGCGCTGCCCGAGTACATGGTCCCGGCCGGGTTTGTGCTCCTCACCGCGTGGCCGCTGACGCCCAACGGCAAGCTGGACGAAGCCGCCCTGCCCGACCCGGACCTGGAACGGCCGCAGACCGGCCGGCTGCCGCGCAACGCGCGCGAAGAGGTCCTGTGCAGGCTCTTCGGCGAGATCCTCGGGCAGGCCACCGTGAACATCGACGACGACTTCTTCCTCCTCGGCGGGCACTCGCTGCTGGCCACCCGGCTGGTCGGCAGGATCCGGTCCGAGCTGAAGCTCGAACTCTCGGTGCGCACCCTGTTCGCCCACCCCACCGTCGCGGGCCTCGCGGAGCAGCTGCAGAGCGCGAACGCGGCCGGCCCACGGCCCCGCAGCCGCCGCGGCCGACAGCCCTGACCCCACCGGACCCACGGTTCCACCCGCAGAGAAGACGGAGCAGACCATGACCAACCCGTTCGAAGACGAGAGCGGCCCTTACCTGGTGCTGGTGAACGAGGAGGGCCAGCACTCGCTGTGGCCCGCGTACATCGCCGTTCCGGCCGGATGGACGGTCGCACTGGCGGCCGCCCCCCGCTCCGAGTGCCTGGCCCACATCGAGAAGAACTGGGTCGACATGCGTCCGCTGAGCCTGGTGCACGCCACCGCAGCCCGGACCGGCGCGGGCCGCGCATGATCTTGGACCCGACGGGAGAGGCCGACTTCGGCGACCCGGACCTGTACGCCACCACCGCTCGCCATGCCATGTGGGCCTCCCTCGCCGCCGCCGACCGCGTGGCGTGGACGGGACCCGGATCGTCGCCGAGCGGCTTCTGGTCGGTCTTCTCCCATGAGGCCTGCGGCAAGGTGCTCGCTCCCCAGGCACCCTTCACCTCCGAGTACGGGATGATGATCGGCTTCGACGCCGAGCACGCCGACCGCGCGGGCGGCCGCATGCTCGTGGTCACCGACGGCGACCGGCACTCCCGGCTGCGGCGCACGATCGGGCCGTTCCTGTCCCGGGCGAAGGCCGCCGCGCTCCACTCCTCCATCGAGGCCGAGACCCGGGCCCTGCTCGCGCTCGAACGGGATGAGCCGGTGGTCGACGTGGCGGCCGAAATCGGCCCGGGCATCCCCGCGGCTGCCGTCTGCGAGATCCTCGGCGTCCCGCCCGAGGACCGGGACTACCTCATCGGGCTGACCAACCACGCCTTCGCAGGCTCGGACGCCAGCTTCGACGAGATGACGCCGTCAGAGGCGCACTCCGAGATCCTCCTCTACTTCAGCGACCTGATCGAGGAACGCCGCAGCGCTCCGGGGGAGGACCTCATCAGCGCACTGCTCCAGGACCCGGGACTCAGTCCGGACGAAGTGCTGATGAACTGCGACAACGTGCTGATCGGGGGGAACGAGACCACCCGGCACGCTGTCATCGGCGCCTTCCATGCCGCAGCGGACAACCCGGACTTCCTGCCCGCGCTCGTCGCGGACGCCGAGCTGATCGGCACCGCCGTGGAAGAGGTCATCCGCTGGACCTCGCCCGCGATGCACGTGCTCCGGGTGGCCACCGAGGACGTGACGATCGCGGGGCAGACGATCGAGAAGGGGGCGGCGGTCGCCGCCTGGCTGCCCGCGGCCGGCCGTGACCGCCGGGTCTTCGAGGACCCCGACCGGTTCGACTTCGCCCGGCGGCCCAACCGCCACCTCGGCTTCGGAGTCGGAACCCATCACTGCCTCGGCGCGGCCCTGGCCCGGGTCGAGCTGGCCATCCTGCTCCGGGTGCTGGCCGAGACCGTGACCGAGGTCGCGGTGGCCGAGGAGCCGCAGTGGCTGCGGTCCAACCTGGTGCAGGGCTACCGGCAGCTGCGCGTCGGCCTGAAGTGGAAGGAATGACCGTGCCACGCACCGCCACCAGCCCGTTCAGAAGCAGGACGTTCCGATACCTGTTCCTCGGCCAGGCCATCTCCATGGCCGGCACCGGGATTGCGCCAGTCGCACTGGCGCTTGGGATCATGAAGCAATCGGGCTCGCCGTCGACTCTGAGCATCCTCCTGATCGCCCAGACGCTGCCGACGCTCGTGCTGCTCCTGGCCGGCGGCGTCTGGGCGGACCGACTGCCCCGCCGACGGATCCTGATGACCTGTCACCTCGTCAGCGGTGCGGCGCAGGCGGGGACCGGTTACATGCTCATCACGGGCGCGTTCAACCTGCCGACCGCCGTCGGTCTCCAGATCGCCTTCGGAGTGTCGCGGGCGTTCTACTTCCCCGCCTCCACCGGCATGACCCAGGAGACCGTCGAGGAGCACCAACTCCAGTCCGCCATCGCCTACATGTCGCTGACCCGCAGCCTGGCCCGCTCCATCGGCCCACTGCTGGCCGGCACGATGGTGATCACCATCGGCGGCGGCTGGGCGCTCGTGGCCGACGCGATCAGCTACGCGGTTGCCGCGGCACTCCTCGGCCGGATCGGTTCGGCCTTCGTCCGAAGCACACCGACCAGGTCCCTCTGGCGCGACTTCGTCGACGGCTTCGACACCGTCCGCAGCCGGGGCTGGATCTGGCAGACCATCGTGGTGTTCTGCGCGGGCAACGCCCTGCAGGCGGGACTCCTGGTCCTGGGACCGGCCATCCTCGGGGTCGACCACCGGGGCGTCATCGCGTGGAGCACGGTCATGGCGGCCATGGGAATCGGAGCCGTGGTCGGCGACCTGGCGGCCACGAAGTGGCGTCCCGCCTTCCCGATGGTCGCCATCAGGCTCCTGTCCCTGCTGTTCGTCCCGCTCCCGATCCTGATCGTGACCGGCCTGCCCGTGTGGGCTCTGGCCGTCGCCGCGTTCGCCGGGGGAACCGCCTCCACCCTGGCCGACACGGTCTGGCTGGCCTCCCTCCAGGCGAACCTCAGCAAGGAGCTCATCTCGCGGGTCAGCTCCTACGACTGGATGGGGTCCCAGGCCCTGCGGCCCGCCGGGCTCGCCGCCGCCGGCATGTTCGCGCAGCACTCGTCCTCCGCGATGCTCCTTACGCTCACGAGTTGCCTCTTCCTCTGCGCGCTCGTCAACCTCCTCCCGGCCGAGGTGCGCACGATCATGAGCAGCCCCGCCGTGCCGAGCGGTTCCTAGGCTGCCGCCCTCGCCGACGTTTGCCCTCCCCCAGCCTGGCGGCCGGGAGGTGCCCCCACGCCGCGGCGTCCGGTGCGTGCGATCGCAAGGCGGCCGGAAGCCCTTGTACTGGGTCGTACCTGGGCTTTCGGCCAACGCAGCGAGCGGCCCGCCGACGATCGCATCGACGTGGTCGGCGTCCGGCACGCCTCCCCGAGGGAACGGGACGTCCTGCACGGCGCCGACCTGATGGTCCACCCGGGCGAGCGGCTGGCGGTGGTCGGCCCCTTGGGGGCCGGAGAGTCCACCCCGGGCCGGTCTGGCCGGCCGGAGCGCAGGTGCCGCGCACCGGAAGTCCTGGCACGGCGCCCGACCGCGCACCTCACCCGTCCCGACCAGGAGGAAAGGAACTCCATGCACTCAGCACCACCGCAGACGGCCCGGCAGTGGGTCCGGCCGATCCCCGGCCGGACCCAGCCCGGCGGCCTCCGGCTCTTCTGCTTCCCGTACGCCGGGGCCGGTGCCTCGGTCTTTCGGGAGTGGGGCGCCGGACTCCCGGAGGGGGTCGAGGCGCTCGCCGTGCAGCTGCCAGGCCGGGAGGATCGAGCCTTCGATCAGCCGATCACGGATCTCGACGAGTTGCTGGAGGCGCTCGTCCCGGCCCTGCTCCCGTACCTGGACCGGCCGTTCGCCTTCTTCGGCCACAGCATGGGTGCCGTCGTCAGCTGGGAGCTGGCCCGCAGGCTCCAGCGCGAACGGGGGCTGGAGCCGGTCCGAGTCGTGGTGTCCGGCTGCGGGGCACTGCCGTTGCACGAGTCACGGCCGCTGGATCAGCTCGACCTCTCCGACGAGGAGCTGGTCAATCAGCTCCGCCGCCTCAACGGCACGCCCGAGGAGCTGCTGGAGAACCCGGATTTCGTCACCTTCATCCTGCCGACCTTCCGGGCGGACCTCTCCCTGTGCGCCGGTTACGTCTACCACCCGGGCGAGCTGCTCAACTGCCCGGTCTCGGCCTTCGGCGGCAGTGCGGACCCCCGGGTCAGCGAGGAGCACGTCAAGGCCTGGGCGGAGCTGACCACCGGCCGGACCGAGGTGGAGATCTTCCCCGGCGGTCACCTCTTCCTCAACAGCGAGCGGGAGAACGTGCTCCGGAGCATCTCCCGGGCGCTCCGGGCCGTCGGTCACTGACCAGCAGGCCGCCGAGCGGGCCCTTGAGGAGTTCGCCGCCTCGGAGCTGGGGACCCGCTGTCCGGCCGTGGTGTGGATCTGGCAGGCAATGTGAGCCCCGGGTCCCTGGCTGACGGTGTGCAGCTCTCCCCAGGGCTCTCCCTCGGCCGTAGCGGGCGCGCGCTGGTCTGCGGGGCGGGGTTGGCCGCCGTCCCGCTGGCGGCACCGCGCAGGCCCGCGACAATCGGAACAGTGGTTCGGGGACAGCTTCCGGTGGCGAGAGGCGCCCTTCCACAAGAGGTTTCGAGGAGGAGCGCCATGAAGCAGACTGAGAAGATTCCGGAGACGTTTCTCGGCATCGGTTACACAAGAGACCGAGCCGGGTTGCCGCTCGAGGCGGTGCGTGTTCCCGTCCCGCAGCCGGCGGCCGACCAGGTGCTGATCCGCGTTGCCGCCTCGTCGCTCAACCCCTTGGAGTACAAGCTGGCCGACCTCAATTTCATGGGACGGACGCCCCCTGTCGTTCTCGGTCTTGACCTGGCGGGCGTGGTGGTCGCCGTGGGCCGCGAGGTGAAGGGCGTGGCCATCGGCGACGCGGTGGCTGCCATGGCCGATTTGAACGGTGATGGCGGCTGGGCCGCAACGGGCGGGAACGGAGGCGAGGGCGGGTATGCCCTCGCCCTCCAAACCCTCACCGTTTGCAAGCCACCATCGGTGAGCTTCCGCGATGCAGCGGCACTGCCGATGGCCTTCCTGTCCGCCTTCGCAGGTCTTTACCGGACGGTCCAGGCCGGCGATACGGTCTATATCCCGGGTGGTGGGGGCGGCGTCGGGCATCTCGCCGTGCAGATGGCGGCGCGTTCCCTGGAAGCCGGACTGGTCATCAGCAGCGGCAGCACACCGCAGTCAATCTCACTGGCCCGGCAGTCCGGCGCCCACCACGTTTTCAATTACAAGCGCGACGACATTGCCGCCGAAATCGCCAAGCTGACCGGTGGCCGGGGTGTGGACCTCGTCTTCGACGCCACCTACAGCGAGCAGGGATTCGTCGAGACCGCGAAGGCCGTCCGGCGGGACGGCAGTTGGATCGTGCTCGGCGTCGGGCCCGGCAAGACGACACGTCTGGTCGAAACACGCAGCCCGGTAGATGCCATTCTGGCCGACCGTGGCGTCAAACGTGGCGACGTCAATCTGCTGCGTTACTTCTCCGAACCCGCCACGTTCGACGGGGAGGCGCGCGCCTTTCTCCAGCGCGGTATGGCTCTGGCGATGGAATGGGCGACGCAGGGACTTGTGGTCCCGCACATCGGCCAGACAATCGACAGCACCGTCGAGGCCATCAATGCGGGACTGCAGTCGATGAGGGCGGGCCGTGGCCCAGGGGGCAAGGTGGCGGTGATCGTGGATCGGGACCTGGCCCTGAGCGCTTCGTCTGAGCCTGGATCCACCGATCGGTGATTGGGCGAGGCGAGGTTCAGTACACCGCGTTCACCGGCAAGGCCGGGCGCTACCAGACCACCGCGCGGCTGCTGGTCCGGCGGGTCAGACGCCTCAACGACGCCCACGTGCCCGAGGGGCAGGGCGAGTTGTTCACCGTCTGGCGCTTCCACGCGGTCTTCACCGACCAGGTGCTGCCGCGGGTCGAGGCCGAAGCCGACCACCGTCGCCACGCGGTCTTCACCGAGCAGGTCTTCGCCGACCTCGAGGACTCGGCGTTGGGCCGTCTGCCCTCGGGGAAGTTCACCGCGAACGCGGCCCGGCTGACCCTGGCCGCCCTCGCCCACAACCTGGCCGCCCTGGCCCACTCCGCAACGGAAGGCGCCGCACCCCAGGCCGCACCCCTGACATATGTCATGGGTCGTCGAGGCGCGATCGCACTACTGGGCGGAGGGTGCCCGCGCCCACGATGGTGCCCATGGATACCGAGCAGCCGGCACCCGCACCGGCCCCCGTCCCCGCTTCCGCCCCCGAGACATCGTCCCCCGCCCAGCACCCCGACGGCCGCCGTGCATTTCGCACCGTGCGGTGGCTCGTCGGCGGCTACCTGGGGCTGAGCGTCGCAACACTCGCCGTTGCTGCCGCGCTGCACGGTGACGCCGGCGCGGTCAATGCCGCGGTGTGGATCCGCGGCACCATCGTCGTGGCCAGTGCCCTGCTCACCCGGGCCTTCGCGGCCCGTGCCGCACGCGGGTCGCAGCGTGCCTATCTGCGGCTGCGCATCGTGACCGGCGTCATGGTGGCCGCGATCGCCGCGATCCTGGCTCTGCCCGGCACCTTCCCGCTGTGGATGAAGATCGAGCAGGCGGCCTGCGGGCTTCTGCTCCTGGGTGTCGTCGCGGTCGTCAACAGCCGTCGCGTCCGTGCCCTCTTCGTGGGCCGCTGACGCCGCCGCGGCCGATGACGCCGATGCCGTGGACCCCGCCGAAGCACCCGCGATCGACCCGCCCGGCGAATCCCGCCGGGCGGCCCCCGTACCCGTCGGCGAGCCGTCAGCCCGGCCCGCCGACGGTTCGGCCTGTGCCGGAGGGCGGCGCGGGCCGGGGTGCCGGTGCTAGCGTCCCCCGCATGGGTGACGCGGCGGGGGCCCGGGGGCCCGGCGGGGCGGAGGGCGATCCGCAGCGGTGGGCGCAGGGTTGGCGGCGGGGTGTCCTGGCCGCCGGCATGCTCGTCTACCCCGGCGTGGCGGCCTCCGGGGTCGCCCGGTACACGAGCGGTACCGCGGCCGCACTGGGCTACGCCATGGTGGCCGTCTTCTGCGCCGCCTATGTCCTGGCCGGGGTCTCGTTCGCGCGGCGGCACCTCGCGCGGCTGCGGGTGCTGATGGTCGTCATGGCTGTGCTGTTCGCAGCCGAAGTCCCGGTCGCCCGCAACTTCGCCTTCTACCTGGGCGCGGTGGTGGTCTCCTTCGCCGCGATGGTGCACCGGCGGCACATGGTGCCGATCGTGGCCGCAGGCGCGGGAGCGGCACTGGTCGTGCCCTGGGCGGTCCGGCCCTGGCAGCTCGGCCTGGGCTGGACGGAGGCCGTGATGACCGTCTTCACCGCCCTGGCCGTGTTCGGGTTCTCCGAGATCGTGACGGCCAACCGAGCGCTGCTGGACGCGCGCGCCGAGGTGGCCCGGCTGGCGTCCGACGCCGAACGCAACCGGATCGCCCGCGATCTGCACGATCTGCTGGGCCACTCGCTCACCGTGATCGCCGTCAAGAGCGGCCTGGCCCGCAGACTCGCCGAGAAGGACTCGCCACGGGCGGTCGAGGAGATCACCGCCGTCGAGGTGCTCTCCCGGCAGGCGCTCGCCGACGTGAGGGCGGCCGTCTCCGGCTACCGCGAGGTGACGCTGGCCGGCGAACTCGCCCACGCCCGTGAGCTGTTGCGTGCGGCCGGCGTCGTGGCCGACCTTCCGACCACCACCGAGGCCGTGGCCCCCGCCCAGCAGGAGCTGTTCGGCTGGATACTGCGCGAGGGCGTCACCAATGTGGTCCGGCACGCCCGGGCGTCGCGCTGCACGGTGCGCCTGTCGGCGTCGTCCGTCGAGGTCGTCGACGACGGTACCGGGGCCGCGGCTCCGCGCGGCAACGGCCTGTCCGGACTGACCGAGCGGGTGGCCACCGCGGGCGGCACGGTGGAGGCGGGCCCGGCCCTCCCACGCGGCTGGCGGCTGCGCGTCACTCTCGGCGGGGACCGGCCCCGCGGACCGCTCACGACCCCGGAGGACGCCGCGGCATGACGATCCGCCTGCTGCTCGCCGACGACCAGGAGCTCATCCGCAGCGCCCTGTCCGCGCTGCTGGACCTGGAGGAGGACTTCGAGGTCGTCGCCACCGTCGGCCGGGGCGACCAGGTGGTCGGGGCCGCCCTCGCCCACCGCCCCGATGTGGCGCTGCTGGACATCGAGATGCCGGGTCTGGACGGACTGGCCGCCGCGGCGGTGCTGGCCGAGCAGCTGCCCGAGTGCCGTGTGGTCGTCCTGACCACATTCGGGCGCGCCGGCTACCTGCGCCGAGCGATGACGGCGGGCGCGGTGGGCTTTGTCGTCAAGGACACCTCGCCGGAGGCGCTGGCGGACGCCGTCCGGCGGGTGATGCGCGGCGAGCGCGTGGTCGACCCGGCCCTGGCGGCGGCGACGCTGGCCGCGGGTGACTCCCCGCTGACCGGGCGGGAGCGCGATGTGCTGAACGCGGCCCGCTCCGGGGCGTCCGTGGCGGAGATCGCCGCGACGCTGTATCTGTCCGAGGGCACGGTGCGGAACTATCTGTCGGGAGCGATCACCAAGACGGCGGCGCGCAACCGGACGGAGGCTGTGCGCATCGCCGACGACCGCGGCTGGCTGTGAGCGGCGGCGGGCTGCGGGCGTCTGCTGTCCCCCTGGCTTCGCGTGGACCTTTCCCGTACCGCATTCGTGGGTCCTCGGCGACGGCACGGAACTCTCCCGGGACCGGTTCGAGTACCCGGACCGTCGCTTGGGCCGACTCAGGCGCGGGCACGGGGCGGCCCCCCTCGCCGAAGAGGGCGCCAACCTGGCGATGTTCGACGGCGCCGAGCTGGGCCAGGCCGTTGCCGCCCACCCGGGGGACATCGAGGCCGACCTCGCGGCGTACGAGGAAACCGTTTTCCCGCGCAGCGCAGCGTCCGCCGCCGAGTCCGCCGCCAGCCTGGACACCATGTTCGGCGAGCAGGGCCTGGAGCAGATGATCGGCTTCTTCACCCACGGCCCGGCAGGCGAGTGACGGCCGCCGTCGCCCGCTGGGACGGCTCGCCCGACGGCTGCCCGGCGGGGATGTCCGCGGGCCGGGTCAGCGGACCGCGGCGCAGCAGAGCGCCGCAGACGACGGCTCCGGCCGCGTAGATGCCGGCGCACCACCAGAACACCGTGGTGTAGCTGTGGATCGCCGCGGCCTGGGCCAGCTGCGGTGTCGGCCGTCCGTGCAGATGGCCGGCGAGGTAGTCGGTGGTGGCACCGGCCGCGATGGTGTTCAGCAGTGCGGTGCCGATCGAGCCGCCGAGCTGCTGCCCGGTGTTGATGCTCGCCGAGGCCACCCCGGCGTCCTGCGGGGCCACGCCGAAGGTCCCGGTGGCGGCCACCATGCCGAAGACAAAGCCGTTGCCGGCGCCGGTCACCATGAGCGGTCCGAGCAGTGCCGACGCATAGTCCGAGTGCGCGCCGATCCTCGTCAGCCAGACCATACCGGCCGCGTTGAGCACCATGCCGGCGATGACCAGCGGCTTGGGGCCGAACCTGGGCAGCAGCCTGGTGTTGCCCAGGCCGGCCATGACGCCGCTGAGCGCCACCGTCGGCACCATGGCGAGGCCCGAGCGGACCGCCGAGTACCCCAGGGTCACCTGCATGTAGTAGACGAGGAACAGGAAGACCCCGAAGGTGGCGGCCCCGAGGACCAGGACGGTGAGGTAGGCGCCGCCGCGGTTGCGGTCGAGTACGACGCGGGGCGGCAGCAGCGGCTGCGCCGCGCGGGCCTGCCGGACAGCGAAGGCGATCAGCAGCGCGACACCGGCCGCGAGGAAGCCCCAGGTCGCGGGCGTATGCCAACTGTGCGACGCGGCCCGGGAGAAGCCGAAGACCAGGCAGAGCATCCCGCCGGACACCGCCAGCACACCCGGGATGTCCAGCCGGCCGCCCGGCGTCCGCTGCTGCCTGCCCACCAGCAGCAGGCCTCCGGTGATGGCGACCGCGGCGAAGACACTGTTGATATACATGCACCAGCGCCAGGACAGATAGGTGGTCAGCGCACCGCCGAGCAGCAGCCCCAGGCCCCCTCCGGCGGCTGCGACCGCGCCGTAGATGCCGAACGCCCTGGCCCGCTCCTTGGGGTCCTTGAAGGTCGTGGCCAGCAGCGACAGGGCGGACGGCGCCAGCAGGGCACCGAAGACCCCCTGGCAGGCGCGGGCCGTCACCAGCATCGAGAAGTTGACCGCGGCGCCGCCGACGGCGGAGGCGGCCGCGAAGCCGACGAGCCCGGTGAGGAAGGTCGTCTTGCGGCCGATCAGGTCGGCCAGCCGCCCGAAGAACAGCAGCAGGCTGCCGAAGGAGAGTGCGTACGCGGTCACGACCCACTGCCTGTCGGCGGTCGTGAACGCGAGCGCGCGCTGCGCCGACGGCAGCGCGAGGTTCATGACGGTCAGGTCGAGGACGACCATGAGCTGGGCGGCGGCGATGACGGCGAGGATCAGCCACCGTCTCGGATCCGCGGCCGCCGTTTCGGCCGGCTCCGGGCCCGGCCCGGCCGCGAGGGCTGTGCTCTGTGCTGCCATGGTGATCTCCTTGTCACATCGAACGGATCGGGTGTCCAGGGCTGTCACGTGCGGTGATGGCGTTGCTGGGCTTCACTGACGTGCGGGGCGGCGGGTGCGTATGAGGAGTCCCACGGCACGCCCCGCCGTCGGGTCCGCTCGTGTGCTGCTCCGCGCGGGGTTCTGACGACCACAGGACGTCGGGGCCCCGATCCCTGTGACAGTGCGGCCATGTGACGTGGGCCACCTGTCGGAGTGTCACAAAGCAGTGGGCAACGGCGTCTTGTGCGTGTGACAGTGCTGAGGGCGAACAGGCAGGAGCCGGGCATGAGCGAGCGCAGCGGACTGGCTACGGACACGGCGGAGCCGTTCGATCGTGCCGACCGCGCGGACTCCATGAGTTCCGTGGACGCCGCCACCGAGGCATTCGTCGCCCACCGCAACCTGCTGTTCACCGTCGCTTACGAGATGCTCGGCTCGGCTACCGACGCCGAGGACGTCCTGCAGGAGACGTGGCTGCGATGGGTGGGCGTCGACTTCGATTCCGTACGGGAGCAGCGTGCCTATCTGGTGCGGATCGTCACCCGGCAG
Organism: Peterkaempfera podocarpi; assembly: GCF_042466665.1. GTDB lineage: Bacteria > Actinomycetota > Actinomycetes > Streptomycetales > Streptomycetaceae > Peterkaempfera > Peterkaempfera podocarpi. The sequence continues at coordinate 7,872,615 of NZ_CP162102.1, forward strand.
GCGCTGGACCGGCTGCGTGCGCTCGGTCGGCGCAAGGAGTCCTATGTGGGGCCGTGGTTGCCCGAGCCGTTGCTGACCGCGCCTGATGTGGCCGAGGACGTCGAGTTGGCCGAGAGCGTCTCGATGGCGATGCTGCTGGTGCTGGAGACACTCGCACCGATCGAGCGGGCGGTGTTTGTGCTGCGCGAGGTGTTCGACCTGGACTACGGCGAGATCGCCGAAGCCGTCGGCAAGGCCCCCACCGCCGTCCGCCAGATCGCCCACCGGGCACGGAGGCACGTTGCCGCCCGCCGACCACGCGGCACCGCCTCCCCGGCCGAGACCCGCGCCGTACTCCAGGCCTTCCAACAGGCGGTCGAGACCGGCGACCTGCAGCGCCTGCTCGACATCCTCGCCCCGGACGTCGTCGCCCTGGGCGACGGCGGCGGAGTCAAGCAAGCCCTGCTGCGACCCGTCGTGGGGGCCGGCAAGGTGGCCCGTCTGCTGGCCGGCGGCTGGTACAGGCGCCACAGTGAGAGGTCGGTCGAGCCGGTGGAGCTCAACGGCAGCCCGGCGCTGCTCATCCGGCTCGACGGGGAGATCGACGGCGTGCTGGCGCTCCGGATCGAGAACGGCCGCATCAGCGGCCTCTACGGCGTGCGCAATCCGGAGAAGCTGTCCCGGGTGCAACAGGAGACCGCCGTGAGCCGCTCACTGTGACCGATCTCCCCGGTCCGGACTGCGGTCTCCGGGCTGTGGTCTGGAAACGGCACCCCAGCGCGGGCGGTCCGGTGCCACGATCCCCCCTGCTGATGACCGGGCCGAGGTCGGTGCTCCCTGAGTGCAACCGCTCCGACGCGGCGCCCGGACGTCGCCCCGAGAAGCGCGATCCCCTCGACCTGGAGAAGGGCGTCGAGGGCGGACAGGTCGGAGTCGACGGTCCGGCATCGACGGTCCGGCATCGGCTCGGGCTCGGAATTCCTCAGCGCAGCGGTGCAGTTCGGCGTCCTTGAGGACTCGCACCGTGCCGAGGCGTTGGTTCCTGCGCGCTTGACGGCAGTTCTCCGGAGCCTGGCAGGCTCCTCGGTCGCCTCGGCGACTGCCTGCGGACGCGCCGGCGGCCACGACCCGGAGCGTGGCTTCGGGCCCTCTCGCATGCCGGCCGCGTGACCGCCCATGCGGCCTGATGGTCAGTCAGTTCAGGTAGATGGCCAGGTGAGGCTTCAATGAACGCGCTGACCTGATGAATCGTCATGTGTGATGCCGGTGGTCCGGGCCGGCCGGTGGTCCGAGCGGTCGACGTTTCCGCGTTGGAAATTTTCGGCTCAAGGTAGTGCACCGCAACTTGATGACGCGCTACCTTTCCACTGCCCGCGACGGCCGCGCCACATACGACGGGTGAGGTGGCGCCGTGGACCGGGTGAAAGACACGCCTTCACGCTCGCACCGCAGAGACAAGGACTGGAGTGTCATGAACCTGCCCAGAATGTGGCGACGGTCGCCCCGCGCCACAACCACCGCGCTGACCGTGTTGGCCACCCTGGCCTCGGTCGCCCTGAGCACCGCCACCGCCACGGCCGCGGCCCCGGCCTCCGCTCCCGCGGCCCCGGCCAAGGGCGTCTCGTACCACGGCTACCACGTGCGGGTACCCGGGAACTGGCCCGTGATCGACCTGGCCGCCCACCCCGACACCTGCGTGCGGTTCGACCAGCACGCCGTCTACCTCGGGCACCCCACCGACGCCGGTCAGGCCTCCTGCCCGGCCGGACTGGTCGGCCGTTCCGACGCGCTGCTGATCGAACCGCTGGACGCGCAGAGCCGCCCATTGGTGGACCGGTACACCCGGGTCGCCCCCCACGGATCCGCCAAGGCCCCGGCCACCTCCGGCGCGGGCGCGCCGACCGGACGGATACGCGAGGCGGTTCCCGCCGCCGGAGTGCTGGTCACCTCGGTCGGAACCGACCAGGCCGCGGCCCAGACCGTGCTGGACAGCGCGACCCTGGACACGCAGGCCCAGGCGGCTCCGCTCTCCGCGACCGCGGCCGTCACCGCGGAGGCCGCCACCACCGTCGCGGCGCAGCCGGGCACCTACACCGGCCTCGGCTTCGACCCCTGCGCAGCGCCGTCCAACGCGCAGATGTCCGCCTGGTCGGCGTCCCCCTTCCACGCCATCGGCGTGTACATCAGCGGTATCAGCGCAGCCTGCGCCCAGCCCAACCTGACCTCGTCATGGGTCCAGACCCAGACCTCGGCGGGCTGGCACATCATCCCGATCCACGTGGGCCTGCAGGCGCCCTGCACCACCTTCAGCCACCGGGTGTCCGCCACTCTTTCCACTGCCGCGAGCCAGGGCCACAGCGAGGCCCAGCAGGCGATCGCCGCGGCCGCCGCACTGGGCCTGCCGACCGGCAGCGTGCTCTACAACGACATGGAGGCGTACGACCAGACCGACTCCTCGTGCAGCAACGCGGTCATGACCTTCCTCAGCGCCTGGACCGACGAACTGCACGCCAACGGCTACCTCTCCGGCGTCTACTCCTCCGCCGGATCCGGCATGGCCGACCTGGCCGGTGAGTACAGCACCGGTACGTACACGATGCCCGACCACATCTGGTTCGCCCGCTGGAACGGCCTGGCGGACACCGACGCCACGCCGTACGTCCCGGCCGCGGACTGGGCCGACCACCAGCGCATCCACCAGCTCTCCGGGGACACCGACGAGACCTGGGGCGGCGTCACCATCAACATCGACCGGGACTACCTGGACGTCGACGGCGGGCCCTTCACCGGAGTCTGCACCGCCGGCATCGACTTCTCCCTCTACTCCACGATCGCGTCCGGCGCCTCCGGCAGCCTGGTGAGCGCGGCCCAGTGCCAGCTCCAGCGCCAGGGCTACTTCTCCGGCACCGTGGACGGGGTCTTCGGCTCCTCCACCACCTCGGCCGTGCAGGCCTTCCAGAGCGCCAAGGCCCTGCCGGTCACCGGCACCGTGGACGCACACACCTGGACGGCGCTCCTCTCGGCCGGCACCAAGCCCACCCTGCAGTCCGGCGCCACCGGAGTGGACGTCATGCGGCTGCAGCGGGCACTGATCGCGGCCCGCGGCCAGACCCTGGACATCGACGGCGACTTCGGCCCGGCCACCACGACCGCGGTCAAGGCGTACCAGACCTCCCAGGGCCTCACCTCCGACGGGATCGTCGGCAACCTCACCTGGACCGCCCTGCAAGCCGGCAAGTGACCTGCGAACCATGACGAACCAAGGGAGAACCATGCCTGTGCACGGACGACTGAGCCGGATCGGCCGCACTGTCGCGGCCGGCGTCGCGGCCGGTCTGCTCGCCCTGAGCGCCACCCCGACAGCGTCGGCCGCCACCATACCGGCGCGTATCAACCTGCTCTCCAGTGACTGCCCGAGCACCGTCCAGCAGGGACAGGACAGCGGCTGCGTCACCGAACTGCAGACGCTGCTCAACGCGACCGGGGCCGCTCTGGACGTCGACGGGGACTTCGGTCCGGCCACCAACACGGCCGTCCTGGCCTACCAGTCGTCCAAGGGGCTCACCGCCGACGGACTGGTCGGCCCGGCCACCAAGGCCGCGCTCTACTACAAGGACCCGACGGTCCCGATCGACCTGCGCACCCTGAACTGCCCGGTGCAGCTGGAGGCGAGCGAGAACGACGGCTGCGTCACCGAACTGCAGAACAAGCTGCGGGCCAACGGCGCCTCCCTGACCGTCACCCACGTTCTGGACACGGCGACCACCAACGCGGTCACCGCCTACCAGAGCTCCCACGGCCTGTCGGCCACCGGGCTGGTGGACCCGCCGACCAAGGCCGCGCTCTACGGGGACCCGGCGCCGCAGCAGCCGGCCGACCTGGGTTCCGGGCGGTACGCCGCCGTGGTGAACTTCGCCCAGCAGGCCATCGGCCAGAACATCCAGTACGTCTGGGGCGGCGGCCACGAGGACGGGGCGTTCTCCTTCGGTCCGTCGATCGGCATCTGCGACGACTACACCGGCGCCATCTCGCCCTGTCCCGCGGACAAGTGGGTCGGCCTGGACTGCTCCGGTTTCACCCGCTGGCTGTACTGGCGGACGGGTGCCGGCGACATCGGGCAGACCACGCGCGACCAGGTGGTCAACCCGCGGTTCGCCAAGGTCACCGCAAGCACGGCGATCCCCGGTGACCTGATCTTCTTCGGCAGCTCCGCGGCGACCGTGCACCATGTCGGGGTCTACATCGGCAATGGATTGATGATCAATGCCCCGTTCACCGGGACATATGTCCGCCAGGACACCGTGGCCTCGCACAGCGATCTGCTCGGTTACTACCACCTGACGGCCTGACGGCCTGGCGAGGTAGATTCTCGACCTTCTGGCTCTGTCCCACTCGTCCCTGTCCGTGATTGCGTGGGGCGAGGACGAGTGGGACATCGCTACGGCACAGGCCAGGACAGAACAACCGTCATGGACAGAATTCCCTGATGGAATTCGGTGTCGGTGAACTCCGGACCCTTCTTGCGCGGTGCCCACCGGTCCTCGGGACCGGTGGGCACTTGTGCGTCCGGGACCGGCGCTGCAAGCCGGTCCCGGACGGTGATCTAGTAGGAGCTGGTGGTGTTGGAGTAGATCTGCCAGCCCGGGTCGTTGGTGCCGGTCGCGTGCGACGTCATACCGGCGTCGTACAGCATCGGCGTGTAGCAGCTGGTGCTGGTGCCGCTGTAGCAGCGGATGCCGGCGCCGTCCGTCTCGCGGTAGATGAGGGCTGAACCGCCGGCGTTGTCCTGGGTCTTCGGCGCTGCTCCCTCAATGTGCGCCCACACCGTGCGGCAGCTGGGGCTGTAGCGCAGCAGGATGGTGGCGCCGGCGCCCACATTCGCGGAGCTGACGGTGATGGCACCGTTGTTGCAGCCCGACGCCGACGGGTCCTGACCGTCGTAGGGATAGCTGCCGACGCCGGCGGAGGCTGTTCCGGAGCCGAAGAGCGTGGCCGTTGCGCAGAGCACACCGCATAAACCGAGAACGACGGCGTTCTTCCTGTTCCTCATGTGTTTCTCCGCTTTCTGTGGTTCGGATGAAGTACTGGAACCAAGCCTGTCCAATCCGCGTATTGGACAAACCCGTGGATGCCTGCTGATGCGGCCCTCGTTCCGGCTTTGCATCCGGCCGTCGACGGAAAAGGGGCATGAGCGTAAGTTCCGTGCTGAACCTGGCAGTTCGCGCGAACACGACCCGCCACTCGCATGTCCAGGAATATGCCGACGCCGGGAAAAGCGAAGCGGCCGTCGGGGCCACCTTATGATCTTGATGGAGTTTCCCGCCGAGAGGCGCATTTGGTATTGGCATATGCTCGCCGAGGTGACAGACGATGACTTGTCCGCGTTTTTCCCACTCCCGATCGTCAGCTTCTTTGCGATTTCCGGGACGGGGATTCCATGGCCCTTGAGTGCGCGGGCGAGGACAAGGGAGTCGCCCACCGACGGGGTTCCACCGTGGGTGCCCCGTCGTTGGCGGTGGCTTGGCCGACAGCGCCTCCCAGTGCACCACCGGCCCAGCCCCGGGTCGACGAAGTCGCCGTCCCCGACCACGTTGGGGCCAACGCGCCCACGAGCCGACAGGGTTCGGCCGGCGTCGCCGCGGGGCCTGGCGCGACCAGTGCCGCGGGGGGAGGTGCCCCGTCCATGCTGGTGACGGTGCCGGAACTGCGGTGGGCGACCGGCGCTGGCGCAGAGTCTCTCCCGCCACCTTCCTGACCCGCCCGGTGCCCAAGTCGCCGAGGTCGAATGCCCCGTCGGCCCTCGGGCCGACCGACCATTCACCGAGAAAGGCAGCACCCTTCGTGTGCTCCCGTCAGTACGAGATCACCCTGCCCGCCGACCACGACATGGACATCATCCGCAAACGGGTGGCCGATGGCGGCCACGTCCTCGACAGCCGCGCCGGGCTGGGACTGAAGGCGTACGTCATCCGCGAACGCGACACCGACGGCTCGGCGGCCAACCGGTAGGCCCCCTTCTGTCTGTGGAGCGACACCGGAGCGATGGCTCACTTCCTCGTCGGCGCGCCCGCGTACCTGCGCGAGAACCCCGAGGTCATCGCGTACGGACGCGGGGGACAGGTGCGTCGAGGCAGCACGATGGGGGAATTTACTAAGGCTGATTGATAAGGTAGCTTTAGTATATGCGCGATGAACTGGACCCCGAGGGGGTCGCCGCAGCCCTCCTGGCGAGTCTCGGCGTGCTGGTGCGACGGGTACGCCAAGTCCCGGTCGAAGGCGGGCTCACGATGCCCGAGCGGACCGCCCTGTCGCAGCTGGACCGCTCGGGCCCCACCACCTCCTCGGCGCTGGCCCGCGAGGTGCAGATCACCGCACAGGCCATGGGGGCCACGCTCGGTGCGCTGCGGGCCCGTGGCCTGGTCGAACGCCGCCCGGATCCGGACGACGGCAGACGCGTGGTGCTGACGGTGACCGACGCCGGTCTGCAGGCGCTGAAGAACAAGCGCAACGCGCGGACCGAACTCATCGCCGGCGCCCTGACCGGTGGCACGTTCACCCCGGCGGAGCTGGAGCAGCTCGCAGCGGCCGCGCCGCTGCTGGAGCGGCTGGCGCAGAGCATCTGATGCCGACGGAACCACGAGGAAGCGAGCTGATGACGGACGCTCCCCAGGCGCACTCCCCACGCCGCTCGGCAGGCGACGACCGGTACAAGTGGACGGCGCTGACGAACACGACCGCCGCGGTCTTCATGTCCGCGCTGGACGGCTCCATTGTGCTGATCGCCCTGCCGGCGATCTTCCGTGGAGTGCACCTGGATCCGCTGGCTCCGGGCAATATCGCCTATCTGCTGTGGATGATCATGGGGTACCGGCTGGTCCAGGCCGTGCTGGTGGTCACCGTGGGCCGGCTGGGCGACATGTACGGCCGGGTCCGGATGTACAACTCCGGGTTCGCGGTCTTCACCTTCGCCTCGATCCTGCTGTCCTTCGATCCCTTCGACGGCGGCCACGGGGCGATGTGGCTGATCGCCTGGCGACTGGTGCAGGCCGTCGGCGGATCGATACTGACGGCCAACTCGGCCGCGATCCTGACCGATGCCTTCCCCAAGGAGCAGCGCGGCTTCGCCCTGGGCATCAACCAGGTCGCCGGGCTGGGCGGGATGTTCATCGGCCTGGTCGCCGGTGGCCTGTTGTCGGCCTGGGACTGGCGGGCCGTGTTCTGGGTGAATGTCCCCGTCGGCGTGTTCTTCACGCTGTGGGCCTACCGCACCCTGCGTGAGACCGGCAGACGCGGCGGCGGCCGGATCGACTGGTGGGGCAACATCACCTTCGCGGTGGGCCTCAGCGCGGTCCTGATCGCGGTCACCTCCGGCCTGCAGCCCTACGGCGGGCACACCATGGGCTGGACCAACCCGCTGGTCGACGGGCTGATCGCCGGGGGGCTGGTCCTCCTGGCGGCATTTGTCGCCATCGAGAACCGTGTCGCCGCGCCGATGATCCAACTGAGTCTCTTCCGCCTGCGGGCCTTCACCTTCGGCAATCTGGCGGGTCTGGCCATCTCGATCGGCCGCGGCGGGATGCAGTTCGTGCTGATCATCTGGCTGCAGGGCATCTGGCTTCCATTGCACGGCTACGACTACGACGCCACGCCGCTGTGGGCGGGCATCTTCATGCTGCCGCTGACCGCGGGCTTCCTCGCCGCGGGCCCTGTCTCCGGCTATCTGTCCGACCGGCTCGGCTCCCGGGGCCTGTCCACCGGCGGCGCGCTGCTGTTCGGCGGCAGCTTTCTGGGCCTGATGCTCCTGCCGATCGACTTCAGCTACTGGATCTTCGCCGTGCTGATCGCGCTCAACGGGATCGCCAGCGGTATGTTCGCCTCCCCCAACTCCTCCTCGATCATGGGCAGCGTGCCCGCACACCTCCGCGGTGTCGCCTCCGGCATGCGTGCCACCTTCCAGAACTCCGGCACCGCCGTCTCGATCGGCGTGTTCTTCTCCCTCATGATCGCCGGACTGGCCGGCAGCCTCCCGCACACCCTCACCGCCGCACTGCAACAGCAGGGCGTACCGGACCACGTCGCCACCCAGGTCGGCAGCCTGCCCCCGGTCGCGTCCCTGTTCGCCGCCCAACTGGGCGTCAACCCGATCCAGCACCTGCTGCAGCCCACCGGCGCCCTGACCCACCTGACCGAGGCGCAGCATCAGACCCTGACCGGACACGAGTTCTTCCCGACCCTGATCTCCGGGCCCTTCCACTCCGGCCTGGTCATCGTGTTCGCCTTCGGCGCCGCCCTCGCCTTCCTGGCCGCGATCGCCTCCCTGCTGCGCGGCAGCGGCCCCGCCGCCAGGACCCCAGGGCCGCGAACGGCCGCCGCAGGCGACGCCCTCGCCCCAGCGACCGGCAGCCGGACGGGGACGCCGGCTGCTGAGACCACCTGACCGCCCGGCCCCGGCAACCAGCCGGCCTCCACAGGAGAAACAACCCCTTGGCACTCACAACGATCGACCCCACGCCCGCGCTCGTCGTGATCGACCTGCAGAAGGGCATCGTCCCGGCCGACGCCGACGCCGACGCCGACGCCGACGACCCGGTCGCCGCCGTCGTCAAGCAGGCGACCCACCTGGCCGCCGAGTTCCGGCGCCGCGGCCTGCCCGTGGTCCTGGTCAACGTCACCGGACGCGCGCCGGGGCGCACCGATGCCGGACGGTCCGGGAACAGCGCCGCCCTGCCGTCCGGCTGGGCCGACCTCATCGACGAACTCGACGTCCAGCCGACCGACCACCTGGTCACCAAGCGGCGGCGCAGCGCGTTCCACGACACCGGGCTCGACACCCTCCTGCGGGACCTGGGCGTGACCCAGGTCGTGCTCGCCGGTATCTCGACCAGCTCAGGTGTCGAGTCGACTGCGCGCTCGGCCTCCGACTACGGATACCACGTCGTCCTGGCCACCGACGCCATGACCGACCCTGACGCCGACGCCCACCGCCACAGCACCGGACGCGTCTTTCCCAAGCTCGGCGAAACCACCACCACCGCCGAATTCATCGACATGCTGGAGGCGACGCGATGACCCTGCTGGGCCGACTTCTGAAGAACCGCAGAGCGGGCGAGACCCACCTGGCGTGGAATCTGCCCAATCTGCAGGGTCCCGAGCTGCTGACCCTCACCAGCCAGGACTTCGGCGACGGTGGTGCCATACCGCTGGAGCAGTGCGCGAAGCACGTCGGCGGTGACGACATGTCCCCCCACCTGGCCTGGACCCCACCGCCCGTCGGCACCGTGCAACTCCTCCTGGTCGTCGAGGACATCGACGTCCCCATGGCGAAACCGGCCGTGCACTGCGCCGCCCTGATCGACCCGTCATGCGGGCACCTGGACGCCGGCGCCCTCAACGCGCAGCAGCCGGGAACCGGGGTGCAGCTGCTGCGGTCCACCATCGGGCGCGGATACCACGGTCCCGCGCCCATCAAGGGCCATGGGCCACACCGTTACACCTTCCAGCTGTTCGCCCTCTCCACCCCCGTGGACAGCGCCTCCGGCCCCACTCAGGCCGACCGGGCTCGGCCCCGCGCCTTCCTGCCCGCCATCACCGCACCGGTCCTCGACCGCGGCCGACTGGCCGGCACCTTCGAACGCTGACCTCGCGCCAGGCCCCGCCGCTGGCAGCTGTCCTGAACGCGCGCCCCAGCGGTACGGAGACGCTGAGGATTCACTATGAAATCCATGGTGCTGCAACAGCCGGATTCGGCGATCGCTGAGGCGATGCCTGCACGTCAGATCGGTTGGTGGGAAGCATGGTGATCATCAGTTAGAAGCTGGACGGGTGATTCCGACGGCTCGGCAGATACCGGTCGGCATGACATCGCTTCTACAGGGCCGGGACGCTTCGGCAGGGCGCGGCGGGCCTGGCCGACCCAGTGGCCGGGGGCGAAGCTGGTGGGTGCATTCCGTGGGGGCGGCGGCTCGGTCAGGCCGGTGCGTGGGCCGGTGGGTGGGGTGAAGGTGCGCTGGAGCAGCAACCAGGACGGCGCCATCGACGAGGTGCACCGGATCTGGCCGATCGCGCTGCTGCCCGGCGAACTCGCCCGGACCCTGCAGACTCCGGCCCACGGCCGGCAGACCGGCGGACCGGCAGGCCGGCGGACCGGCAGGCCGGCGGACCGGCGGAATGGTCACCCGCGACATGGTCGCCGACGCCGTCACCTGCGGCGATGAGGCGGAGGAGCAGCTGGAGACGGTGCGCGGGCCCGGTTCGACCAGGCGTACATCGGACAGATGGGCCCGGACCAGGAGGTGTTCTTCGGCTCCCTACCGGGAGCTGGTGCGACCGGTGGCAGCGGTTGGGAGCGCGGTCCGCGGGCAGGCGTCAGCGCGCGACAGGAGACGCTTCACCGCTGTATGGAAGGTAGTGATCACTATGAGTGGCGGGGACAAGGTCCGCAATATGGCCGAGAAGGCCAAGGGCAAGGCCAAGGAAGCCGCGGGCAAGGCCGTGGGCGACCGGACGACAGAGGCCGAGGGCAAGGGGACCCAGGCCAAGAGCGATCTGAAGCAGGCGGGCGAGAAACTCAAGGATGCGGCCAAGGAGTGAACCGGAAGTCCGGCATCAGCTGATCGGGCCGTAGTCGGCCGTCCCGTCTTCAGGGTCCCTCGGCGCCTGCGCGCCGCAGGACCCTGGCCGGAAACGGATGCCGTCCCCGTACCGCGCGAGGTCGGTGCACCTGGCAGTCCCGGTGCCCGGTCGGCGCCGGAAGCAGCCGTGCCCCGCCCCGCGCGGTGCTGGCCTCGGCCGTTGCGGCCCGGCCCCTCACACCCCGGTGACCTTGGCGTTCGCCGAGAGCTCGTAGACCAGCGTGATCGTGCGGCGGCCACCGGGCGGAAGCGGGACGGCCCAGTGCACGACGCCATCTGCGTCCAGCCCGTCGGGGGCGGGGGAGCAGTCCTCCTTGCGCAGCCGGACCTCGACGGCCGACACCTCGGAGACCGGGACCCGCTCCCGGACCACGACCACCTGTTCGGACTGCTTGCCGGGACCGGAGAACCGGGACAGGTGCAGCCGCACCGTCCGGGTCACCACCGTCCGCTGGGTGAGCCCGGTGGAGCCGCGGACCTCCTGGGCCTCCCGGACCACCCGGTAGTCGTCCGAGCTGCCGAAGGCCAGCTCGCCCAGGGCGCCGGGCGCCGTGAAGCCGAGCTCGCCGCGGCCGGTGAACCCGCTGCCGCGGACCAGGTCCACCGGGCCTGCCAGCAGCGCATGGCCCGACCCGTTGCGGAACCTCGCCACCGGGGTGACCAGCGGGGACAGTTCGGGCGAGCAGGCGTGCTCGGTGGACGCGGGTGCCGTGAAGGAAGTCAGCGGCACCCGGTGCGCCCGGCCGTCCCGGGGCACCGAGGCCGGCGCCGGCGCCTGGAGCACCCGTACCTCGCCGCCGTCGTCCACCCCCGGCAGGCCGGCCGCCGTCGACGGTCCGATGCTGCCGATCTCCTCCTCGCGCAACTCCACGTCGACGGTGCGGCGCTCCTCGGCGGAGCGCTCCCGGAGCGTCAGCCGGTCCTCGCCGAGCCGCGGCGGGTCGGTGGCCAGCGCCGACCGGGCGGTCGAGAAGGTCAGCCGCACATCCGCCCAGTCCTCCCCGGTGCGCTGCCAGACCACCGCCTCGCTCTCCAGCGTCAGCACGCCTCCGTCGAGCACCGCCCGGTAGGCGGGCCGCCACAGTGCGCACGGGACGAGGTGGACCACCCGCAGCAGGGCCGGTCCGGCGGCGGTGGCCGACACGGTCAGCTCGAGGTGGGCGGTCAGCTCGGCAGGGTCCTCCTCGGCGAGGGCCAGCGCCTCCTCGGCTCTGCCCAGCTGGTCCGTGAGCGCCGACAGCCGGGCCTGCACCCGGCGCAGCTCCTCGGCGCAGGTCTCCCGTTCGGCGTCCAGCCGGTCCAGTTCCCGGGCCCAGCGGGTGCGCTCGACCTCGCCGAGGCCGGCTCCCTCACCGATCTCGCGCAGCAGGTCGGCGGTGAGCTGGGAGAGCGCTGCGAGCCGGGCCTCCACCCGTTCGCGGTGCCTTTCCCCGCTGTGCTGCTCCTCCTCCAGGGCGTGGACGCGGTGGCGCAGCGCGGAGTCGCCCTCGTCGGGCGGCAGCGGCGCACGCGGTGTCCACGCCCGGACGATCCGGGCGTCGAGCACTCTGGCGGGCTGGTCGGTGGGGAACTCGGCGTGCAGGGTGCGGTCGACCGCCAGGGCGGTCAGCGGGCCCAGGCGCAGGCGCTGGACACCGGCGGACAGCTCCAGCACGGCGGTCCGCTCGATGTGGGCCCGGTCCTCCAGGCAGGTCACCGCGGTGACGGGCAGCGCGATCGGGTGCGAGGGGGTGGACATGACGGTCAGCTCCTCCGGTTGCCGCCGACGATGGCCTTTCCGGCCGGGATGCGGATCTCATAGCCGCCGTCGAGCTCGAGGGTGCCGTCCGCGGGCAGCTCCACCCGCCAGAGGCGGGTGCTCGGGGTGTGGGTCTCGGGTCCCTCACCGTCCTGCGGTGACATCCAGTCGGCCCGTTCCTCGATACGGACGTCCGCATCGGGGCTGACCGGGACGCGTTCGCGGACCTCGATCGTGACCGGCCGGGCCAGTCGGTTGGCCAGTTCCACATGGACCCGGTGGTCGAGCACCGTGGTGCCGTTGCGCAGCCCCGCGGAGGACTCGTGGAGCTCCGCCCGGCGGGCGACCCGGACCGCCTCGGCCGGGCCCAGGCCGACCCGGCGAGTGCCGCCGGGGGCGAGCGTCGGCAGCGCGGCGGTCAGCAGGAACCCGTCGTCCGAGGTGACCTCCACCGGGCCCGCCAGCAGAGCCTGGTCGGTGGCGTTGGAGATCACCAGGGTTGTGTACACGGTCTCCTCGACCGAGGGCACGCAGACGTACTCGGTGCGCAGACCGACCGGGATCTCGGTGACGGTGACGGTGTGCCAGGTGCCGTCCGAAGGGATGTCGGCGGGGGCCGCGGCGTCGAAGCGGTGGTCGAAGGAGCCGGCCGACTCCCGGGGGCGCACCGCGAGTCCGGGCAGCGGCAGCGCGGCCACCGCCTCCGCGCGGCGGCGGTACTCGGTGGCCACCAGGTCGTCGGAGGGGGCCGGGAAGAGCCGCCCCCGGCGGTTCCGGGGGTCCTCGGGGCCGGCCAGCACCAGGGCCGCGTAGTCGAGTTCGGCGCTGCTCGGCCGCGGCGGGCCGGCCGGGGGCACCGGCGGAGCAGCGGCGCCCGGTGCCGCGGGCGCCGGGGGAGCGCCGGCGAAGGCCGCACCCTGGGGAGCGGCACTGAGCGCGCGCGACCGGGCCACCGCCGGTGGCGCCGCGGCGTACCCCCCGGGTGCGGCGGGGGCGGGCGGGAAGGCCGCGGGTGGCGGTGGCGGTGGCGGGGCGGGTAGGACGCCGGCGCCGGCGACGGCGACGGGGATGAGGCCGCGGGGCGCCGGGCCCGGGCCTGCGGCCTCGTACCCGGTGAACAGCTCGGCGAGCCCGGCTGGGGGTTCACGCCAGCCCGACGGCGCGGGGGCCGGCTGGCGACGGCCGATGCGGAGGGAGCGGAGCTTGGGCAGCCCGGTGCGGCGATGCAGGTCGGCGGTGGAGAGGCCGATGTGTACGGCGTTCCAGTCCTCGCCGGTGCGCTGGGCGACCATGGCCCGCAGCACCAGACTTCCAGTGCCGTCGTCCTGACGGTAGCTCAGCCGATAGGCCGGGGCCCAGACCGCTCCGGGCACCCGGTACTCGAGCTCGACCTGCAGGTCCGCCTCCGCCTCCGTCTCGCCGCTGCCGGCCAGGGTCAGGACGGCGGAGAGTGCGGTCCGCACCGGATCCGACGGTGCGTCGGTGGAGGCTCGGGAGAGCCGGTCCTGGGCGATTCCGAGGGCGTGCTCGGCCAGGTGCAGTGCGTCCTCCAGTTCGGCCAGCCGGGCGTGCAGGCCGGTCAGCCGCTCGTCCACGAATTCGGCCAGATCCAGCCAGGCGTCGACCGGGGTACGCCGGTGCCCGTCCTCCCGTCTGCGCGGGGGAGCAACCGGGCGCAGGGCCGCGACCTCGCGGACCCGGTCCCGCTGCCGGTCCAGGCGTTTCCGGGCGGCGTCGTACTCGTCGCGCAGCCGCTCGACCTCGCGGTGCAGCTCGGGCAGCTCTGCGGGCTGGTACAGCTCGGCTCCGACCTCGATCCGGGCTTCGGTGACCCGCACCCCGGAGTCGTTGAGCACCCGGGCGCGGAGCGAGCCGGGGTCCAGGGTGCGGGGCAGTCCGGTCACCCGCACCCGGCCGTCCGGCGGCGCCGAGCCGCCGGCCACCCGGCGGCAGACCGCGCCCTGTGCGTAGACAACGACCGAATCCAGGACCGAGTCCCACCCCTGTGCTGCCTCCGACGCCACCTGGTCCGCCCCCTCGTGCGCTGCCGCAGATCCTCCGGAGCCCGAAGCCTAGCGCCGCATCGACCAGCCCGCTGCCGACCGCCACCGGGCCCGGAGCGCTCATGACCTCGACTGCGCTTAACGAGGCGGACAGCGCCATCGGGCTCTGCTGTCTGCGCCGCCGACGTAGCGGTACGACCGGGCGACAGGTCATCCCGGTCTGCCGGAGCAGTCGGTGACGCCCCGCCGGGCCTGCCGAGTTCTGGAGCCGGCAGGGGCTTGGAGGGCGGAGGTGGCGTGGGCGGTCCGGCCGGGCGAGGGCGACCCGTACCAGGTCCGGGATATGCAGACGTTCACCGCGTCATGGCGCCCGACACCCGCCGACCCACGTCCCCATGAATGAGGTCTTCGGCGAGTTGGGCAAGGGCAGGCGCCGCGACGGGCTCCGCCGCGTCGATGCGGACCCCGCGCCGTCCTCGCGGTGCGGCGGGTAGGCTGACGCAGCCTACGGTACCGATCTTGAAGCGATGGCGAAGGAGTGGGAGCCGATGACCGGACGCGTCGCCGTCACCGGAGGAAGCGGGAAACTGGGACGGGCCGTGGTCCGCGACCTGGTCGAGCACGGCTGGACCGTGATCAATCTCGACACCACCCCCTCGGCAGAGCCGCTCAGCGCATTCGTCCGGGTCGACCTCACCGACTACGGCCAGACCGTCGAGGCGCTGACCGCAGTGGACGACCGCCACCGCGGCCTCGACGCCGTGGTCCACCTCGCGGCGGTCCCCGCCCCCGGCCTGACCACCAACGCCGCCACATTCCGCAACAACGTCCCCGCCACCTACAACGTCTTCGCCGCCGCGCGGCAGGCGGGCATCCGCAATGTCGTCTGGGCCTCCAGCGAGACCGTACTGGGCCTGCCCTTCGAAACCCCGCCTCCCTATCTGCCCGCCGACGAGGAGTACCCGCCGCGGCCGGAGAGCACCTACTCACTCGGCAAGGTCCTCGAGGAGGAGATGGCCGCCCAGTTCTGCCGCTGGGACCCCGAGCTGAAGATGGTCGGCCTGCGCTTCTCGAATGTGATGGAGGTGGCCGACTACGCCGCCTTCCCCTCCTTCGACGCCGATCCTGAGCTCCGGCGCTGGAACCTGTGGTCGTACATCGACGCCCGCGACGGTGCCCAGGCGGTGCGCAAGTCGCTGGAGTACCAGGTCGCGGGCGTCGAGGTCTTCCTCATCGCCAGCCCGGACACGGTGATGGGCCGGTCCAGCAAGGAGCTGATCGACACCGTCTACCCGGACCTGCCGCTGCGGCGGGAGATCACCGGACACGAGAGCCTGTTCTCCATCGACAAGGCCCGTCGGCTGCTCGGCTACGCGCCCGCCCACTCCTGGCGCGACGAGGCTGTCGCCCAGCCCTGACCGAGCGATCGGCTCGCACGCGCCACGTACGGCTCTGTGAGGTTCAGGCCGTGTCTCGGTCGAGACTGACGGAGAGGGCCACGCCGCGGTGGGAACCTCCAGGCCGTGGATCCGTTGTCGGTTCCGGCCGGAGCCGCCGTTACGACGTCGCCGTTCACGGGTGACGTGACCGTACCGGGCACCCGGCGCCGTTCACCCTGGACGTCGAAGCAGGGGGACCAGTCCAGGAACCCGCGGCAGTGGTCCGTCCGGGCCGGAACGGGGAGTGGCCGGTCCGGACGGCCTGATGGCACCCAGGCCTGCGCGCTTCGGCTCCTGCCGACAGGGGGCCGCGCCCCGCACCGCTCGGCCCGGGTTGCGAGTCCACGGGCGGGTCAATAGCGTCGGAGCCGTCATCGGTGGGCAGCGTGGCACTCAGGTCCCGTTGCACCGGTCTCCGGCGCGGACTCGGATCGTACGACTGCGCGCGCCAGGGAATCCGGCATTGACGTCGGCCGCCGTCGATGAGAAATCCGGGCGTGTGTCGAGCGTTTCTCTCGGGCGGACACTGTCGCCATGAATCCATCCCGGCGGGACATGGGTGAGCGCGAGGAGACCGGTCATGTTCGGAACGAGCCCCCGGAAATCGCGGCGCACCTTTCTCTCCCTCTCGGCCGCCGTGCTGGCCGCAGGAGCGGCAGGGGCCGCCGGCAGGCCCACCGAAGTCCCGGCGGTGGAGGACGAGGCCGACGGTGTCCGTCCCTTCCGTGCAGACTTTCCGGAGCAGGACCTTGCCGACCTCCGCCGGCGTATCCGCGAGACCCGATGGCCCGACCGCGAGACCGTGCACGACCGGTCCCAGGGCGTCCGGCTGGCCACGATGCGAGAACTCGCCGCCTACTGGGCATCCGGCTACAACTGGCGGAGGACGGAAGCGAGGCTGAACTCCCTGCCTCAGTTCCTGACCCGGATCGACGGACTCGACATCCATTTCATCCATGTCCGCTCCCGCCACCCGAACGCACTGCCCATGATCCTGACCCACGGCTGGCCGGGATCCGTCCTCGAGTTCCTCAAGGTGATCGACCCGCTCACCAATCCCACGGCGCACGGGGGACGCCCTGAGGATGCCTTCCACCTCGTCATTCCCTCCATTCCGGGCTACGGCTTCTCGGAGCGCCCGCAGACGACCGGGTGGGGTCCCGACCGGATCGCACGCGCATGGGCCGTGCTGATGGAGCGTCTGGGGTACGGGCACTATGTCTCCCAGGGCGGCGACTGGGGCGCGGTGATCTCCGACCGGATGGCACTGCAGCGACCTGCCGGACTGCTCGCCATCCATGTCAACTTCCCGGCCACCGTGCCCCCGGACATCGCGAGGTCCCTCAGTTGCGGTGACCCCGCGCCGGCCGGCCTGGCCGCTGACGAGAGGGCGGCGTACGACAAACTCGCCACGTTCTACAGAACGGGTTCGGGCTACTCGGCCATGATGGTCACCCGCCCGCAGACCGTCGGGTACGGACTGTCGGACTCGCCCGTCGGGCTGGCTGCGTGGATGTACGACAAGTTCGCTGCATGGACGTACAGCGGCGGTGCTCCGGAGCGCGTCCTCACCAGGGACGAGATGCTCGACGACATCACGCTCTACTGGCTCACCGGCACCGCGGTCTCCTCCGCCCGCCTGTACTGGGAGAACAACGCCAACAACTTCAACGCGGTCTCGGTGTCCCTTCCGGCAGCAGTCACCGTCTTTCCCGGCGAGATCTACCAGGCGCCGCTGAGTTGGACCAGGCGTGCCTACCACGATCTCGTCTACTTCAACAGAGCCGACAGCGGCGGCCACTTCGCGGCTTGGGAGGTGCCCGACATCTTCACCGACGAGCTGCGGGCCGCCTTCAGGTCGCTGCGCCACTCGCCCCAGGCTCAGGCTTGGGTCCTGCCTGCCGGCAAGTCCTTGGATTGACTTGGACAGCGGCACGTTTGATCATCGTTCTGGGCCCGGGGCGACAACCCGCCTGCTGTCCGATCGCGATCCGGATGCGACCGCGGTACGGCCGGGTGGGTGCCGACCCTTCATCGGGCCACCGGCTTCCCAGGACAGGAGCACCTGTGAGCACCAGCAAGTCGACAGTGGCAGTTCTCGGCCCGGGCGGCGTCGGCGGCCTGATCGGCGCGCTGCTCGCCCACGCCGGACACCGCGTCATCTGCCTGGCCGGAGAGCAGACCGCGGCCGTGCTGCACCGCGAAGGGCTGCACGTCGACAGCGGCCAGTACGGGGAGTTGACCGCGCCGGTGGAGGCCGACACCGAGCTGCGTGAGCCGGTGGACGCGGTCTTTGTGACAGTCAAGCAGACCGCGCTCGCCGAGGCCCTCGACCGCGTCCCGGCCGAGGTGGTCGGCTCGGCCGTGGTGGTGCCGCTGCTGAACGGCGTCGACCACCTCGCACTGCTACGCGAGCGCTTCCCTTCGGCGCGGGTCGTCGCGGGCACCATCCGGGTCGAGGCCACCCGAGTCTCGCCCGGCCGCATCACCCACACCAGCCCCTTCGCCAACCTTGAACTCGCCGCTCCCGTGGAGGAGTTCGCAGAGCTGCTGCGGCAGGCCGGCCTGGGCGTGACCGTACGCGAGGACGAAAGCGCGATGCTCTGGGACAAGCTGGCCTTCCTCGCCCCGTTCGCTCTGCTCACCACACGTCACCAGACCGATGTCGGTACCGTCCGCAGCCTCCACCGCCCCGAACTGCTCACCGTCCTCGACGAGATCGCAGCCGTGGCCCGTGCCGCCGGTGCGCCGGTGACCGCCGAGGGCCTGCTCTCCTTCTTCGACCGCGTCCCCGAGACGATGAAGTCCTCGATGCAGCGCGACGCCGAGGTGGGCCGTCCGCTGGAACTCGACGCCATCGGCGGAGCCGTCCTCCGTGCCGCAGCCGCCCACGGCATCCCCACCCCGGCCACCGCCCGGCTGGTCGCCGAGGTGGCGCAATCCGCCGGACCGGTAGCGTGATGGAGCGGTCCGCCGCACAGTGGCCCCGGGTCGAGGAGTTTCTGCGCGACCGTGGCGCCGCCCGGATGGCCCATCCGGGCGGGACGCTCCTGGACCACCTGCTCCGCGTCGCCAACCTGCTCTCCACCTGGGGCGCCCAGCCGGCCGTCCAGCTTGCGGGGCTGTGCCACGCCGCGTACGGGACGGACGGATTCGACCAGTCGCTCATGGACACGGACGAGCGGAAGCTGCTCGCCGAACTGATCGGCGACCGCGCGGAGGCCCTGGTGTCCTTGTACGCGAGCTGTGACCGGGCAACCGTCTACCCCCGCCTGGGCAGCGGGAATCCGGTGGTTTTCCGCGACCGCTTCACGGGCCGCGAACACACACCGGCCGAGGCGGACCAACGCGCCTTCCTGGAGATCACCGCCGCCAACGAACTTGACGTGCTGGCCCACAACGCCGGGCTGGCCGAACAGCACGGCCCCGGTCTGTACCGCCTCTTCGCCCGCTCACGCGAACTGCTGTCCGCCCCCGCGTGGGGCGCCTGCGTCGTGCAGCTCGGCCGAGTTCAGCCGGAGGGCTGTGATCTCTGAACGTCGGGAGGCCCCAACGGATCCAGTTCCGCTGGGGCCTCCGGGGGTGTGCGACGTCAGCGGACGGGTGCCGCACTGGGCGGCGTGCCGTCGTCGCCGTCGGATTCATGCGTCCGGTGGCTGAGGCGCAACGCAGGGGATGGCCCGCGCGGCCTCTTCAGCGGAAGGTTCAGCCGGCGAAGGCCCTGTCGGCGGAATTCCGGACCATCCGGCCGGCAATCCCTCCGGTGGCGCGCTGATGGGCCTTGGCCCAGACTGGCCGATGTAGGTCCGACCGCCGTCCGGGGACGCGGGCACGGCCCGCGCCGCCGGACCCGAGAGACTCCACGAGATCACATCACGGAGGACCTTATGGACCGCGCGCACGTCTCAGCCTGGAGCAAGATACCCCCGGCCGCCGGTGCAGCCCTGCTGCTCACCCTGGCTGTGCCCACCTCGGCCTGGCCCGCCAACGGCACCGTGTCCCTCACCATCGTCGCGCCGGATGGCGCGTCCGAGCATCTGAACGTGACCAACCCGGTGGACGGCCACTGCTACACCGTCGCCGAAGTGGCTCCTCACCTTGCGGGTGGGACGATCCGGGCGGTGACCAACAACACCGACAAGGTGATCGACGCGTACTCCGACCTGGCGTGCTCCTCGTTCACGCATGCGGCCATCCGCTCGGGCGGAGCCATATCCGGTTTTGGGTTCAGCTCGTTCAGGCCCAGCTGATCCCCTGATTCCGGGCCGGCAGATTCGCTCCAGCCCGCCGCCACCGGGCTCCGCACCGGCGGCGGCGGGCTGTCCCGCGATTCTCGTCGCGCGTCACGACGCAATGCTCCGAGGAGGCGCCGGGCCATCAGCCGGATCCGGCACCGTCCCCGGTGCCCAGCCGCGCTCAGCCCGCCGCCGGGGCCCGTTCAAGCGTGGCGTGGCCTGTCGGTTCCCACGTCGGCTTGCCTTCGGGCAGACCGAGCCTGCCGTTCCGTCCCATCCCGATCAGGCTCGGGGCGCGCAGCACAGCCCAGCCGCGGGACGGGGTGATGGTGGCTTTGTGCCGGCGCAGCCATGGCCTTCCTCACCCTTGTTGAGTGTCAAGGCCGTAGGGCTCAGCGTGCGATCCGGCCGTACGCACGCAGCACACGCAGTGCATGGAGTGTCACGGCGCCGCGCCAGGCGAGAACCGAAGCGTGCCCAGGCGGCTCCCACCCGAGTGGCCAACCGCCGTCGTCCTGCTGACCGGCGGCCAGGTCGTCCAGGTGCGCCGCAATGGACACATCGGAGAACAACTCACGGCGTGGACTCTCCGGAGACTCTGCGAAGTCGAGCGGCGAGAGTCCGTAGTCCGGGCCGGGCATCTCCTTGAAGAGGGGGAGTTCGGTGATCCGGCTTCGCAGATCGTCGGATGCCTTGGCCGCCCAGGCGCGGTCGGCGTCGGTCTCAAGGAACGGCAGGACGCAGATGGCAGTGTGTGCGTCCCCGACCGATTCCGGAGTGTCGATCGCCGCGCGGCAGAAGGCTGCGGCCCGGTCCAGCCAGGGATGCTCGACCCCCAGCGTGCGTGCGATGCCTACGATCTTGCTTGTCGGGTTGAGCCCCGGAGCGAAGACTCCGTCGCCCCAGTGGTCGGCCCGCGGATGTGCCGCGACGGAGGGAAAGACGATCGAGAGCCCGCCGTCGGCGCTTGAGACGCTGTCCAGATAAGGCATCGTCACGCGGGCGGCATCGGCCGCGCGCATTCTGATCGACGGGTCCGACGTGCTGCGGGCGACTTCGTCGAGGATGCCGAAGGCGGAATCGACGGCGAGCGGCTGGCTGTCCGGTGCGAGCGCGTCCGGTTCGAGTCCGTGGCCGAATCCGCCGTCGCGGTTGCGGTACGCCTCCAGTCCGGCGATCGCGGCCGCCGCCGCGGTTGCGTCCCCGTCGAGGTGGAACTCCGCGAGGCGTTGCTCGATGATCCGGGCGTTGGTGCGGATGAAGGTCCGGGCTGCCTCGATGTCGACTGTCATGTCGTCGACCTTAGGAACGTTTTCCCCTGGCCGTCTTGAACAGATCGGCCACGCAGCAGAATGCGGGCGGTCGTTCCCGTGAGGTTCTTGATCTCGCGCGACATGTGAGCCTGGTCGGCGTACCCGGCGTTGGAGGCGATGTCCGCGAGGCCCAGCCGAGGGTCCTCGCGAGCGAGGCGCCGGGCTCGTTGCAGTCGGACGATGCGCAGAAAGGTCGCCGGACCGTAACCCACCTCGCTGGTGAAGCGGCGTCTTAGTTGCCGTTCGGACAGGCCGACTTCGTCGTGCAGATCCGCAACGCGCTGCCGATCCGCGACCAGGCGACGCACGGCAGCATCGATCTGCCGGTCCGGGCCCTCGGCTGTTCCCGCCAGTCGGTCCCTGACGACTTCGAGAAGCCGCTGCGGGTTGTCGACCAGGAGCTCGGAGGCTCGGCGCCCGGCTGCACCCCACAGGTCGTCGAGTCCGACGCGGAGATCGCGGAGCTCATCCGCCGGTACACCGAGGACTCTTCGCGCACGCCCGGTCCTGAAACGCACGCCGTGGACAACCAGTCCCTCCGGCAGGTGATTGGCGACCGCGGCGGTGTCCGGACCGGCAATGAGCACTCTGCCGGCGCCCACGAAAAGGTCGACATGCCCATCGGGAAGGATCGGTGCCGAACCCCCGAAGGAGGACCACCACACGCACTGCACATCGGCGGCGAACTCCCGCGGCGGCGCCCACTCGGCATAGTTCTGCATACGGGGTCCAGCGGTCGCGCCCACTCGGTCAGCGTATCGGACAGGACGGCGCCGGACGGTGGCGAGCGCGGTGGTCGGTGCGTCTGCGGCCCACACCCGGCGTCGCCGGCCATCGGGGCGGGAGGTTCCCCGAACCCGCCGTATCGAAGGCGGTCAATGCCTTGACCCGGGCGGCTGATTCATCGGCTCCCGCCGTGCCGGACGCGGCCGCCGATGGCGATGAGGCCGTCGGGGGTCGGGGCGGTGACGATCTGGGAGCCGAGGCCCTGGGTGATGTGGAGGGGGCGGGCGAGGCGGCCGGTCAGCAGCAGGGCGGCGGCGCCGGTGGCCTCGTCCTCGTCGATGCCGTCGCCGCGGCCGGGGAAGGCGCGCGCCCGGACCAGGCCGGAGGGCTCGTCCTGCCAGGCCCAGACGTAGATCCACTCGCCCGGGGGAGGGACCTCCAGCGCGTCGACCTCGGCCGGTGAGGCGTACTGCCGCAGGGTGCGCGGAGGCGCCCACTCAGGGCGGGCCTCGATCCAGGTGACGTCACCGTCGAACCGGGTGCGGACCACCCCGGCCGCGGTGACCAGCTGCGGGGTGCGCAACAGCCAGGCCGCGCCGACGCAGGGGTGTCCGGCGAAGGGCAGACGCAGGCTCGGGGTGTAGATGTCGATGACGCCGTCCGCGGGGTCGTCGACAAAGACGGTCTCGCTGTATCCGAGCGTCCGCGCGAGCGCCAGTCGGTCGTCCGGGGCGGGGATCGAGGTTCCGTCGCGGACGACGCCGAGCTCGTTGCCGTGGCGGCCCTGGGGGTCGCAGAAGACGCGCAGGACATCGTGGTCGGTCATCCGGGCAGTCAATCACGGCCGGTTCGGGCCACGGACGGATGGCGAGCAACGAGGTGACGCGGGCCTTGTCTGTCGGGGCCGGCCTGGGCGGCGGCCGCCGCGGTGGTGGCCGTGGCCGCGGCGCTGCCCGCGCTGCTGCGGCTGCGTCGCAGTCTGCGTGCTGCGGGGCCGGGACCGGACGGCCCGGAGGCCACGGCCGGGGGCGCGCCGCTCGACCAGGGACGGCCCGGGCGCGACCCCGTCTGAGTATCCGTCAGCGCGGCGGCCCGGCGTCCCGGGATCGGGCGAGAGAGTCCCGCAGGGCTCCCGGACCAGGGGGCCGGCATCCCGCCGCGGTCTTGTTCTCCGGCGGGCAGGCGTGCTGTGCTGATTTTCGCACGCAGAGCAGGGAAGGCCCGGAAACAGGCCCGAAAGAAATCGTCCATAATCGCACAAAATGCCTTCGGGGGACCTCTTGGCCTGCGGGGGGAGCGCCTTCGGGCTCGCTCAGCAGAAGAGCTTTCCCATCGTTCTGGATCACGGACGGACATGGTCGACGGATTCGCCATCCGATATCCGTCGGCGCGTTCGCCCTTCTGCGCCTCCCATCCGAGCGGAGTCCCGACAGGAAGGCATATCCCCGTGAGATCCATGAAACGCATACTGCTCACGCTGGTGAGCGCGCTCGCTCTGGCCGTCGGGCTGGGGCAGGCTCCGGCGTTCGCCGCCGCCCAGTCGATCACGCCCGGCACGATCTGGACCGACTCCTCGAACAATGTGCTCGAGGCGCACGGCGAGGGCATCCTCCAGGTCGGCAGCACCTACTACTGGTTCGGCGAGGACAAGACAGGCGGTTCGGTGTTCCAGAACGTCAACTGCTACTCGTCCACCGACCTCAAGCACTGGACCTTCGTCAACCACGTGCTGACCCGCCAGTCCAGCGGCGACCTGGGCCCGAACCGGATCGTCGAGCGGCCGCACGTGATCTACAACGCGTCCACCTCCAGCTACGTCATGTGGATGCACATCGACGACTCCAACTACGACGAGCGCAAGGCGGGTGTGGCGACCAGCAGCAGCGTCTGCGGCGCATACACCTACCGCGGCAGTTCCAAGCCGCTGGGCAACGACAGCCTGGACGACAACCTGTTCCTCGACGGCACCGCCGCGTACTTCATGAGCGAGGACCGGACCGACAAGAAGCTGCAGGTCTACAGGTTGTCTTCCGACTATCTGAGCGTGGCGTCGCTGGCCGACACCCTGCCGCAGTACGAGGCGCCGGCCATGGTGAAGGTGGGCGGCACGTACTTCATGTTCGGCTCGCGCCTCACCGGCTGGTCCACCAACGACAACCAGTACGCCACCGCGTCCTCGATCACGGGCGCCTGGAGCTCGTGGAAGTCGTTCGCGCCGTCGGGCACCAACACCTGCAACTCGCAGACGACGTCGATCCTGCCGATCACCGGGAGCAGCGGCACCAGCTACCTGTTCCTCGGCGACCGCTGGAACTCCGGCACCCTGTCCGACTCCCGCTACATCTGGGAGCCGCTCACCATCAGCGGTACCTCCGCCTCGATCAGCTGCCACTCCGCCTGGACCGTGGACACCTCCACCGGCTCGGTGGCGGTGGTCAACCCTGACACCACCGGCACATCGATCATCCGCGGTGTCCAGTCCAACCGCTGCATGGATGTGCAGAACGCCTCGACCGGCAAGGGCGCGGCGATCGACCTGTACGACTGCAACGGCGGCAGCAACCAGTCGTGGACGCTGAACTCCAGCAAGGAGCTGGTGGTCTACGGCACCATGTGTCTGGACGTGCCGAACCAGAGCACCTCATCCGGCACCAAGCTGGAGATCTACACCTGCAACGGCGGTGGCAACCAGCAGTGGGTCCTCAAGGACGACGGCACCATCACCGGGGTGCAGTCGGGACTCTGCCTGGACGCCACCAGCGGTGCGACCACCAATGGCACGCTGCTGGAGATCTACACCTGCAACGGCGGCAGCAACCAGAAGTGGGTACGTCAGTAGGCAACAGCGCCGGGCGGTCCGTCAGTTCGCCGGAGCCGACGGGCCGCCCGCCGTCCATTCCCCGGTCCCGGGACAACCCGCTGCACCTGCTCCAGCGATACTGGCTGCTCTGCGCCGCCCCGCAAGGCGCTCTGTCGAGTCGGTGAACGACGGCCGTGCGGGCCGGTCCGTGGACCGGCCCGCACGGGTGGTGGTGGTGTGGTGCGGTGTGCTCAGCTTGCCTTCTTGAGGGTGAAGTTGCCGGTGGTCGTCGCCCCCTTAACGATCTTCACCGTGGTGGTGGTGGGCTGGTAGCCGTCCTTGGCGACGATGATGGTGAGCGGGTTGTTGCGGACGTCGAGCCAGAGGGCGTAGCCGCCGTCCTTGCCGGTCTTGAGGGTGTAGCTCGATGCCCAGCTGTCGATCTGGACGGTGGCGCCGGCGAGCGGTGCGGTGCCGCCCTTGCCGTCGGAGCCGAGGACCGTACCCGCGTACTTGCCCCAGGTCCTCGGCGGGTTGACGTGCATCGTCACCGGGATCGGGGAGGTGATGTAGGGGGTGTCGGTGCCCACGGCCAGCTTCGCGGTGTACGCGCCGGGCTGGGTGACCTCGGCGGCCGAGGCGTCCAGGCTGACCACCACGGTGGTGCTGGCGCCGGGGGCGAGGGTGGCCTGCTGCGTTCCCAGGGACAGCCAGGTCACGTCCGCGGCTGCCTGGCCGTACCCGGGGAGCACCTCGACGGTGCCGAGCGGGTCGGGCCCGCCGGGGTTGCCGCCGACGCGGTAGAAACCCGAGGCCCCGCCGCCGCGGTACTGCGCGGCGTTCGCGTTGGGCAGCGCGCTCCAGGTGCCGGCCGACGGGTCGAAGGCGAAGCTCTGGTTGGTGATGGCGCTGCCCCCGTTGACGACGCCGCCGCTGGTCAGCAGCAGTCCGTTGGCGGCGGTGTAGGCCGAACCCCAGATGTCGGTCGGCAGGTCGGCGATGGGCGACCAACTGTCGGAGTCGGAGTCGTAGGCGTAGGCGTGCTTCGTGGCGCCGGCAGCGCCCGTGCCGCCCGCGCAGTAGAGCACGCCGCGGATCGCACCGCAGGCGCTCCAGGAGACGGCCTCGGGGTAGGAGGCGATCGCGGACCAGCTGTCAGTGGAGGGGTCGTAGGCGAAGGCGTCCCTGGTGCCGCAGGTGGAGGCGGTGCAGCCGCCGACCATGTACAGCTTGCCGTTCAGGACCGCGTGGCCCGCGCCGGCGTACGCCTTGGGGGCGTAGGCGCCGGTGGTCCAGCTGTCGGACGCCGGGTCGTAGATCTCCAGCTTGGTGTCGGGCGCGCCGGTTGGACCCCAGCCGCCGGCGGCGTAGAACTTGCCGTCGATGAAGCCCGCGGCCGCCCCGTCACGGGTATCGCCCGACGAGGCAAGCTGGGACCACGCACCCGAAGCGGGGTCGTAGACGTACAGCGCCTTGCTGTCCGCGCTGCCCGTGTAGCCGAAGGCGGAGTAGAGCTTGCCCCCGTCCGTGGCGACCGCGTTGTCCTGGAGGTGCACCGGCAGGTCCGCCACCGGCTGCCAGGCGTCGCCGGCCGCCGCGGGTGCGGCCGCCGCGCCGGTGCCGGACTTGCCGGGCTGCAGCGGCGAGTAGTCGCCCTTGACCAGCTGGAGCGGTGCGCCCTGGGCGGCCTGGATCTGGAAGCCGCCGGTCGCCTCGCTGAGGTCGAGGGTGGCGGGGGCTCCTCCGGTGTTCTTCACGGTCAGCTTCTGGGTGCCGGTGGCGCCCCAGGCCAGGGTCTTGTCGACCGCCGCCGGCGTGAAGGTGAACTGACCGGCCTTGAGCTTGTAGTCGGCCTGGGTGGTGCTGTCGGCCGCCACCCGCACGTTCCTGCTGCCGGAGGTGTACTTGCTCTTCGCCGCGGTGAAGGGGTGTGCGCCGACGGTGTCGGAGAACACCCAGTAGAAGCCGTCGCCGAGCGCCGGGTCGTCCGGGGTAGCGGCGGTCACCGCCGACTGCGCGGGCGCGTCGGTGTTGGTGACGGTTGCTCCGACGACGCCGTCACCGGTGTTGGCGTCGGTGACGGTGCCCGCCACCAGAGCTCCGGTCACCGGGAGGTAGATCCGGTCCCCGACGTGGACATCGTCCACCTGCCACCACCAGCCCCAGGTGGCCGTGAAGTGGAACCGCAGCTGGACAGTGGAGGCACCGGCGTAACTGGTGAGCGGGATCGCCACATGGGACGGCCCGGTCAGAGTGGTGGTGGCCGTCCACACGGAGGTCCAGGTGGTGCCGCCGTCGGTGGTGATGTCCACGCTGGCGGTCTGCCCGACGTGGCTGCGGAACTCGGTGTCGAAAGCGATCTCGGGCGCCGAGTAGCCGCTGAAGTCGTAGACCGGGCTGATCAGCAGGCTGTCCTGGTGCTTGTTGGAACCGTAGGAGTCGCTGTCGACCATGGCGAAGGCCCCGCTGCCCCCGGTGTGGTTGTTGCGCTTGCGGGGGTCGGAGAAGTCCCAGCCACCGACGGTGCCGTCGGCGTTGACCACGCTCCAGCCCTCCGGAGCGGAGGTCGTGGAGTCGAAGGTCTCGGTGGTCCCGGTGCGCTCCAGCTTGTAGCCGACGGCGGTGCCCGCATCAGCGTCGACCGGGACGGCGAAGTTCACGGTCTGGGCCGAGGCTCCGACGGTGACATCCTTGCTCACCGCCTGGTAGCCGGGGTACCGCGCGACGATGTGCAGCGTGTAGCTCTTGCCCTGGGGGAGCTGGAGCTCGTAGCTGCCGGTGTACGGGTCGGTGAAGACCGGCGCGCCGGGCTCGCCCTCGACGGCGACCGACGCGTAGAGCGGCCAGCCGTGGCCGGAGCCGTCGGTGACTTTGCCGGTGATGGTCTGGCTGGCCACCCCGTCCAGCGCGAAGCTCTCGGTGACCGAGCCGCCGTCGTCGACGACAACCCCGGTGACCCTCCTGTCGGCGTAGCCGTAGGCGGAGGCGGTCACGTCGTAGGTACCGGGCGCCACGGTGAGCGAGTAGTGACCCTGGGCGTCCGTGGTGGTCCGGAAGTCGCCTGCCGTGATGGCGGCCCCGGGAAGCGGCACCCCGGCGGAATCTGTGACGGTGCCGCTGATTTCCCCGTGTGGGCCGCTGCGGAAGGCCGCCAGGCCGTTGGGGGTGCCCAGCCCGGTCGGGCCGTCGTAGCCGGTCCCGGCGGTGCACAGATAGGCAGGGGAGCAGGAGCCGTTGGAGCCGCTGGTCACATCGTTGAGGGCGGAGGGGTTGCGGTAGGGGTACGCGTTGGGGTAGCTGCCCGCGGTGGGGGAGCCGGCCGCCGCGTACACACCCGCGATGATCGGCGAGGAGGCGCTGGTGCCGCCGTACTCTGCCCAGCCGCTGCCACCGAAGCTCTGGTACACCGCGACACCGGTCATGGGGTCGGCGACCGCCGAGACGTCCGTGACCGACCGCATGGCACAGCCGGTGTCGCCCTGAAAGGCCGGCTTGGGCTCGTACACCGAGCACCCGGAACCCGGGCCGCCGATGCTGTTGTGCCACACCGACTCCGACCAACCGCGCGCGGTGCTGGTGTCCTTCTTCAGCGCGGTGCCGCCGACGGCGGTCACATACTGCGAAGCCGCCGGGTAGGAGACGCCGTAGGCGCTGTCCCCGGAGGAGGCGACCATCGCGACGCCCGGGTGGTTGTAGTGCGCGTCGAGGTCGGTGACCTCGGAGGGGTCCTCACCGCTGCCCGGCGTGCTGGTGTACCCGCTGCCGTAGGAGTTGGAGACGTACTGGGCACCCAGCGCGACCGCCTCGTCGACCGCGGCGGCCATGTCCTCGAAGCCCGCGCTGTCCGCCTCGACCAGCAGGATGTGGGCGGCGGGTGCGGCCGCCGAGACCATGTCCAGGTCGAGGGAGATCTCCCCGGACCAGTCCCCGTCGGCCCCCGGGTAGGCGGTGCCGCCGCGCTGGTCGACCTTGCGGAGGCAGCCGTTGGCGGTGGTGCACGCGGGCAGGCCGTACTGGGTGCGGTAGACGGCCAGGTCGGCCTCCGCGGTCGGGTCGTCGAAGGCGTCGACGATGGCGACGGTCCGCCCCGCGCCGCCGCCGGCGGGCAGGTTGTAGGCGCTCTGCAGGTCCGAGGCGCCCCACCCGCTGGGTGTCGCCGCGGCCGGCTGCACCCCCTTGGCCTCGGTGACGTCGGCGCGGCGCAGCGCGAAGCACGCGAAGTCACCGGGCTTGGGAGTGCTGCACACCTGCTCGACGGAGGGTTTGACGGTCTGTGGTGCTGCGCTGGACGACTGCGCGTCAGCGGTCGCGGCGAGGGGCAGCCCCCCGCCCACGACCGCGATGACGGCGGAGGCAACGACGGCCAGGCGTGCGGGGGTTCGCCCCGCTCCTGGTCTGAACAGCCTCAACGTTCGCAATGTGTGACTCCCATGCGTGTGGCGCCGGAGTCGACCGGTTGCGTGTCTCTCTGGTCGACAGCGAACGCGTCAGTTCGCTGACAATGTTTTTGCCGAAAGTGCAGGACCGGCAAGGAGAATCCGATGACGTATTTACGTCCAGACGCAAATACGTCAGACGACGGTGTGACGGATCGGCGGACGGATCACGCTCCGACCCCCTCCGCCGCAGGTGCGCCGGTGCCCGAGGCGGTAGCGACACACCGCCGCGCACTCCGCTACGGTGGGCGCCCCACAGCACGGCGGACAGGAGGAGTTGGGCCCGTGGCCGAGCCGTCCCCGCAACCCGAGACGGATGAGGCGCCCCTGTTGACCCTGCTCGGACTCGACGCCGAGCAGGACGCCGTCTACCGCCGCCTCATCGAACGCCCCGACAGCGATCCCGAGGCCCTGGCCCCGCCCGCCGGGAACGCCGAGGAGGCCGCGCGCATCCTGGCCGTCCTCGTCGACCGCGGACTGGCCGGAGCCGAGCGACACGAAGACGGCGTGCGGTACCGCGCTTCGCCTCCCGTGCTCGCGCTGGGGCCGCTGCTGGAGTCCCGGCGCGCCGCCCTCTACCGCGTCGAGCACCACGTCACAGAGCTCGCCGAACTCCACCGCGCCGCACAGTCCCGTACCTCCGAAGCACCCGTCGAGCTGCTGTCCGGAGCGTCCGCGATCCGGCGCTGGCTGGTCGCGATGCAGCGCGAGGCACGGAGCGAGGTCCGCGGGATGATCCCGGCCATGCGGGCAGCGACCGTCATCTCCCACCAGGACAACCTGGACGAGGTCGAACACGACATGATGCGCCGGGGCCTGACCATACGCACCGTCGTGGAACGCGCCTGGCTGGAGGACCCCGCGTCCGCCCGCTCGCTCACGGAGGCAGCAGCGCAGGGGCAGCAGATCTCCGTCACCGACAAGGTGCCCACCAAGCTCCTGATCGCCGACGACGACGTCGCCGTGCTGCCGCTCGACCGCGAACGGGACGAGGCGGGGGAGCCGGTGGCGCTGGTGGTGCACCGCAGCGGCCTGCTCTCCAGCCTGATCTCGATGTTCGAGCTCTACTTCGACATGGGCTGGCAGCTGCGTGCCGACGGCCTTGATCAGACGGCGGCCGAGAGGAGTCCCAGCTCCGGGCAGCTCGACCCGATCGACCGGAAGATCGTCGCGCTGCTCCACATCGGACTCACCGACGCGGCCATCGCCCGCCAACTCGACGTGAGCCACCGCACGGTCCAGCGGCGACTGCACCACCTGATGGAATCGGTCGGCGCGGCGACCCGTTTCCAACTCGGCTGGCACATCGCCGTGTCGGGCTGGCTGGACCAGGACGCACCCCGTGCGAGATGCCGGAACGGGCACACAGTCGCTGATCAGGCCCCGGACGGCGCCGAACCGTCACGGCACGCTCGGAGTCCGGGGGGTTGCACATGCTCCGTCTGACCGTCCTGCGCCCGGCGGCCGTCCCCGGAGGCCACCCGATCCGCTGAGATGCGGGCCGGGCGGCCTCCTCCGGGCGGCGTTCTGCGTGCGGCGTTCTTGGTGCGGCGGTTCAGCCCAGGACGAAGGCCCTGGCCGCTTCGAGCTCGCGGTGGTTGGCCTTCTCGACCGCCTCCAGGAAGGCATAGGCGTCCTCACCGATGGGCAGACGCATGGGCGTGTCACCGGCGGCGACGAGCCGCAGGACATGGGAGGCGAACACCTCGGGCAGACCCAGGGACGGATTGTCCTCGGTGTCGCGCAGGCCCGCCCGCACGGGCTCGGTGACAGCCGTGTAGGCCGGGATGCGCACGGCAGTCTCAGCCAGGGCCGCACCGTAGCGCGTGGCGAACTGACCGGGCTCGACCACGGTGACCCGCACCCCGAACGACGCGACCTCAACGGCCAAGGCCTGGCTCATCCCCTCAAGGGCGTACTTGCCCGCCACATAGGCGGACAGACCCGGCAACGCCATCCGGCCGGCAAGTGACGACACATTGATGATGTGCCCCGCGCCCTGCTGCCGCATCAGCGGAAGAACCAGCCTGGCCAGCCGCCATGGGGCCACGGCCAGGAGATCCAGCTGCGCCCGCAGTTCCTCGTCGGAAACCTCCTCCACCGTGCCGAACAGCCCGGTCCCGGCGTTGTTCACCAGGACGTCCACCCCGCCGAAGCAGTCGACCGCGTGGGCCACCGCGGCCTCGCACTGCGCCGGGTCGCACACGTCCAGAGCCACCGTCGTCACCCGGTCCGGATACGCGAGCGCCAACTCCTCGACATCGGCCGGCCTGCGCGCAGAGGCCACCACCAGGTCCCCCGACCGTGCCGCCGCAGCAGCCAGCGCGCGCCCCAACCCCGAAGAGCACCCGGTGACCAACCATCGCCGTGCCATACGTCCCCCCTGATCAGCCTCAGTGGATTGCTGTGCGCCGATGGTGGCAGAGCCGGAGTGCGTCCACAGCGGCGCGCGGGGCGTATTCGCGGGGCGCACATCGACGTGCAGCGCTGACGCGCGACTCGAGCCACCGCAGGGTGCAGCGGCTTCAGGTTCCGCCGGCCTCGTCGGCGAGGCGGACCGGGGTGTCGTCGTTGTCGGCCCGGTGCTACGCGGCCAGGGGGAGGCCGGCGACCTGCTGGTGCAGGGTGGCGAGGGAAGCGGCGAGGTGTCCCTGGCCGGTGGCGGTGGATTGAGGCCGGGTCTCGCAGGTGACAGCGACGGCGTGCCGCCAGTAGTGCAACGGGAACGAACCGCGTTGCGCTGCCTGGCGGAACCGGGTGCGGAGGTGTGCACGGAACGCCGGGGTGTCGTCGTGGCCGCCGATGCGGGCGTAGGTGCGTACGAAGTGGTCGAGGGCCTCGGCGCGTCGGGCCGGGCAGCCGGAGGCCAGGGACTCGGCGGCCAGTGTGCAGGCGTCCATGATGCCGGAGTAGAACGACGCGACGTCGCCGACCTGGTGGCTCTGCGGTTGGCGGCGCCGGTTGTCTCCGCTGGTCAGGGCGTGGAGTTCGGCGTAGGCGAGCACGGTCGAGCTGGTCGGGGTGGCTGGTGGTAGGGGCACCGCGCCTTCGATGACGGCCCGGGTCAAGCGGTGCGGCAAGCCGGCCGGGAGCGCCCAGTGCCAGTAACGGACCAGGCGGTCGTGGGCCTCGTCGAGCCTGCCCACCTCGGCGAGCAGTGCGAGGCGGCGAAGTCGTTCCGGCTCGGGGCAGTTGTCCAGGGCCTGCAGGATCCCCTGGCGCCACGTCAGCTCACGTAGGTGTGCCTGGGCGGTGTCCAGTTCGCGGGTGACGAGATCGGCCAGGGAGTGTTCCCCCGTCATCACCGCGGCGATCGCGGCGATCGGGGTGTCGAGCGCGCGGAGGCGCTGGATCAGTCGCAGCCGGGACAGCGCGTCCGCGGCGTACCTGCGGTGGCCGCCTCGGCTGCGCCCGCTCTCGGGCAGCAGCCCGATGTCGGAGTAGTAGCGGATGGTCTTCACCGGCAGCCCCGTGCGCGCGGCCAGCTCGCCGATGCCCACCGTGTTCTCTCCCTGTGTGTCGTGCGTCACAGTTGGTTGAACCTCCACTGCGCAGGAGCCGTTAGCGTCCACGGCGACCGCCGCCTTCCGGCGCGCCCGGGGCGGCACTCGCCGAGGAGGATCATCACATGCGGATTCTGATCGTCACCGCCGGTTCGCGCGGGGACGTCGCACCGTTCACAGGCCTGGGGCAGCGTCTGCTGGACGCCGGGCACCAGGTCGCGGTGGCCGCGCATCCGCCCTTCGCCGGACTCGTCGCCGGGTGCGGCCTCGACCACCGGCCTTTGCCAGGGGATCCGCAGGAGTTGATCCGTGCCCGCGCTGTGGCGACGTCACCGGCGGAGGCGCAGGCGCTGACCTCGGCGTTCCTGGACCGGCTGGCAGACGGGGTGGTGGCAGCCGTGGCGGACGGCACCGACCTGGTGCTCACCGCGTTCGGCCCCGCATCACTCAGCCTGGCGGCCGGGGAGGCGTTCGGCGTTCCCGTCATGGGTACCTACCTCGCGCCGGCCATTGCCACGAGGGAATTCCCGCTGCCCGGCGTGCCGGGCGCCGACGACCAGGGGCCGGACGGCAACTTGCTGCGGGCCGGGCGCTGCTGGCGCAGGCCGGAACGCTCCAGGAAGGGGTTCTGGCGCGGCTGCGCGCCCGACTCGGGCTGCCCGCCGCCGTGGGGACGGCGCAGGCAGGAGTGATTCGGCCGGTCTTCCACGGCTTCAGTCCACGGGTGATACCGCGCCCGGCGGACTGGCCGTCCGAGGTCGAGGTGACGGGTTACTGGTGGCCTGCCCGGCCGCGAGGTTGGCGGCCGCCGGCCGAGCTGGTCGACTTCCTCCAGGCCGGTCCGCCCCCGGTGTTCATCGGGTTCGGCAGCATGGCACCGGGCCAGGGGGAACGCCTGGGCGAGCTGGTGGCGGCGGCAGCGGCTCGGGCGGGGGTGCGCGCGGTGGTGCAGGCGGGGTGGGCCGGCCTGAGCGCGGGCGGCGATGACGTCCTGGCGATCGGTGACCTCCCCCACGACTGGCTGTTCCCTCGCACAGCCGCCGTCGTCCACCACGCCGGGGCGGGCACCACCGCGGCCGGACTGCGCGCGGGGGTGCCCACCGTGCCGGTACCTGTCATGGCCGACCAGCCGTTCTGGGCGGCCCGGCTGCACCGGCTCGGAGTCGCCCCGCGGCCACTGCCGTTCCACGAGCTCACCGCCGAAGCCCTCGCCGAGGTGATCACCGCCTGCATGACCGATCCGGCCCACCGGCATCGAGCGGTCGAACTCGCGCGTCACATCGCCACAGAGGACGGCACCGCCACGGTACTGGCCCGCATCGGCCTCGCGTCCGGCGGATGAAACCGCGGCCGCCTTCGCGGCGGCGCGCGTCCGGCGCCCCGCTTCCCTCGCCCGGGCCCGCAGGCGGGCCCGCTCGTCCGGCATGCCGGACTTGTTGTGCGAGCGACGTCCGACGGGAGGGCGCCCACGGAGGCAGGCTGGTCCACGATGCCCGGCACGGCCACCCCCGTGCCGGGCGAGCGTGGCGGACATCGCCAGGGGCGGGGCGGCCTGCCGAACACCGTCCTGCGGGCCGCGGTGGGACAGCTACATGGGTGCCCACATAGCTGTGCGGATCAGGCCGGCGTCCTGACGACCGCGCCTCGCAGGGCCTGCTCGCCTGCGACGCGGCGGCGCCGGATCGGCATCCCGAACGTCGGGTTGGCCACGCTCCAGGCCGCGCCTTTGCAGATCAGCTCCTTGTAGACGGCGGCGACCCGCCCGGTCAGGGCTGCCCGGACGGCGCGGTCGTCCGCGGTGACGTACTGGATCACGCCTTCCTTGCGGCCCAAGGAGATGCACTGGTTGAAGTAGCGGATCGGCACATTCGGGAGCTTCCCGCCGGTCAGGCGCGCCGCGATGGCGTCGGCGGCCTGCCATGCGGTGGGGGAGCCCGAGGCGCAGGACATCCGCAGCGGCTTGTCGCCCGGACCGGTCACCATGGCCGCGTCGCCGATGGCGTACACATCCGGGTGGGAGACCGACCGCATGGTCCCGTCGACCACGATCTGGCCTGTGCCGGCGACCTCCAGAGCGGTGGCCTCCGCGATCGAGTGGACGGCGAAGCCGGTGGTCCACACCGTCACCGCGGCCGGGACGGTCCCCCCGTCGGCGGTGGCGACGTGATCGGCCTCGACGCCGGTGACGGCGGTGTTCTCGTGCACGGTGATGCCGAGCTTGTCGAAGACCTTCCGCAGGTGCCGGCGGCCCTTGGGCGCCAGCCAGTCGCCGAGGCCGCCGCGGGCGGCGAGCGCGACATCCAGGTCCGGGCGGGCTTCGGCGATCTCGGTCGCCGCCTCCACACCGGTGAGGCCGCCGCCGACGACGACCACGGGCTGTCCGGCGTCCAGGCCCGCCAGACGCTCGCGCAGCCGGAGCGCTCCCGGGCGACTGGCGATCTCGTAGGCGTGCTCGGCGGTGCCGGGGACGCCCTGGCTGTTCCAGCCGCTGCCGAGGGCGTACACGAGAGTGTCGTACTCCAGCTCCTCGGGGCCCTCGGCACCGATGACGGCGACGGTCCGGTGGTCGACGTCGACGCCGGTGACCTTCGCGAGCCTCAGTTCGACGCCGGTGCCCGCGAACATCTCACTGAAGGGCCGGGCCTTGAGGTCCTGGCCGGCCGCAAGCTGGTGCATCCGGACGCGCTCGACGAAGTCCTGCTCGGCGTTGACGAGGGTGATGGCGACATCCTCGCGGTGCAGCCGCTTGGCGAGGCGCCCGGCGGCGAAGGCTCCGGTGTATCCGGCTCCGAGGACGACGATGCGGTGCTGCATTTCCTATCTCCTGTCTCGCGCGGGTTCGCCACTTGAACCGGGCGGCCCGCCGTTTCCTGACAGGAGGGCGATGTGATGCACCCCACATCGGGTCAGAAGGCGCTGAGCAGGGGCTCCCCATGGTCGGCGGCTGCCCATCGCGCGGTCGCGCGCTCGAGCTTGTCCGGGTTGACCTGGTTGTGGAATACGGCGATGCCGTCGGCGGTGATCTCCAGGCACATGACGCCGACGACCACGCCGTCGACCACCGCCACGACAGCGGGACCGCCGTTGGCGGTGGTGATGTAGATCCCGGGTGAGCCACCGGCGATGGCGCGCTTGGCCGCGCTGGGTTTGAACAGGCCCCGCATGAACTTCGCGACCGCGAGGGCGCCCTCGACCGCCTTGGCGCGGGCCGGGACCTTGCCGCCGCCGTCACCGATGGCGATGGCGTCCTGGGTGAGCAGCCGCACGAGCGGCTCGGTCCGGCCGCTGGTGGCGGCCGCGAGGAACTCCTCGACGATCCGCCGGGCGGCGGCCTCGTCGATCTCGGTGCGGGCCTTGCCGTCCGCGATGTGCTTCTTGGCGCGGTGGAAGATCTGCTGGCTGGCTGCCTCGGTGATGTCGAGGATCGCGGCGATCTCCCGGTGCGGGTAGTCGAAGGCCTCGCGCAGCACGTACACCGCCCGCTCATTGGGGGAGAGGCGCTCCATGAGCGTGAGGACCGCGTACGACACTGATTCGCGCTGTTCGGCGGTGTCGGCCGGGCCGAGCATCGGATCGCCGGCGACAAGCGGCTCGGGAAGCCAATGCCCCACATAGGTCTCGCGCCGCGCGCGGGCCGAACCGAGCTGGTTGAGGCACAGATTGGTGAGGACCTTCGTCAGCCAGGCCTCGGGGACCTCGACACGCTCGACGTCGGTGGCCTGCCAGCGCAGGAACGTCTCCTGCGCGGCGTCCTCGGCCTCGCTCGCGGAGCCGAGGAGGCGGTAGGCGATGGCCTCCAGGCGGGGCCTGAACGCCTCGAACCGCTCCACGTCGTTCATCGTCAGGGGCATGGCCCCGATCCTAAGCGGGCTGACTCCTGGTGGTGGGTGCCGGCTGAGATCGGCCGCGGTGTCACCGCGGACGCCCGTGAACATCAGGTCCGTCGGCGGCATCACGTACCCGCACGCCGCCACCGGCATTCTGCCGCCACCTCGCAACCGTCATCGACCTCGGCGCGCGCCGCCCGGCCGAACGGGCGCCCACCGGCCTTGTCCGCGCAGAGGTCAAGCTGTGCGAGGACCGACGGGCACTCTCCACAGGTACGCCCGCGGCGCCTGACGCGCATCCGGCGGTGACGGCGACGGCGGCGGTGACGGTGACGGTGACGGTGACGGACGCAGCGTCAGCAGCTGTCCGCGGGTCCGGCCGAGCCCGGGGTGATCAGGCCGGTCTCGTACGCCACCACCACCGCCTGCGCCCGGTCGCGCAGCCGCAGCTTGGACAGGATGCGGGCGACATGCGTCTTCACCGTGGCCTCGCTGAGCCGGAAGCGTTCCGCGAGTTCCGCGTTGCTCAGGCCCCTGGCCAGCAGCTGGAGCACCTCGCGCTCGCGAGGGGTGAGGACGGCGAGGTCGCGCTGCACGGCCGAGGCCCGGCTGTCGCGGGGTGCGAACCGCTCGATCAGGCGGCGGGTGATCACGGGCGCGAGCAGCGCATCACCGGTGCGGACCAGGCGGACCGCAGCCACCAGGTGCTCGGGTGTGACGTCCTT
This sequence comes from Peterkaempfera podocarpi, assembly GCF_042466665.1. Classification (GTDB taxonomy): domain Bacteria; phylum Actinomycetota; class Actinomycetes; order Streptomycetales; family Streptomycetaceae; genus Peterkaempfera; species Peterkaempfera podocarpi. The sequence continues at coordinate 7,909,970 of NZ_CP162102.1, forward strand.
GAGCAGGAATCCGCTGGCGCCCGCCGACAGCGCGGCGTACACATACTGATCGAGGTCGTAGGTGGTGAGGATGATGATCCGCGGCGGTTCGGGCGCGGCGGTGGCGAGGATACGGCGGGTGGCCTCCAGGCCGTCGGTACCCGGCATCCGGATGTCCATCAGCACCACGTCCGGGCGGGCGCGGCGGACCGCGGTGACGGCTTCCTCGCCGTCGGCGGCCTCACCGACCACCTCGATGCCGTCAGCGGCGAGGATCAGCCTGAAGCCGGTCCGGACCAGTGCCTGGTCGTCGGCGATCACCACCCGCGGCGACCCGGTCACGTCTCCTCCACGGGGATCACGGCGCTCACCCGGTAGCCGCCCGTGGGCCGCTTGCCGGCGTGCAGCGTACCGCCGTACACCGCGAGGCGTTCGCGCAGGCCGATCAGTCCGCGCCCGTTGCCGGTGCCGGCCGCCGGGGTGGCAGTGCCGCCGGTGTCGGACACCTCGACGCTCACCGTGCCGGGCGTGTGCGCGACGGTGTCCGCACCCGGGCACCGGCGGCGTGCTTCACCGCGTTGGTCAGTGCCTCCTGCACCACCCGGTACGCGGCCAGGTCCACCCCGGCCGGCAGCGGTACGGGGGTGCCGGTGACCGCCAACTCGACCGGCACACCGGTCTTCCGCACCCGCCCCGCCAGCGCCTCGAGCTGCCCCAGGCCCGGTTGCGGGGCCAGCTCCATCGCGTCCACCGGGTCGGAGCCGTCGGCGGCCATGGTCAGCAGGCCCATGGTGTGCCGCAGTTCGGCCATCGCCGCCCGGCCCCCGGCCTCGACCGCGAGCAGCGCCTCGCGGGCCTGTTCCGGGGACTTCTCCAGCATCATGCGGGCGGCGCCGGCCTGGATCGTCATCACGCTCACATTGTGGGTGATCACATCGTGCAACTCGCGGGCCATCCGGGAGCGCTCGCGGTCCACCGCCTGCCGTGTGGCGGCTTCCTGCTGCTCCTGCAGCCCGCGCATCCGCTGCTTCCAGCTGTGCATGGTGTTCGCCGCCAGGCCGATCGGGATCAGCATGAGCAGGGGGACGTAACCCGGTCTGACCCCGGGCACGTTGGAGCCGTGTGCGATGCCGATCAGCAGGGCTCCCGCGATGGCGCCCGCCATCGCCAGGTTCCGGTAGCGGCTGTACATCGCTGCGCTGTAGGCGGCGATGACGCAGGCGATGAATGAGGAGACGGTCGCGGCGTCCGAGCTGGGGGAGCGGTGGAAGAGCAGCCCCGCCGCGAGAACGGTCCCGTACGCGGCCAGCGGCCAGCGGCGGCGCACGGCCAGTGGCAGGCCCACCAGCAAGGCCAGCACCACTTGCGCGGACTGCGAGGCCGGTACCGCCCCCGGGTCCGGCGGTGCTTGGGGCATGGGGAACGCGGGCGCCGGCGGCAGCGGCAGGGGCGCCACGTCCATCGGCCCGGAGCCGTGGCCCGCCGCGGCCAGCATCCCCGCCGCGAGCAACAGGGCGAGGACCGCGTCGGCGGTCCACGCCCAGCGCGACAGGGGCGGCGGCGGCTCGGTCGCGCGCAGCAACCCCGCCGTACCGGCCTGCCAGCGACGCTTCATCCATTCCCGGTCCACCGGCCCAGTGTGGCAACGCGCGAGCGCGCGCACATCGGCCCCGCAGGGTGGACCCGTACATCCTCGGCGTACATCGCTGGGATGACGCGCGCGGGCGTGGTCCGGACACGGTAGCCGATCTGCTCACCGCGGCCGACGTGCCGGCGGCCCCGCCCGGCCTAGCGTGCGGGCCGCAGGCTTTCCCGATCCGTGGAGGACACCGTGCCCGCTCCTGTCATCGACATCCGCGCCGCGAGCAAGAGGTACGACGGCGGACCGCCGGCCCTGGCCGACCTGACACTGACCGTGGCGGCCGGTGAGGCGGTCGCCGTGCTCGGCCCCTCGGGCAGCGGGAAGTCCACGCTGCTCAACCTGGTCGCGGGACTGGACCGGCCGAGCAGCGGGACGGTCACCGTCGACGGGCTGCGCATCGACGAGCTGAGCGAGTCCGGGTCGGCGAAGTACCGGCGCGCGAAGATCGGCATGGTCTTCCAGTTCTTCAATCTGCTGGACGACCTGACCGTCGCCGACAATGTGCTGCTGCCCGCCCAACTGGTCGGGATGGACCGTGCCGAGGCCCGCGCCAGGGCTGCGGAGCTGTTGGAGTACCTGGGCGTCGACCGCCACGCCCGGGCCTACCCCGGCCGGCTGTCCGGCGGCGAGCGGCAGCGGGTCGCCGTTGCGCGGGCGCTGGTCAACCGCCCGGCGCTGCTGCTCGCCGACGAGCCGACGGGAGCGCTGGACACCGCGAGCGGTGAGGACGTCCGGGAACTGCTGACCGGCCTCAACCGTGACGGCCAGACCATCCTGCTGGTCACCCACGACCTGGCCCTCGCCGAGTCCTGCGCGAGCCGCACCATCGAGCTGGTCGACGGACACATCGTCAGGGACTCTCAGGCGGTGGCACGATGAGCGCACTGGGCCGGGTGGTCCGGGGCGGTATCGCCCGGCGACGGCTGCAGACCGTGGTGTTGCTGCTCACGGTGACCGTCGCGGTCGCCGCCGCGGTGCTGGCGACCGGACTGGCCGTGGCGTCCCAGGCTCCCTTCGACCATGCCTTCTCCCGACAGCACGGGGCACAGCTGACCGTGCAGTTCGACGGCTCGAAGGTGACGGCCGGGCAGCTCTCCGCCACCGGGCGCACTCCCGGAGTGACCGCCGCAGCCGGGCCGTTCCCGGTGACAACGGTGCGGATGACCGCGGGTGCGGACATGGCCGGCCTGCCCGACGACGCGGTGCCGCCGCTGACCCTGGCCGGCCGTGACCGGCCCGCCGGCGCGGTGGACGCGATCGGTGTCGTCCAGGGCCACTGGGTCACCGGTCCCGGCCAGGTGGTGCTGGACACCGCCGCCGAGTACCCGCCGGGCGTCGGCCTCGGCAGTCGCGTGCAGGTCCGCGGCCTGCCGGGCAGCCCGGTGCTGACCGTGGTCGGCTGGGCCAGGTCGGTCGGCGGGAGTGCCGACGGCTGGGTCACGCCCGGCCAGCTCGCGGCGCTCACACCGCCGGGGACTCCGGCCGGGTACGAGATGCTGTACCGCTTCCGGCAGGCGGCCACCAGCAGCCAGGTCGCTGCCGACCGGGCCGGGATCGCGGCGGCGGTGCCGTCCGGCGCGCTGACCGGGGCGCGCTCGTACCTGAGCGTGAAGGAGGAGGCCGACGGCAACACTGGGGCGTTCATCCCCTTCGTGGTCGCCTTCGCCGTCCTGGGCCTGGTCATGTCGGTGCTGATCATCTCGATCGTGGTGGGCGGTGCGGTCAGCGCTGCGACCCGGCGTATCGGCGTCCTCAAGTCCCTGGGCTTCACCCCGGCGCAGGTGGTGCTGGCCTACACGGAGCAGGCGCTGATCCCGTCGACGGTCGGCACCGTGCTCGGCGTGGGCCTCGGCAATCTGCTGTCGGTCCCGATGATGGGCGAGGTCGCCGGCACCTATGGCACGGGCAGGCTGGTGATCCCGGTCTGGGTCGACGTCGCGGTTCCGGCGGTCGCGCTGGCGCTGGTCGCGGCCGCCTCGTTCGGCCCCGCGCTCCGGGCCGGGCGGCTGCGTACCGCCGAGGTGCTCAGCGTCGGCCGGGCCGCCGAAACCAGGCATGGACGCCGCATGGCGGGGTTGCTCGGCCGACTGCCGCTGCCGCGCCCGGTGAGCCTCGGCCTCGCCGGTCCGTTCGCCCGCCCCGCACGGACCGCCACGGTTGCCGCCGCAGTGGTCTTCGGGGCGGTAGCGGTCACCTTCGGCGTGGGGCTCGGCTCCTCGCTGGTGGGCATCCAGCACGACCGCAGCCGGGACACGGCCGGGGACGTCATGGTCTCGACCGGGATGCACATCGGCCCCGGGGTCGTCCGGGTGCATGCCGGCGCCGACGGCGGGGTGGCACCGCAGGCCGATCCGGCCAAGGTCGCTGCGGCGCTGCGGGCGCAGCCGGGTACCGGGGCGTTCTACGGCACGACCGGCCGGGGGATGTCCGTCGCGGGCATCAGCGCTGCCGTTCAGGTGATCGGGTACCAGGGCGACTCCTCCTGGGGCGCCTTCCGGATGACCCAGGGCCGGTGGTTCAGCGGTCCCGGCGAGGCGGTGGTCCCCACCCGGTTCCTGGAGGCCGCCGGGGCACGGGTCGGCGACACCGTCACCCTCGCCTACCAGGGGCGCAGCATCCGGGTACGGATCACCGGCGAGGCCTTCGACCTGCATGACGGCGGGATGGACGTGCTGACGGACATCTCCACGCTCACCCGACTGTCGCCAGGGATGCAGCCGGACACGTTCAACGTCGAGCTCAGGCCCGGTACCGACCGGGGGCGCTATCTCAGCGCGCTGAACGCCGCCCTGCATCCGCTGGGCGCCGACGCGAGGCCCGGCGGTTCGGGCCCCGGCTCCAGCGTGATCCTCGTCATGGAGGCGCTGATCGGCACGCTCACGCTGATGCTGGTGGTGGTCGCAGGCCTGGGCGTGCTCAACACGGTCGTGCTCGACACCCGTGAACGCATCCATGACCTGGGGGTGTTCAAGGCACTGGGCATGACGCCGCGGCAGACCATGGGCATGGTGCTGACGTCGGCCGCGGGCATCGGCCTGGTCGCCGGGATCGCCGGAGTCCCGCTCGGCGTCGCACTCCACCACTGGATCACGCCGCAGATGGGCAACGCCGTGGGTGCGCGCATCCCCGGCGCCGACATCGCGGTCTACCACGCCCCGCAGCTGGCCCTGCTCGCCCTGGGCGGGCTGGTCATCGCGGCGGGTGGGGCGATGCTGCCGGCCGGCTGGGCGGCGGGGGCCCGCACCGCCACGGCGTTGCGGACCGAGTGACGGCTCGGCCTGGCGGCCGTGCCCGCGGTGCGGGCGTGGCCGCCAGGCAGGTACCGCGGGCGGCGGCCCATTCCGGAAGCCTGAGCGAAACCCCTTGCTCAATGGTCAAGAATCGTTGACCATTGAGCGCATGCCGACCGATGATCCTCCCGAGACGTTCCACGTCACCACTGACGAGCAGCTGCGCGCCGTTTCCAATCTCACGCGTCACCGGATCATGGCCGTGCTCCGCTTCGAGCCCGCGACGATTACGCAGATCGCCGAGCGAGTGGGCCTTGCGAAGGGGAGTTCCAGCTACCACGTACGACTGCTCGAACGAGCCGGCCTGGTGAAGGTGGTACGAACGCGGAAGGTCCGGGGCGTCACCGAGCGGTACTACGCAATGGCCGCGCGGTCGATCGTGCTGCCGGATCCGGGCTCGGGAGGCCCGGATGTGCTGATGCGGCATGCGGTGGCCGACCTGGAGGCAGCGCCGGTCGACGGCGAGCGGCACGTACGGATGGCGCATCTGCGGCTCACCGGGGAGCAGTTCGCGGAGCTGGGGGCGCGGCTGGAGGCGCTGGCGGACGAGTACCGGGAGCTGTCCGATCCGTCGCTGCCGGACGCGTCACTCGTCTTCGCACTGTTCCACCCGGCACCGCGCGAGCAGGCCGAAGGGGAGGCCAAGTGACCTCGGACGTATCGAAGCTGCCGACCGGGTTCGGGCGGCTGTGGACCGCGCAGACGGTGTCCTCGCTCGGTGACGGGGTGACACATGCCGCGTTGCCGCTGCTCGCGTTGACCTTGACGCGGGATCCGATGGCGCTCGCCGTCGTCACAGCCGCCGGAACGCTGCCGTGGCTGCTCTTCGGGGTGCTCGGCGGTGCGCTGGTGGACCGCTGGGACCGCCGGCGCACGATGTGGGTCACGGACGCGGCGCGTGCAGTGCTGCTCGCGATACCGGCGGCAGCGGCCGCGCTCGACGGCTTGAGCATTCCACTGCTCGCGGCCGTCGCCTTCCTCCTCGGCCTCGGCGGACTCTTCTTCGACACGGCCGCCACGGCCTATCTACCGGATCTGCTCGGCCGCGACCCCGCGCTCCTGGAGCGAGCCAACTCCCGCCTGCGCGGCACCCAGACCGCCGCGTCAGGCTTCGCCGGGCCGCCCGCGGGCAGTGCCCTGCTCGCGCTCGGGCGGGCGGTTCCGCTGCTCGCCGACGCGGTCTCGTTCGCGCTCTCCGCACTGCTCGTACACGCGCTGCCTGCCGCGCCCCGGCCCGTACCGCAGGCCCGTGAGTCGCTGCTGCGGCAGGCGCGGGCCGGCGCCTCGTACGTATTCCGGGATCAGTTGCTGCTCGGGCTCGCACTGCGTCCGGCGGTCGGGAACATCGCCTTCCTCGCCGTGGAGACCGTACTCGCCCTCTTCGCGCACGATCGACTCGGCATCGACACCTTCGGCTTCGGCCTGCTCCTCACGGCGGAGGCCACCGGCGGTCTGCTCGGCGCGGGCATCGCCTCCTCCCTCGGCCGACGACTCGGTACCGGAACCGCGCTGACCTGCACGGCCGCAGTCGAGGGACTCGCCATCCTGGGCCTCGCCGCCGCCCCGAACCCGTACGTCGCCGGCCTCGCGCTCGCCGTCTGCGGAGCGGCATGGGTGCCACGATGGTGCTCGGCCCCTCCCTCCGACAGACGATCGTCCCCGCCCACCTGATGGGCCGGGTCGCCTCCACCTCCCGCATGCTCGCGATGTGCGCCGCCCCGTTCGGCGCCTTCCTCGGCGGCTGGCTGGCCACCACCTACGACGTACGCACCCCGCTCTACACCGCCGCCGGCCTCCTCCTCACCATGACCGCCGTCACGTCGACCATGACCACCAACCGCCGGATTGAGGCGGCGCTCCGTGCCGCCGCCCCGGCCGTTGATCCAGATCACCCGGAATCCCGGGCTCCCGTTCAGGAGGGTGCCATGGAGGACTCCGCGAGGTCGTTGAGCCAGTCCTGAGCCCAGCTCGGCGTTCCTCGCCTCGGCCCCGGAGCGCCGGGTGCCCACCACCGTGCCCAGGCGGTGCGCGTCCGTACGACGCAGGGCGATCAGATCACGGTTGTCATCGGCGAGGAGGAAGAACCGCTCCAGCTCCGGGCGCGTCGGCACCTCGGTGAACGTTCCGTACGCCTCGGCCTTTATCAGTCAGAACTCCACCGGCACGAGCCGGACCGTAGGCAGGGCTGCCCGGCGATCCTTCCGCCGACCTCAGCGAAACGATCAGTGAGAAGGGGACGGCCACCGCGTGATCACCGGGGGTTGTGCGGACTCCTGAAGATCGTGCGGTGGCGCGGGCCGCGGCGTACAACCTGCCCGTCGGCGAGAGATGTTCGACCAGGCCATGGCCCGGATTGCGGGGCGGTGCGGCCGGGTTGAGCCCCGGGCGGGTGCCCGTGCCTGTCTGCATAGGCTGGCTGTCTCATCCGACGCACCGCGACGAGGATCAGCCCATGAGCAGCAGCACCAGGATCCGCCTGATCGAGCCCGCCGACGCCGCCCCGATCGCCGCGCATCGGGCGCGAGACGTCGAGGCTTTCCGGCGGTGGGAACCGGCCCAGCCGGCCGGCTTCTTCACCCCGGAGGGCCAGGCGGAGCGGATCGACAGATTGCTGGCCCGATACCGGGCCGGCGCGGTCTGGCCGGGCGTGGTGCTCGCCGACGACCAGGTGATCGGGCAGGTCACCATCGGAGGCATCCTGCCGCAGCCGCACCTGCGCCGCGGCACCATCGGATACTGGATCGCCGGCGTCGCCCAGAATCAAGGGCACGCCGGGCACGCCGTCGGGCTTGCGCTCCGGGTGATGACGGACGAACTCGGGCTGCACCGAGCCGAGGCGTCCACCAATCTGGAGAATCTGCCGTCGCAGCGGGTGCTGCGACGCAACGGGTTCAGCGCTTACGGCGTCGCGCACTCCTCGATCCTTCTCGACGGGAGCTGGCGGGACGGGCTGCTGTGGGAGCGGATCCTCGGCGACTGACCAGAAGGCCACACCGGCACGGTGACTGCGGTGACCGCGGTGACGGTGAAGGCGACCGTGGAGATCGGGGGCCGCTCGCCCAGGCCGAGACCCGCGTCGCGGCCCCGGAGCGCCGCGTCCGGACGGCGTCCGCCACCGCCGCAGCGGTGGGTGCGGTGGCCGGGTCCTTCATCCAGCTCGCCGGAGAGTGAACGACCGCTCCCCGCCCTCGTCGTGAGGGCGGGAGCGGCCTGGTTCGGCGGCGAGCCGGTCCAGGACGGCCACGACTACCACCGCAGGACCGACCACCGTCCGCGCCGACTCAGCTGGAGGCGGCGGCCTTGAGGTTGTCGACCTGCTGGGCCATCAGCGCAGCCGGGATGTCGGCGGCCCCGGTGCCGTGCACCCTGAGTCCGGCGAAGAGGACCAGGGACGAGCCGACGCGGATCTCGGTCATCCGGATGACCATGGCCTTGCCGCCGCTGGTACCGGTCAACTCGAAGGCGACCGCAGCGTCGCCGAGGGACGGAGCCGGCAGGGCGCGGGTCGTCACGGCAGTCACGGTTCCGTCGGATTTGGTCGTGCTCCGGTAGGAGGTGCAGGACTTGAGAGCCGTCCGCAGGTCGGCCAGAGCCTTCTCGGCGTCGCCCGCCCGGTAGGCGGCGATGCGGCCGAACACCAGGTCGGCTGCCCGGGCGGACTGCAGATAGTTGTTGTCGGCCGTCGCCGTCGGCCTGATGGCGCCGTCGTCGGCGCCCATGTCCGCGATCGGCTGGCAGGAGGCGGGCTTGGCGGTGTCCGACGCGCTCGCGAAGAACGCCTCGTCCGAGCTGGCGGCGGACACGCTGAAACCGGCCGGGATGTCCGCCGCGGACAGCGCCGCACCCTCCAGCTGGGCCGCGGTCAGCGGCGCCGCGGGCTGGGCGGCGGCAGTCGACGCGGGGGCCGACACCGTGGCCGAGGCGGTGGCGGAGGCGCTGACGGGGGCCGAGGCCGGGGTGCCGTCGGCGTGGCTGCCGCCGCTGGTACAGCCGGCCGCACCGAGCGCGACGCCGGAGGCGAGCGCGGCGATGCGGAGTATCGGGCGGGCAGTGCGGGTCATGGGTGGCCTTCCTTGGCGCGACGCCGGTCGGGGCCGCTCACTGTAGGGCCAGGGGCAGGACGCTCGTACCGCCAGGTCCCCGTGCCGGAGACACCCGCCGTCTGCAGGGCTGTCGGCATGGGAGGCCGTGGTGGGTTCGGTCACTGCCGATCTCCGCGGGCGAGGCGACGAAGAAAGCCCACCCGGGCTGCTCAGGGTGCTGTTCCCTCGGCGAACCGGAGCCCGAGCAGGGGCGGTTGCTGTTCCTCGCCGACGGCCCCGCCGGTAAGGCCGGCAGGCCCTGGATCTCAGTGGCCGGGGCCGGACGTCCTTCGGGGATTGACTCCCACCTGCGTCGTGCGTGGCTCGGATCCGCGTGCTCTTCAGGGACTGTGCCGGTCGGGTCCACGCTTCCGATGGTGAACGGTCTTGCACCTCCAGCGGCTGGAGGTCGCAGACTCTGAGCCATGGACGGCATGCAAGCAGCTGGCCCGCTGCTGACCATCGGTGACCTCGCCCGCCGGACCGGACTTCCGGTGCGGACCATCCGGTACTGGTCGGAGACCGGGGTGGTACCCGAGGCCACGCGCAGCGCGGGCGGACACCGCCTCTATGACCCGGCCGCACTGGCCCGGCTGGAGCTGGTGGCCACCCTTCGCGAGCTCGGTCTCAGCCATGCCGAGGTCCGGAGCGTACTGAACCGCGAGAGCACGGTGGCCGAGGTGGCCGCGATCCATGTCGCGGCGCTTGATGCCCAGATCGCCACGCTACGGCTGCGCCGCGCGGTGCTGTCCGCCATCGCCGCAGGAGATCGAGAGGAGCCGGGACACATGGATCGTCTGAACCGTATGGCACGGTTGTCGGCACAGGAGCGGCAGCAGATCATCGACGACTTCGCAGCCCACATCTGCGAGGGCCTGGATGCCGAGCCCCAGCTGCGGGACCGGTTGCGTGGCGGCGGCCACCGGCTGCCGGACGCCCCGACCCAGGACCAGCTGGACGCCTGGCTGGAACTGACCGAGATGATGCAGGATCCGGAATTCCAGCAGGTGGCGCGCCGAGCCATGGAGCAGAGCACCGGCGGTCAGCCGGAGACCGGCCGCGCGGGGCAGAACTCGGAGCGGAACAGGCATCGCCTGTTCGCCCAGAACCTCGACCGCACCATCGGCGCGGCGATGCGCGAGGGCGTCGCGCCCGACTCACCTCGAGCAGTCCAGGTCGTCGATCGCCTGCTCGGCAATCCCGGCCCTGGGCGTCGAAAGGCCGTCCGTGACCGCCTCAGGGCCCACCTGGACGCCGGCATCGACGAGCGCCTGGAGCGTTACCGTCGACTGCTGGCAATCATGCAGGGCCAGCAGCCGCCGTCACCTCGCGCCGCTCTGTATGCCTGGCTGGCCGACGCACTCGACGCAGAAGGCGACCCCCAACCCCTCGGGCAACACTGACCGGCGTCCACTCGCACCGCTTGATTGGCCTTCTGGCTTGCCCGTTGCCGTCGCCTGCACGATCGCACCGACCGCTCCACAGAGGCGCCGGCTGAAGAAGACCGCCCGCTGACACGGAACTCCCCACCAGGCCCGTATGCGTGCTCAGTTCTGCTCTCTGCGGCACGCGGCCATTCCCGCACGCGGCCGCCCGGGAGACCGGCCTTCATCCGGACACGAGCGGACCTGGCGAGGCCGGTTCGCCGAGCACGGCCTTGCCGGCCTGACGGATCGCAAGCGCACCGGCCGCCCACCCACGTTCAACGCGCTGCAGATCGCCCGGGCCAAGACGGTCGCCCGGTCACCCACCCGCCGAGACCGACACCCCGCCGTCCTACTCGCCGCGCCCGGAACTGCCGCCGAACCGGGTGCCCGCAGCATCCCAGGCCCCGTCTCGGCCGCCACCGTGCGCCGCCGGCTCACCGAGGACGCGCTCCGGCAACCCGTCCGATCTGCGGTGGGTCGCTCTGTCCATCCCCGAGCTGCGGCTGAGCTGCGAGCAGCCGGCCCTGAAGGGAGGGCTGCCCGAGTGGACGTGCGGTCTGCGGCGCGTCAGCGGGCGACGAGGTCCCGCAGATCGGCGAAGATGCGCTCGTGGGCGGCCGCGGCGGCGGGGTCGGTGAGGTCCATGCCCTGGATGAAGCCGTGTTCGAGGCCGGGTTCGCAGCGATGGCGGACCGTCACACCGGCCTGGGCGAGGCGGCGGGCATAGGCGTCGCCCTCGTCGCGCAGCGGGTCGTGCTCGGCGGTGACCACCAGGGCCGTCGGCAGGCCCGCCAGGTCGTCGGCGTGCAGAGGTGAGGCGGCGGAGCGGTGGGCGGGGTCCGGGACGAACGCCTCGACGAACACGGCGAGCGCATCGGCGTCCAGGCCGTGGCCGGTGCCTTTCTCCGCGATGGACGGCCGGGTGAGCGTCAGGTCGGTGTTGGGGCAGATCAGGGCTTGGACGGCGGGTAGCCGGCTGCCCTCGTCGCGGAGCGCGAGGCAGGCCGCGGCGGCGAGGAGGCCGCCCGCGCTGTCGCCCGCAACGGCGGCGGGCCGGGCCCAGCGCAGGACGGCGGTTGCGTCCGCGACCGCGGCCGGGTGGGGGTGTTCGGGGGCGAGGCGGTAGTCGACGGCGAGGACATCCAGGTCGCAGGCGAGAGCGATGCGGCGGCAGGTGCGGTCATGGGTGTCGAGGTCGCAGAAGACGAACCCGCCGCCGTGCAGGAACACGAGCAGCGGGCGGAGGCCGTCGGCGGGCCGGTAGCGGCGCAGCCGCAGGCCGCCGGGACCGGAGAGGTCCTCCACGGAGGCGAGTTCGGGGCCGCGGGGGCGCGTCGCGCGGCGCTCGCGGGCGGCGGCGCGGAGTTGGGTGACGAGGTCGGCGGGCGTCGGCATGGCCCCATCCTGGCCGATGCCGATGCCGATGCCGATGCCGATGCCGGACCGGCTCCGGGAGCCCTGGCTGGCTGTGACCGGATTGGTTCGCCGAGTCGGCGATTGGATCGGTGGGAAGGGCAGTTGAGCGGTAGACGCCTGTGCGAGGATCCGGGTGTGATCTGCCCTACCGGCGCAGCATGCCCTCCGAGGTGACTCGGACCGCTGACGCCAGTCCGAGTCTCCATCTGCGCCGTACGACACAGACGAAGACGGAGACCAGGGGACAAGCTGCACCGCCGCACCCGAGTACGCCTCGGTCGGCGGCTTTGCCGGTCGACGAGCGCAAGCCTGGCCGTCTCGGCTTCAACCCCACCACAATGCAGCGCGGTAGGCACCCTGGACGTGGCTTTCACGGGTCAGCGGCCCATCGGTCAGCGCGACCCTGCTGTGCTGTGCTTCTCGTGGTGTGCGGCATGGCTGTCGCTGCGGCGGCGGTGAACAGCGGGCGACTACACGGGGAACGACGGCCGGGTGAAGGGGGAATGGGCCTTGCCCGCGGGAGTCGGACTGCTGACGGGTTCGGGCAGCGCCCGTCCCACGTGCGACCTGGCCGGGCGGCGGTGCTGGTGGAGTGATCACCAGTACCGCCGCCCGGCACAGATGTGCACCTCGGGACCTGACCGCAGCGGGGGTTACCAGGCGGTGCCGGCGGGCTCCTCGATGGTGGTGTTGATGCGGTTGAAGAAGTTGGTGAGGCCGATCATCAGGATGATGGCGGAGAGCTGCTGCTCGTTGAAGTGGTCTGCGGCGTTGTTCCAGACGTCGTCGGGGACGGCTTTGCCGGAGCGGTCGGCTATGCGGGTGGCGGCTTCGGTCAGGGCCAGGGCGGCGCGTTCCTCGTCGGTGAAGAACGGTGCCTCGTGCCAGGCGGCCACGGCGTGGAGGCGTTCGTCGGTCTCGCCGTGCTTCTTGGCGCCGGCGACGCCGGCGAAGACGCAGGCGCTGCAGCCGTTGATCTGGCTGGCCCGCAGGTGGACCAGCTCCAGGATCTGCGGGGAGACACCGCCCTGGTACATGGCCTTGTAGATGTTCTGGATGCCCTTCATGGCGTCGGGCAGGACCAGGGCGGGGTTCTTCATCCGGGGAGTGGTGGGCGCGGCGTTCATCTGCTGCTCCTCTGGGGATCCGTTAGCGTCTGTCACTGGACCGACGGATCCGGGCGCGGGGGTGTGACAGGTGAGCGAGAACTTTTTTCTGGCCGACCGTTTTGAGGAGGAGCGGTCCGGGCTGCGCGCGGTGGCCTACCGGCTGCTGGGGTCGCTGGCGGAGGCGGAGGACGCCGTCCAGGAAACGTGGATCAAGCTCAACCGCACCGATGTGAGCGACGTGAAGAACCTGGGGGCCTGGCTCACCACGGTCGTGGGCCGGGTGTGCCTGGACATGCTGCGTTCGCGTACCTCGCGGCGTGAGGACCCACTGCCCGAGCAGGACGGGTCGGTCCGGCTGCCGGACCCGGTGGTCACCGCGCTGGCCGGCGTCGACCCCGTACAGGAGATCCTGGTCGCGGACTCGGTGGGCATAGCGCTCATGATCGTGCTGGAGACCCTCTCCCCGGCCGAGAGACTCGCCTTCGTCCTGCACGACATGTTCGACGTGCCCTTCGACGACATCGCGCCCATGCTCGGCCGGACCACGGTCTCCACCCGGCAGCTCGCCAGTCGCGCCCGGCGCAGGGTTCAGGGCGCCGCCCCGGTGGCCGACTCGGACGTCACCCGTAAGCGCAACGTCGTCAACGCCTTCCTGACCGCGTCGCGCGGTGGCGACTTCGAGGCGCTCCTGGCCGTCCTCGACCCCGACGTGGTCGCGCGCTCCGACGGCGGCACCCTGGTCCCGAGCATCCTGCGGCGCGGCGCGTCCGACGTGGCGTCCCAGGCCATCACCTTCGCCCGCTTCGCGGCGGACGCGCGTCCGGTGCTGGTCAACGGCTCGCCCGGCGTGGTCTCGTTCACCGAGGGCCGCCCGCTGTCGGTCATGTCGTTCACCATTCGGGACGGCCGTATCACCGGCCTCGACATCCTCACCGACCCTGACCGCCTGTCCGCGTTGGGGCTCACCGCCTGACGGCACCGACCGGTCGCTGACGGGTGCGCGTACCTGCACCGTTGTCTGCCCCTCCCGCTCCTCGTTGATCGCCGTGCCGGTCACTGCGATCAACGAGGGCGGAGAGCGATGACGCCGCCTACGAGGAGGGGGCGCCACATCCTCACGCTCAGGCGTCACATGGCTCTGCCGTCAGAATTGCCGGTACATCAGGTGCAGACCTACGCGGCCGAGCGTCGGGTGCTCGAACGCGCCCGGCACGGTGCCGATCACGACAAAACCGAGGCGGCGGTAGAGAGCCACCGCAGCCCGGTTGGTCTCCACAACCGCGTTGAACTGCATGCCGGCATAACCGTGGTCCCGTGCCCAGCGGAGCGCGTACTCGCACAGTGCTGCTCCCACCCCACGACCGCGGGCGTCCGCGGCGACCATGAAGCTCGCCGTTGACACATGCGAACCGGGGCCAGGCCGGTTGGTCCCCATCTTGGCGGTACCGACGACGCGGTCACCTTCCACGGCGACCACCGTCAGCCCCGGCGGCTGTTCCACCCAGATGCTCTGAGCCTGCTCTTCGCTCATGGCCGGGTCGTACGGGAACGTCTCCTGCCGCCTCACCACTTCGCCGATGATCGGCCAGACCTGCGGCCAGTCGGACCCGGCGAACGCTCTGATCTCCACAGCGTGCGCATCAGCCATCGATTACCTCCGCAACGTTCGGTTGTGTACTCATAGGCTGCCGAGGGCAGTCCCGGCCAGGCGAGTGCACTCGCAGGGAAGGCCCTCGGCCGGCCGGCTGTCACCTGGGCGCGGTAGGCATGCTACGGATTCGCGACCTGGGCCGTTGCCTCGCTCCCCGGCAGGACACCGGCACCGTGCGGGCAGTGGACAGCCGGCTGTACGGCCGGGGCGCGATCCACCGCGCTCTGGAGCGTTGAGCTGGGCGATCGTCACCACAGGCCCGGCGCATCCGGTCAGACGAAATACCGGGCCTGCGGGCGGAGCAGCTCGGCGGGGGGTCCCTCGGTCTGACTCGGCGTGTCGTGGGTGCCGACCTCGACGACCACGCCGCGGTCCAGAACGACGATGAGATCGGCCGCCCGGGCGGTGTGCGACGAGGAGTGTCACGCCCCCTCCGGGCGGCTCAGGTCGGCGTACTGCTGGGAAGGTTCCGCGGTCACGCCCGCTCCTCGTCGTCGAGGTCGTGGGCGATTGCGCCCCGGCCCCGGACGCCTGACAACGTGCCTCCTCGTCGAGTGCGAGTGCCTCACTCATGGCCGCTCTCGGGGAACTCCCGCCCGTGAGCAACAACAACGCTGCCGCCGACACCGCGGGCTCCTCGAACGTCCGGATCGGCGAGGGCTGCGACAGCTCCCGACCGAACTCGGCCCGGCCCGGCCCGGCGAGGCGATGAGTGTCTGAATGGTGGTGTCGGTGTCCACCCCACCGCAAGGCAATATCCGGCGTCCACCCGGTGCGACAGCCGGGCCGCCGCCATGCCCGCGCCCGCTCCGGGACGGCAGATCAACCGTCAATCATAACTGACGGCCCATCATGAGAGGTCGGGGCTGGAGGAGTGTCGGTGGCGCCTGGGATGGTTACCTCATGCGTTCATCCGAGTGCCGACGGTCATCATCCAAGGGAGGTTGCGGACCCTGTGACGACGGTGAGCAGACCACCTCTCCCGCACGCGCACGCACGCCCGCGTCCATGCCGTCCTCGACTCCTGCCGCTGAGCACACCGCTGAGGCATGTGCTCTTGCTCTGAGAGGTGATCACATGCCCTGGACCACCCGATCAGATCTCCGCGGACCGGTGCTCGCGTACCTGGAGCGCCACCCAGCCGAGCACGGCGAGCTGGAAGATCTGCTGGCCGCGCTCGACACCGGGACGGACCCCACCTGCCGGGCCACGCTGCCGGGGCACATCACCTGCAGCGCCGTCGTGATCGACCGCGACCGGCGCGTGCTGCACATCCAGCACAAGGCCGGCGGCCAGGCGCCAGCCCCGGGCGGGCACCTTGAGGCGGGTGACCAGGCTCTACTGGCGGCGGCACTCCGCGAGCTCTCGGAAGCAGCCGGGATCGCGGCCGGTGAGCTGTGCCTGACCCCGCAGCTGCTCGGGATGCCGATCGACATCGACGTCCAGCGCGTCGGTGGCAGCCCGGCCAAGGGTGAGCCGGCGGATCAGCACTACGACGTGAGGTTCGCCTTCTACCTCGCCGACGGACGTCCCGGGACCACACCGGAGGCCGAGGAGGCCTCTGGGATCGAGTGGCGTCCCTTCGAGCAGGTCGGCTCGCCCACGCTGCGGGCCAAGCTGCTCGACTCCGCGCTCGACGGCCGGCCGGAGCCGGTGAATGCATCCGTGCTGATCTTCGACGACCAGGGGCGGTATCTGCTGCACCTGCGCGACAACTACCCGGACATCTGCGAGCCGGGTGCGTTCGCGTTGCTCGGCGGCGGCCGCGAGACGGTGGACCGGTCGCTGGAGGAGACGCTGCGACGTGAGCTCGGCGAGGAGGTTCCCGGCCTGGCACTTCGGGTCCTGGAGCCCTTCGCCGTGGAGAGGGCGATCAGCACGGAGGGCCTCTCCGTGCCCGTTCAGGTCTTCGCCGGCCGCTGGAACGGGGATCCCGCCGCCCTCCGGTTGTGCGAAGGCGTGCTGCTGCACTGGTGTCCCCCCGAGCTGCTGCACCGGCTGCGGCTGAGCGACTCGACACGCGACCTGATCCACCGGCATGCGAAGCAGCAGGCGCTCGCGCCCCGCCCACGCCCGCTGCCGCCGTCGAGTGGCGGCGGTACGGCGCTCACGGTGATCGGCGCTCACCTGTACCTGGAGGACGACCAGGGCCGGGTCCTGCTGGGGCTGCGCCACCCGGACTCGGCCTACGCCGGGAACACCTGGCACTTCCTCGCCGGACACTGCGAGCAGGAGTCGGCCGTCAGCTGCCTCGTGCGGGAGGCCTTCGAGGAGGCCGGCCTGGTCATCCACCCCGCCGACGTGGAGTTCGCGCACGCGGTGCACCTGGTCGACCGAGCAGGCGACCGGCCGAGGATGCAGATGGTGTTCCGGGCGCACCGCTGGACGGGCATGCCGGAGGTGCGCGAGCCGGACAAGTGCCTGGCCTGGCAGTGGTGGGATCCGGACGGCCTTCCCGCCCCGGTCGTCCCCTACGCGAGGGCGGCCATCGACGGGATCCGCGCAGGCCGTACCTACACGGAGTTGGGCTGGTGAGCGCGGTGACCGCAGCGGGCGGCGGGAGGGCCCGGCTCGATCGGGCCGGCTGTCGATGGCCGGAGGGCTCCCGCGGCCACCGCCCGCTCCCGCGGACCTCCCTGGGCACCGGGCGCCGGGACGAGCAGCGGCTCCACACGGACACCGCCACGGTGCGGGCCGACAGCCGGCCTCAGCGCCCAGTTGACGAACGATGCGCGGGACAGGGAGAGGACCGCATGGGGGTGGAGCGTTGAGCACGGTGAAGGGCGACGACGCAGTCGGTGCGGAAGAGACAGCCGAGGAGGACTACGGGATCAGTCTGGGCTGGGACAGCGCGGAGAAAGCCTTACGCGGTGCGTCGGTGGCCACGATCTCCGGTCGGCTCCCGGCCCTGCTCAGGGACGCGTTCGCGTTGGCGTGGCGAGTCGACCGTCCCGCGGTGATCGTGCTGCTGGTGTGCCAGGCCGCCACCGGCACTCTGCAGGCAGCCGGGCTGCTGGCCACCACCCGGGCAATCGGCGTGCTGATCGGTCCGGGGGCCATCACCGTTCGCCTGCACGTGGCCCTGCCGGCGCTGCTGGTGCTGGGCGGGGCGGGTACGGCGCGGGCGCTGCTCGGGGTGACCGTTGCCGCGCTCTCCCGCCGGGTGGCGCCCCAGCTGTCGGCCGAGGCCGAGTCGATGCTGCTGACCGCCACCTACTCGGCCGAGCTGGTGGCGTTCGACCACGCGGGATTCGGCGACCGCCTCGATGCAGCCGAACGCGGCGCAGTGGAGGCGTCCGAGCTGGTGTCGGGCACACAGGACCTGATCGCGGCCGCTGCGTCGCTGGTGGCGGCCTCGCTGGTGGTCACGGTCCTGCACCCCCTGCTGCTGCCGCTGCTCGCGCTGGGGATCGTGCCGCGGTGGATCTCGCTGGTCCGCAGCCTGCACATCGAGTACACCTCCTACCAGGCGACCACCGCGGACCGGCGGATGATGGGTGCGCTGCGCTGGTACCTGACCGACAAGTACCCGGCGGACCAGATCCGGGCCGGGACGATGGTCGGCCACCTGATGGAGCGCTACCTCCACCACGCCGACCGGGTGCGCGCGAGCGAGCGGGCGGCGGCCTGGCGGTCCGCGAAGGTCGCAGCGGTCGGCTCGGCGGTGTCCGGGCTGACCACGCTGCTGCTCTGGGCAGGCCTGGTCGCGCTGCTGATTGGCCATCAGATATCGGTGGCCCGCGCGGGCGCGGCGGTGATCGCCCTGCAGAGCGTGAGCACCGCGTTGTGGGGGATGGTCGTGGCGGCCTCCCGGCTCTACCGCACCGGGGCGTACCTGGCGGACTGGCGCTCCTTCCTCAACGAAGTCGGTGGCCACCGCCTCGCCAGGGGCAGCAGCGTCCCCGGCGACACGCAGATGTTCCGAGCCGAGGGTGTCTCCTTCAGCTATCCCGGATCCGACGGCCCGGCTCTGTCCGACGTCGACTTCGAGGTGCGGCGCGGGGAGATCGTCGGCCTGGTCGGTATGAACGGCTCCGGCAAGACCACCCTTTCCAAACTGCTGTCCGGGCTGCTGCTCGCCGCGGACGGCCGCATTACCTGGGACGGCGTCGATGTCCGGGAGCTGGAACCTGAAGCCTTGTGGAAGCAGGTGTCCTATGTCCCCCAGCAGTACGCGCGGTTCCCGCTGACCCTGGAGGCCAACATCACCCTCGGCCAGCCCCACGGCGGCACCGACGACGTGGTGGAAGCGGCGCGGGCGGCCGGCGCCGACATGGTGATCGCGAAGCTGAAGCACGGCCTGCAGACGATGATGGCAAGGGTCTTCTGGGGTGGCAGCGACCTGTCCGGTGGGGAGTGGCAGCGGGTGGCCCTGTCACGGGCGTTCTACCGCCGGGGGCGGTTGCTGGTGATGGACGAACCGACAAGTGCGCTCGACGCCCAAGGAGAGCACACGATCATCACCGGGCTTCGGCGGCAGTCCCGAGGACGTGCCACAGTACTGGTCACCCACCGCCTCTCATGCCTGCGGTACCTGGACCGCGTCGTCGTCCTCAAGGCCGGGCAGGTCATTGAGCAAGGCACTCTGGACGAACTCCTGGCCATCCCGGACGGCGAGCTGGCCAAGCTGTGGGCGCTGCAGCAGAGCGACGACCGGGATCCGGCCGTCGCACCACCTGGGGAGCGGGCAGCGGAGCAGGCCGACTGTGGTGAGACGGAGGGGGCGGCGTCCCTGACAGGGTATCTCGCTGCCCATCCCGCACCGCTGATGGCCGCTGACGCACTGATCCTGGACGAGCAGGGCCGGGTGCTCCTCGTCGACCCGGTGTACAAGGAAGGCTGGGACCTGCCCGGCGGCATGATCGAGGACGAGGCCCCGGCTGACGGAGTCCTCCGCGAACTGCAGGAGGAACTCGGGATCGCAGCGGACCTCGGCCGGCTCCTGACGGTCGACACCGTGCCCAAGGACGTCTACGGACGCACTCTGCTGGCACTCGTCTACGCCGCCCGCCCCAAGGAGGCGGTCGACCCGGCCGCTCTGCCGCTCCAGCGCAGCGAGGTTCGCGCCGCCGGCTTCTTCCCCCCGGAGGAGGCTCTGGAGATGGTGCCGGAGTATCTGGCCCGTCGCCTGAAGGCGACCCTGGACGCCACACGGGGGTCCCACGTCGCGGTGCTGACCCATGGCCGCACCCAGCCGGCAAGCGGACCCGCCAACCGGGGCCGGCCTTGTTCGTGAGTGGTGAGAGCAGGTGTTGCTCGGTGGCGGGAGTGCCGCCAGATCTCCCGTGCCTCCAAGGCCTCTTCCAGCTCCGCCGGCGCGGACGATCCGGGAATCCAGTAGTCGGCGCTGACGTTGGTCAGGGCCCACCACTCCTGCACATCGGCAGGGAGTGTGACCGCCAGTTCGGCCTCCACCGCATGGAGGCGTCCCGCATCCACCGCCTGCCTGATCGGGGCCTTGCGGACGTACGCCGTCAGCCAGGTGTCGATGCGATCCCACGACTCCCGGACACCGTGATCAATGGATGTCGCCCGTATGCTCGGCCGTCGCGGCCCAGTGGCAGAAGGCATCCGCCGGCGACTGGGCCACCCACGCCGCCGATATCAGCCGCCGTGTCCCGGAGAACCGATGAAACTGCCCATCACAATCCACCAGGCACGCCTCGGATCTATGGAGTTCAAAGTGATCCGACCAGCCGAGCCACTGGCCCGCGCCGTGCTCGCCGACCACGATCGACACCTGGACCTCTATCTCGATCAAGACGCCGCGCGGCGAATCGGCGGTCTATGGGCACTCGCTGCCTCTTCACCGCGCTCACTGGTTCACCTGCCGATACGCGGCAACCGGGCCCCCTCCCGCGAACTGCCGGAGAACGGCATGCGTCAGCTCGATCTCGTGCTGCTACATCACTCGCTGCAGTTCGCGCCCTCGAAGTGGAAGGAGATACGCGGGAGACTCGGCCCGGGCCGTCCGCAGACCGTGACGCTGCCCGCCCCAGGAGACACGGATGAAGCCGTGATCGACTACGAGGCACGGCACTACCGGGAGAACCGGGACCTGTTCCACCAGCATCTCCACGCCGAGACGTTGTTCATGACCGGCAGCGCGAAGGTGTTCAGGGAGACCGCCCAGCACTTCCTCGACGTTGCCCGAGACGGTCCCTGCCACGTCCCCGTCCACCCGAGCTACCCGTACTTCTGCACAGAACTCCACTCCAATGACGGCATTCTCGGCGACGCGCGCGAGATCCGCATGGAGTACTGCGACGAGTGGGACTCATGAGCTGCCGAGCTCGGTGCACACCGCCCGAAGCTGCTGCACAGTCCCGCGATAGTGTCCGTGCGTGTCTGCATGGTTCATGTTGCTGCCCGGCTGTTGTCTTGTAGTCCGGGGCGTGTTTGCCCTGAACGGCCGGGGAAGCGCGGCATATGCGGGATCTCCTGTGGTCGGCTGGGGCTGGGTGGCGATGGGTGGTGGCTTTCTCCTGGACGGCGGGCCCGCGCTCCTCGGCTTCTCGCCCGGAACGAGGGCGGATCTCTCCACCGTGGCCCTGGTGCTCATCGCGCTCGGTGGGGTGCCTCTGATCTGGGGCAGAGCGTCTTCCAAGGCTCGTCGCGTCGACGGCGGCGACTGAGGTACGCACAATCCCGGGGCCGACACGGGGCTGTAAGAGGCGGATCACGGACGACCAACGCCGACAGACAACGGTCACTGCACCACAGGTGGCACACGCTGCCGACCAGTTCCAGAGGACGGCAGCGGACTCAACCGTTCCTCAGCCTGGCAGGCCGAGAGTGCCAGAAACCGAGTCTGGCCCGAACGCAGTGGGCTAGGATCCCGGCCGGGCGAAGCCGTAGCGCAGAGGTCGTCGCGCGCGGTCTCCAAAATCGCGAGGACGCCGGTTCAAATCCGGCCGGCTTCGCCTACCCCGGCTGTGATGCCGGTCCGAACGGACCGCCCTTCCACTACCCATCCGGGGTGGACCTCGTCGCTCGCGACCCACCGGGCGGAGGTTCCCTCGTCCAGCGCCCGGGCGACCAGCCGGGCGGTCACTTGGAGGGCAGCTCCCAACGCAGCAGCGCCTTGGCGAACGGCTCGCCGCTGGTGCGAGCGTATGCCATTCGCTCCTTTACCTCGCTCAGCGTCCGTGGCCGATATCCAGGCCCACCGCAGCAACTCTTGTGAAACCGAACGCCGGAGTGCAGCAGGACCGTGAGGACTCGCCAGCCGGCCTCGTCACGCCGCCGCGGCGCGGCGAAAGCAGAGCCGACATGAATCAGCGGCTCAGCGCAGCGCGGGCAGAGCCGCTCGTGATCGCCAAGGTACGGCTGCTTGTAGGAAGCCCGGCAGGGCAGGCAGACGTACGACGTCTTTGCATGTGGCATTCAGTCAGGATAGGGCGGGAAGTGGCGGCACTCGACGGGTTTTCCCGGGCTGACGGCAGAGTGATTGCATCAGCGAGAGCAGTGGTGCGGAGCGGGAGCCACGGTCAGGCACGATGTCCGGCAGCAGGGACGGCCGTACCGGGGCCCGGCCCGACATCCCCGTCTGAGAGAGCCGGGCTGACGTGGGGATAACCCCGCTGGGCGGTCAGGTGACCGGTACGGTTCGCTCGGGGGCGTGGACTTCGAGGATGGTTGTGGTGCCGGGCACCGTTGGACCTTCGTGCATGGTGATCTGCTGTCCGGTCCTGACATGCTGCCACTGGGAAGGATTGTGGGGCACGAGGCGAACGCAGGCCTGTCCGCCAGGTTCCAGTACGGGTGCCTTCTCAACCCACATCCCGGCGGCATTGACTGCTCGCGCGCCGCTGGGTGATCGGTTTCCGATGTCCCACATGGGCCGGAGGACGCCGGAGCCGAGGATGGAGGTCCGGCGTCGTGCTTCGGAGGCCGTTGCGGAGCTCGGAGCAACGCCAGTGACACCAGGCCGAGCTTCGTTCAAGGTGCATCTGCTCAGCAGCGTCGGCGAGCGTCTCCCAGAACCTGAGTGGCAGCGGGTCGACGTTCCCGAGTTCTTCCAGAAGGCCGAGAGCGACTTCCCACTCGTCATGGACGAGACAGTCCCAGACATCGCGGACTGTGATGTCGTTCTCGGTAGCAGCCGTTTAGGGGACCGGAAGGGAAGCTGCTTCGAGCAGCTGAGGGACGCCCATGTCCTGATGGTCACCCATCACCGCTCGGCAGTGGCAACCATGTGCAGAGACACTGCGGCGCGGTCTGTATCCGCTTGCACCTTCCGGGGGAGGCCGGCCTCGACGCACGCATGAGTTGTGTGTGAGGATTCGACGCCGGATCTGCCTGACCTAACGTTCGTGCAGATCACAGGCGTGCGGGAGGCTCCGGCGGTGGGTGGGCTTCCCGGCTGCGGCGGGGTCGTCGGCGCGGGCGAGGACCGACAGGACACCCGCGCCTTGAAGCCCGCTCCGGAAAGGTCGATGCTGGAGGAGAGGCACGCCGACCAACCGTATGGACCGAGAGCGGAGGGCCGCGGAGTTCGGGGCTGCCGTGGCCCGCGCGGAGAGCGGGTTCCCGATGAGGCTTGTCGTCGATCTCAACCGGTGCCAGGGATTCGCGCAGTGCGTCTTTCTCGCCCCGGACGTCTTCGCTCTGCATGGCGAGGAAGCGCTGCTGTTCTCGCCCCGCTTCGATGAGGCGCAGCGTGACCGGGTGGAGAAGGCCGCTGCCGCCTGCCCGGTCCAGGCCATCCTTGTCGACTGCTCCGATGAGCCGACGAAGGGGGTAGAGCCCCATGTCGGCTGAGACGGAGGTCGAGGTCCTGCGGCGCCGGGGCCGCATCGTCGTCGTCGGCGCCTCGCTGGCCGGTCTGCGTGCGGCGGAGACCTTGCGTGACCAGGGCTTCACCGGAAAGCTGACCATGATCGGCGACGAGCCGTACGAACCCTACGACCGGCCGCCGCTGTCCAAGCAGGCGCTGCTCGGGCGGGCGCGGGCCGAGGACACGGCCCTGCCGAGGCGGCGCGACATCGATGCCAAATGGCGTCTGGGCGTCGCCGCCGAGGGTCTGGACCGGGACGCCAAGCAGGTGCGTCTGGCGAACGGCAACACCGTCCCCTACGACCGTCTGCTGATCACCACGGGGACCAGGGCGCGGCCCTGGTTCCACCCGGAGGAGGCCGCGCTCGACGGGGTGTTCGTGCTGCGTACCCGCGACGACTCCGTACGTCTGTACCGGAAGCTGACCGGGGGCGTGTCCCGCGTGCTGGTGATCGGCGCCGGGTTCACGGGCTCCGAGGTCGCCTCTGCCTGCCGGGAGCTGGGCCTGGAGGTCACGGTCGCCGAACGCGGCCCGGCACCGCTGGTGGGCGCACTCGGCGGGGTGATCGGCGCGGTCGCGGAGCGGATGCAGCGCAGGCACGGGGTCGACCTGCGCTGCGGCATCAGCGTCACTGCCCTCGAAGGTGACTATGTGGGGCGGCTCAGGCGCGCCCATCTGTCCGACGGTTCGGCGATGGACGTGGACGTGGCGGTCGTCTCGCTCGGCGCCGTCCGGAACACGGACTGGCTCGCCGGCTCGGGACTGGCCGCGGGCCCCCGGGGGATCGCATGCGACGCCGGATGCCGGGTGTTCGACGTCAACGGCATCGTCACCGATGACATCTACGCCGCCGGTGATGTCGCACGCAGCCCGCATCCGCTGTTCGACTACCAGTTCCTGTCGCTGGAGCACTGGGGCAACGCGGTCGAACAGGCCGAGATCGCCGCCCACAACATGATCTGTGCAGGTCCGGAGCGTCGTCCGCACCTGTGGCTGCCGATGTTCTGGTCCTCCCAGTTCGGTGTCAGCATCAAGTCGGTGGGTGTTCCCCCGCTGGGCGACCAGCTGGTCGTCGCCCAGGGGACGCTCAGCGAGGAACGGTTCGTCGCGGTGTACGGGTACCGGGGCCGCGTCATCGCCGCTGTGTCCTTCGACGGGGCCAAGTGGCTGGGGTTCTACGAGCAGCAGATAGCGGCCGGAGCGCCCTTCCCGCCGGAGTACCGCACGGTCGACCGCCGCACCCAGACGCTGCAGCCGGTCGATCCGGCCTTCCCGGATCCCCATCTGCCCACCCACGGGGCCACGGTCACGCTGACGGGCC
The DNA here is from genome assembly GCF_042466665.1 of Peterkaempfera podocarpi. Taxonomy (GTDB): domain Bacteria; phylum Actinomycetota; class Actinomycetes; order Streptomycetales; family Streptomycetaceae; genus Peterkaempfera; species Peterkaempfera podocarpi. Next base: position 7,934,666 of record NZ_CP162102.1, read on the forward strand.
ACTCACCGAGCGAGCGGCGTGTCGAGTTCGTTCCGTCGCATGCCTGACCATCGGCCCAGTGCCGCCCGGAGCCCTCAGGAGCCACCATGACGCCCGCCACCATCGTCGCGCAGATCACCGACTACGCCAATCGGGCCGATCCGTACCCGCTCTATGCGGAACTGCGCAAGAAGCCCGTCAGGCGGGAGGACGACGGCACCTACCTGGTCAGCACCTACTACGAGGTGCGGAGCCTGGCCAACGACCCGAGGCTGAGCAACGACACGAGCAACCGTCCGGCCGGCTACGCCCGTGTCGGGCAACCGGCGGAGGAGAGCGGCCTGCCGCCCGGGGTTCATCTTCACCGACCCGCCCCTGCACGACCAGCTGAGGGACACCATCAACCGGCCCTTCGGCCCCCCGCACAGCCCCAGGTTCCTCGACGATCTGCGCGGAGACCTGACCAAGGCCGTCACGGAGCTGCTCGACGCCTTCGAAGGCAAGGACCAGGTCGACATCGTCGAGGACTTCTCCTACCCCCTTCCCGTCACCGCCATCTGCAAGGTCCTCGGCGTGCCGCGCGAGGACGAGCCGCGCTTCCACGGCTGGGCCGACGCCTTGGCGTCCGGAATCGATCCCGGGACCCACACCGGCAACGGCGAGGACAAGGCGCAGCGGGCCCGCCAGGACCTGGGGGCCTACCTGGGCGACCTGATCGAGACCAAACGCCGCCACCCCGGCCCCGGGATGCTCAGCGCGCTCGCCCCCACCATGACACCGGCGGACCTGGAGGCCACCGCGGTGCTGCTACTGGTCGCCGGCCATGAGACCACCGTCAACGCCATCACCAACACGACCCTCACCCTGCTGCGCCACCCGGACATCCTTGAGCGGTTCCAGAGGGATCCGGGCCTGGCGGTCCCGCTCATCGAGGAAGTGCTGCGGTACGAGCCCCCGGTCCAGTTCGTTCCGTGGACCACCGCCCTGGCCGACATCGATGTCGCCGGCACCACGATCCCCAAGGGTTCGCCGATCTGGCTCATGCTGGCCGCGGCCAACCGCGACCCCAAGCGCTTCAAGGACCCCGACCGGTTCGATCCCGACCGCAAGGACAACGAGCACCTGGGTTTCTACACCGGCATCCACTACTGCTTCGGCGCGCCGCTCGCCCGTATTGAGCTGCATGCGGCTGTGCCCGAGCTGTTCCGCCGGGTCAGGTTCTCCGGGCTGCTCGAGGACCCGCCGCCGTACCGCGCCAACGCAGTGCTGCGCGGCCCCCGCCACCTTCCCGTGAAGATCGACGGCCTTACAGCCTGAGCAGCGCCGTCGTGCCGCCCCGTCTGCCCGGAAACGTCAGCCCCGATGGGTGTGGGTGTAGAAGCCCTGTCCGGTCTTGACGCCCAGGTGGCCGGCGTCGACGTACTTCTTCAGCAGTTCACGAGGCCCTGTGGGCAGGTTCGGGTTCTCGGCGGCGTAGTGGTTCTCGATGTCCAGGACCACGTCCAGGCCGACCTGGTCCATCATCTGGAAGGGCCCGGTGGGGATGCCCGTGTTGATCTTCCACATCTCGTCGATGTCCTGCGGGGTGGACACCCCCTCGGCCACCTCCTCGAGGGCTTCACGCTTGATGGCCGCCCAGATCCGGTTGAAGATGAAGCCCGTTGACTTCTTCTGCGCCTCGAACGGGAACACCCCGTACCGGGGCAGCTCCCTCTTGAGCAGTTCCATGATGCCGGGGTCCGTGCGGCCGTCGGACATGAGGTCGACGGCGTTCTGTGCGGGCGGCATGTAGAAGTGCACGTTCAGCACCCGCTCGGGGTGCTCGACCCGGTCGATGAACTCGTCCGACGCATAGGACGAGGAGTTGCTGGCCAGGATCGTGTCGGGCGGTGCGATGCGGTCGAGTTCCCCGAAGATCTGCTTCTTCAGGTCCAGGTGCTCAGGCACGGCCTCGACCACGAGCCACGCTTCGGCGAGGGCTTCGGCCAGGTCGTTGGTGACGACGGCCCGGCCCGGCTTGCCACCCTCGATGCTCGCGGCGACCCGGGCCACGTTCTTCTCGACGTACTTCCGCGCCGCCTCCCCCGCGGGCGCGGACTTGTCGAAGATCCGGACCAGCCCGCCCCGGACGGCGAACATCAGCGCGATCCTGCGGCCGAGGGTGCCTGCCCCGATCACGGCGACCGGACGGTTCTCGATGTTCGTGGGAAGCGCGAATCCCATGATCATGCCTGCTTTCGTGACAGCTGTGACGACGGCGGACACCGGTTACCCCAGTCTCGGCACAACCTTCGCCGGACAGCGACCGGAGAAGGTTGTGCCGAGGGCGGCGCCCCCGGAACACCCGCGGGAGGCGCCGGCCCGGGCCGCTCTCCGCCTCTCCGCTGTCCTTGGCCCGTGTGCCTGGGTTCCCTTCCACCGGGCGGTCCAACGGGATTCGCGCGGCAGCGCGGACTGGACTGCGATGGAAGGTGCAGGGAGACCGCCGAGGAGAGATGCGAGGGCCGCCGAGGTGTGGGACGAACTGATGGTGCTGGCGATCGTGCCCGGGAGCGTTCTGCGCGTCGGTGTCGCGGACGGACGGGTGGAGACCCTGGTCGCGGACGCGGGCCCGTTCCCGGACGGGATTGTGGTCGAGTCCGGGACCGTGTACTGGACGACCATGGGCACGCCGACGGTCGATTCTGCCAAGGGCGCGGGGGAGGCCGCGCACGACTTCTCCCGGCGCAACGGCGGCCTGCACGCGATGCACCTGGACGGCACCGGCCGGCGGGACGTGGTCCGGCCCGGCACGATCACCACCGGCAAGCAGCTGACCTCGGACGGTGCCGGGTTCCTGTACTGGTGCGACCGGGAGGGCTGCCGGGTCAGCCGGGTTCGTACGGACGGCAGCGGTCTGGCCGACCTGGTGGTCAACCCGCCCGGCGAGATCTCCCAGGAGTGCGTGGGCGTGGCGGTGGACCCCGTACGCGGACACCTGTACTGGACGCAGAAGGGCCCCGCCAAGGGCGGCAAGGGTCGCATATTCCGGGCCGGCCTGGACCTCCCGGCCGGGGAGAGCCCGGAGCGGCGCACGGACATCGAACTGCTCTGGTCCGACCTGCCCGAGCCGATCGACCTGCACCTCGACGGCGACTGGCTCTACTGGACCGACCGCGGCGCACCGCCGGGCGGCAACACGCTCAACCGGGCCACGATCCCGGCGGCGGGAGCGCCGGGCGAGCCTCCGCGGATCCTGGCGAGTGGCTTCGCGGAGGCAATCGGGCTGGCCGTCGACCATGCCGCCGGCATCGCCTATGTGTCCGATCTGGGCGGACACATCCGTGCCGTCTCCCTGCCCGGCGGCCCGTCCAAAGGGCTCGGACGGCATGACGTGGTGTCACTTACCTTTCCAGTAACCGGAATTGCCGGAGTAAGCAGCCACTGAGCGTCGGTACCTGCCGCCCGGACCCCGCTGTCGACCAAGCCGGCGGCTGCGCTTGGCGGCTCCCGCCACGGTCTTCGCAGCCGCCGGTCGGTCCAACGGTGCGCGGGCCGACGCCGGCCTGTCGCCGACGCCCCTGGGGCGGCGTACGCACCTGGGTGTCAGTGGTCGGGCCTACGTTGCGGGGCCATGACGGAGGACGAACTGGTGGAAGCGCTACGCAGGTCCATCGCGCGCCGCAAGGTCGCGCCACCCGTGTGACGGCGTCCCGCCCTATGGCCCGCACCCGGGCCCGTCACTTCACGGTGCCGCTCCGGGCCCGGATGCAGCGACAGGGCCCCCCGGTCGTGCGTGTGCTCGGTGGCGGGAGGGGGTGGACCATCCGGCGCGACGTCCGCGCATATCGTGAAAGGACTGACGCAGACTGTCGATCCGGCCATGTCCCGTTCGTCGTCATGGTGTGGGGCGCATCGTCACACGAGGATGCGACGGAATCTCAGGAGGAAACATATGAGTCAGCTGCTCAGAGTCATGAACTTCACCGTCTCCCGTGACGGATACGGTGCCGGCGAGCACCAGAGTCTCGAGAGGCCGTTCGGCCATGCCAATCCCGAGGAGATGTTCTCCTGGGCCGGTGCCACGGCGAGCTGGCCCATGCGCACCGACCTCGGGGGGAGTCGTGGCCTGGACGACTACTTCACGCGGGACTTCGAACGCAATATCGGCGCCGAGATCATGGGCCGCAACAAGTTCGGGCCCCAGCGCGGGCCCTGGCACGACCATGACTGGCGTGGCTGGTGGGGCGCCGAGCCGCCGTTCCACACCCCGGTGTTCGTCATGACCCACCACAAGCGCCCCTCCTTCTCGCTCTCCGACACCACATTCCACTTTGTCGACGGTGACCCGGCCACGGTCCTCGAACAGGCACGGGAGGCAGCGCAGGGCAGGGACGTCCGGCTCGGTGGAGGGGCCACCACCATCCGGCAGTTCCTTGATGCCGACCTCGTCGACGCCATGCATGTCGTGGTCTCGGGAGTGGAGCTCGGATCCGGGGTGCGACTCTGGGAGTCACCCGATGAGCTGCTCGACCGGTTCCAGCTCGAGGTCGTGCCCAGTCCGAGCGGTGTGGCGCACCACCTGTTCTGGCGAAAGTGACGCAGGGTCCGGCACGGGGATGCCGCCGCCGTGAGGGCGGCGGCGGCATGGCCCACGCCACCGTCCTCGAGGTGCTCGGACGCCTACCGGGCCGACGGCGGCCGGGGTGACTGCCGCCCGTACCGGCGCCCGTACCGGAGTCATGACCGTCACAGGGGCACGCACTCGGCCCAGATGGTCTTGCCGTTGAGGGTGTAGCGGGTGCCCCAGCGTTTGGCGAGTTGGGCGATCATGAACAGTCCGCGACCGGTCTCGTCGGTGTCCGCGGCCTGGCGCATGTGCGGAGAGGTGCTGCTGGCGTCGGAGACCTCGCAGATGAGCGCGGCGGCCCGGATCAGGCGCAACTGGAGGGGGGCCTGGGCGTAGCGGACGGCGTTGGTGACGAGCTCGCTGGCCACCAGTTCCGCGGTGAAGGCGAGGTCGTCCAGTCCCCAGGCGGCGAGCCGGTCGGTGGTCAGTGAGCGGGCGCGTCCGACGACCGCCGGGTCGAGCGGGAGGTCCCAGGTGGCGACCCGGTCCGGGCCCAGGGCGTGGGTGCGGGCGAGCAGCAGTACCGCGTCGTCCTGCGGGGCACGGCCCGGCAGCAGGGTGTCGAGGACAGTCTCGCAGGTCTGCTCCAGGCCCCCGTGGGGGTGGGCCAGGGCGTGCTGCAGGGAGAGCAGTGAGCTGTCGATGTCACCCCGGCCGGTCTCCCCGCGCAGCAGGCCGTTGGTGTACAGGGCCAGGATGCTGCCCTCGGGCAGGTCCACGTCGGTGGTCTCGAACGGCACACACACCACCGAGGCCCAACGTGGGGCCGACGCGAAGGTCGAGCAGTTGGGTGGTCCCGTCCGGGTGGACGACCACGGGTGGCGGGTGTCCGGCAGCGGCGAGGACGCAGTGGTGGGCGACGGGGTCGTAGACGGCGTACAGGCAGGTGCTGCCGATGCCCGTCGCCGGGGCCCCGGGGGCCGGTTCCGTCTCCGCCGCCTGGGTGACGATGCCGTCGAGCTGGGTGATCAGTTCGTCGGGGCAGGGGTCCTGCTGGGCCAGGGCGCGCACGGCGGTGCGCAGGCGGGCGGCGTCGGCGACGGCGTGGCTGCCGCGGCCGGGGACGTCGCCGACGACCAGCCCGATGCGGGCGCCGGAGAGCGGGATGACGTCGAACCAATCGCCGCCGACCCCGGCGCCGCCGACGGCCGTCAGATGGCGGTGGGCGGTGTCCGCGGCTGTGAGAGGGGGTGTGGTGACCTGGAGCAGGCTGCCCTGGAGCGTGAGTGCGGCACGGCGTTCGCGGGTGTAGCGGCGGGCGTTGTCGACGCAGACGGCGGCACGGCCCACGACCTCCTCGGCGGCGGTGACGTCGTCGGTTTCAAAGGGGTCGGGACGCTGCCATCGGTAGAAGTGGACGACCCCGAGGGTGACGTCCCGGGCCCGCAGCGGCACGACCAGCACGGAGTGGATGCCGGCTGTGGCCATCTTCCCGGCCCGGTGGCGGTCGTGGGTCAGCCAGTCCTCGGAGCCGTCCAGGTCGGGCAGCAGCACGGCCGTGCCGGTGGCCAGCGCCTGCGCCTGGGGGGTGGACGGGTGGAAGGTGATCAGTTCGCCGGGCTCATAGCTGGCCTCGGGGGCGTGCGGCAGTACGGACCGGATGGCTGCACGTTGCAGTACGGCACCGCCGCACACGGGGCCGGGCCGGGACTCCTCGCCGGAGGAGATGCCCTGCAGCAGGTCCACCGCGACGTAGTCCGCGAGCTTCGGGACGGTCACCTCGGCGAGTTCGGCGGCGGTACGGGTGACGTCCAGGGTGCTGCCGATCCGCTCTGCGGCCTCGTTGAGCAGCACCAGCCGGTCCCGGGCCCGGTTGCGTTCGGTGACCTCGACGATCGCGGAGCCGACACCGAGGACCGTGCCGCCTGGGCCGACCAGCCGGAACGACGTGACGCTCCACTGCCGGTTCCACCCCTGCAGGGCGGGTACCGGAGCCCGGTGCTCCATGGTGACCGGCTCGCCGGTCTCCAGCACCCGGCGTATCCTGCTCTCTATCCGCTCGGCCTCGGAGCCGGGAAACAGGGCGGTGATGCGTCGTCCCAGCGCCTTCTCCGCCGGGATGCCGTGGATCCGCTGCAGAGCGTCATTGATGCGGAGGAACCGCAGGCGGGTGTCCATGACGGCCAGACCGATCGGCGCCTGAGTGAACAGCCCGTCCACCACGGCCCGGTCGGTGTCCCACCGCTCGACCACCTCAGCCGCGGCGAAGAAGCCGAACCAGTTCCGGCCGCCTTCTGTCTCGATGGGCCAGGCCCTGGCCATCAGGCCCACACGGTGGCCGTCGTGGCTCCGGACCGGCAGGACGTCCCGAAGGCTCTCCCCGGTGGGGCATCGCCGTAGCGCGGCTGCCATCGCCGCGCGGTCGGCGTCCGGTGCCAGCAGGTCCGCAACGGGCCGGCCGACCACCTCGTCCGCGGTGTACCCGAGCAGAAGCGGTGCCGCGTCTCCCCATGTGGTGACCAGGCCGCTGCTGCCCACGGCTATGACTCCGACCATCCGGTCCGGGATGAATGCCGTCGTGTGGTCCACTCGCAGCCTCCGATCCGCCCGCGCCGCGAGCGGCCCTCGACCTGCCGAACCGGCCCGCGGGCCTTCTACCCCCCCGCCACCTGTGCCAATCCCGTGGGCCGCGGATGCGGGGGTGCCTGGTGCAGCCGCATGTGCCGGCGGCAGGGTCGTGCGGTGCGCAGCGCGGGCACCGGGGCGCGGGTCGGATTTCGGACCTCGGACCGCGACAGCGGACCTGTCGGATCGGTGACGGTCCGCTGCAGCCGGTGGGGCGCGGTGGGGGCGGACGGTGCGCAGGATGCAGTCGTCGGTGCCGGTCCGAGCGGGGCCGCCCGCACCGGATGCGCCGCGCCGTTGCTGGACGGGCGCCGCCGACAAGCCGCGCGCCCCGAAGCCGATTCGTGCGGCCCGGAACGGCGGCGCGCCGATCCGTGTGCTTCTGGACAGCCTGTCCGCGCACGGCAGCGCCGACATCCGCCGCCGGGCGAAAACGTACAAGGTCCGGTTGTGCTTCACCCCGACCGCCCCGACCGCCCCGACCGCCCCGACCGCCCCGACCGCCCTGTGCAGGCCCCGGCCCTGTACGCCTGCCTGCGCCGGCGCAACGCCGACGCCCGCCACCAGGACGTGTCGGCTGCTGAACGCGGAGAACGCCAACGCTCGGGCATCGGTGGCGAGTAAGGCGTCCGCCGGAGTGGACGCCCTCTCGCAGCCGCAGCCGCAGCCTCACCCAGCCTTCCACGTCAGTCGAGATTCTCGACCGCCTTGGTCAGCGGCCCGCCCACGTCACCGGTGTTGAGCGTCCCTGCCGGTTCGAACAAGAGGACCGCGGTCTCCTCGTCCGCTACGGGGCAGTGCTCGACCCCGCGGGGAACCACGAACAACTCGCCGGACTCCAGCACGACATCGCCATCCCTGAGCTGGATGGTGAGCCGCCCGCTGAGGACCAGGAACAGTTCATCGGTGTCCTCGTGGGTGTGCCAGATGAACTCCCCCTTCAGCTTGGCCAGCTTGACCTCGTAGTCGTTGAGCACAGCCACTTTCTTCTGCGACCAGAGCTCGCTGAACTGCGACAGCTTCTCAGCGAGGTTGACAGGAGCGACAGACTTGGACACCCGGCATCCTTCCTCAAGGTTGTCAACCGGGAGCGGTTCTCCGGGCTCTCCGGCACACGTCAAGAGTGTGCCGCGCTGGAACTCCGCCGGTCTTGTACGTACCTGGCACAAGGCCGGCAGTTCCAGGGATCGCCGAGGTCTTCCACCCCCACTTCACCGACCGAGCGTACCCGGCCCGCACCCACGGCACAGGGGACCTGGTGATCCTGGACGACACAGCCATCCGGCATGCCCGAACGAGCCCATCCGAGACGGCACTTCACCTGTCACCGGGCACCACCCCCGCGGGTTTCCCACGCATCCGCCCGGGTTCCGACGCAGTTTCATCCTGACGCTGCGTCGGAGTGCACAGGCAGTGCCGTGCGGGAAGCGCTCATATCGCTCTGTCGCTGACGTGGCCTCCTTGCAACTGGCCGACGGCGCAGCCCTGTCGGGCCGGGCGGCGGCCGGTGGTGTCGCCGTGGAATGCCGGGCGGTCGAGGCACGAGGTTCCCCTCGTAGCAAAGAGGCCATGGAGAATCCCCGGTGTGCACGCCGAGGAGGAGGTCAATCCTGTGTCCCACGGGCGAGCCGCTTTTGGAACCAGTGGTGGGCGTAGGGCTCGTCGTTGAAGGCGGGGACCTCGTCGTACCCGCTGCTGCGGTAGAGGCGAGTGGCTGCTTGCAGGGCCTTGTTGGTGTCGAGCCGCACCAGTTCGCTGCCGTGCCGGGCGGCGCGTTCCTCGAGTTCGGAGAGGAGGCGCCGGGCCAGGCCGAGCCCCCGGGCGCGGGGGTGGACCCACAGCCGTTTGATCTCGGCGGGTGCTCGGGTCGGCAACTTGAGTCCGGCGCAGCCCACCGGCTCGCCGTGCAGCCGGGCGATCAGGAACAGACCGCGTGGCGCACGCAGTTCGCCCGGGTCGGGCAGCCGGGACCTTGCGGGGTCGAAGCCGCCGTCGAAGAGTTCCTGCAGTTCGGCGGCGTAGGAGCGCAGGCAGTGTGCGGCGTCCGGGTGGTCGGGGTCGACCACGTCCAAGGAGACCACCGAGGCGGTCAGCAGTCGCTCGACCTCTGCCATGGCCGCGGTCAGCTGGTCGCGCTGCCGGGCATTGAGCGGGTCGAGGAGTGATCCGGCGAGTGCGTCGCTGCGCTCGTCGAGCATGGCTCGCTCCTCGCGTCCGGCCTCGGTCAGCCGCACGGTGCGAATCCGCCGGTCGCGGGGGTGGGGCTCGACGGTGACGAGGCCGTCATGCTCGAGTGCCCGCAGCAGCCGGCTCACATAGCCGGAGTCGAGGCCGAGCTGGGCTCGTACGCTCCGGACGTCGTGTGTGCCCTCATCGCCGATCTGCCAGAGCAGCCGGGCCTGCCCATAGGGGCGCGCACTGCCCAGATAGTGGTCGTGCAGCATGCCCACCCGCTCGGCGACTGTCCGGTTGAAGCGCCGGACCTTCTCCACCTGCTTCGCCTGCTCAGTGGCCATTCTCTGACCTTAGTCAGGTAATGACGACGGGGCAAGCCGGCTTATGCGCAGCAAGGCGCAGCGGAACCTCGCCGCACCCCGCCGGCCGCATCCGTGCACGACGCAGGACATCGGCCTTCGTGAGCATGCTGGAGTACAGGGCGGCACGGCATGGGCGCATGATGGGTGCTCACCGACCGCGCGCGATCCGAGCGCAGTGCGGAGGGAATCGCCGTTCTTTGGGGTGGCGAGGACATCGATGTCCACGGCAGGAGAAACGCGCGGCGAGTCGCTCGGCTTGGAAGCCGTCAGCCCTCCGCGAAGCCGCCAATTCGACGCAGGCACCCCGGCGGCGTCCTGAACGGCAGATCCTTCGCCTCGGGGCAGCATGCGCGGGCGATGGAACACTGCCTCTTCATGCCCACCGCGGGCCGGCTGCCGACGGGGACGCCGCCGTCCGCGGCCGGCTCAGCTCTGGCGCAGTGCGGGCATCGGGGTCGGGATCGAGTATGCGGTGGCGCCCGCTCCGACTCCGCCCTCGCAGCTGTTGGGCGGCGCGGTGGTGACTCCGCGGGTGGAAGGCCGCTCGGCGGCCCAGAACATGTAGCCGAGCAGGCCGGTGGAGGTGCCGGCGCCGTTGGGCGCGGCGTTCTGCAGCCAGCTGCCGGTGGAGTTCTGCAGTGACGAGGAGAAGTTGGTGCACTCGGGGTGCACCTGGGAGCCCTCGGCGATGTAGAGGCCGCCGGTGAACTTGGCCGGGGCGAGCGGCGGGATCGCCGGGTTGTAGTTGGACTTGCCGTCGAGGTGCTCCTGCCAGTTGGATTCAGCGGTCGCGGCGCTCGGCTGCTTGCTGGGCACCATGGCGTTGGCGTAGTCGAGTACCGGGTTGCTGGTGGTGAGCCAGTTGGCAGTGGCGTACTGGTCGAGGGTGATCAGCCAGCGGTCGCCGGCGGCCACGTCGATGGTGAGCCGGGCGGTCGGGTCGGCACCGGAGGCGTCGTACGGGTGGGCCGCGCGGTAGGCGTTGATGAACGCCTGAAGGCCGGTGACGTTCGGGGAGGAGCTCTGCTCGTAGTCGATCTCGATGCCGACGCCGAGCTGCGAGGCGAGAGCTGCAGCCTTCTGCCCGAGCAGGGTGGGGTTCTGCGCGAGGGCGGTGTTCCAGTCGTCGGTGTAGGTGATGCCGCCGAGGGAGAGCATCACGCGGATGCCATGGCTGGTGAAGTAGTTGACGACCGCGGAGTTCATGCCGATCGGCACGCCGTTGCTGTTGCCGCTGTTGGTGGTCCCGTTGAGCAGCGTGAGCGGGTTGACGAAGCTGAGCACGACCAGGTTGACCGAGGGCCGGCCGTCGCCCCGGTCGATCAGCCAGTGGTTCTTCTGGTCGAAGTCGGCCATGTCACGGACGGTCGCCCAGGTGCAGGCGTCGTCGCTGCAGTGCCAGGCGCCGTAGATCTGGATCGGTGCCGGGGTCGCGGCCGCTGCCGGTGCCGCAACAGGTCCTGCCGCGGCGGCGGTCGCCAGGGCAATGGCGCCGACAGCCGATCTGAACTTTCCTCTGAACACGCGCATGAACGCCTCCCGGCGATAGGGCGGATTGAGGAGCTATGACACCGTGACGTGTTGACCACCCCCTGTCAATGGATTGGTCCATACCTCTTGCTCGTCTCGGCTGGTGGGCCGACACCGGCAAGGTTCTGAGGAAGTCCGGCCTGGCCGTCGAGCGCGTGAACCCGCCCGGGGCCAGGGCACACTGCGCGGCGGCGCGGTGGCCATCGGTCACCCGGTCGGCGGCTGAGGCGCCCGGCTCATGACCACCCTGGTTCATCACCTGCGCGACAACGGCATCCGCTACGGACTGCAGTCCATGTGCGAGGCGGCGGCATGGCCAACGCCACCATTCTCGAACTCCTCCGAGCAGCGGTCCGACCGCAATCAGCGTGGCCCCGGAGCCGGGCGGCCGAGCCGAGCGGGCGGGTGGTGGCGGCGGCGAAACAGCGGGCGGAGCCGCTGAGATACGCGTCCGCCGGCCGCCTAGGACCTGATGCTCCCGTTCGGCGTCACCAGCCCCGACTCATAGGCGGCGATGACGAGTTGGGCCCGGTCGCGGGCTCCGAGCTTGCCCATGATGCGGCTGACATGGGTCTTGGCGGTGAGCGGGCTGAGGCCCAGCGCCTCGGCGGCTTCGGTGTTGTTGAGGCCGCGGGCCACCAGGGTGAGGACCTGGAGCTCCCGTTCGGAGAGCGCCGAGAGGCCCGCCGGGACGGCGGCCCCCGGCGCGGGGCCGTCGGGGAGACGCAGCACACGGGCGATGAGGCGGGCGGTCGGCCCGGGGAGAGCAGCGCGTCGCCGGCGGCGACGGTGCGGATGGCGTCCAGGAGTTCGGCCGGACGGGAGTCCTTGACCAGGAAGCCGCTGGCGCCGGCGCGCAGCGCGGAGATGACGTGGTCGTCGGTGTCGTACGTGGTCAAAACCAGGATGCGGACCCCCGCCAGATCCTCGTCGGCGGCGATCAGACGGGTGGCCTCGATACCGTCGAGGTCGGGCATGCGGATGTCCATGACGACGACGTCGGCGCGGGCGCTCCTGGCGAGTTCCACGGCCTGGCGCCCGGTGGCGGCATGGCCGGCCACCATCATGTCCGGGGCGGACGCGACCAGCATCGCGAAGGCCTCGCGGACGAGGGTCTGATCGTCGGCAAGCAGGATGCGGATCACGCCGGGCCTCCCGCCACGGGCAGAACGGCCGCGACTGTGAAGCCGCCTTCCGGGCGCGGGCCCGCGGAGAGAGTGCCGCCGACACTGCGGACCCGCTCGCGCATGCCGATCATGCCGTAGCCGACCGGGGCCGCGTCGGGCCGTGCGGCCGGCGGCTTCGGGGCCGTCGCACGCCAGGGCCGCCATCTGGTGTCGGCCGGTGCCGGTTCCACTTCGGCGCAGGGGCCGTCGTCCGTCACGGAGATCCGCAGGGCCGCGCCGTCGAGGGCGACCTCGACCTGGACCCGGGTGTCGCCGGCGTGGCGTACGGCGTTGGTCAGGGCCTCCTGCACGATCCGGTACGCGGCCGCGCCGATCGCCGCCGGGACCTCGGCGGCCTCGACCTCCAGGTCCACCCGCGCCCCGGCGGCCTCCGCCGACCGGACGAGGTCGGCGACCGCGGACAGACCGGGCAGGGGGCCGCGCTCGTCGTCCCCGCGCAGCACCTGGAGGGTGGCCCGGAGTTCGGAGCGGGCGTCGCGGCAGGTGTCGGCGATGCCGTCCAGGGCCGCGGCGACGGCAGTGCGGTCCAGCCGGTCCGGGTCGGCCATCAGGACATGGGCGGCCACCGAGGTCTGGACGCCGATCAGGGTGATGCTGTGGGCCAGCAGGTCGTGCAGGTCCCGGGCGATCCTCAGGCGTTCCTCGGCCACCCGCCGCGCGGCCTCCTCCTCCCGGGTGCGCTCGGCGCGTTCGGCCCGTTCGACGATCGCGGCGATGTACTTGCGGTGGATCCGCACCGCCTCCCCGACCAGGGCCATCGCCACGATCCAGCCGCCGCTGCGCAGCATGTCGGCGGCCGCGTGCTGCCGGGGCGTGGCCGACATCACCCCCATCATGAGCCCGATGACGGACGCCACCGTCGCATAGGTCCGCAGCGGCGGCCCGGCCACGGCCAGGGAGTACAGCCCGACCAGGCTCGCCGGGATCACCGCGTCGTGGAGGTAGTCCATGGCGTGGTACGGGGCGACAGCCGCGATCACCACAAGCATCACGGCCATCGGTGCCCGCCGCCGGGCCACCAGCGCCACCGCACTGAGGACGAGCAGCAGCCAGCCCAACGCGTCCGGGCGCTGCCCGGCGGCGTCCGCCGGGAGCAGGGACGCCATCGCCACCTGGAGCGCGAGCACGCCCGCGGCAAGGACGGCGTCCCGGTGCACTCCGCCTGCGCGAGGTGCCCGTGCCAGGGCGCGGGTGAGGGTGTCGGGGATGCGTTGCGGATGTCGTGGTAGCTGCGGCACGGCTCCATCTTCCGTCACGCCGGCGCCCCGCCGGGAGGTGCGGGGCGCCGCTGCGTTCGTCAAGGGCGGGAAGCGGGGTGGGGGAGAACCTCGATCGTGGCCCCGCCCGCCGGATGCGCCCGGCTGAGGCGGCCGGGCCACCAGACCCGGCGCCCCAGCGCCAGGCTTGCGGAGGTCACCAGATACGTCCGTACGAGGAAGGTGTCCAGCAGCACCCCGACCGCGATGACCAGACCCAGTTCGACCAGTGAGACCAGCGGCATCGTGATCAGCACCGAGAAGGTCGCCGCGAGCACCAGTCCGGCCGAGGCGATGACGCCGCCCGTCGTGCGCAGCGCGGTGAGTGCCGCCGCTGCGGGCTCCGCACCGGACCGTGACTCCTCGCGCATCCGGTGCATCAGGAAGATGCCGTAGTCGACCCCGAGGGCGACGAGGAAGACAAAGGACAGCAGGGGCAGCACCGGGTCGGTGCCCCGGAAGCCCAGCAGCGGTCCGAAGAGCAGCCCGCCGATGCCCAGCGCCGCCCCCCACACCGCGACCACCGCCACGACCAGCAGCAGCGGAGCGACAAGGCTGCGCAGCAGCGCGACCAGGATCAGCAGCACGGAGAGCAGCACCAGCGGCACGACGATCCAGCGGTCGCGGGAGCTGGTGTCCGCCAGGTCGATCTGCTGCGCGCTGGCCCCGCCGACATACGCGCCGAAGCGGCTGTCCAGACCGGCCCGCAGGGCTTTGATCGTGGCGGTCTCGCCGGGCGTCTCCGGCGCGGCCTCGGCGGTGACGAACAGTTCGGTCCAGCCGGCGCCGCTGCGCCCGCGTTCGACGGTTGCGACCCCGCTGGTGGTCCGGGCCTTCGCCAGCACCTCGGCCGCCCGCCCGGTGGGCGCGACGACGGTGATCGGCTGGGTGCCGCTGCCGGGGTAGGCGCGGGCCAGGGTCTGCATCGCCGTCACCGACTCGGGCGCGGTGGTGAAGGCGTCCTCGTTCTTCAGGCTCCCCGGCAGATGCAGCGCCCCCAGCGCCAGCGCGCCCAGCAGTACTGCCCCGCCGGCGAGCACCGCCGCCGGACGGCGCGCCGCCGAGGTACCCATGGCGGCGAACAGTCCGCGGCGCTGCGGCGGCCGGCTTCCGTACGCCGGGACGAGCGGCCAGAAGACCCGGCGGCCCAGCAGCACCAGCAGCGCGGGCAGCAGGGTCACCATCGCCACCAGTGCGCTCAGCACCCCGACCGCCGCGATGGGACCCATCCCGCGGCTGCTGTTGAGGTCCGCCGCGAGCAGGCACAGCAGCCCTGCGGCGACCGTGCCGGAGGAGGCGAGGATCGCCGGTCCGCAGCCGCGCAGGGCGGCACGCATGGCCTCGTACGGGCGGGGGATCCGGCGCAGTTCCTCGCGGTAGCGCGCGACCAGCAGCAGGGCGTAGTCGGTGCCGGCGCCGAAGACCAGGATGGTCATCACGCCCTGGCTCTGTCCGGTGACGGTGATGCCGAAGGCCTGGTGGAGTCCGTAGACGGCGGCCATGGCGGCCCCGTCGGCGACGCCCGCGACGAGCAGGGGCAGCAGCCACAGCAGCGGACTGCGGTAGATCAGGATCAGCAGCACGGCGACCACGGCGACGGTCGTGTACAGCAGTGGCCCGTCGAGGGAGGAGTACACCCCCTTCATATCGGTGTTCAACGCCCCTGCGCCGCCCACCTCGGCCGTCAGGCCGCCGCCGCCGTCGGTGACGTTGCGTACGTCGTCCACGAAGGCGGTCCGCGCGTCGTCGTCCTGTCCCGGCTGGGTGCTGGCGACGGCGTACATCACCGTGGTGCCGTCCTTGGACGGGACGGCGGTGGGAGTCGCGGTGAGCCGGTGGGTACGGGCGATCTCGCCGATCTGCGCCTGCGCCCTGGCGCGGTCGGCGCCGGTGAGCCCACCGTCCCGGTGGTACACCACGACCAGCTCGGTCGCCTCCCCGCCGGGCAGTGCGTCCTGCACCTTCGCCACCTGCGTGGAGTCCGCGCTGGCGGGAAGGTAGTCCACCGCCCGGTTCTGCTGTACGTCCGCGAGCCTTCCGGCCAGCGGCCCCGCGAGCGCGAGCACGGCCAGCCACAGGGCCAGCACCGCCCAGGGCAGCACGGTGCGCGTTCGGCGCTTCCCCTGCCGCTCCGTGGGCGGCGTCGGCTCGACGATTGCGGTGATCGGGGCCCCCACAGCGGGCCTCCCTCCGGTTCGGTTGTCTGCTGCCTCCCAGACTTCCGGCCCGAGGCCCTCGTTTCGTCCGGCACCAGGGCGAGCCGGCCGATACTGCGCGGGGTGCGGTGTGCGGGCGGTTACTCCCGCGGGAGTACACCGAGGGCTGCTCCGCCCCGACGGTCTCGCCGGTCGTTCCGCGATGCCCCGGTTCCGGACAGGCCGGTCACCTGGTTCCTGGCGTCCGGGGTCAGCAATCGGGACGGCCCTCGGACGGCCGCGTCCCTGTCCGGTGACCGGAATTGCGTCGCGCACGAGGGGCGAGCGGCCGTACTGTCCGCCCATGGACTGGAGCGCCTGGCACGATCAGTACGACCTGGCCGACTCGTGGATGGCACGACGGCTGCGGACGGTTCAAGTGCAGGTCGACGCTGCCCTGTCCAACGCCCCGGCCGGCGAGTTGAAGGTGATCAGTCTCTGCGCCGGGGAAGGCCGCGACCTTCTGGACGTTCTGTCCGGCCACGCGCGCCGCGACGATGTACGAGCAAGGCTTGTCGAGCTGGATCCACGCAACACCGCCGCGGCCGCGGAAAGGGCTCGCCGGGCCGGACTGCAGCAGGTGGAGGTGGTCACCGGCGATGCCGCCCTCATCGACCAGTACCAGGACCTGGCTCCTGCGGAACTCGTTCTGGTCTGTGGCGTCTTCGGCAACATCACCGATGCGGATATCGAGCACACCGTCGCGGCCTGCAGTCAGCTCTGCACGACCGGCGGCACCGTCATCTGGACCCGCCACCGCGCCGCGCCCGACCGAGTACCGCAGATCTGCGCATGGTTCGAAGCGCAGGGCTTCGAGCGGCGGTGGCTGTCAGCGGCGGACGCGGGCTTCGGGGTCGGTGTGCACCGGTTCCTCGGCACACCTCAACCGCTGCGCCGAGGCACCCGCCTGTTCGAGTTCGTCGGTTACGACGTGCTCCGTCAGGCCGCCGCGACGGAGTCCGGCAGCCGCAGCGAGCCCACGCTTCACGAGCGCCGCGAGCGGTAGCCGAGTGGAGTGTGCTCAGGCGATGCCTGCCCCGGGCCGCTCGACCAGGATGCCGTCCGCACACCGCGTTCGGCGCGGACCAGGGGGACCAGGTGGGCGCGCCGGCGACCGCGTTCCGGCGAGGCCTGGGCGGATGCGACCGGCTTGACGATCGGTAGGTGGGCCGAGGGAATTCCACCTCCGGAGACGTTCCTCAGGACTGCGGCTGCCACTGCCCACAGCCCTCGCTGATGAAGGAGTAGTCGCTCGGCCGGATGGTTACCCGGACGAGTTTCGCCCTCTCGGTGAAGTTGTCGGCGATCGGCTTTCTGTTCACGTCGGTGCGCTCCCAGAAGCAGTTCTCGACGTCCTCGGCGTAGTAGCTGCCGGGCTTGATGTCGTGCCCGACCCTGAACTCGCCTTCACCGAAGATGCGTCCGTCCGCCTCCTGCCGATTGTGCTTCCCGGCGACGGCAAGCAGCTTGTTGATGAGGTTGCGGTCGGGATGATCGGGGCAGAGGATCAGCGCTCCCCTGACTACTCCGACCAGGTCCGGGGTCACAAGGGAGAGGAAACTCCAGGCGTCGGCACCGGACTCGGCGCAGACGCCGTACAAAGCCCCCAGGACGCGGAGACGGTCGGGGGCTGCGTCGTTGGCGACGCTCACGGCTTTCGCCTGCGTTGCGTCCATGGTGCCGATGGCGGTGCCGTCGCACATGGCGAACTTCCCCGGCCATGCATCTCTGTACGAGCTGTAGGTGTGATCGAAGTCGCAGGTGATGGAGACGGTGACGGTCGGCGCCACTGCGGGGGCCGGATGCCGCTCAACTGCTGCCGTCCCGCGGGGGGCAGCCTTCACAGACGGCTCTGTGGCCGATGGCGCCCGGTGAGTGGTCGCAGCCGGGCCGCCGCATCCCGCCAGGACGAGACCTATCAGCACCCCGGCAGGGATGCGCTTCATGTACCCCCCATATGACACCGAATCAGCTTGTCGCGGGCCGGTGCGCATCCGCCTCCAACGCTGTTGCCGGCCGGAGCGTAGCAGAGGGTTGCCAGCGGTGAAGTCGGCTTCTCGCGGGCCTGTGGGTCCCCCATGGCCTTCCGGGTGAAGGGGCCAAGGAGGCCAGGTGGTACAGCTCGTGCGGGCTGCTGCGGGTCTCTGCCCGGACGGCGCTGCAATCAGGGTTCCGGGGAGAGCATGCAGACCGCATTCGCCACCGGATGGCGATGCCGAGGGGCGGGCTGGCGCGCGTGCGGCGTTCGGCGTTCGCGGAGGACCGGCAGGCCCTGGCAGGGGCGGCCCGCGAGCTGCTGCTCGGCGACCGGCCCGGCCTTCGGCACCCGGTCAGCCGCGAGCGGCGACCTTGCGTGTGGCGTAGGCGGCGGAGCCCACCGCGATCACCACGGCTCCCCACAGTACGGATGCCACTGGGAGGGAGAACGCCAGGACGGCGCAGCCCAGCGCGCCGACGATCGGCACCAGCCGCAGGGGACGCCTTTCGTCGTGGGTGAGGGTGAGGGCGGAGGCGTTGGCGATCGCGTAGTAGACGAGCACACCGAAGGAGGAGAAGCCGATCGCGTCGCGCACGTCCGCGGTGGCGGCCAGGAGGGCGACGATGGCGCCGACGGCCAGTTCGGCGCGGTGCGGCACACCGAAGCGCGGGTGGACCGCTGCCAGGGCATGGGGCAGGTTGCGGTCACGGGCCATCGCCAGGACGGTGCGGGAGACGCCGAGGATCAGCGCCAGCAGTGAGCCGAGCGCGGCGACGGCCGCCCCGGCGCGGACCACCGGGGCCCAGGCCCGGGACGCCGACCGCTCGGACCGCGTCGACCAGCGGCGCCCCGGTGTGGGCCAGGCGTTCAGGGCCGAGCACCGCCAGTACGGCGAGCGCGACCAGCGCATAGACGACCAGGGCGATACCGAGCGCCACCGGGATGGCGCGGGGGATGGTGCGCTCGGGGTCGCGGACCTCCTCGCCGAGAGTGGCGATCCGCGCATAGCCGGCGAAGGCGAAGAACAGCAGCCCGGAGCTCTGCACGATGCCGTGGAAGCGGGCATCCGCGGCGATCGCCCAATGGCCGGTGTCGAGGGCGGAACCGGTCAGGCAGACGGTGACCACGGCGGCCAGCACCGCGAGGACGACCGCCACGATCGCCCGGGTCAGCCAGGCGGCCTTCTGCACGCCGACGTAGTTCACCGTGGTCAGCGCAACCACCGCGGCGACCGCCACCGTGTGCGCCTGGGCCGGCCACACATAGGAGCCGACGGTGAGCGCCATCGCCGCGCACGAGGCCGTCTTGCCGACGACGAACCCCCACCCGGCCAGATAGCCCCAGAAGTCGCCGAGGCGCTCCTTCCCGTACACATAGGTGCCTCCCGAAGCCGGATAGCGGGCGGCCAGTCGGGCCGAGGACGTCGCGTTGCAGTACGCCACCACCCCGGCCAGCGCCAGGCCCAGCAGCAGTCCGGAACCGGCCGCGGCCGCGGCTGCGGCGGGGGCGAGCGCGGCGAAGATGCCCGCGCCGATCATCGAGCCCAGCCCGATCACCACCGCGTCGAACACCCCCAGGTGTCGTTGCAGCTGCTCCGCCCCGGCTGTCGGCGCCGAACTGTCCATGCCCACCCTTTTCCTCAACGGCCCTCGATCTCGGCGCACGATAGAGGAGTGAGGTGTCCGGCAGCCGAACCTGCCTCCATCCGCGGCCTGGTTGTGGGGTGCGATGCGGACCACGCGAGTACGGTCCGGCTTGGCTCAGCGAGCGTGTCGGCCTGCTCCGGCCGCCCGTACGCCACCGCGTCGCTTCCGTCCTCTGAGCGGTGCTCAGCCCTCGGAGTGGGTTTTCCAGATCGGATCGTGGAGGCGCGTGTCCGGTGCCGGGCCGGGCAGCGGACTCAAGCCCGCAGGTGGCGAGAGCAACGATGGCAACCATCACAGCGCCGAGGCAACGGTAGCCTTCGTCTCCATGATGCGCGCTTGGACCCTGGCGATACTGTTTCTGCTCTGCGGCTCAGTCGTTGCGACCGGGCTGATCTTCTCGAGGGGTCTCGCCGCAGCCGTGGCACTCCTGCTGGTGTTTGTGCTGCTCGCAGTCGTCCACTCGCTCCTGGTTTTCCCCCGGTCGATCGGTGCGTCGGAGGCAGAACGCCGCAGCGCGGTCGACGGCCGGCCGGTCGTCTTCTGGCGGTCGGGCTGCAAGTACTGCCTCCGTCTTCGCTTCCGGTTGGGCCGTAGCGCCCGGGAGTTGCACTGGGTCGACATCTGGAGTGACCCGGCTGGGGCGGCAGCGGTGAGGGCAGTCAACGACGGCAATGAGACCGTGCCGACTGTCGTCGTGGCGGGCCGGCCGTATGTCAACCCCAGCCCTGAATGGGTGCGCGAACAGCTCCGTCCTTCCGCGTGAACGGAAGCGTGCCGTAGGGGAGGGGCGCCCGAGGACTCCGAAAAGGCCCTCAGCCGCACCGGCAGTGCCCGCTCCTGCTCATAAGCCCGAGCCACGCCATGGTTCGGCATGCGCCACCGGGGGACTCCGGCCACCGATGCCACCCGAGGGGTGGCCGACGGCTCAGCGGTGGGACCGGGCCAGGCGCCGGGACCGCAGCACCCGTTCCAGGAGTACGACATCGGCGAGCGCGGCGGCTGCGAGGAGGATGACGTTCACCGTCGCGCTTCCCGTGCCGAGCCAGCCGGCTTCGCTGCCGTCCGGCCGGGTGACGGGAGCCCAGATCCGGCCGATCCCGGAGAGGGCTGCATAGGCCCCGTAGATCGCCAGCAGCGCCGCGGCGCCGAAGGGCAGCGTCAGCACGACCGCCAGAAGGTAGAAGACCGGTTTCTCACTGATGGCCCCGGCCGTGGCAAGACCGGCGATCAGCGCGACGTAGGTGGCTTCCGCGAGTCTCCTGAGCATATTCTTCATCCCCCGCCCCCTCGCGGCTCTCCATACCCCGCTTGCAGGACGGCGATACACCGCGCGGGCCGAAATCGCCGGGCGACAAGCCGTACTGCCGAACTCGTCACCCTTGGAGGTGCGGGCCTCCTCGTGCCTTCCGGCCGACGGTGCCGGAGCGCT
Source organism: Peterkaempfera podocarpi (assembly GCF_042466665.1). Taxonomy (GTDB): domain Bacteria; phylum Actinomycetota; class Actinomycetes; order Streptomycetales; family Streptomycetaceae; genus Peterkaempfera; species Peterkaempfera podocarpi. The sequence goes on from NZ_CP162102.1 coordinate 7,955,577, forward strand.
GTCACTGCACGCGGGCCGACCGGCCGCCCCTTTTCAGCGCGGCGCAGTGATCGACCTCGCTCGCTGGGCGGGTTCCCAGAGGTATGGGCCGTTGTCGTTGCCGCCCGTGGGCGCCGCGATCACTACCGTTGCACCGGCGTTTACCGGGTACCTCGTCACCGGTACGAACGGTCTGCGGCTGTCCCGACGACAGGAGCGGCTGACGCGGGTGAACCGCGTGTCACCAGCAGCAAAGGGCGGCGTTTCGGCTGGGGTCTTCTTGTGGGGCGGTGGCGAGGGTGGCAGGCCGTGACGTCACTGCTTCGACGTCACTGGCTCGACGTCACTGCCTCGGCCCGGCCGCTTTCGGGCCGATCCTGATGTGGACGGTACCGCTGTCGAGGTCGACCGGTCCGCGGTAGGGATCGCCCTCGCCTTCGTCGTCGCGGGTCCACTCCAGACGCTCCCGCTCCTCCTGCCGGTGGCGGGCGCTCGGAAAGAAGACCTCTTCGACGATGCTCACCGGAGAACACCGACGTGATGGGGCCGGGGTGTCCGGCGCAGGCCAGGCGGATGGTGCGAACAGGTGTGCATCATCATGCTCCCGACTGTAGACCAGGGATGGCAGCCCGACCCCGACCAGGAGTGAGCTGCGGTGCGAGGGGAGTTCTGCCCCGACCCCGGACGCCCGCCGCGTCCGGGGTCGGGGCAGAAGGTGTGTGTCAGCCGTTGCGGGCGGACTCCGGGCCGCTGATCCGTCGGAGCAGGGGCAGGGTGGAGGCGATGATGCCGAGCGCGGCGGCCAGTCCGCCCGCGACCATCGCATAGTAGGCCGCGTCGGGTGACACCAGGCCGTAGTGCATCTGCGAGGTCAGGAACATCGCCGACGCGGCGAAAGCGGTGCCGATCGCGATCGCCGAGACCGCCAGCAGCGGCAGCGCGCTCTCCAGGCCGACCACGGCTTGCAGCAGCCGCAGCGGTGCGCCGGTGAGCCGCAGGATCGCGAACGGGCGTCTGCGGTCCGACAGCCCCCCGACGACGCTCACCGCCAGGCTGCAGCCCGCGATCGGCAGCGTGGTCAGCAGCACCACGTCCGCCAACTGCCGCCAACCGGTCAGCTCCTTCTGGAACTGGGTGTTCTCGTCGCCGACCGTACGGGCCCGGTGGTCCGGATACGCGGTGCTGAGCAGGGTCCGCACGCGTTCCATGACCGGCGTCGACCCGTCGGTGGCCACGTAGACCAACTGCACGGGCAGCTTGGCCAACGCGTCCGGGCTGATCGCGGCGGCGGGCCACTGAACCGCCGGGTGCGACTGCAGGTCGAGCAGGGAGAAGAAGTCGACGGCCGTGATGCCTGCCCCGGCCGTGCAGCGGCCCACCATGGGGATCTGGGCCAGGTCGGAGCAGGTCACCAGCGCTGGTGCATCCCGGGCGGGAAGCCTCGGGTCCTTGTCGATGCCGTCGGGGTTCTGGTGGGCGACGGCCAGCCCCCGAACGCCCGGCATCGTCCGGATCTCGGTGAGCAGCCGCGCCGGGACGGACCCGGCCAGCGGCGCCTCGCCGAGCATGCCGGTCTCCACCACCGTCCGGGTCTGCCGGTCGCCGTCGAGCGAGCCGCGCTGGAGGTTGATGGTGCCGATGATGCTGACCGTCGCGGTGGTCACGAACAGGGCCAGGACGAGGCCGCTGACCGCGCGGAAGCCGGCTTTGGGGTCGTCGGCGAGCCGGCGCACCGCGATCAGGGTGGCCGGTCTGCGGGTCCGCCGGGCGACCGCCCGGGCGACGGTCATGGTCAGCCACGGCCCGGCGATCACCAGGCCCACCATGGCCACCAGGAAGCCCGGGAGGTAGGCCGCCGCCTGGCCGTTCCCGGTCGTCGGGCGGCGGTGGAGGAAGTACAGCAGTTCGGCCAGGCCGGCCAGCAGCGGGATGAGCCGCCAGGCGCGCGGCGGGCGCGGGGTCACCCGGCGGGTCACGCCGAGCGGGGAGATGGTGACCCGTCGCAGCGCCAGCCGTGCCGCGACGGCCGCCGCCAGCGGCACGCCGACCGCGACGCCGAGGGCCTGCGGAGCGTTGAGCGTCAGGTCGGAGAGGAAGAACCGCTGGCCCGTGAGCGGGATGGTGGCGACCAGTGGGCGCAGCGCGGCGTAGAGCGCGAAGCCGACCGCCGTCCCGGCGGCCGCCGCCAGCGTGGACTCCACGGCCGAGATCAGCGACACCTGCCGGGGGGTGGCGCCGACCAGCCGCATCGCCGCGTACCGCTGCTCGCGGGTGGCGGCGGACAGGCGGGTGGCGGTGCCGATGAAGATCAGCACAGGGAAGATCAGTGCAGCGGCCACCACCGAGAGGATCAGCGTCATGGCGTCCCCGCGCACACCCTGGTCGAAGCAGGCGTTGTCGCAGGTGGCCGGTCTGGCGGTGGCGATGGAGGTAACGGTTCGCGCCAGGGGCGCGCCCTTGATCTGGGCCGGGGTACGGCCGATGACGGCGGCCAGCGTGTCCGGGGAGGGCAGCGCGGTGTCGGCGATGGTGCCGATGAGTTTGCCCGGGAAGCGGTCGCCCAGTTGGTCGGCCGGGGCGTCGCGGATCAGCTTGGCCAGCGCCGGGGAGGCGTAGTACTCGCCCGGCGCAGGCAGGTGCGCGAGGCCGGGCGGGACGGGAGAGGCCGGGCCGGTCGCGGCGACATCGACCTCGGTGATGTACTGGCCGTCGTAGTAGTCGTCGTGCGGCCACCACCACAGTGGGTCAGCTGATGCCTGCTGGGTACGGGTCGCGGCGCCGGTGTCGAGCCACACCTGACGCTGGTTCGTCCGTCCGACTGCGTTCATGCCGGCGAACGTCGAGAGCAGAAGCCCGACGCCGATGGCCACGGCGGTGGCGATCATGACCAGCCGGGCGACCGCCTGCCGGCCGCCGCTGAGCGCGAGGCGGAGTGCGAAGCCGATCACGAGGCGATCCGTCCGGCTGAGAGCGCGCCTGCCTTGCCGTCCCGCACCATGGTCTCCCGGTCGGCGTAGGCGGCGACCCGCGGCTCATGGGTGACCAGGATGACGGTGGTGCCGTGCTCGCGGGCGGCTGCGACCATCAGTTCCATCACCTGCTCGCCGGTGAGCGAGTCGAGCGCGCCGGTCGGTTCGTCGGCGAAGAGCACCTTCGGCCGGGCCACCATGCCGCGGGCCAGCGCCACGCGCTGCGCCTGCCCGCCCGACAGTTCGCCGGAGCGGCGACCCTCCAGCCCGTCCAGCCCGAGCTGGGCGAACCACGGCCGGGCCTCGGCGAGCGCGGCCGCACGGCGGGTGCCGGACAGCAGCAGCGGCAGGGCGACGTTCTCCTCGGCGGTCAACTCGGGGACGAGCTGGCCGAACTGGAAGACGAAGCCGAAGGTGTCGCGGCGCAGCGCGCTGCGCTCGGCCTCGTTCATGGCGTCGATGCGCCGGCCGTCGAAGTGCACCTCGCCGGAGTCGGGGGTGAGGATGCCGGCCAGACAGTGCAGCAGGGTGGACTTGCCCGAGCCGCTCGGGCCCATGACGGCGAGCACCTCGCCGGCCTCGACGGCAAGGCTGGCGCCGCGCAGGGCGGGGGTCTCACCGAAGGCGAGCGTGAGGTCGCGGGCCTCTATCAGGGCGGTCATGGGCGCACCGCCTCGGCGAGGGCGTCCAGGCGGGCCGTGGTCAGGTCGATCCAGCGCAGGTCGGCCTCCAGGTGGAAGAGTCCGTGGTCGGCGAGCAGGGCGTCCACGAGCTGGCCGGTGCGCCGGAGTTCGGTCAGCTCGCGCATCCGCTGCATATGGGCGGCGCGCTGGGTGTCGAGGTACTGCTCGGCGTCCCGGCCGAGCATCAGGGCGAGCACGACCTTGGTGAACAGCACCGTCTGCAGGTTGGGCTCGGGGGCCACCGGTTCGGTGAGCCAGGTCTCGAACTCCGTCGCGCCGTTCTCGGTGATGACATAGCGCTTGCGCTCGGGCCCGGCGCCGGGCTCCGCCTCGCCGGCCACGACCTTGCCGTCCCGCGCCAGCCGGCCGAGGGTGGCGTAGACCTGGCCGTACGGCAGCGGCTTGCCGCGGCCGAAGAAGGCGTCGTAGTCGCGTTTCAGGTCGTAGCCGTGGCTCGGCTCCCGCTCCAGCAGCCCCAGCAGCGTCAAAGGAACACTCATGAGATGACTGTACATCAGAAGTACACCCTGAGTGTATAGCCGCCGAGAATACGCTTTGCGCTGCAAGCCCTCGGGTGCCTCCGGGAAGGAGACGCCTCGCTCCATCCGGCCTCACCCCGCGGTCGCGAGGCGCCGGGCACCACACCGCCCCGGCGGCCGACTTGTGTTCCGCGAGCCGGACCCGCCGGCATCGAGCCGCCGCCCGCGCCCACTGCCCGGGGTGCTCCCTGCCGCGGCCGTGCACCCGGCGACAGTGCTCCAGACGCCGCTCGTGAGACGTAGCGAGCAGGCCGAGGCGAAGAGGGCCGCGCGGCGACGACGGCGGTCCGCCTGATCGGCCATGGCGCTTCCGGTGGCGCGGCGACAGAGGTGCCGCGCGGCCGGGCACAGCTTAAAATGGTCGAGAAGCACCGGCGGGATTCGCGGCATTGTCCGACCCGGGATCGAGTGCGAGGCCTCACGGCCGCTGATCACTGAAACTTTTCGTCCGAGCGCGAGCTGATACAACAGCAGTCTCAGAGCCGCGCCAGGAATCCGCTCACCGTGTCCCGCCCCGAGCAGCACGAGGAGGGTGGTCCCATGAGAATTCCCCCCAGATACTCCGGCGCAATCTCCCTCTGCGCCGTCTCGCTTGCCTTTGGCTCGCTGATGTCGGCCGCTCCCGCGACAGCGAAGCCCGCGCCTACGTCACACGTGTCGGTCCCCCAAGCCGCACAGTGCACGATACGTGACGGCACGTCGCGGCTCGGCAGCGCGACCGGAAGTGACCCTGTCGCGTTCAAGTACCCCGACAGCCCCTATGTCGGAATGCGCTGGAATTCCTGCACCGGCAAGGTCGCCATCTACTACGGCGGGTACTCGCCAGGCCTGCCGGGCGAGTTCTACCAGCTGCGCAGTGGCACAGGCTCGCAGGTGAAGGTTCCCGTGGGGTTGGACCGTATTTGGACCATCAACGCCCCAGGTGGATCCTCCATGACCATCGTGGCTCAGTACTGCCAGAAGCCCGTCTTCGGTTCCTCACGGTGCACCCGCTGGTCGCCTACAGTGACCGTGCGGCTCCGCTGAGCTCCTCGGCCTTCGCCCCCGCTGGCTCGGCGGCACCGCCCGACCGGGCCGGCGGGGTGCACCTGCGAGTCACGGAAGGCCCGGACCGCGCAGGAGAATGCCGCCGGGACCGCCGTCCGCCGGCATGTAGTTGACACCGGCGAAGTTCGCCGGGAGCCAGCCGAAGGACGCATTCACGGCCGCAGGGTCCGTGCCCGAGGCCGGGGCGGTCGGGGCGGGGGCTGTCGGGGCGTGCGTCCCGGCCGGCGCGGGTGTCGGGGTCCGGTCGGCCGGAGACGGGAGCAGAGTGACCACAACGGCTGCCGCCGCGCAGGCCGCCACGGCGCCGAGTGCGGAGAACCGCCTGCGGCGCAGCCGCCCTCTGCTGACCCGTGCCGCCATGGTGACGTCGACGCCGCTTGCGGGGGCGGCCGAGGCGGCCAGCTCACCGAGTTCCCGGCCCTGATGCGGGACAGAGGGTGAAAGGTTGCATGGCTTCGGGTATTCGGCTGCTGCTCTCTCCGCTGCGGGTCTGGCGGCTGCGTTCCTGCCGGTCGGCCGAGGACCGGGCGTCCGCGACGACCGAGGGTTGATCGGAGAGCTGCAGCGGACCGAGGCGCAGTCCCCCTTTCGGGGCGACCCCGCGGGGTGGGTGTCGTCCGAGGGCGGGTTGGCGACCGTGGGTAATGTGTAGGTTTTGTGCTCATCCGAATGGTCTGACTGCTACGGTCTTGTCGGGGATTGAGAACGTCGGGCCACTGCGCTCCAGCGAAGTGGCGCAGTCAGCTGGGGGGCGTCGAATGCTGAATCGTTGTCTCAGATGTGCCGTTGCGGCGGCGGCCTTGGTCATGGTTGCCGCCTGCGGACCGGACAAGTCTTCTTCCGCCGACTCGAGTTCACCACCCACTGCTTCGAGTTCACCATCCGCCGTGGCCGCCGGGCTGTGCGCTGCGGGTAAGGTCGCGCTTCCTGATGTCTCGGCCGTGCAGGCGACATACCCGAAGGTGACGGACGGTCAGGCCGACTATGCGCTGCAGCTCCTCCCCGCCGGCCTGGCTGAGGCAGCGGGGGTCACCGTGGTCGAGTCGGGAACACCAAGTTCCAAAATCATGGCCTCGGTCGACAATCACGGCAAACTCGTGATTCGCGCCGGAACCAACGTTGCTCCGGCCGAGATCGCATCGTCGATCGTGTTCAACCTCACGGCCAAGGTACTGGCCGAGAGCAACAAGAAGGACCCGACTCTTGTGTCCCTCGACGTCATCGTCAAGGCGGTGGCGGCGGTGACTGCCGACACCTACCTCAGGATTGCGCAGACGGCTCCCGCTGCCACCAGCGGTGACCACGCTCCTGGGGAGAACACTGTCTCGCTCGCCGTGAAGAGGGTGGGGCGCGACCCGGGCATGCTGACGGGGCTGAATGTGGCCGCGTTCGCTTCCCACCCGGCCTATTGGACGGCGCTGGCGAAATTCATGGGTCCCAGCTATTACCGCCGGAGTCCCATCCCCGACGCCTTGGACATGGATGCCCCGGTGAGCAGGGCTGCGGCGCCGGCGCTCACAACCGCACTCGCCTCGTGTTCGTGACGGGAGCCGTACGAGCTGACGCCCTTTGGACCCAGGTGGGGCCGGTGCCAGGACCGGGACGGTTTCTGCGTGAGGTCGCCACCCTCTCCTGCGGGTGATGACCTCATGCGACCTGCCCGACGGGATGCGAGTCATCGCCTGTGCGATGACGGCGATCACCGCCGCGCCCGCGGAGTGCGCTGTTTCCACGGCCGGTATCCGGTTGGCGGCGACATCCATACCCTGGATGTGTTCGTGGGGCGGCTGCGGGCTGCCAGTTGTGGGAGGAGCTGCGGTCGGCGCAGGTCAGCGGGGGGCGGTCTCTGCGTCGAGCCACGCCAGGTACTCAGCGCTGCCCCGCTCGATGTCGGCGGAGATGATCTCCGGTGTTTCGTAGGTGTGCGTCTCCTTGATGATCCGCTCCAGGTCGTCGAACCGGTCGGCCGGAAGCTTGTACAGCACCCGCCACTCCATGTCGACCTGCACGGCGCCCTCCCACCAGTACACGGACCGGATGGGGCCGTCGATCTGCGCGCACCCTGCGACCCGCGCCTCGACTGCGGCCCGCGCCAGTTCCTCGGCGCGGTCGGCAGTGTCAGTGGTCGTCAGTACCGTGATGTACTCGGCCATGTGACCTCCCTGGTCGGTGGGCTCCGAGAGTAGCCTGCGGCACTCACCCCTCGTCCTCCCCACACTGCCAGCACGCTATGAAGTAGCCCAAAAGCTCGATCCCATGAGCGCCCGCACGCACATCTGCTGGGCTCCCGCGGCGCCATGAATCGCACCACGGAAACTGTGCTGATCTCGGTCCTGCTTCAAAAGCCCGCGTCGAGTGAGCGGTCAGTCGGCAGTGCGTCAGCGTTGGCCCGGTCGCCGGCCCGAGCTACCTCATGGACTCTTCCCGAGCAGAAGCGTTCCCGGCGCTGTTCGTCGCCGCTGCCGCCCCAGGATTCAGGTGTCCGGCTCGGCGCAGCCAAGGCAGATCTCCAATGCGGCCCGGCGGCCGGGCGGCAGGTGGTCATCGAGCGGGCTCTGCCTGGGGCTGTGCTCACCGTCGCAGATCCAGCTCCGCTCGTCCGCGTTGGACGAGCCCGGCAATGAAACGTCAGAGACCCTATTTCACAAGGTGGTTGGTGGTATCGGACGTGGCCGTGCCCGGTGCATAGTGCGGCCGATCGGGCGGTCGCCGCGCGTGGGGGAGGGGAGCTCGCAGGGGTCGACATCGGCTGGGCGCGGAAGCAGCCCCACTGACAGCAGGCCTTGACAGGTCCAGACCAATACGAGAGTGTTCCTCGACCCCACTCGAACCCCCCACAGGGAGTGGTTACGTGTCGAGACAACGTCTTATTGCGTTCCTGGCCGCGCTTGCGTCCATCGTGGGCCTGGCGATTCTGGTCCCCATGGCGTCCCCCGCCGCAGCGGCGGACTGCGCCGCTGCCTGGAACTCGTCCTCGGTCTACACCGGCGGCATGACCGCCTCGTACAACAGCCACAACTGGTCCGCGAAATGGTGGACGCAGGGCGAGACGCCCGGTGCCGCCGACGTCTGGGCCGATCAGGGTGCGTGCAGCGGCGGCAGTGGCGGCACCGGTGGATCGACCGGCGGCACCGGCGGCTGCAGCTACCCGGCCTGGGTCGCGGGCCGTGCCTATGTCACGGGTGACATCGTGCAGTACACCAACGGTCTCGACTACATAGCCACCCACGACAACCCGGGCTACGACCCGACCATCAGCACCTGGTACTGGAGCCCGTACACCTGCTCGGGTGGTGGCACCACCCCGCCGCCGGCCGGTGGATTCGTGGTCAGCGAAGCGCAGTTCAACCAGATGTTCCCGAGCCGGAACTCCTTCTACACCTACAGCGGTCTGACGGCGGCACTCAGCGCGTACCCGGGCTTCGCCAACACCGGCAGCGACACGGTGAAGAAGCAGGAGGCCGCGGCCTTCCTCGCCAATGTCAGCCACGAGACCGGCGGTCTGGTCTACATAGTGGAGCAGAACACCGCCAACTACCCGCACTACTGCGACACGGGCCAGCCCTACGGCTGCCCTGCGGGACAGTCGGCGTACTACGGCCGCGGGCCCATGCAGCTGAGCTGGAACTTCAACTACAAGGCGGCCGGCGACTCGTTGGGCATCGACCTGCTGGACAACCCCAACCTCGTGCAGACCGACTCCGCCATCGCCTGGAAGACCGGCCTGTGGTACTGGAACACCCAGTCCGGCCCCGGCACGATGACCCCGCACAACGCCATGGTCAACGGTGCCGGCTTCGGTGAGACCATCCGCAGCATCAACGGCAGCATCGAGTGCAACGGCGGCAACCCCGCCGAGGTGCAGGACCGCGTCAACGCCTACCAGAGGTTCACGTCCCTCCTGGGCGTTCCGGCGGGCAACAACCTTTCCTGCTGAGGCCCGACCCCTCGGCTCAGCCAGACGTCCCGTCCCCGCTTCACGGGGGCGGGATGTCGCGCGATGCATGGGCCGGTCTTCCCCGGGCCGTCCGTCATCGCCGGTTTCGATGGTCAACAGGCGCTCACCGCAGCTGGCGGTCCCGGCGACTCACCGCCACAACCTGCGCACTGAGTCGCGGAGTGGCGCCTCGACATCGTCATTGGATCTGATCAGTCGGCATGTGCGCTCCCGCCGACCGTCGGATCGGTGCGCGGCGCATGCACCGGCAGTGCGGGTGCCCGTAGCTGTGTCACGGGCAGGACGAGACGCGAGGGGCGCGCCGCGTCGTGATGGACGGTCTGGCGGGCGGCGGGCAGCACGCCGTCGTCCGGTGCGCTGTCATGGCAACCCGGATTGCGGTCCCAGCGAGGGAAACAACTGGAGGCGACCTGCAGGCGGATGCGGTGGCCCGGCAGGAAGACATGAGCGGTGGACCACAGGTCGATCCGGTGTTCCGGGGGCGGCGGGGGGCCGTTGGCGGCGGGGAATGCGGGCGAGGTGCGCAGGATGCCATCGGTGACGTTGCATGAGACACCGTCCGGAGTCACGTCGCAGAGCCGGGCGATCCAGTCGGTGGTGGGTGCGGTGGAGTCGGCGGCCAGGTGAACCCGGACGCGGCCGATCACCTCCAGCGGAGCGTCCAGGGGTTCGCTGGTGTAGACGAGGACGTCGGCGCGTTGCTCGACGTCATGCTGGTCGACGGGCCCGGCGGGGTACTCGGGGGCCATCAGAAGAGCGCCGCCCCGCGTGGGGACGGGGTCGTTCGGGTCGTGCCGGAAGACGCCGGGTGGGGCATCCGGGGCCGGAAGTCCGCGGGAGAGTGTGCCGTCGGTGTGCAGGTACCAGGAGAGGCCGGTGGACCGAGGGGGCCAGCTCTCCAGGCGGTGCCAGCGGTTGACACCCATGACGAACAACAGCACCGGCGGCTCGGCTGCCGAGGGAACAGGAGCCGGTGCGGGCGGCGCCCCGCGCGGGAGATGGCGGTCGAGCCAGTCCAGCTGCCGTACGAGGAGGGAGGCGCCGCCGTCGATCGCCGCCGCGTCGGCCCCCGGGCCGAAGTCCGTGTCGCCGATGAGTCTGCCCTGGTCGGAGTGCGTCCACGGCCCGACGATCAGGGCGGCCGGCGCGCCGGAGCGGCGCGCGTCGAGGTGGTTGTCGAGGCTTCCCTGCAGGAAGCAGTCGAACCAGCCGGCGACGGTCAGTGTGGGCACGGCGCGTTCAGGGCGGCGGGCCTTCGCCGCAGGGGGTGCTGTTACGTGCGCTGCGGAGTGCGGTCGGGGAACTGCGGGTGCCGGCAGGCCGAGGCGGCGCACGGTGGGCAGGTCGTGGGCGGGGAGCTCCCAGTAGGTATGCGTGGCCAGGTTGTCGAGGGCCGAGTTCAGGAGGGGGAGATGCCTCCGAAGTTCCGCGGGGCGGTCGGCGTGGCGGCGTTCGAGGACGTTGAACCCGAGGGTCAGCGTCCAGTGGGTCAGGAGCCCGAGTTCCAGGGCGCCGCCGCGGCTGAGCAGGCCGTTGTGGGGGTCGGCCCAGGTGAGTTCGGGAACGGCGGCGTGCAGTTGGGGCGGATGGGCCGCCATGGCGGCGCGCTGGGTGTGTCCGAGATAGCTGGGGCCGTACATGCCGACGCGGCCGTCCGCGCCGGGCAGGCGGGCGGCCCAGGCGACGGTGTCGAAGCCGTCGGCGCCTTCGTGCACCAGCGGCTGCCAGTGGCCGTCTGAGCGGAAACGGCCGCGGCAGTCCTGGACGACGACCAGGTAGCCGCGGCGGGCGGCCGCGACGGGGTCGAGGCGTGCGAGCACGCCGGGGTCCTGCTTGCCGTAGGGCGTGCGCGCGAGCAGGACCGGCCACGGCCCGCTGCCGGCAGGCCGGTAGACGTCGGCGCGCAGGACGGTGCCGTCGCGCATCGTGGCTTCGAGGTCGACCCGGAGGTCGATGTCCCGGTGCGGGTGATGCACGACGGCACCTTCCTGGTGTCGGTCAGCGGCTGACGGTCAGCGGCCGAGGGCCATCGGCCGAGCGTCATCGGCTAGGGGTCATCCGTCGATGGTCAGCCGATGCTCAGGTCGTCGATGTAACCCCGGTAGCCTCCGGTCGAGTTGGGGTTGTCGTAGCCGACCGTGATCCGGCCGATCTTCTTGTTGGCGTTGCCGGTGCCGAGGTTGACGGTGATGTGGTTCCAGGTGTCGAGGGTCAGATGCCCGCACTGCTGGGCGGGGTGGACGTTCACACCGTTCTGGTTGACCGCACCGGAATCCCGCAGGGTGCTGCCGTCGGTGAAGACCATGTCGACGGCGACGCAACTGCTGTTGCCCGACCCCGCCGCCACCCAGGTGGTGGTGGCGTTGCTCTGCGGGTAGATCCAATAGCTCAGGGTCTTGCCGCCGCCGATCGCCAGTGGGCTGCCGCTGAGGTCGTAGACCTCCATATAGGCGTGGACGGCGCTGCCGCCCTGTCCGGATCCGGAGTACATCAGCGCGCCGCTGCCGGTGTGCGAGGTCTCACCGGTACGCACGGCCGCCTCCGGCCCGGTCAGTCCGCAGCACAGCCCGGTCACCGAAGCCAGCCCGCCGCCGGCCGTGTCCACGGTGTTGGTCCAGGTCGGCGCCTGGTCGGCGGACTCGAAGCCCGAGCTGAAGCTGCTGCTGGTGGTGCCGGGGCTGGTCTGCAGCGGCTGGGTCAGCTCGCTCTGGATGGTGGCGAGCGGGGTACCGGCGGGGGCCAGGTCGAGCGTGTCACCCGCGGAGGTCGCCACGGTGATCTTCGAGCCGGACATGGTGCCGGCGTCGGTGCCGTTGTGGTAGACCTCGACGCTGCCCGACCAGGGGTTGGTGAAGGTGAGGTTGCCGCCGCTCCGGCTGACGACCCGTGCGTACTGGACGGCGTTGCCCGAGATACTGCTGGAGATCGCGAAGTTGCCGTAGGCGAGGAGGTCGCCGAACTTCGCGTTGGTGTTCGCCGGCCAGTCGGGGAAGAACTTGATGTCCTTCTGGAAGGACTGCAGGAGCATCTCGTCCAGGCCCGACGTGGTGACGTTGATGTTCTCGATGCCGCCGCCGCCGTGGTGGACGGCCATGTTCGGGTAGCTCTGGGACGTGGCCTCGTTGTCCAGGTTGCTCATGATGGTGGCGGCGTTGTAGCCGACCCGGGCGGCGGCGGCGTAGAAGGTGGCCGGAGCGTTCCCGCCGTGCCAGGAGTTGGTGAGCGCGCCGACGGTGTTCTGTGCGGTGGTCAGCAGCGTTCTGTCGCTGTCCAGTCCGACCAGGCCGCCGGGGTAGATGGCCTGGGCGTCGATGTCGTTGCCGTCGTTGATGAAGTCGCTGCCGACCTCGGTCTCTCGCAGAATCGTCTGGCCGTTCAGCGTCATCGTCGGCAGGGCGCTGAGGTGCGAGGTGATGTTCTGCCAGGTCGTACGGGTGGCGGCGTCCTGGCCGAGTGCGGTGCTCATGTCGATCAGGCCCTGGAGGAGCAGATGGACCAGGCCGAGTGACATCCCGGAGTTGGTCTGCGGGTAGCTCTGGTCCTCGTGCGGGGCGTCGTTGCTGATGACATAGCGGTTGTTGGCGGCGTCCCAGGTCAGGTAGTTCTGCCAGAACAGGCCGACCTGCTTGAGCCAGGGGTACACCTTGTTGGCGTAGGCGGTGTCGCCGGTGTACTCGAAGCGCATCACCATGTCGCTGGCCAGGTTGGCCGCGTTCGACTTCTGGTTGTGCAGGTTGGTGTCGGCGCTGGTGCCCTTGGGCGACAGCCCCACCGGGTAGTAGACGCCGCTGTAGCCGTTGGCTGTCGCCAGCGCCTGGCCCGCCGACTGCCAGTCGAGGACCGGCTGGTCGTAGGCGTCCATCTGCGCGATGTGGTTGGTGGACAGGGCGGCGTAGAACGGGGCCTCGTAGTTGTAGTTGGTGTGGTAGTCCCCGTTCCAGTTCATGTTGCCGGTGATCCAGTTGCCCCACAGGCCGGGGGCGTACTTGCCGGACCGTGAGACGCAGGCCAGCAGGTAGAGCGAGCCGTACCAGCTCTTCTCCACGGACTTGTCCGGGATCTCGACGTACGACTGCGACCAGTAGCTCTGCCACCAGGCGCGGTGGGAGGCGTTGTGGTTGTTCACATCGGTCTGGGTGAGGTTCTGGACCAGGGCGTCGGCAGCGGACTGCCAGGACGAGTTGTCGATGCTGGAGACGATCCCGGTGACCAGGGTGGCCGTGCCGCCGGGCTGCAGGGTCATGTTGAGCGTGTTGCCGGAGACCGTCTGGGACTGGCCGATGATCCGGGCGGCCATCCGGGCGTGCGGGTCGCTGCCGGACCCGGTGTCCGCGTACACGTCCGCGTCGAGATCGTTGCCCGTGGTCGTGACCGTGGGGGCGCCGCCGGAGCCGTTCTGCAGCGTGACGCCTATGCTCTGGGCGCTGCCGCCGGCCAGCGCGAACGAGGTGACCAGCAGGCCCGCGTCGGCGTCGACCCAGCTGCTGGTGGTCAGCGTCTGACCGCTCAGTGTGTAGGTGCCGTCGACCTCGGCGTGGGCGATGTCCTGCACCACCTTGTAGGACGCTCCGCTGAGCCCAGGGGCCTTGAGGACGACCCGGCCCAGCGGCTTGATCGCATGGCTGGACGCGGAGAAGAAGTCGTTCTTCCCGACGTACAGCGTCTGGTTGTTGATGGACCCGCCCACAGCGACACCGATGTCGCCGTTGCCGAGCAGCGGGGCATCGACACTTCCGCCGCCGGTCAGCTGGGTCGGCGGGCTGGTCCACACGCCCGTGTACTGCTGCGCGATCCGCCAGGCCTGGTTGGCGGTGACCGGGTCGGCCAGCGCGGGGTGGGTGAGGACGGTGGTGACCACGGTGCAGGCGAGTCCGATGACCGTGGCGACGCTGACGGCCTTTCGGGGTTGCACGCGCAGCTTCCTGAGGCGTACCTCGAGCTTCATCGACCGAACCTCTCATCCAGCTTGGGGTGGGGGAGACGGACGTCGCTTGTGGCGGGGTGGGGTGTCCGTGCGGTGCCGAGAGGAGCGGTCGGCGGAGCTGGGGATCAGGACCTGCCGGCGCGTCGGTGATCGGTCCCGCTGATCACGACGGCGCGCTGCGGCGTACGGACACCTGCACCGGCCGGCGGTGCAGCGACAGGTCGTGCGGTCGGCCCAGGCGTCACCGTCACCGCAACCGGAGGGGCCCGAGGGAGACGCAGGGCCCGCCCGTCGCGTGGGCAGGATCGACCGGATGGCCGCGTTGAAATAACGTTATCGCGAAAGGTTGGGGGCGGTTCGGGGCTGTGTCAAGGGTTCTGGCACGGGGGCGGCGATCCGCCGGGGGCTCAGGCCGGGATCTCGCCGGAGCCGCGGACCTTCAGCGTCAGCGGGACGACGATGGTCTGCACCGGCCGGGCGGGGTCGGCCATCCGCGCGCGCAGCAGCTCGACCGCGGTCTGGCCGATCTTCGTGGTCTGCTGGGCGACGACGGTGAGAGCCGGCTTGAGCAGCTCGGCGTGCGGGACCTCGTCGAAGCCGACGATGGCCAGCCGTGAGGCGGCCTCGGTCCCCAGGACCCGCAGCACCGTGAGCGTGGTGTCCATACTGCCGGTGACCAGCGCGGTTGCCGGTTCCGGCCCGCGCAGCGCGATGTCGAGGACCGCGGCCACCCGCTCGGGGGTGATCTCCCCGGGGTGGACCAGGCCCTCGATCGGCTGCCCGTGGGCCCTCAGCGCGGCGCGGAAGGCCGCCGCGCGCTCCCGTCCCGAGTAGACCTGTTCGCGGTCGCCGACGTAGGCGATGCGGCGGTGCCCGTGCCGGCTCAGGTGATGGAACGCGATGCCGATGCCCGAGGCGTTGTCGGACATGACGCAGTCCGCCGAGATGCCGCCCATCGGCCGGTCCATCGCCACGATGGGCATGCCCTCGTCGAGTTCGGGCTGCAGATAGCCGTGGTTCTCGCCGAACGGCTCGACGATGATGCCGTCGAGTCGCTGCCGGCACATGGAGGCCAGAATCTCCCGCTCTCTGGCCTCCTCGAAGTCCGTGGACGCCGCCAGCAGGGTCAGCCCCGACGCCCGGGCGGTCTGCTCGATGGCCGCCAGCTCCGGGTTGGCCTCGGCGATGCGCCGGACCGCGGCGCCTATCGTCCCGGTGACGCCGGTGCGCAGCTGGCGGGCCCGCTCGTCCGGGCGGTAGTTCAGCGCCGTGATCGCGGCCCGTACCTTGGCCGCGTACTCGGGGCCCACGGTCGGGTCGTCGTTGACCACGCGGGAGACGGTCCGCAGCGCCACGCCTGCCTCCCTGGCCACATCGACCATGGTCGGCCGCTTGGGGCGGCTCCCGGCGGCGTTCCCACCCCGTGCTGGGCTCATCCGGTCACTCCTCGTTGTCACCGCGCACCGTTATGAGATCGACTCTTGACACATTCCCGCAACGCGCGCGTACTCTCGCGATAACGTTATCTCGAAGGTGCTCCGGCGTCGATCCTTCCCCCGCGATCCGCCTCACCCACGGTTCGCATCACCCTTCAGGAGACTTCCATGCGGCACAAGATTCTCACCGCGGCCTGCCTGACCGCAGGGCTCGCGCTGGTGACCGGATGTTCCGCAGCCTCTACGGCAGACAGTGCGTCGGGCGGCTCCACCCTGACCTATCTGACCTTCGAGACGCCGAGCCTGACCGCGTCGTTCTGGGACGCCTCCATCGCCAACGCCCAGAAGACGGTCCCCGGGCTGACGGTGAAGAAGCTGGTCTCCCCGGACACGGATCGCGACGCCTACGCCAAGCAGCTGCAGGCCTCCGGGCAGTTCCCCGATCTGCTCCAGTCGATCACGCCGTCGACCTTCGCCACGGCCGGTCTGCTCAAGCCCTACGACCAGAGCTGGGTCGACGCCAACTTCCTGCTGCCGCAGGGCAACGCCTACAAGGGGAAGGTCTACATCCCGCCGACCAACTCCCAGATCATCCCCGAGGTGTTCTACAACAAGAAGCTTTTCGCCAAGGCCGGCATCACCTCCGCGCCCAAGACCTGGTCCGACTTCATGGCCGACTGCGCCAAGCTCAAGAAGGCCGGTGTCACCCCCGTCGAGCTGGGCGGCGGCGACCCCTTCTCCGCCTCGATGCCGCTGGTCGGCGTCCTCTCCGCGGACGTTCTGGGCAAGGACCCCCACTGGCTGCAGGAACGCTACGCCGGCAAGGTCCACTTCACCGACCCGAATGTCGAGACCGCCGTCGCCAAGTACCGGACGATGGTCAAGAACGGCTACTTCGAGGACGGCGCACTCGGCGTCAAGTACGCCGACTCCATCACCAACTTCACCTCCGGCAAGACCGCGATGTACATGATGGGCAGCTGGTTCCTCGGCTCGGTGCCCAAGGACCACGCCGATGACTTCGGTGCCTTCCTCACCCCCACCGACGACGGCTCCACCGTGGTGCCCTTCGCGGTCGGCGGATCGATGGCGATCAGCGCCAAGACCAAGGACCAGGAGAAGGCCACCGCCTTCGCCCAGGCATGGTCGGTCGACCCGGCCAACCTGAAGACCCTGATCGAGGGCGACGGCGCCTTCCCCATGCTCAAGGGCAAGACCCTGGCCGACTACAACGTCAACGTCACCCAGGTCTTCAGGGACTCCTACGCCTACGTCACCAACCAGAACTCCAAGGTCTCCGCCATTGGCTGGGCCACCAACGACGACGCCATGCCCTCCGGCCTGAACGACGCCTTCTACGCCGCCAGCCAGGCGCTGTTCACCTCCGACGACATCCACGGCCAGCTGGCCAAGCTCGACGCCGCCTGGGACGCGGCGACCAAGTAGCACCGCACCGGCGCCGGGCGAACCGGGCGCGGCGCCGGTTGCACTGCCATCCGACTCCTCCGAGGGAACACGCCATGACCACCCGAGTCCGGCCGCGCCGCGGCGACCCTGCGCTCGGCGCCATCGCCATGCTGGCGCTGGGACTGTATGTCCTGTTCATCGTTGTCCCAGTGGTCATGAGCGCCTGGAAGAGCCTGACCAACGAGAACCCGCTCCAGGGCCACGCCGACTTCATCGGTGTCGACAACTACACCGCGATGGTCCACGACAGCGCCCTGGCCGCCAGTCTGACCTTCACCCTGGCCCTGGCCGCCGTGGTCACGGTGGCGGCCAACGCGCTGGGCATCGGCTTCGCGATACTGCTGAACAAGACATCGCTGAGCTTCCGGATGATGCGTACGGTCGCCTTCCTGCCCCAGGTGCTGTCCGGCGTGATCGTCGGCTTCGTCTGGCGCTACATCCTGGCCCAGGACGGCATCCTCAACCACATCCTGGACTCGCTCGGCATCATCGACCACCCCATCACCTGGCTCGGCAGCCCGCACCTGGCCATGTTCTCCGTCGGCCTGGTCGCCGCCTGGGTGCTCACCGGCTTCACCACCGTGGTCCACCTCGCCGCCCTGCAGTCCATCCCGGTCGAGCTCTACCAGGCCGCCATGGTGGACGGGGCCGGCCGCTGGCAGCGGTTCCGGCAGATCACCCTCCCCATGGTGGCGCCGGGCACCACCATCAGCGTCACCATCTCGCTGATCACCATGCTCAAGCTGTACGACATCATCGCCGTGCTCACCTCCGGCGGGCCCGCGAACTCCACCCAGTCCACCGCTCTCTACATCATCAAACTCGCCTTCACGGACGACCGGTTCGGCTACGCCTCGGCGGTGGCCATGCTGCTCCTGGCCGTCTCCGCGGTCATCGCGCTGTTCGTGACCGGCCTGCTGCGCCGCCGGGAGGTGGACCTGTGACCGCATCGACCTCGCAGCGACCGACTGCTCAGCGACCGACATCGCAGAGTCGAGTCGCCGCCGTACCGACCGGCGCACCGCGCCCCAACCGCCGCGTATGGGCGTCCAAGGGCCACCTGACCGCGGCCGGGCTGCTGACGCTGGCGTTCGTCAGCCCGATCTACCTCACGATCGTCAACGCCTTCAAGTCCCAGGACCAGATCATCAAGAACCCGGCGGCGCCGCCCGCGCCGCCGACCCTGCACAACCTCACGGACGCCCTGTCCCGCCCGGACCGGATCATCCAGATCGGCCTGACCAACTCGGCCGTCACCGTCATCGCCTCGGTGCTGCTGATCATCCCGCTCGGCGCCGCCTTCAGTTTCTGGCTCAGCCGCCGTCCGGCCCGCTTCCGGCGGATCGTCCTCGCCTGCTTCTCCGCCGGTCTGATGATCCCGCCCGCGGTGATCCTGCTGCCCACCATCCGGATCCTGACCTTCCTTCACCTGGACCACACCTATCCCGGGCTGATCCTGGCCAATGTCGGCGGCGGCTATCTGTCCTTCGCGGTCTTCGTCTACTCCGGCTTCCTGCGCTCCATCCCCGACGAGATCGTCGAGGCCGCCACCGTGGACGGCGCGGGCACCCTGCGGACCTGGTGGACGATCGTCATGCCGCTGCTGCGGCCGGCCACCGCGACCGTCGCCATCTTCCTCTCGCTGTGGATCTGGAACGACTTCATGAACCCGCAGTTCATCCTCGGTCCGCTGCACGGGCAGACCGTCACCACGGGCCTGTACCAGTCGGTCGGCCAGTACTCCACCAACTACGCCCAGTTGTTCGGCGTCATGTTCCTGGCCGCGGTGATCCCGGTTGCCGGATACCTCGCCCTCCAGAAGCAGTTCATCGCCGGACTCACCTCGGGAGCCAGCAAGTGACCCTCACGACCGATGCCGGCCCCACCGGCACCGACCTCGCCCCCGGAGTCCCGGACCTGGACGACGTCGCGGGCCACTGGGTGGACGCGGCCGAGATCGCCCACCTGCCCACCCTGCGCAACCAGCAGGGCCAAGGGCACGTCAACACCGACCTCACCTCCGCCTCGTGGCTGGTCGCACCGCCCTTCACCTTCGGCTACCACACCGGCGCACTGCACGTCGACGGCCGCACCCCTGCCGCCCAGCGCTTTCTGTGGAAGCCGTGGGGCGTGGTGCGCGAGCACCGCGGCGACGGCCTGCTGCTGCGCACCGACACCCGGCTGGCCCTCTCCCGCGACCTGCTGCTGTGGCAGATCACGGTCACCAACGAGGGCGCCGAGGCCAGGACCGTAGAGCTGTCCCAGGACCTGTACGCCATGGTCGCCCACACCGAGGTCGGCTACGGCTGGCTGTACGACGTGCCCTGGAACCACGGCAACCACCATGACTTCATGGCCCTGGAGCGCATCCGGGCCACCACCAGTGGCCGTGCCGCGTCCTACCTGCTCTCGCCGGCCTCGCGGCGGCTGCGGCTGGGCAGGCCCCGCATCCCGGGGATCCAGCGCGACGAGGACCAGGGGCCCATGCTCCTGGACGACGCGCTGCCCTCGCACTTCAGCCACGACAAGGAGCCCGAACCCCGGATCGGCGTGGCCGGGACCGTCCGGGCGCTCCGGGTCGAGTCCGGCGACGGCGAAGCCGTGCTGGAGCTGGGCGAGCCGGTCACGCTCACCCCCGACGGCGAGGCGGTGTTCGACGCCTTTGTGCTCACTGCGGGCACGACCATCGGCTTCGACCTGCGACTCGACGCGGCCGGGCAGTCCGGCACCGTCCTCACCCATGGCAACCACCCCGACTCCCTGCAGATCGGCGTCGAGGACGGCCGCCTGTGGCTCGGCATCACCGGGGAGCGCGAGTTCGGCACCGCAGAACTCTCCGAGGGCAGCTGGCACCGGGTCAGTGTGCGCGTCGAGGCCGACCACGCGGTGCTCGTGCTCGACGGGGCCGAGATCGCCCGGACCGGGCACTGGAGCACATCGCGCCGCTGGTCCTCCCAAGTGACCGACGGCCTGCTCGCCGTCGAGGACAGCCGCTCCGCGGCACGGGCGGCCTACGCCTTCTCCGGACCCTCGCCCCGCCTCACCGCCACCGGAGCCGGCGGTCGGGCCGAGTGGAGCTGCCGGGTGGAGCCCGGGCAGAGCCTCACCCTCCGGATCGTCTGTGCCTATGGGACCGACGCCGCTCAGGTCCGGGCCGAGGCCCGCGCCGCCGCCCAGGACTTCGACGCAACGATGCGCGCCGGGGAGGACGGCTGGCGACAGCACTGGACCCATGTGTTCACCCCGGGCAACCCCGACTTCTCCGGGCACCTGCCGACCCTCACCACCGACGACGCCGGCCTGGCGACGACGTATTACATGGGTGCCCTGCAGCTGCTCTACATGCGCAACACCCGTATCCGGCCCGGCGAGCCGGTGTTCCTCACCGGCGGACCGCGCCTGGGCCCGACCACCACGTACTTCTGGGACCATTGCGAGTGGTCCCGGATGTACGCCCTGCTGGAGCCGGCCGGGCTGCGGTCCTGGCTGCTGCGCGTCCTCGCCGGGCCCTACCAGGACTCCTTCGGCATCGACGCCCGCAGCGGCGGCCCGCTCGGGAACGCCTACAGCGCCAACCACTACGCCCTCTTCCGGCTGATCGAGCACTATGTGTGCATCACCGGCGACACGGCTTTCCTGGACACGACCACCGGCGGCGCAACCGTCCTCGACCACCTGGAACGCCTGGGCTTCGGCTGGCGCGGCAAGCGCCGCCCCGCCACCGGAGGGGTGCTCGCGGACTTCGGCGACGACGCCTGGCAGCTGCTGGAGTGCGTCCCCACCTACCGGGGTGTGGTCGCCGGCTTCAACGGCGCCTATGTCGGCACCACCCGCGCCCTGGCTGGTCTCTACCGGCAGCGGGGCCGCGACGCGGACGCCGACCGGACCGAGGCCGAGGCCCGCGAACTGGCCGACGCGGTCCTGGACCTGTACGCCGGGGACGGCCGCTGGCGCATCCGCAGGCCGGACGGGACGGACACCATCGGCCACTGCCTGGACTTCGGGCTGGTCGCTGCGTACCTGTACCGCGACCTCGACCCGCAGGTGCGGCGTGAGATGGCCGACTTTGTCGAGAGCGACCTGCTGGTCGGCGGCTGGATGCGGGCGCTGAGCCTCAACGACCCGATCGCCGGGGCCTCCGACCGGCCCGACCACGGTGCGGCCGGCGCCTTCTGCGCCTGGCCGGGTGTCACCGCCCACGGCCTGGCCCGGCTCGGCTTCCGCGACCGGGCGCTCGCCCTGCTGCGGGGCCTCTCGTCCGCCGCCTCCGGCGGGCTGTGGGGCCAGGCCATGGAGATCGTCACCGGAGCGGACGGACACCCCCGCGCCCAGGTCGCGGAACGGGGCGTCTCCAACCGCGAGAGCATCGCCGGGGCAGCCGGAGCGGAAGCAGTGATGTCCGCGCTCTTCGACGTGAACCCGTCGTTCGCCGACGGCCGGCGCCCGGGATCCCTGCCCGACACCGTCACCGTCGACGGCATCGGAACGCTCAGCGGTCTCCGCCCGGCCAAGTGATCCCCGGCGGATCACCGCCGGCCGCCGGCTGACCGCACCGAGGGGCGCCGGTCCCGCAGCACCGGAACCGGCGCCTTCGCACCCCTGTAACTCCTGAAAGAAAGGCCGGCATCCCGATGTCGCCAGTCCGTGGCTACGAGGCCGACCCCTGTCACACCGTCACCGGAGCGGTCGGATCCGGATACCAGGAGGCTGCCGCCCGCCTCGCCCCAGGGCAGGTCCTCGCCGTCGACGGGCCGCTGGCGGTCGACTGGGAGATCGTCGCCTCCGGCGTCTGCGACGCCCTGGCCGCCCGCGAACTCGCGGCCAAGCAGATCGACATGCGCGAGCACGTCGCCGCCTGGGAGGACATCCTCGCCCTCACCGCCTCCGCCGTGCTGGCGGACGACCCCGACTTCGCCCCCCTGTCGCAGGCAGGGATGGCGGACTTCTTCGCGCAACTGCCCGACCCCGAGGCCACTCCCGGTGCCGTCACCGTTGTCCTCGGCCCGGGCGCGTCCCTCGTCGCCCACGACGCCCTGTGGTACGCGGACCTGCCCAAGCGGTACGCCGAAGCGGAGATCACCGCGGGGACGGGCCGCAACCTGGGGCAGCCCGCAGGCACCGGGACCGGGACGACACGCCGCCTGTTCTACATCGACTGGCCGGTGCTCGACCGCCACCGTGACACCCTCGTCGGCGACCTCGACCTGTGGCTCGACACCCAGCACCCGCACGCCCCGACCTGGCTGGAAGGGCCCGCGCTGCGCGAGGCGCTGGCCACGCTGGCCGCGCAGCCGTTCCGGACCCGCCCCACCTTCAACACCACCTCCTGGGGCGGCCACTGGGCCCAGCAGGAGCTGGGGTTCAACCCCGAGGCGCCCAACACCGCGCTGGGCTACGAACTCATCGCCCCGGAGAGCGGCATCCTCGTCGGCAGCCCGGACGGTGGTCCGCGCGTCGAGCTGCCCCTGCAGGTGCTGGTGGCCGTCCACCCCGAGGAGGTCCTGGGCGAGGGTGTGCACGCGACTTTCGGCACCTCCTTCCCGATCCGTTTCGACTACCTCGACACGGTCGGCGGCGGCAACCTCTCCGTGCACTGCCACCCCCAGTCCGACTACATGCAGCGGGTGTTCGGCTGGCCGTACACCCAGCACGAGACCTACTACATGATGGTCGGCGGCCCCGACCGCCAGGTGTTCCTGGGCCTGCAGCAGGACGCCGACCTCGACGCCTTCCGCCGCGAGGCCGACCGGGCCGTGCACGACGGCGTCGGCTTCGACATCGAGCGCTACGTCCAGACCTTCCCCGCCGACCAGCACCAGCTCTTCCTCATCCCCGGCGGCACCCCGCACGGCAGCGGCGAGGGCAACGTCGTCCTGGAGATCAGCGCGACGCCCTACCTCTACAGCCTCCGCTTCTACGACTGGCTGCGCACCGACCGCGAAGGCAGGCAGCGCCCGGTCCACGTCGGCCACGCCTTCCAGAACCTGGACCCCGCCCGGTCGGGAGAGGCGGTCGCCCGCGACCTCGTCCAGCAGCCGCAGAGGCTGCGCACGGAGGACGGTTGGCGCGAGGACGTCATCGGCCGGCTCCCGGAGATGTTCTTCGAGGTCCGGCGCCTCGAACTGGCCGTGCAGGCCACCGCGGACGATGCGACGGACGGGCGGTTCCACATCCTCAACGTCGTCGAGGGCGACGGGATCCTGCTCGAGACAGAGAGCGGACACCGGTACGAACTGACCTACGCCGAGACACTGACCATCCCTGCCTCGGTGGGCGCCTACCGGGTCCATGCCCTCGGAGCCCGGCCGGTCCGCTACGTCAAGGCCCTCGTCCGGTGACGGCCGGCGCAGCGAGCGCGGTGTCGGTCATGGACGTCGGCGGCACCCATGTGACCGCCGCGCGTGTGGACGTCGCAGCGGGCGGCCCCAGCCTCGGGCCCTCCTTCCGTGAACCACTCGACGCCGCAGGGAGCGCCGACGACATCGTCTCGGCCCTGGTCCGGTGCGCCGGGCGGCTGCCCGGGCCGGCCGGGAACCACTGGGCCGTCGCCCTGCCCGGTCCGTTCGACTACGAGCACGGCATCGGACGCTACGAGGGCGTGGGCAAGTTCGACGCCCTGCGCGGCTTCGACCTGTGCGCCGCTCTCACCGCCCGCCTGCCCGGGCGCCCCACCGTGGGCTTCTGCAACGACGCGGACGCCTTCGTCGTCGGCGAATGGCAGGCAGGCGCCGCACGAGGACACCGTACGGTCGCCGGGATCACCCTCGGCACCGGCGTCGGCTCCTGTTTCCTGCGCGACGGCACCATCGTGCGGCACGGCGACGGGATCCCGCCCGAGGGCTGCGTCCACCTGCTGCAGCACGACGGACGGCCGCTGGAGGAAACGGTCTCCCGGCGAGCCCTGCGGCGGGCCTACGCACAGGCTGCGGGGCAGTCCGGTGGGCCCGATGTCCGCGAGATCGCGGAACGGGCCCGCCAGGGCGACGGCATCGCGGGCCGCGTCCTCACCCAGGCGTTCCACGCCCTGGGACGGGCACTCGGTCCGCTGCTGGCCGCATTCGGGCCGGAGGTGCTGGTGATCGGGGGCTCGATCGCTGCCTCCTGGGACGTGGTCGCCCCGCCGCTGCGCGACGGCATCGCCGATGCCGGCCCCGGTGCCGCCCGGGTCATCGTCGCACCCGCACAACTCCCGGCCCAGGCACCCCTGCTAGGCGCTGCACAACTCGCCGGGCCCCGGGTCCGGGTCCCGTAGTCCCGGCCACCCGGGCCCTCGCCCCGGCCCCGCCCCGGAGAGGCCGCGTCACACAAGAGCCAGGTCGCCTCGACGAACTGGGGTCGAATCATCAATGACCGAGGTCCGGCTGCATCCTGACTGGGCTCACAGCTCTGATGGCCTTGCCCTCTGCTAAATGATGTCGAGGCAATCGAGGAACGGCGTCGCCACCGATGCGTCCCCCGTGATGCGGCAGTGGTCGCGCCAGGGTTTGCGGGTGGTGGCCCACGCGATGAAGTCGAATGCCGTGCTGTGGACCCGGGTGGTTGCGTCCGCACCTGCTGTCACGGTCAGCTGTCCGTCCGGCCCGGTCGCGGGACGGACGGTGACGGTGGTGGCGCCCGGCCCGGTCAGGTCGAGGACGAGCGGCCGGGTGAGGCTGGCGGTGAGTTCGGGCCCCTGCATCTGGGGGAGTCCGGCGAGCATGAAGTCGACGGCGGGGGCGACCTCGGCGTCGGTCGGTTCCGGCATGGCGAACGGGAGCGGGCCGTCGGGGGCGAGCATGTCGTTGCGCAGATGGCAGAAGACGTTGAACGCCATGGTGTTCGCCAGGAGGTGGCGCGGATAGGTTCCGAGCCCGGGCACCTCGACGGGCTCGTCGGCTGCGGGCGGTTCCTGGCCCGCTTCCAGCAGGTCCAGCTGGCGGGGGGTGCTGCGCCGCCACTCGTCGAGTACTTGGGTATGGCTCCAGGGACGGCGCTGGTCGACCCGAAGGTCGTGGTAGCGCTCGCGGTTCTTCGGCAGCGAGGGGTCGGGCGGCGGCGGGTCCACCGCCTCGGAGGCGAGGGCCGCGAGGTGGGCCACCACGTCGATGACGCGCCAGCCGGCGCACGCGGAGGGCAGCTCCCACTGTTCGTCGTCCACCTCGGGGATGATCTCGGCTAGTTGCGCCGTGCTCGAACGGGCGGCGGCGATGCCTGCACAGGTCATCGTTCCTCCCTCGCCTCTCTCGAAGGGACGGTGCGGTCAGGATGCGGCCTGGCGGGACGTGCGGTAGGTCGCGGCGACGTCCGCGCGGCCGAGTCCGCCGTCGGCCGCGAGGTGGAGGCGTTCGTCCACGACTTCCGCGATGCCCAGGTGCAGGCCGGCGGCGCGGGCGGTGTCGGTGATCAGGTCGGCGTCCTTGGCCGCGGCTTCGAGCGGGAAGGAGGGGGTGTCGAGGTCGTCGTCGAGCATCCTCGGGCCCTTGCTCTGGACGTACGGGCTGTTGAGGCCGCTGCCGTCGATGACGTCGATGACCAGGTGGGGGTCCACCCCGAGGGCGTCGGCCAGGGTGAGGGACTCCGCGATGCCCTCGACGGTGGTCAGGACCCAGGCGTTGTAGGCGAGTTTGAGGCTGCTCGGCTGGCCGACCTCGTCGAGCCACACGGTGCGGGAGCCCACCGCCTCCAGGACCGGTCGCACCTCTTCCCGCGCCTCCTGCTGGGGGGAGGCAGCCAGGACGGTGAGGGTGCCGGCCGCGGCCGGTTCCTTGGTGCCGAGGAGGGGTGCTTCGACGTATGCGACGTCCAGGCGGGTCGCCTGTTCCGCGAGACGGCGACCGCCGTCCGGGGAGACCGTGCACGTCTGCACCCACACCGGGTGGTCGTCCAGGCCGTCGCGGGCCTGGTCCATCACATCGGCGACCACCTTCTCGTTCGCGAGCGCGGTCAGGACGACGTCCGCGCCGCGGCAGGCCTCGGCCGGCGTACCGCACACCTCAGCGCCGACCTCGGCGAGCGGTTCGGCGACGGCGCGGTTGCGGTTCCACGCGCGCAGGCCCAGTCCGGCCGCCGCGATGTTCCGCGCCATGGCCTCGCCCATGGTGCCTGTGCCGAGCACCGCGACCACGGGCCTTTCCTGCCCGGACGACGGCGTCCGGTTCCTTCCGCTCATCGTCGCGCCTCCCTGCGCTCGGCAGGCCGCGCGCCGCGACGGCCGGCGCGCATGCCCGTGGTGTCGACTGCTGCCCGGTTGACGGACGTTCAGGCGTCCTGGCCGATCCAGACGGTCTTGGCATTCATGAACTCCCGCATGCCGAGGTCGGACAGCTCGCGTCCGTAGCCGCTGCGTTTGACGCCGCCGAAGGGGATCTCGGGGTAGCTGGTCGTGTTGCCGTTGACGAAGGCCATCCCCGACTGCACGTCGCGGACGAACAGTTCACGTTCGGCCTCGTCCTCGCTCCACAGGTTCGACCCGAGGCCGTAGGGGTGCCCGTTGGCCTCCCGCAGGGCCTCCTCCAGGGAGGGGACCGTCCACACCTGCGCCACGGGGCCGAAGACCTCCTCGTGGTACATGTTCATCTCCGGTGTGATGCCGGTCAGCACGGTGGGCGGGTAGAACCAGCCGGGCCCGTCCGGGCGTTGGCCGCCCAGCAGCACCGTCGCACCTTTGCCGACGGCGTCGTCGACGTAGGATTCCACATCCCGTCGGCCGGACTCGGTGGCCAGCGGACCTACGTCGGTGCCCTCGTCCATCGGGTCGCCCACCACCAGCGCACCCATCTTCGCCACGAACATCTCGATGAACGCGTCGCCGATGTCCTGGTGGACGAAGAACCGCTTGCCGTTGATGCAGGACTGCCCGTTGTTCAGGCACCGCGCCTTGACCGCGACATCGGTGGCCCGGTCCAGGTTCGTGGAGGGCATGACGATGAACGGGTCGGAGCCGCCGAGTTCCAGGACCACCTTCTTGATCTCGTCGCCGGCGATGGTCGCCACCGACCGTCCCGCCGGCTCACTGCCCGTCAGCGTGGCGGCCGCCACCCGCGGGTCGCGCAGCACCTGCTCCACCCTCCGCGCGGAGATCAGCAGAGTCTGGAACACGTCGTCCGGGAAGCCCGCGTCACGGAAGAGCTCTTCCAGGTACAGGGCGCACTGCGGCACGTTCGACGCGTGCTTGAGCAGGCCCACGTTCCCCGCCATCAGGGCCGGCGCGGCGAACCGCATGGCCTGCCACAACGGCAGGTTCCACGGCATCACCGCGAGCACCACACCGATCGGCTGGTACGTCACGAACGTCTGCTTCGCGTGCACGCGCCCGCTGTCACCGTCCAGGTCCCGCAGGAACGCGGGGCCCTCGGCTGCGTAGAAACGCAGCCCGTGCACGCACTTGACCACTTCCTCCTCAGCCGCACGGAAGGTCTTGCCCATCTCCGTGGTGATCATCCGGCTGACGCTCTCGATCTCCTTCTCCAGCCGTTCGGCCGCATGCTGCAGCCATCCCGCCCGCTCCTCGATGCTCGTCAACCGGTACGAGGCGGCCGCGGCCGCCGCCCGCGCGAGCTTGTCCTCCAGTTCCTCGGGAGTCAGTTCGTCGAACCTCCTGAGGACCTCACCTGTCACAGGACTCGTCGTTGCGATAGCCATGATTCGACGGTATGACCGAGTGATAAAATCCGCAATTCACCCATTTGTACCATTGCCTGACCTGCGACGCGGCGCCCCAACCATCGGGAGCCGTACCCTCCAGGTCGGCCAGAACCTCGCGGTCCCACAGCGACGGCCCGCCCAACGGCCACCACGCCCGCCGCCCATCACCCAGCGCGACACCTGGTGCACAGCAGGGCAGAGACCCGACGATGGTGATCCCCGGGATACGGCAGAGCGCGGACCGTCACGACTTCGCGCCGAAGGGTCCCGCCCGGGTTCGCGTCACCGACGCGCACGCCGGCTCGGGGTTGTTCTGGCGACATTCATCGAGCACGGATCGTGGCCGCCGGCAGCGGGCCGCCCCACGGTCGACGTGACGGGGGAGACGCTGACGAGCGCGGCGGGTCTTCCTGCCCCCGTCGGCGAGCCCATGGTGCACTTCTCGGAAGGACTCAGGTAGCTGGGGCTGAACGTCTCCCGCCCCCACCTTTCTCCGGGACCTTCGAGCGGGAGCGAGCGGATGGGCAGGATTCTCGGCGGAGCCGCGCGGCGTCCGCTGCTGCGCTTCGACGGCTGGATCGCGGGCCTGGGCACCTCTTCGGGGACGCGCATTGTGCTGGGGCACTGGCAGCAGTCGCCGTTCGGGCCGTTCAGCGATGTGATGCTGGAGCGGGCGGACGGGGAACGGCTGCTGCTGGCCCCCACACACGAGACGGCCGACTTCATCAGAGGGACCTACGCCTTCGACGCCGTACGCGTTGTCCCCGTCGAGGTGCGCGTCACGGACGACCCTGGGCCGTCACGGCGGGGCCGCTCGCCCTGCGCTTCACCGCAGGGCGACGAGGGCCGCTGGGGTTCCTGCTGCGCGCCGTCCCGGGCGTGCTCGCCCGCCGTCCGGCCTTTGCCGCGCTGACCGACTGGCCTGCCCGTCTGGTGCTGGCCGGCGTGCGCACCCGTGGCAGCGCCGGCGGGGACCGGCGCGAGTGGTACGGCGCCCGGGATCTGCGGCCGATCCACACGGCTTCGGCGGTCCTCGAGGGCACCGCCCTCGGTGGGATCGCGCCCGTGGATCCGCCCGTCCGTTTCGGGTTCGGTTCGGTACCCAGGAAACCTGCCGTCACCAGGATCAGCACGACGGTGGCGCTGGGCCCGATGTGAGGAGGCCCTGCCGGTTGCCCGTCAGGCCCTACGAACGTGATGGCACCGGAAAGGCTGCCTCCCGGTCCAGGGCGTACTGCTGCCGCGCCCGTAGTGCCGCGGGCCACCTGGTGCCACGAGTGCACCCCGTCGTTCGTGATCGGGCTGCGCGACCTCGGTCGCCCATGGGCAGCAGACGCAGGCGGGCGAATGCGTTGGCCGGGGCGAGATGACCCAGGCGAAGCAGTACGACGGATCGTCACGCCGCTGATGTCCCGGAGAGGTGAAGGCGCCGTGGCAAGCCCGAGCACGGGCCCCGGGATCTGCACGGTCGACCGTCCCTGGCAGCGGCTCACGCGAACTCCAGGAGCTCCCGGCCCGCGCAATGGCTTGAGGGATCGGCCGCACTCGACTGACTTTCGATCAGAGCCGCTCCGGCGCGGCGGCACTATCCGGCACAGACAACGTCGAGGAGTGAGCCGCTGAGTGAGGACCGGCGTGCCAGCATGTGCGGATGGATCTCGATATCAATGCGGTGTGTGAGGAGTTCGGCCTCGGCCTGGCGGTGACGCGAGGACTCCGGGTGGCCGGCTACTACCACAACGAGGTGTGGCGGATAGACACCATCACCGGTGCGTATGCCGTGAAGCGGCTGCCGCTGTCGGCCGCGCCCGCTGTGGAGATCGAGGTCTCCGCCTGGCGGGCGGGCATCCCGATGCCCGAACCGGTCCCGTCTCCAGCGACGGGAGCCTATGTGATCCCCGCCGGGGACGGCTCGGTGCGGGTGCACCGCTGGCTCGACGGGAAGGCGCCCGCCCTGGACGATCTCAGTCCCGAACTGTCCTCCAGGATGGGCGAGTTGATTGCCGCCGTGCACGCGGCCGGCCGTGACGTCGCTCCCCGGGAACCACCGCAGGCGGACCTTTCCCGCGATCCGGCCATCGATCCGGTGACCGGACCGGCCGACCTGGAGACCGCGACCGCGCGACCGGCCGGCGTGGGAACTCTGACCATGTCCCACGGTGACCTGCACCCGAAGAACGCCCTGCTGCGGTTCGACGGAAGCC
The DNA here is from genome assembly GCF_042466665.1 of Peterkaempfera podocarpi. GTDB lineage: Bacteria > Actinomycetota > Actinomycetes > Streptomycetales > Streptomycetaceae > Peterkaempfera > Peterkaempfera podocarpi. The sequence goes on from NZ_CP162102.1 coordinate 7,985,406, forward strand.
TGGCGATCCTCGACTGGGACACGGCCGGCCCGTACGTCGCCGAGCAGGAGGCGGCGGGTATGGCCCTCGACTGGGCGGCACGGCTCGACGGGAGCGTCGACTTCGACCGGTTCGACGCCGCCGTGGACGGCTACCGCAAGGCCGGCGGCGACATCCCGGCGGAGCCCTGGGTCTTCGGCGGTTGGGTACGCGGCTATCTGGCCTTTCTCAATGGAGCCGGGCGAAACGAGCCCACCGGCACGCTCGCCCGGCTCCGCTGGGCCGAGGCCAACCTCGACGCGCTGACCCGGCGCCTCTAGTGCTGCCCCCGCCAACGTTTGCCCTCCCCCAGCCTGGCGGCCGGGAGGTGCCCCCACGCCGCGGCGTCTGGTGCGTGCGATCGCAAGGCGGCCGGAAGCCCTTGTACTGGGTCGTACCTGGGCTTTCGGCCAACGCAGCGAGCGTGCGTGCCAGGCGTCGCGGCAGGGCAAAGGTTGGCGGGGGCGGCACTAGGGACATCCAGGCCCGGTCTACGCGGCGATTCGACGCTGGATGGCCTCCACCCCGACCAGGTCGTCGGGCAGCGCATCCGGCATCTCGGTGTCGAGGCGGGCCAGCCGCCTCATCCGCAGGGCGCCGGCCACCACCAGGAGCATGCCCAGCGCGCACACCAGGTAGAGGAAGGCGATCCCGCGTCCGGGCCCCACCCCGATCACGGCGCCGACGGTCGAGGCCAGCGCCCCTCCCGGGGCCAGCATCGGGTCGAACAGGGTGCTGCCGAGCGGGGCGACCAGGCCGATGCCGATGGGCAGCGTCGACCAGGCGACCAGCGTGTTCAGCGCGAAGACCCGCCCGTGGAATCGCGCGGGCACCTTGATCTGCACGATCGTGACGTAGATGCCGTTCATCAGCGTGAGGAAGTAGGTCAGCGCGAACGCCCCCACGCCGACCACGACCAGCGAGGGGGCGAGGCCGGTGACGACACCGCCTGCCGCGATGCCCACGGCGAAGGCCAGCACGCCACGGAACCGCCCGCGCCGTGGGCCGCCCCACAGCGACATGGTCAGTCCGCCGAGCATGACGCCGAGCCCCGACACCAGCGAGATCACGCTGACATCCGAAAGCGTGGCGAAGGAGAGCACCAGCGGCGAGACCAGCAGGAGCAGCGGGGACAGGAACACATTGAGTACGGCGAAGAACACCAGCGTCGAGCGCAGCCCCCGGTCGTGCCATGTGTAGGTGAAGCCCTCGGCGATCTCCGTGCTCAGCGGCTCGCGCGGCCGCCAGGGAAGCGTGTCGGGGAAGCGGACCAGCAGCACCGTGACGATGGCGAACGCATAACTCGCCACATCGATCCCCACGATGCCGCCGAGCCCGATCCAGGCCAGGAATCCGGCCGCGACCAGGGGGACGACGAGCTGTGCGACACCGTTGGTCATCTGGGTGACGCCGATGGCGTGACCGAGATAGTGCTTGGGAACCAGCTGCGGCACCGCCGACTGGTAGGCGAGCCGTTGGAAGCTCGTCGACACCGACAGGCTGACGATCAGCAGGTAGATCTGCCACATCTGTATGTCGCCGAAGAGGAGCAGCCCGGCGAGCACGGCCTGGATCCCGGCCGAGGCGCAGTCGGCGAGCAGCATCACCCGGCGCCGGTCCCCCCGGTCCACGATCGCCCCGGCCAGCGGGGAGATCAGCAGGCCGGCCAGGTTGAGCACGGCCAGCGTGGAGAACTGCCAGATCGAGCCGGAGTCCCGCAGGACGGTCAGCGGCAGCGCCCACCCGGTGAGCGCCGAGCCGATCAACGAGATCTGCTGCCCGGCCGAGATGGTGAGGAAGCGGCCCATGCTGGGCCGTACTCCCGGCGGAGCGGACCCGCGCGAGACCGCGTGCACCCACCACGAGGGGTTGCCCGAGCGGTCGGAGACCTTCATATCGGTGTGGGTGCGCAGGGCGGCAGCCAGTTCCTCGGCGCGGTAGCGCAGGAAGTAGTGGCCGCCCTCGTCCAGGACGACGAGCGCCGTGACGTCGGTGAGGAAACCCCACTCGCGGTAGCGCTCCGCGTAGAAGTCGGTGGCCGGGTCGCGCTCGCCGACCACGGAGATGACCGGAGCACGCAGCTGCGGCCGGTCGGGCGCGTCGAAGAGACCGGTGAAGTACTTCTCCGCGGCCTTGGAGTCGTGGCGCATCGTACGGATGATGCGGTCGGCCACGCCGGGATCGAGCTCCTCGAGGTCCACCCCGCGTGCCTTGAGCCGGTTGATGTCGGTCTGGCTGCTCCGGAGCCGGTCGAACTCCCCGATTCTGGACACGGCCCGCATGAGCCCGCGCGGCCGGGCGAACGGGAAGATCGCCCCGATGTAGACGGCGTCCACCGTGCGTCCCGCCGCCTCGACCCTGGTGGCCAGCTCGACCGCGAGCGCGGCACCGACCCCGCAGTGGCCGTAGATCACCAGGGGACCCTCGATGGCGAGGATCTCCTCGGTGGCGCCGGCGGCCAGTTCGGCGAACTCCATCGGCTCTTCGTCCAGGCCCACGTCGTGGCCGGGGATCGCGAGCGCGTACAACGCCTGGTCGGCGGGCAGGGCGTCGGCCAGCGGCTGGTAGACCACGGCGCTGCCCGACCCGTAGGGCACGCACACATAGGTGACGCTCGCCGTACGTGCCGGGGTGAGCCGCTGGAGCAGCGGGCGCGGGGCGTCCTCGCCGGCACTGGCGTACGCCGCCAGTTCGCGCACGGTCCGGTAGGTGAAGATGTCCACCAGCCCCACCTGCGCGGACCCTGCGGGGAGCGCCCGGCGGAGTTTCGCGACGACCTGGACGGCGAGCAGCGAGTGGCCGCCGAGATCGAAGAAGTCGTCGTCGGCCCCGATCCGTTCGGCGGTCAGCACCTCGGCCCAGACGGCCGCGATGGCCCGCTCGGTCTCGGTCCCCGGCTCGGCGTACGGCACATCGGCCTGGACCTGAGGGACGGGTAGGGCGGCTCGGTCGAGCTTGCCGTTCGGGGTGAGCGGCAGGGCGCCGAGCGGGACGAACATCGACGGCAGCATGTACTCCGGCAGCGTGCCCCTGATCGCCGCGCGCACCTGTGCCGCCTCGGGCACGGCGTCGCCCGTGAGGTAGGCGACCAGCCGTGGGTCGCCGGGCACGTCCTCGCGTACGATCACCGCGGCGTCACGCACCCCGGCCTTCTCGCGGAGCACGGCCTCGATCTCGCCGAGTTCGATGCGCAGGCCGCGCAGCTTGACCTGGCCGTCGAGGCGGCCCAGGAACTCGATCGTGCCGTCCGGCAGCCAACGGGCCGCGTCACCGGTGCGGTAGCGGCCTCCGGCGAACCGTTCGGCGGTCAGCTCCGGGCGGGCGTGGTAGCCGAGTGCGACACCGACGCCGCCGATGTACAGCTCGCCGGGCACCCCCACGGGTACGGGCTCGCCGTGGCGGTCGAGCACATGCAGCGTGATGTTCTGGATGGGTGAGCCGATCGGCACCCGCGCCCGGCCCGCCAGCGCGGCCGGCGTGCACTGCCAGGCGGCGACGTCGATGGCCGCCTCGGTGGGGCCGTACAGGTTGTGCAGCTCGGCCGGGAGCGTGCGCAGACAGCGCTCGGCCAGGTCGACGGGCAGTTCCTCCCCGCTGCACACGATGACGCGCGGCGAGGTGCAGGTTTCCACGCTCTCCTCCGCGAGGAACGCGCCGAGCATGGACGGCACGAAGTGCAGGACGGTCACCCGCTCGGCGTTGACCAGGTCACGCAGGTAGGCGGGGTCGCGGTGGCCCCCGGGCTCGGCCAGCACCAGCCGCGCGCCGGTGAGCAGCGGCCAGAAGAACTCCCACACCGAGACGTCGAATCCGGCGGGTGTCTTCTGCAGCACCACATCGGCTTCGGTCAGCCGGAACCGTTTCTGCATCCAGTCGAGCCGGTTGACGATGCCCCGGTGGCTGTTGGGTACGCCCTTGGGCCGGCCCGTGGAGCCGGAGGTGTAGATCATGTACGCGGCCGTGCCGGGGCCGCCGCTTGCCTCGGGCGCGGTCGCCGGCAGCCCGTCCCAGACGGCGTCCAGGTCGAGCGGCAGGATGATGGCGCTGCCGGTGGCCAGCCGCTCGGCCAGGTCCTGCTGGGTCAGTACGACGGGCGCGCCCGAGTCCGACAGCATGAACGCCAGCCGGTCGGCGGGGTAGCCGGGGTCGAGCGGCACATACGCCGCGCCGGTCTTGAGCACGCCGAGCAGTGCGGCGACCAGGTCGAGGGAGCGTTCGGCGCAGACCGCGACCAGGCTGCCCGGCTGCACGCCGAGGCCCACCAGGCGGTGCGCGATCCGATTGGCCCGCTCGTCGAGCTGCCGATACGTCCACGACCGTCCGGCGAAGGTCACCGCGACGGCCTCGGGGGTGCGGGCGACCTGCTCCTCGATCAGGCCGTGCAGGGTGACCGTGTCCGGGTAGTCCGCACCGGTCGCGTTCCAACCGGCGATCAGCGCGTCGTCACCCGCCAGCGGCAGCAGGCCGACCGGGATGTGCGGGCCATGGACGATCGCGCGCAGCAGGTCCTCGAACTGCCCGGCCATCCGGGCGATCGTGCTCCCGTCGAACAGGTCGGACCGATAGGTGAACGCGCAGTTGAGGCCGCCCTCGTAGGTGGGCGCGGCGTACAGCTCCACGTCGTACCTGGCCGACGTGGGGGTCAGCGCGATTGCCTCGGTCCCGTCGCCGGGTGCGGCCTCGTGCAGGGAGCAGATGGTGTCGATCAGGGGCGGTCTGCTGGTGTCCCGCGGCAGGCCGAGGGCGTCGACGAGCTGGGCGAAGGGCAGTTGCTCGTGTTCGAGCGCAGAGACGACCGTGTCCCTGGTACGGGCGAGCAGCTCGGCGAAGGTGGGCTGGCCGTCCAGCCGGGACCGTATCGCCAGCACGTTGACGAACATGCCCACGACGTCCTCGAACTCCGGTCTGCTGCGCCCGGCCACCGGCACGCCGACGGCCAGGTCGTCCTGGCCGGTCAGCCGGGAGAGCAGGAGCTGGTACGCGGCCAGCAGGGTCATGAACGTGGTCGCGTTGTGATCCCGGCTCAGCGAGGCGATGCCGTCCACCAGATCCGGCGGGAGGGAGCGCATGTGGGTGGCGCCGTCGAGTGTCTGGAGCGCCGGACGGGGCCGGTCCGTGAGGAGTTCGAGGCGCGGCAGCCCGGCCAGTTCCCCGCGCCAGTAGCCCAGCTCGCGGTCGGGGGACCGCTCCCGCTGCCACAGGGCGACGTCGCCGAAGCGTATGGCGGGCGCGGGCGGTTCCTCGCCGCGGCAGAGGGCGAGCAGGTCGCGCATGAGCAGGTTCAACGACTGCCCATCGGCCACGATGTGGTGCACCAGCAGGGCGACGATGTGCTCGTCCTCGCTCTTGCTGACGACGACGCACTTGAGCAGCGGGCCCCGGGCGAGGTCCAGCGGGATGGCGTTCTCGGCGCCGATGAGCGTGATCGCCTCCTCGTCGGTGACCGCCGTGGTGCGGCTCAGCGGCACCTCCGTCATGTCCACCACGTGAACGGCGGGTCTGCCCTCCTCGGTCGCCGGGAACCGCTGGCGCAGGCCCTCGTGCCGGACCGGCAGCGCGGCGAGCGCGCGGGCCAGCCGGTCCTCGTCCAGCTGCTCACGCAGCCGTACGGCGAGGGTCAGCGTGTAGGTGGTGGTGCCCGGAGTGAACTGCTCCATGAACCACAGCGGCTCCTGGGCCGGGGACATCGGGGGGTCGACGCCCTCCGGGCGCCGGGGGATGGGATCGTGTCCTGAGCGCGCCCGCAACCTGCGTCGAAGCAGTTCCCGCTTGGCGTCTGACAGGTCAGCCACGGGCATGTGACGCGGTCCCTTCGATGGCGTGCACGCGGACGAGCCACAGAGTAGTGAAATGATCGTAAATTTTTGGCCTTTCCTCTTCACATGGACCCTGTGTGATGCTCCGGGTGTGATCCGTGACTGTGCAGCCACGGTCGCAGCACCGTGTTCGGCGCAGAGCGCAGCCGGAGATCAGCGATCAAAGCCGCGACCGGCAGGGATGGTTGATCGGCGCGCCCACGGGCTGCCGAAGTCGCCGGCTGATCGAACAACCCACTGCACCGCGGGCGCAGGGTTCAGCCGCGACTGACGTAACGTCAGTGACTCTCTCTCGGCTGGTGATGGTCACACCCCTTACCTGGGCGGCGATTTCGGCGAACGGATCAACCCCGCGCCGGCGGGGAACACCTACCGCAGTCACAGCCGCAGCAACGGCTGGAGGAGCGGGCCAGGGGCCAGGACTGTCCCGCCTGCTGGGCTGTGGCCTTGAGCAGCCGAGGGTTGAGTGACACCGCACCTGTCGCTTGGATAGGGCTCCATGACCCACGACAGGCTCTTGCGCCCCAACCGCCGCTCCCTGCTCGCATGGAGCGGCGCCAGTGCCCTTACCGCCGCGACCGTATCTCTCGGCTCCGGGGCGGCCTCAGCTGCTACCTCTCCTGCGGCAGGCTCTGCCCTGTTGGTGCCCTCTCCCCGGCTCGACCTGAACAGTGCGTCAAACAACTGGATACGCGAGAAGGCCACCCGCGATGCCACCATCATCCAGTCGTTCGGCTACGACAATGCCAACCGCCACATCTACCTTGCACAGGTGACGCAGGGAGGCCTGAAACTCACCGGGGAGTCCGCCACGGTAAGCAGTGCAGACCGAAACCTGCACGGCGACCTGACCATCACCCAGTGGGACATGACCGGGAACATCCTCGGCTACATGTATCTGCGCGGCTTCGGGCATGGCATGAGCTTGGGTGTCGAACCGGTTGGCGGCACAGCCTGTCTGTGGACGGAGGTCGACGCCGTTCCGCTGAGTGACGGCACCAGTCGCGGTACTCGCCTGGCACGCTTCCCGTTCGTCAACGGCCAGGTACTTGACTCCACTTCATCCACCCTCGCCACCTACACACCCGTCCCGGGCTCCACGATCAACACCGCCGGCATCGACCCGGTCTACGGTCGACTCGCCGTCCGCTATCACGACACCGACGGCGTTGTGAAATACCAGGTGCACGACCTTGACCTGGCGCGCCTCGACATCTGGAGCGAGCCGCTCGCGAGCATCAGCGAGCCGGACATCACCGCGATCCCGGGATGGCCCCTCGCCACGTACGGCCACCCGTCCTTCCAGGGCTATGCGGTCGTCGGACGTTACCTCTACATGCTGCACGGCAACGCCTACGGCACGACCGAGAACATCGACGGCCAGGACGTGGTGATCTCCCAGCCCAATGTCGGCAACACGTTCATCACCTCTGTGGACCTCACCACAGGCGCCCTCTACCCCGCCCCACCCTCCCCCTTCACAGAGAACGTCAATCCCCTGGCCACCGCAGCCGCGTACACACTGGACTACCGCGAACCCGAAGGTCTGGGGGTCTACATTCCGGACCTCGCCCAGCCCGGCGTATTCAGTATCGGCATGGGTTTCGCCTCGGGCCCGAGCGGCGCACGCCTGGCAACCATCTACGGCAAGGCCGGGCTCATTCAACCCTCGTGATACGCAGCAGGTACGACCAGGGGCCCTCTCGGGGCAGGGGCATCGCATGAAGGCGATCGACGATCGACCGGGTCTGTCGGACTCCGCCATGACGTGATGTCACGCGTGGTCCGTCCAGGCCGCAGGGCTGGTGCGGATCTGCCCCGACAGCGCCACTGTGCTCGACCCCTTCACCGGTAGCGGCTGCACGGGCGTCGCCGCCCTGCGCGAGGCGGGGCAGTGCGTCGGGGCCGAGCTGTTCGCGTACGACGCCGAAGCCGCCGATCGAAGGCTGTGAGCGGAGGGTCGGCTGTCGTGGCCCCTGCCCCGCGCCCGTCCCGGAACTCCCGGAACTCCCGGGACGGGCATCGCGGGCGCAGCGCAGGCGGGGCCGAGCCGTGCAGCGACAAGGGACTTGATCAGCGTTCCGGTCACAGGATCGCGAGCAGACCGTCGAGGGGAGCAGGTATCCGCTCGGAGTCGAGGGCCTCGGCCAGGAGGCTGCCGTAGCGGATCTTGCGCCCCTTCTTCGTACCGAGGAAGCGCCGCATCTGCTGCTGCGGAAGCCGGCCCTGGTGCGCAGGTTGGCGGACGAAGGTCTGCCAGGCCTGGAGGTCGCCCTCAGCCTGGACGATCTCCTCCACCTGCGCCACGCCCAGTGCCCGGATGAGTTCGTCCTCCAGGTCCGCCACACACACAAAGAACCCCTGGCGCGGCGCACGGGCCCGCTCGAGACCGCGGTCGTAGAAGCCCCGCTCGCCCACATCGCACAGTCCGGTGAGGCGCAGACCCAACCCGGGCGGCCCGAGGAGGGCGGCATAGCGCCCGACGCTCATCGCCCCGCCCATGGGCATGACGCACACCCCCTCGGCGGGCAGGTCCCGGCCATGGCGCGCGGCCAGCGTCTCAACGGCCGCGAGATCGCTCGGCCCTTCCAGCAGCACCGCCGTCCGCACACGCAGCCGTACGGCCAGCTCACCCGCTGGCCCGCCGGGGCCGCCCGCCGCCCAGTCGGTGACCGCTTCCCGGAACGCTCCCATATCCGCCATGCGGCGATTGTGCACCTGCGCGCGCAGGCGCGGTGTTGAGAGGCGGCGGCCGCCCACGTCCCCGGCCCTGACCGGCCCCCGATGCCGCGCCCGGGGCTGCCGCGCTCCGGGAGCCGCATCAGCCCTGAAGAGCGGTGTTGTCGGGCCGCGCGACACCACTGGCAACGGCAACCTCATGAGGCGGGCCCGGTCGGCGGACCGGTGCCGAACGGACCGACCGACGCGTCGGCTGAAGAGGCGGTCCCCGGCGGTTCCGGACCTCCGGGGACCGGGCTGCGGCGTGTGCTGAGCGGATGCCGGACGACATACGGTGCTGCCCGCCCGGACAGCACCGACCTGCGCTTTCTCCGCCCGGCTGCGCGGGGGCCTGGCTGATCGGGTGATCTTTATGTCGGATTATCGGTTGCAACGGCTCGGCTACCGGGTGGACGCCGGACCGGATGCAAGCCTGGTGGTCGCGGATCCGAGGGGGCGCCCGAACGCCTCCGAGGGCTGCGGCACGAACACATCACGCGGCCCCGGGGAGAGAACCGATGTCCGACCGAACCCTCCAGACCCAGGGGCCCGGCCGGACCAGGTGGCGTCGGGTGGCCCTGGTGATGCTGCCCACCCTGACCGTCTCCGGCTGTCTGTTCGGCGCCATGGCCAACGGTGCGCTTGCGGCGTCGTTCGGGGTCTCGGCCAACTCCTTCACCGTCGCCGGGACCAGCTTCCAGATCTCCGCACGCCTGCTCGAAGGCCGGGGACTGGAGCAGTTCGGCACCGTCGACCGCGGCAAGCGCGATCTGTACCCAGAGGCGCTCACCGGCATCCGCCAGGCGGAGATCTACGACCTCTGCCAGTCGGTGGTGCAGGACGTTCCGATCCTCGGCCCGGTCACCCTGCGACTGACCGCCGGGCGCGGCCCAGAGCCGGTGCACGCAGACCGCCTGGTGGCCGACCTCCACCGGCTGCGCGGAGACACGGTGTTCCGCAACATCAACTTCGGCCAGGACGCCTCCACCCTGACGGAGTTCCCGGGGCTGCGGGGTCCGTCAGGCGCCTTCGCCGAGCAGGCGTCCGCCGTGACCATCACGCACCTGCGCCAGGACACCCGCTCCCTCAGCGCGGCGACCATGCGGCTGCCGGGGCTCGAAGTCCGGGTGCTGCGCGGGGATCGCTCCTGCTACTGAGCCGACCCCCCACCACAGTTCCGGCAGAGTCGACCCTCCTCGGGGAGCCGTCAGATGAGCGATGTGCACGCAGGCGCAGGGATCGGTTGGCGGCCACCGCTCCGGTCCTGGTGGCGGAGCCGACCGGGGTGGGCCGGAGTGTGGACCCTGGCGGCCGGAGTCGAGATCTTCTCCGTTCCGTGGGCACCGCTGTCCCTGATGATCCATGAGGGAGTCGCCGGTGTCTCCGGGATCCTGGTGGGCGTCTTCCTGGTGGTCCTCGGACTCGCACTCTGGCTCGCCCCCGGCCACCGGGCCTTCGCCGGGATCGCCACCCTGGTCCTCGCCGTCGCCTCCCTGGTCCTGTCCAACCTCGGGGGGTTCCTGCTCGGCTTCCTCCTCGCGGTGCTGGGCGGTGCGATGGCGGTCGGCTGGACACCGGACCGCCGTCCGCCGACCCCCGCAAGCGGTACGGACGGGCCGGACCCGTCCCCCGGCGGCGGAGGGCCCGGTGGGACACCCGACCTGCCGGACGTTCCGGACGGGCCGGGAGGTGTGGAGAGCGACCCGGAGGATCAGGACGGGCCCCCGGACACCGAGGCGACCGCGGCGCACAAGGGGCCGCGGGCATCCGCCGCCAGGCCGTCCCGGTCGGGTGGCGGCCCGCCTACGCCCGCCGTCCGGCCTGAACGGGGCCGCGGTGTGCGGGCCAACCGCCTGCTGGCCATCGGAGTGCTGCCGGCCGGTGCGCTGATCGCCACCGGACTGCCGTCGCTGCCGGCCGCCGCCCGCGTGCCGGCCGGCTGGACCGGTTCCCTCGGCGGCGGCGAGGAGCGGTACGCAAGCCCGGACCCCCGGCTGTGCCCGCTGTTCGACGGTCTGCTCGGCGCCGGCCCGGCCGGGGGAGCAGCGGCTGCGCCGCACCGAGGCGCGCACCCGAACCCCCTGCCGAAGCCCGCGCACCCGCCACTCACCACCGTGTCCCCGGTACCCGGGCAGCGCGTCGACGAGTCGGCCGCGCGGCCTTCGGTCGCCCCCGGGCCGGTTCCCGGTCCGGCCGCCCCCGGGGCGGTCAGGGGCGGTGGGCTGCTCGGCGCGGTCAGCGGGCTGCTCGGCCTCGGGCGGACCCCGCCGCACACACAGGCGCCGCAGTCGTCCGAACCGGCACCGCCCGCAACGCCCGGCCACGCCGTGGCCGCTCGGCCCGCGCCCGCCGCCTCCACCACCCCGGCTGCACCCGCCACCCCGGCTGCGCCCGCCGCCTCCGCGAGCCCCGCGCACGTACCGGCGCCGGTGCGGCACCCGCAGACGAAGCCCCGCACCGGGCCGGACAGTTCTGGCGCCCCGTCCACCGAGCCTTGGCCGCGCTCCCACGTGGAACTGCCCCTTCCCTCGCTCCCCGCGAACAGCGGGCTGGGCCGGGTGCTGTCGGTGCTCCCGCCGCGCCTCGACCTGAAGAAGCGGTCCACCCCCTCGCGCTGGTGCCTGACGTCGGTCCCGCTCGGCCTGTCCAGGGACGCCGAACGCTCCCGCGTCCGACCCGCCGCTCAGCCCTTCCGGCTCGGAACCCCTCTGCTGGTCCTCACCGGCCTGACCTTCCACGGCATCACGGCGGTGCCCACCCGGTTCGGCCCGCAGCGGGTCCTGGTCTTCACGGCCCATCGGCTGGACGCCCTGACCCCGCAGCAGACCGCGCCACTGCTGGCGCCCGACTGCGGCCTCCGCCAGGGGTGGCACCCGCCCTATCCGGCGTTCCACGGGATCCCCGGATTCCCCCTGCCGCTGCTCGGCATGGGCATTCCCGGCATCGGTTCCATCGACCGCGGCGCACCCGGCCCCTGGTACCCCTGCCAGGGGAGGCTGGAGGCCGACGGCCCTCCAGGAAGCGCCGTTGTCGCCGACGGCGGTGTCCTGCTGCTCACCAGGGTGCTGAGCGGAAAGCTGCTGGGGCTGCTCCCGGTGACCTTCACCCCCGACATGCCCCCACCACTGCCCGTGGGGCTCACCATCCCCATCCCGCTCTTCTTCACCGATGTCGTCGCCTACAACCTGTTCGTCCGGGCCGGCCGGTTCGTGCCCGCCGAGGACGAACGCGTTCTGCTCTGAGTCCGCTGTCAGAACCGCTGCCGCCCCTGCGCCCGGCCCTCGTGCCGACCGCCTGCCCGACGGCGCGTCGGACGCGTGGACCCCGGCGGCGCCGAAACGTCAGCCGGTCGCCGGCGGACGACAACTGGCGCCGACGGGCAGCACGGACGACGCCGTGACCGCCGCGAGACGGAGGCGGCAAGCCCTGAGGCGGAGGCATGATGGTTCCCGCTGCCCGAGTAGGGTTCAAGCCCATGGAGAAATGGGGCGCAAGTCTGTACGGCGATCCGTGTGACGGCTGCGGCTTCAGATGGTCGCTGACCCCGCCGGAAGCCATCCGGATCGTGGAGGAACTTCCGGCTCGCTTCCGGGCACTTCTCGCGGGGTGCACGGGCTATGAGCGGCACCCGGATCTGGCCTGGACGCCCGCGGCGTATGTCAGCCACGTCACCGACAACCTCCGGAACTGGGCCGAACGGCTCGCTGGAGCTCGGCTGTCCGGGGCTGTTGACGTGCCCGGCTACGATCCGGAGCTCGTCGCGCAAGGCCGCCACTACAACGAGATCGCTCCCTCCGCGGCCCTGTGGTCGCTGGAACTCGCGGTGGATGCATGGGCGGCATCGGCGGCGGCCGCGCTTCACGCCGGCGTTGTCCTGAGGCACGCCACCCGCGGAGTCCAGCGTGCGGAGGATGTCGCCCGCAACAACGCCCACGACGGGCACCATCACGCCTGGGACATCGAACGCATCCTGCAGTACACGGACGCCGGGTGAGAGCCGGGTCGGCCGCCGCGTGATCGATCAGCGATTGTGGAGACCTGCAGAGCACGAAGTCCACAAACTCCAGACCCGGCCCTGAAGCCGCCCGCACCGGACTCGCCTCACACGACTGACAGGCAACCGCACCACGGTCACAGCGGGATACCCGTCATCCTCGGCCCACGCCCGAAGCCCCCACCGGGCGTATCCTCAACGCCGAACCCGCATGAGGAGGCCTGTGCCGGGGTTCGCGGAGCGATTCGGACCGTACTCGGAGGTGATTCGGTGACCACCCGTCCCCTGCTTCTCCTCGACATCGACGGCCCGCTCAACCCCTACGCCGCCCCGCCCCACCGCCGACCCGAGGGCTACCAGACCCACCGGATGAAGACCGACTCATGGGTCGCCCGCCATCGCAAGCCTGCCGCCCATGTGAGGCCGCTGCGGGTGTGGCTCAACCCCGACCACGGCACGCAGCTCCTCGCGCTGCCGTACGACATCGTGTGGTGCACCACCTGGATGCACGAGGCCAACGAATGGATCGCACCGCAGCTCGGCCTCCCCGACCTGCCGTACATCGAGTTCCCCGCCGCCCAGCTGCTGAGCTACCCGAACGACGGCACCCACTGGAAGACCCGCACCGTCGTCGACTACACCGCGGGCAGGCCGTTCGCGTGGGTCGACGACGAAGTCAACCAGGCTGACGAGGACTACGTCACCGCCCATCACACCGGCCCCGCGCTGCTCCACCACGTCCACCCCGCCAAGGGCCTGCTCCCGGACGACTTCGAAGCGCTGGCAGCCTGGGCGGCCGGTCCTGCCGGCCGCCAACGGGGCTCAGCCGGGGAGGGCGGGACCGTGACCGCTACGCCCGTACACGGCGACACATCCGCCAACTCGGACGATGCAGTGCCCTGGGCGGTCGGGCGCCCGTAGGACTCACCCTCGGAAGCGTGACAGTTCTGTCTGCACACGGCGTGTGCCCAGCGTACGGCGGCGCGGCCACAACAGCCGGGCGGCCAGGAAGAACACCGTGCCCTCCCGGATGTCGAGCGCGGCGGTGCGGGGCGCGATGGTGTCCACGTGAAGCCCCCGGTGAGGTCGATCTCTGTGGAGACCTACGTCTGTCAGGGGCTTCACGCGGTTCGACGGAAGGGTCCGGACATCGGGTTCAGCGGTGTCGGACCCCTGCGCCACGGCACACGATCACTGCCGGTTGCGGGGAAGGGTTCACTGCCCGGGCGTCAGCACCGGGCTGTTGTGATACGCGGCGATCAGCCACCGGCCGTCCCGCTTCTCCAGAACCCAGGTCGCGTTCACCTTGCCCGTGTCCGGAACCTCGGTCTGGCCGGCGAAGAGGATGCCGGATTCGCTGACGACGATCGCGGCGTCCTGGCCGACGAATCGCAGGCTGAGCTGCTTGTTGTAGGTCGAGCTGCCCTTGAGCGGCCCCTCGAAGGCCAGGGCCATGCTCTCGCGGATCACGTCCCGGCTGTCGCGCAGCGAGCCGGTCATGATGGCGGTCGCATCCGCGGTGTAGTCGGCGACCATGCGGTCGGCGTCGCCGGCCTCCCACGCCTTGTAGGAGTCGACCAGTACGGCCTGGATGGCGGCCTCGTCCTGCGCGCGGCTGTCTGACATTGTCTTCTCCCTTGTGATCGGTTCGCCCGGGGCATCGCGGCGAACTCGTCAGTACATACCGGCGGTGGGGTCGGAACTCATCGCACCTGCGGCAGAAAAGTTCTGAGGCGTGCTCGACAGAGCGAGGCCGCCGTGGCAGTGGACCTGTGAGCAGCGGATCTGCAGGTTGCTGGGGTGGGTCTCGACGACGGGCCGACCAGGACTGATGCGTCCTCAGGTCACGGGATCGAATGAGGCGGTGCCGTGGTCGGGGCCTGACCGCCGACGTCGGCTGCGACGGTGGCGGTGGCGGTTCAGCCGGCCGGGGCAGACGGTGCATGCCTCAGGCGGCGGACCTCGCTGCGGCCGTGGCCATGCTGTGCAGACTGGACGTCCAGGGACCCGCCTCGTGGGACGCCCGTCGATGCGCCCACCATGGACAGCACCGAGCCCGCCTCGTTGGGTATGCACCAGGGATGACTGTGCCGGGATTGCCGGTCAGTCCCAGTCGGGCGCCGGTTGGTCGACCCTGCCGCCCGTGTGGGGGAGCCGCACGTAGTCCTCGGCGCCAGGGGGAGGGCGGAGACGCATGCCGGCGAGCAGGCGTTGACCAGGAGGGGCAGGACATCGGTGGCCACCCGTAGGGAGATCCACACCTGGTGGAGCCCGCCCTGCTTGATCGGCCGGTCGCAGACGCTGCACCCCCGTATCGTTGTGGTCCCCCAGCGACGGGGATCAAGCTCGGCCAGTTCAAGGCCGGCGACCGGGCCCTGAGAGGGCTGGAGGCGGGGGAAGGGCGGTCGGAGCTTGTAGTTCCCGAACAGTGCGCGAGTGCTCACCGTGCTCCGGACCAGCCTGGAGCATCTGGTGATCTCGAAGGGAAACCAGTGCAGCCGGTATGAGGTGTAGGGGCTGAACTCCTCCAGGCTGGTCATCGCCCCGATCTCGGGCGGTATCCGGACCAGGTTGCTGCCGTAGAGCACGAAGTGCTTGACCGCGGTGAGCTTGGCGATGCTCGGTGGCAGGGTGATGACCTGCCGCCGTTCCTCGGCGCTGAGCTCGACCAGGGGGCGGAACTCCTCCCGTCCGTCGTCCGCCGCCTCGTCGATCAGCTCCAGCAGACGCTGCCACCCGGCGGCCGAAGTGTCCTGGCGGTCAGGGTGGAAGCTGACACGGGCTTGCGGACGCGGCTTGGTCTGGTTCAGGCACCTGCACACATCCTGGTAGTGGTCGCCCCCGCTGGGCGCCGGGTTCGAGGCGTCGACCCACCGGTTCCCGAAGAGTCTCGGTTCTCCTGCATTCACCATGAGGGTCAAGATACGGACTTCCAGCTGGTCAGCCCTATGCCGTACCGACAGTGTGGGCGGCTTCCGGCAGTTCGTCGGATTCGCACCGGCCGAGGGGATCTCGTTGAGGTCAGGAGGGGGTCCTGCTGTCGGACTGTTCTGCGGTTGCGTTCTCGGTGGCGGCCCAGGCGGCCAGGAGTTGCAGGGTGTCGTGGTCGGGGGTGCCCGGGACGGTGCTGTAGGCGGTGAGGGTGAGGCCGGGCTGGGCGGGCAGTTCCATGGCGTCGAAGTCGAGGTGGAGGGTCCCGACTGCGGGGTGGTGGAAGGACTTGCGGCCGGTGTGGTGCAGGCGCACGTTGTGCTTCGCCCAGGCGGTGCGGAATTCCTCGCTGCGGGTGACGAGTTCGCCGATCAGTCCGGTGAGGTCGTTGTCGTGCGGGGCGCGGCCGGCCTCGGTGCGCAGGAGGGAAACGGTGGTGTTCAGGGACTCTTCCCAGTCCGGGAAGAAGTCGTGGCCCCGGGGGTCGAGGAACTGGAAGCGGGCGATGTTGACCGTCCGGGTGGCCCTGTCGGGGAACAGCGGGGAGTAGAGGGCGCGGCCGAGCTGGTTGGTGGCCAGGATGTCGAGGCGGCCGTTGCGGATGAAGGCCGGGGAGCCGGTCATGGAATGCAGGACGCGCAGGACGCTGTCGGGCAGGGGGCCGCGGTTGCGTCGGGTGCGGCGGGCGGGGCGATTGGCGGCGGCGCGGGCCAGGTCGAAGAGGTGGGCGCGTTCGGCGTCGTCGAGCTGGAGGGCGTTTGCGACGGCGTCGAGGACTTCCTCCGAGGCGCCTGCGAGGTGGCCGCGTTCCAGCCGGACGTAGTAGTCGATGCTGACGCCGGCGAGCAGGGCGACTTCTTCCCGGCGCAGCCCCGGCACGCGGCGGTTGCCGCCATAGGCGGGCAGTCCCGCCTGCTGCGGGGTGATCTTGGCGCGCCGGGAGGCCAGGAATTCTCGGATGTCGCTTTCGGTGCTCACACATTCCAGGCTAGGCCGGACGGCTCTTGTGAGGGGGGTCCTGTCAGTACCTGTAACGGCAGTGCCTTCCCGGCGCATGTGACCTGCGGTTTCCTCGATAACGGCAGCCGTCGCCGAAGCCGTCGGGCCGGGCGGAGCACGCAGTGCCGCGGCTGCCGGGAGACCGCTTCCGCCGGACAGTGGGCTCTGCCGTTCCATCCCGTTCCATCCAGTTTCCGACCGAGGAGTTGCCCGTATGCCCAAGCAGTCCGCACCCCAGGAGCTGGCCGGGATCGCGCCCAAGCTCGTCGAGGTCACCGACGATGTCCTGTTCGCGGACATCTGGGAGCGTCCCGGGCTCTCGCCGCGCGACCGCAGCCTGGTCACCGTCAGTGTCCTGGCTGCGCTGTACCGCAGCGAGCAGCTCGGCTACCACCTGAACACGGCCCTGAACAACGGGTTGACCGTGGAGGAGCTGTCCGAGGCCATCACCCATCTGGCCTTCTACGCCGGCTGGCCCAACGCCATGACCGCGATCACCCGGCTCAAGCAGATCGCCGACGAGCGCGACGCCGGCTGAACACCCGCACTGATCGGAGCACCACCCCTCATGAGCAAGGTCTTCTTCATCACCGGCGCCGGGCGCGGCCTGGGCGCCGATATCGCCCGGCAGGCCCTCGCCGCAGGGCACCGGGTCGTCGCCACCGGCCGCCGCCCCGCCGACATCGCCGAGGCGCTCGGCGGCGAGCAGGACAACCTGCTGGTCACCGCCCTGGACATCACAGACTCTGCCGCCGCGCGTGCGGCCGTGGACGCCGCCGTGGACCGCTTTGGCCGTATCGACGTTCTGATCAACAACGCCGCCAACTTCTACGCCGGCTTCTTCGAGGAACTGTCCGAGGCCCAGGTACGGGCCCAGGTCGAGACGAACCTGTTCGGGCCGATGAACGTCACCCGCGCGGTCCTGCCAGTCATGCGCGAGCAGCGCTCCGGTCACATCATCACGGTCTCCTCGCTGGCCGGTGTGGTCGGGGTCGACTTCTGCGTCGCCTACTCGGCAGCCAAGTTCGGCGTCGAGGGCTTTATGGAGGTGCTGCGCCACGACGTCGAGCCGTTCGGCATCAGGACCACGATCGTGGAACCCGGGTTCTTCCGTACCGAGCTGTTGGTGGGCGCCTCCACCACCTACGCGGACGGCTCCATCGCCGACTACGCCGAGCGCACCGCCGCGACCAGGAAGCAGTGGGAGTCGATGAACGGACAGCAGGCCGGCGACCCCGCCAGGCTCGCCGACGCCCTGCTCGAGGTCGCCGCCCTCGACCAGCCCCCGCTGCGGTTCGTGGCCGGCGACGACTGCCTCGCCGCCGTCGAGGCCAAGGCTAATGACCTGCTCGCCCAGGTCGACGCCTCCCGCCAACTGGGCTCCGGCCTTGCCCACGACGACGCTGCCTGACCGGCAGTACCCAGCTCGCAGCATCCGCGCTCTCAGGAGAGAAGTCATGGAACACATCACCGGCACCCCGACCCTCAAGGCTCCGGCCGAGCGGTTCACCGGGGACGTCTACCTCAACATGATCGAGGCTCCCGCCGAGCCCGCCCGCCTGGCCGCGGCCCTCGTCCGCTTCACCCCCGGTGCCCGCACCAACTGGCACTCCCACGCCCCGGGGCAGACCCTCCACATCACCGACGGCGTCGGTCTGGTCGGCACCCGTGACGGCCACGTCGTCCGCGTCACCGCGGGCGAGACGGTGAAGTGTCCCGCAGGCGAGGAGCACTGGCACGGGGGCACCCCCACCACGCTCATGGCGCACCTCGCCCTCGTCGTCGGCGACGGAAGCGGTGACGGCACCACCTGGCTGGAGCCGGTCACCGACGAGCAGTACGCCGCGGCCCTGACGGCCGTCGGCGCTTGACTGGGCCACCCGAGGGATCACGGTCCTGTCGGTATGAGGGGCCGGCCCGGACAACTGGTGTCCGGGCCGGCCGGCGGCGCCGTCGGCCCCGGCGGTTCGGCTGATCCGGTGCCCGGTGCCCGGTGCCGTGCTGTGCTCTCCCGTCAGTCCTCCGCGACCCGAATGATCGTCTTGCCGGGAGTGCGCCGGTCGGGGGCGAATGCGGCGGGCGCTTCGGAGAGCGGGCGTACGGCCCCCACGATCGGCTTGAGCCGTCCGTCCCGGAGTCGCTGGGCGAGGTCCGCGAGCCGGGCGCGATCGGGTTCGACGACGAAGAAGACGGCTCGCCCGTCCTTCGGCCGGACCGTCGGCGGCACGGCAATGGTGACCAGCGTGCCGCCGGCGCGCACCAGCGCCGCCGAGCGGTCCAGAATCCCGCCGCCGATCACGTCGAACACCACATCGACCTCGCCGGCCTCCTCCAGCGGGTCGGCCTGCAGGTCCAGGAAGGCGTCCGCGCCGAGACCGAGTGCCGTGTCCCGGTCGGCAGCCCGGCCGGTGCCGATCACCCGGGCTCCCGCCTCACGCGCGAGCTGCACCGCGATCGACCCGACACCGCCCGCGGCGCCATGGATCAGGACGGTCTGGCCTGTCGTGAGCCGGGCGTGGTCGAAAAGGCTCTGCCAGGCGGTCAGCCCGGAGATCGGCAGCGTGGCGGCCACGGTGTGGTCGACGTCCGCCGGAAGGGGAGCCAGGTTGCGGGCCTCCACGGCGGTGTACTCGGCCAGTGATCCGTTTCGGGTCCAGTCGGTCAGTCCGAACACCCGCTGGCCGACGGTGAGGCCGGTGGTTCCGTACCCGAGCTCGGCGACCACACCCGACAGCTCGTGCCCGGGCACGCTCGGGGTGCGGTCGCGGCCGGCGCGGTCGGACCACGTCCCCGGCCAGTCGAGCTCTCCGGGGGTGAACCCGGCGGCATGCACCCGAACGATGACGTCATTCTCAGCGGCGTGGGGGTAGGGCATGTCCGTCGGGGAGAGTCCACCGACGCCGGCGTCACGGTCTCGGACGGTGATGGCTTGCATGAGAGATCCTTGCTGCGGCGGGTCTTTCGACGGGAGCACCCGGCTGCCCGCCGGGCTTCTGTCGCGGTCAGGCAGGGAGCCGGCGACTCACTACGACCCATCTCAACCCCTGGCTCGCTGTGGAGCCACCGCAAAGATGGTCGCGGCGTGCGTGGCTTGCCTGCGGCGGTAGGCCGAGGATGGCCGGTATGACCCTTGACGAACTCGTGGTGCCGGATACCGCGGCGTCGGCCGCAGCCCTTGAAGTCGCACGTGCCTACCACTCAGCCGCGTTGTTCAACCATTCCCTGCGCGCCTATGTATGGGCGGCGGCCCATGGGATGGAGCGCGGCATCCGCTTCGACCCGGAACTGCTGTATGTGGCCGCGCTGTTCCACGACATCGGCCTGGCACCGGAGTTCGACAGCCACACGGTCGCGTTCGAGGAGGCCGGCGGCCATGTGGCGCGGGTGTTCGCGGCCGGGGCCGGGTGGCCGGCGGAGCGCCGCGTACGCCTCGCGCAGGTCATCGTCCGGCACATGTGGCCCGACGTGGACGTGTCCACAGACCCTGAGGGGCACCTGCTGGCACGGTCGACCACCACGGAGATCACCGGCAGGCACGCGGACGACTTCGCACCCGCTTTCAGGGCCGAGGTGCTGGAACGTTATCCCCGGCTCGATCTCACCAGCGGGTTCCTGGCGTGCTTCGAGGCCCAGGCGGAGCGCAAACCGGACAGCTCGGCCGCAGGCGCGGTGCGTACCGGCCTCAGCGCCAGAATGGCGGCCAACCCGCTGGATGAGCTGCACTGATCTTCGTGTGGTCCATGAAGCCCGGGCTCCGATCCGGGCGTACGGCGAACCACCGGCAGTGTCAGCACCATGGAAGTACCGAGCTGTGTGAGTGTGCCGTCCCTGCGGGCACCCGAGGCTTCGCAGCGCAGCCCCTGGTGCGCCCCGCACATTCCCGCTCTCACCGGCGCAGCCCTGGCCCGGGCGGCGTGGTTCGGCCGGGGCTCGTCGGTCGCGTCCAGGGTCTGCCTTCTTCAGCTCGGCGTCACACCTGAGGGCCGCCTGGGGGTCTGTCCTGGCCGCGGTCAGCAGCGGCATCGGCAATTAAGACACCACGCGTATCCTACTTGAGGATGAGGGGGAGCCTCTGAATGACTGGATAAGCTACTGGGCGTATCGTACGGACGGCTCGGGCCGCTGGATTGCGAAGGCTGCAACGATGGACAAGCGTGCGCTCCTGGTGGGGTTGTTGTGGGACGTGGGCCTGCCGGCCGCCGTCTTCTATGGCGGTCGCGCCGTCGGCCTCTCCACTCTGTGGTCCTGTGCCGCCGCGGCACTGGCGGCCCTGACCCGAGTGGTGTGCGTCGCCGCTGTGCGGGGTCGGCTGGACGGGCTGGCGGCTTTCGTCGGAGCCTCCTTCACCGTGGTGCTGGTGATCACGCTCCTCACCGGCGATCCGCGGATCCTGCTGGCCAGGGAGTCGATCCTGTCCGGCACTGCGGGCCTGATCCTGGTCGGCTCGTGCGCGATCCGGCGGCCGGTCCTGTACGCCCTGGTCCGGCGCGCCATGGCCGGTGACGAGAGGCGGCTGGCCGGCTGGGACGAGCGGTGGCGAACCCAGCCGTCGTTCCGTCGGCACATCGTGGTGCTGAGCAGCGTGTTCGGCAGCGTTCTGCTGGCCGACTCCGCCCTACGGCTGCTGCTCATCGCCCTCCTGCCTGTCGACACCGCGGCCGACTGGTTGCCCCTCCTACACCTCGGCACTGTTGCGCTGCTGGTCGGTTGGGCCCTGTGGTACCGCACTCGGCGGCTGAGGGCCGCAGCGGCCGCCCCCGCCGCAGCACCACGACCTCAGCGGCTTCGCACGCACTGAGCAACCACCGCACAAGCCACCCCCCGGACGTGGGGCTTTCGAGATCGGAGAACCATGGTCATTCGTCTGGCCGTTGTAGGTGCGGCACTCGTCATCGGAGGACTGGTCAATGTGACCGGATTCGGCAGGGTCACCCTCCCGCTCGGCGTGGTCGCGCTGGTCTGCAGTGGGATTCTGCTGGTGGCGCGGAACCGGAACTCCTCGGGGCGACGGTGAAGGAGCATCGTGACGGTCGTGACGCCCATCTCGGCGTCGCGGGTCAGGCCGAGGGATTTCAGCTCAGCGCACTCGCCGGTGTCGCTGCCGCATCATCCGGAGGTGGTCTCCGCGATCCGCGCGGCTGCCTTTTCGGCGATCATGATCGTCGGTGCGTTGGTGTTTCCACTGACGACCGTCGGCATGACCGAGGCGTCGACGACGCGGAGTCGCTCGACTCCGTGGACCTCCAGGTCCGCGTTGACGACGGAGTCGTCCCCGGTTCCCATGGCACAGGTGCCCACCGGGTGGTAGGCCGTGGCACTCCACCTGCGGGCGTGCTCTTCGAGCGCCGCGTCGTCCATGCCGTCCATGCCGACCCCACCATCGAGGTCGTCACTGGCCGGCAGGTACGCCCGCGCCAGGTGTGCTGCGAACGGTGCGCAATGGGCGATGCCGATGACAGCTCTGAGTCCGGCAACCAGGACCGACATATCCGCGGGCACGGCGAAGTACCGGGGGTCGATCCGCGGTGGGGCCTGCGGATCAGTCGAGGCGAGACGGATGGTGCCGCGAGTCTGCGGGTTCAGGGGGTAGCAGTTCATGGTGAACACCGGCCGGTCAGGTACTTCCTCACCATTGAGGATGAGCGCTGTGGCTCCTCCCACCAACTGGACGTCAGGACGGCCGCCGCCGTCCGTGACATTGAGGAATGCGCCGACCTCGCCGTAGTTGGAGGCGAAGGGCCCGTCGCCGTGGGTGCGCCACCGTTCGAGGTTGTCCGGGGTCAGCAGGTCCCGGACGACGTCAGTGGAGTCCCGGGTCTCCCACACAACGGGAACCATCACATGGTCTTGCAGGTTCCGCCCGACCCCCGGCAGCGGGACGCGGACGTCCATCCCCACAGCGCGCAGCTCGACGGGATCGCCTATGCCTGACAGGAGCAGCAGCTGGGGTGAGTTGATGGATCCGCCGCAGAGCAGGATCTCCCTTTCGGCGCGAGCCGCCCGCTCCTGTCCGTCCCGGAGATACGTGACGCCGACCGCCTGTGATCCGGAGAGTGTGATCTTCGTTGCCGTGGCGCCGGTGCGTACCGTGAGATTGGGGCGGTCGAGGGCCGGGTGCAGATAGGCGTCGGCCGCGGACCACCGTCGCCCGTGGCGGCATGTCACCTGGTACAGGCCGGCGCCGGCAGGGGACGCACCCGCGAAGTCGTCGTTGTGGTCCAGTCCCCATGCCACGGCGGCGTCCAGCCAGCACCGCGAGAGGTCATGGGTGTAGGCGCGGTCCTCGACGTGCAGGGGTCCGTCCACACCGTGGTAGGGCTCGCCGAGGCGGCTGTTCGACTCGGACTTCACGAAATACGGCAGGACATCGTCGTAGCCCCAGCCTTGCGCACCGTGCTGGTCACGCCAGCCGTCGTAGTCATGCCGGTTGCCCCGGATGTAGATCATGACGTTGATGGATGACGAGCCGCCCAGTGTCCTGCCGCGGGGCCAGGCGAAGGTGCGGCCCGGCCGGGACTGCTCGACCGTCCGGTAGCCCCAGTCGGCAGGCGATCCGAAGAGCATTCCGAGCGCGGCCGGGATGTGGATGAGCTCGTCGGTGTCGGGGCCGCCCGCTTCGAGGAGCAGCACGCGGACGCGGTCGTCGCGGCTCAGGCGGTCTGCGAGCACACAGCCGGCGCTGCCGGCACCCACGATGACGTAGTCGAATCCTTTGGTTCCGCTGGAAGTCATGCTGTGTCCTCGCACTGCGCACGGCCGTCGCCTGAACTCGTCAGAGCCGGGGACGGATGTCCGCCCGTCGCATCAGGGGTGGTAGATCGACTGGACTTGCTGGTATGCCTGAAGCCCCTCGGGGCCCAGTTCGCAGCCGAGTCCGCTGTCCTTCCAGCCTCCGTAGGGGGAGGCGAGGTCGGGCAGATAGCCGTTGAGCCCGACGGTGCCGGTCCGGAGACGGCGGGCCACCTGGGCACCGTGATCCACGTCCGTGGTCCAGACGGTGCCGGCGAGACCGTAGGCCGAGTCGTTCGCCAGGCGCACGGCCTCGTCCTCGCCGTCGTAGGGCGTGATGGTGAGGACCGGGCCGAAGATCTCTTCCCGCGCGACGGTCGATGAGTTGTCGACGTCGGCGAACACCGTGGGTTCGACGAACCAGCCTCGATCGAGGCCGGGCGGCGGGCCTCCTCCGGTGGTGAGCCGAGCCCCCTCGTCGAGGCCGGTCTTGATGTAACCCAGTACACGGTCGCGCTGGCGCCGGCTGACGAGTGGGCCGATCTGGGTGCCGGGGTCGAGCGCGTCACCGACGACGGCGTTGCGGGCCATCGCCGTACAGAACTCGACCACTTCCCGATACCTGCTACGGGGGGCCAGGATCCTGGTACTCGCGTAACAGGTCTGACCGTTGTTCAGCAGACTGGCCATGAAGAACTGCTCCGAGTTTGCGGCGAGGTCGGCATCGTCAAGGACGACGGCGGCCGACTTGCCCCCGAGTTCCAGGGTGACCGGACGCAGCAACTCGGCACATGCGGCGGCGATGTGGCGTCCCGCTCTGGTGGATCCGGTGAACGACACCTTGTCGATGCCGGGATGGGAGACCAGATACGCGCCGGTGTCGCGATCGCCCGGAACGATGTTGATCACACCGTCGGGCATGCCCGCTTCCTCGACCGCCTCCGCCAGCAGCACCGAGTCGAGGACCGTCTCCGGCGCCGGCTTGAGGACGAGCGCGCAACCGGCCGCCAGAGCCGGGGCTGTCTTGAAGAAGCCGATGGTCTGAGGGAAGTTCCAGGTCATGATGGCGGCGACGACGCCTGCGGGTTCCCGGCGGACCAGGGTGGCGCCACGGGGCAGTCCGGAACGCAGTTCCTCGCACGGCATGCTGTCGGCCAGACCCGCGTAATAGCGCAGCAGGGCTGAAGGGACCGCACCTTCGAAGAACCGGGCGACAGTGATCGGCATGCCGTTCTGCGCGCTGACGGCCTCGGACGTGGCCTCGCTCCTGGCATCGAGCCCAGCCGCGAGACGGGTCATGGCCGCCGCGCGACGTTCGGTGCCCCAGGAGGCCCAGCCGGTCGGTGCGTCGAATGCGGCACGAGCGGCCCCGACGGCCTGGTCGATGTCGTCCTGGGAGCCGTCCGGCACGGCACCGAGGTGATCGCCGGTACTCGCGGACACGGCGTTGATGAGGCGATCGCCGGACGCGCGCTGCCAGCGTCCGCCGATGAACAGATGGTTGGGATCCATGGTGAGCTCTCCCCACGGCATGGCCTTGGGACCACGGCACTCCGTGCTGTTCGATATGTGGATGACCAGCGGGCGCGAGGGTGCTCAGCGCGGTACGCAGGCCGCTGATGGTCATGCGCTGCTCCAGATGCGGCCCGGCGCGTCGAACCCGCGGGTGGGCCACATCTGCGACGCCCCCTGGAGCTGGTGCCGGACTCGCGAGGAGCGCTTCATGCTTCACAACTCAACAAACGCGACATTACACCTGTCTGGGGTAATCCTCACCAGATAGGAGGAATATCGGCAGGAAACCTTTGATTGCCGCCCGCCCCATGAGGCAAGGCCGGGCCGACGGCTCAGGACCTCACATGACGCCGGTGGGCATCGCGGGCGGCAGACCGGGCCCTGGTGCGCGGCATCGCACCATGAGCAGGACGCCTCAAGGGGGGAAGCGCCTCATGGGCGCATGGGGCGGAGCCGCGGCGGAACAGCGGACACCGCTCCGGCGTCGATGCCTCATGGAAAGCGGTCCCGACCCATTTTCCAGCCGTGGACACGTCCACACGTCGATCAGTGCGGTACTCCGTCACGCCGGGCTGAGGGACAGGTGCTTCACGGAATTTGTCTCATTCCTCGACGATCTCAGGGCGGCGCTCACGAGAGGCATGTGCGAGGAATTGATCACCTGATGCGCCGAGGTGATCGGTACAGTCCAGCCGCCGCGCGAGCGGGCCTGAAACGTGATCGACGTCATTGTCGGGCTCCCTCGGCAAGGCCCGGGAAGAGGGCGCGTCAAACTCGCGAAATCCCTGGGTGTCGGTCCCCTCGCGGCACGCCAACGACGCCCGGGCCTTCACGCATGAGCGGCCTTGTGGACCCCCTGCTGAGCTCAGCCTCACTGTCAGCCTGCACGCTGTACGTGACCCCCATCGCACCACTGTGACGGATGGGGCGGGAGACACGAGCTGAATTCTCTCAGCCGGGCTCAGCAGGCCTACTCGGAGACCATCAAAGGATCACGCGCAACGGTACGCCCTCCGCATGCCTTCCCGAAACCAATCCACAATCTGAGCTTTGCTCGGCGACTCCTCGTCTGACACGGGCGACGCCCGCCGGTTGGCTAGCGGTGCATTCAAGGCACGCAGTGCTGACGGTGCTTCCGGAGGGCGGCAGGCACGCGGATGCTGCTCGCGCAGCGCACGGTTGCCGTACACGGCTTCCCGTAGCCGAGACCCCTTGTAGGCAGCCAGGACCGGTGAGAACCTTATTGCTCTCTAGGTGGCTCAAGTTCGCTGGGGGGATACATGGCGAATCCGCGAAAGTTGGCCAGCGGGACCGGGTGGCTTCTTGCCTCGGCTACTTCGGCGGCCATGGCAGCGGCGTGGAAGCTTGTCGGGGGTTCCCACAAGGCCTCTAACGAGGCCTGGAAAGCTGCGAAAACAACCTTCGATATGGCCAAGGAAGATCTGCGTCAAGGACTGCAAGGCCAGTAGGCGGCAGGCCAATCAGGATCCGGCGAATCCGGGAGGGGAGACCATGGCGAACGCCAAAAAGATCTCAACCGGCCTGCTCACGGTGACTTTGGGTCTCGTGACGGGAACGGTGGCCCTTGTAGGGAAGGCGTTCGGCGCACCCTCCGGCCACACCATGGACGGCCTGAAGCTCGCCAAGGACACCATCAAGGAAGGCTTGAAAGAGATCCGAGAGGGATAGTTCGGACTCGCGGGCCGAGGCACTGACGCCGGAGCGGTACAGCGTCGGGGTCCTCAGACTGCGTCGTCGACCACGGCCACGCCCGACACCGGACACTCCGGCCCACTCATCGGCCCCAGGGTCCGGTGTACAGCAACCCGCCCCGCCGGCACCTGCACATAGCGGCGGCACTCCGGGTTGGGGCACTCGATCACCCCAACCCCCGACAGCACACGGTGCACCACGTTCAAGTCGCTCGTCAGGATCACGTCGGCTCCCATGCGGTTCAGGATGGCAGAGCCCCGGCCGCTCCCACCGTGGCCCGAGTACGACGCGGCGCTCACCGCCGCACCGCGCACGAGCAGCCGTCGACCGTGCAGGCGCACGGGATGTCCACGCACTCGCCGACGATGCCGTCCGGCCAGAAGCCCATGCCGCCCGGGCACTGCTTGTGCCGGCCGCTCCGGCAGGCCGGGGCGGTGTACGGCGCAGTGCGCGGATCCCAGGCCGTGCGGCCCGGCGGCGGGGGTGCGAGGTCCATGCTTACAGCCTGTCCCCGTGCGGTCACTCGCAATATGCGCGAACGCGTCACAACGATTGACGCCCAGCGTCAAGCTCGGAGCTGTGACGACGTCAATCAGCCGCGTTGACCGCACCGCCCGCCGCCGCGCCGAGCGCGCCGCCCGGGACATCCGTCTCCAGGCCCTGCCTGAGGCGCTGCCGCCCGCCGAGGTCGTCGACCGGATCCTCGCCGCCCTGCCCGACGTCCACCCGCTGGAGGCGCACCGGTGGGCCCACGGTTGGGATCGGGCTGAGTTGTCCGCCCGTATCGACCTCGCGTACCGGCAGGACGGCCTCTTGCCGCCGTCGGTCTCCGACGCGGAGTTGTGCCGGTGGGAGCACGGCCAGCGCCGGCCGTCGGACGAGCGGATCGACGTGCTGTGCCGGGTCTATTCCACGAGACCGGATCGGCTGGGGTTCGGCCGTGACTACAGTGGCGCCATGCTGGGACACCTTGAGCAGGCCGGGCTCGTCGACCTCTTCCCTCGCACGAATCTTGAGTCCAAGTCGGACCTGGTCTCGCGCATCCGTGGGGCGCGTGAGCGGATCACCATGTTCGGGCTGACCCGGAATTTCTACGGGTCGGATGAGCTGCTGCCTCTGTTCACCGCGAAGGCGAAAGAGGTCCCCATCCGGATCTTCATCATGGATCCGCACTGCGACAGTCGCCGTGACCGGTACCGGTTGGAGCCTGCCGAAGCTGCGATGGAGGACCCGGGCCGGTACGAGCGGGAGGTTCTGCGGCCTCTGGCGGAGGCGACTGCCGACGGTGATCTGAAGATCTATCTCTACAATTTTCCGTGCTCGTTCGCGATGGAGCAGATGGACGACTCGATCCGCGTGATGCTGTACGGCCACTCGAAGCGCGGCACCGACGGGCCGATCCTCACGTTCGACCACGGCACCGAGTACCACCGGTACTTCGCGGGGCAACTGGAATGGGTGCAGCGCCTCGCCGATGCGGACCCGGTGCCGGAGCCGTGGCGTTCCAAGGATGTCCGAGTCTGGCGCTACCAGGCCTGAGCGGCGCTGCCGCAGCCGATGGCGGCGCGAGGGCGGTGACCTGCGCGCCCCGTCTCGCTGACCGTCTGGCGGCCTCACAGCGTGAGGAGGTCGCCGTGCCGCCGGGTCGAGGATGTCTCGCTGCCCGCCAGGTCTGAGGGTGCCGTCGACGTGGTGGGTGTTCAGTCGCGTCCTGCACCGGCGAGAGCCGGGTGGGCGGCCGTGGCTCTCCGATCTCGAAAGCCTTGCGCCGAGGCGGTGGCGGACAGTGGATGCATTCATTACCTCACCGTAAGATACGGCATGTATCCTATGGCCGGTTGGGGTGTGGGGTTCTCGCCCCAGGATAGGATGCGGTTGGTATCCAATTGGGAGGACGTGTGACCACTGACCGCGACCCGGGATCCGGCGTCGTCACCGCCGAAGGCGGGGAGACCCCCAGGGCGACCCGCCGGCGCGGTGCCGAGCTGGAGCAGGCGATCCTCCAGGCGGCGGCCGAGGAACTGCTCGAGGCCGGATACCAGAACCTCACCATGGATGGTGTCGCCGCCCGCGCCGGCACCGCCAAGAACGTGATCTACCGGCGCTGGCCGAACCGCGCCGCCCTGTGCGTCGCCGCCTACCGGCGGATGCTCCCGTCCAGTCCTGCGGACGCCCCGGACACCGGTGACCTGCGCTCGGACGCACTCGCCATGCTCACCCGCGCCAACAACCGGCTGTCCTCGCCCGTGGGCAGGATCCTGCGTGAACTGCTGGCCGACATCCAGACCGACCCTGAGCGGATCCGGGAATTGCGGGACCAGGTCGGTCAGTTGAGCGCGGGCCCCTGGCTGACCGTCCTGGCCCGTGCCGTGGCCCGCGGAGAGGCCCATCCTGGTGCACTGGTCCCGAGGGTGGCCACCGTCGCGGTCGATTTGCTGCGCAACGAATACGTGATCCACGGGGCGACAGCCGTGCCGGCCCCCGTCCTGGCCGAGATCGTCGACCAGGTCTTCCTCCCTCTGGTGCGCGCCCTCCGGTGATCGACGGCCGGCCGTGGACTCGACGACCCCGGGGGCGCTGCGAGAGCCGGGTGCCAGCGACCCCCGCTGCAGCGGCGAGGGCAGCGCCCCTCGGCCGTGCGACCGTCAGATGGCGTTGACCGCCCCAGGCGCTCGTTCCACGCGGGCCAGCGCTCTGAGCATTGCGGCCTGGCCGTGGCGGCGGGCGGCGAGTCGGGTGAGGAGCACAAGCACGGGGTCGAACACGGCGTCCGGGAGCGCTTGCCCGGTGATGCCCACGCTGACGCAGAGGTCGTCCATGTGCACCGAGAGCTCCAGCATCCGTGTGACCAGGAAGTCGTCGAGACTCAGCGCCCATCCCGTCTGCGGCATGAACACGGCTTGATCGCCTGAACGCCCCGCCAGCGCGGCCTTCTGCCCGGCGAGCGCGGTGCGGGCACGCGCGGCCAACGACGATGCCCCGTCGGCGGCAATGCCCTCGCCATTGGCCCGGATCCCGGCGTTGACCTCACCGTCCAGCGGCGCATCGATCCATGCCGCTCGTGCGTAGTGCTCCAGGAGCGGGATCGGTGCCAGCGGCGAGTCGGGCTCATCCAGGGCCGAGTCGACGCTGAAGATCTGATAGGCGAGATGGCCGGACAGACCGCCGACCGTCATCTCGCTCAACGCGCTGGGTCGCTCCCATGCTGCGTCCACCTCGGGATTTTCCAGCAGAGCTGCCGCCTGACCCGCGGCGTCCAGGTAAGCATCAATGACCGTCATCAAGTCCCGCCTTGGAGGAATACCGGGCCACCATGGTCGCACCAGAACGGCGCACGCATCGAGGTCATGCGCGGTGGATCCCGGACAACTCCTCGACGGCGGCACGTGCCGCCATGCCGATGACAGCGTCGGCACGCGGCAGCCTGCGATCGGCTCGGGCGGCGTGAGTGAACACGACGGCTGTGTAGGTGTTGCCGTCGGCGAATTCGACGACGCCCGCCTCGTGCCGCATCGCGCCGAACGTCCCGGTCTTTCCCGACACGGTCACATCGTCCTGGGGGAATCCGGAGGCGAGCCGGTGTCCCCACACCTGTCGGCCCATGACCTCGCGCATGAAGGCGCAACTCTCGGCGGAGGCCGCCTGGTTGGTCCAGATCGCATGAAGCAGGCGGGCCATGTCCGCAGGGGTGCTGGATGCCTTCGACACGGGGTTGTAGACACCGGCGGGGATGGCGGTGTCGTTGTCCCACAGACGCGCCTCCGCATCGTCCAGCGACCGCGCTCCCGTCTCCTTCACCAACTGCGCCAGCGTGCGTGCCGCGCCTCCCAGTATGTGTGTGTCGGGCATGCCGAGATCGCGGCAGAGTTCGTCGACCGCGGGGGTGCCGACATGGCGCAGCACCGTGTCGCCCGCCGTGTTGTCGGAGATGGTCATCATGAGGACGACGAGGTCGCGCAGCGAGACGGAGACGGGGTCCCGCAGAAGCGAGATGCCGGTGGGGCCGGGGACGTGGTCCGCGGGTCGTAGGGTCACGCGCCGGCGGGGGTCGATCGCCCCGGCGTCCGCGAGTCGGCAGAACGCGGCCATCAGGGGCACCTTGTAGAGGGATCCCGCCGGCGCGGGTTCGTCCGCGTCGATCGTCACCCGCGCCGATGGCCGGTGCAGGTCCGCCACATGGAGCCAGCCGCGGACACCGGCATCGGCGAACATGGCGCGGACGGTCCGCTCAATCCCCGTTCCCGGGCGCACCGCGCTCATGCCACGCCCTCCCGGGTGAGGGTGTCCGTCAGCAGCCGGGCGGTGTCCTCGGTCTCACGCGCGCCCGGTCGCTGCCCGTCCCACACCACCCTCAGGCGTAGGGGCAGCGCCGGGTCGGTCGCCTCGCGCCGTTCCACGCCCGCTCCGGTCAGGGTGCGGTCGGCGGTGACCAGGACGGCCTGGCCCGCCGCCACCAGTGCCAGCCCGGCGCGCTCGTCGGGTACCACGACGGTCTCCACCCGCCGTCCGCGGCTGGCCAGGGTGTCGATGAACAGGTCATATGCAGCGGGCGCCTCCGATCGCGGACGCACAGCGACGGGCAGGCGCCGGGACGCCGCTCGGGAGTCGCCCGCCGGGGAGAGGATCCAGGTCGGGAAGAGCACGATCTGTCCGGCTGACAGGCCGTCCAGTACGGTCGGGTGCACGGTTACCGCCAGGTCGAGCCGGCCCCCCGCGATCTGGGAGAGCAGCGTCGCGGTCGGGGCCGTCTCCACGCCGATGCGGGACTCGACACCAGCCCGGGCCGGCGTGGCCGCCAGGTCGGCCACCAGCCACCTGGGCACCTCCGGGGCCAGGCCGAGCCTGATCCGGCGGTGGCCGGCCTGCTCACGTGCGCCGGCTGCCCGCAGTTCCGTGAGAGAGGCCAGCGCCGCACGGGCGTGCGGGAGCAACAGTGCGCCTTCTTCTGTGAGGGTGACCTCCGGGGTGCGGTCGAACAACCGCACCCCGAGCAGCGCCTCCAGTCGGCGCAGGCCCTGCGACAGAGGTGGCTGGGTGATGCCCACACGCTGCGCGGCTGCCCCGAAATGCTCCTCCTCCGCCAGCGCGACAAAGATTTCCAGGTGCCTTTCCGTGAGCAACCGGGCCTCCCGAACTGGAGCGATATCGAATGTGAATCATGTGTCGAGTCTGAGCATATTCGACATGGCCCGGATGATCATTATTCACTCGTCGGGGTCCGCGGACCGGGAGGCCCGGACCTGACCGTCGCACCGCACCGGGTCGGACTCGTCCCGTACGAGAAAGCAGGTACCACCGAATGTCCTTCAAGCACCTCGGACCGTCCCGCCGCGTGCTGCTGGCAGGCGCTGCCCTCATGCCGCTGGCAGCCTGTGGTACGGATGTTCGCCCAGCTGCCAGTGCCGGGTCGTCCCCCAAGCCGACCACGAGCCGGGGCCCGGATCCGGAGCCGACCACGAGCCGGGGCCCGGATCCGGCCTCGATCAGTCCGGGCTTCGCGGCGCTTGAACGCAGTCACCGTGCTCGTCTGGGCGTGTACGCACTCGCCACCGGTACCGGCTCGACCGTGGCCTACCGCGCGGACGAGCGATTCGCGTTCTGCTCCACCTTCAAGGCGCTCGCCGTTGCGGCGGTGCTGCACCGGTACCCGCTCAGCCACCTGGACAAGCGCGTCACCTACACCCGGGCCGATGTCGACTCCATCTCGCCGATCACCAAGGACCACATCTCGACCGGAATGACCATCAGGCAACTGTGCGATGCCGCCATCCGCTACAGCGACGGCACGGCAGGCAACCTGCTGGTGCGCGACCTGGGTGGGACGTCGCAATTCAATGGCTTCCTGCGCGGACTCGGAGACAATGTCACCCGTATGGACGACTACGAGCCGGAGCTGAACAGGCACCCCCAACAGGACCCACGTGACACCTCCACCCCTCGGGCCCTCGCCGGCGACTACCGAGCGCTTCTGCTCGGTGACGTGCTGGCAGTCGACAGCCGTGCCCTGGTCACGGACTGGCTCGAACGCATTGCGACAAGCGCCGGCGCCTCACGTATCCGGGCCGGACTGCCCAGGGGATGGAAGGTCGCGCACAAGACCGGGACCGGCGACTACGGTCGTGCCAACGATGTCGCCGTCGTCTGGCCACCCCACACCGCTCCGCTCGTACTGTCCATCATGTCCGACCGCGCCGGATACGACACCCCGCCCGTGGACGCACTGATCGCCGAAGCCACGACGCAGATCGTCTCCGAACTGACCTGAGCGCTGCAACGCGAACTCATACAACTCCTCACAGAAATGCGGAGGTAACGTCCCCGATGCGCCGATCGACCGAGATCGAAGACATGCCAGGGCTCCTGCAGGACGCACTGGGCAAGGGACACCGTCCTGTGGAAGTGGTCCGGCTGCGAGGGGGGACCAGAAAGGGCGTCTACCGTGTTCTCGTCGACGGCTCGCGTGCGGCGAGCGTGATCGTCTACAGCTGGTCGGACGCCGAGAACTTCTGGCCGGCCGGGCGGGAGCACGCCTCGACGGACCCTTTCGCACCCGCATCCGGACTGTCCCTCTTCCTGACCGCACAGCGGACGCTGAGCAGCCTCGGAGTGCGCGCTCCCGAGGTGCTCCTGGTCGACGACACCCAACGCCGCCATCCCGCGGATGTCGCCGTCGTCGAGGACATCGACGGAGGCACGCTCGAAGCGCTCCTCGAAACCGATCCGACGCGCGCGGCGGCCGTCGTGAACGAGCTGGCTGGCATGCTCG
Organism: Peterkaempfera podocarpi; assembly: GCF_042466665.1. Lineage (GTDB taxonomy): Bacteria > Actinomycetota > Actinomycetes > Streptomycetales > Streptomycetaceae > Peterkaempfera > Peterkaempfera podocarpi. The sequence continues at coordinate 8,018,605 of NZ_CP162102.1, forward strand.
ATGTGATGCACCATCACCATTCCGGCCGGCACGGTGGAGTGGACGTGCTCCGCCGAGGTGGTACAGCAAGTGGAGGCTCATGCGAGCAACGGGTGTTCGACGGCGCCCTGCGTGATGTGAAGGAGGCGGCCCGGCGCGACGAAAGGATCGAACGGGCCGCCGACGCCCTGACCGACCGCTTGCACGAGCTGGCAGGCCGGGTGACCCCCCGCACCGAGTACGGGCTCATCCATGGAGAACTCGGGCCCGACCATGTGCTGATCGACGCCGACGGACATCCGGTCCTGATCGACATCGAAGGCCTGAAGTACTTCGACATCGAATGGGAGCACGTCTTCCTGCAGATCCGCTTCGGCGAGCATTACACCGCCTTCTCCCGCCGTGGCCTCGACCAGCAGCGGCTCGACCTCTACAGGCTCGCGATGCGGCTGTCGCTGGTCACCGGCCCCTTGCGCCTTCTCGACGGGGATTTCCCCCACCGGGAGGGCATGCAGTGGATCGCCGAACACAATCTCAAGGAGGCGCTGGCCCTCCTCGGCAGGGACGTCGGCCGGTGAGTCCGGCACTGCATCAGGCGGCTTCGGCCCGAGGCCGGACCGTCCGCGCGAGTGGGGTGGACTCGGCGGGCCGGATCGTAAGGGATGTGCTGACCCCGACCCGCAGGACCAGCCCAAGCGCAACGAGCGCTACAGCTACGGCTGGTGCAACGGTCCGGCAGGCGACGCACAGACCTTCCGGCTGCTGCACGCGGTACTCGGCGACCCCGCGTGGTCGGCTCTCGCCGACCGCTGCTGGCGCACCGTCACCCGTTCAGGCCTCCCGGAGCGCCTCCGGCCCGGCTTCTGGGACAACAGCGGGCGATGCTGCGGCACGACCGGAGTGCTGGCGTTCGCCTGCGACCGTCAGGTCGAGCACGGCGGCGGTCTCGACTTCGCCCGGGTCCTCGTTGCGGACCTCGGCGCCCGCGCAACGGTCGGTGCGACCGGTGCCCGCTGGTCGAACGTCGAGCACCGGGCCGCACCGAGCATCCTCGAACCCGCCACCGGCTGGGCGATGGGGAACGCCGGCATCATCCGCGAGCTGCTCCGCTTCATCCGCACCGCCACGGGCCGCGCCCCCTCCGATGCGGTCACCTGGCCGGACCATCCTCCGGCGGGCCCCTGCTAGGCCGCCTGCGAAAGTGCGGGTCGGAGCGGTTCGTTGGCGCGACCAGGGTCGTGGGCTCGTCGCGGAAGGACGGTGTCCAGCAGTGTGCGGCCGCTGCCCGATGCCGAGGCTGTCCATGGCGGCAAGTCTGCCGGACACCACTGACACCCGGCAGCGCTCGGCCGATGCCTTGCGACTCACACGCACCATCCGCGCCACCTCACTCCTGGAGGGACATTCGCCGTGGACGCCGAACAGATCAACCAGGACGCCTGGACCGCCTACGGGGCCCACCACCTGGCACGGGGCACCGCCGCACCTGACGTGGACCGCCTCAGCTGGGGGTTCGGGCCGAACGGCCCCGGCGCTGAGGTCCTCGGCGAACTCCGCGGCCGACGCGTCCTCGACCTCGGCTCGGGCCTGGCCCGGCACGCCGCCCACCTGGTCCGGGCGTACGGCGCCGTCGTCGACGCCGTCGAGGCCTCCCCGACCCAGCACGAACGCGCCACCCGCCGCCACGGCGGCGAACCGGGGCTGAACCTGGTCCTGGCCGACGCCGTCGACCACCTGGCGCAGGCGGACCCGTACGACGTCATCTACTCCGTCCACGGCTTCGCCTACAACGACCCGCGGCGCCTGCTGCCCGCAGTCGCCGCCGCGCTGCGGCCCGAGGGCCGGCTGGTCTTCTCCGTCCTGCACACCGACTCCCTCGGCCACGGGCCCTCGGACCTGGCCGCCCCTCGCCCCGAGTCCCTTCGCCTGGTCGGCGGGGGTGAACTCACCGTGCAGATGTGGGTGCCCACTCCGGAACGGTGGGAGGCCCTGCTGGAGGAGTACGGCCTGGTGGTCGAACGGGTCGAGGTGCTCGGTGCGGCGGAGGCCGGTGACCCGGTCTCCTGCCGCCTGTTCCAAGCGCGCCGGAGCACCCGGGCGACCAGCAGGCACCGCGCCGGTCCCGCCCCCCGGCCGCATGCCGCGCTCGGAGTCTGTGCGATCCTCCACGGCCCGCGCGGCCTGTTGCTCGGCCGCCACACCCGGCGTGTCTGGGAACTCCCCGGCGGCACGGTGGAGGCCGGTGAACCGCTCACCCGCACCGTGATCCGCGAACTGCGGGAGGAGACGGGCTGCACGGCACGCGAGGAGGACGTGCGGCTGCTCGGCATGCTCGTGGACGAGGTCGGGGGTGTCGTACGCGCCACCGTCCCTGCCGTCGTCACCGCCTGGCAGGGGGAGCCCTCCGACCAGCCCGGGGAGTCCGTCGGCGACTGGCGCTGGTGGCCGCTCGACCGGTTGCCGAACGGCCTGTTCACCCCCAGCGCGCAGGCCCTCACCGCTTGGCGGCCCGAGCTGCCGATCGACCATCTGCCCCCGTACCACTACCCGCTGGCTGACCCGAGCGGCAGTCGGCGGTGAGGAGGGCCGAGGTCCGGGGCGCACCTGGAAGGTCATGACGGCGCCTCGGGGTGACCCGATGGCGGTGGCGGCGGACGAGGCGCGGCTGCCGGCACCGCAGCCGTTAAGGACGGCCTTGCCGTTCGTGCAACGGTGAGCCCAGAGCCAAGGTCCGCACTCCGCGGGGGAGTTGGTGCCGGGGTGGCGGTGACACAGGGTTGGTCATGCTCGGGATGCGCGGAGCCTCACCGGGCGCCCGCCGAGCGGCGCCCCAGGACGGGTTCGGCGACCGGCCTCGCGGTTGGGCACAGGGTCTGGCCGTGTTCGGCGAAGAGCTCCGCACGTTGCGACTCCGGGTCGGCCTGGCGACTGCCGCCCGGAACACCAGGGCAACGCCATCCCAACGTCATGGAGTCGCCCACCGCGTTCGCTGAGGATGTGGTGCAGCAGCGGGGCGAGATCGGGGACCAGAGGGGGACCCGTCGCCTGCACACACCAAAGGGGACTGCTGTGATAAAGAAGCTGGCCATGGCCGCCGGAGCGCTCGGACTGCTCGTCGTGCCACTGGCGGGGGCAACCCCTGCGTCCGCGACCACCTCCTCGTGGGTCCGTACGTCGGCGACCATCGGCAACTGCACCGTCGACCAGGTGATCCTGGAGGGCTACGGCAACAGCTCGCACGAGTACCAGACGGCTCAGCTGGAGGTGAACAACGCCGGTTGCTGGGTGGAGATGACCCAGTACATCAACGGCAACCAGGGCGCCTCCACCGGCTGGTGGACCCCCTACACGCCCAACCCGTACTACGACGGCCCGGGCTACCAGGACAAGGTCTGCGTGCACAGCGACTACTACAGCGTGGGCCAGCAGGCTTGTACGTCGCTGTACTGACACCGTAGAGATCACGTATCACTGACCACACCGCAGGGGCACCCGTCGAGGGTGCCCCTGCGGTGTTTTCCGTCGCCGACCGTGGAGTTCCGGTGGCGCGTACGGCGGAGTCGGTGCACAGGATTCGACGATCGGGCCGGGGACCTGGGCAAGCCCCGCGGCCTGGTGCGCGGTCACATCCGTCTGCAGCCCGGCCTCGACCGAGCACCCGGGCGGGACGAGGCCGCCCTGGCGCTTGCGGGTGATGCCGGCACACTTCCCGCCATGAGGAGCCGCCGACCCCCAGCCGGGACGAAGCAGCCGGGGCATGCCGTGACTCACCGTCAGTCAAGCCTCCGGCGCCGGGCCTCAGTGAAGCGGGCCCGCTCGAGGTCGTACACCAACGGAAATCCGCAGCAAGCCGACGGGGTCCAGTCACCGAACCGGACGTTCTACGCGGTGCCGCCAGATGGTAGGTTGCACGGCGGTTGAGCGGGATATGCCTGTGGATGTACGCGGGCCTCCCGGTCTGTGCCGCTTCGGCGGCTGACTGTGTCCAGGGGAGAACGTGGCTGGCAGCGCCTTCGGTGAGCTCCTGCGCGACTGTCGGCTGCTGGCCGGCTGGACACAGGACGAACTCGCCGACCGTTCCGGGGTGTCCGCGCATTCGATCAGTGTGCTGGAGGCGGGGCGGCGTCGGCCACGGCTGTCCTCGGTGGCCCGGCTCGCCGACGCCCTGGACCTCGATCCGTTCCGCCGTGAACAGTTGATCTCCGCTGCCCGCACAGCCCAGGCCCCGGCGCGCAGTGCCGCTCCGCCGAAGGCGGAGGAGGGGCCACGGACGAGCTCACTCTGCCAACTTCCCTATGACACCCGACTGTTCACCGGGCGCGCACGGGAACTCGACCAGCTCCTGGCACTGGCCCGGTCAGCGCCTGCCGGAAGTGCAGCGGGCATGGTGGTGATCTCGGCGATCGACGGGATGGGCGGCGTCGGCAAATCCGCGCTGGCGGTCCGGGCCGCGCACCGGGCCCGCGCCCACTTCCCCGACGGCCAGCTCTTTGTGGACCTCCACGGCCACACGGCGGGCACCGCTCCGCTCACCGCCAACGAGGCGCTGGACTGGCTTCTGCGCTCACTGGGCGTCCCACCTCACCAGATACCCAACGATCTGAGCACACGCGCCACCCTGTACCGGGAACGACTGGCCGACACCCGTACCCTGATCGTCCTCGACAACGCCGCGAGCGCCGCCCAGGTGCGCCCCCTGCTGCCCGGTACGCCCGGCTGTCTGGTTCTGATCACCAGTCGCAAGCGCCTCACCAGCCTGGACGACGCCCACACCCTCACCGTGGACGTGCTCCCCGTGGCCGACGCCGTCGCCCTGCTCCATGAAGGTGCCGGTGCCGGCCGTGTCCCGGCCGGCCACCCGGCGGCCGCCGAACTGGTGGGCCTGTGCGGCAATCTGCCCCTCGCCATCCGGATCGCCGCGGCCAGGCTGCGGCACAGCCGCAGCCTGCGCATCGAGAGCCTCGTCGAGCAGCTGCGTGACCAGCACCAGCGCCTGGACCACCTCGCGGACGAGGACCGCAGCCCGGCCGCCGTCTTCGGCACCTCCTTCGCAGCCCTGACCGGGCCGGAGCAGGACCTCTTCCGCCTGCTGGGCCGCTTCCCCGGCCAGGACTTCGACGCCTACGCCGCCGGCAACCTGCTGGGCACCGACCACCTCACAGCCGAACGGCTCCTGGAGTCACTGCTCGACCACAACCTGCTCGTCCAGCGTGACCCGGGCCGGTACCGTTTCCATGACCTCATCGGCCTCTATGCCAGGACCATGGCCGAGCACCAGGATGTCGAGGCCGAGCACGACCTGCCGCTGCAGAGGCTGGCCGACTACTACCAGCACACCGCGGCGCAGGCCAACCAGCACCTGGCCCGCCGCAACCGCCCCGGCCGGCCCGCGGCCCCGGAGGCGCCCGCAGCCGTACCCGTGCTCGCCGACCGTGCGGACGCCCTCGCCTGGATGCGGACCGAGCACCAGAACATCCTCGCCTTCGTCGGGCACCCCGCGGCGGCAGCCCGCGCATCGCTCACCATCGCCCTCTCCATGGACCTCGCCGCCTTCCTCCTGCTGGACGGCCGCTGGGCGCAGGCGGCCTCACTGCACCAGTCGGCGGCAACCGCCGCAGCGCAGGACGGCGACCGCCTCGGCGAGGCGGACGCCCTGTGCGACCTCGGCCGGGCGCGGCATGCGACCGGCGACTACGGGGCCGCCTCCCACCTGTACGAACAGGCCCTGCTGATCCACCAGGAACTGGGCGATCGCCACGGCCAGGCCAACGACCTGCATGAGCTGGGGCGCATCCGATTGCTGACCGGTGAGACCCAGGAGGCCGGATACCTGCACGAACGGGCCCTGGAGATCTTCCGGGCCCTCGGCGACCACCTCGGCGAAGCCCGCACCCTGTGCGACCTCGGCCGGACCCGGCACTCCTCCGGCGACTCCTCCGCAGCCGTCGACCTGACCAGGCAGGTGCTGGCCATCTACCGGACCCTCGGCGACCGTCGCGGCGAGGCAGCCGCCCTGCACGACCTGGCCTACATCCTCGACGAGATGGGGGACCGGACCAGCGCGGGAGAACTGTACGGCCAGGCCATGACGATCTACCGGGATCTCGGCAGCGCCCAGGGACTCGCCAACGTCCTTCGCGGCCTGGGCCGGGTGCGCCACGCCCTCGGCGACCACCAGGGGTCAGCCGATCTCCACCAGCAGTCCCTGGACGCCTGCCGCGAGGTCGGCAGCCGCCAAGGAGAGGCCGACTCCCTGCGCGGGCTGGGCCGAGCCCATCAGGCGCTCGGCGACCACCGAGCCGCCGCGGACCTGTACCAGCAGGCGTTGACGATCTACCGCGACCTCGGCAGCCGCCCCGGTGAAACCATCGCGCTCCTCGAACTCGGCACCCTGACCTCCTCGACCGACGGCCCTCGGGCAGCACTCCCGCTGTACCAGCAGGCCCTCCAGCTCGCACGCGGTGCCCGCAACCCGCTGGACGAGGCCAAGGCTCTGGACGGCGCCGCCCGCTGCGCTCTCGCCCTCGGCGATCACGAGGAGGCCCTGACCGGCTTGCGGCAGGCCGTGGCCCTGTACCGGCGTCTGGGATCCCCGGCGACCGCCGATGCGGCGAGCCGCCTGGCCACCCTCGAGGGCGCCGCCGGCAACTGACCGCCCCCGACGTGGGCCGCCTGGGGCTTGTCCTCAACGCGACGGTGCTCCGGTATACCCGCCACCTGGATGCCGCCGTCGGCCGCGAGGATGTGGCTCGCTTGTCCCCGTTGTAAGGCTCGGCGCACCCAGCTTCAGGGACGCCGTGTTCGCCGCCGGGAGGCGCGGGTCGAGGTGGACGCCCGCGGCGAAGCAGGACGTACGACCTCGGTGTGCGCCGAGTGGTGGCCGTCGTGGCGGTACCGGAGACTCTGCCGTGCTGACCTCCTGTGGAGTCCGAGTCGGAGGCCGTGTCAGACGTCGGCCGTGTCGGGGTGGCATCGCGGAGGGTCGGGGTGGGCGCGGCAGGGTCGGCGCGTGTGATCACGACCCCACGCCGGCTGGCTGGCAGGGGCAGACTCGATCGTGCCGCTCGGCCGGTCGTTGCCCAGCGGCCCAGCGGTGGGCGGCGATGTGAGGGAAGGGTGCTCGCTTGCGCCATCACCTGGCACCGTATGGCGCCGCATGGCGCCACGAGGTGCCACGAGGTGCCATGCGGCGCCATGCGGTGCCATTGCGTGCCCTCGGGGACGCGCGGGAAGGCGTGGCGCCACCGTGGCCCAGGCTGCCTGATTTACGTCTTTGCAGGTCAGGCGCGTTTCTCTTGCACCCGTCGCATGCAGGGGCGGTCTGGCGCTTGCGATGGCGCCATAGTGGTGCCATGATGGCGTCATGGACCTCACCCCGTATGTCGACAACCTCCGCCGCGAACTTGCGGTGGCCGCCGAAGCCGGCGGGGAGGATGCCCGCGAGCTGGCCGAGCGGCTCACCGCGCCTCTGGAGTCGGCGACTCGGCTGACCATGCTCAATGTGCTCTCCGCGGCGATGGATGAGATCACCCGTGAGCTGGCCCCCGGCTCGGTCGACGTACGGCTGCGCGGACTGGACCCCGACTTCGTGGTGGCGCTGCCGCCCACCGGCGGCGGCGCCCCGGCGGAGCCGGCCGCGCCCGTCGAACCGTTCAGGCCCGCAGTCCCGGCCGACAGTGACGAGGGCGGCACCGCGCGCGTCAATCTGCGTCTGCCGGCCCACCTCAAGATGCGCGCCGAGGAGGCCGCGAGCCGCGAGGGTCTGTCGGTCAACGCGTGGCTGGTGCGGGCCGTGTCGTCCGCGGTCGACAGCGGTGCGCGGCCGCGTGCGACGGAGAAGGCCCGCACCGTCGGACAGAGCTTCACGGGCTGGGTGCGCTGACCGCGCCTGCGCCCGCGCCACTTCACCCACATCACGTCCCACCAGCGGGGACGACCCAAGGACTCAAGAGGACGGGACAGCCATGCCTTCTTTCGACACTCCCGAACCGATTTCGGCCACCACCCACGTGTACGCGGGTTCCATCCGGTTCATCGCGGGCGACCGTCTCGACACGGTCGTCGAGGTGCAGCCCCGCAACCCGAAGCGGGACAAGGACGTACGGGCCGCCGAGCAGACCGAGGTCGCGTACGCGAGCGGCGTACTGACCGTCCGGACGCCCAAGCGCCCTCTCGTGGGGCCCACCGGCTCCGTCGACGTGACGGTCGAACTGCCCACGGGCTCGCGCGTCGACGTCGTCGGTTCCTGGACCGAGGTGCTCGGCGAGGGCCGGCTCGGCGAGGTCCGAGTGCAGAACTCCTCCGGCGATGTCCGCCTCGACACGACCGGCCCGCTGCAGCTGAAGGCGTCGCACGGCTCGATCATGGTGGACCGGGTCGAGGGGGCGGCCGAGATCACCACCAGCTCCGGCAGTCTGCGCGTCGGACTCGTCGACGGTCCCGCCGTCCTGAAGAACTCGCACGGCGTCACGATCGTCGGCGCCGCGATCGGCGACCTGCGGGTGAGCGGCGCCAACGGAGACATCGACATCGCGCGCGCCGAAAGCTCGGTCACCGCCACCACCGCCCACGGCGCCCTGCGTGTCGCCGAAGTAGCCTCCGGCACCGTCCAGTTGGAGACCTCCTACGGCGCCATCGAGGTCGGCATCCGCGAGGCCACGGCCGCCTGGCTCGACGTCAGCTCCGAGCGCGGGCAGGTGCGGAACACGCTCACCGCGTCCGAGGCCCCGGAAGGGGCCGAGGGCACCGTCAAGGTCCGCGCCCGCACCCGCTGGGGCAACATCGACGTGCGCCGCGCCCGGTCCTGAACACCGGCACCGCCAACTCGCCCACTCAGTCACTTCACCCTTCGAACGGGAGGGCTCCATGCCTTCGTCTGTCATGCCCACGCCCAGGCAGGGTGGCGGTCCGCAGTCGCCCGCCGCTGTCTCCGCCATCGGTCTGCGCAAGTCGTACGGCGACAAGACCGTGCTCGACGGCATCGATCTGTGCATTCCGGCCGGGTCCGTGTTCGCGCTGCTCGGCCCCAATGGCGCCGGCAAGACCACCGCTGTGAAGATCCTGTCCACGCTCATCTCCGCCGACGGCGGCCAGGCCCAGGTCGCGGGTCACAACGTCGCCACCTCCCCGGACGGGGTGCGGGCCGCGATCGGCGTCACCGGGCAGTTCTCCGCCGTCGACGGCCTGATCACCGGCGAGGAGAACATGCTCCTCATGGCGGACCTGCACCACCTCCCCAAGTCCGAGGGGCGGCGCGTAGCCGCCGAACTCCTTGAGCGCTTCGACCTGGTGGAGGCCGCGGCAAAGCCCGTCTCCACCTACTCCGGCGGCATGAAGCGCCGCCTCGACATCGCCATGACGCTGGTCGGCGACCCGCGGATCATCTTCCTCGACGAGCCGACCACCGGCCTCGACCCGCGCAGCCGTCACACCATGTGGCAGATCATCCGCGAGCTGGTCTCCGGCGGCGTCACCGTCTTCCTCACCACTCAGTACCTGGACGAGGCCGACGAACTCGCCGACCGCATCGCAGTGCTCCACGACGGCAGGATCGCCGCCGAAGGCACCGCCGAGGAACTGAAGCGGCTCATCCCCGGCGGACACGTCCAACTCCGCTTCACCGACCCCGCCGCCTACCAGGCCGCAGCCGCCGCCCTGCGCGACGCCGCCCACAACGACGAAGCCCTCGCGCTCCAGATCCCCAGCGACGGCAGCCAGCGCGAGCTGCGCTCCATCCTCGACCGGCTGGACTCCGCAGGCATCGAGGCCGACGAGCTGACCGTGCACACCCCCGACCTCGACGACGTGTTCTTCGCCCTCACCGGCTCCACCGTGCCCACCCAGCCGAACCAGCCGAACCAGCCCAAGGAGGCCGTCCGATGAGCTCCCTCTCCCTCGCCGTCCGCGACTCGTCCACCATGCTGCGCCGCAACCTCCTGCACGCCCGGCGCTACCCGTCCCTCACCCTGAACCTGCTGCTCACGCCGATCGTCCTGCTGCTGTTGTTCGTCTATGTCTTCGGCGACGTGATGAGCGCAGGCATCGGGGGAGGGGGCGCTGACCGCTCGGAGTACGTCGCCTATCTCGTCCCGGGCCTGTTGCTGATGACCATCGGCAGCACTCTGGTCGGCACAGCCGTCTCCGTCTCCAACGACATGACCGAGGGCATCATCGCCCGGTTCCGCACGATGGCGATCCACCGCGGTTCCGTGCTCATCGGACATGTCATCGGCAGCGTGCTGCAGGCAATCATGAGCGTGGTCCTCGTCGGCGCCGTCGCCGTGGCCATCGGCTTCCGGTCCACCGATGCCGGCCTCCTGGAGTGGCTGGCAGCATTCGGACTGCTGGTGCTCTTCGCCCTGGCGTTCACCTGGATCGCCGTCGGGATGGGCATGATCAGCCCCAGCGCCGAGGCGGCCAGCAACAACGCGCTGCCGCTGGTCTTCCTGCCACTGATCTCCAGTGCCTTCGTCCCGGTCCATGCGATGCCGGGCTGGTTCCAGCCGATCGCCGAGTACCAGCCGTTCACCCCCGCCATCGAGACGCTTCGCGGCCTGCTGCTCGGCACCGGGATCGGCAACAACGGGTGGCTGGCCGTGGTCTGGTGCGTGGGACTGTCCGTGCTCGGCTACGTCTGGTCCAAGTCGCAGTTCAGCCGCGACCCGAAGTAGAGGCCGGCAGCTCGTCCCGCTCCAGGGCGGCGTACTCCGACACGGCGTCGGCGTATGCCGCCCCGTCGGCGTTCTCCAGCGCCTGCCGGGTCCGTACCGACGACTCCGAGAAGGGCGAAGCGGGCGAGGTTCGCCCGGTTGGGGGGCATGGACGCCGACGTAGCAGGCGCGGGCGACCCGGCGGGCGGTCCGGCCCGTTCCGGGGTGATCTCTGCGCGCCCGGAGGTGAGGAACGACCTGCCCGCCAGGGAGGGATGTACGAGGAGTACACCTCTTGCCGGCAACTCGCTGAGCGCGCGGAAAACCGGTTACCTGGAGAGCGTGGCACCTCTGGCCCCGGCGCAAGGGCGCCGCACGACGGGTGTGCCCGTCCGGGGCGCACGCCACGGACAGCGGCGTCGTTCCCATGGTCGCCCCGTATGCCACGACTCACGGGCGCTGTGCCGGCGGCCGGCCCCCGAGCACGGAAGGACGTCCCTCATGCGCGGAGCAGTGATCCACGCCCCCGGCGATGTGCGCTTCGAGACCCTCGACGACCCGGAGATCCTCGAGCCGGGAGACGCGGTCATCCGCACGGCCGCGACCTGTGTGTGCGGCTCTGACCTGTGGTCCTACCGCGGTCTGGATGCGATCGACGAGGCACACCCGATAGGGCACGAATACATCGGCTTCGTGGAGCAGGTCGGCAGCGCGGTCACCTCCGTCAAGCCCGGCCAGTTCGTCGTCGGCTCGTTCGCGACCTCGGACAACACCTGCCCGAACTGCCGCAACGGCTTCCAGTCCAACTGCGTCGAGCGCGAGTTCCTGAGTACCTGCCAGGCCGACCGCATACGCATCCCCAATGCCCAGGGCACCCTGGTCGGCGCCGACACGGTGCCGGGCGAGGAGTTCTGGCCCAGTCTGCTGGCCGTCTGCGACGTCATGGGCACCGGCTGGTGGGCCGCCGACGCCGCGGAGGTCAAGCCCGGCTCCATCGCCGTGGTGGTCGGCGACGGTGCGGTGGGCCTGTACGCGGTGATCGCCGCAAAGGAGATGGGCGCGGAGCGGATCAACGCGATGAGCCGCCACGAGGCCCGGCAGAGGCTTGCCCGGGAGTTCGGTGCCACCGACATCGTCACCGAGCGTGGTGACGAGGGCATCGCGCGGATCAAGGAGCTCACCGGTGGGATCGGCGCCGACGCGGTGCTGGAATGTGTCGGTACCGCCCAGTCCATGCAGTAGGCGCTGTCCTCGGCACGGCCGGGCGGCAGCGTCGGCTTCGTCGGTGTCCCCCACGGTGTGCAGATCGACGGCCAGCAGATGTTCTCCTCCCACGTCGGCCTGCGCGGCGGCCCCGCTCCCGTCCGGCGCTACCTGCCCGATCTGATCGACCGCGTCCTGGCGGGCCGGATCAACCCGGGCAAGGTCTTCGACCTCACCCTGCCGCTGGAAGAGGTGGCCGAGGGCTACAAGGCCATGGATGAGCGCCGCGCCATCAAGACACTCCTCAAGCCCTGACCCCACGCTGCACGTGCAGTCCGGAGCCGCCGGCTGCTCCACCGCGTACTGGTCCTGCGGCGACGCCGCATCAAGGCGGTCGGTACGGCGCAGAGCGAACCTGCGCGGGTAACCCCGATGGCGCAGCAAGCCGCCGCTGCCCGGGACTCGCCACGCGCAGGCAGGGGACTTGAACACCCGGCTTGAGCCCGCAGCGTCGCCACCTCGTGCCGGGAACTCATTGCTGCCGCGGCTGTCACCTGGACAGCGCGCTGCGGTCGCGATGTACGGGCAGCCGGGCGAGGCTGGGACGGTCAGGGCGACCCGGTCGGCCGCGCGGTGGTGTGCGGCGGTGCCTGCTCTGCCCGGAGAGGGGAGTGCTCATGTCCGCGCCACCCGGCGGGATGCGCCAGCGTCCGGCATCGACCGACACCGGCTGGGTGACAGGCCCTTACCTTTTTGGTGGCCTGGCGCTGGAGCTGAGCGGCACGCTGAGCATTCTCATGGGCGCCGCCGGAATCGCCCGGAGCAACATCTTCGCCTCGTCCCAGTATGCCTACCAGTTCGATCTGACGGCTTGGGGCTGGATCCATGTGGTGATCGGGATCGCACTCATCGCTGCGGGTGTGGGCGTCCTGGCCGGCAGGAGCTGGGGCAGAGGGGCCGGTATCGCGCTGGGTGCGGTGAGCCTGGTCACCCAGTTCATGTTTGTTCCGTACTACCCGCTGTGGGCGATCACCCTGATGATGCTCGATCTCGTTGCCGTCTGGACCCTGAGCAGATTCAGCGCCTCAACTTCGTCCGGCATTCGTTGACCTGCTGCCGCCAGCCGTTCATAGCCGAAGCCGAAGCCGAAGCCGAAGCCGAACTCGCCGATGCCGAGCCGGTGTCGAGCCATCCCGCGCCCCGATGCCCAGCTGCTGCGACGCTGCCCTGTGGCCGTGGGGGAAGGACGCGGCGCGGATTCCCCCCGCTCAGCGAGACGGCTTGACCAGCTCCATCTCATAGGCGGTGATCACCAGCTGAACCCGGTCCCGGGCGCCCAGTTTGGTGAACAGCCGTGAGACGTGCGACTTGGCGGTGGCCACCGTGATGAAGAGATCCTCCGCGATCTCGGTGTTCGACCGGCCGCCGGGAGCGGTCCGCGGCAGCCCGGGACCGCCCGGCCCGCCGCCGCCCCGGACCTCGCGGCCGACCAGCCGGAGTCGGCCCGTGCGGCGTGTGCGGGTGGCGCGGTCCCTGGGGCAGGTCCTCAGGCCGAGGGGATGCGGACGTAGCGCCCCGCCACATGCAGATCGGCCTCGATCCGGGCGGCGGCCTCGCGCAGCGGCGGCAGCAGTTCGGTACGGGACTGCTCCACCGTGCGGCGGCTGGCGTGCATGGAGACATTGACGGCCGCCACCACCCGGCCGTCCCGGTCCCGCACCGGGACCGCCACGGACCGCAGCCCCTCCTCGAGCTCCTCGCTGACCATGGCGTGGCCGTCCTCGGCGGTCCGGTCGAGGAGCTCGGAGAGCTGCCCCCTGTCGGTGACGGTGTGACGGGTGAGCTGCTCCGGTGTGCTCTGTGCGAGGAGCGCGGTGCGCTCCTCGGCGGGCAGTCCGGCGAGCAGCACCCGGCCCATGGAGGTCGCATGGGCGGGGAAGCGGGTGCCGACGGTGATGTTGACGCTCATGATCCGGACGGTGGGGATCCTTGCCACGTACTGGATCTGGTCGCCGGCGAGTACGGCCATGGAGGCGGAGTCATGCACCCGTTCCACCAGCTCTGCCAGGTGCGGCTGGGCGATCTGGGGGAGCGTCAGCCGGGACAGATGGGCGTAGCCGAGCTCCAGGACGTGCGGGGTGAGCCGGAAGAGCCTGCCGCTGGAGGTGACATAGCCCAGGTGCGCAAGGGTGATCAGGGAGCGCCGGGCGGTGGCGCGGGCCAGGCCGGTGGCCTCGGCGACGGCGGTCAGCGGAAGCTCCTCGCGTCCCTCGCCGAAGGCGGTGAGCACCGTCATGCCCCGGGCCAGGGACTCCACGAACTCGGGGCCGAGCTCCTGTTTGGAGGCGCGGGTCCAGGCGGCCGGCGGGGTGGTGCCGGCAGGGGAGGGCGGGGGTGCGGCGGGCGGGGTGAGCGCCTCGGCCATCGCCCCGACGGCCTCCCGCAGCCGGGGGAGTACGGCGTCGCGCAGTGACTCGGCGCTGTGCCTGCTGGTGTGGCTGACCACGCTGACGGCGCAGACCGGGCGGCCTTCGGCGTCCGGCACCGGTACGGCGATGGCGATCAGTCCGGGTTCGATCAGCTGGTCGTCGAGTGACCAGCCGTGTTCGGCGGCGGTGGCCGTACGGCTGCTGAAGGAGGCGGCGCAGCTGCCGTCGCCGCTGCGCAGGGCGGGGAAGCCGCTGTCCCGGGGGTCGGCTGCCCGCCGGGCCCGCCAGCGCTGCCAGGCGTCCTCGTCCCAGCCGGTGGCGAACAGTGCTCCGGGTGCACCGCGTTCGGCGGGGAGCAGGTCGCCGATCCGGAAGGTCAGGGACATCGCGCGCCGCCGGGTCGCCTGGTGGACGAAGCGGACGCCGTCCCGGTCCGGTACGGCGATGGACACCGACTCGTCGAGGGCGTCGGCCAGGGCGTCGGCGAGCGGTCCCAGCCGGTCGGGCAGGCGGCTGGCGGAGAGATAGGCGTTCCCCAGCTCCATGACCCGGGGGGTGAGGACGGCGTCCCGGCCTTCGGGTCGCAGATATCCGGTGCGGGCGAGGGTGCTGACCACCCGGTCGACGGTGGAGCGGGCAAGGCCGGTGGCTCGTACGAGATCGCTTGCCGAGCGCCGTCCGTCGGCTGCCGCCGCGAGCTCGCGCAGGACGGCGAGCCCCCGGATCAGGGGGCCCACGGCCTCCGGCGGCGGAGGCGCCGCGTCGTCGTCGAGAGATGTCATGGGTGCTCCAGCGTGGCGGAATCTCCCGGGAACCGTACCGTCCCGGGGCGTTGACACAGCAGGCGCAGAGGATCAGAATCGCCGGTGATTGTGAACTTAAGTTCACTCCGCGAACAGACGGAGGCGGGCGAATGGACAAGGTGGTCGCCTCGGCCGCACAGGCCGTGGCAGACATCCCGGACGGAGCATCGCTGGCGGTCGGCGGCTTCGGCCTCAGCGGTGTGCCGACCGCGCTGATCGAGGCGGTGTACGGCACCGGCGTCGGCGGGCTGAGCGTGGTCTCCAACAACTGCGGCGCAATGGATTCCGGCCTCGCCGTCCTGCTCGCCGCAGGCCGGATCGCCCGTGTCACCGGCAGCTACATCGGCGGCAACAAGGAGTTCGCCCGCCAGTACCTGAGCGGCGAACTGGAGCTGGAGCTCATCCCGCAGGGCACGCTCGCCGAGCGGCTGCGCGCCGGGGGCTGCGGCATCCCCGCCTTCTACACCCCGGCCGGAGTCGGCACCCAGATCGCCGACGGCGGTCTGCCCTGGCGCTACGACGGCCAGGGCGGCGTCGCACTGGCCTCCCCGCCCAAGGAGACCCGGGAGTTCGACGGCGTGGAGTACGTCCTGGAGCGGGGCATCACCACGGACTTCGCGCTGGTGCGGGCGGCAAAGGGGGACCGGCACGGCAACCTGGTCTTCAACAAGTCGTCCCGCAACTTCAACCCGCTGGCGGCCATGGCCGGGCGGATCACCGTCGCCGAGGTCGAGGAACTGGTCGAACCGGGCGCCATCGACCCGGACCAGGTCCATCTGCCGGGCATCTTCGTCCAGCGCGTGGTGGCGCTCACTCCCGAGCAGGTCGCGGAGAAGAAGATAGAGAAGCGCACGGTCAGGGAGGTGCCGGCCTGATGGCCTGGACACGGGACGAGATGGCCGCCCGCGCGGCCCGCGAACTGCACGACGGCGAGTACGTCAACCTCGGGATCGGGCTGCCCACCCTCATCCCCAACCACCTCCCCGACGGTGTCCAGGTCGTCCTGGAGTCGGAGAACGGCATCCTCGGCACCGGGCCCTTCCCCTACGAGGACGAGGTCGACCCGGATCTGATCAACGCCGGGAAGGAGACCGTCACCGTCCTGCCCGGCGCCTCCTACTTCGACTCGGCGCTCTCCTTCGGGATGATCCGCGGCGGCCACATCGACACCGCCGTCCTGGGCGGCATGGAGGTCTCCGCCGCAGGGGACCTCGCCAACTGGGCCGTCCCTGGCAGGATGGTCACCGGCATCGGCGGCGCCATGGACCTGGTGCACGGGGCCCGCCGGGTCATCGTCACCATGACCCACACCGCCAAGGACGGCAGCCCGAAGATCGTCCAGGAGTGCACCCTGCCGCTCACCGGGCGCCGCTGTGTCGACCGGATCATCACCGACCTCGGCGTGCTGGACGTCACCGACGACGGCCTGGTCCTGGTGGAGACCGCCCCCGGAGTCACCGCCGAGGAGATCCGGCGGCAGACCGCCGCCCCGGTCCGCACCGCCGCAGTCATCGAGGGGAACCCGCGATGACCCGCCGGCTGCGCGACGTCTACATCGTCGACGCCGTCCGCACCCCGGTCGGCAAGTACGGCGGCGCCCTGTCCGCGGTGCGCCCCGACAACCTGGCCGCCGGAGTGCTGCGGTCCCTGCTGGACCGGACGCCCCGGCTGGACCCCGCCCGGATCGACGACGTCTTCTTCGGCAACGCCAACGGCGCCGGCGAGGAGAACCGCAATGTCGCCCGGATGGCGGTGCTGGCCTCGCCCTGGTACTGGAAAGGTAGGAAAACCGGTATGTCCACCCCCCTCACCCAGGGCAGGGTCTCCGCGGAGATCGCCGAGGAGCGCGAGGCCTACGCCAAGGCTGTGGCCGCCGGGGCCCCCGAACGCAGCCACCCCGACCGCGGCTACGCCCCCTACCGCAGCAGCGTGCTGCGCCACCCCAAGCAGCCGCTGGTTCCCCTGCACGATCCCGAGGCCGTCGAGCTGTCCGGCCCGGTCTTCGGCGTCACCGATGTCACCGCCCTCGACCACGACCTCACCCGCCAACACCAGGGCGAGCCGCTCGGCGAACGGATCAGGGTCACCGGCCGGGTCCTGGACCGCGCCGGCCGCCCGGTACGCGGCCAGCTCGTCGAGGTCTGGCAGGCCAACGCCTCCGGCCGCTACGCCCACCAGCGCGACGACCACCCCGCCCCGCTCGACCCCAACTTCACCGGCGTCGGCCGATGCCTGACGGACGACCAGGGCGGCTACGCGTTCGTCACCGTCAAGCCCGGGGCCTACCCCTGGCGCAACCACGTCAACGCCTGGCGCCCCGCCCACATCCACTTCTCCCTCTTCGGCAACGCCTTCACCCAGCGCCTGGTCACCCAGATGTACTTTCCGGGAGACCCGCTCTTCGCCCACGACCCCATCCTGCAGTCCGTCACCGACGACGCCGCCCGGCAGCGGCTCGTCGCAACCTACGACCACGACCTGTCCACCCCCGAATGGTCGCTCGGCTACCGCTGGGACATCGTCCTCGACGGCCCGGCCGCCACCTGGACCGAGGAGGGCCGCTGATGTCCCACCCGTCGACCGCCACCGCCCCGGGCGCGGAGGCCGCCCCCCGCCCCTCCGGCCCGGCGCCCACCCCCTCGCAGACCGTGGGCCCCTTCTACGGCTATGCGCTGCCCTTCGCCAGGGGAGGCGAACTCGCCCCCGCCGGGCACCCCGACGCCATCACCGTCCACGGCCATGTCCACGACGGCGCCGGAGCGCCCGTCCCCGACGCCCTGATCGAGATCTGGCAGCCCGCCCCCGACGGCTCCCGCCGCGGCGCCCCCGGCTCGCTGCGCCGCGACCCCGTCACCGGCGCGGTCATCGGCCGCAGCAGCACCGCCTTCACCGGCTTCGGCCGGATCTCCACCGACGCGGACGGCCACTACGAGCTGACCACACTGCCGCCCGGCGGCGTCCCCTACCTCTCGCTGATCGTCTTCGCCCGCGGACTGCTGCACCACCTGCACACCCGGATCTATCTGCCGGGCGCGGCAGACCCCGCGGCCGACCCGCTGCTGGCCTCGCTGGAACCCCGGCGCCGCGCCACCCTCCTCGCCGAGCCGGACGGGGAGCGGATCCACCGCTTCGACATCCGCCTGCAGGGCGACGGAGAGCACGAGGAGACGGTCTTCCTTGCCTTCGACTGACCCCGCCGAGGACCTGGGCCTGCTCGCCCCCGGGCAGGCCGGGTCCCCGGTCGAAGCCGCCACCGGCGACGCCGCCTACGTCCGCGCCATGCTCGACGCCGAAGCCGCACTCACCCGGGCCCAGGCCGCACTGGGCCTCGCCCCGGCCGAAGCCGCGCAGGCCGTCACGGCGGCCGCCGCCCGCACCGACCGCTACGACGTCCGCGATCTGGCGCTGCGCGCCCGATCCGGCGGCAACCCGGTCATCCCGCTGGTCGCCGACCTCACCGCCGCCGTCGCCGAGCACGACAGCCGGGCCGCAGCCCAGGTGCACCGCGGCGCCACCAGCCAGGACATCCTGGACACCGCCGCCATGCTGGTCGCGGCCCGCGCCCTGGACATCGTCCTCGCCGACCTCGCCCGCACCGCCGACGCCCTGGCCCGGCTCGCCGCCGAGCACCGCGACACCCTCGTCGCCGGACGCACCCTCACCCAGCACGCCGTGCCCACCACCTTCGGCCTCAAGGCCGCAGGGTGGCGCTCACTGGTGCTGGACGCCCAGGACCGCCTGGCCGCCGTCCGTACGGCGCTGCCCGCCCAACTCGGCGGCGCCGCAGGCACCCTCGCCGCCTTCCATGCCTTCGCCGAGGCCGACGGCGCACCTGCCGACGCCCGCCTCGGCCCGGCCCTGCTCGCCGCCTACGCCGCCGAGACCGGACTGGCCGAGCCCGCCCTGCCCTGGCACACCCTGCGCACCCCCGTCGCCGACCTGGGCGGCGCCCTCGCCTTCACCGCGGGGGCGCTCGGCAAGCTCGCCGCCGATGTGCTGCTGCTCTCCCGCACCGAGACCGCAGAGCTGAGCGAGGGCAGTGGGGGAGGCTCCTCCGCCATGCCGCACAAGGCCAATCCGGTACGCGCCACCCTGATCGCCGCCGCTGCCAGGCAGCTGCCCGCCCTCGCCTCGGTGCTCTACGGATCCCTCGCCGCCGAGGACGAACGCCCGGCCGGCGCCTGGCACGCCGAGTGGCAGCCGTTGCGTCTGGCGCTGCGTCTGACCGGCGGCGCCGCCCGGGACGCAGCCGAACTGGCCGAGGGGCTGCGCGTCCACCCGCACCGGATGCGGGACAACCTCGACGCCACCGAGGGGCTGATCGTCAGCGAGCGGCTGGCCGCGGTGCTGGCCGCCCTGATCGGCCGCGACGAGGCCCGGCAGGCGCTCTCCCGGGCCTCCCGCCGGGCCGTCGAGCAGGGCATGGAGCTGGACGAAGCCCTGCTGGAGGAGCCCGCCGTCGCCGGAGCGCTCCCCGAGGACCGGCTGCGCGAACTGACCGATCCCACGCACTACACAGGCTCCGCGGGCGCGCTGGTGGACCGCGCCCTGCGCCGGCCGGGCGCAGCCCTGCCCCAACCGATCTGACGTAGCGTCAGATGGGGTCACCGCGCCGCGCACCCGACCCGAGGACACCCCCGCAGACGCGGTGGCCGCCGGCCTGCGAGCCGCCCGCATCCCACCGCCTGCGGGCCACACCGCACCACGAGCACGAGGAGACCGCATGAGCACATCCGCTCCCGCGCGACGCCTGCCGCACCACCGTGTGGACGGCCGGGACTCCGCCCCACCGCTGATCCTGGGCCCCTCACTCGGCACCTCGCTCGCCGTATGGGACCCGCAGACCCCGGCCCTGGCCCGCACCCACCGGGTGATCCGCTGGGACCTGCCCGGCCACGGCGAATCCCCCGGCGACCTCCTCCCTGCCGGAGGAGGCGTCGCCGACCTCGGGCGCCTGGTCCTCGACCTCGCGGACGCGCTCGGCATCGACCGCTTCGGCTATGCGGGCATCTCACTCGGCGGCGCCGTGGGCCTCTGGCTCGCCGTCCACCACCCCGAGCGGATCGACTCACTGGCGGTCCTCTGCTCCTCCGCCCGCTTCGGCGAGCCCCAGGGCTGGCGGGACCGCGCCGCGCTGGTCCGCGCCGACGGCACCGGCCCGGTCGCGGCCACCGCCGCCGGCCGCTGGTTCACCCCCGCCTCTGCCACCACCCCGGCGGCCCAGGACCTGGTGGAGGACCTGTCCACGACCGCACCCGAGTCCTATGCCGCGCTCTGCGACGCACTGGCCGCCTACGACCTGCGTGCCGAACTGCCGCGCATCACCGCACCGACCCTGGTCGTGGCAGGCCGCGACGACCCCGCGACCCCGGTCGCGCACGCCCGCGAGCTGGCCGACGGCATCCCCGGGGCGGCACTGACCGAAGTGGCGCACGCCGCGCACCTGGCCAATGTCGAACGCCCGGCGCCCGTGCTGGCCGCACTGGCCGGCCACTTCACGGCGCAGACCGCACCGCCCGCCGCCGACGCCTCCCGGCACAGCGCGGGCATGGCCGTACGCCGGGCCGTACTCGGCGACGAGCACGTCGACGCCTCGGTCGCCCGCACCACCCGGCTCACCGCCGACTTCCAGGACTTCATCACCCGCTACGCCTGGGGCGAGATCTGGACCCGGCCCGGACTCAGCCGCAGGACCCGCAGCTGCATCACCCTCACCGCCCTGGTGGCCGGCGGCCACCACCAGGAACTGGCGATGCATGTGCGGGCCGCCCGCCGCAACGGCCTCACCCCCGACGAGATCGGCGAGGTCCTGCTCCAGTCGGCCGTCTACTGCGGTGTGCCCGCAGCCAACGCCGCCTTCGCCATTGCGAACCGCATCCTCGAAGAAGAGAAGTAACCGCCATGGACCACACCACCGTCGGCATCATCGGGGGCGGCCCCGCAGGGCTGCTGCTCGCCCGGCTGCTGCACAACTCCGGCATCGACTGCGTCGTCCTGGAGAGCCGCGACCGCGCCTATGTCGAGCAGCGCCAGCGCGCCGGCATCCTCGAGCAGAGCACGGTCGATGTGCTGCGCGGGTCCGGCGCCGCGGAGCGGCTGGACCGCGAGGGCCTGGTCCACGACGGGATCGAGCTGCGCTGGAACCGCCGCGCGCAGCGCATCGACTTCCCGGCCCTCACCGGCGGCCGCCGGGTGTGGGTGTACGCCCAGACCGAGGTGGTCAAGGATCTGATCGCCCTGCAGACGGCGGGCGGCGCCCCCCTGCTGTTCGAAGCCCGGGTGACGGCGGTCGCCGGAGCGGACACCGACCGGCCGGTCGTCCACTACACCCACCAGGGTCAGGACAAGACCCTGAGCTGTGACTACGTCGTGGGCTGCGACGGATTCCACGGCGTCACCCGCAAGGCGATACCGGACGGTGCCTGCCGCACCTTCGAGCGGGTCTACCCCTACTCCTGGTTCGGCATCCTCGCCGACGTCCCGCCCTCCTGCGACGAGTTGATCTACGCCCACTCGCCGCGCGGCTTCGCCCTGCACAGCATGCGTTCCACCACGGTCAGCCGTCTGTATCTCCAGGTGGCCAACGGCACCGACCCCGCCGACTGGCCGGACGAGCGCATCTGGGACGAGCTGGACGCCCGCTTCGCTCTCGACGGGGGCTGGCGGCTGGAGCGCGGCCCGATCACCTCCAAGGCCGTACTGCCGATGCGCAGTTCCGTCACCGAGCCCATGCGCTGGGGCCGGGTCTTCCTGGCCGGGGACGCCGCGCACATCGTGCCACCGACCGGAGCCAAGGGACTGAACCTGGCGGTCTCCGACGTGGTGGTGCTCGCGCGGGCCTTCGCCCGTCTCCAGGACACGGGCTCGGCCGAGCTGCTCGACGCCTACTCGGACACCTGTCTGCGGCGTGTGTGGCGGGCCGAGCACTTCTCGTACTTCATGACCACGACCCTGCACACCGACCCGGGGCAGAGCGACTTCGAGACCCGTCTGCAGATCTCCCAGCTGGACCGTATCGCCGCCTCCCCGCATGCGGCTGCCGAACTGGCCGGGAACTACGCCGGGCTGACCATCGAGTAGGTGCGGGGCCGGCAGCCCCGTCCCGTACGGCCCGGCCCCCCGGTCCGGTGGACGCCCGCTGCTGCGCAGGCTGCCGCAGTCCGGGCGTCGAGCAGCGGCGAGGGCGGCCGGTTCGGTGGTCAGCGCAGGGTGGTCAGCGCAGGGTGGTCAGCGCAAGGTGGTGCGGGCCTTCTCGACCTGGGGGAGGGCTTCGACCACCGAGCGGAGGTGGGTGCGCATGGCCGCCTCCGCGGCGTCCGGGTCGCCGGCGCAGACGGCGTCGATGACGGCGAGGTGCTGGGGGAGGGAGACGTTCGGGCGGCCGGGGTGCATGGCCAGCCGGAACTGGTGGCGGACGTTCTGGCCGTGCAGCCGCTCCAGCACCGCGCAGGCGGTGCGCTGGCCGCTGATCGCGAGGACCAACGCGTGCAGCCGGCGGTTGAGTTCGGAGTAGCCGAGGACATCGCCGGCCGCCACCGCCTCCTGCATCCGGTCACCGAGGGCGCGCAGTCGGGCATGGTCGTCGTCCGTGGCGTGCTCGGCGGCCTTCGCGGCGCAGAGGCTCTCCAGAGCCATGCGGACCTCGGTGATCTCGACGGCCTCGTCGAGGGAGATGGCCCGGACCCGCGCGCCGCGGTTCTGGATCCGCTCGACGAGGCCTTCCGTGGTCAGCTGCATCAGGGCGTTGCGCACCGCGGCGCGGCTGGCGCCGAACTGCTCGGAGAGCTCGGCCTCCACCAGTCGCTGGTTCGGCGCGAAGTCCCCGGTGGTGATGGCGTCGCGGATGGCGTCGACCACGGTGGTCGAGGGTTCCGCCCCGCCTGCGGCTGCGCTCGCGGCCATGGCTCACACCTTGGAGATCGTAGAGATTGGCGACAATATTGTCATTAACGGTCGCATCCTACTGGACCCCATTGCCGCCGGCCGCCCCGATCGGCGGGGTGCCGTGCGTGTGGAAGGACTCGATCGTCTTCAGGCCCCAGGCCTGGCCTTTCGCGCGCTCGGCCTCGGTCCAGGTGACGAGTCTCCAGTCCGGGGCGAGCACCAGCCGGGTGAGCGGGTTGCACAGCTCGATCCGGTTGCCGCCGGGCTCGTACACGTACAGGAAGAAGGTCTGCTGGATGGCGTGCTTGTGCGGGCCGGTCTCGATGAAGACGCCGTTCTCCAGGAACTGGTCGGCTGCCCGCAGGATGTCCTCGCGGGTGTCGGTGGCGAAGGCGATGTGGTGCAGCCGGCCCCGGCTACCGGTCCAGTCGTTGGTGTAGACGATGTCGTAGGACTTGTTGCTGAAGGTCAGCCACCGTGCCGCGATCACTCCGCTGTCGAGGCGGATCTGTTCGGTCGGCATCGCCCCGAGCGCATCGCGCACGAAGTCCGTGGTCGGTTCCACCTGTGCGGCCAGGAAGTTGACGTGGTCGAGGCGGCGGACGGTGAAGCCGTTGCCCGGGTAGCGCTGCGGCTGGTTCTTCAGCGAGGGGGCGAGCTCCGGGGGCGCCTCGTACCACTCCGACTCCCAGTGCAGCTCCATCTCATGGCCGTCCGGGTCGCGGAAGAGATAGGTGGGGCCCAGGCCGGGGTCGCCGTCTCGCCACCCGTCGCCGAGGCCGGCCTCCTCGATCGCCTTCACCCGCCGTTCCAGCGCCTCCTGGCTGCTCGCGCGCAGGCCGGTGCGCCGGATCCCGGAGGTGTGATGTGCCGTCAGCTTGAGGGAGTGGTGCTGGTAGTCGTCAAAGGTGCGCAGGTAGACGGAGTCGCCCTCGCGGCCGTTCTCGGTCAGGCCCATGATCCGGGTGAAGAAGTCCAGGCTCTCCTCGGGCCGGGGGGTGAGCAGTTCGACATGGGCGAGGTGGGCGATCTCGTGCAGGGGGGCCATGGCGGGGCGTCCTTGTGTCGGGGGTCAGTAGGCGCGGGGGAAGACGGTGCCGTCGAACAGCTTGCGGGCGGTCCGGAGCAGGCCTGCGCGGACGACGTGCGGGGCGGGCCCGGTGGTGTCCAGATCGACGGTCACGTCCAGGCGGCCGGTCGGGTGCTCGATGCCCAGCGGCTCTCCGGGGGCCGGCAGCCGGGCGAGGTCGTGGCCGATCGCGCCGTCCAGCAGCAGGGCGGTGGCGACCGTGACGGCACCCAGGACGCCGATGGAGGCGTGCGGCCGCAGCGGGATGAAGGTGCGGGTGGCGATCGCGCCGCCGTTGCGCGCGGGGGCGACCAGGGTGGTCTTGGGCACCGGGGTCTCGCCTACGTCGCCGAGGCCCATCAGCTCGCCGGCCTGCAGCCGCAGCGACTGGATGCGCTCCAGCAGGACCGTGTTGGCGTTCAGCTCCTCGGGTGTCTCGTAGCCGGTGATGCCGAGGTCGGCGGCGCCGGCGAGGACGACGGGCATGCCGTTGTCGAGGCAGCTGACCTCGATGCCGTCGATGCGGTCGCGCAGCTTGCCGGTGGGCAGCAGGCTGCCGCAGGTGGACCCCTCGGTGCCGGCGAAGTCGAGCAGGACCGGGGCGGCGGTGCCGGGAACGCCGCTGATGGCGGCGGCCCCGGTGTAGTCGACCACGCCGTTCGGGGTGGGGAAGCGGGCGGTGGCCAGGCTCCCGGAGTTGACCATGCGGATCCGAACGGCGGTCTCCGCCGGACCAGCCGCCACAAGCCCCCGCTCGACGGCGAACTGTCCGACGCCGGCCAGCAGGTTGCCGCAGTTCTGCCGGTCGGAGACGGTGGCGTCGTCCACGCCCAGTTGCAGGAAGAGGTAGTCGACATCGGCGTCCTCGACGGCTGACGCGGAGACGACCGCGACCTTGCTGGTCAGCGGGTGCGCGCCACCGACGCCGTCGATCTGCCTCGGGTCCGGGGTGCCCATGATCCGCAGCAGCAGCAGGTCGCGGTCGCGCGGGTCCGCCGGCAGGTCCCCGGCCAGGAAGTAGGCGCCCTTGGAGGTGCCGCCGCGCATCAGCAT
This sequence comes from Peterkaempfera podocarpi, assembly GCF_042466665.1. Classification (GTDB taxonomy): domain Bacteria; phylum Actinomycetota; class Actinomycetes; order Streptomycetales; family Streptomycetaceae; genus Peterkaempfera; species Peterkaempfera podocarpi. The sequence continues at coordinate 8,043,674 of NZ_CP162102.1, forward strand.
GCAGCGCACCCCGGACGACGTCCGGCTCATGACCCCGCCTCAGCTTTGCCGGTACTGGTCGTAGGACAGGTACTGGATGCCGAACCCGGCCAGCTTCTCCCGCAGGCCGTAGCGGTCCAGGCCCAGTTCGCCGCGGAGGAAGGCCTCGCGCGAGGCGGCTTCCTTCTCGGTGCGGGCCTGTGCGGCGGCGACGGCCTGCTCGGCGTTCTCCCGGGCGACGACCATGACGCCGTCGTCGTCCGCCAGCACGATGTCGCCCGGCCGGATCAGCTGCCCGCCGACGGTGACGGGGACGTTGACGGATCCGGGAGTGGCCTTGACCGTGCCCTGGGCGGAGACGGCGGCCGACCAGACCGGGAAGCCCATGGCATGGAGTTCCGCCACGTCGCGCACCCCGGCGGCGGTGACCAGGCCGCGTACGCCGCGGCGCTGCAGGGCGGTCGCGAACAGCTCGCCGAACATGCCGTCCGTGGAGGGCGAGGTGGTGGCCACCACAAGCACGTCGCCCGGGCGGCACTGCTCGACCGCGACATGGATCATCAGGTTGTCGCCGGGCCATGAGAGGACGGTGACCGCTGTTCCGGCGATGCGTGAACCGAGATGGACCGGGCGGATGGCGGGGCCGAGGTAGCCGGTGCGGCCCAGCGCCTCATGCACGGTGGACACGCCGAACCCGGCCAGCCGGTCCACCAGTTCGCCCTTCGCGCGAGGCGGGTCGGTGACCACGACATGCTGCGGCCGGGTCATGCCAGTACCCCGGTGGTCTGCGGGTAGAGGCGGACGAAGGCCTCGGCCTGGCAGTCGGCCGGGAGCCCGAGGTTGGGGCCGGCGTTGCGCTTGAGCTGGACCCCGCGCCGCTTGGCCAGGTCGGTGTAGTAGTCCCACATATGCCGCTGCGCGGGCAGGCAGGTCATCGCCTGGGCCTTGCGCTCCCAGACGGGTGTGATGTCCAGCAGGGTGTCCGGCTTGAAGTCGCACTGCTCGGGCTGGTGCGGCTCGAAGAAGAAGACCGGGGGGGCGCCGAGCGGTTCGCCGGGTGCGTCGTAGCCGACGGCCTGGGCCAGGATGCGGGCCTGGAGAGCCATCCGGGCGGCAGCGGGGTGATCGCCGTTGTAGGGGTCGGACAGCGTATGGGTGAGCACCACGGCAGGTTCGACTTCGCGGTAGATGTGTACGAGCCGGTCGACCAACTGCTGCGACTCCACCAGCGGGTAGTCCCCGGCGTCCAGGAACTCGATCTCGGCGCCCAGTTCGGCCGCCGCCTTCTCGGCCTCCTTGCGGCGGATCGCCTTGATCTCCTCCAGGTTCCGGCCCTCGCGCCAGGCACGTGCCGACTCTCCGCGCTCGCCGAAGCTGAGGCAGACCACCTTGGCCCGCTCGCCCGCCGCGGTGGTCAGGGCGATCGCGCCGCCCGCGCGCCAGACGAAGTCGCCCGCGTGGGCGCTGATCACCAGCAGGGGTCCGGCGGGTGCGGCGTGAGTGCTGTCAGTCATTGCAACCTCTCTTGATGCGGCGGGCGCGGGGACACGCGCGGGCATCGGTTCGCCGGACGGCACCGGCGCGACCCTGGCTCTCACTCTCGACCCCGGGCTCAATAATTGTCAACAATATTGGTCTAAGTTTTCGCGACATGATGAGCCCGGCCTGCGCCGATTCCCCGCCGCCGACCGGTCGGTGACCACCGAACACGGCAACCAGTCCTGCCTGGCCCGCCGCTGATGGTGAGTCAGACGGTCATCGAGGCCTCCGTACGGCCGCAGGCTCTGCCGACCGCGGCTGAAAACGCGGCGGCCGGCGGCACCGTACAGCGGGTCATGCGCGCTGCTGGTGCCGCCGACCGTGGCGGAAGGCTCTGGACGGAGGAGGCCGGGGACGTCCGCGGTCAGGCGACGGCTGCGTCCTGGCCGTGCTCGATCATGGCGATCTCCGCCTCCTGCTCGCTCTTCCCGCCCAGGAAGAGTGCAGTGGTGACCGCGCAGAGCAGCGCGGCGATCGAGACGATGAGGAAGCCCAGCGAGTAACCGCTGTCCAGTGCCGGGACCGCATGCGAGGCGGCCTTGCTGATGGCCTCGGCCGGCGGCACCGAGTTGACCACCACCGGGCCGGCTCCCTCGGCTGCCGCCTTGATGGCGGACAGTGAGGAGTCCGCGTCGACCGCGGAGTTGAACAGCGTCCCGGCTTTGCTGAGCGCGATCGCGCCGATCACCGCCGGCCCCATGGCGAATCCGAAGTCGCGCACCATGCTGGTGGTCGCGGCCGCCATGCCGGCCAGCTTGGGCGGCACGGTGTTCACCACGGTCGCCGTCACCGAGGAGACCGCGAAGGCGAAGCCGATACCCACCAGGCCCATCGGCACGATGATCGTGGTCAGCGCGGTGTCGGTGATCGGCATCCGGGAGGCCAGGAACTCGCCGACGCCCATCAGTGCGAAGCCCAGAGTCAGAATCCAGCGCGGCTGCCAGTGGGACATCATGAAGGAGGTCAGTGGGAACAGGAAGATGGCCAGTCCGCTCAGGAGGATGAACGCCACTGCGGTCCGGATCGCGCTCTGGTGCTGGATGACCTCCATCCGGATGCTGATCGCGTAGGCGGTGCCCAGGAAGGAGAACATTCCGACCACCGTGACGGCCGCGGCGAGTGCGAAGGCGCGGTTCTTGAAGAGGTCCATCCGCAGCAGCGGGTTGGCGACCCTGGTCTCGACGACCACGAACGCCACCAGCAGGGCCGCCGCCAGCACGAAACTGACGATGATGGTCGGGCTTCCCCAGCCGGCCGTCGGGCCCTCGATGACCGCGTAGAGCAGGGCGAACAGTCCGAGGCCGACGGTGATCTGACCCGGCATGTCCAGGGAGCGGCCCTCGGGAGAACGTGAGTCCTCGGCGAAGACCTGGCTGAACACGGCGACGATCGCGGCCAGGATCGCGATGATCCAGAAGGCGAGCCGCCAATTGGCGTAGGTGGCGGTCAGACCGCCGAGCATCGGGGCGATGAAGTTGCCGAAGGACAGCAGCGCCGCCCACAGCGCGATCATGCGCGCCCGGCCGGCGTGGGTGCGGCTCCCCGACGCGATGATCGCCAGCGTGGTCGGGAACAGCGCCGCGGAGCCCAGGCCGGCGATGAACTGGCCGATGTACATCTGCACGACGCCGGTGGAGGCGCTGGAGATCACCTCTCCGACCAGCAGCACCAGCGAGCCGCCGACCAGCAGCCGCTTGCGGCCGAACAGGTCGCCCAGTACACCGAAGGTGAGCTCGAGCGCCGCGATCGGCAGCAGAATGCAGTCGGATATCCAGTCGAGCTGTGATGCACCGGTGGGGTGCAGCACCGTCTGGAAGGTGCCGTTGAGGGTCGCCGGCACGGCCAGGCCTATCTGCGCCAGGCACACCGCGAAGCCCACGGCCACGATGGTCGCCAGGTTCAGGGTGGTGTGACGGGATTTCTGCCCCGGTACGGTGCCCGGTTGCCCGGGGGCTGACAGCGGAGTGGACAAGGCAGTCCCCAATTCTTCGCATAACGTCGAAGCCTTCTCGGGCCGGGCCGCGCTTGGCGGGCTGTCCGCTGCCGAGGGACGTCGAGTGCGGCTGCATGTGCGTGGACAGTGGACAGTAGGCCGGGGGAAAGTTGGCGCAAGAGTTGTCACGCAGATTGTTGACGATTTTGCTCATTGGATCTTGACCATTGCTGGGCGATGCATCCGGCGGCCGCGGGAATGCACCCCGGCCGGACGGTCGACGGGGTTGTCGCCCCGGCCGGGGCGGGTCCGGTGCTGCTCGCCCGGGATCGCCTGTCCGCTGGGCGCCGCCGGGCTCCGGTGGTCCGTCGCCCGACGGCCGCGTGTGCGGCGGTGCGGTCCCGGGTGTGCAGCACACCGGGGGCCGTCAGAAGGGGAAGTGGGCCTGTTCGGTGGCGAGGGTCACCCACCGGGTGTTGCTGAACGCCTCGATGCCCCAGCGGCCGCCGAACCTGCCGTAGCCGGAGGCGGCGAAGCCACCGAAGGGGGCCTGCGGCTCGTCCGCGACCGACTGGTCGTTGATGTGGACGATGCCGGTGCGGATCCGCCGGGCGAGCTTCAGTCCGTGGGTGCCGTTCTCGGTGATGATGCCGCAGCTGAGCCCGTGCTCGGTGTCGTTGGCCAGCGCGACGGCCTCGTCGTCGTCCGCAAAGGTGTCGACGGCCACGACCGGGCCGAAGGCCTCGGCCTGGTGCAGGGCCGTGTCCTGCGGCAGATCGGTGAGTACCGTTGCCGGGTGGACCCCGCCCCTGGGCGGGCCGCCGCCGGTGAGCACCCGCGCGCCGGCCGCCACCGCATCCTCGACCAGGCCGGCCAGCCGCTGGGCCGAGCCGGTGCTGATCAGGGGGCCGATGACGGTGGTGGGCAGGCCGGGGTCCCCGCTCGGCAGGGCCGCGACCTTGGCGGTGAACTTGCCGGTGAACTCCTCGGCGAGTGACTCGTGCACCAGGATGCGGTCGGCGCACATGCAGATCTGACCGGAGTTCATGAATGCCGCGAAGGCGGCCGCGTCCACCGCGTAGTCGACGTCCGCGTCGTCCAGGATCAGCAGGGAGTTCTTGCCGCCGAGCTCCAGCACGGCGGGTTTGAGGTGCTGGGCGGCCAGGGTGCCGATGGTTCGTCCCACGCCCGTCGAGCCGGTGAAGTTGACCGCGCGCACCCGCGGGTCGGCGATCAGCGCCTCGGCGACCGCCGCCGCGTCGGACCTGTCATTGGTGATCACATTGAGCACACCGCTCGGCAGTCCGGCGTCCCGCAGCACATCCGCGACGAACAGCCCGCAGGCCAGCGGTGCGTCCTCACTGGCCTTCAGTACCACGGTGTTGCCCGCCGCCAGCGCGGCGGCCACCGAGCGGACCCCGAGGATGATCGGCGCGTTCCACGGCGAGAAGGCGGCGACCACGCCCACCGGTTCACGCACGGCCAGCCCGAGCGCGCCCTGCTCCTGGGCGGCCAGCACCTCGCCGCGCGGGGCGGTGACCGCAGCCGCGGCCTCCCGCAGAATCCCGGCGGCCAGGCCCACGTTGAACAGCGCCCACGGGCGGGTGCCGCCGACCTCGCCGGCCATCAGTTCCACCGCCTGCTCACCGTGCCGCTCCAGCAGATCGGCGGCGGCCAGGAAGATCTTCCGCCGGGCGAAGGGGCTCTGCGCGGCCCAGCCCTCAAAGGCTGCCTCGGCGGCGTCCACGGCGGCCCGGACGTCCTCCGGACCGGCCGCGGCGACGGTGGCGAACGCCTCACCGGTGTAGGGGTTGATGTCCTCCGTCCGCCGACCCGAGGCGGCGGGCACGTCCTTGCCGCCGATGAGAAGCTCGCGATGCAGGGGCATGGGTGGGCTCCTTGCCGTTCCGTTCGGCGGCTGTGTTCACGTAGTGAACTTTTGTCCGGGGATGGTGGTGAGTCTCCTCCGTGCCGAACTGGTCGTCAAGGAGTCACGGGAGGGCGGCGAGGAGCGGCCGCTCCTCCGGTTGCCGGAAGCCGCGTTCGACCAGATCCGCATGGCTGAGGGGGTGTTGGATGTCGAGCAGCCCGCCCCGGAAGGGCGCCATGCCGACGGTCGGGAGGTTCTGCTGCCTTCTCCTGCAATGCAGGGGCCCACGTGCCACGACCGGGATCAAACCCCTGAATCAGGTAGAACCGGACACGCCCCTTCCCGGGACACCACCGTGGAGGGTCCTACGCGCGCTGAGGTGTGAGGCACTGCTCGGTCCAGACCGTCTTCCCGCCGTCCGTGTAGCGGATGCCCCAGTTCTGCGAGAGCTGGGCGCAGATGAACAGGCCCCGGCCGCCCTCGTCGACCGTCCGGGCGTGCCGCAGCCGCGGGGCCGAGTCGCTGGAGTCGTGCACCTCACAGGTGAGGGTGTGGTCATGGATCAGCCGCAGTCGTACCGGCGGTGCGCCGTAGCGCAGGGCGTTGGTGACCAGCTCGCTGACGATCTCCTGCGTGGCGTACGTGGTGTCCTCGTCCGCTCCCCAGACCGCGAGCTGGCGCCGGGCGTACCCACGCGCGGCGGCGGGGGCGGTGGGCTCGTCGTCCAGCAGCCAGGTGGCGACGCGGTCGGCGGGGAAGCTGTGGATGCGGGCCAGCAGAAGAACGGCGTCACCGGCGAGAGCGTCCATGCGCAGCCGGTACAGGACGTCGTCGCACAGGTCCTGCAGACGCCGGTCCGGGTCGGCGAGCGCGTGAAGGAGAGGCTGCGGGTGCTGAGTGCCGTCCTGATGCTGTGCTGCGGCGGGCAGCGAGGCCGTGTACAGAGCGAGGACGCCTCCCTCGGCCAGGGTGACACTGGTGGCCGCGAACGGGGGGCCTTCTTCGGTGCCGAGGGGTGCACCGACGGACAGTTCGAGCTCTCGCGGGGTGGTGTCGGGACCGGCGAGAACGGGTGGTGGATGCCCTGCGGAGGCGATCGTGCATATGTGGGTGAACGGGTCGTACACCGCGCACAGGCAGGTGGCGCTGAGCGGCTCGCTGTGCAGGGGGTCGCCGGGTGGCAGCGCCTTGCGTTCCTGGGCGAGGCCGGCGGTGGTGTCGTCGAGCCGGGCGAGGAGTTCGTCGGGGTCCAGATCGAGTGCGGCGAGCGCCCGCATGGCGGTCCGCAGCTGGCCCATGGTGGTGGCGGTGTGGATGCCGTGGCCTGCGACCTCGCCGATCACCAGGGCGGTGCGGGCGCCTGGCAGGGGATAGACGTTGGACCAGCCACCTGCCCCCCGCTCGTCGGCCACATACAGGCCGGCGGTCTCGACCGCTGTCTGCGCCACCGGAGCGGGAGGGAGCAACTGGCGCTGCAGGGCCGAGGCGATGGTGTGCTCGCGGGTGTAGCGCCGGGCGTTGTCGATGCTCAGGGCGGTGTGCGTGGCGAGTTCAAGGGCGAGGGTGACCTCGTAGTCCTCAAAACAGTCCGATGGCTGGATGCGGTAGAGGCTCAGCAGCCCGAGGACCGTTCCGCGCAGCGTCAGCGGCGCGGCGAGCAGGGCCCGCGCGCCGGATACGAGGGTCGCCCTGGCACGCGCGGGATCGGCGGCCAGCCAGGGTGAGCCGGGGCCAAGGGTTGCCCTACGGGGCTTGAGATCGGCCAGTGCCTGCGCATACGGGGTCGGGAACGGCAGGGCGCGGACATCCCCCACCGGATGCGCCCAGATCTGCTGTTCACCGCCGCTGTGCCTGCAGGCGACCCGGCGCAGCGGTACATCCCGGCCCAGCGGGCTCAGCGGCGGTTCCTCTCCGCGCACCACGGGCTCCACCACCTCGACCACGGCGACCTCGGCGAACCCGGGGACCAACGCGTCCACCAGCTCCCGGCAGTTGGCCACCACATCCAGCGAACGCCCCACCCGCTCCCGCACGGCATCGAGGGCCCTCACCGCGCGGTGCGCCCTCTCCTGAGGTGTCACATCCGCCACGACGACCACCGTCCCTCGCACATCCCGCAGGGGACCGGCAGAGCGGCCGTGCCCATGGGCGGGGGATTGTCTCCCGGGTCCGTACGGACCACGGGCGCCACCGGACCTTCCCGCCGCAGCGCAGGCCGTACGCGCAGGCCGCCGCGGCGAGGTCCGCCCGCACCAGGACGCGGGCCGGTCCGCCCGCCGCTCTCCGGGCCGGCACCGCCGGGCGCCGGGAGAGGGCCGACCAGGCCGGGCGCCCAGTGCCCGACCACCTCGCCGGCCGGGTGCCCCCTCAGCTGCTCCGCCTGATGGCTCCACGGCACCGCTGCGTGCCCGCTGTCCACGATCATCCGCGGCATGTCACCGGCCACGGCAAACCACCTCCACCTCCCAGCCTGTACGAAGGCAGAGGGCTTCGCCGCTGCGGAATCGTTTTCGACGGGTTCCGGGAGCTCTCCGTGCGGGCCGTACCCACAACAGCGACTCCGGGTCACCATGCGGACGCACGGCGTACCTTTCCGGGCGCCATGAGTCGCCGGGGCCGCACCGGGCGTGACGTGGGATGCGGCGGTTCGGACCGGCATGCTTGTCCGGCGTTTCCGCGGGCGCGCGCCGGTTGCGACACCGGCCGTGGCCTGCTCGCGTATGGACGCCGGCAGCGCCATGCCGCTGCTCCGGGGCGCTTCGGCCGGTGCCGGACCGGGGTCACCCTGCGGGTGCGGACACCGGCTGTCGCGCCGCGCTCATCGCCCCCAGGAACCAGGCCGACGGCCCGACGGCCGGACGGGACGGTTCACAACCACCCGCGTCGTGCGGCCGCGAGGCCCGCTTGGAACCGGGTGGTCGCGTCAAGGCGGCCCATCAGTCGCTGGATGCGCCGCTGTGTGGTCCGTTCGCTCCAGCCCAGGGCGCGGGTGATGGCCGCGTCGGTGAGGCCGGAGGCCAGGAGTTCCAGCAGCGTGCGGGTCTCCTCGTCCGGGGCTCCGGAGGCGCCGTCCGTCGTGGGACCGGTGGCCGTGCCGGGCTCGGAGCCGGGGGCCACCAGGGGCACCGCACGTTCCCAGTGCGCTTCGAAGAGCGACTCCAGAGCCACCAGCAGCGGGGAGTCGTGCACCAGATAGGCCGCCGTCTGCCCGCCGGGCGCGAGACTGAAGGGGACCACCGCCGCTCCGCTGTCGATGATCAGCAGCTTGAGCGGCAGTTCGGTGCGGATACGGGCCTGCTCGCCCGCTCGTATGCTCGGCACGATGTCCTGGTGCAGTCTGCCGGGCCAGGCCACCGCCTGCCGGTCGTAGATCACCCGGTGGGCCACGCCGCGGCGCTGCCTCTCGAACTGCTCATCGAGGTTGCTGCCCGGGCGGTCCACGTACGGCGGGCAGTCGAACGCGCGCAGCTCCCGGCGGGCGTGGGCGGTCAGCCGCTGTACCGCGGCGCTGACCTCGTCGCGGCTGGTGAGGAGTTCGACGGCCAGGTCGGGGTGGCTGATCCGGGTGGCCTCCCGGTGCGCCGTCATCAGGCGCTGCACCTCGACCCGGGCCTCGTGGAGCTGCTGCTCGCGCTGCTGGATGAGCGTGCTGACGGCGACGTCCGGCGCGTTCGCCGTGTGGCGCGGCGGACGACCGGCGGTGCGGGTGGCCAGACCGTCGTCCACCAGCGCCGACAGCAGACGCCCCACGGAGGTCGGGGGCATCCCGCAGAGTTCGGCCAGGTCCGCGGACGAGGATCGCGGATGGCCCACCAGCGCGCGGTAGACGCGTTCTGCTTCCTCGGTCATCCCCAGGACACCGAATTCCATACGACTCACTGCTCCCGGTGCTGCCGCTTCGCCGTCCGGCCGCGCCGGCAGGCGTCGCCGCCGTCTGCCCAACGTGACGCGGAGGACATCTTTCACCAGCGGGCCGAGCCGCCCTCGCGCGGATACCCCTACTGCCGGTAACCGGGGACCGGAAAGCCCCAGCCCGGGGTCCGCCGAGCCATCGGCGGACCCCGGGCTGGGGGAGGGGATCCGGATCAGTAGGAGAACCGCTGGATCTGGGAACCGTCGGCCGCGTACGTCCAGCCGGTGCGGGTCGCCGGGTCGAGCTGGACGGCGCGTTCCTGGTGGTCGGCGAGCCGGCCGTTGTAGAAGCCGGCGACCGGGTACTCGACGCCTGTCACGGTGCCCACCGTCGTGCCCGTCGTCAGATCGACGACGGCGAGACGGCCGGTGGCGTTGTTGTCGTTGAAGGTGTACTGCTGGAAGCCGGACTGCCGCAGCACCGGGAACCGGAAGGCCACCAGCGCCAGTTGGTGCACGCTGTCCACCGCGAGAGCCAGGGCCCCCTGCGCCGCATCCAGGTTGAGGGTCGGCGCATCGCTGACGCCGTCCGTCGGTACCTCGGTGAGCATTGCGGTGCCCGCGAAGTTGACGCTGAACGAGCGGTACCACGTCTCGTCCAGGTGCCCGTGCCCATCGGCGGCGAGGCTGGTCGCGCAGACGCTTCCGCTGCGGGTCCTGGTGACCGTGCGGGTGTCCAGGTCCACCGCGGCGACGTTGGCGGAGCCGGCCGCCGCACGGCAGTTGATGCTGGCGCCGGTCTGCTCCGCATAGACGAGCCCGCTGGAGCTGTCCAGGTCGAGCAGGCCGTAGATGGTCGCCCCGTCGGGTGTGTCCAGCTGGATCGGGTCGCCCTGGACGCCGGTCGCCATGTCGACGGGCAGCAGGAAACTCGCCCGGTCGCTCGAACGGTGGACGAGCACCACGGCGCGGTGCCGGGCGGCGTCCACCCGGCCGCCGTCCACGACGTACTGGGTGTCCAGCTGCGTGGGGCTGCCGACCGTGTCACCGGAGAGCGTGTCATAGGTCTCGAGCGACTGTGCCCCGGAGCCGGTCATGTGCAGGACCAGCGTGTGGTTCTCGGAATCGACGCCGAACACCTCGTAGACGGAGCCGTAGGCGGGGTCGTTCGTCAACCGGCGCCCGTAGACCCCGGTGGCAGCGTCGTAGTCGTACACCGAGCTGGTACCGGCGGGACTCTCCAGCGCCGCGACGGAGGTGCCGCCGGGCACCACGGCGAAGTCGTTCAGCGTGGCGCCGTCGGGTGTCAGCCCGTCGTCGAACGCCAGCAGGGACGTCGGTGAGGCCTGGCCGATGACCGAGCCGTGCCGGTCGACGGCGAACACCCGCAGGTCATAGGCGAGCGAGGAGGCCAGCCGCAGTTTCGCCGCGCTCAGCTGCACGGTGCCCCGGGTGCCCGTCAGCGGGCGGTCGAGCGCCGCCGGGCTGTCCACGCCGTCGTGGTCACGGGTGGTGCCGTTCTGGTTGCTCACCATGTTGTAGGAGTTGTACATGTTCGGCCCGGGCGCGGAGAACTCCAGCAGTGCGCCGGTGGCTCCGCGGATCCCCGACACGTCGTAGCGCACCGAGAACTCCGCTGCGGCCCGGTTGATCTCCAGCAGGTGACCGAAGGGGCCGGACGCCTGCGCCGCGAGGGTGGGTGCCGCCGGGCGCTGGGCGGGACTGCCGCCGTCGACCCGGACCGGGGAGAACTCCCCGTACAGCGGAGTGCTGTGGAAGCCGCCCGTGGGGTTCTGGACGACACCGATCCCGTAGATCCCACCGCCCGCGGCGAAGGCCTCCGCCGGAACGGTGACGGTACCGCGCAGGTCTGTCAGCGGAGTCGTCCAGGACGGGGTGAAGATCGGCGCCAGCGCCGGGTTCCAGTGCCCCACGCCGGAGACCACCAGAGCCGGCGTGTTCAGGGAGCGGACTCCGGTCAGGTCGTAGCGCACCTGGACGGAGTGCCCCGCCTTGACGACGGGCTGGACCACCGGAGCCAGCGCCTCGGCGTAGGTTCCGTCGGTCGGACCGAAGATGAGCGCACGGCCGGCCGAGGCCAGCACCTTGCTGCCCTGACGCACCTGGAAGGTGACCGTGACCCGCCGGTCGGACGTGGCGATGACCGGAAGCCCGGCGGCGGTCAGGATCTGAGTGGGCGTCAGCCGGATCGCGGGTGTCGCCGAGGTGAACTCGTGCGACCCGATGCGCAGCGCGTAGTGGACGCCCTGCTGCGCGCCGACCCCGGTCACATCGGCACCGATGGTCACCGGCCCGACCAGGCCCTCGCCGATGGCGTCGTCGCCCGTGCCGGGCCCCGACAGGTCGATCCGGCCCGGGTCGGTGGCCTCCAGGTACGTGGCCCCGAGCCCGCCGATGGTCTGGCGGTGCGCCACCGAGATCCGCACGATACGCGGCGCGCCGGTGCCCGCGGCCTTGTCCCGGCCGTGCGCGAGAACCTCCTGCACCGCGGCCGTGACATCCAGCTGCGGACCGACATGCAGCGGCTGGTCGGCCTGCGGCGGCGTGGACACCGCCCGGCCCGTGCGCTCGAGCAGCGTACGGACCTGCTGGGGAGAGGGCCGCTGCCCGGTCAGGCGGGAGGTCTGCAGCACGACGGCCGCGGCGGCCGCGATCTCGGGTGCCGAGGCAGAAGTGCCTCCGCTGAGCACCACGTTCACCGACTGGGGGGAGTCGGCGCGGTGCTCGAAGGCCGGGATGCCGTCGCTGGGCGCGGAGACGTTCACGCGGGTGCCGAAGCCGGAGGAGAAGATCCCGGAGCCGTCGGTCCGTGTGGTCGCCCAGGTGCCCTGGGCCGACCCGGACCCGCCGCTCTGCGGCGGTACCGACAGGGTGTCGTCGGTCGTGGTACCGCCGGCGGCTATCGCCCCCGAGTCCAGCACCTTGCTGGGCGTGGTCGACAGCTGGTCGTCCGCGATGGTGGTGGTGTCGGCGGCGCTGCGGGCAAGATCGGTCGCGGTGCTGCCGCCGTCCGGCCCGACGGCCGCGTTGGTGAACAGGCGGGTGCCGTCGTTGGCCGCCACGACCACAGTGATGCCGTACTGCTTCACGATGGCCGCGATCACAGCCTGCTGGATCGGGTCGTCCTCCAGATACCGACCCGGGATGCCCGCGTCGTCCGTGCCGTAGCCGAGGCTGGCGGTGATCACATCGGGCCGCGGCTGCTGCCGGGCGGCGGCCAGCAGCGCGACCGCGATCTGGTCGAACGTCGGTTCCTGCGGGACGACCAGCCGGTACTTGGCGCCGGGGGCGATGCCCAGCAGGTCGCTCTCCCCACTGCCCTGCATCCCCGCGCGCTGCAGCTCGTGCGGCAGCGGAGCCATCACCGAGAAGTCCAGCAGCACCTCACCGAGGGCGGGGTCCTGCCCCTCCGTCGACCCGGTCGGGTCGAGTGCGCCCTGCGCGTCCGAGGTGTAGGTCGGTATCAGCGGCATCGAGGGGATGTCCAGATAGCGCTGGCCGTCCTGGATGACGGTCGTCGGCCCCAGGTGCTGATTGATGTACGTGTCCCCGCGGGTGACCATCCCCTCGTCGGTGAGGTCGCCCACCGAGACGTTGGTGATCGTCTCGCCGGTGCCGGGCAGCTGGTCGAACCGCTTCTTGAGCAGGCTGAACGCGCCCGTCGCGTCGACACCGCCCGCGTTGAGGAAACTCTGCAGCGAGGTGCTCAGCCCGGTGTTGCCGGGAACGCCGGCGCCGTCGCTGTCCGCCGTGCGGCCTGCCGGCGCCTTCGCCGACGAGGCTGCCCCGCCGGCCGCGCGGCTCGCCCACGAGGGCAGCTGCACACCGCCGGTGTTCATGGGGGAGACGGTCCGATCGGGCTCGGCGTACACGACTCCGGGCGTGGCAGCCAGAGCGCGCGCCGCCGCCGACACATCGCCCCCGGAGAGCTGGACCACCTGCACCTTGGACAGGTCGACCGCTCCCGAGCCGAGCGTGGCCCGGGCGGCATCGTTCCACTGACGCGCCTGAGTGACCGGCAGGCCGGGCATCAGCGGACGCATGGAGACGGCGCCGGCTCTGCGCAGGGCGGCATTCACCGTCGACGCTGAGGTGAGTGGGGCCCGCACCTGGAGATCGCGCCGGACCCCCAGCGTCTTGCCGGTGACCTGGGTGGTCGAGCCCAGCACCATCAGCACCTGGTGATCGGCCCGGGTCGACTGCGCAGGCGCAGGCTTCTGGTACGAGCGGAAGGGACCCAGCGCGGAGGATCCGGGCGTCGACGGGAGCGGCGCGGCCGGGGGCGTACGGTCCGCGCGGGGAGCAGCCGACGCGGTCTGCGGGCCGACGGCCGAGGTGTTCTGCACGGCTGTGCCGAGCAGCACGGCTGCGCCTGCCAAGGCCGCGACGCCGCGAGCAATCGCTCGTCTCCGACGTGTCATCTCTGTCCTCTCGGTGGAGTCTCCCTGCCACCGGCCGGGCTGCCGCGGAGCGGGGCCGCCCGCCGACAGGGCCGTGACCGGTCACACGCTGTGGCTTGCCGACCTCAGCCGCAAGATCCATTCGGCGACCGAAACCCGCCAGGAGGCGGCAACCCGCCACGGGTGAGAGGACGGACATGAGCGTGGTCCCGCCGACGCCCTGGGGCCCCGGCCGGCGACCGGCCGAACATCGCGCGGCTGACGACACTGCCTGGCCGTGGGCGGCGAACACCGGGCCAAGGGCCGGGCGACTGCCCCTGCTTCGACGAGGACGAGCCCCGCGCCCGGGACAGCCGGCGCCGCGTGCTGGGGGAGGCCGCGGACCGGGGCGCCCTGCTGCTCCCCGCGCACTTCCCCGGGCCGAGCGCAGCCGAAGTGCGGCGCGTGGGTGACCGGTTCGCGGTGCAGGAGTGGGTGGCATGGCGGTGAGGGGGTGCGTACAACCTCCGCCGTGCGAGCCAATGGGCGGCCTGCTGCGGGCCGTCGTCGGTGCCCCGTGCCCAGTGTCGCCCTGGACCGGCGATCAGCCGGATCGCCGAGAGGGGCACCGCCCAGGACGCCCCGAACGCCCAGACCCACCATGAGGCCTGCGAAGCACTTGCCGCACTGGCGAAGGCCGGTAAGGACGCGGGCCGGACCGCCGCCGGCTGAGGCGGCGGGGCGAAGGCCCGGCTCTGGAGGGCAGGTCTCGCCGGTGGCCGGCGCAGGCCCACGGACTGGCCCCGGCCGCGGGCGTTGCCCCGTCGGGTAATTGGATCGAAGCCGCCGTCAGAGATGGCTATGGTGGATCTCGTCCAGGTGCGCAGGCGGGGGATACTTCCACTGCTAATGGAGAGGTCCCGGGTTCGATTCCCGGTCCCCGGCCCGACCGGGGGTAGCTCAGAGGCCAGAGCGCTTACGTCTCCTCCACCGACCTTGATCTCTGGACTCACAACTTCAGATGCACCACACCTCCCGGTGCGAAGGCCCGCGGCTACTTCTTTGAAACAGGTGACGCCGCAGGCCGCCATCGATCTCGGGAGGCCACAGCATCGGGGGCGCCCGGTGCGACGGGTGCCGGTTACTTCCTGGTTGAGCTCCCCCACGGGGGGCTGCGGGTTCGAGCCCCGCGACGACCGGCCCCACCCTTGATCTCGGGCGCCCCACTGCTGAGCCTTCCCTCGTATGTGAGGGGTTTCCTCGGCCGTGGCCCGCTTCAACACCGGCAGGCCATGTGCATCCGCGAGGGCGGCAGTGGCCACCGTCGCGACGCCCGGGTCACCAACCCGAACCCCTGTCGGCTTCACCGGCAGTTGGGCGCTTCGCCTGTGCGCCCGCATCGCCTCACACCGCGCCGGCCGCGTGGAGTTCATCCAGCGCCTTCGGCAGACGGCCGAGCACAGCACACACTTCCCTGGGCGCCGCCACCGAGTGTGCGTTCCGTGCGACGTAGTCCTTGATGGCCGCATCGAATGCCGCAGCCCCCGCGGCCTGACGCGCCCGCAGAAGGGCTGCTGCGCCCGCGACATAGACGCCCTCGTTGTAGCTCCCGGTCGGCATCCCGCTTCCCTGCCAGTCCTTCATCGGTTCCCCGACCCGATTGCGGACGGAGGCGCTCAGCGACCGGGACGTGTACCGCGCCGCGCCGGAATCAGTGACGGCTTCCGCATACGTGGCGAACGCCTCGTCGAGCCACGGGTCCTGTCCCTGATCGTTGCCGACCAGGGAATAGAAGTACTGATGCCCCCACTCGTGCGGCACGAGCCGACCGAAGTCGCCGACCTCCACATCGGGGAAGAACATCGTGGTGGGGAACTCGATCCCGGCGAACTTCGGGAGGCACACCACAAGCCACACATCCCGGTACGGGAGCTGCCCGAACTGCGTCCGCATCCGCAACGCCGGCGTGCGGGCCTGAGCCAGCCACTCCTCAGCCGGCGCCTTGGCGTCCGTCGGCACCGCGGCCCGCACCGTGACGCCCGCCATCTCCGCGGTCGCCGTGGTGAAACTCCCCACGGCGAAAGCGACGTCCCTGACGGATTCGGCGTGGAACGTGGAGACAGCGACACCGCCGCGCCGGGTCACCGACTCCGGGGTCCCTCCACCGACCACCTGCAGCCCAGCCGGAGCAGTCACGGCCAGGCGATCGAGGCGGAACTCCTCGCTCACCAGTTCCTCGCCCTTGCCCGGTACGGCGGGCTCACGCACCCACCCCCGCCCCCGCACCCACGCCAGCAGAGGGAACGCCGACCCCAGCCGGGCCACTTGCCGCTGCGGGTCCACCCCGACCCTCTCTGCTCCCCCCACTCCCAGACGGACCCTGAACCGGGCGGTGATCCTCAGATGGCTGCCCGCCGCCCGGCACGCCTTCAACGGCACCACCGCCAGAGTCCCGGCGGTGCCCGGTTCGGCCCCGGCGGAGCGCATCTGCACAGGACGGCCGACACCGTCGACCGTGACCCGGTCCAGCGTCATCCCGGACCCGTTGCCCGCGATGGAGGGAGCGTTCGGCCACAGCCGCAGAACCACCCGGCAGATCCGCGCGTCAGGGGTGAAGACGATGGTTTCCGTTCCCGTGGCGTTCCTGAGGTCCGGTGAGAGCCGCACGCTGAGGTCGACCACGGGACGGTTCTCGTCAGGAAGCGCCATCGGTGCGTAGCCGCGGCCCTCCAGCGCGGTGGCCGCGTTCTCGGCGGGTTCGGTGCTTCCGGTGTTCAGGGCCGGAGCCATCCACCACAGGCATGCCAGCATGCCGGTGCAGCTCAGAGCTGCACGAGAGGTAACCCACCGGCGGGTGCCTGCATCGCGATCTGCCATGTGCCACAACTGCGGGGCCTTACTGTTCGGGTCAGCAGGCAGGTCGCCGTTTCCCGCCCGTCGACCCGGGCCGCGCCTTACGAGCCAGCCCGAGTGACGAGGCGTCACGCCTGCGGACTTCGGATGAGGGACGCCATCTTCGGAGCAGAGAGTGGTCAGCACATCAGGACACGCGCCTCTGCTCGGCGGTCGCCCAGAGCATAACCTCCCGCAGCCGCCGCACCTTGTAGGCCAGGCAACGAGCGAGTATGCGTCAGGGCGGAAGCGTGCGGCCCCGGGCAGGCACACCTGCGGGGGGCTCCGGGCGGACGAGGTCCGGAGCGTTCTTTCGGCGGTGTACTTCATGGGCACCGAAAGCCGCGAGGCCCCCACCGGGTGGGTGGGCCGGCCTCCGGGGAAGCCGGTACATGGGTGGTGTGGCGCCGCACCGAGGGGTTCGGCAGGACACGGGCGCCGCAGCCGGAGTGCCGCCATCAGGGGCACAGATGGTCGCAGCTGCGGCCAGGCATGACGGCAGTGCGTGCACCGCGCGGTTACATGAGCCGGGGATGAGGCCCCGTCAGCCCCGACCGGACGTGAGAGAGCGATGAACGAAGCACGCGAGAGCCAGGAGAGCAACACCTACGACGTGGTGGTGGTGGGTGCCGGCCCGGTCGGCCAGAACGTCACCGACCGGGCCCGCGCCGCCGGCCTCACCGTGGCTGTCGTGGAGCGTGAGCTCGTCGGCGGCGAATGCTCCTACTGGGCCTGTGTGCCCAGCAAGGCCCTGCTGCGGCCGGTCATCGCGGTCGCCGACGCCCGCCGGGTGGACGGCGCCCGGCAGGCCGTCAGCGGTCGGCTCGACATCGGCCGGGTCTTCGCCCGTCGCAACCACTATGTCAGCGACTGGGACGACAGTGGACAGGCCGAGGCGGTGAAGTCGATGGGCGCGGACCTGTTCCGCGGCCACGGCCGCATCGACGGCCCCCGCCGTGTCACCGTCACCCGCGATGACGGCGCATGTCTCACTCTTACGGCCCGCCACGCCGTAGCCATCGCCACCGGCAGCCGGCCACTGCTGCCCGACATCCCCGGCGTGCAGGAGGCCAAGCCCTGGACCAACCGGCACGGCACCGACTCCAGTACCGTTCCCGCCCGGCTCGCCATCGTCGGCGGCGGCGGGGTCGGCGTCGAGATGGCCACATGCTGGCAGGGACTGGGCTCGCAGG
The DNA here is from genome assembly GCF_042466665.1 of Peterkaempfera podocarpi. GTDB lineage: Bacteria > Actinomycetota > Actinomycetes > Streptomycetales > Streptomycetaceae > Peterkaempfera > Peterkaempfera podocarpi. The sequence continues at coordinate 8,061,332 of NZ_CP162102.1, forward strand.
TCACCCTGCTCGCCCGCCGCGGCCTGATTCCCCGTCTGGAACCCTTCGCGGGCGAACTCGTCGCCCGCAGCCTCACCGACGCGGGCGTGGACGTACGGACCGGCACCCGGATCACCGCCGTGCGCCGGCCCGACCCCTCCGGGCCCGTCACCCTCACGCTCGACGACGGCAGCGAGCTGGAGGCCGACGAGGTCATGTTCGCCACCGGCAGGACCCCCGGCACCGACGACATCGGCCTGGAAACGGTCGGCCTCACCCCCGGCACATGGCTGGAGGCCGACACCACCTGCCTGGTCAGCGGAGTCGACGGAGCGTGGCTGTATGCCGCCGGCGACGTCAACCACCGGGCTCTGCTCACGCACCAGGGCAAGTACCAGGCGCGGACCGCCGGGGACGCCATCGCTGCCCGGGCTGCCGGCCTTCCCCTGGACGACGGCCCGTGGGGAGACCACGCCACCACCGCCGACCAGCACGCCGTGCCCCAGGTCTTCTTCACCGACCCCGAGGCGGCCGCCGTGGGCCTGACCGCCGAGCAGGCGATCCAGGCCGGCCACCGCGTCAGGACCGTCGACCTGGATTTCAACGCCGCTCAGGGTGCCAACCTCTACGCAGACAACTACCCCGGTCACGCGCGGCTGGTCGTCGACCTCGACCGGGAGGTCCTGCTCGGAGTGACATTCGTCGGTCCTGGAGTCAGCGAGCTGCTGCACTCGGCGACCGTCGCGGTCGTCGGCGAGGTGCCGCTGAAGCGGCTCAGGCATGCGATCGCCTGCTTTCCGACCGTCAGCGAGATCTGGCTCTTCCTCCTCGCCGCCTGCCAACGCGACCGCGGCTGAGTGCATCCGCGGGCGTCGCTCTGTCGGGGCGCGGCGGTGGGCCCCGGCAGCCGAGCGGGGCCGTGGGGGCCGCGCCGGCCGGGCAGGGGTGGGCCGACGTACCCGCCTTGCTGATGGCCGGGGCGACCAGGGGCGAGGCCGATGCTGAGAAGTTCTCTTGCCCGCGCCCGGTGACCGGCGCGCGCACAGTGCGGATGCCGCGGCTTCACCTTCCGGTGCCGCTTCGATCGCCTTCCGGACATCAAGCGGGGGAAAAGTTGGCTATACAACTTCGCACCTCGCACCATCCCGGAGGACGACCATGCCGGCCGTGTCCAGCGCCACACCCCCCGCTGCCGAGCCCGCCGACCTGCTCGGCGCGCTGCCCCCGATGTGGCTTCGGGACAACTGCCCGTGCCCCGAGTGCCGCGACCCGCACAGCGGCCAGAAGCTCTTCCAGATCACCGACCTGCCGCGGGAGCTCGCAGTCGCCTCAGCCGCCCCGCAGCATGACAACGGGGCCAACGCGGTGGACGTGGTCTGGTCCCCTGACGGCCACCGCTCCCGCTACCCCGTGCAGTGGCTGCTCGCCAACCGGCCCGGCGAGACGGCCGAGGCGGACCACCGCAGTGAGGCGGGCAAGCAGCTGTGGCAGGCCGCCGACCTCGCCGGGGCGCTGCCCGAGGCGGACTGGGCGGCGTACCTGGCAAACCCCGGGGAGCGGGCCCGGGTGCTGGAGGCCGTGCAGCGGCTCGGCTTCGCCCTGCTGCGCGCCGTTCCCACCGAGGAGGGCCAGGTGCTGGCCGTCGCCGAGTCCTTCGGCTTCGTCCGGGAGACCAACTACGGCAAGCTCTTCGACGTCCGGGTCGAGCCGAACCCCGACAACCTCGCCTTCACCTCGGCGCGTATCACCCCCCACACCGACAACCCGTACCGCGACCCGGTCCCGACCATCCAGCTGCTGCACTGCCTCAGCAACGCCGCCGAGGGCGGCGACTCCGGGCTGGTCGACGGCTTCCGGGCCGCCGCGCTGCTGCGCGAGGAGGACCCGGAGGCGTTCGGCGTACTGACCCGCACTCCCGTCCCGTTCGTCTACCGCGACGCCCGCACCGAGCTGACCGCCTTCCGGCCCCTGATCGACACCGACCCACTGGGCCGGATCCGTGAGGTGCGCTTCAACAACCGGTCCATCGGCACCCTGCGGCTTCCGGCCGCCGAGCTGGAGGCCTTCTACGCGGCCTACCGCACCTTCGCCGAACTGCTGCTCCGCCCCGGGCTGCAGCTGGACTTCCGGCTGGCACCCGGCGACTGCGTGGTCTTCGACAACACCCGGCTGCTGCACGCCCGGACCGCCTTCGAGCAGAGCGGAGCCCGCCACCTCCAGGGCTGCTACGCAGACCTGGACGGGCTCGCCGGCACCCTCGCCGTACTGCGCCGCAGCGCCGCCCTGGACGAACTGGACGAACTCTTCATCGGCCCCGGAGCCGCGGAGTACCTCGGGGAGCCCGTCACCATCGCCGAGCACATGCTGCAGGCCGGCGCGCTCGCCGAAGCCGCGGGCGCCCCGGCGCACCTGGTGGCCGCCGCGCTGCTGCACGACATCGGCCACTTCCACGGCCCGGTCAGCGGCCAGGAGCTGATGGCCGGTACCGACAACCGGCACAGCCACACCGGCGCCGACCTGCTGGCCCGCTGGTTCGGCCCGGAGGTCACCGAGCCGGTGCGGCTGCATGTGGCCGCCAAGCGCTATCTGTGCGCAGTGGAACCGGGCTACCGCGCCCGGCTCTCCGAGGCCTCCGAGTACACCCTCCAGGTCCAGGGCGGACCGATGGGCGACGCGGAGGCGGCCGACTTCGCCGCGCTGCCGGGTGCAGCCGACGCCGTCGCCGTGCGGCGCTGGGACGAGCAGGCAAAGGACGCCGGGGCCGCGATCCCCGGTTTCGAGCACTTCCGGCCCCTGCTCACCGCACTGCTGCGCCGCTGACCACCGGGACCGGCAGGAGCGCCGCGTGGGTGCCGCAGCCGCGGCACCCACGCGGCGTTCCCTGCTGCGCCGGACCGCCCCGATTCCACCCGGCACCGCAGCGCGGACTCGCGGCGGACAGGTCACCCGCGGGTGACATCCGGTGAGTGCGGGTCCGGCGCGGGGCGGTGCCTGCGGGAGAGGGCCGAGGCCGCGATGGAGTTGTGCACCGTGAAGGCGACGGTGCCCGGCAGATAGCGGTCCTCGGACCACTCCACGGGCACGCCCGCCGGGTCGGTCGAACGACGGCGCTCGCGCAGCAGCGCCTCGCCCGCCGTACAGCCCAGGAGCCGGGAGTCGTCGGTGTCCGCGTGGACCAGGTCGATGGTGTGGTCGGCGTCGGAGAACACGATGCCGTGCTCGAGGAGCAGCTCGGTGTGCGACACCGCGTCCGCGGGCAGCTGCGCCACCAGCTCGCCCACCCGGGGCGGGTAGACGGTCCGCTCGATCATCACCGGCCGGCCCGAGAGCGTACGCAGACGCAGCGTCACATACACCTCGGCGCCCGGCTCCAGGCGCAGCTGCTCGCATTCCCGGTCGTCCGCCGGGCGCCGTACCAGCGACTCCATGGCGCCGCCGGGTTCCTCGCCCACCGACCGGGCCCAGCTGGTGAAACTGAGCAGTTCGGAGAAGCTCTGCACTCGCGCGGTGCCGAGCACCACACGGCGGGTGCCGCGTCGAGAGGTGACCAGGCCGTCCGAGCGCAGGACGGCGAGGGCCTGCCGGATGGTGCCGCGGGAGACGCCGTAGCGCTGCGCCAGGGCCCCCTCGGCCGGCAGTCTTCCGCCGGACCCGTAGGACCCCGCCGCGATGGCCTCACGGAGGTCGGCCGCCACCCGCCGGTACAGCGAGCCGCCGTCCCTGACCAGCTGCGCCCCGTCGTCGTCCTGCAACGCCCCTCCTGGCGGCTGTGTCGCCGCGCCGAGGGGCGCGGCCGTCCCGGTGACCCTATCCGCTCCTCGACCGGGGGCCGCCCGGCGGGCGGTGCGCAGGCCCGGGCGACCCGAGGGCAAGCGCGACGTTCCGGCAACGTCCTCCGGCTCTCGCCGGGTTGTTCACCTTTAAGTCACCCTTGTCCGGAGTACTGGGGTCGAGTTGTACAGCCAACCCATGCACCTCCCGACGGGGACGAGCGCCTGCCGCGCGCCCCGCCGTCTCTCCAGGAGAAAATCCGTGACTGTCCACCGTGCCCGCGCCGCTGCCCTGGCCGTCGGTCTCACCGCCGCTGCGCTCTCCCTCTCCGCCTGCGGCTCCGCCCCCAGCAACACGACCGCGACATCCGCCGGCGGTGGCAAGAGCGCGGCGACCGCCACCTCCGCAGCCGACCTCGGCGGCATGGACGCACTCGTCGCCGCAGCCAAGAAGGAGGGGAAGCTGCACGTCATCACCCTCCCGCGGGACTGGGCCAACTACGGCGCGATCATCGACGGCTTCCAGAAGAAGTACGGCATCACCATCGAGGACGAGAACCCCGACGGTTCCAGCCAGGACGAGATCAACGCCATCACCTCCCGCAAGGGCCAGGACCGCGCCCCCGACGTGGTGGACCTGGGCAGCGCCTTTGCCCTCTCCGCCGCCCAGCAGGGCATCCTCGCCCCCTACAAGGTGGCCGACTTCGACAAGATCCCGGCCGCCCAGAAGGACCCCCAGGGTCTGCGCTACAACGACTACGGCGGCTACGTCTCCATCGGCTGCGACGCCAAGCGGGTCAAGGAGTGCCCGGCGACCTTCGCCGACCTGCTGAAGCCCGAGTACAAGGGCCAGGTCGCGATGAACGGCAACCCCACCAAGTCGGGCTCCGCCTTCGGCGGCTTCTACGCCGCGGCGCTCGCCAACGGCGGCACGCTGGACAACGTCCAGCCCGGCCTCGACTTCTTCTCCAAGCTGAAGAAGAGCGGCAACTACAACCCGGTGGAGTCCACCCCGGCGACCGTCGAGAAGGGCGAGACGCCGATCAGCATCGACTGGGACTACCTCAACGCCAGCTACGCCACCGAGTTCAAGACCAAGGGCCTGGACTGGAAGGTCACCGTCCCGTCCGACGGCCTGTACGCCCAGTACTACAACCAGGCCGTCAACAAGTGGGCGCCGCACCCGGCCGCTGCCCGCCTGTGGGAGGAGTACCTCTACAGCGCCGAGGGCCAGAACCTGCTCCTCAAGGGCTTCGCCCGCCCGGTGCTGATGGACGCCATGAAGCAGGCCGGCACCCTGGACGCCACGGCCGCCGCCGCGCTGCCCGCGGTCTCCGGCACCTTCACCTTCCCGAGCGAGGCCCAGGTGGACGCGGCCAAGAAGGTCGTCACCGAGGGCTGGTCCAAGGCCGTCTCCGGCTGATCAGCGAGATGACCACGGCTCCCGCCGCGACGCCGTCCCCCGCCGCCGGCCCCTCTCCCGAGGGTGCCGGCGGCGCGGGGGCCGCAGTCGCGCCCCCTCACACCAGGCCGTCCCCTCGCGGCGGCCGTCCCCGCGCGGCGGGCTGGCTCGCCGTCCTGCCGCTGCTCCTCTTCGTCGCCGTCGTCTTCGGCCTCCCGGCCGTCGCGATCGCCCTCGGCGCATTCAGCACCACCGCGGACGCCCCCGGCGGTGCCCAGTGGACGACGAGCAACATGTCCCTGTCGGTGCACGGCGCCTACCTCACCGCGCTGTTCGGCAGCGTCAAGCTCTCCGCCCTCACCGCCTTCATCGGTGTGGTGCTGGGGCTGCCGCTGGCGCACGCGGTGACCACCTCCCGCTTCCGGGCGCTGCGCGAGGCGGTGCTGGCGGCCTCCGGTGTGCTCGCCAACTTCGGCGGCGTCCCGCTGGCCTTCGCCTTCGTCGCCACGCTCGGCAACGCCGGAGAGCTGACCCGCCGACTGCACCTCACCGACCACGGCTGGAGCCTGTACACCTTCTCCGGTCTGACCCTCGTCTACCTCTACTTCCTGGTGCCGCTGATGGTGCTCACCATCACCCCGGCCCTGGAGGGGCTGCGCAAGCAGTGGCGGGAGGCCGCGCAGAACAACGGCGCGACGACCGTGCAGTACTGGCGGCACGTCGCCCTGCCGATCCTGGCGCCCTCGCTGCTGGGCGGCTTTGTGCTGCTCTTCGGCAGCGCCTTCGCGGCCTACGCCACCGCCGCCGCGATGGTGGGCAGTTCGGTGCCGCTGATCACGCTGCAGATCGCCGACGCGCTCTCCGGCAACGTCCTGGTCGGCCAGGGCAATGTGGCGCTGGCCCTCAGCCTGGACATGATCGTGATCGCCGGCCTGGTGATGGCCGTCTACGTCCCGCTGCAGCGGAGGAGTGCCCGATGGCTGCACTGACCGAGACCCGGCGCCGCCGCCGACCGCAGTTCTGGCGCGGCGCGGTCGCCCTGATCGCCGGGCTGTACTTCCTCGGACCGATGCTGCTCTCAGTGATCTTCACCGTGGACGTGCCCGGCGAGGGCCTCACCCTGGGCGCCTACACGGGCATCGTCGGCACCGACGGCTTCCTCACCAGCCTGCGGCTCACTCTGGAACTGGCCGCGGCGACCGTCGCGGTCGTCCTGCTGCTGCTCGTCCCGGCACTGGTCGCGGTACGGCTCACCGCACCCCGGCTGCGGGCTCTGGTGGAGATCGTCTGCTCGCTGCCCCTGGTCGTTCCCGCGGTGGCGCTGACCGCGGGCATCAACTCCGTCCTGCGATGGGGGCCGGACCACCTGTCGCACACCCCGTTCTTCCAGACCATCAACGCCATCCAGGACCCCGGCTTCCCGCTGGTGCTGGTGCTGGCGTACGTGCTGATGGCGCTGCCGCTCGCCTACCGGACCCTGGACTCGGGACTGCGCGCGGTGGACCTCGGCACCCTGGTGGAGGCGGCACGCAACTGCGGCGCCAACTGGCCGCGGGCCGTGTTCCAGGTGGTCCTCCCCAATCTGCGGGGCGCACTGCTGAACACCGCGTTCCTCACCCTGGCCCTGGTGCTCGGCGAGTTCACCGTCGCCTCGATCCTCGGCTACATGCCCTTCGCCGTGTGGATCTACAGCATCGGCAACAGCCAGGCCCAGACCTCGGTGGCCGTCTCGGTGCTCAGCCTCCTGCTCACCTGGGCGCTGCTGCTGATCCTGGCCGCCGCCGGACGCGGCCGTTCGTCCCGTACCCCCCGCACCACCCGTCGCAACGCCGCCGCGCCGGCTCCCACCGCCCAGGAGATCCTGTGACCGCCACCGCTGTCGAAGCCCCCGCCGTCCGCGAGGCGGGCGGGGCCACCGTGGAGTTCCGCGGCCTGCGCCGGTCCTTCGGCGCGACCACCGCCCTGGACGGGCTGGACCTGACGGCCCGGCCGGGCGAGCTGCTGGCCCTGCTCGGCCCGTCGGGCTGCGGCAAGACCACCGCGCTGCGGATGCTGGCGGGCTTCGAGCACCCCGACTCGGGCGAGGTGCTGGTCGACGGCAAGGACGTCACCCGGGTGCCGGCGCACCGGCGCGACGCAGGCATGGTCTTCCAGTCGTACAGCCTCTTCCCCCACCTGACGGCCGCCGACAACGTGGCCTTCGGACTGAAGGTGCGCGGCGCCGGCCGCGCCGAGCGGCGGGTGCGCGCCGCCGAACTGCTGGAGCTGGTGGGGCTGCCGCAGCTCGCCGACCGCTACCCGCACCAGATGTCCGGCGGTCAGCAGCAGCGCATCGCTCTCGCCCGGGCGCTCGCCCTGCGGCCGCGGGTGCTGCTGCTGGACGAGCCGCTGTCGGCGCTGGACGCCAAGGTACGGCTGACCCTGCGGGAGGAGATCCGCCGGCTCCAGCAGGAGCTGGGGATCACCACCCTCTTCGTCACCCACGACCAGGAGGAGGCACTGTCGATGGCCGACCGGGTCGCGGTGCTGCGCGCGGGACGGCTGGAGCAGTGCGCCGCCCCGGCGGAGCTGTACGCGCGGCCCGCGACCGCCTTCGTCGCCGAGTTCGTCGGCACGATGAGCCGCATCCCCGCAGTCCGCGCGGGCGACGGTCAGGTGGAGGTGCTCGGCCGCCGGGTGCCGGTGGACGGGGACGTCCCCGCCGAGGGAGGGATCGAGGTGCTGGTGCGGCCGGAGGCCGTCCAGGTGAGTGCCGACGGTCAGGGGACCGCCCGGGTCGCCGCCACCTCCTTCCTCGGCGCGGTCACCCGCCTGACGCTGCGCCTGGCCGACGGCACCGAGGTCAAGGCCGATCTGAGCACCGAGGAAGCTGCCGCGCTCCCGGCCGGGACCCCCGTCACGGTCAGCCTCCCGGACCGCCCGGTCCTGGTCGACCGGCGCGCCTGACCCGACCGCATCCGCCCCCTTTCGCCGCCCGCGGGAGGGGGCGGACCGGCATCGGGCGCAGTCGCCTTCCCACCCCCGGACACCCGGCCGTCGACCCCGCGGCGCCGAATGTCCACAACCCTGCTTCCCGGAGCCGCAAGCCGGCTCACGGACCGGGCCCACCACCCGCGCCCCCACCCACCCCTCGGACAAGGACCCCCATCTCGTGCACCGGCCCACCGCCGCAACCTCCGTTCCTGCCGCCGTCCTCTTCGACATGGACGGAACCCTCGTCGACACCGAGGACCTCTGGTGGCAGGCCGCCGTCGAGGTCGCGGAGCACCTCGGCCACCGGCTCACCGCGGCCGACCTGCCGGACGTCCTGGGACGGCCGGTCGAGCACACCGCCGCCCATCTGCACCGCACCAGCGGAACCGCACAGAGCACCACCCGCCTGGCCGAGGATCTCGACCAGGCCTTCGCCGACCGGGTCGCGGCGCAGATACGGCCCCGGCCGGGCGCACTGTCGCTGCTGGCCGAGCTGCGGCGGGCCCAGGTGCCGATGGCGCTGGTGTCCGCCTCGCCGCGCCGGATCGTCGACCTGGTACTGGCGGAGTTCGGCGCCGAGTGGTTCTCGGTGGTCGTCACCGCGGACGACACGCCGCGGACCAAACCCGCTCCCGACCCCTATCTGGCGGCCGCCGAGGGCCTCGGCGTCACGCCCGCACGCTGTGTGGCGGTGGAGGACAGCCCGGTCGGTGTGGCCTCCGCGTGGGCTGCGGGCTGTCCGGTGCTGGCCGTGCCCTCCGCGACGCCGATCCCGGCCGGCCCCCGGGTCACGGTGCTCGGCAGCCTGGAAGAGGCCGACCTGATGCGGCTCGGGGCGCTGGTCGCCGAGATCCGCAGCTGAACTGCAGTCACCCGACGTAGAGTCGGCCCGTCACAGCGCGGATCCGCCACAGGGCGGGCCTTTGCAGAGGTGGGCCTCGTACCCGCCCGCCGTCCCGGAGGAGCCCATGCCGTATCTGCTACTGGCCCTGGCCATCTCCGCCGAGGTCTGTGCGACGACCTGTCTGAAGCTCACCGACGGCTTCAGCCGACTGCTGCCCAGCCTGGCGGTGGCAACCGGCTATGTCCTCTCCTTCCTGCTGCTGGGCCGGGCGCTGAAACACATTCCGGTGTCCGTGGCCTACGCCGTGTGGTCCGGCGCAGGGACGGCTGCGGTCGCGGCCATCGGCGCGGTCGCCTTCGGCGAGCAGCTCGGCCGGCTCCAGTGGCTCGGCATCGCCCTGGTCATTCTGGGAGTCGTGGTGTTGAACCTGCGCGGATCGCACTGACCCCTCCGTACGGCGGATGAACAACGGGCCGAGCAGGCCAGTTCCCGCGTCCCCTGAGCATCCGGCTCCGGCGCCGGGTGGTGTGGCCGGCGTGCGGTGGGCGGGTCCGCGTGGAGGAGCGCAAGGCTGCCGCAGAGTGCGCGGCGTACGGTGCGGCTCCTCTGGTCGGCGACCCCGTCGAGCGTGCGGTTCTGGATGCCGTCGAGGCCGGGGCCGGACACCCGTGTGCCGGACTCGTCCGCGGTTGCCGCCGCTCACAACAGCCGTGGCCATTGCCAATGAGCCGACGGAGAAAGGCACCGGGCCGCGCCGGCTCACGAGCGACGTCGCTTCATGTCTCAAGGCAGGCACCGGGGCCATGGAAGGAGAAGAGGAGAATTATCATCATTTCGCTGTTTCACGTAAAACCAACCCAGAATGGCCTTTTGTGCAGGGCTCGACATAGGTCGGCGGTGTGACCACCATGCTCCAACGGCGGCTGCTGCCAAGGGATACCGATGCAAAGTACCCACGGGATTCCCGGCAGTCGGAGCGATCGGGAACCGGCCGTCGCGGCCCGGGAGATCACTCGGGCCATGCGGGCAGGGGCACCCGTTCGGCGCGGTGGGCATGCAGGTCCCCGGAGGCTCTCGGAAGCTGGTAGTCGGCGGCCATCCAGTAAGGAAGCACGGACTTCAGTGAACGTCGTAGTTCTCCCTCAACAGGCGCCAGGAGGCTCGCTGCGCCTTCTCTGCCGCGGGTGTCCGCCGGGCACGGTGGCGCAACGGTGATGAACGGTCCGCTGTGCGCCGCCGGCGACTACGCCAGCCCAAGGACCGGGTGAGCTCGCCATGGTGCTCGGACTGGCATCCAGGAAACGACACCCCAACGTTCCACGGCTCCACGGCGAGGGCGGAAAATCCCACCTGACCGTGATGGAGGGGATTGCCGCCCTTTCACTGGACGCCCTCAGCTCGGTGGCATACGGCCCGGAGGCCATCGTTGCCGTCCTGGTGGCCGCCGGAACGGGCGGACTCTCGGCGCTGCTGCCGATCACCCTGGTCATCGTCGGGTTGCTGGCCGTACTGGTCGTCTCCTACCGCCAGGTGATCGCCGTGCATCCGGACGGCGGCGGTGCCTACGCGGTGGCGAAGAAGGACCTGGGCCGACAGGTCAGCCTGCTCGCCGCAGCCAGCCTCATCGTCGACTACGTCCTCACCGTGGCCGTCAGTCTGGCGGCCGGCGCCGCCAGCCTGGCATCGGCGTTTCCCGTGCTTGCCGACCACCTGGTGGCCGTCTGCCTGATCACCTTGGCCCTCATCACCGCCGTCAATCTGCGCGGTATCGCGGACAGCGCCCGTGTGCTGATGCTGCCGATGGGCCTGTTCGTGGTCAGCGTGTTCAGCGTCATCGTCGTGGGCCTGTTCCGTGCCCACCCCGTGGCAACGGTGGGAACGCCCCGGTCGTTCCCCGCCGTTGAGGCACTGGGCGTGCTCCTTGTGCTGAAGGCGTTCTCCGCCGGCTGCTCGGCGCTGACCGGAGTGGAGGCCATCGCCAACGCCGTTCCGATGTTCCGTCAGCCCCGCGTCAAGCGGGCGCAGCACACCGAGCTCCTCCTGGGGCTGCTGCTGGGCGCCATGCTGGTGGGCCTGTCCGTGCTGGTCAGCCGGCATCACCTGGTGCCACGCGGTGATGTGACGCTGCTGGCCCAGCTGACCGCCGACGCCTTCGGGACCGGCTGGGCCTTCTACGCCATCAGCCTGATCGTCACCCTCGTCCTGGGTATCGCCGCGAACACCAGCTTCGGCGGTCTGCCCGTGCTGATGAGTCTGCTCGCCAAGGACGACCGGCTTCCCCACCTGTTCGCCTTCCGCTCGGAACGGCCCGTACACCGCTGGGGCGTCGCCGCTCTGGCGGTGCTGGCCGCCGCCCTGCTGATCGTCGTCGGCGCCGACACACAGCGTCTGATCCCGTTGTACGCCATCGGTGTCTTTGTGGGCTTCACCATCAGCCAGGTCGGCCTTGTGCGGCACTGGCTCGCCCAGCGCCCGGACGCATGGGTTCCCCGAGCACTGACGAACGGCCTGGGGGCCGTGCTCACCGGTGTGGCGGGCATCGTCCTGCTTGCCACCAAGTTCCTCGCCGGTGCCTGGATCGTCGTCGTGATCGTCCCGATGCTGATGCTGATGTTCTCTCGGATCGAGCGCTTCTACAGCCTCGTTGCGAGCAGACTGAGGCTGGACCGACCACCGCCGCGTCCGGCGCGCGCCGGCAGTCTGGTGATCGTCCCCCTGGGCAGGGTCGACGTGGTCGCCGCCGCTGCCCTCAACGCCGCGTGCACGCTGGGCGACGAGGTGGTTGTGGTCGCGGTCTTCGACGATCAGGCGAAGGCCGACATCATGCGCGCCGAGTGGGCACGCTGGAACCCCGGGGTGCGGCTCGACATCATCGAAAGCCCTCAGCATGCCGTGGTGCACCCTGTCGTCCACTACGTCGAGCAGGCCGTTCGTGACGGCGACGACAGACAGATCGCCGTACTCATCCCGCAGCTGGAGCCCCGGCAGAGCCGCTACCGGATCCTCCAGAGCCAGCGGGGCCTCCTCATTGCCAGCCTGCTGAGCGCGCACACCGACGTGGTCGTCTGCCTGCTGAAACTCCCGCTGGACGTGTGATCCGCAGCTGTCGGACCCGGCGGCGCCCCGCCGGGGCGCCGCCGCGCAGGTCCTACGAGGCGCGGTCCACGGTCACCTTGAGGTGCTTCATGATGGGCTGGTCGCTCTGGGTGCTGTAGTCGCCGATCGCGCACAGCACGTTCATCTCCGGCATGTACCCGGCGGCGCAGCCGCGCGGGATGTCGTACGGGACGGCCAGATAGCCGTGCAGGGAGCGGGTGCTGCCGTCCCTGGCGGTGCTGGTGATGTCCACCGGGTCGAACTGCTCGATGCCGCGTTCGCGCATGTCGTCGGTGTTCATGAAGACAAGAGTGCGCAGGTTCCTGATGCCGCGGTAGCGGTCGTTGTCGGAGTAGATCGTGGTGTTCCACTGGTCGTGGCTGCGCATCGTGCCCAGCGCGAGGGTGCCGGGGGCCGGGATGACGTCCGGCAGCGGGGCAACGGAGAACTCGGCGCGCCCGGAGGGAGTGAGGAAGACCAGTTCGCGGGCGGGCTGTCTGATCCGGAACCCCAGTGGCAGCCGCACCCGGCGGTTGAAGTCCTCGAATCCGTCAAGCACCTGGGCCATGGTGTCCCGGATCCGGTCGTAGTCCTCGACGTACCACTCCCACGGAGTCGCGCTGTCGGGCAGCGCGGCCCGCGCCATCCCGGCGATCACGGCGGGCTCGGACAGCAGGTGGCTGGAGGCCGGGCGCTTCATGCCCACCGACAGGTGGACCATGCTCATGGAGTCCTCGACCGAGGTGCTCTGCACGCCGGTGCGCTGGTGGTCCTTCTCGGTGCGGCCCAGGCACGGCAGGATCAGCGCCTGCCGCCCGTGCACCAGATGGCTGCGGTTGAGCTTGGTGCTCACCTGCACCGTCAACTCGCAGGCGCGCAGGCCCTCAAAGGTGTACGGAGTGTCGGGCGCGGCCATCGCGAAGTTGCCGCCCATGGCCACAAAGACCTTCACCTCGCCCCGGTGCATCGCCTCGATCGTGGCGACGGTGTCCATGCCGCGCGCACGCGGCGGCTCGAAGCCGCAGACCTCACCGAGGCGGTCCAGGAAGGACTCGTCGGGACGGTGGTTGATGCCGCAGGTGCGGTTGCCCTGGACGTTGCTGTGCCCTCGCACGGGGGAGGGGCCGGCGCCCTCGCGACCGAGGTTGCCGCGGAGGAGCAGCAGGTTGACGATCTCGCGGACGGTGTCCACGCCGTGCTCGTGCTGGGTGACGCCCAGGCACCAGCTGACGATGCTGCGGTCGGCGTCGCCGTAGACGCGGGCAGCCTTGAGGATGTCCGCGCGAGGGACCTCGGACTGGCGCTCGATCTCCTCCCAGGTGGTGGCCTCGCACAGCGCCCGGTAGTCCTCGAAGCCGGCGGTGTACCGCTTGATGAACTCGTGGTCCACCGCCTTGGGGTCGGTCTTCTCCTGCTCCAGGACCGCCTTGGCCAGACCGCGCAGCAGGGCCATGTCCCCGCCGATGCGGGGCTGCAGGTTCAGTGTGCTCGTCCGGGTGGAGTGGAACAGCGCCATGTCCGCGAAGTCATGCGGGATGATGGTGCGGGTCGCCGCCGCCTCGACCAGCGGGTTGATGTGCACGATCTGGGCGCCGCGTTTGTAGGCCTCGGCGAGCGCGGTGAGCATTCTGGGCGCGTTGGACGCGGCGTTGACACCGAGGATGAACAGGGCGTCGGTGGTCTCCCAGTCCTTGAGGTCCACGGTCCCCTTGCTGGTGCCCAGGGCTGTGTACAGGGCGCGGCCGCTGGCCTCGTGGCACATGTTGGAGCAGTCCGGCATGTTGTTGGTGCCCAGTTCGCGGGCCATCAACTGGTAGAGGAAGGTGGCCTCGTTGCCGAGCCGGCCGGAGGTGTAGAAGGACGCCTGGTTGGGGTCGTCCAGCTCGCGCAGGGTGCGGCCGGCGAGTTCGAAGGCGTCCTTCCAGCTGATCGGGACATAGTGGTCGGTCGCCGCGTCGTAGACCATGGGCTCGGTCAGCCGTCCCTGGTCCTCCAGGGCGAAGTCGCTCCACCGGGAGAGTTCGCTCACCGAGTGGGCGGCGAAGAACTCGCGTCCCACCCGCTTGCGGGTCATCTCCCAGGTGACGTGCTTGATGCCGTTCTCGCAGATGTCCAGGCGCAGTCCCTTGAGGTCGTCCGGCCAGGCACATCCGGGGCAGTCGAAGCCGCCGTCCTCGTGGTTCATCCGGAGGACCGCCCGGGGCCCGTCCACATACGTACCCTCGCGGGCGAGGAACTTGGTGACGCTCTTGGCGGCGCCCCAGCCGGCAGCGGGGTGGTGGTACGGGTGGGACTCCGGTGGGCCCCCGGGGGCGGGGCCGACGGGAGCCTCCAGCTGTTCCTTCTTGTCGTCGGAGGCGTCCACGATTTGCACCCTTCGCGATCCGACCGAGGTCAGGGGGCCTGCCCCCTAGGCACGCTACCCCGGCCGGCAGGTCCCTGCGAGGCGACTGCTGGGGGCGTCCTTGCGTCGAGGCGGGCCGGACTCGGCCGGTCACGCGGGACGTCCTCCGGGGGTGAGGGGGGAGGCTGCGCCGACGGTCGCCTGTGTCCCCGGCGGTGCGGCCCCTGCCGCAGCAGTGCGCGGCTCCCGTACGTCAGGGGCGGCCGGATTGGAGGTCCGTCCCGGTCAGGGCGCGGAATGTGGGCGCATCGCGGTCACCCGATGGGGTACTGGCCGGCCGCGCGACGGCGCGGCGGGGCACAGAACGGGTACAGCGAACCGATGCGATCAACCTGGTGCAACCTGGCGGTGTCGAGGTGACGGCAGTGACAAGTGTGAGTGAGCCCGGCCGGAGACCGCCCGGTGCACTGCGGATCCCGTGCGCCGACCGGCGGTCCCGGCCGTGACGGACACGCTCCAGGTGCTCGCGCAGCACCTGGCCTCGGCCGGCGATCCGCCACAGCTCCTCCCGGCACGTCAGCAGATGGCCTTCACCCTGGGGTTCCACATCATCCTGGTGCCCTTCGGCGTGGCGCTCACGACGCTGATGCTGATCGCCAACCACCGCGGTCTGCGCCGGGACGACCCCGAGGCGCTGCTCCTGGCCCGGCGCTGGTCCAAGGTCGCCGCCGTACTGTTCGCCGTGGGAGCGATCACCGGTACCGTCCTCTCCTTCGAGCTGGGCATCCTCTGGCCCGGCCTGATGGGCAGGTTCGGTGCTGCCTTCGGTTTTCCCTTCGCGATCGAGGGGCTGTTCTTCTTCCTTGAAGCGATCTTCGTGTCGATCTACATCTACGGCTGGGACCGGCTGTCACCCTGGGTGCACTTCTGGACGGGCGTGCCGGTGGCGCTGTCCAGCATCGGAGGCGCGGCCGCCGTCATCGCCGCCAACAGCTGGATGAACCAACCCGGGGGGTTCACGCTGCGGGACGGCAGGGTCGTCGCCGTACGGCCCGTCGAGGTCTTCTTCAACGGAGCCTTCTGGTGGGAGATGCTCCATATGCTGCTCGCCGCCTACATCGTCGCGGGCTTCGTGGTGGCGAGCGTCTACGCGGCGGGCATGCTGCGCGGACGGACGTCCCGCTACCACCGCACCGGCTTCCTCATCGGATTCCTCACCGCCGCGGTGGCGCTGCCGCTCCAGCTCGTCGTCGGTGACACCATCGCCCGGTACGTCTTCCAGGCCGAACCCGCCAAGTTCGCCGCCATCGAACTGCTGCCGTCCACCGCCACCCACGTCCCCGAGACCCTCGGCGGCATCCTCGTCGACGGCCGGGTCCGGTACGGGATCCCTGTGCCCGACATGGCCTCCCTGCTGGCCGGTTTCCGGCCCTCCACCCGGATCAGCGGGCTCAATGCCATCCCGGCGCAGGTACGCCCCTCCGACCAGGCCGTCAGCACCGTCCACCTCGCCTTCGACGTCATGGTCGGACTGTCCTTCGCCCTGCTCGCGCTCGTCCTGTGGTTCGTCTGGGTGTGGTGGCGGCGTCGGCCGATCAGCCGGCAGCGCTGGTTCCTGCGCTGCTGCGCGGTCAGCGGTCTCGCCGCGGTGGCGTGCCTGGAGAGCGGATGGATCACCACCGAAGTGGGCCGCCAGCCGTGGACCGTCGTCGGCCACCTCCTGACCCGGGATGCGGTGACCACCCAGGGCAACCTGTGGCCCCTGTTCGCCGCGGTCCTTGTCATCTATGCGGCTGTGGGGGTGGGCGCTGTGGCGGTGCTCGTTTCGATCAAGCGCCGATGGCAGTCCGAGGGCGACGACAGTGTGGCCGTCCCCTATGGACCCCGTTCCGGCGCGGATCTCGCGGATGTGCCTGTGGAAGCGGGGGAGTGATGGCGAATCTCGTCGCCGTCTTCCTCTTCATCGGGGTCGAGGCCTACTGCCTGCTGGGCGGAGCCGACTTGGGTGCGGGCTTCTGGGACCTGACAGCGGGCGGGGCGGACCACGGGCGGCGGCCGAGACAGCTGATCGACACCTCGCTCAGCCCGGTGTGGGAGGCCAACCACACATGGCTGATCTACTGCCTGGTGTTCCTGTGGTCGGGCTTTCCCACCGCGTTCACCGCCATCACCACGACGCTGTACCTTCCGCTGGGCATCGCCGTCCTGGGCATCGTCCTGCGCGGCGCCGGCTTCGCCTTCCGCAAGGCTGCCCTGCGCACGCCCGAGCAGCGGGTGTTCGGGGTCATGTTCGCGGCGTCCTCGGTACTGGTTCCCTACTGCTTCGGCTCCATCGCCGGAGGCATCGTCTCCGGACGGGTGCCCGCCGGTGGGAACGGCGACGCCATCAGCAGCTGGCTGAATCCCACGGCGGTACTGGGCGGCGTCCTGGCCGTCGTGGTCTGCGCCTACCTCGCCGCCGCCTACCTGTACGTCGCCGCCCGTCGGCAGCGTTCGCCCACCCTGGAGCGCTGGTTCCGCGGCCGGGCCCTGCTGGCCTCGCTGGTCACCGGAGCCGTCGGCGTCGCAGGTATCTTCGTCCTCCAGCACGACGCCCCCCGCCTGTTCCACCAGCTGAGCCATCGCGCCCTCCCGCTGGTCGTACTCGCGGCGATCTGCGGCATCGCGACCACGGCCCTCCTGTGCGGCGGCCGAACAACGGGCGTGCGCGAGCTGGCCGCCGCGGCGGTCGCGCTGGTGGTGCTGGGATGGGGCGTCGCCCAGTACCCCTACCTGCTCGGCACCCACCTGGAGATCACCGAAGCGGCGGCGCCGGACTCCACGCTGAAGGTGACGGTCGGCGTGGCGATCGTCGCGGGGCTCCTCATCCTTCCCTCGATCGTCGTCCTCTTCCGGCTCGCCGGGAGGGGACGGCTGCGGCCCGCACCGGACGAGGACTTCTCGGACCCGCGGCCCTGACAGGTACGGGGTCGAGCCGGACACCCGGAAGCCCTGGGGGAGACGGGAGCGGCATCGCCTGCCCACCGGTCACCACGCACGACCTCGTCGGAACCGACCTGTGCCCGACGGCGCCCCAGGGCCGATGCCCGATGCGGAAGCTCCCGGGAGTCGTAGACTTGCATTCGGCAAGTTTGGAGGTGCCGTATGTCTGGTCCCCGCCGGGGAACCGCCACCGGACCATGCCCGATCGGACGGGCCGTCGACACGCTGGGGGACCGGTGGACGCTGCTGATCATGCGCAACGCCACCAGCGGGATGACGAAGTTCGACGAGTTCAAGGCTGAGCTGGATATTGCGGACAACATCTTGTCCAACCGTCTGAGCCGACTCGTCGAATCGGGGCTCCTCGTACGTGTCCCGTATCGTCCCGAGGGCGGGGGGCGCACCCGCAACGAGTACCGGCTCACGCAGGCCGGCGAGGACCTGCTCCCTGTCCTGCACGCCATGATGGTGTGGGGCGCTGACCACAGCGAGTCGGAGTCGCCCACCGAGCCCATGCGCCTGGTGCACACCGAGTGCGGGGAGTCGATCGAACCCGGCCGGCACTGCCCGAGCTGCCGAAGGCAGGTGCCGCGTTCCGAGACCGCCTGGGTGCGGCCTTGGCGCGGCGACGCGGCTCAGCTCCTGGGCGCCGCTGTGACCGTCTGATCCGACGCGGGGCCCCTTCGCGCGCACCTGGACTTGCCCCTGGCGCCGCCTCCGACGTTCCTCGGGTTCCTCGGCGCGCGGCGCTGGACCGTCGCAGGCCGGATCGGTCTGTGTCCGTCCGAGCGGCTCGCGTTCGTCGTCGGCGTTGCGGGTGACCTGGGAGCACGGTGCGTGCGACGCCGGCGACCGAGGGTGCCCGGTGGGGCGCCCGAACCTCCCCGCAGCCGAAGCGCCGACGTACCGAAGCGCCGAGGCGGCGTACGCCTCGCGCCCGCCGTCGCGCCTGCCCGCGGCGGCGGGGAATCCGCCTCCCCTGCCGAGAGTGCACTCCGGCGCGGGACTGTGCGGACGGCGGGAGGCCGACCGGGCTCCCCACCGAGGGCGAAAAGATGCTGGATTCGCTTGTGCAAGTCTGCACATCGGCTAATCTGGCTTGTGTAAGACAAGCCAGAAGGGAGCAGGTCATGGTTGCCAGCACCACCGCCACCACGACGCACCCCGCGACACACATGTCCACCCGGTCCGTCGCACGACTGGAGATCGCAGTCGGAGAGGACTACGAGCAGTTCCGAGCACGCTTTGAGCAGGCCGTTCCTGCCCTTGACCGCCAGCGCACCCTCGGCCTGGTCGCCGAGCGGGCGCCGTGGAGTGCCGTGCTCGATCTCGCCGATGAGAACGGGCCCCTGGGGTTCATGATCTACTGGAAGTTCGAGGCGCAGCCCCTGTTCGGCCTGGCCGGCGACCACGCCCGCTGTACCGAATACATGATGGGCAACCACACCATCGCCGAGCGCATGTACCGGTATGACGCGGGGACCCTCCTCTACGCCCCCCTGCGCACGACGATCCACGAGTCTCCTTCAGGGGAGACGGTGTTCGCGATCGACCGCCCCAGCGACACGTTCGCTGCGCTCGGTCGACCAGAGATCACCCAGGTGGGACGCGAGCTGGACCGCAAGGTCGGTACTCTCCTGCGTCATCTCGGCGTCCCGGTGCCCGACGAACTGACGTGACCGGACAGCACGTGGACGCTCACGCCACGAGGCGAGAGGCGGCGCGGCCCACCTCCTACGGGAGCGCTCGGCGTGTTGGCCAAAGGCACACGCCGGTGCGCTTCCGTGCGTGTCGGTCGGCCCCGACCGGGTGTGCGCGCCGCCCCGTCTTCTCACCCGTCGCCCTTGAGTGCCAAGGCGACCGGTCATCGCCACCGCCCGCCGACCGGAAACCCTCGCCGACCTCCCCGTCGACCAGCGACTACGCCTCGATGTGACCGATCAGGACAGCGTCGACCAGGCCATCAAGGACGCCGGTGAGATCGACGTGCTGGTGAGCAACGCCGGCGCCACCGTCCGCGCGCCCCTGGAGAGCGTCCCCCTCGCGGATCCGTCGGCGGAGCACCGATCAGCATCCTGCAGCAGTACATCGAACAGCAAAACCAACCCTCAACGACAACACAGTGAAAGTCCGCGCTACGCACCTCCAAGGTCCAGATCCACTTCACCCCCGACCTGAAGGCCGGAACACTGCGGATAGATCCCGGTAGCCGCCGCCGCACCTCGGATCGCCGACTCCACCCGGATCGCGGTCGGGGCGAACAGGGGATCGGAGTTGGAGAGCGGGTGCGGGCTCGGGCGGGGGAGAGCGTGCGGTGTGGCGCCGAGGTCTGATGGGCGCTTCCGGTGAAGGAGAGCGTGTCACCTAGGCTTCCGGCGCGGTGTGTGGAGGATGTTTTTCGGGCCCTCTTCGAGGAGCTGGGTTCGAGATCATCCGCACCGCTGCACGGGAGTCCCGTTGAGTACGACGCCATCGGTCATGAAAAAACTGCCCGAGGTCACGCTTGCATTCTGGATCATGAAGATCGCTGCGACGACTCTCGGCGAGACCGCGGGCGACCTCTTTGCCCAGACACTGGGGTTCGGCTACTTCCTCACCACGATCGCCCTGTTCCTGATCTTTGTGGCGACGTTGGTCGTCCAGCTGCGGTCTGCGCGTTACAACCCGTTCTTCTACTGGACCGTGATCCTGTCGACCAGTATGGCCGGCACCACGATGTCCGACTTCATGAACCGGGATGCCGGCGCCGGCTACCTCTCCAACGGTGCGACTTCGCTCGGCTGGGGCCCACAGGGTCTCGGCCTCGGGTATCCGGTCGGCGCCGCGGCCCTGGTCTCCCTCCTCCTGGCGATCTTCTTCGTATGGAGGATGAGCGGGATGACCTTCCAGATCCGAGACATCGTCACCTTTCGGGGCGAGGCTCTGTTCTGGTTGGCGATCCTCGCCTCCAACACCCTCGGCACATCGACGGGCGACTTCCTGTCCGACACTTCGGGTCTTGGATATGCGGGCGGCGCGCTGCTGGTGGTCGGGCTCCTTGCAGTGCTCGTCGCGCTGATGAAGGTGTCCGTGGTGCCGAACGTGCTGTTGTTCTGGATCGCCTTCGTACTCACCCGTCCGCTCGGCGCCACCGCTGGTGACTTCCTCACCAAGCCTCTTGCCAAGGGCGGCCTCGACCTCGGCACGGCAGGATCGTCAGCCGTGCTCCTCACGGTCCTGTTCGGCCTCATGGCCTACGCATACATCCGAGAGCTCCGAGGCGCCAAGCTGATCGCGGAGACCGCAAGTCCGGAGGCGGGGCCGTTTCTCCAGGGCACCCGCTTTCGGGGGTAGGGCCGAGGAGGGGCCGGAGCGACAAAAGCTGCTTACGCGTCGGGGTGCTCCGGCAGGGCGAGCCAGTCCGACCAGGAGATCTCGCGGCCGAGGAAGCGCGGCTGCTCGAATGGCCAGTCGGCGGCGATCCACTGCGGCACCAGCTCGTCGAGGGCCTGCTCGACCTTGCTGCCCACCAGCTCGTCCACCACCCACCAGGAGATCTCGCCGTCCGCGCCGGCCCTCTCCGGCGGGTCGATGTAGACGCAGCCGAGCAGAGCTGTCTCCGCCGCGTCGAACAGCGCGTAGTTGAAAGACTGGTGCGCGGCGATCTCCTTCTCGTGCCGCAACAGGTCGGCCTGGTCGGCCTCGTAGGTCATGGTGGCCGCGGGCCAGCCCCAGGCTGGGCCGAAGATGGCCCACAGCCGCTCGCGCGAACCCATCACAGCCGGATAGTCGAGCGGGGTGTCCGCCTCCCGGATCGGCCGCAGGTGATGACCACTGCCCGGCAGCGGCACCAGGACGGGATGGACGAAGTCATCGGGGAGCCAGCGCATAGCGCCCGACCGTAGCAGCGCGCGGCCGTCCGCTCCCCTGGATTTTCCCCGTAGACCGCCAGGCTCTGCTCTCATGCCGGCCAGTGCCCGCGATCACCCGATCGAGACTCCTGTTCGATCGACAGACTCCATGATCGGTATGGCAATGGCTTCTCAGCCGCGGCTGTCGGGATGCGAGGCCAGGAGATCGGCGATCCTCTTCGTCATCTTCTCTGCCGACCGCTGCTTGATGATGCCTTCCTTGGCCGCTGCCCGAAGTGTGAGCGACGTTCCGCCCACCTCGTCGGGGCCGAGCACCGCTGAGATGACGACCGGATTCAACCCGCCGACGCCGCCGCCGGCGACAGCTCGGATGCGTCGCAGGCCGGTTTCCGGCTCCGGCGGCTGATCGAGTACGTGTCCCACAGCGGCGAAGGTGGCTGTGACTCGCTCCGTCGCCGCTTCCAGCGGCAGCGGCAAAGTCATCCCCATCTCGTACGCCACGGTCTTGAGGAACCGGGAGGCGAAGGATGCGCCGCGTTGCCCGCCCTTCCCGCCCGTCGACGCCCCCACGACGCCCAGCGTGGCTGCCAAGAGTTCGTCTTCGTCTTCGGCCATGAGCGCTTCCACCCCTGCTCAGTCGCGTACGGGTCTGCTCGGCTTGCCGGCGCCGCACCGTACCACGCCGGCGTTGGCGTGCTGTCGGGCCGGCGGCCCGTGTGGCGCTCACAGTTGTCGCCCCCTGACGGTCCGTCCGATGCGGCCTGTACGGGGACGGCATATTGCCGACCGGATGGTTCAGGGCGTCAGCAGGGCGGCGAGTTCGGTGAGGGAGTCGGCGTGCCAGTCGGCGGCTGCGGCCTCAGGGGTGTCGGCCCACAGGTGGCCGAGGGGTCCGCGTCGCAGGTGTGCGGTACGCAACCCGGCCGCGGCTGCAGGGGCGAGGTCGTTGGCGGGGTGGTCGCCGACATACACGATTTCGACGGGCCGATGGGGGACCCACTCGACCAGGCGGTGGAAGAACTGCGGAGCAGGCTTGGCGACACCCCACTCCCCGGACGTGGCGAGCGCGTCGCAGGGCAGGTGCAGGGCGCGGAGCATGGCCGCGGCCTTCTGCGACTGGTTGCCTGTGATGCCGACCCAGATTCCCGCGTCCTGGAGGAAGGCGAGCGCGGTCCGGACGTCGTCGTACAGATCCTGCTCATCGAGGACCTCGCCGCGGCCGGCCGCCTCCCGGGCAGCCCATTCCGCGGTGATGTCGCAGCCGGGACGGGCGAGCCCCACCGCGTCGGCGTTGTCGCGGCCCTGGGCGACGACGGCGCCGACGAGTGCGGACATGGTGTGGCGGGGTACCTGGAGCCAGTCGGCCCAATCTGCCCAGTACCGGTCGTCTCGGACAAGGGTCTCGCCGACGTCGAACACCGCTGCACGAATCACCGTGCGATCGTATGGGGTCTCGGGTCCGAGAGGAACAGGGGAGCCAGTGGCGCCAGTGGCGGCCCACTGCCGTGAGGTGTCCCGTTGCCGGACTCGATGGCGCTAGGTTCGGCGCCATGGCGGATGACGAATCCACGCGCGCGGCGCGACTGCTGATTGCCCAGTCCAAGGCCACGCAGCTCTTCGCGGAGGTCGAGAGGAGCCGGCTCGTTGCGCCCGGCCAGGGCGAGCAGGCGGTCAGCGACCGGATCCGCGATCTGGCGAACGAGCTGTTCGGCGCGACCCGGCACTGGCACAAACGGATCGTGCGCTCGGGGCGGAACACCCTGCTGCCGTACAAGGAGAACCCGCCGGACCGGGTCATCGGCGCCGACGACATCGTCTTCGCCGACTTCGGGCCGATCTTCGAGGAGTACGAGGCTGACTTCGGCCGGACCTTCGTACTCGGCGACGACCCGGTCAAGCACCGGCTGCGCGGCGACCTGCCCGAGGTGTTCGCGGCCGGCAGGCGGTTCTTCGACGGGGCGCCCGACATCACCGGCGCACGGCTGTATGCGGAGGTCGAGCGGCTGGCGAAGGAGGCGGGCTGGGAGCTGGGCGGCTGGCACGCCGGACATCTGGTCGGCGAGTTCCCGCACGAGAAGATCGACGGCGCGCACATGGAGTCGTACATCACTCCCGCGAATGTCTCCCCGCTGCGGCGCACCGACAAGGCCGGCCGGCGCTGCCACTGGATCCTGGAGATCCATCTCATCGACCGTGCGCGGGGGTTCGGCGGCTTCTACGAGGAACTGCTCACCCTCTGACGATCGGTGACTGCGTCTCACCGTGTCATCGGGGCCGCCTGGTCTTCTGACCGCCACCCCTTGGTTGTGCCGCCGCTACCCCGGCGCCGCGGTGGGCCGGCAGCCGCGCACGGCTTCCGGCAGGGCGTGGGAAGGGTGGGACGGCCATGCCTGCGGCGGTGGGCGGGCATGACCGTCCGGTGGCCTTGCCGGGTGGCGACTGTTCGGGGCGGTTCAGCCCAGATAGAAGTCCTTGCGGGCGGCCACGAACGCCTCGATCGACTGAGGAGCGACGCCCGTCACGCGCTCCACGCCGTCGGTCACGCGGTCATAGCGGTTGTCGCGGTGCAACCTGGCCATGGTGATGATGTGCTGGACGACATGCGGCGGCAGGCCCAGCTTGGGGAGCTGCTCCTCCCACCTCTGCGGGGGCAGGTCCACGTAGGAGACCTCTCGGCCCAGGGCCCGGGAGAATTCCGTGGCCAGTTCTGTCATGTCGACCGAGCGCGGCCCGGTCAGCTCGTAGACCTGCCCGATGTGCGGAGCCGGGTCGCGGAGGACTGTGGCGAGGACCCGGGCGACATCGTCCACGGCGACAGGCGAGGTGCGTCCGGTGCTGAACGGCAGGGCGATCGTGCCGTTTTCCTTGATCGACCGCGCTGCCAGATCCGTGAACAGCGGAGTGTCCAGGAACACCGTCGGCCGGATGTGCACCACGGGCAGGCCGGACCAGTCCAGCACCTGCTCCGTCAGCCAGTGCAGCCGCTGCTGGTGGGACTCCTCGGTGCTGGTCGCGGACATCTGCGACACGGTCATCTGCGACAGGTCGACCAGGGCTTCCAGCTGTCCGTACTCCCTTGCCACGGAGGCCACCACGGAGGCCGCCAGCAGGTGGTGGGGCGACACGGCCATCCCGAAGTACATGCGTGTCACGCCCTGCAGCGCGGCCGCCACCGTCTCGGGCCGGGTCAGGTCACCGACGACCACCTCCGCGCCGCGCGCCCGCAGGTCGGCCGCGCGCTCGTCCTCGCGGCGCACCATGAAACGCACCGGCACATCCTGGGCGCGCAGCTGCTCGAAGACCGTACGGCCTACGCCGCCGGCACCGGGGATGAGAACAAGGTTGCTGGTAACCATCAGTGGATCTCCTTCGTAGGGGACGGGTGTCGGAGTGGAGGTGTGATCGGGCCTGTCGGCGACGCGGCAGGGGCTTCGCCGCCGCGAGTGCGTTCTTCGAAGGGCGTGTCGACCGTCGCCCCGGGTGGTCGCGTGGGATGGCATGGGTCGGGCGGTCGCCCGCGGTGTGTCGCGGGCTGACGGGTGATCACCGCTGGACTTCCAGGGCCTGGCGCTGGGAGCTGTCGGCGCCGGCAGCCGGGGCGGGGGCCTTGCGTGGCAGGAAGACCAGCACTACGACGGCGCCGAGCAGAGCGACGGCCGCGGATCCCATGGCGGCGATGTGCATGGCGTGGATGAAGGCGTCGTTCGCGGGCCCTACCAGCGCTCTGCCGGCCGGTCCCAGCTTCTCGGCGACGGCCAGGGTCGCCTGGACGGATTCACCCGCGGCGGGCCGGTCGGAGGGCGGCAGCATGCCCAGGTGGCCGCTGATGCCGTTGCGGTAGCTGGTGGACAGCAAGGATCCCAGCACGGCGACGCCGATGGCCCCGCCGACCTGCCTGAAGGTGTTGTTGATCGCGGATCCGGAGCCGGCCTTCTCCCGCGGCAACGACGACATGATCATGACTGTGGCGGGCGGCATCACATGGGCCATTCCGGTGCCCATCAGGAAGAACAGCACCTCCAACACCCAGATCGGAGTGTTCCGGCCGAGGAGCAGGAAGCCGGCGAAGGCCCCGGCGGTCAGGACCAGGCCGGTGGCGCACACGGCACGGGCACCGAAGCGGTTGACGACCAGCCGTGCGCGCGGGGCGAAGAACATCTGCGAGGCGGCCAGCGGCAGCACGAGCAGACCGGACTGCAGGACGCTGTAGCCACGGACGCTCTGGTTGTAGAAGACGCTGAAGAACGTGACGCCCATGAGGGCGAAGAAGACCAGACCGATGGCGACGACGGACGCGGAGAACCGCCGGTTGCGGAAGTAGGTGACGTCCAGGGCCGGGTGGTCGCTGCGGGCCTCGTGGGCCACGAAGCAGGTGAGGACCGCCAGGCCTGCGAGGATCGTCGCCCAGGACTCGGGCCGGGTGAAGTCGCCGTACTGGCCGCCCTTGATGATGCCGTAGACCAGCAGCGCCAGACCGATGATCGACAGCAGCACGCCGAGCGGGTCGAGCCTGCCGGGCCTGGGGTCCTTGGAGTCGGGGACGATTACGGCCATCGCGGCCATCGCCACGACCACGATCGGCACATTGACCAGGAAGACCGAGCCCCACCAGAAGTGCTCCAGCAGGATGCCGCCGGTGATGGGGCCGAGAGCGATGGCGAAACCGACCACGCCGGTCCAGATGCCGATGGCCTTGGGCTGCTCCTCGCGCTCGAAGACGTTCATGATGATCGCGAGGGTGGCGGGCAGGATGAAGGCGCCGCCGAAGCCCATCACGGCGCGGAAGGCGATGAGCTGCCCGGAGGAGTCCGACATCGCGGAGAGCACGGAGCCCACGCCGAACACCGTCATGCCGACGAGCAGCACTTTCTTGCGGCCGAGGCGGTCACCGAGCAGGCCCGCGGTGAACAGCAGTCCGGCGAAGACCAGGGTGTAGGAGTTCACCGCCCACTCCAGCTGGCTCTGGGTGGAACCGAGCCCGGTGGGAGCGGGCTGGGCGATGGTCTTCATCGCCACATTGAGGATCGAGTTGTCCAGCATCACCACCAGGAGGCTGAACAGCAGCACGGTCAATATCGCCCAGCGTCGGCGGTGGATCGCCTCGGGAACCCTTCGCCCCCGGCCCGGCGGCACGGGGGGCGTGGACGCGGCGGGCGTCGAGGACTCGGTGGGGTTGGGGGGTGATGACACAGGAGTTCTCCAGTGCTGTGAGTGATGATGCGAGTGCGGAGCGGAGCGCGCGGGCCTCGGACGGTGGAGGCGGCGCCAGGTCCTGCGCGGCCCGGCGAGTGGCGGTCCGGTCTATTAGAAGTCGTATGTAATCTAAACAGGCGATATGATAGATGTCAAACGACATCCATCTAAGGAGCTGATCCCATGGGGCGCGTGTCCCAGGCGCAGGCGCAGGAGAACCGGCAGCGTGTTGTCGCCACCGCCTCCCGGATGTTCCGCGAGAAGGGCACCGCAGTGAGCGTCGCCGACCTGATGAAGGCCGCGGGGCTCACGCATGGCGGGTTCTACAAGCAGTTCGCCTCGAAGGAAGACCTCGTCGACGAGGCCATCGCCCACGCCTTCGACAATCCGGCCCCGTACTCGGCGGCTGAGGCGCCCACGCCGGAGGAGGGTGAGGACCACGAGACCGACCGCCAGGCGATGATCGACGACTATCTCTCGATCTGGCACCGCGATCACGCGGCAGACGGCTGCCCGGTCTCGGGATTCGCCGCTGACCTCGGGCGGGAGCCCGACCAGGCCCCCCGCGCCCGCCAGGCCTATGCCAAGGGAGTGCGGAACCGTGCCGCCCGGCTGGCCACCGGAGACGACGACGGCCTCGCTCAGTTCTGCACCTTGGTCGGTGCCCTCGCCCTCGCCCGCGCCACCCGGGGCAACCCGCTCTCCGAAGAACTCCTGCAGGCCGCGCGAACGCTCTGACCGGGAGTGGCCCTCAGGGGTCCGAAGCGGTCGGTTCGGGGGGCGGCTCTTCTGCCACCACCGGATGACGATCCCGGCGGCGCTCATGCGAGGCTCCTGGCCGGCCTGCGCTCCCATGCGTGCCGCGCTGGGGCAGGAGCTGGACCGGTGTCGTTGCCGCCCACGGCCGGCGGATGCGTCGGATGTGCACGCTGGTGGCGGCATCCAGGTCGAGCAATCAGGTCTTTCCATCATAGTGCAGAAAATTTGCCTCATTTGCTCAATACCTTGCGGTCTCCAGGGGGGGTCTGTACGGTCGGGGCGCCGGTTTCCCACGTTTCTGAAGGAGTGTCAGATGCGGGCGATCTCCAGGCCTCCGGGCGGCATACGCCCCGCCGGGCGCAGGTGGGCGGCGATCGCCCTCGCGGCGGTGGGCGCGGTGTGCCTGTCGGTCGTACCGGCGGCCGCCGCGTCCCCCCACGCGGCGGTGCCCGAGGCGGCGGGCCTCGCAGCTGGCAGGTGCGACGACACCGTTCAGGATCTACGAGGGCGAGGCCGGCACGACGGGCGGCGGCGCCACCGTCAGCTCGCTGACGTCGCCGCCGGCCACGCAGTACTCCAGCGCCGCTCTCGAAGCATCCGGCCACGCGTATGCGCACCTCGGCGGCGGCGGCAGCTCCGTGCAGTGGACAAACACCACCGGGGCGCCGATCAGCTTCCTCAACGTCCGCGCCAGCATCCCCGACTCCTCCTCCGGAGGCGGTACGACCGCGACGCTGGACCTGTACGTCGACGGCGTCTTCCGGCAGGCCCTGAACCTCAACTCCCGGCAGACCTGGGTGTACGAGGGCAACAACAACTACAACACCAGCGACAACCAGAACCCGGCCGACGGCAACCCCAGGGTGTTCTGGGACGAGTCGCACACCTTCGTCACCGGTGCGCCGATCCCGGCCGGGGCCACCTTCTCGCTCCGAAAGGACGCCGCCAACAGTGCGTCCTTCTACGACGTGGACTCCGTCGATGTGGAGAACCCGCCGGCGCCCCTCGCCCAGCCGGCGAACTCCATCTCGATCACCAGCTGCGGCGCGGTCGCGGACAACAACCCGACCAACGGCGCGGCCGACAGCCAGGCGGTGGACAGCCGGGCCGCGATCCAGAACTGCATCAGCCAGGCCCAGTCGCAGGGCAAGATCCTCTGGATCCCGCAGGGCACCTTCTATGTGAAGGGCACCACCGGCCTGACCGCGCAGGGGATCACCATCGCGGGCGCGGGCATGTGGTACAGCACGATCTACCGCGACGTCCCGGTCCCCAACAGCACGCCGCTGGCGGCGCTGTTCGACGTGACCTCCTGCACCGTGGAGAACTTCCACATCGACGCCAACGCGGTCAGCCGCAGCACCATCGGCGGTGACGGCGGCGCGATGGACACCACCGGCACCGACTGGGTCGCCGACGGCATCTGGACCCAGCACACCATGTCCGGCTTCTGGGCGTCGGGCACCGGCGGCACCGTACGCAACAGCAGGCTGACGGCGATCTGGGCGGACGGCATCAACGTCAACAACGTCTCGCTCGGCGCCGACACCGGCAACAACCTGACCGTCACCAACAACTTCGTCCGCGGCACCGGGGACGACGCCATCGCCATCAACTCGGTCCACTACAACACCAACGGTGACGGCTCCCAGACCCTCTACAACCCCATGACGAACATCACCGTCAGCAACAACACCTCGATAGCGCCGTGGGGCGGCAAGGGCATCGGGATCTACGGCGGCAGCGGCCACCACGTCACCGGCAACTACATCAGCGACACCGCCCGCTACATCGGCCTCGGCGCCGGCCGGTTCGGTGTCAACGGCAGCGACCTGCTGTCCGCGACGGTCTCCGGCAACACCGTCGTCCGCTCCGGCGGCAACGCCTACAGCCAGGGGCAGCCCGCCCTGCACATCGGCAACGGCGGCGACGGGCAGAACTCCGGCATCGTCGACCATGTCACCGCGACCGGCAACACGGTCGTGGACTCGCTCTACGACGGGATCGGCTTCTCCACGTCGACCAACACCACCCTGCAGGACAACACCGTCACCGACCCCGGCCGCAACGGCATCGCGATTGCGCCGCCGTTCTACCCCGCCCCGACCGGCTCCGCCGCCATCACCGGCAACACCGTCACCGGCCTGCACCCCGGAGCCACAGCCTTCGTCAACAACTCCAGCGGGTTCACCGCCACACTGAGCGGCAACGGCTGGGAGTCCCCCGCGCCCGAAGGCCCCTACGGCGGCACCGCCGCGGCGGTCCCGGGCACCGTCCAGGCGGAGAACTACGACACCGGTGGGCAGGGCGTGGCCTACAACGTCACCAGCGTCAACGGCAACGCCAACGGTTACCGCGCCGACGGTGTCGACCTGGAGACCACCTCGGACACCGGCGGCGGCTACGACCTCGGCTGGACCGGCAGCGGGCAGTGGTTCCGCTACACCGTCGACGTCGCCACGGCCGGAACATACACGGTCGGCCTGCGGCTGGCGGCCCCCTCGGCGGTGGCCGACGCGTTGCACCTGTCGAACGCCGCCGGGACCAACCTCACCGGCGCAGTCGACGTACCCGCCAGCGGCGGCTGGCAGAACTGGGCCACCGTCACCACCCAGGTCGCCCTGCCCGCAGGGCGCCAGGTGCTGACCCTCAACCAGGACAACGGCGGCTGGAACGCCAACTCCCTCACCTTCGCAGCGGCGGGCGGCTCCCAGCCGGCCAGCCTCTCGGCAGCCCCGGCCTCGCTCACCTTCGGCAGCCAGACGCTGAACACCACCAGCGCCGCGCAGTCGGTGACCGTCACCAACTCCGGCGCCGGCGCGGCCTCGATCGCCTCGGTCACCGCCACCGGTGACTTCGCCCAGACCAACACCTGCGGCTCGTCCCTCGCTGCCGGAGCCTCCTGCACGATCAGCGTCACCTTCAGCCCGACCGCCGCCGGCACCCGCACGGGTGCGGTCACCGTCACCGGCAACGCGGCCAACAGCCCGACGGCCATCCCGCTCTCCGGCACCGGAACGGCCGGCTCGAGCGTCAACCTGGCCGCGGGCCGGCCGACGAGCGAGTCGAGCCACACCGATGTCTATCCCTCGTCGAACACCACGGACGGCTCCCAGTCCACCTACTGGGAGAGCGCCAACAACGCACTCCCGCAGTGGGTCCAGGTCGACCTGGGTACGGCGCGCAGCGCGTCCAGGATCGTGCTGCAACTGCCCGCAGGCTGGGGCGCGCGGACCCAGACCCTGTCGGTGCTGGGCAGCACCGACGGGGCGACCTTCACCACCGTCAAGTCCTCCGCGGCCTGCACCTTCGACCCGGCGGCCAACAACACCGTCACCCTCACCTTCCCCGCCACCACCCAGCGCTACTTCCGCGTGATCATCACCGCCAACACCGGCTGGCCCGCCGGGCAGCTCTCCGAGTTCCAGATCTGGACCACCTGACCGGTCGCAAGCCGCCCGCCCGACGCCGGTGCATCGGCCGACGGCGGGCGGCCTGCTTCGATGACCTCGCCGTCCGGGACAGTCCCGTGGCGGGAGGCCTCGCCCGCGTCACAGCAGCGAGCTGATCCAGCGATGTCGCCGAGGTCGAAGCACGGGCTAAACGCCCGCTGCGGGGTGCGGGCCGGCCGGGGGCGACATCGCCCAGCGGATCATTCCGGTGAGGGCGTAGCCTGCGGCCTGCACGCCGACCTCCTCGACGATCGGCAGGTAGGGCAGCCGTAGGGGCAACCTGGCCCACAGGGGGAGCAGGGCCACCGCGCTGGCGGCGAGCACGGCATACGGCGGCCGGGCGGCCCAGGGCAGGGGCGGCCTCAGGAGTATGAACCTCGCGGCGTCCCGGGCCTGCGCGGTGGCCCGCAACTCGCCGCGGTAGGCATCCAGCGGCTCGGCCAGCCCGGCCTGGTCGACGGGCGGATCGGGGACGCCGAGGGCTCGGGCCACGTGGGCGGCGTCGGAGACATAGCCGTCGTAGCCGGCGTCGTCCAGTGGCGCGGCGCCGTAACGCCGGTGGGCCCGCAGAAAGCTGTCGACCTCGGCGGCGTGCACCCAACCCAGCAGGTGGGGATCGGATGCGGCGTACTGCTCCCCGCTCGGAGCGGTGCCGCGTACACGCTCATGCGCCGCCCGCACATCGTCGACCGCGCTCTGCGCGTCAACGGCGGTTCCGAAGGTCGTCACCGCAAGGAACGTGCTGGTGCGCTGCAGCCGCCCCCAGGGGTCGCCCCGGTACCCGGAGTGGCCGGCGACCGCGGCCATCGCCACGGGATGCAGGGACTGCAGCAACAGCGCCCGCAGACCGCCCACGAACATGGAGGCATCACCGTGCACCGTGCGGATCGGCCGATCGGGATCGAACCACCGAGGTCCGGGAGAGCCGTGGATGCGGGCACGGTTGGCCGGCCCGTCGGGTCCGGCCACCCGGGTGAACAACTCTGCGCCCAGGCGGCGTCGCACCGCGACGAGTCCCGGAACCTTCGGGACACCAAGCTCCACGACGGCCACTGTACGCTTCGGGCGGTCCCCGGCTTCGCGTCCGTCGGCGAGGCCGGTGGCGGGCGGGGGGCATGGCGGTGACTGCGGCCCTACCTGTGAGCCTGCTGTCCTCTCTGCTGGCGGACGATCAACAGACCGGCCAGTGCGCAGCCTCCCGCCGGCAGCAGCAAGGCCAGAGCCGTCCCATGGTCACTGCCCCCGGCACCGACGCTGACGAAGGCGCCCATGACGGCGACGCCGAACGTCGCCCCGACCTGCCGGACCGCGTTCAGCAGGCCGCCCGCCGCACCCGCACTGCCCTGCGGGGCGGTACTGATGACTGCGGTGACCAGCGCGGGCAGCGCGAAGGACACACCGAAGCCGGAGAGGAGCAGCCCCACCGCCAGCAGCGGGTACGAGGTCCCGTCCCAGACCGCGGCTGCGAAGGTCAAGGTGCCCACCGTCAGTAGCGCCAGGCCACCCGTGGTCGGCTTCCATGGCCCGACCCTGGCGACGATCCGCCCGGTCAGCAGGGGATTGAATCCAGGCGGCAAAGTCATCGGAAGGAATGCCGCGCCGGCCAGCGTCGGCGACAGGTGCAGCGTCTGCTGCAGCAGCAGGGGCAGCACGAAGAGCACGCCCAGCATGGTGAAGTTCACCGCGGCCCCGGCCAGGAGGATGGATCGCATCCCGCGGGCCTGCAGCACCGCCGCCTGCAGCACCGGGGCGGGGCTGCGCCGCTCGCGCAGCACGAAGGCGCTCCCGGCCGCCAGTGTCGCGGCCCCCGACCACCCCGCATGCACCCGGGCGCCGGAGCCCAGTGCGATCAGCACATCGGTGAGCAGCGCCAGCGTCGTACAGGCGGCAAGCTGTGCCCACCAGTCGATGACCCGTGCCCCTCGCTCGCAGTGCACCACGGTCCCGGCGCTGAGCGCCAGCACCACCGCGGCGATGGGCACATTGACCAGGAACACGGCCCGCCAGCCGGCCAGGTCGACCAGCACTCCGCCGACGATCGGTCCGAAGGCCATGGCGCAGCCGCTGACCGCAGACCACACGGCGACAGCTCCGGCCCGCTCGGCGGGGTCCGGGTAGAGACGGGTGATCATCGCCATGCTCGCGGGCACACAGGCCGCCGCAGCGACGCCCAGCACGGCGCGCAGCAGCACCAGCGTCCACAGGTTCGGGGCGAGTGCGCTCAGCAGCGAGCCCACGCCGAAGGCGGCGATGCCGAAGCGGAAGGCACGGTGCGCGCCGAAGCGGTCGGCAGCCGCGCCGGCCGACAGGAGCAGAGCGCCGAAGGCGACGCTGTAGCCGGTGACGGTCCACTGGAGGCCGGCCGTCGAACTGCCCAGCGACCGGGCGAGATCCGGTTCGGCCACCGCGAGCACGGTGGTGTCGAGCAGCACCATGAAGTAACCCAGGGCGATGCCGAGGAGGGCGCGGGTGCGCCCCGGCGGTCGGACCGCGACCGGCGGCACGGGGGCGAGGGCGGCAGGGGGCATCAGAGTGTCTCCAGGTGGTCGGGGGTTCGCCACTCACCCTGTGTCCCGGTCGCGGACTGCTCCACCGCCTCCGCCTGACGCAGCATTCGGATAATCCGAACGCGCCGTATCCTGGGCTGCGAAGGGGAGAGCCGAGATCTGGAGCATCGCGTGGAGTTGCGTCAGTTGCGCACCTTTGAGGCGGTCGTGACCCATCGCACCGTCACGGATGCCGCTGTGGCTCTCAGCCTCGCCCCGTCCTCGGTGTCGGACCAGATCCGTACCCTGGAGAAGTCGCTGGGCGTCGCCCTGTTCGACCGCGCGCCCCGCGGAATGACCCTCACCCCTGCCGGGGAGCGACTGCTGCCCTGGGCACGGCGCCTGCTCGACCAGGCCGCGCAGGCGCGGCACGAGGTGGTTGCGACCCGCCCGCAGCTGCGGCTCGGCGCGCTGGAGACCATCGCGGCCACCCATGCGCCCGCCGTGCTGGCCCGCCTCGCCGAACGCCGTCCCGACCTGGAGGTCTCGCTGCGCACCGACGCCGCCCGCGACGGCCTCCTCAGCGGGGTCGCCACCGGGGAACTGGAGGCGGCACTGATCCTGGACACCGCGGGCCCGCTCGGCGAGCTGGGCTTCAACCTGCCACCGGTCCCACTGGACCATCTCGACCTGGAGGACGTCCCACTCGCCCTGGTCGCGGCGCCCACCCATCCGCTCAGTGCCCAGAGGTCACTTGCCCGGGGCGATCTGCGTGGTCAGCGCCTGCTGGTGAACACCCCCGCCTGCTCCTTCTGGCTGGCGGGAGAGCACCTGCTCGGCCAGGACGTCGAACGGGTACGCACCGGTGGCGTGGCGGTCACCCGCGCCTGCGCGGAACGCGGCCTGGGGATGGCGTTGCTGCCCGAGTTCGCCGTACGGGACGAACTCGCCCTGGGCTCGCTGATCCGGCTCCCTCTCGACTCGTCCTCGCTGCACCTGCACCTGCGCCTGGTCTGGCGCACGGACCGCGAAGCCGTACCGGGACTCCGGGAGCTGCTGTACGCCGTTGCGGCACAGCCCGCCACGGGAGGCGGGACCGGTGGACGGCGATCTCCCGCTGTCGACGGCGAGATGCCCCTGCCTGTCCGTCCCCGACCCGGCCTCCGTGCCAGAGGGCCGGAGGGCCGGATCTGGTGACTACGAACGGAACGGTTTGAGCGTGGCACGGACCTGGTCTGCCGCACCCCAGTCGTGCTCGAACTGGGCGATGACGGCGAGGTGCTGCCGCAACTGGATGATCGGCATCCTGGCGGGCCAGTCGTCGTCGAGGCCGGTCAGTTCCGCGTACCGCGCGAAGAACCGAGCCGCTTCGGGCGGGTGCGGCGAACTCCACAGATGGGCCAGGTCCACGTCGGCCCACATATAGGAGACCGCCGGGTCGATCAGAGCGGGTTGCCCGTCCCGGGTGGCAAGGATGTTGTGTGCCCACAGGTCGCCGTGGGTCAGGCAGGCCGGCCGGGAAGGCAGCAGCTCGGGGAGCCGCTCGCACAGTCGCTCCAGCGCTCGCCGGTCCCGTTCGTCCAGCGCCGCCCGCACCCGGGGCTCCGGCAGCCAGCGCAGCAGGCGGCTCCGGGCGAAGAAGGCATGACCGTCGGTGTCCCAGGTGTTGTCCTGCCGGTAACTCCCCAGCCAGTTGTCGCGGGACCAGCCGAAGCGGTCGTGCACGGTGGTGGTGTGCAGCCGGGCGAGGGTGTGGGCAAGCTGCTCCCAGAAGTCCTCCTGGGTCGGACGCGGCTGCAGAACGGACAGCACCAGCACATCCCGGCCCGCGAGCACCACCTCCGGGGTGGTGGCCCCGCCCAGCTCGCTGAGCACACGAAGCCCCTCGGCCTCCGCAGCGAACAGACCGTCAGAAGGCGTCTCGCGAAAGGCCTTCACGAAGACGGACGGGCCCTGGCGGCGCGTCGCGATACCCGCGACGGCAGCCATTCCCCCCTCGGCCGGGGTCACCGACACCACATCGCCCAGCCCCGCCCGGCGCAGTTGGTCCAGAAGCAGGGATGAGATCGACATGAGCATGGACGCTACATCACGGCGCGGTGGCCGTCAGCTGGTCGTCCCGATCTTGAGGGGGTTGGTCGAACGGGAGCCCCTACCGGGCGGCCTCGGCGGATGCCGCACCTGCGATTGCCACCCGGCGGAGGACGGATCGGCCTCTCCGACGTCTCCGCTTCATGCGGACCACGCCCGGCGACCATATGCCGCTCACCTGCCGGCGGGACGTTTCTGGCATGACCACTCCCCTTCCGCGCCGCCGCTCGCTCACCGCATCCGTGATCGGCCTCGCCACCGTGTCGCTCACCGCCTCCCTCGCCGTCCTCGCCCCCGCGACGCCGGCGTTCGCCGACGCCAACGCCGTGCCGACCTATGAGGTGAAGATCGATCTGACGACGGCTGCGCTGGACGCTTCGCACGCCCCCACTTCGGCTGTCAAAGCGGCCTTCGGGATCACAGGCTCCGCCAAGGCGCGTGCCTACGAGTACTACGACACCGCCGCGCTGGACCTGAACGCCCAGGGCTGGGACGTCCGGCTACGGCACAAGTCGGGCTCGGACTTCGAGGAGTCCTACAAGAAGCGTTTCCCGGTGACCAACGGCGACATCGAAGCCGCCCTGGACGAGGCGAACGCGGAGGGCTTCGACAGCAGCGACACCAACTACGACGCCGAGGTGGACTGGGGCTACAGCAAGCAGACCCTGAGCTTCAGCAACGAGAAGAGCCACAGCGGCAGCGGCTACTCCGGTGCCTCGATGCCGTCCAGCAGCACCGGCCGGAACTGGCTGGTCAATGAGATCCCCGGCAAGCTCGACGACTGGCTCGGCAGCAACTGGGGTTCGGACACCCTTGCTGCCTCCAGCGTCCACGGCCCGGTGGCGTCTCAGGTCTGGTCGGGTGCGTGGGAGGCGTCCGACGACGCCGGCATTGAGGTGCTCCCCGTGAAGGCCGCCAGTGGGACCGGCACCGAGTACATCGTGGAACTGTCGTTCAAGACCGACGACTTCGGCGACGCCTCCGAGCTCCACGCCGACGCCATCTCGGTCGCCGACGCGCACGGCTGGCTGTACCACGGCGACATCCTCAAGACCCAGCTGATTCTCGACCGCTACTGAGCGAGCGGGCCGGCGGCCCGTTTCGCAAGGCCCGGGCCGGAGCGCTACCCCCGGCCCGGGCCGCCTGCCACTGCAGGCCTTGGGCGGTGGCCCATTCACCTGGTCCTGCGGGCTGGAGCCCAGTTCCGGGCCGAGGCCGGGCGGGCCGGGGATGACACCACCGGGCGGATGACGGCGGAAGGCCGCGTCGATGCGCGGGTCCGGCTCGGTGGCCTGGCGTGATGGCTCGGTGAGGCGGATGGCCAGGGCTGGAGAAACTCCGGGGCAGCGGCCCCGATCGGCAGAAGGGGCGCGGCCGCTCGGCAGCCTCCGGGTCCGCGTGGGTCGGCGCCAGGCTCCGGTGGACCTTGCAGGTACCTGTCGCTGGACGACCCTCATGAGGAAGCCCGTTGTCCGGCGGGCCGGGGATTGCCGGCGGCAGAGGATGTTCGCAGACCCAAATCGCTCAGCACAATGGAATTGACGGGCTGTTGACCGGAGTTCGTCAAGATCGAGCCAAGGTTGTGGGCGCCGAGGTCATTATGTTGAGGTTGTCGACGTCTCAGCGTGATCACTCGTGACGATCCGTCAGGAGGCGAGCCTTCTATGTCCCGATATCAGGCCGCAATTGATGTTGCGATGGATTGGCCTGCTTGTGCTGGGTTGTCGAGGCGGGATGGTCCATGCGCTCGGTGGATTTGCAGAGGTGAGCCGGGTGCGTATGCGCATGGGTGCTTATGCCGGTGGTGGGTGCAGGGAGCATTGCGGTTCGGTGCGGGATGTCTGGCGGGTTCTGTGCTGCTCGTGGTTGCCGCGTGCGGGAGTCGTGTGCGAATTTCCCGTGTTTGAGGGCTGGTGAGCGGTTTGCTTGCCGGCGAGGCGAAGAACAGGACATCCATGAGACTGATGACTCGTGCGCTGATCACGGGTATTGCTGGCGGCGCGGCCGCGCTGGCGGCCGTGTTCGGGACGGTGCACCACTCGGCTGACCGGCCGTCCGTTGCGTCTGTGGCGCAGGGGGCTCCGGCGTATGCGGTCGAGAACTACGCATATCCGCATGCGGATGAAATCCTTGCGGAGCAGGGCATCGTACTCAAACGCGGTAATGGCCGCATTCTGCTGGCCGAGTGTGACAGTGAGGCGGGGCTGCTGGAGGTCTGGTCCCGTTCCGCGCCGGAGAGGATCTGTTTCCGGACGACCGGTGGGCCGGGGTATCTCAGTCTGGAGGTTCCCTCGGTCTATGTCGTCAAGGGCGGTGATGACGCCAGCACGGTCACGATGACCTATGACGGTGCGCAGAGCACGGTCGACGTTCCGGAGGACACCTGGACCCCGGTTGGTGAGGGTACCGACCCCGGGCATGAGTATGCGCTGCTGGAGATTGTCACCGGTGGCTGACCGGGCACCGCGTCACCGATCGTCGTCCCTCCTCTTCGACAAGGAACCGGTTTTGAGAGCCGTACGCAAGGCCCGCTCCACTGCCGCGGCCGTCGTGGCCGCCGCGCTGGTGGCAGCGCCGCTGACCCTTCTCGTTTCGCCTGCCCAGGCCGTCGTCGGCACCGAGCAGGCGGACGACTCCTACGCCTTCACGGCGCAGCTGGCCGTCGGTGACGTCCAGCGCGGCTGTTCGGCCGTCCTGGTCGACCGCAACTGGTTGCTGACCGCGGCCAGTTGCTTCGTCGACGACCCGGCGGCGAGTCTGACGGTGCCGGCGGGCAAGCCCGTGCAGAAGACGGTGGCCACCATCGGCCGCACCGACCTCACCAGCACCAGCGGTGATGTGCGCGAGGTCATCGATCTCGCTCCGTACGCGGGGCGTGATCTGGTGCTGGCCCGGTTGGACCGTCCGGTCCTGGACGTCACCCCGGTGGAGATCGGCACCACCGCCCCTGCCGCCGGCGACCAGCTGGTGGCGGCCGGATACGGCCGCAGTGCGGACGAGTGGACACCTCTGAAGCTGCACACCGGCGCCTTCACCGTCGATGCCGTGAACGGCAGCGACGTCCAGGTCACCGGCCAGGACAACGCCAGTGTGTGCAGCGGCGACGCCGGCGGCCCCGTCCTGCGGACCACTGGCGGCAAGCCCGAGCTGGTCGGCCTGAACAGCCGCTCCTACCAGGTGGGCTGCTACGGGGTGGACACCGCCGAAGGCACTCCGAACAGCGCCGTCGACACCCGGGTGGACGACCTGGCCTCGTGGATCGCCGACAAGACCCGGGTGCCCCGCATCCATGACTTCAACGGTGACGGCAAGGACGACGTCGGCCTCCTGTACAACTACGGCGTCAACGCGGACGGTACCAACCACTCCGGTCTCTTCACCTACACGTCGACCGGCAGCGGCTTCAACAACCCCGTGAAGGTCTGGGACTCCGGCACCGGGAGCTGGAGCTGGGACAGCAGCAAGCAGGTCGCCGGTGACTTCAACGGTGACGGCAAGTCCGACGTCGGCGTGCTGTACAACTACGGCACCGACGCGGACGGCGTCAGCCACACGGGCCTGTGGACGTTCACGTCGACCGGCAGCGGCTTCAACAAGCCCGTGAAGGTCTGGGACTCCTCCGGGAGCTGGACCTGGAGCAACAGCATGCTGGTGGCCGGTGACTTCAACGGGGACGGTAAGTCCGATGTCGGCGTGCTGTACAACTACGGCGCCAACACGGACGGCACGAACCATTCCGCTCTGTGGACGTTCACCTCGACCGGCAGCGGCTTCAACAACCCCGTGAAGGTCTGGGACTCCGGGACCGGAAGCTGGAACTGGAGCAGCAGCATGCTGGTGGCCGGTGACTTCAACGGGGACGGTAAGTCCGATGTCGGCGTGCTGTACAACTACGGCGCCAACGCGAACGGTACGTTCCACTCCGGTCTGTGGACGTTCACCTCGACCGGCAGCGGCTTCAACAACCCCGTGAAGGTCTGGGACTCCGGGACCGGAAGCTGGAACTGGGACAACAGCAAGCCGGTGGCCGGCGACTTCAACGGGGACGGACAGTCCGATGTCGGTGTCTTCTACGACTACGGCACCGATGCGGACGGCGTCGGCCACTCCGGTCTGTGGACCTTCACCTCGACCGGCACCGGGTTCAAGAACCCCGTCAAGCTGTGGGACTCCACCTCAAGCTGGACCTGGAGCAGGAGCACGCCCGTCGCCGGTGACTTCAACGGCGACGGCAAGTCCGACGTCGCCGTGATGTACGACTACGGCACAGCGGACGGTGGCCGCTCCGGTCTTTGGACCTTCACCTCGACGGGCACCGGCTTCGCCAACCCCGTCAGGCTGTGGGAATCCGAAGTCAAGAGTTTCGCCTGGAGCAGCATGAAGATCGCCTGACCCGAAAACCCGGTAGGCGGCGGAAGCAGCGGATGCTTCCGCCGCCTACCGATGTGAGCATGAACGGCAGCGGACGATTCCGGGCGGGTACGCGCACTGCAGACGCGGGCCCTGGGGTGCGGTCCGGGCAGGTTCGTCCTGTTGGCGGTCGGGGAGGTCCTCGGGGAACTCCGACGGCCCGAGGCGCGGGTGCCCCCGGATGGCGGGCAGTTCGGATCGCCCGTCCGGCGGCCGATCCGGCTCCACGCCTTGCGGCGTTCGAGGTCCGGAGTGTGGCGACAGCTCAGGATCTGTGCCCGGAGCGGCGTTGTAGTGCGTCAGCCGATCCAGGTCGGCGGACAGATGGAGCGGCAGAGCCGGAAAGGCCCGGGGGCCGGCACGGAACGAGTTCCGTGCCGGCCCCCGGGAGTCCTGCCAGGGCCGACTGGCCCCAGCCCCGCGATGTCACCAGTGGCTCGACAGCCAGTGGACGCTCGAGGACGTAAGAGTGTGGACGGCGGATATGACCTTGGTGCCCACCGGAGCCACCTTCTCGAAGGACCTGTCAATCACCCTGGCCTGGCCGAAGGTGATCAGCGACAGCGCGGTCAGCCCGGCGGAGTGGGCGAACTCCTTGCTGTTGACCCCGTACCTGATACCGGTGAACACGGTGCCGAGGACGTCGGCACCCACGGACACCTGGTCCAGGAACTCCGCGACGCCCACCAGCACCAGGGCACCCGGCTCGTCGCCGGTGAGCGCGGAGAAGCCGGCCAGGCCGTAGGCGCCGACCGCGGCGAACGAACTGGCCTGGGCCAGCGATTCGGAATACTCGGCATATCGCTCGGCGTCCTCCTTCCACCAGGGAAGGTCGTCGCTCTCGGTCCCGCTCTCGTTGACCTGGTCGTTGGTGTCGTTGTCGGCGGGGTTGGTGCCGTCCTCGCGGGCCTTCCGTGCTGCCTCAGCGGCCTGCCGAGCCGCCTCCGCCGCCTCGGCCTGGCGCTTCTGGACAGCGATCCGGCGGGCGTCGCTTGCCGCCGCCGCTGCCGTCTTCGCGTCCTGGCCGGCAGTGATCGCGGACTGACGCGCGCTGGCCGCCGACGCCTGGGCACTGGCGGCGGAGTTCAGAGCGGCGCGGGCCGAGTCGATCGCCTTGTTCGCCGAGTAGTTCGCCGAGCGGGCGGCGCCCCGCGCGGTGGCCGCCGCGGCCTCGGCCCGGTCCGCCGAAGCCTGGGCGGAAGCGGCGGACGCATCCGCGTCGTTCGCGTTCTGCCGTGCCTGCGCGGCGTACTGGTTGGCCTGGCTCGCCGAGTCCTGCGCCTTGGAGGCCCAGTCGGCTGCCTCCGATGCCGCCTTGCGGGCGTCGGCGGCCGCCTTTGAGGCCAGCGCCGCGTTCTGCTGCGCCAGGCACGCGACCTTCGCCGCCGCAGCGATCGCCCCGCTGATCGCCGTGGTGTGGGCCGCGAAGTCGTAGTCGAGCTGAGCCGACTTGTGCTGTACGACCTGGATGAAGTTCCTGCGCATCCAGGTCGGACCCTCCAACGCCACCGAGGCGAACGCCTTGGTGTAAGGGCCTCCGGTGTACAGGAGCTGCGCCGTGGCGACGCCGTCGTCCTGCCGTACCGCGTCAGGGTAGTCGCTGGCGAAGAAGTCATGCAGCTTCTGCGCGGTGTTGTCGTCGAGTGCGGCCTGCGCTGCCGCCTTGACAGCCGTGCCGGGGTTGGTGGAGAGGACCTGCGCGATCCCGACGCGGTTGTCCTGCGCGGCGGCCGCGATCACCCCGGTGGTGAGGAAGTCCCGGACTGCCTGAGGATCACTGCTCGCCAGTGCGGCCTGTGCCGCGTCGGCGAGGTTCGGGGTCGATACCTGGGCGAGGTAGAGCGCGG
Source organism: Peterkaempfera podocarpi (assembly GCF_042466665.1). GTDB lineage: Bacteria > Actinomycetota > Actinomycetes > Streptomycetales > Streptomycetaceae > Peterkaempfera > Peterkaempfera podocarpi. Next base: position 8,102,811 of record NZ_CP162102.1, read on the forward strand.
TTTCGGCGTCGTCCTGGGCCTGGGCGAGGTCACGGTCCGCGCTGATCCAGGCGTGCACGTCACTGTCCTCACCGGACAGGGCGAACTGGGCGGCCTGCCGCGACCACGATCCCGGCGCGTCCAGGACACCGACGGCGGCCTTGCGGCCCAGCGTCGTGGCCGAGTCCAGGTCGTTGTCGGCCAGCGCCTGCTCGGCCTGGGTGATCAGGTCCTGCAGGGCCTGGGAGGTCTGCTGCTCCTGGGTGCGGTTGCTCTCGTACGCCGCCTTCTGGTCGACCTCGGACTGGGCGAGCAGCGAGGCCTCGTCAAGACCCTGCTGCTTGTCCTGCTCCACACGCGCCAGCTCCGCGTCCTGGGCTGCCTGGGCCACTGTCATGGCGTCCTGGACGGCCTGGCTGGCGGTGTTGGCGGCGTCGACCGCTGCGGCGGCGTGCGCGGTGGACTTGTTCGCGTAGTCGATGGCCTGGCCCGCGTACTGCGCCGCCTCGTCGGCCGCGTCAGCGGCCGCGTCCGCGTGGTCCGCCGCGCTGTTGGCGGCGTCGCGCGCAGTGCGTGCGGCCGCTGCGGACGTGTTGGCCTGGGACTGCGCGGAGGCCGCGGCGGAAGTGGCCTGGCCCGCAGCGGCGTTGGCGATGTCCGCCTGGCGCTTGGCCTCGGCTGCTTCGGCCTGTGCCGCGCCGGAGGACGCGGCGGCCTGGGCGGAGGCATTGGCGGCCGCGGCGGCGTCGCGGGCCGCGGAGGCGGCTGCCGAACCGGCGTTGGCGGCCTTCGCGGAGGCGGTCGCGGCGTAGTCGGCGGCCTGGGCGGCGGTCCGGGCCTTGGCGGCGGCGTTGCGGGCCGCGACCGCGGCGTTCTTCGCCGCGCTGGCCTGGGAGGCGTCCTTGGACGCCGCGATGGCGGAGTTGTAGGCGCCGGCTGCCGCGGCGCCGGCTGCTGCGGCAGCGTGGGCGGCCGCGCTGGCGGCCGTGGCGGCGCGGCGCGAGGCGGTCACGGCGGCGGAGGAGGCCTTGATCGCGTTCCGGGAGGCGTTCGCTGCGCCCTTGGCGGCAGTGGCTGCCTTGCGGGCGGCCGCACCGGACTTCTCCACGTCCTGCTGCGCTGCCTGCGCCTCCGCCGCCGCGGTCAGGGCAGCCTCCTTGGCCTCCGCTGCGGCGGTCTGGGCGCGGTCGGAGGCTTCGACGGCGAGGTCGGTCTCGGCCTGGGCGTGCTTGCCCTCCCGGTCGACGACCGCGACCAGTTCGTCGATCGTCGCGGTCTCCTGGTCACGAGCGCGGGCGATGTGCTGGCCGGTGTCGAGGAACCACTCGAAGTCTGCTGCGGTATTGGCGGTGAGGGCCCGGCCCGCGTACTTCTTCACCTCAGGTCCGGCACTGACCAGCAACTGGGTGATCTGGACCCGCATGTCGGTCTGGCGGGCGGTGTACTGGCCGTTCAGGAGGAAGTCCTCGAAAGCGTCCTGGGTGTTGGTGTCCAGGGCGGTCGAGGCTGCCTTGTTGACGGACGTGCCTCCGGTGCCCGCGACGGTGACGGTGGCCACCCGCAGGTCCTCCACGAGGGCTGACTGGTAGGCGCCCGCGAGGAACGCTGCCACCTCACTGTCGTCGCCGTTGAGGGCGTCGGTCGATGCGCGGCGCAGTCCCGTACCGGCTACGCCGAGGTAGGAGAGGACCGCGGTGCGGTTGTCCTGCGCGGTTGCCTGCGACAGGCCCTCGGCCAGGAAGCTCTGGATGTCGGCGTCGGCGCCGTGGAGCGCGTTGCCCGCAGCCGCCTTGACGCCCTCCCCGCCCAACACCCACGCCCTGACCGCCTGGGCCCGGTCGGTGTCCGGCAGCGGCAGCGGATCGAAGGTCCCACCGTCCGTGCTGTCGGCTCGCGCGATGGGAGCTAACGCCAGGGGAGAGGCCGCGGCAGCGGTGACTGCCGCGACGGCACTGAGGAAGCGGCGTCGACTCCAGAACGTGGTCTGCATAAGCGTGTTGTCCCTTGTCCTTGTCATGAAGGCCGGTAGGCGAGTCAGTGATCAGTGACACGGCAGGTGTCCCGTACGCCCGTGTGCTTCACGGGCGTGCGGGACCCCGCTTCACCGCATGGCGATTCGAGGTCGTGAGCGGCAAGGGATGCTTGCAGAGCTAAATCGGTCAGGGCAATGGAATTGACGGGTACGTTCGCGCGTGTCACCAAATCGAGCCAACGTTGATCGTCGGGAGGATCCTCCCGCATGGGGCGCCGGTTTCTCAGTGTGAGTGCCCGTGGCGTTCAGTGGCGATACGTCAGTGTGTGCGCCATCTATGTCCGGAAATGGCACGGCAATTGCTGTTGCAGGGTTTTGTGCTTCTTGCTCCGTGGCCGCCGGGCGAGAGTGGGCGGTGCGGTGGTGGATCTGCTCAGGTGGGGTGGAAAGGTGCGTAGGTCGCCTACGTACACCCACCGTCCGCGCGTAGACGTGGCTGGATGGACGCAGGGCATGTGGCGGGTTCTGTGCATTTCGCGGTTGCCCGGCCGGTAGCGCTGTGCGAATTTCCTCTCTTTGAGGGCTGGTGAGCGGTTTGCTTGCCGGCGAGGCGAAGAACAGGACATCCATGAGACTGGCGACTCGTGCGCTGATCACGGGCATTGCTGCCGGCGCGGCCGCGCTGGCGGCCGTGTTCGGGACGGTGCACCACTCGGCTGACCGGCCGTCCGTTGCGTCTGTGGCGCAGGGGGCTCCGGCGTATGCGGTCGAGAACTACGCATATCCGCATGCGGATGAAATCCTTGCGGAGCAGGGCATCGTACTCAAACGCGGTAATGGCCGCATTCTGCTGGCCGAGTGTGACAGTGAGGCGGGGCTGCTGGAGGTCTGGTCCCGTTCCGCGCCGGAGAGGATCTGTTTCCGGACGACCGGTGGGCCGGGGTATCTCAGTCTGGAGGTTCCCTCGGTCTATGTCGTCAAGGGCGGTGATGACGCCAGCACGGTCACGATGACCTATGACGGTGCGCAGAGCACGGTCGACGTTCCGGAGGACACCTGGACCCCGGTTGGTGAGGGTACCGACCCCGGGCATGAGTATGCGCTGCTGGAGATTGTCACCGGTGGCTGACCGGGCACCGCGTCACCGATCGTCGTCCCTCCTCTTCGACAAGGAACCGGTTTTGAGAGCCGTACGCAAGGCCCGCTCCACTGCCGCGGCCGTCGTGGCCGCCGCGCTGGTGGCAACGCCGCTGACCCTTCTCGTCTCGCCTGCCCAGGCCGTCGTCGGCACCGCGCAGGCGGACGACTCCTACGCCTACACCGCGCAGCTGACCGTGGGCGACTACCAGCACGGCTGCTCGGGCGTCCTGGTGGACGAGTACTGGCTGCTCACCGCGGCCAGTTGCTTCGTCGACGACCCGGCGGCGAGTCTGACGGTGCCGGCGGGCAAGCCCGCGCAGAAGACGGTGGCCACCATCGGCCGCACCGACCTCACCAGCACCAGCGGTGCTGTGCGCGATGTCGTCGAGCTGGTCCCGTATCCGGGCCGGGATGTGGTGCTGGCCCGGCTGGCCCGGCCGGTCCTGGACGTCACCCCGGCGAAGCTCGGCACCACCGCCCCTGCCGCGGGCGACCAGCTGCTGGCAGCCGGATACGGCCGCAGCACGGACGAGGTGTCCCCCACGAAGCTTCACACCGGCGCCTTCACCGTCGACGCCGTGAACGGCAGCGACGTCCAGGTCACCGGCCAGGACAACGCCAGTGTGTGCAGCGGCGACGCCGGCGGCCCCGTCGTGCTGATGCCCAGCAGCACCCCCACTCCCACCCCGACGGCCACCGGCCCCGTCATCGGCGGGGGGCCCCTTCCCATCACCGACGACAGGCCCCCGGTGGTGGCTCTGAACAGCCGCTCCTACCAGGTGGGCTGCTACGCGGTGGACAGCCCCGAAGGCACTCCGAACAGCGCCGTCGCCACCCGGGTGGACGATCTGACCTCCTGGATCTACCAGAAGATCGACGCCCCCCGCATCACCGACTTCAACTGCGACGGCATCGCGGACATCGCGATCGCCGACCCCGAGGCGACCGTCAACGGCTTTGCCAAGGCCGGTCTGGTCCGGGTGGTGTACGGAGGCGGCAAGGGCACCGTCGAACTCAACCAGGACCTGAGCACGATCGCGGGCAGTGCGGAGGCCGGTGACGAGTTCGGTGAGGCGATCGCCGTCTTCGACCACAACGAGGACGGCTGCAGCGACCTGGTGGTGGGTACCCCGTACGACGACCTCCCCGGGGGAGCCGACGCCGGGTTCGCCGACATCATCTACGGCTCCCCGAGCGGGCTGACCAACGGTCAGGCGTCCCTGCACCTGGAGCAGGGCTCCGGCTCCGGCGCCCTGCTGGGCATGGCCTCGAAGGCCGGGGACCAGATGGGCGCGACCCTCGCGGCCGGGCAGACCAGCTCGGGTGAGCCCTATCTGCTCGTCGGTATCCCGGGCAAGGATGTCGGCGCCGCCACCGATGCCGGATCGGTCGTCTACCTGCGCGGCAGCGTCAGCGTTGCGATCAGCCAGGACTCCTCAGGCCTTGACGACACCGCGGAGACCGGCGACCACTTCGGCTCGGCGATAGCGGCGTCCGAGGCCGTCATCGCCATCGGCGCTCCGGGTGAGGATCTCCCCGTCACCGACGCACTGGGCAAGGTGACCGGCACCGCAACGGACACGGGAGCAGTCACCGTCCTGTCGCACGACCTCAACTCCGGTGGCATACCCACTCAGCTGGGCTTCGTCAGCCAGGACTCCAAGTCCTTCACCTCGGAGAACGAGACCGGCGACCAGTTCGGCGCGTCGCTCTCGACGGCGACCTACTACCAGTACCTCGCTCTTCCGAACGGCGTCAAAACGCAGCTCTCCAACGCCGTGATCGCCGTCGGCGTCCCCGGCGAGGACACCACCGTCGGCAGCACCTCGTACGCCGACGCGGGCCGGGTCGTACTCATCAATGACCGTCTCAACGCGATCTCCCTGGGTGAGAGCATCGATCAGTCCCCCGCGGACGTCAGCGGCGGCCCGGAGGCCGGCGACCGCTTCGGCGCCCAGGTGACGCTGGCCGACCTGCCGGGGGACGGCATCAACAACCTCGAGTTGGCCGTCGGCATCCCCGGTGAGGCCCTCGGCAGCGTCGCCCAGGCCGGCGCCGTGCAGATCTTCAACACGCAGGGCAACCCGGGTGACGCGGACTACTGGCTCCAGGAGGGCAGCGTCGGAGTTCCGGGGACTCCCACCGCTTCCCACAAGGTGGGCAGCAGCATCTACGGCACGGGTAACGCCCTGTATCTCGGCATGCCGTACGGTCCGAACACCCATGGCAGCCTGTATGCGGTGCCGTGGTCCAACATCACCGGCGGCACCGTCGCGGCCGTGACCACCTACGCCCCCGGCGCGGGCGGTCTGCCCGCCGCCGGCGTGCGGTTCGGCTGGGCCGCGAGGTAACCAGCTGCGGAAGGAAGTCGGGGGCTCGCACGGATCACCTTCCGTGCGAGCCCCCGACTGCTGTCAGCTCCGGGCGGCCACCGTTGTGGTTGTGGGCCGCCGGCGCCTCGGCCACCGCAGCGGTCAGGCGCGCTGTCGCAGGTAGCCGTGAGTGACGATCCGGCGGGCCGAGTCGCGGTAGTGGTCGGGGTCGGCGGGGAGTTCCGTTCCCAACCCGTTGACGTAGCGGTTGTACATGCAGAACGCGGCTGCGATCAGCACCGTGTCGTGGAGGTCCGCGTCCTCCGCGCCAGCCGCCCGAGCCAGGGCGACCGTCTCGTCGGAGGCCGGCGTCACCTCCGCCCGCACCTCGTCCGCGACGCGCAGCAGGGCGCGCAGCCGAGCGTCGATCGGTGCCGTTGCCGGATCGGCGAGCACGGCCTTGACCAGCTCCTCACCTCCGTCCAACTGCTGGGCGGCGAAAGCGCCGTGCGAGTCCGCGCAGTAACGGCAGGCATTCCGCTCCGACACATACGCCGCGATCAGTTCGCGCTCGCCGCGCGACAGCGGCGACGGACCGCGGAGCAGCGTCTCCGCCAGCAACATCAGCGGCTGCGCCGTGTCCGGTCGCGTGGCCAGCAACCCGCCGATGCCGGGTACGGGTGCTTTGATCGAGACATGCGGCACAGCGGTCTCCTTCTCGTGGGAACGGCAGCGGCAGACTACTGGCCGGAGCCGCTTCGGCGAACCGCACGGCAGCGGATCGCGCCGTGGTCGCTGTGAAACGCCGTCATCGATATGGCAAGTGACGGGGCATCACAGGCTCGGCGGCCGCATCAGCGGACCGGCCATGCGCGTGGGACGGCGTGCGGCGCTCCTCGGGCGCTTCCGACGTGATGCCTCACAGCCGCCTGACGCGCAGCACGCCGGTCAGCATCGGGAGAGTGAACTCGCCGTGGGCGGTCTCCGGCCTGCCGGCGAGGAATGCACGGATCCGGCCCAGCGCGGCCTCTCGCTCCTGTTCGGGCATGACCAGCATCCCCGCGCGCGTCGCCAGGGTCGCCACGAGAGAGTCGGCGGTGCGGCGCTGCCCATGCGGGAACTCGGCCTGCTCCGGCGAACCGAACCGGGCAGGCGCGTCAGTCCTGGGAAGGTGCATGTCGGCCGTCTCGGCGCGCCAGCTGGTGGGCGTGTCACGCGGTCCGATGGCCGCGCTGCCGCTGACCTGTGCGAGCCCGGCAACCCATTCGACCCCGTCGTCCATCACGTTCCAGAGGCCGGCCAGGATGCCGCCGGGTGCGAGGACCCTGGCGATCTCCGGTCCCGCGACGGCCATGTCGAACCAGTGCATGGCGTTGCCGGCCAGCACGGCATCGACGGACGCGTCCGGCAGCGGTATCGCCTCGGCGCTACCCGGCAGGGCGTGGACAGCCGGCAGTGAGCGGCGCAGCTCGGTCAGCATCGCCGGGTCGGGCTCGACCGCGATCACTTCGGCGCCCAGCGCGACCAGCGTGGCGGTGAGCTTCCCGGTCCCGGCGCCCAGGTCGAGCACGCGCAGGCCGGGCGCGGCCTCCAGTGCCCAGCGCACCGCGGCCTGCGCGTAGTCCGGGCGGTGCTCGGCGTATGCGACCGCCGCAGCGCCGAACGACGAGGCGTGAAGCAGCTGTTCGTCCTTGTCCATGCGGTCACCGTATCGGTGCTCCTGACGGTGAACCACCCCGCCGCCGGCTCTGTTCACGGGAACCGACCGCACCTGTACTCAGGCTGCGGCGGGCGGCGCGGCGGTGGTGATGGAGCGCGAGCAGTGGGTGATCTCCGTCGGCTGGAACGAGCGGCACGAAGCTGGAGTGGCCGAGTCAGGCAGTTGGTTCCGGTGGCGTCCGTGCAGGCCGGCAGACCTGTATCAGCTCAGGAGACGCGGGCCCGGAGCAGGCAGAACTCATTCCCTTCCGGGTCGGCGAGCACATACCAGGACTCCTGGCCGCTCTGGCCGACGTCAGCGAACCGCGCCCCCGCAGCAAGGAGACGTTCGAGTTCGGCATCCTGGTCTCGGTCGGTGCTGTTGAGATCGAAGTGCAGGGGCAGCTTGCCGTTCTTCGGCTCCTGGGTCCGGCTGAGCACCAGAGTGAGCTGAAGGCCGTCAGCCCCCTCCCGGGGGCCGATCTCGATATCGTCGCCCTCGCGCCCCAACACCACAAAGCCCAAAACCTCGCACCAGAAGCCGGCAAGCAGTTCCGGGTCACGGCAATCCAACACAAGCTCTGTGATGCGGCAGGCCATGCGCTGTCCCTACCCCCGTCGCACCGCACACATACCTCCTGGCGCAGGTGGCTCCTGCCGCTGACCGCCCGTGCGCCGCAGCAGGCCGTGCACCGCCGCTCCGTCGGAGACAGCGCGCCGCAGGACACCGTTGCTACGGCAGGGCCATGGCCGACCGGGTCTGGATCGGCCGCCGAAGGGTATGAACCGAAGCCTGCTTGATGGCGCGCCGCAACGTGACCGGTCCCACCCGAGTCGGCGTTCTGTCGGCCCTTCACGGATGGGTAGGCGCACGGTGGCGCCGGCGAGCCAACGGCGCTGCGCCGCACCTCACCTGACTGGCCATACGCATGGTGCCGGGGCGCTGTCGCCGGCCGGAGCGGGTCTCCTGGCCGCAGGAGCACCTGGGACAAGACTGCCGGGTTTCCGAGCGCCGGCGGGTGGTCCGTCTGCCGCGTCGAGGTCTTACGGTGTGATGACGCAGTGCCGTCCGGGCCTGTCGGAGCCGGACAGAGCGGGTGTCGCTGATTAGCGTCGCCTTTATGAAGGTTCTGGTGACGGGCGGAGCGGGGTTCATCGGGTCGCGGGTGGCCGCGCAGCTTGCGGCCGACGGGCATGAGGTGCGGGTGCTGGACGCACTGCTGCCCGAGGTGCATCGGCGCGGGGATGCCGGGCCGCCGCTGCCGGCCGGGGTGGAGCTGCTGGTGGGCGATGTGCGTGAGCCGGCGATCGTGGCGCAGGCGCTGTGCGGGGTGCAGGCGGTCTGCCATCAGGCCGCCATGGTCGGGCTGGGGCTCGACCTGGACGACGCTCCGAGCTACGTGGGCTGCAATGACCTGGGCACCGCCGTCCTGCTCGCGGCCATGGCCCGGGCCGGGGTGCGCAGCCTGGTGCTGGCGGGCTCCATGGTGGTGTACGGGGAGGGGCGCTACCGCTGCACCGACCACGGGGAGGTCACGGCTGCGCCGCGGCAGGTGGCGGATCTTGAGGCGGGTCTGTTCGAGCCCCGGTGCCCCGAGTGCGGTCGGCCGTTGCAGCCGGAGCTGGTGCAGGAGAGCGCGGCACCGGACCCACGCAATGTGTACGCGGCCACCAAGGTGGCCCAGGAGCATCTGGCGGCCGTGTGGGCCCGGGCTTGCGGCGGGCGCGCCATCTCGCTGCGGTACCACAATGTCTATGGGCCCGGCATGCCGCGGGACACCCCGTACGCGGGAGTGGCGTCGATTTTCCGCTCGGCGCTGGCGCGGGGGGAGGCGCCGCGGGTGTACGAGGACGGTGGGCAGCGGCGGGACTTCGTCCACGTCGACGACGTGGCCGCTGCCAACCGTGCCGCGCTGGAGCGGATCGAGGGAGGCACCGGCGAGGCGTTCCGGGCATACAACGTGGGCAGCGGCGAGGTCCGCACCGTGGGGGAGATGGCCCGGGCGCTGGCGAGGGCCTGCGGCGGACCCGAGCCGGTCGTCACCGGCCAGTACCGGTTGGGCGATGTCCGCCATGTGACGGCCAGCTCCCAGCGGCTGCGCAGTGAGCTGGGCTGGCGGCCGGAGGTCTCCTTCGCCGACGGCATGGCCGAGTTCGCCGCGGTGCCGCAGCGCGAGGCGGCGGCCGGGCCGGGCCTGCGCTGAACCGGCCGAACACGAAGGTCAGACCTGGGCCGCGCCGACAGTCGGCCGGAGGCGGTGGCCCGGGGTGGGCAGGATGACCTCGAAGCAGCAGCCGCCTTGGACGTTGCGTACCGTGGCCTGACCTGCGTGCGCCTCGACGATGCCGCGGACGATCGCCAGCCCCAGTCCGGCGCCCGTGTCGCCGTGATGCTCCCTGGAGTCCCCGGTGACGTGCCGCGGTGAGCGGGCGGCGCCGCCGCGCCAGCCGGTGTCGAAGACCCGGGGCAGGTCCTGCGGGGGGATACCACCACAGCCGTCCTGTACGGAGAGCACCACGGCGTCGCCCTCCCGGCGTGCGGCCACCGCGACCGTGCCGTCAGCCGGTGTTGCACGGATGGCGTTGACCAGCAGGTTCGCCAGAACCCGGGCCATCTCCCGGCCGTCCACCTCCACCGGCTCGGCCGCCACCCCGCCGTCGACCAGCCGCACGCCGTGCTCCCGGGCCAGGGGCCGCGCACCGCTCAGGGCCTCGTCGACCAGGTCGTAGGCGCAGACCCGGGCGAGACTCAGGGTGAGAGCGCCGGCGTGGATGCGGGAGAGTTCGAAGAGGTCGTCGACCATGCCGGAGAGCCGGTCCACCTCGGTACGGATCTGCCGGTGGTAGCGGGCGGGGTCGTCGGCCACGCCGTCCTCGAGAGACTCGGCCATCGCGCGCAGCCCTGCCAGCGGGGTGCGCAGGTCGTGCGAGATCCAGGCGATCAGCTCGCGCCGGGATGCCTCCAGGGCGTGCTCCCGGCGGCGTGAGGCGGCAAGCCTGGCACTGGTGTCCTCGAGCGCCCGGCCGAGGGCGGTCAGTTCGCTGGTGGGAAGCCCCGGGGGTGCGGTGAAGCCCTCGTCGCTGCCGAGCCGGTCGGTGGCGGCGACCAGGGCGCGGCTGCCGGCGACCACCCTGCGCCCGATCAGCTGTGCGGGTACCTGGGCGGCCAGGGCGGACATGCCGACCACCGCCATCACCACGCCGAGGTCGTGGTCGGACAGGAACATGGCCTGCGCCACCATGACCGTTCCGGCCGTCATGGCCGCCGCGGCTACAACCGCGACCGCGAACAGTGAAGCGGCCACGGAACGGCGGCGCAGCAGCCGTACGGCGGGCGCGGCGGCGAGGCCGACCGTGCCGGCCCCGAGGGCGGCCATCGCGGCGATCAGCAGCAGGTCCTTCACGGGGTTCTCTCCTGGGCGGTGTCGATGGCGGTGCCGGTGTCGATGGCGGTGCTGGTGCTGGTGCTGGTGCTGGTGCCGGCGTCGATGGCGGTGGCTGCGGTGTCGAAGCGGTACCCGACGCCCCAGACGGTGGAGATCAGCCGCGGCGCGGCGGGGTCGTCCTCGACTTTCTCGCGCAGCCTGCGGACATGGACGGTGACCGTCGACAGGTCGCCGAACTCCCACCCCCACACGCGGCGCATCAGCTCCTCGCGGGACAGGGCCTGCCCGGGGTGCCGCAGCAGGAAGGCGAGAAGGTCGAACTCCCGGATGGTGAGGGCGAGTTCGCGTTCGCCCCGGAAGGCGCGGCGGGCTGCCGGGTCCAGGGTGATGTCACCGGCTACGAGGCGGCCCGTGCCCGCGGTCACGGCTGCCCCGGCAACGGTGGTGCGGCGGAGCACCGACTGGACGCGAAGGACCAGTTCGCGTGGGCTGAAGGGTTTGGTGACATAGTCGTCGGCGCCGACCTCCAGCCCGAGGATGCGGTCGGCCTCCTCGCCCCGCGCGGTGAGCATCACCACCGGCAGGGGCGGGCGTCCGGCCTCATGGTCGGCGGCGCGCAGCCGCCGGCAGACCTCGATGCCGTCCAGGCCGGGCAGCATCAGGTCGAGCACCACCAGGTCGGGGCGGTGGGCCGCGGCCCGGGCGAGTGCGGCCGGCCCGTCCTGGGCGCCGTCGACCAGGTAGCCCGCTCGGGCGAGGTAGTCGCAGACGACCTCGGCGACGGTGCGGTCGTCGTCCACGACAAGCACCCTGTGCCGTGTCTCGTCGGAGGGGAGGTCCTGCCCGGGCATGCTTTCGGCCATGCGGAGCAGTCTAGGCCGGGTGCTGTCCGTAAAATCCGGCAATGTCCGGCCTCGTAGTACTTCCGTAAGGCGTCGTAACGCCTCCGGCGCGCCTCCCGCTCGTAACGTGACAGCGTGACTCCGACTCAGCAGCCACCCTCCCTCACCTCGGTGGATGTCGTCCTGCCCTGCCTCGACGAGGCCGCTGCCCTGCCCTGGGTGCTCGAACGTGTCCCCGCGGGCTGGCGGCCCATCGTGGTGGACAACGGATCGACCGACGGCTCCGCGGAGCTGGCCCGCTCACTGGGCGCGACCGTGGTGCACGAGCCCCGGCGCGGGTTCGGCGCCGCCTGCCACGCCGGACTCGCGGCAGCCACCGCCGAAGTGGTCTGCTTCCTCGACTGCGACGCCTCCCTCGACCCGGCGCAGCTGCACCGGGTCGCCGCCCCGGTCCTCGACGGCCGGGCGGACCTGGTGCTCGGCCGCAGGGTCCCCGTCGGACGAGGAGCCTGGCCGCTGCACGCCCGGCTGGCCAACGCCGGGCTCGCCCGGCGACTGCGCCGTCGCACCGGAGCCCGGCTGCACGACCTGGGTCCGATGCGGGCCGCCCGCCGCGAGGCGCTGCTGGCCCTGGCACAGACCGACCGCCGCTCGGGGTACCCGCTGGAGACGGTCCTGTCCGCGGCGGCGCTGGGGCTGCGGATCGCCGAGGAGCCGGTGGACTACCGGCCGCGCGCCGGCCGTTCGAAGGTCACCGGTACGGTGCGCGGCACCCGGCAGGCCGTGCACGACATGCGGCGGGTGCTGGCCCGCACCCAGGGACCACCGGTCACCGGCACCCTGCTGGTGATCGCCAAGGCGCCGGTGCCGGGCCGGGTGAAGACCCGGCTGTGCCCCCCATGCACCCCGGAGCAGGCCGCAGAGGTCGCCGCCGCGGCTCTGGCCGACACCCTGGACATCGGAGTGCGCCTGCCGGTGCGCCACCGACTGCTGGTGCTCGACGGCGAGCCGGGACGGTGGGTGCCTCCCGGCTACCAGGTGGTCCCGCAGTGCGGCGGCGGCCTAGACGCGCGACTGGCGGCCGCCTTCGAGGCGGCCGACCCCGACCTCCCGGCCCTGCTGGTCGGCATGGACACCCCGCAACTGACCCCCGGACTGCTCGCCCCGGCGCTCGGCCCGCACGCCTGGCAGGACTGCGACGCCTGGTACGGACCCGCGGCGGACGGCGGCTTCTGGGCCCTAGGACTGGCCCGGCCCGATGCCGCACGCCGACTGCTGCCGGGGGTGCCCATGTCCGCACCGAACACCGGGGCCGAGCTCCGCAACCGCCTGGCGGCAGCCGGGCTGCGCACCCGTGACCTGGCCGTCCTCACCGACGTGGACACCGCCGCCGAGGCCCGGCAGGTGGCGGACGCCGCCCCGCACACCCGCTTTGCCGCTCGCTGGCAGGGCCTGACCTCGGCAGGTGCCCATGGCCTCGCCACTGCGTAGTGAGCCGGTGCGCAGGCCCGTCGAGGATTCCGCGCCCACCAGGTCCGCCTCGCCCCGGTCTGCTTCGTCGCGGTCTACCCCGCCCCGGCCTGCTTCGTCGCGGTCTGCTTCATCCCGTTCTGGGCGGCCCTGGTCCGACGGCCCCTACGGCGCCGCGGTGCTGGCCGGCCGGGGCCCGCTGTGGCTGCGCAGGGCCGACGGCGGGCGCCACCGGCTGGATGTGGAACGCTGGTGCGGCCCTCCCGACGCAGCCGACCGCAGCGTCCTGGACCGCTGCGCCGGTCGGGGCCCCGTGCTGGACGTGGGCTGCGGGCCAGGTCGGCTGGTGGCCGAACTGATGGCCGCCGGGACCCTGGCCCTGGGAGTGGACCTGGCGGCCGCCGCCGTACACCACACCCGCAGCCTGGGCGGCACGGCCCTGCGCCGTTCGGTCTTCGACCCGCTGCCGGGCGAGGGCCGATGGGGCACCGTCCTGCTGATCGACGGCAACCTCGGCATCGGCGGTGACCCCGGCTGCCTGCTGACCCGGACCCGGGCACTGCTCGCCCCCGAAGGCCGGCTGATCGCCGAAGTGGAGCCCGACGACCTGGACGAACGCATCGAGGTGTGCATGGAGGACGACGCGGGCCGACGCGGACCCGCGTTCCCCTGGGCCCGGCTCGGCGCCCGGGCCGCGCTCAGGGAGGGCGGACTGGCCGGCCTGCGCACCGCGGAAGCCTGGACGTCGGCAGGACGCCACTTTGTGGCCCTGGCCAGGTGACGGCATGCCACCCACAGCCGGAAACCCCGACCGGACCCGAACTCGCGCCAGAGCGAACCGCCGTACCCGCACCGGCGAGGACTCCCCGCCGATCGCACGCAGCTCCTCCCGGTGGCACACCCCCGGCGCCCGTACCGCGCTCTGCGCCGCGACGCTCGCGGCCCTGACCTGCTGCCTGCTGGTGACCCTGCGCAGCGGCGGGGACCTCGGCCACACCGGCGGGCTGTTCGGCTGGTACGCCCTGTGCTGGGCACTGTTCGCCGCAGCCGTCGTGATGGCGCGCCGTATCCCCGCCCGCCGACTGCTGCCCCTGGTCGCAGCAGGCAGCTTGGCCATCGCGGCCACCGGACTGGTCGCACCTCCGCGCACCAGCGACGACTCCTACCGGTACGCCTGGGACGGCCGGGTGCAGGCGGCCGGGATCTCACCGTACGGCCACACCCCGGCCGACCCGGCCCTCACCGCACTGCGCGACCGATGGCTCTTCCCCACCGGAACCGACTGCCGGGCCTGGGACCTGCACCCCGCCCCCGGCCCGATCTGCACCCGCATCAACCGCCCGACGGTGCGGACCATCTACCCGCCGGTGGCCGAGGGCTGGTTCGCGGCTGTGCAGACCGTTGCTCCTGCCGGAGCCCGGCACAAGGCCGTCCAGGTCAGCGGAGTGCTGACGGCGCTTGCCACGACCGGGGTGCTGCTGGCCGTACTGCGCCGACGGGCCGGCCGCGAACGGCAGTGGCAGGCGGCACTGTGGGCCTGGTGCCCCGCAGTACCGCTGGAGGCGGTGAACAACGCCCACATCGACGCGCTCGGAGCCCTGCTCACGGCAGCCGGGCTCGGCCTGGCCGCCGCACCCGCCCGCCGCCGCACCACCGCGGCGGCAGGCGCGCTGCTCGGCGCCGCCGCCGCCGTCAAACTGCTGCCAGGACTGGCGGTGCCCGGGCTGCTCTCCGGAGTCCTGCGCCCTCGCGCGCCGCGCGCCGGCCGCCGCAGCGCCCTGCTCGCCGTCGCGGCCGCGATGGCCGCGTTCGCTCTGGCCTACCTTCCTTACGCGGTGTCCGACGGCGCCGCGGTGCTCGGCTACCTGCCCGGCTACCTCCATGAAGAGGGATACGACGACGGGCAGCTGCATCGCTTCAGCCTGCTACGGCTGGTGCTCCCCGACACGCTCGCCCAGGGCGCGGCCCTGCTCGCGGTGGCAGCGGCATGCGGCTGGGTCCTGCGCTACGGGGATCCGGCGCGACCCTGGCGCGGCGCCCTGCTGGTGACCGGCACGGCCTTCCTGGCGCTGACCCCCGGATACCCCTGGTACGCCCTGCTGATCGTCGTGCTGGTCGCGCTGGACGGCAGTTGGGAGTGGCTGGGCGTACCGCTGGCCGGGACAGCGGTGTACCTCGCCCACGGCAACCCCGCCGTGCAGACCTGGGCCTACGCCGCCGCACTGACCGCGGTGGTGGCTCCGGCCCTGCGGACCGCTGCCCGATCGGCAAGGGAGCGGACGGGAAGCGGGACGTGAGGAATGCCGGCGCGGACCACGCAGAGCGGTACCCGGAGCGGTACCCGGAGACAAGGAGACGGTGGATGGAGAACGGCGAACGGCCCCCGGCCTCGGTTCCCCCGGGCGGGCCAGGCACCTGAAGCGCACCAGCGCCCGGCTGCGGCAGCAGCTCGCCGGTGTCCGCGCCCGCACGGCAGGCCGCGTCCGCCCGGCCGCGCAGCGGTTGGCCCAACTGCCCGCGCCCCCGGGACCGTTCCGGCGGGGCTTCTGGCGCAGCCCGATCCGCGGCCCCTGGCTGACTTCGGTCTTCGGCCTGGTGCTGCTGCTCGGCATCCCGGTGCTGTTCGTCACCGGCGCCCTGTCCTACGCGGCCTACAACCCGTCGCTGGGCCGGCTCAACGACCAGACACCCGACAAGGGACTGCTGGGTTTCTACCTCTTCGACTGGCCCACCCACCCCTACTGGCTCTACCGCCTCACCCAGGGCGTCCATGTGACGCTCGGTGTGGCCCTCGTCCCCGTGCTGCTGGCCAAGCTCTGGTCGGTCATCCCGAAACTCTTCGAGTGGCCGCCCCTGCGGTCGGCGGCCCAGGCGCTCGAGCGGCTCTCCCTGCTCCTGCTGGTGGGCGGAGCCGTCTTCGAGTTCATCACCGGAATCCTCAACATCCAGCTCCACTACGTCTTCCCGGGCTCCTTCTACACCCTCCACTTCTACGGCGCGTGGGTGTTCATCGCCGCCTTCACCGTCCATGTCTGCCTCAGGCTCGGTCGGATGACAAAGGCCCTGCGCTCCCGTGGACTGCTGGCGGAACTCCGTACCGACCTCGCCCACACCCGACCCGAACCCCCCGACCCCGACGGTCTGGTCCCAGCCGACCCCGCCAGGCCGAGCATCACGCGGCGCGGCGCCGTCGGACTGGTGGGAGCCGGATCGCTGCTCCTCCTGGGCGTCACCGCAGGACAGAGCATCGGCGGCCGGCTGCGCGGCACCGCGCTGCTCGCCCCGCACAACCGCAACCCCCGCAGCGGACCCAACGGCTTCCAGATCAACAAGACCGCCGCCGCAGTCGGCATCACCGCCGCGCACGTCGGCCCCGACTGGCGGCTGGAGGTGCACGGCCGCGGGCCGGTCCAGGTCCTCACCCGCGCGCAACTCCTCGCGATGCACCAACACACAGCAGCGCTGCCGATCGCCTGCGTGGAGGGATGGTCCACCGAGGACCAGCACTGGAGCGGCCTGCGGCTCACCGACCTCGCCGCCATGGCCGGCCTCCCCGACGCCGGAAGCGTGCTGGTCGAATCGGTCCAACCGCCGGGCCCCTACAGCTCGGTGGTCCTGCGGGGAAACCAGATCCACGACCCGCGGGCCCTGCTGGCGCTTCGGGTCAACGGGGCGGACCTCTCCCTCGACCACGGCTATCCGGCCCGCATCATCGTCCCGGCGAACCCCGGTGTGAACAACACCAAATGGGTGCACCGACTGACCTTCAGGACATGACCATGGCACGCTTGCCCCGCTGGTACGGTGCGGGTCCCCTGCATCTGCTGGTCCTCATCGCGTCGTTCGCCCTCACCGGCTACGCCGCTGTGCGGCTGTTCGCCGCCCGGCCGCTGGAGGTCGCGGTCTGGCTCGTGGGCGCGGCGGTGGTCCACGACCTGGTCCTGCTGCCGCTCTACTCACTCGCGGACCTGTCCGCGCTGTCCGTGATGCGGCACCGCGCGCAGCCGGTGCCCACGGCGCCGTGGATCAACCATCTGAGGGTCCCCGCCTTCCTCTCCGGGGTGCTGCTCCTGGTGTGGTTCCCCCTCATTCTCGACCTCTCGGCCCCCTACGAGGGCGCCACCGGGCTGCCCGAGAATGTCTACCTCGGCCGATGGCTGGCGATCACCGGAGTGCTCTTTGCCGCGTCGGCTCTGCTCTTCGCCGTCAGACTGCGTCGCGTCCGGCGTGCCGCCCGCTCGGAGGAGCAGCAGTCCCCGTCAGGCCATGATGCCGGGCATCACCCGTGAGGCGTGCCGAGGGCACCACGGGCGTCGCTCGGCCCGGCTGCGCGCGGTGCCGCTGTCGCACTGCCCGGGAAGGGGTGCGGCCTGCCGGCTGACGCCGGGCAGGGTCCGGGAGCCGGCGTTGTGGGCGGAGGTGAACGGTGCGCGTGCTGGGTGTCACCGCGGCAGGAGGGACGGAACAGTGCCATCCGCTGCGCGCGGTCGTGGAGGATCGCTGCGGCGCCCATGGTGGTTTTCGGGTCCTGTTCATCCGCAGTCGCGCACTGGACACAGATCGACCCTGCCGACACCGGGTAGTTCCGATATCCGTCCCTTGAGTTCGGCGCGATCCACGTCGGAGAGGCCCTCGGAGAATCTGACCTCCAGGTAGGCCTTGTCCTCACCGCCCGCGCTGCTGACCCACACGGACACGGCTCCGAATGTCTTCAGACGTTCAGTGGCCTGCCCGAGGCCGACCCGCCTCTCCCAGTCCGCGTCGACCACCGCCTGGTAGGTGTGAGGTTCTGCCTGGGCGGCACGCACAGAGAAGTGCCGGCACCACATCGCGGAGCCGAGCACGACGCCTGCGAACACCAGCCCTCCGGCCCAGCTCAGCACTCGTGCGACGCCGGGGCTTCTCCGGGGGCCCGCCGCTGCGGCAAGCAGTAGCAGCACGGCTGAGGGGAGGAAGAGGAACATCCCGAGCAGGACGCCCACGACCGACCAGGCCACCAACACCACCCCGGTCGCTGTGCAGGTCATGGTGAAGGCGCTCGGATGTCGCCGCAGAAACGGTGGCACCGTGAGCGGCGCGAAGGTCAGGACGAAGAAACCGGCCAGGTAGGTGTCCACACCGAAGATCAGCCCGGGCAGGGCGGCGAGCAAGGCGGCGTACGCGAGTCCGGACTGCCGCCGGTGGATCCTTGCGTGGCTCTTTGACGAGTCCCCCATGAGCTCCCTCTTCGAGCGAGCGGATTTGAACGTGTTCAACATAGCCGACGGGACCCCTCGGCGGGGACCGAAGCGATCGAGAACCATCCGGCGTCCCCCGCACCGGGCTTCGGTCCGGAAAACCGTTGGCCAACCACGGTCTGCGGACCGAGACTGATGAGCCCAGCACAGTCGACCGAGAGAGTGGGCCGGCCCTGACGTACAACCGGGACACCCTGCCCTTCCCCGAGAACCTCGTGCCGCCCGCCTCGCCCACCAGCTTGCGGAACTGGGCCGATCTCGACCCGACCCGGCACCCGTTCACCTGGGACGAGGACGAAGAAGCCCGGCTGCGCACGCTGGTCCGCGCATGGGTGCCACCTGTGCTCTCCGGCATGGCGGGCCGGTGGCAGGGCGAATACTGGTGCGAACGCCAGATAGCCGCGATCATTCGAGGGCGCTACGGCAACTGGGCTCAGGGATGGGACTGGTGCCACCGCCATGGCGGGCCCATCGGCAGCTGGGTCACCGGGGCAAGCTCGGTGACGACCCCTGACGAGACCGCAGCTCGCGTCGTGGCCGCGCTGTTGGAGTGGCGCCAGTGGCTGGAAGGCCTGGCTCAGCGCTTTGCAGAGCTCGCGCCGCCACCGGACGCCACTGCCGAGGATCGCAGCTGGCATCTGGAGCGGGCCTGCGTCCGGCTGGTGACACTCGCGCTGGACTCGGGAGCGGAGGGCGGCTGGTACGGGCAGGCCGCGCTGGTCCTGCGCTGGTTCCTCACCACCACCGGTATGGGCCAGGCCGAGGCCGAGCAGGCGGTGGAGTCAGCGATCGGCGGCCGGTTCAAGAGCTGGGTCACCCCGGAGCAGACACTGATCGACTCTGTTGCGGACGACCTGGCGGTCGGCCTGACCGGCCGGGCCCCCTACCGGGACCACCGTGAGCGGGCGGCCCTGGAGGAACACCATGACCACTACTGACAGTCTTGCGATCTGGCTGAGTGTTCGCCGTGAGACCGACTGGCAATAAGCACCCGTTCTGCGGCGGGTTCCTCCTGTGCGTGACGGGTTCCGGGCCTGGTGCGAGGGGCCGGTCCGCCGACGGGACCCCGTCCGTGCGGAGCGTCTGCTCGCCGCCCACACCCTGGCCCGGGCCGATGCCGCAGGCCGCGCCCCACTGGACTTCGCCCTGCTGGCCGCATGGCAGTGCGAGGTCCTCGGCGAAGCACATGCGCCGTTCAGGACGAACGACGCCTATGCGAAGGCCGGCCGTGAGCGCTACGGCCTGACCTCGCGCATCCAGGCTGACTTCGCCGCCTGTCTGCGCGAGGCCACCGACCCGGACGTCCCGTTGGCGGCCCGTGCGGCCCGCGCGTACCTCGACGTGGCGTTCTTCCATCCCCTCGCCGACGGGAATGCCCGCGCGGCGCTGCTGACCCTGGTCCACGTCCTGGCCCGCGAGGACATCGTCCTTCCGGAGGTCGGGCCTCTTCAGACCACCCGCTATGCGGACGACCGGGCGGGCGCCGCCGACCTGGCCACTCTTGTCGGCGTACTCAACCGCCGCCGATGCTGACAGCAGCACCCAGGTGCTGTGCAAGGGTCGCCGGTCAGCAGAGCCGGCCGAATGCCCCGTCAGACCGCCTGGCTCCCAGGCGCGGGGATGGCCGGGGAACTGCCAAGGGCAGTCACACGCCGGCAGCCCACCCCGGCACCGTCGGCAGCACCGTCTCGGCGACGCGCAGCAGCACGGAGTCGTCCGGCACCAGGCCGTCCGCACGCCACAGCGCCACATCGATGGAGCCACCCCTGTCCTTGGCGTCCAGCGCCACGGTGAGGGCACGCGCCGGGGCGCCGGGACCGCTGTTGGAGTCGCTTCCGTCGAGGCGGAAACTGATGTTGATGGTGCGGTCCGAGTAGAGGACCGCCGGGCGGCCCAGAACCGTCTTCTGCAGTGCGCCGTCCCCCAGGAGTACGGCGGACCCGGCCACCGGAAGGTGGTCGTAGGTGGCCGACAGCGTCACGGTGTAGGTCTCGAAC
Source organism: Peterkaempfera podocarpi (assembly GCF_042466665.1). Classification (GTDB taxonomy): domain Bacteria; phylum Actinomycetota; class Actinomycetes; order Streptomycetales; family Streptomycetaceae; genus Peterkaempfera; species Peterkaempfera podocarpi. The sequence goes on from NZ_CP162102.1 coordinate 8,122,844, forward strand.
TCGACCCGGGCGGACGGAGTGGCAATCTCCGTGCCGCCCGCGAGCTTGAGGGAGCCACCGCTACCGCTGGCGGTCTTCGCCTTCTCCCCTGGCGTGCCCAGCACGGCGGCGAGATCGGGACGGTTGAGGGCCTCGCACAGCTGCGCCCCGGAGATGCGCCGCGACGAGTCCTCGGCTGCCCCGCCCGAGCAGGTGGCAGGCTTTTGGGCACTGTCCGAGGACGATGTCTTCCCGAAGGTCCACAGACCGAGACCGAGCGCAGCGACCATCGCCACGGCCGCGATGACCTGCCCCCAAGCACCCGGTTCCTGCGCGGACTCGTCGTTGACGTCGTCGGCCATCTTCCCCCACCTGCCATGATCCCCGGATATGCGCGGGGGCACGATAACTCGTGATCACTCGACAGACAAGGGCTTGGCTGTGACAGCGATGCCGGCTGCTGGTGCGCCCGCGTGTGTGACGTGTGGCTGACGGGCGTATCGAGCTCTTTCGGCCCCTGCCGCTCGGTGCTCGGCGCTCGGGGTACAGGCCGGGGCGAGAGATCGCAGCGGTTGCCGTGATGTCGCCCCAGGGTGGGGAGGTGACAAGCCCACCCTCAGTCACCTCGCCGACCACGTCGACGCGACCGCTCGGCATGTCTCCGTCGTGCTCCGCAGAATGCGTCCACCCGGATTGAACCTGCGCTGCTCAGGGATCGCCCCGCACCGGTTCGATTGAACCCTTGGCGGTTGAGAAGGAGGACTCGTCGGAGGCGACGGCGCGCCGCTGTTCTCGTCCGTCCAAGCCGCACTGACCGCCCGCCACTGATCAGCACCCTGGGGCGGGGTGGGCCCTTCGGCAGATGCGGCGCTGACGTGTGCGGCCGTGGGCGTCAGGTGGTGATCTTGGCGATGAACCGGGCGAGATTTGCGAGGGTCCGCTGGATCTTCTCCTCCGTGGAGAGCGACTCCGGGAGCCGGGCGCCGATGCCCGCGTCCTTCCTGCCCCGCACATACAGCGGGCAGGCGAGGTCGCTGCAGATGTAGGCACCCACAGAGTTCCCCTGCTGCCCGGCTCTTCCGGCCTTGGCGGCGACCATCAGCGAGACGCCCCCGGTGTGGGTGGTCAGGCAGAGCGAGCACATGCTGCGCCGTGTCTGCCAGGCGGCGGCGCCGGGGCTGCGCAGCACGAGTGCCACCTGGCGGCCGTCCAGCCAGGTGGCGAGGTAGGCGCGGTGGGGGTTCTGTGGGTCGCGCCAGCCGAGGAAGTCCAGGTCCTCCCAGGGTCTCTCGGCCAGGTCGTGGGGGACGAAGAGACGCTTGGCCTCACCCTTGGTGCAGTTCACGAAGGCGGTGCGGATCTCTTGCTCGGTCAGCGGATTCATGAGTGGGATGCTAAGTTGCCTAAAGGCTTTAGGTAAATGCATAATGGTTGTCGCCGGATGGGAGAAGGGTTATGGTTCGAGCAGGGCTGACACCGGAACGTCTGACCAGGGCAGGGGCGGAGCTGGCCGACGAGGTCGGCTTCGACCAGGTGACCGTCTCGGCACTCGCCCGGCGGTTCGACGTCAAGGTCGCGAGTCTGTACTCGCACGTGAAGAGCTCGCAGGACCTCAAGACCAGAATCGCCCTCTTCGCGCTGGAGGAGCTCGCCGACCGGGTCGCCGCTGCCCTCGCCGGACGCGCCGGCAAGGACGCCCTGGCCGCCTTCGCGGATGCCTACCGCGACTACGCCCGGGAGCACCCCGGCCGCTACGCCGCGGCCCGGCTCCGGCTCGATCCCGAGACGGCGGCCGCCAGCGCCGGTGTGCGGCATGCACAGATGACACGGGCCATCCTGCGCGGCTACGACCTCACGGAACCGAACCAGACGCACGCGGTCCGGATGCTGGGCAGCGTCTTCCACGGCTACGTCAGCCTGGAGCTGGCCGGAGGCTTCGAGCACAGCGCCCCAAGCGCGCAGGAATCCTGGGCCTGGATTGTGGACTCCCTCGACGTCCTGCTGCGCAACCGGGCCACACCCTGAGCAGCCGGGGAGCGCAGCGCCGCGGGCGGTCCGCCGCGCCGCGCACGGCGCGCACCGCCGCGCCGCCCGAGCGCGGGCGGGCGGCGCCGGGTGCCGCAGGCCGGGGTCGGGCGCGCGCAAGGTCGCGGTCCGCGCCTGCGCCCCCGCCCGCGCGCGCCAGGCCCGGACGCCGCAGCGGTGTCAGGAGGCCGTACAGGACAGCGTCGGAAGGGTAGCCGGGCCGGCGGCCGTGAAGCCGAAGGAGGTCGAGGCGCCCGGAGTCAGGGAGCCGTTCCATCCGGCGTCGGTCACGGTGACGGAGCTGCCGCTCTGGGTCAGTACGCCGTTCCAGAGGTTCGTAACGGTCTGTTCGGAGGCGGGTGTCCAGCTGACCCGCCACCCCGTGAGGGCAGTGCTGCCGCTGTTCCGCACCGTGATGTCCGCCTGGAAGCCTCCCGACCAGGAGCCGGTCATGGTTGCCTGCGCCGTGCAGCCGGCTGCGGCGGTCGGCGGATTCGTCGCCGGGGGAGTAGTTGCCGGCGGAGTGGTTGCCGGGGGAGTGGTCGCGGGGGGAGTCGTGGACGGGGCCGTCGGTGTCGTCGTGGGCGTCTGCGAGGGTGCCGGGCCGGACGGGTAGCTCAGGCCGTATCCGTACGGGAACAGCGGGGTCTTGCCGTCGCCGTCGTTGATCGGCTCCTGGTCGGCGCTCTGCATCCAGGTCATCGGCAGCTTCCCGGTCGGGTTGTAGTCGCCGAAGAGCACGTCCGCGACACCTTGGGCCTCGGTGCCGGGCAGCCAGGCTGCCACCAGAGCCTTCCAGTCGGGCAGCTGGGCGGCGATGTCCAGTGGTCGCCCGGAGACCAGCACCGTCACCACGGGGATGCCGCTCGCCTTCAGCCGGGCCAGGGTGGTGAGGTCCTCCTGGTCCAGACCGAGCGAGCCGGGCCGGTCGCCCTTGCCCTCCGCGTAGGGAGTCTCGCCGATCACGGCCACGGCCACGTTGTAGCTGCTGTCGATCCCGTTCCCGTAGCGGTCGTAGGTGACCTTGGAAGGGTCGGCGACCGTGGCCCGGATGCCCTGCAGGACCGTCGTACCCGGGGTGGTATTGCCGCTTGCACCCTGCCAGCTGATGGTCCAGCCGCCGCTCTGGTTGCCGATGTCGTCGGCCGACTTGCCGGCCACGAACACCTTGGCCGACTTGGCCAGCGGCAGCACCCCGCCGTCGTTCTTGAGCAGCACCTGGGACTCGCGCACGGCCTGGCGGCCCAGCGCCCGGTGTGCGGCGGAGCCCACCGTGGAGGTGTAGCTGCGGTCGGTCAACGGATGCTCGAAAAGACCGAGTTGGAACTTCTTGGTGAGGATCCTGCGGTTGGCGTCGTCGATCCGGGAGAGCAGCACATGTCCGTTCTGGACCTCACCGCGGAGCAGGTCGATGAACATGGTGTATTCGTTGGGCACCATCACCATGTCGATGCCGGCGTTGACCGCAGTGGAGATCTCCGCCGCGGTGAATCCGGTCTGTCCGTCGAGTTGGTCGATCGCCGCCCAGTCGGACACCACGAAGCCGGAGAAGCCGAGTTCGCCCTTGAGCACATCAGTGACGTTTTCTCAGCGGTGATCACTTCCAGATTCCGTTGAGGACGAGGGCGGCGCGGGCGATGTCGCCGATCCGGCTGGGGCTGATGGTGACGTGCTGCAGGGTGCGCCAGCGCTGCTTGAGCTCGGCTGCGGCGCGTTCGCCGAGGGCTCGGATGGCTCTGATCAGGCTGTTCGTGGTTCGCGTGTCGGTGTGCAGAGCTTGCTCGGACTGGCCCTTCGGGCGCCGGACCGGGATGAGGATGCCGATGCCGGCGCCAATGTAGCCCTTGTCGGCCAGGGTGGGCAGGCCATCGGCGGCCGCTTTGTACAGCGCCGGGAGGGCGTGGATGCGTGCGGCGGTGATGTCGGGGGTGGAGCCGGGCTCGACGTCGGAGACCCACAGCGGGGTGCCGTCGGGGGCGGCCAGGAACTGCACGTTGCCGCCGAATGCCTTGTGCTTCTGGCTGAACCACAGGTCGTTGCCGTTGTCGCGGACGCCGGCGAGGCGGTCCGATTCGATGAGCGTGCCGTCGAGGATCACGTGGGTCATGCCCTGGCGTCGGCTGCGGTCCAGGACCTCGTGCAGGTCGGGGGCCTGGTCGGCGAGGACGTCGATGCCTTCGTGCAGGTAGCGGTAGCCGGTGGCCTGGGAGACGCCGGCGTCGCGGGCCAGGCAGTGCACGCAGCCGCGCTCGCGGAACCAGCGCAGGATCAGCACAGCTTGGCGGAACGTGCCGAGCGCGCGGCTGCCGCGCGGGGTACCGATCTGCCGCCGGTGCGCGGCCAACAGGCGCGAGAGGTAGTCCACGACGTGGCGCGGGACGTCGAGCGTGGCAACATAGGTGACCAACGTGAAGCCTCTGGTGGTTGCGGACATGATCTTGTGGTGAGACCTGTCCTACCAGGGGCTTTACGTCTGTCCGCAGCCGGGCCCAGCTCGCCCGGCCTGTTCACACATGCGGTAGTTCACGCCGCTACGCGTAGATCATTTCGCTGAGAAAACGTCAGTGAGCAGGTACTTGTTGCTGTGCATCTTGACGCCGTTCCAACTGCTGAACGATGCCATCACCGCACCGACCCCGCGGTCCACGGCTGCCTTGAACGGCGGCAGGTGGATCGCGCGCAACTCGGCTTCGGACAGCTGGGTGTTTCCCTGGTCCATCCCATCGATGGTGCCGCCGTCGCCCATGTAGTGCTTGGCCGTGGCCAGTACGGAGGCCGGGCCGCCGAGGGTCTCCCCCTGCAGTCCGGTGATCTCCGTGGTCATCAGGGAGGGAAGCTCCGGGGTCTCGCCGAACGACTCGTAGGTGCGTCCCCAGCGGACGTTGCGGGCGACGCACACGCATGGGGCGAAGTCCCAGTCGACGCCGGTGCCTGACACCTCCTCGGCCACCGCCCGCCCGATCTGCTGCACCAGCGCCGGGTCGCGGGTGGCGCCCAGGCCGATGTTGTGCGGATAGATGGTTGCGCCCTTGACGTTGTTGTCGCCGTGCACCGCGTCGACGCCGTAGATCATCGGGATGCCGAGCGGAGTCGCCAGCGCCGCTCGCTGGAAGGCGTCGTACATGTCCGCCCAGGACTGCGCGGTGTTGGGACTCGGTGCGGAACCGCCGCCGGAGAGCACCGACCCGATCCGGTACGTGGTCAGATCCGAAGCGGATGGCAGGGCCGTCCGCTCGGCCTGGGTCATCTGGCCGATCTTGTCGTCCAGCGTCATGCGCGACAGCAGGTCGTTGACCCGGGTCGCCACCGGGAGCGACGGATCCTGGTAGGGCAGCACCACCGCCGCGGCGGCCCGTGCGTCGGGCACGGTGCCGAGTCCGGGGACGGCACCAGAGACCGAGCAGACGGCGGCCAGCGCGGCGCCGACGGCGACTGCTGCTCGGCGGAACGGGACTCTGCGTTGCACGGTGGGACCTCCAAGGGGCTCTCCCGGGCGGGGCGGCGCCGGGTGCGGGTGGGGGCGAGGCTCCCATCTGTGGGAGCGCTCCCGCCGGGCCTCAGGGGTCGAGTGCGATGGTCATTCGACTTCTGGGGGAAATCGGCATCACGATGTCGCTCATATGAAGCCAGGCGGCGAAGTCGCCGTCAACCGTGCGGCGGCAGGCCGGCATCCTGGATGTCGGAGCCCTGCGTGAAGGGAAACGCCCCTCGTGTGCCCGGGTCGCTGACGGCTTCAGCAGATCCAGGGGCCGGGGAGGTCACCACGGATGGTTTCGAGGTCGGCAACCGTACGCCCACGTGCATGGATCCAGGACTGGTCCTGGAGGCCGTCTCGGCGTACCAATCGACCGGGAGCCGCATACCAGCGTATTGGCGAGTCGTCCTCGCTCGCCCACATGGGATGGTCAGGCAGGTCGACTCGGGCGTAGCGGGCATGGAGTCCGGGCAGCAGTGCGTCCGGCAACTCGCAGGCGTCGTAGTGACTGTCCGAGGCGAACAGCGACTCGCTCAGTGCGAGTTCCACCCAGGCCAGGGACATCCGATCGAGGAAGGGAATCCAGCCTTGGTGTGATTCCACCACCACTGGTGGGTCGTCGTGCTCAATGTGGGCGAGGGGGATGCCCCAGCAGGCGCAGTCCTGGTTCTCGCGGCGGAAGACCAGGACGCCGTCGAGGGCATCATCAACGTACAGGCCGGTGGGGCGGAGCAGTGGGTCCTGACGCTGGGTCAGGTCGTCCCGGCGGCCGAAGAGCCTGTAACCCTCCCGCAAGGCGGTTGGCAGCTCGAAGCCCAGATCGGCCTCCGCAGCCGCCAGCTCTTCCTCGGCACAGCCGTCCCGGGGCAACACAGGGCTGCCTGTCCATGCGTCGGCGAACCAGCGCACGAAGTGCCAGGCGTCGTGGCGAGTCTGCACTCCGCCTCGCAGCACCGCGGATACGTCAGGGCCGTTCAGCATGTGGACGACGTTACCGCCTCACTCCTGCTCCTCGACCGTGCGTGGATCACAATCGAATTCACGAATGGAGGCACAAGCAGGCTCCTCGCTTTCATCGTTGATTTTTTCGGGCCGATATATGTGACTGCCTCAGAAATTCGGTCAGCCGGTCCCCGAAGCGTGGCTGACGAGGGCCGGGTTGCCGCCTTCATGGGCGAGAGCTACCCTCGATAAAGATTGTGTTCAGGGCTGCGTCCCTGCTGGCCGCACCGACGCATGCAAGGCTCAATGGCCGTGGGCACCCTTAGATGCATAGCTCGGCCGATGTCGCAGTCTCTTCGGTGGGGGCTGGCCGTCGCCATGGCTTGTCAAGCGTGGCGCACACCCCGTGTACGTGCGACGGAAATATCCCCCAGAAGTGTGACTGAGTTCCGCTCGCTCCCAGGAAGTGACACGATGAGAAAACTCTTTGTCCAGGCGATCGCTGTAGCATTTGCGATCTCGGCATTCGTTACTCCCGCCGCTGTAGCCGATGAACCGTCGGGGTCGACCCCAAAAATCAGCCAGCAGCTCTTCCGGGCGCATCCAGCGGCACCTGGCCGGTCTTGGTCTGAGAATCAGAAGCAGACGACGGGCCCGACATTCAAGACATTGGCTGAGTGCAATGCTTACGGGGTCAGGTGGGCGGATCCGAACATGACCTGGTGGTGTGAGCGCAACACTGACGGAACTTACACCTACATATACTTGTTCTAGCCTCGGTTCGGTTGGGCGGACCGAGCTGGGTTGATCTCGGTCGGTGGTGGCTTTCAAGGTGTGGTGCGAGGGGATCTGGCGGACCGGCAGCGAGCTCTGATGGAGCCGACTTTCGCCGGCCCCATCAGAGCATTGTGAACGCCGGGCTGCTGGACCCGCTGCCCCAGGCGATCGCCGATCCAGGGCAGATTGCCCGCCTCGGCATACGCAGGCGTGAGCACCTGGGCGGAAGCCTCTATGCGTACCAACGTGCCGCATTCCCTGCGAGGTCGTTTTCTCTCGATGTTTCATCCTGGAATGAGGTGTTTATAGAGATATAAATGCCCATAGGAACAGGATAAGTGAGACGCCGGGCCCCAGGATTTCGGGAATCCCCAAGTTTGACCCCGATCTCACTTCCTCATCATTGACGTGAGGGCTGCCGATCCGTGCTCCAATACGTTCTGCAAGCGCCAGGCCCGGCTTCCTCTGGAAGGCAGAGGCATCGAAAGCCATCGAGCGCACCTTTAGCTTCCCTGCTGTATCGATTGCCAACCCAGACCTTCCCCTTGTTGCCACTATCCGGGAGTACGGGATGAAGAATTTATTGTATGCGTTGTTGACGCAAACGCCCTCATCGTCAAGCGTGACGTAAGGGCACTGAAAAATCCGCCACAGGACGTACAGAACAAGCGGGACCGGGGCGAGCGCCCCCAGCCTGGACGACCCGTCGCGGCCGGCCAGGTTGATTTGCATATACGCTTCCATGGCGATGATGAGAGTCTGAGCTACTGCAGCCAGAAATACCTTTCTTCGCCGTCTGAGTTTCATGGGAAATCCTGCCGTATCGTGCACCGTCGATGAACTGATGGTCGGTTGGTTGAGCGTTGTCCCGGAACTCCGGTGATCTCGCCTCCAGCTGTGATCCGGGGGGCGAGGTTCAGACGTCACTGGGATCGGGGATCCAGCCGGTGCGCTGGGCCCAGGCGTCAGCGTGTCGGATGATGTCCCATACGAAGGCATCCTTCGCTTGGACGTAGCCGGGCCGGTCGTGGCGGAACTTGGCCGCGCAGTGCCGCTTGGCTGCCGCGTACTCGGTTGCGGCAGACGTGTGGCAGCGGAGGTAGTCGCGAAACAGCAGTGGGAACTGTTGAGAGAAGCTACCCAGCTGCCGCACATGCACGTGTGTTCGGCGCTGCTTTGGAGGTTCCCGGAAGTACCGCTTGGTCCGTTCAGGATTGTCTACCCGGTACACGAAGCCCATGGCTGTCAGCGGGTCAAGGAACGCGTCCGGCGGCTCCAGCGATGCCACTGAGATCTGGATGTCGATCACCGGCTTGGCGGCCAGTCCTGGCACGGAGGTGGACCCGATGTGGTCGATACGAGCTGCAGCATCACCGAGGGCCGCACGTAGGGCCACGCCCCACCTGGCGAACATGGCTGGCCAGGCAGGGTCGTAGGGCACGATCTCGATTGGCTCTCCCACATTGAAGAGTGTCCCACGGGTCGCACCAGCGTGACTGAGGGCGTTGCGCGAGTGGGATGATCTTGTGCTGCGACTGGTGTGATCACGGCGTCGGAGCCGTCCTGGATAGCCCCCTTCACCGGGCCTAGCCCCCGCGCCTTCGGCAAGCTGATCACCATTTTGCGTCGCGAAGGAGCCGACGCTGCCCGTCCGGGCAGGCCCTGGTCGCTTCCCCTGGAGGACCGAGTTCTGCTGGTTGCCGCTTACTGGCGGACCAACCTGACTATGCGTCAGCTCGCCCTGTTGTTTGGTGTCTCCAAATTCGCCGCGGACCGGATCGTCGATCACGTCGGCTCGCTGCTTGCCCTCAAGCAGCGGCAGCGGTTCCGCAAGGGCACCGTGCTCATCGTGGACGGCACCCTGGTGCCCGCGCGCGACCACAGCATCGCCGAGCAGTCAAAGAACTACTGTCGCCGGCAGGGTCCCGGGATGGCCCCGATGTCATGGCCGCGGTCCCGCTCGGCCGCTCTGCCGTTCCTCAGCTCAGTGACAGGCCGCCCTGATCGTCCTTGATCTTCACCTTGATCCAGGCATGGCCGCTGGTGTGGCCGTCGCCGACGCCGTCGACGGTGCACTCGAACTCCCGGCCCGCTTCGACGGGGACGGAAGCGGGGCAGGTGACATCGTCGATGGTCGGGGGCTTGGCGAAGTCTCCGGGTTTGACGTCGTTGAGCACGGCCCGCGCCAGCGCGTCCTGATCCAGAACGCGCTGCGGCTGCACGGCGGGACTCCCGGCCAACAGCATGATGGTGAAAGTGAGCGCACAACAGGCGATCACGGCGAGGGAGAGCGCGATGACGGTACGGGCGAAGCTGCGTTGATCAGTCACGCGGACAGTCCTATCCGGCTGTCCGTGCTTATACAACCCATGTGGTGACATGAAGTCACCCCTCGCTCCCCGCGGAGTGCTCCCGCGCGCCACTGCCTGCGTGGCCGGGGAGGAGATGGGTCTGCTGCACCCTGCGGGGCGAGGAGTGTGGGGTGGGGCGGCGCTTCTTGGCTTGTTTGTTGGCTTCCGGCATCGAAAGGTGTCTCGAACTGGGTCCCTCACCTGAGGGCTCGCCGGTCATGGGGGCTGCCTTCGACTGCTCACGTGCTCCACCAAGGTGTGCGCCGATCAAGACGAAGGCCGTGAGGGTGAGCCTGCTGCCTGATGCTGTTCGGAGGGAAGTGTTCGCGGAAGCGTCACGCGTCCGGGGTGAGTTCTACGAGTGTCCGACCGCCCGACGCGACGAGTTGTCCGCGTTGCTGGACGCCGCGCTGTGTGCGGACGGTGCGGTGAAGTCCCCGGTGACCTGGCGCTGCTGCCAGAGCATCGTCGTGGGCAGGGAGCGATGTACGACGGCTTGAACCAGGCGAGATCGACGCCGATCGGCTGCGGGCGGTGCCGGCCGGGCGTGGGGCGGCCTGTTGGCGCCCGCTGGCGACGGCGGAGCGCCCCGGGTTCCCAGGGGGCCGAGGCGCTCCTTTGGAGTTGCTGGGGGCCCGGCGCCTTCCGCCGGCGCCCGGCTGTCAGATCCAGGTGCCGTCGACCGACAGGGCCACGTCGATGTTGCCGCGCGTGGCGTTGGAGTACGGGCAGATCCGGTGCGCTGTCCTGACCAGCTCCGCCGCCCGGTCGGTGGGGACTGAGGGCAGTGAGACATGCAATTCGACGGAGAGTGCATAGCCGCCACCGTCGTTCGGGACCAGCGAGACCGACGCGTCGATCTTCGCGTCGTCCGCCGTGAGCCCCCCGTGCTGTCCGACCAGCGCGAGTGTCGTGCCGAAGCAGGCGGCGTAACCGATCGCGAAGAGCTGCTCGGGGTTGGCTCCCGCGCCGTCTCCGCCCAGTTCCTCCGGCTGCCGCAGATCCAGCGCGAGCAGTCCGTCGGCCGGGCGCCCGTGACCGTTCCTGCCTCCGGTGAGCGCGGCAACCGGCGACGCCGATGCCCTGCGTCGGCTGAAGGGACTCTTCCGGCTGCCGACCCCGCAGCCCCGGACGGCGGCGGACTGACCTCGCCTCGCGGGCCCGACCGAGCAGTCCGACAGAACGTCGATGACAGGGTCGCCCTACGTGGCCCGCCGCTGCCGACCACCGGCCGTACTGGTGGAACAGGCACCCGCCGTAGCTCGCGGGTGAACAACGCCAGGGATCAAGAGTTGGCGAGGGATCGGTTCTGACCACCAATACACCCTGGCTGAGGGATCCGTCAGGAAGACCCAGGGACCGTCATCAGCCATCCGGGCCGGTCGGTGACGACTCGGGGCTTCCGCCCATGGCCAGAGTGCGCTTGATGCCGCGCCGTACGAAGGCGCGGGCCTGCATCGCCCGGCGGATACGCCGGAGGCGGCCGATCGGCTTGGGGTCTGCGTAACGGCGCTGGTGAATGTCGCGAACGACGTCTGCGGGCGCACCGAGGTCCAACAGTTCCGCTAGGGCCTCGCCCTTCGTGATCAGCCGTCCGTCGCGCAGCGTGACCGTGGCGCGCGCCAGGGCCAGCAGGCCCAGGTCCACCCAGATGTCCCGGAGCCAGAGTTGTGGTTTGCCCGTGGCCGGAAGCCAGAACTCCGCCAGGTCGCGACGGATGAAGTCCTCCAACTGCCCGCGGGTGAGCGGCGGGAGCAGCTCTGTCGGCAACTGACCATGGAGGGTGAGCCCGCCGTCGAGCAACTCCCTGCGGGTCACCGGTGTCACCGGGCGTTCCATGATCACATTGTGCGCCCAGGTGACATGGTGCGTCCCGGCCTCGGATAGCGCCGTTCTGGCCATGTATGAGCAGTGCAACCTGGCCGCGGCCGGCTCCTCGTCCAGCAGCCGTTGGTGCATGATCGTCAGCCTGTCCCGCTGCTCGCCGTCCAGAGGGCTTTCGACTATCGCGATGAGATCGAGGTCGCTGCGTCCCGGCTGGAAGTCGCCCAGCGCAAGCGAACCATGCGCCCAGACGGCAACCGTCGGCACGGCCACCTGCACCTCGGAGACGAACCGCTTGAGTACGAGCTCCGTTTCAGTCGCTGCCATGGTCGGGATCGTCGCACACGGCCATGGGCCGCGCCGCAGGATCCGCGTGGTCACGATGCACGGCTGGGTGCCAGCGGCCGTGCTCGTGGCGATCACTGTGAGCGAAGATTCGACTGCGGCGCGCGCTGCTGATCGTCCGTCGTGGCGCTGTCGCGTACAGGTGGCGGGCTCTCGGTTCCCGCCCAGCACGGGGCGATGCCGTAGTGCTGTGGGTGGGCCCGGGCGGTGGCGGTGACTGTCCGAAGCGGCGACCCGTCAGGTTGCATCCCGGGCCGCCGTCGACCGCGGTGGTGACCGGAGGTGGAGGTCTCTCCCCAGGGGCCTCCGATGGCTCGCCCGGGCAGTGGATCGTCCGGCCGGCGCTTGACGGGGAGGCCCTGAACTGGCCAGTCTCATCTCTGAGCCGGATATGTAAGGTCCGGCAACAAATTCCGACCCCCGGACCGCACCCCCACTGGAACCCACGATTCCCCCATCCGCACCCCCTGTGGATGTCGGGCAGGAGCCGCATGCACCCCTGGAACGATGCCAGTCGCCCCGCACACGAGCGGGTCAGCGCCCTGATGGCCGAGATGACCCTGCGGGAGAAGATCGCCCAGCTGGGCAGCTACTGGCCCAAGGCCAATGTCGGCAACGGTGCAGCGCGGGTGGCACCGATCGAGGAGGCCCTGGTCGCCCGCGCCGGAGAGGCCGAGGCCATGGCCCACGGCATCGGCCACCTCACTCGCCCGTACGGCACCAGGCCGCTCACGGCAGCGGACGGCCGGGCAGAACTGGTGCGCCGCCAGCGATACCTGGTCGAGGAGACCCGGCTCGGCATCCCCGCGATCGCTCACGACGAGTGTCTGACCGGCTTCGCCGCCTACGGTGCGACCGTCTACCCCACGCCCCTCGCCTGGGCGGCCACCTTCGACACCGGGCTGATCGAGCGGATGGGGGCGGCGATCGGCCGGGACATGACGTCCGTCGGCGTTCACCAGGGCCTGGCCCCCGTGCTCGACGTGGTCAGGGACTACCGCTGGGGGCGGGTCGAGGAGACCATCGGCGAGGACCCCCAGCTCGTGGGGGCGATCGGTACCGCCTATGTGCGCGGCCTCCAGTCCCAGGGCGTCATCGCGACGCTCAAGCACTTCGCCGGCCACGCCGCCTCCCGCGGCGCGCGCAACCATGCGCCCGTGTCCATCGGAGCCCGCGAGATGGCCGACGTCATCCTCCCGCCCTTCGAGCGGGCCATCCGCGAGGGCGGCGCCGGATCGGTGATGAACACCTACACCGACCAGGACGGCGTACCCGCCGCCGCAGATCCCCGGCTGCTGACCGATCTGCTCCGGGAGGAATGGGGCTTCGAGGGCTCAGTCGTCTCGGACTACGGATCGGTCGCATTTCTGCGCACCATGCACCGCGTCGCCGCGTCCGACGGCGACGCCGCACGACTTGCCCTCGACGCGGGCATGGACGTCGAACTGCCCAACACCCGCTGCTACGGAGACGAACTGCACGAGCAGGTCGAATCCGGCCGGGTGCCCGAGGAGACCGTCGACCGAGCCGTACGCCGGGTGCTGCTGCAGAAGGTCCAGCTCGGACTGCTCGACGCGCACTGGACTCCGCAGGCCGACGCGCACGAGGGCACCCCCGTCGACCTCGACTCGGAGACCAACCGCGCGCTCGCCCGCGAGGTCGGCGCCCGCTCGGTGGTCCTGCTCGCCAACAGCCGTGCCGTGCTGCCGCTCGACACCGCGGCCACCCACCGCATCGCCCTGATCGGCCCCTGCGCCGACGACCCGCAGACGTTCCTCGGATGCTACTCCTTCCCCAACCATGTGATGCCCAAGTACCCGGGCCACGACCTGGGGCTGGACATTCCCTCGCTGCGAGACGCCCTGGTCGCGGAACTCCCGCAGTCGGACATCTCCTATGAACAGGGCAGCCCGGTCACGGGCGGCGACGGCTCCGGCATCCCGGCCGCGGTTGCCGCCGCCGAAGCGGCGGAACTCGCCCTGGTCGTCGTGGGCGACCGGTCCGGGATGTTCGGCAACGGCACCTCCGGCGAGGGATGCGATGTGGCCGACCTGCAACTGCCCGGAGACCAGCACACGTTGGTACAGGCGGTGCTCGACTCCGGCACACCGACGGTCCTGCTCGTCGTCTCCGGCCGCCCCTATGCGCTCGGCGACTACGCCGACCGCTGCGCCGCCGTGGTGCAGTCCTTCATGCCCGGGCAGGAGGGCGGCGCGGCCCTCGCCGGAGTCCTGACCGGGCGCACCGAGCCCTGCGGCAGGCTCCCGGTCCAGATCCCGACGACGCCCGGCGGCCAGCCCGGCACCTACCTGAACCCACCGCTCGGCCGGTTCAGCGAGGGCATCAGCGTGCTGGACAACCGCCCGCTGTTCGCCTTCGGCCACGGACTGTCCTACACCTCGTTCGTCTGGGAGGACCTCGCCCTGAGCACGCAGCAGGTCACCACGGACGGAGAGTTCGAGATCTCCTGCCTGGTGCGCAACACCGGTGACCGGCCGGGCCGGGAGACCGTCCAGCTGTACTTCGACGACCCGGTGGCCCAGGTCGCCCGTCCCGTACAGCAGTTGGCCGACTTCGCCGGGGTGCGGCTCGACCCAGGCCAGGAGCGGCGTGTCGCCTTCCGGCTGCACGCGGACCGGTTCGCCTACACGGGTCTCGACGGCGACCGCATCGTCGAACCGGGAGAGATCCGGCTGATGCTCGGCGCCTCCAGCGCCGACATCCGGCTGGCCGCCGAGATCGAACTCACCGGCCCCGAAAGGCGCCTGGACAGCGTCGGCCGCAGGCTGGCCGCCGCCGCACGGCGACCCGCACAGGGGTAGTCCCACTGCCCCTCGGCGTCCCGCAGGAGTGAAGGCCACGGCGGCAGGGGAGGGCAGCAATCGCTCGCGATCGCCGAGCTCGCGGCCCGGTGGGCGATCAGCCCCGCGACCGCCACCGGCGCTCGCGGGTTCTGCTCGGCACCACCCCGCTGCCTGGTCAGAGAGGGGAACGCGGTCCGGCCACACTGAATGATGGTCTTGATCCGCGGGTGGAACCGAAGGCCGTGTAGCGGCGTCGGCTCCTCCCGCGGAGAGCCTGGATGTGCTGGATATCGCCTGGGCCGGCCGTTCCGGTCGGCGCCCTGGTTCAGCCGATCGGGCCGACGTACGTGCCCGGGTGTGTGGCCCCGTCCTGCAGCAGCACCGGCCCCCACGGCCAGGTCAGCGTCACGCTGGTGGTCTCGTTCGGCGGGGTCACGGTCACCGTCTTCGGGGTCCACTTTCCCTTGGGTTCCGGCAGGAACGTGATCGAGAAGTCGGTCGTGTCCCTGGGCTGGAGCGTGATCGCCTGGTAGCTCGCCGCCTTCCTGGTCAGCGACCAGGTGACGCTTCCGCCTGTGAGGTCGACCCCGGGGAATCCCCCGACCGCGCAGGCGTGCCCGCTGGTGTTGCGCACCGCGATCCCCGTCGTCTGCTGCTGGTCCGACGTGATGTCGGGCGCCGCGTCCCCTCCCGTCTCGAACGAGATCGCCAAATCGGTCGTGTGGCATCGCGCCGTGCCTGCGGGGGCGGACGAGGATGACGCGTTCGGCAACGCGCTCTTCCCCTTGGCCGTGGTGCCAGCGTCGACACTGCCGGTGGTCCCGGCCGATGAGCCCGACGAGCTGGATGCGGGCGAGTCGGATGCCGGCGATGCCGGGGCGGAGGACGCCGAGTCGGATGCCGGCGATGCCGGGGCGGAGGACGCCGAGTCGGCGGACGACCCGCAGGCGCTCAGTAGGAGGGCGGACGCGGCGACGGTGACGGCGGCGAGGACGGTGGAGCGTCGGCGGCTGGACAGCATGGTGAAATTCCCCCCAGGTAGCGGTCTGTTGCGTGGTGATCTCTGCGGTACACCCCCATCCTGTCGGCCCAGTTTCACCATTCGGTGACAGAAGTACCGTGTCTGCGCGACAAGATCGCGGCGCCTTGAGCCGGGCTACCGGGCTCCTTGGTGGGCGCGCCGCCTCGCGCGCCACTGCGCAGGCCCCGCAGACCAGTGAGCCATGACCGGCTTAGACTGCCGGTAGCCGCTGGTTCTGGGCCGGCCGCCAACTCTGGACGTTGGAGGGCCCATGTCCTGCCCCATGATCGCCAATGCCGACGTGGTTCGTGTGACCCGCGTCGACGCCTGCGGCCGCCCGGTGTGCGGCCCGGAGAACAGCTTCGTCACCGAGTGCTTCGCCTCCCTGCAGATGGAGGCGAACGTCGACGACGGCGGCGACATCGAGTTCAAGGCCGCGAACGGGAAGATCTGCGGCAGCAAGAAGGCCTGCCCCAGCTTCAAGGGCTTCAACCTGACGCTGAACGTCTACCAGGCGTCACGGCAGCGGATCGGATGGGGGCGCCGCCGTTGGCAGCGGCAGCCATTCTCGGCCGGGGCCGGGGCACCGTAGGGCCCCGGACCGGGCCCCAGCGTAGAGGCTGCCTCGCCCATGGTCGTAGCGTTGCCGGCGGAGTCGGCCCGTCGGCCGGTGTCCCAGGCGTCGGCCCGGTCCACCCTCCGGCAGCCGTCCTCGGGCAAACCGGCAGCCGTCCTCGGGCAAAGCAGAGAGACAGGACATCGATGAACGCCACATCGGCCGCGATCGCGGGCGCGGTCACCTTCGTCTGGCTCGGAATGGTGCTGGCGATCTCCTTCCTGGAGGCGCCGCTGAAATTCCGCGCCCCCGGGGTGACCATCCCCATCGGCCTGGGCATCGGCCGTCTGGTCTTCCGGGCACTCAACCTCGTCGAGCTTGCTTTGGCAGCAGCTGTCATCGTGGCGGTGGCGGTCGGAGGTCCTCCGGTGGCCGTCGTGGTGCTCACCGCCGTGGTGGCCGCGCTGCTCGCCGTGCAGTTGGGGGCGGTCCGGCCCCGGTTGAACCGCAGGTCGGACCGGGTCCTGGCCGGGGAGGACCTGCCCCGCTCGCGCGGGCACCTGTACTACGTGGCTCTGGAGACCGCCAAGGTCGTCGCCCTGATGGCGCTGGGGGTCAGCCTGCTGGCGCAGTAGGTCCGACGGAGGGCTCAGCTGGTGCAGCACCGTCCCGACGTGCGAGTGCGGCGGTGCAGATCCATCTGACGGCTGCTGCTGCGTATGCCGCCTGACGGCAGTGCACTCGTCGGCGTGATGCGGTCCGCGCCCGAGGCACCCGACCCGCCGGCATGCGCCGGGACCAGGGACAGCCTCAGAAGCGGCCGACTGCCACAAAGACGCAGATGATCAGCAGGACAAGGTTGACGCCGAAGACCTGCTTGTACTCACGCAGGCTCCAGTGCGAGGCGGCCGCGCCGATCATGACCGCGATGAGGCCCACGGCTGCGAGCGGGGTCAGTACCGCGGCGATACCCGTGAGTTGCGGAAGGACCAGCCCGATGGCCGCCAGCGCCTCCAACGCGGCGACGGCCCGGATCACAGGGAGCGGGAACGGGGCGACGCCGGTCTGTCCCGTTGCGATCATCCTCTCCTTCGTCTGCGTTCCCTTCATGGTCCCTGAGGCCAGGAAGACGGCGGCGAGCAGGCCTTGCGCGATCCACAGTGCAATGGACATGGAGTTGCTCCGTTCTGTCCGTGTCGATCGGGGATGGGGTCGTTCAGGAGCCGCTGCGGTACACCAGCTGTTCGGCGAGGTCCACGAATGCGTCCACGAAGCGGTCCTCGTCGAGGCCGCTCGGGTGGGTGCCGAACACGTCCTGCAGAAGCCAGAAGTGCGAGAGAGAACCGACGAGTGCGACCGCGAGGGCGTCCCAGTCCCGGTCCTGTGCGTCGCTCTGAGTGCGGAGCCACTGTGCGACCGCCGAGTGGATGCGGTGC
This sequence comes from Peterkaempfera podocarpi, assembly GCF_042466665.1. Taxonomy (GTDB): domain Bacteria; phylum Actinomycetota; class Actinomycetes; order Streptomycetales; family Streptomycetaceae; genus Peterkaempfera; species Peterkaempfera podocarpi. The sequence continues at coordinate 8,140,379 of NZ_CP162102.1, forward strand.
ATCTCGCCCTCACGCACGTCCTGCAGCAATGCGGGGAACGCCGCCAGGTCGCGTACCACGATCCGGTTGAGGTCGCGTTCCTGGCCGAGTCGGCGGAGCCCGGCCCGGGCGAGCAGGGCCAGGCGTTGACGTGGCGTGAGCGCCGCCGCTCCTGCGGTGTCGCTCAGGGTGGCGAGCAGGCCGGCGTTCTCGGCGATCTTCGACCGGACTCCCTCCGCCAGGAGTTCCTCCTTGGAACGGAAGTGCCGGTACAGGGCCCCCGAACCCGGTGAGAGTCCGGCGGCCCGTTCGATCTCGGCGATTGTGGTCTTGGTGTAGCCCTGCTCGCCGAAGAGCCGCATGGCCTCCGCCACGATGCGTGCCCGACTGTCCATCAGCCACCTCGGTAAGTAAGCAGTTACTTGCACTGTAGCGGACCGCTGCGCGGAGAGGAATCGGAAATCCGGATGCGGTCGGACGCATCGGCAGGGCTGCGCGGCGCGATGACGGTTGTTCGCCGCGACCTGGGCCGGCGGGCACTGGTCATGGTGGCTCGACCTCGCCCCCGCCTGCTGGGGGAGCACCACGGGCGCGACCAGGACCCGCGCGGCCACCAGGCAAGCAGACTGCCGGATGCGCGCTACGCGATGGGGATCACCCGTACACCTGCCGCAGTGTTCAACCCCCGCACGGGCCGTCGGTGACGGCACCGGGGCTGTCCGCGGTGTCCGGGATGACGGCGCAGACCTGTTTGCCGCTCTCCGGGTCGGTCACGGTCACCTGACCGCTCGTGGAGAAGGAGTCCGCCTTCTTCACCTGGTACACGCCCTTGGAGGAGTCCAGCCAGGCGCCGCGCGGCGAGGTGCTGCACGCCGGTGGGGAGTAGGTGGCCTCGCCGCCGCCGGGGAGCAGTCCGCTGGGGTAGACGATGGTGGGTTGCGGGGCGGCGGTGGCGCAGTTCCGGGCCGAGTCCAGTGCGTCGTCGATGATCTGACGACCGGCCGTGTGAAGCCCGTCGACCGTATCCCGGTCCTCGGAGTGACGGACCAGCAGCCCGGTCCCGCCCACAAGGCACATGGTGAGGCCGACCCCGAACAGCCAACCCGTCAGACGTCCCGCACCGCGGTCCCCCCGCGTCAGCGCCGCCGCCGTGACGGCCACGACGACCACCACACCGCCGACCCCGAGCAGTGCCACGGCGGGACCGGTCGAGACGGGTCCCACGTACTGCCCTTCAGGCGGCAGCCATTGGGCGACCATCATGCGCACCCCCCGGTTCGATCGGCCAGCGGCCAGCGTAGCCAGTCGGGCGCGGCCGGACGGCGGGGCCTCCTGACTTGCAGGAGGGTTGGTCATGCACGGCCGCCGGAACGTGCTGCGTCCGACTGCGGAGCCACCTTCCACGGGCGCGGCGCCCCTCTGGCCGCACCAAGGGCGCCAGGCGTGTCGCGTCCGTCGACGTGACCGGACTCCCGGTAGGCGCCGGGTTCGTGCCGGGTATGTGCCACCGCGGTGTGAGCGCTGCCGGCCTGGTGCCTCGCGCGAGCTGTGGCTTGAGCGGGCGCTTGCCGATCGCCGTGCCCGCGGCTACAGCTGTGACCGGCAAGGTTCGCCGGGTCGGCTGCCCCAGTCAGAGGGCAGCGTGTAGGACCAGCCCGGTTGCCAGGTGAACGGGGCTGCGAGCAGGTCTTGGAGGGAAGCCCCGGCGAGCAGACAGTCCAGCGCCCACTGGTTGGCCGTGTGACCGATCAGCAGGATTCGCCTGCCGTCCCAGTGGCGCGCCAGGTACTGGAGGAAGGCGTCGGTGGCGGCCAGAACCTGTCGGTAGCTCTGGCCGCCGGGAAAGGGGACATCGATGTGCCGGGTGCGGCGGACGGCTACGAGTGGGGATGGCTGCCCATTGAGCCGGCCGTAGTTGCACTCGCGCAGACGGGTGTCCTGGTGAATCGGAGGTCGACCGTCGGGGAAGGCGATTTGGGCGGTCTCGACGGAGCGATAGAGGTCGGAGCTGAATACGGCTGCGATGTCCTGGCCGCCGCGCCGCTCGCCGAGTTCTCGGGCTTCGTCGCGTCCCTGCGCGGAGAGGTGGCCCGGAAGCCAGCCGGTGGAGATGCCGGCCTCGTTGTCTGTGGTGGTGGCGTGAGTCTCGTAGATGATGTCCACTGCCATGTCAGGACTCCTGGGGCGCGGGTCTGCAGGATGAGAGGGTCATGCCGCGCCGGTGACGAGAGGTCGTCCGCCCCAGCGGATTCCCTTCTCACTGTGGACTCCTTTCAGGTCTGGGTCCGCTGGAAGGTGACGCCGGGCGAGCAGGCAGCGCAGGGCCTCGCGGCCGATGCGGATCACCCGGCCGTGCACCTTGCGCAGGTCGGCGGCGAGTGTGCGGATGGACCAGTGGGTGAAGTGCCGGCTGTGCTTGGCCGGTCGGATGGTGGCTGTCTGGACGACCAAGTCCTCGTCGTCAGGACTGAGCAGGCGGGGACGGCCCCCCGCCCAGCGAGGGTCCCGGCAGGCCAGGCCGATCTCGTCGAACCGGTGGATCACATCGCGGACGCTGTCCTCGTCAGCCTGCACCAGTTGGGCGATCACCGGGACGCGGTTCCCGCCGACCGTGAGGCCGGCAGCCTCATCGCGCGCCGGTAGCGTACCGAACAGGTGCTGCTCCGACGCACGATCTGCCGCAGCTTCTGCCCTTCCTGGTCGGTCGGTCTGCGCACACCGACAGGCTCGGCCACCACACCTCCAGCGATCGGATCAGGCATCCCCACCCATCCCACCGCTCCGACCACCAACCCGGCGAACCACCCCGGTCAGAGCACTACGAGGAGAACAGCTTCCAGTGCCCCTCGGAGACGACCTCGACTGTGCCGTCGGTCACCTTGAAGGCGGTGTCGTCGTCGATCGCGTACGCCGGGTTCCGGAGATCGGCCGCCCACCTCTCCGCATCGGCCATGGTGTTGTTCGGCAGATCCGGGTGGTCCAGGTGCGGGAAGATCGAGAAGTCGACGACCCCCAGTGCGCTGTCGTTCCCGGTGGGCGGCTTCCACCCGACGAAGTAATCCCCGATACGGGGGGTCATCACCATGCTCCCGCCGCTCAGCCCCACCCAGACCTTCTCGCGCAGCGACGGCAGGAGGTCCGCCAGCCCGGACTCCCGCATCCAGTGGCTCAGGTAGAGGGCGTCTCCGCCGTTCACCAGCAGTACGTCGGCCTCCTGGACCCAGGGGACCCAGCGCTCCTCACCGATGCTGGGCAGCGCCGTGAGCTCCAGCACGCCCAGGGACTTCCAACCCAGCTCGCACATGGGTGTACTGGATTGCCCGGTGATGAAACGCCATGTCCCGGCAGGGGTGCCCATCGGGTGCCCGTACAGCGCAGTGGGGATGCAGAGGGCGTTGCAGTCGGCGATCGGTTTGCCCAGGAGGTCGACCAGCGCGTGATGGATGCTCGGGTTCTTGATGCCTGCGGACGTAAGAAGAAGCCTCATGCTGCCTCCTGGGGTCATGGGCGGCGGCGGGGCCGGGCTGCCCGCGACGGCCGCTGCCCGGGGTCGTCGCTCGCTCCTGACCCAGTGTGACGCAGGTGGCACCGAGCGCGCGGCATCGCACGCAAATCGGTGGATGAGCACGCGTCCGCCTGAATGCGGGCCACGCTCCGTGAGGGCGTCTGCCCTGGCAGGCATGCTCGGACGTGACTCCCCGCATTGAAGAGTGATGTGTGATCAGGCGTAGACCACCGGGCGTTCGAGCATCACGCCGGGGCCGGGTTGATGGGCCCAGCCTTCGGCCCGGTGGCTGTCGGACCCGGTGGTGCGAGCGTTCTGCGCTCGGTCCACCGGGTCCGACGCTCCACCGTCAGACGATGCCGGAGTGGCCGACCAGATCCAGGCTGCGCTTCCACAGTTCGGCGCGGGCCGCGGGGTCGTAGGCCTGGGCGTTCGCGGTGGTCTCCGTCAGCTTGTCGAAGAACCGGCCCGTCGTGGTGGCGAGCGCCGGGTCGGTGACCAGCCGGTGGGTGGCGGCGACGCCGTCCTCGAGACTGTCGATGTGGTATCCGGCCTCGCTCAGCACCGGTTTGGTCGGCATGAAGGTTGCCGGGTGCAGGCTGTTGACGGTGACCTCGGCGGCGGGAATGCGGTCGGCCAGTTCGAGGCCGGAGGCGATCTGGGCGAGCTTGCTCTGGCGGTATGCACGGGGGCCGCTGTAGTCGTGGTCCAGCATGATGTTGTCGAAGTCGATCGCCTCCTGCCCGATGGAGGCGACATTGACGATGCGTGCCGGGGCTGACGCGCGCAGCAGCGGGCAGAGTTCCAGCGTGAGCAGGAATCCGGCGAGGTAGTTGACGGCGAACCGCAGTTCATGGCCGTCGGTACTGGTACGGCGGTCCCTGCCGTCGGGTTCGCCGATGCCCACCCCGGCGTTGTTGACCAGTACGTCCAGCCGGTCGGTGGTGGCGCGTACCTCGGCTGCCAGGGCCCGGACCTGCGCGAGTTCGGCCAGGTCGGCGCGGAAGGTGCGGGGCCGGGCCACGCCGTGGGTGTCGCGGATGTCGTCGGCGGTTCGGTCGAGCCTGTCCTGGTCGCGGCCGTGGAGCAGCAGGGTGGCACCCTCGGCGGCGAGCCGGTGGGCAAGGGCACGGCCGTGGCCGTCGGTGGCGCCGGTGACGAGGATCGTCGGTGGGCGGGTCATGGGCGCTCCCTGGCGTGGCGTGGCGGGTCGGCGGCTGGCAAGCAACTGATACCAGACCGTACCGAAGGCGCGTTCGACGGGAGGAGTTTGTTGCGAGAGTGAGAGGAGGCTTTCCTTGCCTACTCCCTCAGTCCTTGCCGCACTCGGATGGATCGTCCGCTCCGCTTGGGCCGGCAGATCGCGTGCGGGGTTCACCAGGGCAGCGGGCGCGTGTCGCGGAAGAAGCCGCCGGTGGGGCCGTCGTCGGGCAGCGTTGCCGCCCAGACGATCCCTGCCGCGCCCTCGGGGACCGGACGTCCGCCGGGGCCGCCCATGTCGGTTGCCACCCAGCCCGGACAGACGGCGTTGACCAGGATGCCGTCGGCGCGCAGTTCTGCGGCAAGCATACGGGTGAGGGCGTTCAGGCCGGTCTTGGAGAGCGTGTAGGCAGGAGTTCCGCCGCCCATGCCGGTGAGGGAGGCTGCTTCACTGCTGACATTGACGATCCGAGCGTGCCGGCTCGCACGCAGCAGTTCGAGGAGCGCTTGCACGGTGCGCCAGGGCCCGTACACGTTGGTGTCCATGGCCGCCCCGACCACACCGAGATCGGCGGTGCCGGCGCGCTGCCAGGTGTCATAGGTGATGGCGGCGTTGTTCACCAGGACGTCCAGGCGGCCGAACCGCCGCTCGACCTCTCGGGCTGCCCGGCCGATGCACTCGGCGTCGGTGACGTCCAGGGTGAGCGGCTGTACATCCAGGCCGTCGGCGGCCAGTTCCCTGGCCCGGGACCGGGCGGAGGCCGGGTCCCGGGAGGTGAGGAGAACGGTGTGGCCGAGCCGGCCGAGTTGTCGGCACACCTCCAGCCCGATGCCCCGGTTCGCGCCGGTGACCAGGCAGATGCGGCCGCGTGGGGAGGTGGACACGCCGTGTCACGCCCTTCCGTCAAGCCTCGCGTGCGCCTCGCCGAAGACCCAGGGGCTGGTCCCGGCGATGAAGTCGGTGGGGAAGCCCGCGGTGAACTCCACAGCCGCATCGAGGCGTTCGACGGCTTCCTGGGGCAGGGTGACATCGATGGCGCCGAGGTTGTCCTTGAGCTGCTCCGCGCTCCTCGCCCCGAGGATCGGATGGACGGCGCGGGACCGACAGCGTGTCCAAGCGATCGCCACCTGGGACGCGGTTGCCCCCAGGCCGTCGGCGATCTCCTGAACGGCACGCGCCGCGGCGTGGTCACGTTCGCCGAGGGACTCGGGGGTGACGCGCGTGCCGCCCAGCGGGCCGCCGGGCCTGGTGAACTTACCCGACAGGACACCGCTGGCCAGTGGCCCCCAGGTGGCCACACTCATCCCCAACGACTCCGCCATGGGCAGCAGCTCGCGTTCGATGTCTCGGTTGAGCAGGTTGTACGGCACCTGCAGCCCCGCGAAGGGCGTCCAACCTCGCCACTCGGCCAGGGTGTTGGCGCGGGAGACGACCCAGGCCGGAGTGTCGGAGACGCCCACGTAGAGGATCTTCCCGGCGCGCACGGCGTCGTCCAGGGCCCGCATGGTCTCTTCCATCGGGGTGTGCCGGTCCCACAGGTGGACCCAGTACAGGTCGATGTAGTCGGTGCGCAGCCGCCGCAGGCTCGTCTCCAACGACAGGGTGAGGTTCTTGCGGTGGTTGCCTGCGGCGTTGGGGTCGCTTCCGTCGCGGGAAACGGTGTACTTGGTGGCCAGGACGAAGCGGTCGCGACGGCCTTCGAGCAGTTCGCCCAGGATGGTCTCGCTTGCACCGCCCCGGTAGTTGATCGCCGTGTCGACGACGTTGCCTCCGGCATCGGCGTAGGCGTCGAGCATGCGGCGACACTCCTCGGGCGGGGCGCCCACCCCGCCTTGTTCGCCGAAGGTCATGGCCCCCAGAAACAGTTCGGAGACGCGAAGCCCGGTCTGGCCCAGCAATCGGTAACGCACAGGTGGTCCTCTTCCTCGCCGTGTTCGTCGTGCAGTGGATGGGTGTGGTCAGGCTCCGAACACCTTCGCGGCCTCGCGGGCGACTTCCTCCGGCGGCACGTCGCGCAGGTGCTGGGACAGCCCCCAGCGGTGCCCGAACGGGTCGATGATCTGTCCGTGCCGCTCGCCCCAGAAGGTGTCCTGAACGGGGTGGAACACCTCGGCGCCCGCGTCCAGTGCCCGCTTCCACAGTGCGTCCACGTCGTCGGTCGCGATCTGCAGCGCCCCGTAGGTGCCGCCCAGGGTCAGCGGTGAGACGATGCCCTGCTCAGGGAACTCGTCGGCGATCATCACGGTCGAGTCCCCGAAGGCGAGCTCGATGGTCAGGACCCTGCCGCCCGGCAAGGGGATGCGGCTGCGCTCCTGCGCGCCCAGTGCCTGCGCGTACCATTCCGCGGCGCGGGTGACATCGCGGACGACCAGGTGTGGGGTGAGGGTGGTCATGAGGTCCCTTTCGTCGAACTGACGCCGCGTCGGCGATGGGTCCGATCGTCGGGCGGGGAACACCCCTCTGTCCAAGTTCCCCTGTGATAACCAAGAGCTATGGACGCCCACCTGCGAGATCTGCGGTACTTCGTCGTGACCGCGGAGGAGCTGAACTTCACACGAGCCGCCGAACGCCTCTTCGTCTCCCAGCCGGCCCTGAGCAAGCAGATACGCCATCTCGAAGACGGGCTGCGAGCCCGCCTGTTCGACCGGGACCGCCGCACTGTCGCCCTCACCACCGCGGGTCGCGCGCTCCTTCCGGCGGCTCGGGAGCTGATCCGCGGCTGGGACGAGGCCCAGCGCGCCGTCGGCGACGCGACCGCGGCCGAAGCGGCCACCTTGACCGTGGGCTTGTCGACGAGCATCGGGCGGGGACTCCTGCAAGGGGCGCGGGCACGATTCGGCGAACGTCGCCCCACCTGGCGCCTGCAGATGCGGCAGATCAACTGGGACGATGCCACAGCAGGACTCGCGGACGGCCATGTGGACATGGCACTGGTCTGGCTGCCGCTGCCGAACCAGGACGCCTTCGCGCTCCGCGTCGTCGCGACCGAGCCTCGATATGTGGCACTGCGGGACGACCACCCGCTCGCACAACGCGATGACGTCGCGTTCCAGGACCTGCTCGACGAACCCTTTCTCGCGCTGCCGCCCAGTGCCGGACCACTCCGTGACTACTGGCTCGCCCTGGACCATCGTGCGGGACACCCCGTCCGGATCGGCAGCACGGTGTCCAACGCTGATGAGACCTTCGCCGCCATCGAGGAGGGCAGTGGCATCGTCCTGCTCGCCGAGGGCAACGCGAAGATCTACCAGCGACCGGGCATCACTTCCCTGCCTGTCACGGGGGTCTCGCCCAGTGAACTCGCCGTCGCCTGGCGCGCGGACGACCACCGCATCGCGATCCGCGACTTTGTCGAGGCTCTCTGCACACCGTGAGCCCGATGACTGCCGACGGCTCAGTGACGACTGCCACCGGGCGGCCTGCCCTTCGTGTGCGCCCGTCAGCCCTGCCTGCTGTAGAGGTGGAGCGTGATCGGTGCGCGCAGGAGGGTGATGGCGGCGGTCGCGGTGGTCGCTCCCATGCAGACGACCGTACCGAGGACGTACGACAGAGGCGTGCCGATGACTTCACGCCGGTCAGGGAGGCGTCAGTCCTTCGGGCCGTCGGCCGCCCCGCCCGGGTCGAGGTCGAGGCGGGCGGCCACGGGAAGGTGGTCGCTCGTCGTCGCCGGCAGGGTCCAGGCCGAGGTGGTCTTCACGCCCTTGACGAATATCTGGTCGATCCGGATGACCGGAAACTCTGACGGCCAGGTGAAGCCGAAGCCGTTGCCCGCCGTGGACTGGGCCGAGGACATGCCGGAGGTCAGCGGGCGCAGTGCGCGATCGTCGGCGGAGCCGTTGAAGTCGCCCATCACCACGACGTTTCGAGCGTGCTCCGCCCGTACCGCCGTGGTCAGCCGGCCCAGCGCCGCGTCACGTGCTCCTGTGGTGAAACCGTCCGGGTTGACGCGTACTGAGGGAAGGTGCGCCACGTAGACCGCGAGGGGACCCTCGGGGGTCTGCACCGTGGCGCGCATGGCCCGGGTCCACGGCATGATCGGCACGGCGTGCGCATCGCGCAGCGGCGAGGTGCTCCAGAGGCCGACCGTGCCCTCGTAGAAGTGGTACGGGTAGGCGGCGGCGAGGGCGCGCTCGTACGTCGGTGCCGTCTCGGGGCTCAGTTCCTCCAACGCCACCACGTCCGCCTTGGCTGCGATCAGGCTCCGCACCGTGCCGCGGGGGTCGGGGTTGGCCTGGTTGACGTTGTGGCTGAGCACGGTGAGGTCCCCTCCGGACGACGACTTGGGGGCGAGGGTGCCGCCGAAGAGCGCAGCCCAGAGCACGGTCGGCAGGACGACGGCCGCCGTGGCCGCTCGCGACCGGCGCAGCAGGGCCGTGGCCCAGAGCACCGGGATCGCGAGGGCCGTCCAGGGCAGCAGGGTGTCGACCAGACTGCCCAGGTGGCTGGCTGTGTTGGGGATCCACCGGTGGCCCAGGAGGAGCAGGGCAAGGAGGACGGAGAGGCCGGCCCTCAGCGTTCCGCGGGGACGGAGACGTGGCGACCACCGATGCCGCGGCAGAGGAGACCGTCCAGGCCGGGAGCGTTGTAGCCGTCGTCGCCGGGGCCTGGACTCCGTGGCCGACGACGCACCGGTCCCTTCCGCCTTCACGCCCGTCGGGCCCGGCCGCTCGTCGCCCTCGGCTCCTGCACCGCCCGGTTCCACGCCGCTTCCTGTACGTGTGGTCGTCATGGTGCTCAGCCCTCCGTCCGTGCCGAGGCCAGGCGGTCGCGGAGCCCGTCGATCAGCATCCGGCTGTTCTCGATGGCCGCCCGGAGTCCGTCACCCGCCGAGGTGTTCGCCCGCTGGTGCAGGACCGCGCCCAGGAGCAGACGGGTTCGGCCGCCGACGCGCACCTCGCTGGCCCACAGGAGGTTGCCGCCCGCCGGCGTGCTGGAGCCGGTCTTGATGCCCACGACGCCCGACGTGCCCAGCAGGGAGTTGGTGTTCGTCAAGGGACCTGCGCCGGGCAGGGCCAGGGTCCCGCTCGCCACCACGGCACGGAACACCGGGTCCTTCATGGCCTGCCGGGCCAGTTTCAGCTGGTCGAGCGCAGTGCTCCTGGTGGTCGGCTCGATCCCGCTCGCCCCGGTGTACGTCGAGTGGTCCATCCCCAGCTCGTTCGCGGAGCGCTGCATCTTCTTTGCGAAGGCCTCCTCGCTGCCGGAGTCCCAACGCGCCAGCAGCCGGGCGATGTTGTTCCCGGAGGGGATCAGCAGCATCTCCAACAGCTTCCGCTCGGAGTACTTCTCACCCGCCCGGACCGGCACGGTCGACTCGTCGCCGACGCCCACTTCGTTCGCGGCCTCGCGGTCCGCCTCGATCTGCGGCCCGGGCTCGTCCGGCTCAAGGGGATGTTCTCGGAGGAGGACGTAGGCGGTCATGACCTTCGCCAGGCTCGCGATCGGCACCGGCCGCTGGTCGCCCCATGCGCCCAGAGGCCCCATGCCCTCGGCCTCGACCGCACCCTGGCCCTCGCTCGGCCACGGGAACGGGCCGCCCGCGAGGGCCTGGTGCCCCCCGCTCGGTCCTGCGGTGGGAGCGTCCTCGGAGCCGGAACCATCGGACGCCCTGTTCGCGGTGAAACCCAGTGCCACGAGGAGGAGCAGCGCCAGCACGCCTCCCAGGACCTGCTGACGGCGGGAATGGGGCAGGGACATCGGAAGCCACCTCCGAGGCTGACGCACGTGATCGGTACGGCGGCAACACTGCGGGTGCGGTATGTCCGGACGCCGGACGGCGGAGCGTCGCAAGCGCTCGGGAAGCCATCAGTTGTGTATCGGACCGGGACGGCGAAGCGCCGACTGCGGCCGGCGGGCGAGGCGCGGGCTACGGGCGGGTGTCGGTACCGCGGGCGCCCGGACCCACGGCGTCGGCGTCTGCGCCGGCCTCTGACCACCGGACCGGTGCCGACCCGGAAGCCCGCAGGCGCACGACCGCCACCGCTCCCCCGTCCCCGGGATGGTTGGTGAAGTGCAGATCCGCTCCGATCACCTGCGCCTGACCGGATGCGATCGTGAGGCCCAGGCCGTGTCCGCGGCCCCGTTCCGCCGTGCCGGTGCGGAACCGCTGGGGGCCGTGCGCCAGGAGGTCGGCGGGGAAGCCGGGCCCGTGGTCCCGTACCGTGATGGTCGGACCCGAGACGGCGATCTCCACAGGCCCGGATCCGTGCCGGTGCGCGTTGACGACCAGGTTGGCGACGATCCGGTCCAGGCGGCGTGGATCGGTCTCGACCGCCGGAGCTCCCACGGCGCTCACCCTCGCCGTCAACCCCGTCCTCGCCACCGACTCCTCGACCAGTCCGGCGAGGTCCACCTCGCGCGGCTGAGCGTGCTCGGCGCCCGCGTCCAGGCGGGAGATCTCCAGTAGGTCCTCGACCAGGTCGCGCAGCACGCGGACGCGGTCCCGGACCATGTCGGTCGTCTCCCCTTCGGGCAGCAGGCCGACGGAGGTGACCAGGCCCATCAGCGGGGTGCGCAGCTCGTGCGCCACATCGGCGGTGAAGCGCTGCTCGCGTGCGATGCGGTCGCGCAGGCTGTCGGCCATCGCGTCGACGGTGGCCGAGATCTCGGTGACCTCGTCGCCGCCCCGGTTCCCCATCCGCGTACGCGCGTCCAGGTCGCCCGCCGTGATGCGGCGCGCCGTACGAGCCACCCTGCGCAGTCGCCTTGTCGGCAGCTCCGTGGCGAGGGCCGTCATGGGAACCACGACGGCAAGAGTGACCAGCGAGTACTTCCACATGTGCCGGTCCAGGGCCTGCCGGGTGAGCAGGTCGGGGGTCATGTCGGCCTTGATGGCGTACAGCTTCCCGCCCCGGGTCTTCGCCGCCCAGAAGGAGGGGTGGTCCCGCTGGTCCTCGTAGAAGGTGCCCTCGCCGTGCAGCCGCACCTGGCGCAGCAGGGGGTCGGGAAGGTCGCCGGGGGCCGCCAGAGGCGGTACCGCGCCGGAGTTCCCGGCGTCGTCGATCGCCCTGTTCAGGGACTCGGTGGCCCTGGCGGCGCCCTCGTACATCGACCGCTTCAGGGTCGACCCGTGTACCAGCACACCGACCGTCAACGCCATCGCAGCGCAGGCCAGGGTCACCAGGACGATGGTCTTCCAACGCACGGAGCGGGGGTTCAGCAGCCCGCGTATGATCGGCATCTCGGTTCTCCGGTTCAGCGCCGCAGCTTGTAGCCGAAGCCGCGGACCGTCTCGACGCGGTCGGCGCCGATCTTCTTGCGCAGCCGCTGGACACACAGGTCGACGACCCGCGAGTCGCCGTCCCAGCCGTAGTCCCACACATTGCGCAGCAGGGTCTGGCGGTTCAGCACGACGCCGGGGTTTGCCGCGAACTCCAGGAGGAGCCGCAACTCGGTCGGGGCGAGAGCGATCTCCTCGCCGTCCCGGTACACCTCCAGCGCCGCGGGGTCGATGGCGAGGTCGCCGAAGACCAGCCGGCCGACCGGTTCGGTGTGTCCGGCTCGCTCGGGCCGCTCTGCGGGGGTGTACGCCGCCCGGCGCAGCAGCGAGCGGATCCGGGCGACCAGGATCGCGGTGTCGACGGGCTTGACGACGTAGTCGTCGGCGCCGGCTTCCAGCCCGGAGACCACGTCGAGGGAGTCACTGCGTGCGGACATCATCAGGACGGGGTCCATGCTGGTCTCCCTGATCCGGCGGCACAGTCCGATGCCGTCCAGGGCCGGCAGCATGACGTCGAGCAGCAGCAGGTCGTAACTACCCTCACGGGAGAGTTCGAGTCCGGTCAGCCCGTCACCGGCCGTGGTCACGTGGTAGCCGTAGCGTTCCAGGGCCATCGCGACGGATCTGCGGATCACCTCGTCGTCCTCGACGAGCAGGATTCTCACGGGAGGGGAGTCAGACATGTGCATCCATCGGCGGGTGTGGTTCCGGTCGGTCTCCCATCATGCCTCGCCGGACCGTGGCGGCGGCGGGGCTCGGCTCCTGGTCAGCGTGGTGCGGCGAGGTTGATACGTGGCTGATACACAGGCGCGCGGCTGTGGACGCCCGAAGCGCCTGTTCGCCGACTGCGGCCGCGGCCTCAACCAGGATCACGAGACCTGCCGCCGTGACCTGGTGGCCTGGGCGCGTCCGTCGCCGGGTCGTCGAAGCCGCCTTCGCACCCCCTGCGCCACTGCCGCCGTCTGCGCACCCGCTGGGAGATCCGCCACTTCCGGCGGTCCGAGGTGCGGGCCGTTGGGACCGGCGCACATGCCGCTCAGGCGGCTGACGTGGACCCTGCCTGGACGCCCCACAACAGGTGCACGGGGCGGGGGAGACAGTGGTCGAGGACAAGAGACCGCGCACGGGGCTGAGTGCGGTGTGTGCGAGGCCGGCTGTCGTGGCGGCGAGGTGGCGGGCGGGCGCAGGGTGTGTGGACCGTGGGCGGGGGCGCCCCGCCCGTGGTCCGGATGCGCGACGATGCGCTCGTCGGCTACGGCCCCCGGGACGGGGACCGGCGCTGGACACTGCCGGCTCCCGTGCGCGAGTCGGTCTGCGGAATGAGCGAGCGCGTCGTCGACGGGATCGGCCCCGTCGTGTTCGTACGGTGTGGGGCGTCGACACCCGTACCGGCCGCAAGGTGTGGGAGCGGAGCATCAAGGGCGTCGACCGGTCCACCTCCGGCAGCGACCTGTTGGCGGCCGACGGGGATGTGGCCGTCGCGCTGACCGACAGCGGGGTCCAGGCCTACGGCCTTGCCGATGGACAGCCGCGTTGGGGCGCCGACCTGCGCGAGAACGGCTGCGGCAGACGGCGTGACTTGACGAACGGCCAGTGCGGGTGGTTGGAGCCGCTGTTGCCGGTGGGTATGGTCAGCCGGCCGTGCGGTAGTGATAGGCGCAGACTTCGGTGAAGCCCGCCTTCTCGTACAGCCAGCGGGCAGGAAGATTGTCGCGCTCCACCTGCAGATACATGCGGTCGGTCCGTTGAGCCTCAGCCCAGCGTGCCAATGCTTCGAGCACGCGGCGACCCGCGCCCCTGCCGCGCGCCTGAGGCAGAGTCGCCATGCCGAACACCCCGGTCCAGCCGTCGTCGACGACCGCACGGCCGACCGCGACGACTTCGTCACCGATGGCCACGCGTGCGTAGCCGCACGGACGTTCCACGCGTGCGAGCATGTCCCACGCCGACTGTGGGTTGCCCCCGTTCACGGCGTGCCAGACGTCGAACCACGGGGCCGTCGGTTGATCGTCCACACCGAACTGCAACGGCCCCGTCGACGGCAGAGCCCCGATGTGCGCGGATGAGGCCACCTGCAACGACACGGGGCTTTCCGCACGGTAGCCGCGCTCTGCCAGCAGCGCGTCGAGGCCTGGCGGGCACACACCCGGGGTGATCTGGACCCGCGCGATCGCACCGCGTGCGGCATAGAACTCCTCGGCCCTGACGACCCGGCCCAGCAGCTCGCCCGGTGCTGCGTCACCATGCGGCAGCACCGTAGCGACCCACCAGGAACTACCGGGGGCGTGACGGAGCCACCATCCGTCCGCGTGCTCAATGTGCTCAGCGGGAAGGGCCCGGGCCGCCTTCTCCTGCAGTTCCCTGATCATTTCCGAGCCGACCGCGGCAGGTGATGCCGCCACGACACCACCTCACCTAGCCGCCGTGCATTGGACGTTGGCAGATGCTGGCACACGAGCAGCCACGTTCGAAACAGGCCGGTCCCCGGCCCGGCTTTCGTGGGTCGGGGAGACGGGTCTCGCGCGCAGGCCGTTGCATACGATCGCGGTGACGCGCTCGAGCGCGGCGAGGTCGGCATGCGTGCGGCCCTCAGCGCGGACCAGGCAGCCGGTCATGAGGGCTTTGGCATCGGCGCAGTCGATGTCGCTCCGCACCGCTCCGGCCGCCTGAGCGCGGTCGAGCAGGCCGCGCAGACCGGCCGTGACGTCGTAGCCAGCCTCCTCAGCGGCCGCCTCCCGGTCGTAGCCCGCTCCGGCGAGCGCCTCAGCGAGCCCTCGGTGGATCGTCCCCTCTGGGGGAGTCGGGTGTCGGAACTGCCCGAACACCTACCTGATCTGCGTTCTGTGTGCCTTGTGGTGGCTGGGGCTGCGCCTTCAAAGGGTTTGAGGGAGGCAGCATCCGAGAAACGGGTGCCGTATTCAGGGCGGTCCGCCAGGATGAGGATCATGACCGATGAGACGCGCGTGGGGAGTCAGCAGGACCTGGGAGAGGCAGGGCGCCCGCTTGCCTTGGTCACGGGGGCGGGACGTTCGGCGGGGATCGCGGCGTCCGTGGTCCTGAATCTGGCGCAGGCCGGGTGGGACGTGGCCTTCACCTACTGGACTCCGTATGACGCGCGCATGCAGTGGGGCATGGAGTCCGGTGCGCCCGAGGAGTTGCAGAAGAAGGTGACGTCCCTTGGGGCGCGAGCACATGCGATCGAGGCCGACCTGAGCGACCCGGCCGTGCCGGCTCAGCTCTTCGACAGCGTCGAGCGTGAGCTGGGGAACGTCACCGCGCTGGTGCTCTGCCATTGCGAGTCGGTCGACTCCGGCTTGTTGGACACCACAGTGGAGAGCTTCGATCTGCACTTCGCAGTCAATGCGCGGGCAACCTGGCTGCTGATCCGGGAGTACGGGCTGCGGTTCCGTGGGCAGCACGGCAGCGGGCGGATCGTCAGCCTGACCAGCGACCACACCGCCGGCAACCTGCCTTATGGGGCAAGCAAGGGCGCGATGGACCGGATCACATTGGCCGCTGCCCGTGAGCTTGCCCACCTGGGAGTGACCTGCAACGCGATCAACCCCGGACCGACCGACACCGGGTGGATGTCCGAGGACCTGAAGGCGGACATGATCCGCCTCACGCCCTTGGGGCGCCTGGGTGTGCCGCAGGACTGCGCGAATCTCGTCACGTTCCTCTGCTCCGCAGAGGGTGGATGGATCAACGCCCAGCTTCTCCAGAGCAACGGCGGCCTGGGCTAGCCCCATCCTCCGCACGTCACTGGTCTGAGTGACGTCTGTCGGGCCGGCGCTGGTCAGGCCAGGTTGATTTCCAGCAGGTCGAGGAGGTGCAGCTGCACGCCGCGGGTGATGTGGAGTATTTGGGGCGTGCAGTTGCCGGGGGTGGTGGCCAGGACGAGTTCGCCGAGGTGGTAGAAGATCATGCGGGTGATGGGGCGTTCACGCCGCTTGTCGGGGTACAGGCCGGTCATCCTGCCGTCTGGGCTGCCTTCGCGTTCCAGGGCGCGGCGTACCTGGTGTTCGATCAGGCTGTAGACCGGCAGCGCGAGCATGAGGACGTGCAGCAGTGCGGCGATGCGTTTGTTGCCGTGGAGGAAGACCGGTGCCACGGCCCGGTGGCCCTTGAGCTCGCTGTAGCGGCGTTCGACCTGGGGTTGGCCCTTGTAAGCCAGGAAGACCTGGGCAGCGTCGGCTTTCGCGGCGATCACCCAGATTTTCGCGGAGGCCGGAGCAGGCCTACGCGTGGTTCGCACGCACGATGATCTTTCCGGTGTTCTGGCCGTGGAGCATGCCCAGGAAGGCGTCCACGATGTGCTCGAACCCGTCCACCACCGTCTGGTCGAGCGTGAGTCGGCCGCTCTGCAGATGGGGGACCGCGAACTCGTGCAGCTCGTCCTGCAGGGCGCGGTAGTTGCTGACCAGGAAGCCCTCCATGCGGAGGCTCTTCTCCACGATGTCCGAATAGTTGACGTGCGGCGGGGGCTCGTCCGGGGTGTTGTAGCGGCTGATCGTGCCGATCCGGACGATGCGCCCGAACTCGCGCAGTGCGCCCACCGCAGCGGCCAGTTGTTTGCCGCCGACGTTGTCGACGAAGACGTCGATCCCGTCCGGTGCAGCCTTGGCGAGCAGTTCAGCGACAGGGCCGTCGTGGTAGTCGAACGCCGCGTCGTAGCCCACTTCCCTGGTCAGGTGGTAGACCTTGGCCGCCGAACCCGCGCTGCCCACCAGTCGGCCGGCGCCCAGCAGCCGGGCGAACCGGCCGGTGGCCGTGCCGACGCCGCCGGCCGCGGCGGAGACGAAGAGGTCGTCGCCCTCGCGGAGCCGGGCGATGCGGGTGAGGCCCACATAAGCGGTCAGTCCGGTGCCGCCGAGAACGCTCAGGTAGGCCGTCAGAGGGACCCCGTCGAAGCGGGGGAGTCTGCGGATCTCCTCGGGCCGGACCACGGAGTGCGTGCGCCAGCCCTGCCGGTGGAACACGATCTCGCCCTCGGTCAGCCCCGGCGTCCGCGAGGCGACGACGCGCCCGAGGGCCCGGCCCTCGAGCGGCGCGTGGAGCGCGAAGCCGCCGGGCACGTCATCCATCATCTCGCGGTGGTACGGGTCGACGGACCAGTAGAGGTTCTCCACGAGCGCGGTGCCGACCGCTGGATCGGGAACCGTGGACTCGACGAAGGTGAAATCCTCGGCGGTGGGGAAGCCGTGGGGGCGGGCGGTCTGCTGGACGGTGATCGCGTACTCGGTCATGCCGGGACCATAGGACGGGAATGGAGCCCTCGGGCAGGCGGTTCGGCTCATGTAATGCCCCATTCCATGAGCAGTCCTCATATTCTGAGGTGAGCGCCCCATGACCCGCACGACCGACACCGATCTCGCTCCGCACGAACTGCGCATCCTGGTGGCAGTCGCAGACGTCGGCAGCTTCTCGGCCGGGGCTGAGATGCTCGACCTGACACAATCTGCGGTCTCCCACTCGGTACGCGGCAGCGAGCGCAAGATCGGCGCCGTCCTGTTCGAACGCGGCCGCAACGGCGCGAGGCCCACTGCGGCGGGAGAGAAGGCGGTGGCGCATGCGCGCCGCATCCTGCGCCTGCTGGACATGCTCGTCGCCGAGGCGCGGGGAGCCGCACGGTCCGAGGCGACACAGGCGCCAAAGGGCCCGCTGCGGATCGCCGCCTTCCGCAGCACCGCCCTGCACCTTCTGCCGCCGGTCCTGCAACGGCTGCGCACGGCATCCCGGGATCGAGCCGCAGGTGCGGATCGTCCGCGAGCTCGGGCGCGGCACGGCGGGCGAGGTGGCCGACGGGAGGGCGGATCTCGCCATCACCACCTTGGACGGAGCCCAGCCGCCTGTGGGGCTGGTGGCGAGCGGTCTCTTCGAGGAGAGTTACTCCCTGGTGCATCCGGCCGGACACCCGGCTCCGCGCTCGCTGCCGCTGGTCGACTGGGCCGAGAACTGCGGGTCGTACACCCGCGCCTGGTGGGCCGCGCAGGACTGGATCCCGAAGGCCACGATCGAGGCCGAGGACGACGGAGCAGTGCTCTCGCTCGTGGGCGGGGGGCATGGAATGGCGATCATGCCCGCGCTCTCCCTGGTCGGAGCACCGGACTCGATCGAGATCACCGATCTCGGGCCGGGGCGCCCGACGCGCCGTGTCGGCTACGTGACCACCCCGGAACTCGCTGGCTCCGCCGCCGTGCGCGCTCTGGTGCGGGAGCGGGGCGTCGGCGCCACTCTCTGACGGGCAGGCGCCGACGAGGCCACGCGGAGGGTCCCCGAGAACCGAAACGTGCGGAGGATGGGGCAGCCGAGCGCAATGGTGCACCGCACGCCCGTCCGCGCAGGCAGGCGCGGTGCGCCCGGGAGCCGCAGGCCCTTTCGGCGTGAACCTTGTCCGATCGGGTGCGCGGTCGGCCTGGTCCGGTCCGAGGTATGCGGATGGCGTTCGGGACCGGCGGGGGATTGTCGTGCCGCTGGGCGGCCGTGACCGGCAGGGACAGGGGCTGCTGTCCCTGCCCGACCACCAGGTCCGGCTTGGTGGACAGCCCGCCGCGCGAGCGGCCGCAGCCCTGGTCGTTGGGCTCGGTGTCGACGCCTCTTGGGGGGTCCTTTGGGAGATCCCCTTTTACGCGCCCCGGCGGCGTGCTGGTGGGCGCCGGGCAATGGTGGAGGCGACGCTCACGTCCCAGGGGGTCAGGCCCTTCGCGTCGGCCCAGGCTTGCCGTTGCTCGAAGATCCGCCTCCAGGTGCCGTCACGCTGCCACCGCCGGAACAGGTCGCAGGCCCGGGCCCACGGCCCGTACTGCTTCGGAAGAGCGCGCCATGGGGTGCCGGTTCGGGCCCGCCACCGTATGCCATCGATCAGCTGCCGATGGTTCCAGGTCCGCGGACGGTCCGGGATCTTGCTCACCGGCAACAGCGGTTCCAGTCCCTCCCACTGGCCGTTCGTCAGATCACCACGTCCCACGGTCAGTGATCCATCCATGACCTTGATCCACTTTCGCGGCAGATCCTGGAACCAGAGATCATTCGGAAGAGTCGCGGCCCATGCTTGTCGGACCTGCCTACACTTTCCCGGCTATGGAGATGACGTTGCAGCTGGTGATCGACTGTGCTGACCCGCAGAGGCTGGTGAGCTTCTGGGCGACGGCTCTGGGATATGTTCCCGAGCCCCCGCCGGCCGGGCACTCCACATGGCGGGAGTATTGGGCCGACATGGGCGTGCCCGAGGAGGAGCTGACCGGGGGCGCCGGGGAGACCCCGGAGTCGATCATCGACCCTGCCGGGCGGGGGCCGCGGGTGTGGTTTCAGCAGGTCCCCGAGCCGAAGGTCACCAAGAACCGGGTGCACCTTGACCTGAAGGTGGGCGGCGGGCGTGAGGTCCCGTTGGCGGTCCGCGTTCAGCGGGTCACCACTCGGGTGGAACAGCTCACCAAGGCCGGCGCCACCGTGCTGCGGATCATGGATGAGCCGGACATGGAGCACTACGCCGTCGTTCTGCAGGACCCCGAGGGCAACGAATTCTGCGTCGTCTAGTACTCCGGCTGTAGATCTTGATCACGACTGTTGGAGGGCTTGACGTTGGTAGTGGCTGCTCCGTGCACGGGCCTGGTGTCGTCGGCGCCAGCATGACCAACTGAGCCAGTGCGCCAGGCCGCGTGGTTGCGGTGCGGCGAAGGCGGTGCAGAGACGTTGGATCTCGCCGCAGGTCAGCGGGGCGAGCAAGCCGACCTACCGACCCGAGATGCTGTCCGCCCACAGGCCAAGATCAAGATCTACAGCTGGTATTAGGTTCACCATGAGATCGGGTACAGGTTTCATGGCACCGTCCTCCTGCGGTGGCCTAGCGTCGTGCCATGACGATTCCAGCTGGACTGAGACGCACGGTCCTCCGGGCGCAGCGGGACACCGGCTTTCTTGCCGCTGGTGTGCTGCCGCACCTGGCGCTGGTGCCCGTGTGGGCCTGGGCGGCGGCGACTACCGCCAAGACGGGGAACTGGCTCCTTACGGTTTCCATGTCGGCCGCCCTGGTCCTGCTCGGCACCCCGGTGCTGACGGCCGTTCAGCGGGCCCGCTACCGGGTGCTCATCGGTGTGGACGTCCCCCGGCTCACCCCCTCCGCGCCGGAACAAAGGACGTGGGCCTCGGCCGCCCGGTGGCTCGCGGCGACGCGGCCTTGGCGCAAGATCGGCTACCACCTCCTGCTGGGCCCGCTGCTCGCGCTGCTGGAGCTGCTGGTGCTCGCGGTGGCAGCGGCGTGCCTGGTGGGCGTCAGCGCCTACGCCTGGTCATGGGCGCTGCCAACTGGAATCCGCCAGGACTGGTTCGGCTGCCTGACCCAGCTGCCGGCTTACACAGCGGCTGGACTTCTCCTCCTGTGCGCCCTGCCCTGGACCGTGCGGGCAGTAGCCCGGGCCGAGGCTCGGCTGGCGTTGGGCCTGCTCGGGCCCAGCCGGGCGCAGCGGCTCCAGGAGCGGGTCGATCAGCTGGCCGTGAGCCGGACCGACTTGATCGAGGTCGTCGACGCTGAGCGCCGCCGGATCGAGCGCGACCTGCACGACGGCACCCAGCAGCGGTTGGTCTCTCTCGCGGTCAACCTGGGTCTGGCCATTGCCACCCGCCCGGACCTGTCGAGTGATGCCCGCGAGGTGATCGCGAGAGCGCACCTGGAGGCGAAGGAGGCGATCGCCGAACTCAATGACCTGGTGCGGGGGCTGCACCCGGCCGTGCTCGAAGACCGAGGTCTGGACGCGGCGTTGTCCGGGCTGGCTGCCCGCACGCCCCTGCCGGTGCGGCTGCGGGTCGATCTGGAGGAGCGGGTGGCGCCCAACGTGGAGTCAGTCGCGTACTTCGTGATCTCTGAGGCGCTGACCAATGCAACGAAGCACGCCAGCGCGATGCGTGCAGAGGTGATGGTCCGTCAGGTCGGCGAGGTGCTGCGAGTGCGCGTTACCGACGACGGGCTGGGCGGTGCCGACGCCGCCGCCGGCACGGGGCTGACCGGGCTGGCCAAGCGGGTCGGCTCCCTCGACGGGGCCTTCTACGTCAGCAGCCCCGTTGGCGGGCCCACCACCATCACCGCGGAGCTGCCGTGCGCGCGGTGATCGCCGAGGATTCGGTGTTGTTGCGGGTCGGCCTGATCAATGTGCTGGAGATGGGCGGGTTCCAGGTCGCCGCGGAAGCCGGCGACGCGGAGGGGCTGTTGGCGGCAGTGGCGGAGCACCGGCCCGAACTTGCCTTGATCGACGTCCGGATGCCGCCCGGCTTCACCGACGAGGGGGTGCGGGCGGCGATCGAGATCCGTCGGCGCTGGCCGGGGACGCCGGTGGTGCTGCTTTCGCAGTACGTGGAGGAGCGGTACGCGGCTGACCTGCTGTCTTCGAACACCAGCGGTGTGGGCTACCTGCTCAAGCAGCGGGTTGCCGATGTCGCCGACTTCGTGGCGGCGGTCCGGCGAGTGGCGGACGGGGGCACGGCCCTGGACCCGCAGGTCGTCGCCCAGTTGCTGCTGCGGCGCGACAGCGACCCGCTCGCGCGGCTGACCCCCCGCGAACGGGAGGTGCTCGGCCTGATGGCCGAGGGGCGCTCCAATGCCGGCATCGCGCAGGCGCTGGTGGTCAGCGAGAGCGCCGTGGCGAAGCACATCAACAACATCTTCGCCAAGCTTGACCTGCCCGTGGTCGACGCGGACCACCGCCGCGTCCTGGCCGTGCTGCGGTTCCTCGGAGCGTCCCGGGCCTGACCTTCCCATCCGTGATCACGATCTACAACTGAAGGGCATAGGACCCCGTCAGGCAGTGCTGGTCGCAGCCACTCCTTGATGACCGCGACCAGCACCGTCGCCTCGTAACGAATGGCGAGCTTCGCCGACCGTACGGATCACCGTGCGTGAGACGTTGGCTGCCCGCTGCCCGCTGCCCGCTGCCCGCTGCCCGCCGGACAGCTGAGACCGAGGACGGAAACAGCAGGTCTGCTGTCCGTGCTGCGCCTTGCGCGTGACGTAGGGCCGAACAAGCGCGTCGCAACCGCACGCAGCCGGTGTTGGACCTGTTCCATCGAAACATGGAAACTGCACCACCGGCTCTGCGCACCCGCTTCACAGAACTCGTCGGCTGCACGGTGCCCGTCCAGCTGGCCGGCATGGGCTGGGTGAGTGGCGTGGACCTGGCTGCCGCGGTCTCCGAGGCCGGCGGCCTCGGCATGGTCGCCTTCCCCATGGCAACACCCGAGGTGCTCACCAGCCTGTTGGAGGAGGTGCGGCAGCGAACCACCCGGCCGGTCGGGGTCAATTTCGTCCTTCCGTTCGTGGAGGACGAGACGTGCATCGACATCGCCGCGCAGCGGATGTCCGTCGTCGAATTCTTCTGGGCGCCTCCCTCCCCACGTCTGGTCGCCCGGGTCCAGGCTGGCGGGGCGCTGGCCGCCTGGCAGGTCGGCTCGGTGGAGGAGGCACGGGAGGCGGCGGACGCGGGGTGCGACTTCGTCGTCGTCCAGGGAGCGGAAGCGGGCGGGCATGTCCGCGGATCCAGGGCCCTGCTGCCCCTGCTCGGTGAGGTGGTGGAGTCCGTCGACATCCCGGTCGTGGCAGCCGGCGGCATCGCCACCGGGAGATCCGTGGCCGCGATCCTCGCCGCGGGCGCCGACGGAGCCCGTATCGGGACCCGGTTCATCGCCACGACCGAAGCCGACGCTCACCCGAAGTACCAGCAGGCCGTGATTCGGGCCGGCGCCGCCGACACCGTACTGACCTCCCAGTTCTCGGTCATGTGGCCCGATGCGCCGCACCGGGTTCTGTCGGACTGCGTAGCCAGGGCGCGCGCCCTCGACACCGGCATCGCAGGCGAGGCCGTGCTGGGCGGCACCCCGGTACGCGTCCCGGCCTCCAGTCCGATCTGCCCGACCCGGACCACGACCGGGCAGGTGGACGCGATGCCGCTCTACGCGGGTGAGGCGGTCGGCGCCGTCACGAGGATTGAACCCGCCGCGGACGTGGTCCGCGAACTGACCGTCGACGCGGTTGCGCTGCTGCGCCGGGCGGCCTCCGGCCAGGATCCCGACTGACTACGGCCTCGGCCCCGCGGGTCCGGCACGCATACCCGGATCAGCCATCGCGACTCCCAGGGCAGTTGGACCAGCCGCGTCTGGTTCCGAACTTGCGGCAGACCTAGCATCTCGTGCCATGAACGATGCAGAGCACGTCTTTGACTGGCTGCAGGGCTGGTACGCCGCACAGTGCAATGAGGACTGGGAGCACGAATGGGGCGTGAAGATCGACACGCTCGACAACCCCGGTTGGTCCGTTCGCATCGACCTGGAGGAGACCGACCTCGAAGGACACGACTACCCCCGCCAGGACCTCAAGCGCAGCGGGAACGACTGGGTCATGGCATGGACCTCTGGCATGACCTTCCATGCCGCGTGCGGACCGGGCAACCTCTCCGAGGCGCTCCGCCTCTTCCGCTCGTGGGCGGTAGAAAACGCCCCCAACGAGCAGCAAGATGGCCCCGCCTCAATACCGCCGGCCCCGGACACCGCCCCTCCCGGCGAACCTGTGCGGTCAGATCACCAGCCCGGCGCAGTTTCGACCTGCCAGTAGTCAGGCAGCCCGATGCCGGCCATCTCCGTTCCCTCCTTCAGCATTCAGCTGAGGATGCGGGGCCGGTTCAGCAGCCCTGGGCGCCTGGTCGCCGTCGGCCATGGGCAGTTCGCCGGCGAGCACGGAGGCGGCGACGGCCCCGGGCCGCCGGGCGGGCACCTGGGCGTCGAGCCGTCCCCCGTGCGTTGCGGGGATCACTTTCAGACGCCGCCGCCGGAGATGCGCCATGCCTTCCCGACCTTGGTCAGTTCGAGGCCGTGGCCGTCGGTGGCGTGGTTCGCCGCGATCGAGCGCTTTGCTTTGCTGCCAGTACCGATCTTGATGTCCTGCGCGTACACCTTGGCCTTGGTGCTGTCCTTCGTGTCGTAGGTGACCTTGCGGACGTGTGCGTCGCGAAGTTCCCCGTACTCGCCGACCGGCAGGTTGTCGTGGTGCCGCTTGAGCGTGGCGGGGCAGTCACCCAGCTGTTGCCGTAGCTGTTCGGTGAGTTGCTGGCAGGCGGCGGAGTAGTTGCGGTTGCCGAGATCGTAGAGATAGTTGTCGACGACGTTGGTGACGCCGGTACCGCCGGTGCGGCTGCATGCCGCGAGCGCGACCAGTGCGACCGCGACAACCGCGGGTGCGATGACGAGGTTTGGTCTCATGGCTTACCTCCCGAATGGGGCGCTGACCGCGCGCGGACCAGGGGTGCGTCGGATGCGGTCGACGGCGCGCGTATGGGGCACGTCGTGGTCCTGTCCGCCTGTCTCGCTCACTTCGACAGCTCTGCGGGTGCTGATGAATCATCCGGTCTGGCAAGGTTGGGTGTCGATACTTTCGGAGGGTTCCGCAGAGCCGGTCTCATCGGTGGATCTCCAGGTGCCTGATGTCCCCCGGTGCGTTGATCGGCCGCGGGGAGCGGCCGGAGCGGAGAGGCCGAGTGCTCGGTGTGGTCCTCGGTCGTTGTAGACGCCGAGGGTTGTGATTGCGGGCAGCAAGGTCACGTGGGCGGACGGGACAGGACCAGGCCGTCGCGTCCTGGCATGATCGGTGCATGGTCGAACGAGTCATTGCAGCGTGTGACGGAGCAGCCAAGGGCAACCGGGGCCCAGCGGCCTGGGCCTACGTGGTCGCGGACAGTGCCGGGGTTCCGCAGCGTTGGCAGGCCGGTTCGCTCGGGCACAGCACCAACAACATCGGCGAGCTCACGGCGCTGGAGCAGCTGCTGCTCGCGACGGATCCCGCCGTACCACTGGAGGTGCGTCTCGACAGCACGTACACCCGGGACGCGGTGACGAAGTGGCTGGCTGGGTGGAAGCGCAACGGCTGGAAGACCGCGGCCGGCAAGCCGGTTGCCAATCGCGAGCTGATCCAGCACATCGACGCGCTTCTGGAAGGGCGGGACGTCATCTTCGTGTACGTTCCCGCCCACCAGGTGAACGGCGATCCGCTGAACGCCATCGCGGACAAGGCTGCCAGTGATGCCGCCCGCGCCCAGGAGAGCGCCGGTGGGACCGCCGCCGACCTCCCTGTGCCCGAGCCGTCTCCGAGCTCTTCACCGCGTGCTGGGCGCGCTGCCCCATCGTCCCGTACGAAGCGTTCCTCGGGCGGTTCGCGGACCCTGCCCGCGCGTTACGTCGGTACGTGCCCGTGCGCCAAGCCCTACGCCAAGGGCGACATGATCACCAGGGTCGGCAACAGCTGGGGACACCCGCAGTGTGCGGAGGCGCACGCCTGAGCCCAGGAGCGACGCCGGGTCGGTGTCGGTGTGCCTTCCTCGTGACCGCCGTCGGCAGCGGGGGGCCGGCGGCGGGTGCGCTCGGGAAGTCGAGCAGGTCGTCCAGGCGTGATGAATGGCGGGTCGGCCCGGCCCACGTGCACGTCGACTGGACTCCGCGCCGGGCTTCGCACGTGCTCGCCATCCCGGTATCCGCGACCCGGACCACCTGGAGTCCGGTGTCGCGGCCGGTGCGGTGCGTCTGTCCGACGAGGAACTGGAGGACCTCAGGACTGTGGCGCAACGCGTCCCCTCCGCCGATAGCCCTCTCCCCACACTCCCGAACTTGTGACGTCTCGGCGCTGCCCGGCACAGGACTTTCGACGCCGGCCCTCAAGATGCCGGACCTGAGCCCGGGAGTCGCCGAGCGGACGGGAGGTATTCGAGACCTGTCCCATGTGGGCCCTCAGCTCCCCCAGGCGGGTTTTGGCCCATAGGGAGGGGTCGTTGGAGCGGACGTTCTGGTTCGCGTTCAACTGGATGCCATGCCAGGGCAACCTTTCGGTGTACTGCCGGGTCTTGTGCGGTGCGGGGCAACCCGTTCGGGGGTTCTGCGCATTGGTGTGACGTTGGGAGGGAACGTGCGCATACGTTCTGTGGTGGTGCCGACCGCCGCGGTGGCGGCGGTCTCGGCCGTGGTCGCCGCCACTTTGACCGCGCCGGTCGCGGAGGCGGCAGTGCCGCAGGCCAAGTCCGCGGCCCGAGTGGACTTCAACGGCGATGGCTACCAGGACCTGGTGGTCGGTGCGAGCGATGGTGCCGTGGGCACGGTGAAGCAAGCGGGGTACATCACCGTGCTGTACGGGTCCGCCCATGGCTTCAGCCCGGCCAGCCGGCAGGTGATCACTCAGAACACCGCTGGAATCCCCGGCTCCAGTACGACCGGCGGCTACTTCGGCCCCACGCTCACGGCGGACCTCGACGGCGACGGCTACACCGATCTGCTCGTCGATGCCGTGAAGCCCGCGGAGACGTGGATCGTGATCTGGGGCGGCAAGGGTGGCCTGCAGGCCTCCCAGGCCCGCGTGGTGGGGGCCAGGCAGGGCAACGGGCTCTCGGGCCTGGCCCGTTTCGTCCACGCGGGGGACTTCGACGGCGACGGTCACATCGACCTCGTCAGAATCGGCTGGCAGTCGAGCGTCGCCTACGGCCCGTTCAGCCGCGACGGTGTTCCGGCCCGCACCGCGAAACTGCCGCTGGACACGAGCACCCCCGGCGGTCTGTTTGAGATGTGGGATATCCACGACATCACGGTCGGCGAGGTCACCAGCGATGCAGCTGATGATGTCGTCGTCACCGGCTCTCAGGGCAACAGCTCCTTCGTCACCTATGTCTTCCCCGGCGCCAAGGCTGGGCTGTCGGACCACCCCACCCGCTCCCTTCCCGGCGGTATGGCGGTCCGCACCGGGGACGTCAACGGCGACGGACGCAACGACCTGGTGGTCGGCAACTACACTGACTACCCCTCCAGCGGCGGCGGTTTCACTGTGATCTACAACGGGGCGAAAGGCCTGACGGCCCCGGCCAAGCCCGTCTGGATCAACCAGGACTCCCCGGGCGTGCCCGGGCTCGGCGAGCGCGGGGACGAGCTCACGTTCACCCTTGCGGTCGGTGACGTCAACGGTGACGGACGCGCGGACGTGGTCGCCGGAGCGCCGGACGAGGACTACTCAAGCAAGGTCAACGTCGGCCACGTCATGGTCTTCCGGGGCACCACCGGCGGCGTGTCGACCAGTGGCATCCAGGACCTCAGCCAGGATTCCCCGGGTGTGCCCGGCGCCACCGAGGCTAACGACTTCTTCGGTGACTCCGTTGCGCTGGTGGACGGTGACCGTGACGGCCACGCTGAGCTGGCCGCCGCCGCGACGATGGAGGACAACGGGTCCGGTGCTGCGGTGATCTTCCGGGGTACCACCAAGGGTGCCGTGCCGTCCTTCGCCTTCACCGGAAAGGGCGTCGGTATGAACCCCACCCAGGCGCACTTCGGCGGGTTCGTCGTCAACTGAGCGTCGTTCCCGCCTCTGGCGGGGCGCGGGCAGGCCGATGGCTTTGCCCGCTGCGCCTTGGCTGTAGATGGCCTGAGCTGCAGAATCGCCCCGGAGTCGATTACGGCTCCGGGGCGTCTGCACTGCTCCGGAGAACAGGCGACCGCGCGGTGCCCAGGGCGCCGGTGGGACGCCGGGGCCACCGCAGCCTTCCCTCACGCTGTATGACCTGTCCCGGTATCCGGGAGATCGTGCCCTCCGGGCTGGAGCGCGTCACACATCTCTGTTTTCCAGGCCTCGGTTTACTGTTCAGCACGCCTGCCGGGAGCAGTAGAACAGTCGCTGCGTTGAGCAGGTCTTCAGCGCGACTATGGGCGGAGTGCACCAGTGATCCAGGTAGCGGTATGCGGGCCTGCGGAGTGCAGTGCGGCGGAGGAAGCGTCGGCCCGGGAGGTCGGTGCTCTGCTGGCGCGCTCGGGCGTGGTTCTGCTCTGCGGGGGCTACGGCGGCGTCATGGCCGCCGCTGCGGAGGGTGCAGCCGGCGCGGGCGGTCTCGTCATCGGCATCCTTTCCGGGGCCGACAGATCCGAGGCTTCGCCTCACCTGACTGCTTGCGTCGCCACCGGCATGGACCAGGCCCGTAACAGCATTCTGGTCGGTTCGGCGGACGCGGTCATCGCCATCGGCGGGTCGTGGGGGACGCTCTCCGAAGTGGCTATCGCCATGCGACGAGGCATCAGGCCTGTGGTCAGTCTTAGCGGCTGGCAGATCAATGACGCGCTGGGCAACGCCGTCCCCGGCGTTGTGCCGGCCGACAGCCCGGCGGCGGCCGTACGCCGCGCCCTGGCAGGTCAGGGTACATGGCGGGCGGACGACCTCCGCTGAGGCGGTGACGGCCCCTTGGTGGTGCGGTGCGGCCGGGGGAGTGGGAACGACGGTCCCGGCTGCGGCCGGTGCCGCCGACGGATACGGGACCAGACCTGGCAGCTGGGTTCCAACGAGCGTGTCTCATACGGCGGAAGAGCCCGGACACTGAGCGGTCCTGGTGCGACCTGGGAGGTGAGCCGAGTCGCGGGAGTGGGAACCCGGCCGTGATTCCTGGAGTCAGCGGATGTGCGCCCCAGGGGAGGGCGTTGATGCGGCTCGCTCACTCGCGATGGTCATGAGACCGGGTCAGGTGTGTGTGCGTGGTAGGCGGTCGGGGAGGTCGGTGAGCCGTTCGATGCGGAGAACTGACTCGTCTGCTGTCGGCGATGGTCCGCCGGTGACGAAGTCGATGCCGCGGTCCAGCCAGATGCCGGTGAGTCCGGCGAGGGCGGCTGCGCGTACATCGCTTTCCAGCATGTCGCCCACGTTGACCGCCTGCGCGGGGTCCGTCTGCATCTGCCGACAGGCGGTTGCGTAGGCGACGGGTTTGGCTGCACCGAGCTCGGTCGGGGTCAGGACGGCTTCGAAGTACTCGAGGAGGCCGAAGCGGGCGAGCTTGGCGCGCTGCTGCCCGGGGTCCCCATTGGTGAGGACAGCCAGCCTTGGTCCTCGGGGGAGCCGTTTCAGGGTCTCCAGGCATGGCTGGACATCGGGGTAGCAGCGCCAGGACTCCTCGAACACGGCGAGGTAGCGCTCGGCGATCCAGGTGTCCAGGAGACCGGGACTTTCAGGAACCGGCTCGCCGAGCATGGGCAGGAAGGAACGGAGTCTGCGTCGGTGGTGCTCAGCGAAGGAGCACTGGCCGGCCAGGTATTCCCGCATGTGGCGCGCCTCCAGCGTCCACCACAACGCCACCAGCTCCTCCGGTGGAGCCGTCGCGTTCGGCGCGGCCTGGACGATCTGGCTGATTGTTTCCATGACCGCGCTTCGGTGATCGACCAGGGTGCCGTCCAGGTCGAAGAAAATCACATCTGCCATGGGGTGATCATCTCGGGATCCCGGTCCCTGACGCCAGAGCAGGCGATCTTCCCTTCTGGGTGGATGTCCAGGTCGCATGGCGCGGGAGACGGAATGTGTGAGCACGCGGTTCGCACCGCAAGGAGCCCCGGTAGCCGCGGGCATCACCACCTGTGGTTCGCCAGGATCCGCCTTCGCCCGAGTCCCGCGGCAGCTCCGGTCTGCGAGTGGCCGGGACGGCGCTGGGGGCGGGTCCCCGAATCGGGTCCCCGCCCCTCCGTCATGCCCGTCAGCCCACGGGAACAGCTACCACCATGTACCGGGAGCCGTCGGGCCCCACGACCGGAAGCGGAGCATCGGGAAGACGTGAGAACAGTGCCTCGGCTATCTCCCTCGGGTCGTGGTCGACGGTCAGCGGCGCCTGCAGGGCGGCGCGGATGGCCTGCTCGGTGTCCGCGGACAGCGGTCGCTTCCCGCCGTCGCGGATCACCTGGGCGAGCCCCGACATCTGCTCGCGGGTCAAGTCGGGGCCGAGGCCCATCTTGAGGGCGGCCGCGGCCACCTGGGCGGCGAGCGCGGCGCGGTTCCAGCTCTGGGCCACGGAGCCTGGCGTTCCGGCAGGAAGGAAGTGGATCGCGGTGTCGATCGTGGACTTCATGGTGCCTCCAACACGAAAGGCTCCGGCGGGAGCCGACAGCAGAGGGAACACCCCGACAGGGCGGGGTCTTCTGCCTACTATTCTCGCGCCCACCACTGACAAATCCGCAGGCCAGCCGCCGGGAACTGGGCGACTGTGACTGGCCGGGACAGTTGTCACCGGGGCGCGGCATCTGTCACCAGGCGCGGCACGTGGGACTGTTGGGGTGCGCTGGGCGGTGTTGGTGGGAGCCTGGGCACGCGGGTGGGTGCCGGGAGGCTACGCTTCGGCCATGCCGTCCCAGCGCTCCTCCGCGGGCTCCGCTGTCGAGCAGGTGTCGGTCATCGACGGCTTGCGCGCGCTGCCCTTCCCCGAAGAGGAGGGAAGGCCCGGAACGGACGGTCAGTGGAGTGGGCGCGGGTTCCACCTCGCAGTGCTCCGGGAGAGCCGGGACTTCTGGGAGGACCGGAGTACCGAGATCGTCGAGGCTGCCGAACAGGAGCTGGAAGCCGACCTTGCCGCCCTGGCCGTTGTCCTCACGGGACGCTGGGGCGTTCCGGAAACGGTTGATCTGTGGCCGTATCTCGGATTCGACGACCCCGGCCCTGAGGTCGGCACTCGCGAGCCGCTCAGCTTCCTGTGCGGTGTCGCCGGCAGCATGCAGGTGTGGAGGCTGCCGAACTCAGGGCGATGGGTCGGCCTGGCCATCGGCCAGGCCGACCCGGAGTGGCCGTTCCAGCTGCTGGGCGCCGTTGGTGAAGCGTCCTCGCTCGCCCGGTGATCTGCGGCATGAACATCGTGCGGTCGGGGGGCGTGATGAGTCGGCTGCGACTGGACGAGACGGTCCTCATGCTCGAGGACGGTCAGCGAACGGCTGACCGCCTGGCCGGTGCGGTGGTTGAGCCAGATTGCGGCGGCGAGGGCCAGGACGCGCCGGGCGGTACGGACGGCGACACCCTCGAGGGTCCTTGCGCCGTGCTGTTCGAGGTCAAGCTGCTCTTCGAGGCTGTCGTCGACCGAATCGATCAGTGGGCGCACCGACGTGCGTATCTGTCTTCACGCACCGATCACCGAGGTCCTCGCCACGTCTACGCCGCGCCGCGTCAGAACCCTCTCGTCTGATCCCCGGCCCGGCTTTCGCCGGTCGGGGAGACGGGGCCGGCGCGCAGTCCGTCGCACACGATCGCGGTGACGCGATCGAGCGCGGCGAGGTCGGCATGCGTGCGGCCCTCAGCGCGGACCAGGCAGCCGGTAATGAGGGCTTTGACATCGGCGTAGTCGATGTCGTTCCGCACCGCTCCGGCTGCCTGAGCGCGGTCGAGCAGGCCGCGCAGACCGGCCGTGACGTCGTAGCCGGCCTCCTCGGCGGCCGTCTCCAGGTCGTAGCCCGCGCCGGCGAGCGCCTCGGCGAGCCCTCGGTGGGTCGCCCCCTCGCGGACCAGGGTGGTGAGGAGGGTGAAGAACGCGGTGCCCGGATCCTGCTGCCCGGCGAGCGAACCCGCCTGGGCGATG
Organism: Peterkaempfera podocarpi; assembly: GCF_042466665.1. GTDB lineage: Bacteria > Actinomycetota > Actinomycetes > Streptomycetales > Streptomycetaceae > Peterkaempfera > Peterkaempfera podocarpi. The sequence goes on from NZ_CP162102.1 coordinate 8,171,653, forward strand.
AGCTGTTCCAGACGGCTGAGCAGGATCGCGGCGAACAGGTCCTGCTTGTGGGGGAAGTGGCGGCTGACTGTGCCGGTGCCGACCCCGGCGCGCCGCGCGATCTCGTGCACCGGGACCGAGAGCCCCTCCTCGGCGAAGACCTGCGCCGCCACCTCCAGGACTCGGGCCCGGTTGCGCTGGGCGTCGGCTCGTGGCTGCTTCGCGGTCACGGGGCGGGGCCTCCCTCGGCTCTCGACAAGCGGGACGGCGGTCCCGTATAGTCCCAGGAAGCGGGACGGCTGTCCCGATTATATCTCCTCGAGCGGAGGCAGGGCGATGACCCGCGCTTCGACCGCACCTGACGCAGCAACAGCACCCCCGCCCGCACCGTCGAGATGGACCGCCTCCGACGTACCCGACCAGCGGGGGCGGACCATCGTGATCACCGGAGCCAACACCGGTATCGGCTTCGAGACCGCCCTGGTGCTCGCTCGGCATGGCGCCAACGTCGTCCTGGCCTGCCGAAACCCCCAGCGTGCCGCAGATGCCCAAGCCCGCATCGCCGCAGCCGCGCCGGCCGGGAAAGTCAGCACCCTGGAGTTGGATCTCGCATCGCCGGCCGCAGTCCGTCAGGCCGCCGAGCAGTTACGCGCAGAGCACCCGCGTATCGACGTACTCGTCAACAACGCCGGCGGCGTCCGACCCCGCCACGAGGTGACCGAGGACGGGTTCGAGATGACGCTGGCCACCAATCACCTCGGCCCGTTCGCGTTCACCGGCCTCGTGCTCGACCAGCTGCTCAAGACGCCGGACTCCCGGATCGTGACCGTCAGCAGCATCGGGCACCGGCGCGGGGTCATCGACTTCGACGACCTGCATGCCGAGCGCGGCTACCGATTCCAGCACGCCTACTTCCAGGCGAAGCTCGCGAATTTGATGTTCACCTACGAGCTGCAGCGCCGGCTCGCCCAGGCCGGGGCCCGGACCATCGCGGTCGCCGCTCACCCGGGCAACGCCCGCACCGAGTTCGGCCGCGACATGTCCGCGTTCGTCCGAGTGGCCATGAGCCCTCGCCTGCGCCTGCTCACTTCGTGGCTGATGCAGTCCCCGCAGATGGGCGCTTTGCCGTCACTGCGTGCCGCCACCGATCCGCAGGTGCGCGGCGGCGAGTACTACGGCCCTCCCGGGCGAGCCCAGTTCACCGGCTACCCGGCCCGCGTCGAGTCGAGTGACCGTTCCCATGACATCGAGGCGCAGCGCCGCTTGTGGCAGGAGTCCGAGCGGCTTACCGGAATCGCCTACCCGCTGAGCGCGTCGACCGTGACCGCCCACGACCGTTAGTGGCTGTTTCAGTCTCGGAGCGTTGGGGGCTGGGGAGAGACCACAGGAAGCACCGGACGCGCGAATCGGCGCACCTCACCGTCGGCGCGGCCGACGTCGAGACGAGCCATCGTGCAGACACGGTGTGCAGCGGACGCTGCGGCTTGCCGTGTGTCCGGGGGCTCGTCCGCGGTGAACGGTGGTGCCTGAGCAGGACCGTGGTGGGGCGGGCACGCCGGCCATGACAAGGGGCCGGCGTGCCCGCCTCGGCTCCGCCTACGCCTGGGGAAGAAGCCCGTTGCGCCGGATGACGTCCGCGTACCAGTGGGCGCTGGCCTTGGGGATGCGGCGCTGGCTGGCGTAGTCGACGTACACCGTGCCGAAGCGCTTGCTGTAGCCGTGCGCCCACTCGAAGTTGTCCATCAGGGACCACAGGAAGTAGCCCCGGACGTCCACGCCGTCGGCGATGGCGCGGTGGACGGCCCGCAGGTGGCCGTCCAGGTAGGCGATCCGCTCGGGGTCGTTGACGGCGCCGGTGGGGTCGACGTAGTCGTCGACGGCGGCGCCGTTCTCGGTGACCAGCAGCGGGAGGCGCGGGTGGTCCCGGGAGACGTCGCGCAGCAGGTCGTACAGCCCGGTGGGGTCGATCGCCCAGCCCATCGCGGTGGTCTCGCCGGGCGGAAGGTGGAAGACCACCTCCTCGGAGCCCGGCCAGGGAGAGTGGTCGCTGCGGCCGTGGCCGTCGTTGCGGGGGGCCTTTGCGTCGCTCGTACCGTCGGAGCCGGACACCAGCGTGGGGGTGTAGTAGTTGATGCCCAGCAGGTCGATGGGGCGGGAGATCTCGGCGAGGTCGCCGTCGTGCACCAGGGCGTCCCAGTCGACCAGGTGGGCGGTGTCGGCGAGCAGGTCGTCGGGGTAGGCGCCGCGGAGCAGTGGGCCGGTGAAGACGCGGTTGCCGACCGCGTCGATCCGGCGGGCCGCGTCCAGGTCGGCGGCCGATTCGGTGAGCGGGCGCACCTGGTGCAGGTTGAGGGTGATGGAGGTCTGCGCCGCCGAAGGCAGCCGGTCGCGCAGCACGCCGATGGCCTTGCCGTGGGCCAGGTTGAGGTGGTGGGCGGCCTTGAGGGCGGCGGCGGGCTCGGTGCGGCCGGGGGCGTGGACCCCGGAGCCGTAGCCGAGGAAGGCCGCGCACCAGGGCTCGTTGAGGGTGGTCCAGGTGCTTATCCGGTCGCCGAGGGCGTCCGCCACCAGTGCGGTGTAGTCCGCGAACCGCTCGGCGGTGTCGCGTGCCGGCCAGCCGCCGACGTCCTCCAGGTCCTGGGGCAGGTCCCAGTGGTAGAGGGTGGCGACCGGGGTGATGCCCTTCTCCAGCAGCTCGTCGGCGAGCGCACGGTAGAAGTCCAGACCGCGCTCCACGGCCGGGCCGCGCCCGGTGGGCTGCACCCGGGGCCAGGAGATGGAGAAGCGGTAGGCGTTGAGGCCGAGGTCGGCCATCAGTGCCACGTCGTCACGGAACCGGTGGTAGTGGTCGGCGGCGATGTCACCGGTGTCGCCGTTGCGCACCTTGCCGGGGGTGCGACTGTAGGTGTCCCAGATTGAGGGGGTGCGACCGTCCTCGGCGGCGGCCCCTTCGATCTGGTAGGCGGCGGTGGCCGCACCCCAGGTGAAGCCGGACGGAAGGCTGATCTCGGGTCGTGCTGCGGTCATGCGGGAGCGCTCCCAGGAATTGCGGAAGAGGGGTGGCGGCTGGAGGGCCAAGCCGCAGCACCCGGCTGCTCCGCAGAGCAGCCGGGTGCCCGGTGTCCCGTTGCCCGTCGGTCACCGGTCACGCGGTGACGGGCAACGGTGTGTCCTGCGTGGCGTCAGCTGCGGGGCTTCAGCTTCAGGATCATGTACTCGTAGGCCTGGCTGTTCGGGCCGGGGTTGATGTACGGGTCGTCCGAGTTCGGCCAGCCGGTGAAGTTGGTGTCGTTGTACTCGTACCAGGCGGCACCGTAGAGCACCGGGATCGCCGGGGCGTCGGTCGAGACCAGGTTCTGCAGCGTCTTGAGCGCGGCGTTGCCCGAGGCCTCGTCGGTCGAGTTCTCGTAGGCCTTGACCGCGTCCGCGGCCGCCGGGTTGTCGTAGCGGCTGAAGTTCTCCGCGGCGGTCTGGCCGATCGGGGCGGTCAGGGCCGGGTCGATCAGGTACTGCAGCCGCTGGAACGGCGTGCCGCCCTGGCCCCAGTGGATCGCCGCGTCGTACTTGCCGGAGGTGATGGCGGTGTTCCAGCTGTTGAAGTCGAACTGGCCGTTGGTGGAGACGTCCATGCCGACGGCGTTCAGGTCCTTGGCCATGGCGCCCGCGGCGCACCAGTAGTCGGTGAAGGAGTTCGGGTCGATGATCGTGAACTTGATCGTCTTGCCGTCCTTCTCCCACTTGCCGGCGCTGTTCTTCTTGTAGCCGCCGGCGGTCAGGAGCGAGGTGACCTTGTCCGCGTCAGCGGTCGGCTTCAGGTCGTTGGCCAGCGCCGGGTCCAGCTGCTTCTGGTCGGCCGGGAGCAGCAGGCCGCCGGAGGAGGTGGCCGGGAGCTCGTAGTCGGTCTCGCACTGGGTGGCGTACTGCTGGCGGTTCATCGCGGCGCTGATCGCCTGGCGCACGGCCTTGTCGGCCAGGGCCGGTGCGGAGGTGCTCTTCAGGTTCAGCGTCAGGGTGACCGTGTTGGCCGACGGGAAGAACGGCTTGTCCTTCTGGAACAGGTGGTTGTGCACCGGGTCCTTGGCGACAAAGACGTTCTGGACGTTGGCGATGTTGTTACCGGTCAGGTCGATCTTGCCGGAGGTGAGCGCCAGCAGTGCGGTGTCGTTGGTGGCGTAGGCGGGGAAGGAGATCGACTTGACCGCGGGCTCGCCCTGCCGGTACGTCGGGTTGATCTTGTAGGTGATGTTCTGGGCGCTGAACTTGTCGACCAGGTAGGGGCCGGTGCCGATGGCCTGGTCGGCCTTGATGACCGCGGCGGACGGCTTGCTGATGGTGGACCAGATGTGCTTGGGCACGATCAGCTGGTTGCCGATGCCGATGAAGTTGGCCGCCTGCGGGCCCTTGAAGTTCAGCACCACGGTGCTGGCGTCCGGGGTGGTGACGCTGTCCGGAAGCGGCGTGCCTCCGGTGTTGGCCGCCGTGTCCTTCTTGAGCAGGTCGAAGGTGAAGGCGACGTCGTCCGAGCTGAAGGCCTGGCCGTCGCTCCACTTGACGCCGTCCTGCAGCTGCAGGGTGAGCGTCTTGTTGCCGTTGGACCACGCGAAGCTCTTGGCCAGCCACGGGATCGGGGCCGAGCTGGCGTCAAGGGTGTTGAACTGGAACAGCGGCTCGAAGAGCAGCGAGTTGGCGTTCTCGATGGAGCTGAAGGAAGACGTGGTGAACGGGTTGTAGTTCTCGGTGAAGGACGGGACCGGGGCGTCCTCGACCACCAGGGTCTTGGGCGCGGAGGACCCCTTGGAGGAGGTCCCGCTGGGCTTGCCCTTGTCGTTGCTGGAGTCGGTGCAGGCGGCGGTCATGCCAAGCCCGACGACCGCCACCAGGGCGAGGGCTCGCATAGTGGTCTTGCGACTCATTGACGTACGCTCCTTGTGTCCGGACTTTCCATACGTGCTGGTTGCGGTACCGCTGGGGTTCGGATGCGTGCCGTGGCGGAGTTGCCGCTCCGCCGGGGCATCGTCGTCCGTCCTCGTGTGAAGCGAGGGCGGACGACACTCGGTCCCCGTAGGCGGGCCCCGGTGCCGAGCGATTCTGGCGGGGTCTCCCATGGCGTCTCCTCGACGTCCTATTGATCCGCTGCCGACGACGGGGTCGTGTCGGCGGCAGCGGCGGGTGCGTGATCCGGGCTGAGCAACCAGCACGCCGCCACCTGGTCGTCGCCCGCGGCGGGCAGCGCAGGCGGTGCGGCTTCCTTGCAGATGGCCATCGCGAACGGGCAGCGCGGGTGGAACCGGCAGCCGCTCGGCGGGTTGACCAGGCTGGGTGGGGCCCCGCGGCCGCGCAGCTCCACCGCTTCGGTCCGGCTGGGATCCGGTGCGGCGCTGAGCAGCAGCTGGGTGTAGGGGTGCGCGGGCGAGTCGGTGATCTGGGTGGCCGGCCCGGACTCGACGACCTGCCCGGCGTACATCACCACCACGGTGTCGGCCAGATAGCGGGCCGAGGCGATGTCGTGGGTGACGTAGAGGATGGCCAGCCGCTCCCGCTCACGCAGGTCGTCGAGCAGGTTGAGCACGCCCAGCCGGATGGAGACGTCCAGCATCGAGACGGGCTCGTCGGCGAGCAGCACCCGGGGCTGCACCGCCAGGCCGCGTGCGATGGCGATGCGCTGGCGCTGGCCGCCGGAGAGCTCGTGCGGGAACTTGTCGATGTAGGTCTCGGCCGGGCTGAGCGCGACCCGTTCCAGCAGGGACTTGGCAAGCTCGTCCAGCTCGCCGCGGCGGGCCTTGCGGTGCAGCTTGAGCGGACGCTCCAGGTGGTAGCGGACGCTGTGCACCGAGTTGAGCGAGGAGAAAGGGTCCTGCAGCACCAGGTGCACATGGCTGGTGTAGTCGCGGCGCTCCTTGGCGGAGGTGCCGACCGCCTTGCCGTCCAGCAGCAGTTCACCGGAGGTGGGCTTGATCAGCTGGGTGAGCAGCCGGGCCAGGGTGGACTTGCCGGAGCCGGACTCGCCGACGACAGCGGTGACGGTGCCCTCGGGCAGCGCCAGTGAGATGTCCTCGACGGCATGCACGACCTGGCGGCCGCCGAACTGGTGCACCGGGAAGTGCTTGGTCAGGTTGCGGGCCTCCAGCGCCGGCGTGCCGGGGCGCTTGGGGCCGTGCACCACCCGGGGGGTGGTCTCCGTGGTCGGGGTGGTCACTTGATGCTCCCGTCGGGCTCGGGCAGGTCGACTCCGGCGGCTTCGCCGCGCGGGGCGGGCAGCTTCGCGGGCGCCGCCAGGGCCAGCTGCTCGGGGGCGGTCTGCCCGTCGGTCTGCAGCCAGCACGCGGCGGTGCGCTCGGTGCCGTCCGAGTCGGCGGCGGGGCGCAGCAGCGCGGGGATCTCCTCGCTGCATCGGTCGATCGCGAACTTGCAGCGCGGGTGGAAGGCACAGCCGCTCGGCAGTGCGGTGAGCGCCGGCGGGGAGCCGGGGATGCCCTCCATACGGACCTTCTCGCCGTGCAGGGCGGGGAAGGAGTTGATCAGGCCGAGAGTGTACGGGTGACGCGGGGAGCGGAACAGCTCCTGGGCGCCGCCGCGTTCCACAATCCGGCCCGCGTACATGATCGCGATGGAGTCGGCCAGCTCGATCAGCAGCGACAGGTCGTGGGTGATGAAGATGATGGCGAAGCCCAGTCGCTGACGCAACTGCATGAGCTCTTCGAGGATTTCCCGCTGGGTGACCACGTCCAGGGCCGTGGTCGGCTCGTCCATGAGGACGACCTGCGGCTCCAGGGCAAGCGCCATCGCGATCATCACGCGCTGGCGCATACCGCCGGAGAGCTCGTGCGGGTAGCTGTGCAGCCGGTCCGCGGTGATGCCGACCATGCGGAGCAGCTCGATCGCCCGCTCGTTGCGCTGCTCGGCGGTCATCGCCTTGCGGTGGACCCTGAGCATGTCGGTGAGCTGGGCATTGATCCGGGCCACCGGGTTGAGCGCGTGCATGGCGCTCTGGAACACCACGGACAGCTCCGACCAGCGCACCACTCGCAGTTCATCGACGCCCGCGGCGAGCAGGTCGACGGTCTGCGTGCTGTCGCTGCCCTGCGGACGGGAGTGGAAGAGCACCTGACCGCCGGTGATGATGCCAGGCGCACGCAGCAGCCGGGTCAGCGCGTAGGCGAGGGTCGACTTGCCCGAGCCGGACTCGCCGGCCAGGCCCAGCACCTCACCGCGGTGCAGGGTGAGGGTGGCGTCGGTGATGGCGCGTACGGCCTTCTTGCCTGCGCCGTAGTCCACGCACAGGTCGCGGATCTCCAGCACCGGTTCGCCGAGGTAGCCGCTGGCGGTCACTTGGCGTCTCCCTTCGTCGAGGCGGACTGCACGACCGGGGTCAGCCCGAGGCGGAACTTGATACCGCTGCCGCGGCCGGTACGGGCCGAGGTGAGGCGCGGGTTGACGATCTCGTCGATGCCGAAGTTGAGCAGTGCCAGGGCGATGCCGACACCGGCGACGCAGAGCGCCGGCGGAACGTACCACCACCACCAGCCGCTGATCAGCGCGCCGGACGCCTGCGAGACGTTGAGCATGGTGCCCCAGGTGACCACGCCGGAGGGGACGCCGATGACGCCGAGCCAGGTCAGTGAGACGTAGGCGCCGATGCCGTAGATGACGGTGAAGATGAACGACGAGGCCAGGATCGGCAGCAGGTTCGGCAGGATCTCGAAGACGATGATCCGCGGACTGCGCTCGCCGATGACGCGGGCGGACTCCACATAGTCCTGGTTGCGCAGCGACAGGGTCTGGGCCCGCAGGACGCGCGCGCCCCAGGCCCAGGCGGTGAGCGCGATCACCCCGCCGATCAGGAACGGATTACTGGTGTCCTGGGGCGGCAGCGGCTTCATGACCACCATCAGGATCAGCAGGCCGGGCAGCGCCAGGAAGATGTTGGACAGCATCGAGAGCAGGTCGTCGACGACGCCGCCGAAGTAGCCGGCGGTCACGCCGACCAGGATGGACAGCACACTCGCGAGCAGGCCCGCGAGGAGCGAGATCAGCAACGTGTCCCGGCCGCCGGCGAGCACCTGGGAGAAGACGTCCTCCTGCTTCTGTGTGCTGCCGAACCAGAAGTCCGAGGAGGGCGGCTGCGGTACACCGCTGGTGGTGTTGGCCTGCCAGTCGGGCGCGTGCGGCGCCACGAGGGGGCCGACGAGTGCGAGCAGGAGGAAGAAGGCCAGCAGGCAGAGGCCGATGACGACCTTGGGGGAGCGGAAGATGCGCACGGCTCAGGCCTCCTTGCGGGCGCGCGGGTCGAGGGCGACGTAGGCCACGTCCGCCAGCAGGTTGGCGCCGAGCACGGTGAAGATGACGACCAGCAGGATGCCCTGCATCAGGGGTAGTCACCGGTGAGGATGGCCTCGTAGATCTCGTAGCCCAGACCTGGGTAGGAGAAGACGATCTCGGTGGCGATCGAGCCGGCGACCACGAGGCTGATTGACAGGGCGAAGTTGGAGATGCTCGGCAGGATCGCGTTGCGGGCGGCCACCCCGGCGACCTTCCACTGCGGAAGGCCCTTGGCGGCGGCGACCAGGACGTAGTCCTCGTCCATCGTGGTGAGCATCACGTTGCGCATACCGATGATCCAGCCTGCGATGGACGCCAGCGCGACCGTGGCGGCTGGTAGCGCAGCATGCTTGATCACGCTGGTGATGAACGTCCCGTTCCAGCCCGGAACCAGGTCGGCGTTGCTGGTGTCGTAGCCCTGGGCGTACGGGAAGACCTTGCCGTAGAAGCCCAGGGTGAGCAGCAGCATGAAGGCGAGGATGAAGTAGGGCACTGCCTGGAAGAAGGTCGCCACCGGCAGCAGCGCGTCGAAGAAGCCGCTGCGCCGCCAGCCCACGATGATGCCGATCAGCGTGCCGAGCACAAAGGCGATCACGGTGGCCGAGCCGACCAGGCCGATGGTCCACGGCAGGTCGCTGCCGAGCACCGTGGTCACCGGGACGCCCTTCGAGGTCGAGGTTCCCAGGTCGCCGTGGAGCAGGTTGCCCAGGTACGAGAAGTACTGGGCGGCCAGGCTCTGGTGCGAGTCGAGCCCGTACTCCGCCGCGAGGGCCTTGAGCTCTTCCGGGGTGATGGCGGCGCTTCTGATCTTCGAGAGCACATTCTGCAGGGCGTCGCCCGGCAGCATGCGCACCAGGAAGAAGTTCAGCGTCACCGCGGCGAAGGCGGCCAGGGCGTAGAAGCCCAGGCGGCGGATGATGATCCGCATCGTCGGCTCTCCTCAGCCTATGGGGCGCCGCAGACGCGACGCGGCGGGCTCGGGCGGGCAGCCGCAGCTCTCGCGGCGGATGAGCCGGGTCGGCAGCACGATCTCTGCCGGTGGCTCGGTCGCGTCCGCTGACGCGCTGTCTGCTGTGATCATCGTGTGCAGGACCTCGAATGCTTTGGCGCCGATCTCCTGGATGGGCTGACGTACTGTGGTCAGCTGGGGCCGGAGGTGGCGGGCGAAGGGCAGGTCGTCAAAGCCGGTGACCGCGACGTCGCCGGGGACGTCGAGGCCGTGTTCGGCCAGGGCGTAGCTCACGCCCAGGGCGGTCTGGTCATTGGCGCAGGCGATGGCGCGAGGCAGGGTCGCCCCCAGGGCGATCAGGCCCCGGACGATCTCCACTCCTCCCGCGGCGGAGTAGTCGCCCTGCCAGGCCGGGCCGGTCAGGCACTCGGCGCCCAGGGCGTGCACCTCGTCGGCGAACGAACGGCCGCGGACGACGTTGTCCGGGCTGTCGGCGTGGCCGGCGATGTAGGCCAGCCGACCGTAGCCGTGGTCCATGACCAGGTGGCGGGCCAGTTCGCGCATGCTGCCGGCACTGTCACTGCGGACGTTGGACACGGCCCCGCCGCCGGCGCCGGCCAGGGTCACCACCGGCACCGTACGGGCGATGGCGGCGATCCCGGCCGCGGACAGGACCTGGTCGTGCAGGATCAGCCCGTCGCATTTGCCGGCGATGGTGGTGATCCGGTTGGGCATGCGCTCGTCGATGTTGACCGAGCACACGAGCAGGTCGAAGCCGCAGCGCTGAGCCACGATCTCGATGCCTCGGTTGAGCTGGTCGCCGAAGAGCAGGCTCTCTGACTCGTCTGCGAAGGTCCCCCCGTCGTCGGTTCCGTAGACGCGGCGGAAGACGACCCCCACCACGTGCTTCAGGCGGCTGCTCAGTGCGCGGGCCGCCCCGTCCGGCACAAAACCCAGCTCCGCAATGGCGTTCAGTACACGGTCACGGGTGGCCGGGCGCGGGTTGTCGCGCCCGTTGAGCACCCGGGACACGGAGGCGATGGACACACCGGCCCGACGCGCCACGTCGTAGATCGTCGGCGGGGTGTCGGGTTTGGAACGTGTATCCACGGGATGCCTCCGGGCGGGCCTGAGCGCTATCCGTAAGCGCTTCCCGCGCCAGTGCTCGCGATGACGTTAAGCCCGGTCTGACAAGCGTGCAAGGGTTGATGTCATGGACGTTACGCTGATGTGACCTGCCCCCGTACGAACGAATCCTGTGCAGTGATAGACATTCAGGGCTTGAATCCAGCATGACACTTGCGAGGCGTCCGTAAGCGCTTCCGGCGCACGTCGCACGGTGCTCCCCGGCGCGTGGGCGACGGGCCGCAGGTCAGGCCGATGCGCCGGTCACCGGCGGCCCGGGCGCGGGGAACAGCGGCGCGGTGCAGGTGAACGGGGGCGTCCGCGCCCGGTGGTGCCAGGCCGTGACGGCGATCCGGGGGTCCGTTCACGAGGTGACGGCCTGGTGGCTCGCCAATGAACGGTTCAACCGCCGCGGGCAGGTGCCGATCGCCCTGCCCTCACCGGGGTACGGGTGCCCAGCGCTGCGAGAACGGCCCCGGCGCGCGCGGGGGATGGTCCTGCCGGCGTGGATCACCGGAGCGAAGGGCTGTCGGTGGGGTCAGCTGGGGTCAGCTGGGTTCGGGGGTCGCGGTCCAGTCGACGGGATGCGTCGTTTCGTGCTGGTCTGTGCTCAGATGGGGGACTGCTGAGGCTGTCCCGCACGGGGGTTGAGGCGGCGGAGGTCCGGCACCTGCGGGGTGCCGGACCACAACCGCACTCTCCTGGCGGTCGGTTGGCCGGACGGCGACCGCCGCAGTGCCGAGCGGGAACCACCGACGTACCACCAGGACTAGACCTCGACGGTCACCGGTCGCCGTGCTGCTTGTGGATGCCCGAAGGGAGCGGGCGGTCGGCGGCGAGGGGTCGATGGGCAGCAGGGTGCCGTCCAGGAGGAGGAACGTCTTGGCGGCGGCGGCCCCACTGTGGGGGGAGTGTCACTGCCGCGATTCCTTTTCCGCTGCCGGAAGGTCTACCTGTTGTGGACCAAGGACCTTCCGCGACTGCGGCGGGCGAGGCCTGATCCGCCAAGAACCGTGAGAGAGGACCGCAACCGGTGGAGAGTAAGCAGGATTCCGCGCCCACCTGGCAGCTGAGCCGGGCCTTCGCCAGCACCCGGGTCGTGCTGGCGAAGGTCGGGCCCGACCAGTTGGATGCCGCGACGCCGTGCGCGTCGTGGGACGTGCGCGCTCTGATCAACCATTTCGTCGGTTCGGCCCGCTGGGGGGCCTCGGTCGCCATGGGTGCGGGTGATGAGAGCACCGACGAGGACCATGCGGCTGGCGACTTCCTTGCCGGTTACGACGACAGCATCAAGGTGGCGCTGGCAGCCTTCGGATCCGCCGGCGTTCTGGAGAGGAGAATTGAGCTGGCGTTCGGTGAGTTCTCCGGCGCGGATCTGATGGGCATGGTTGCCAGGGATCAGTTCACTCATGGCTGGGACCTCGCCCGCGCCATCGGATACCCCACCGACCTGGATCCCGAACTCGCCGACGAACTTCTCATCCAGGCCCGCGTCGAGATCCTCGACGGCTACCGTGGAGCTGAAGGAGAGGCCGTCTTCGGGCCCGTCGTCGACGTTCCTGCCGGAGCGTGCCCGGCCGACCGGCTGGCCGCCTTCCTCGGCCGCTCCATGTGACCGGAGAATAGTTTTGACCTTTGGCGGATCTGACCAGGAAACCGTCGTTCCGGACGGCGAGGCGTTCGTGAGGGCCACCGAGCCGTTCCGGCGGGAGCTGCTGGCGCATTGCTACCGCATGCTCGGCTCGGTGGACGATGCCGGCGATGTGGTTCAGGAGACATATCTGCGCGCCTGGCGTTCCTATGGCGCATTCGAGGGCCGGTCATCGGTGCGCACCTGGCTCTACCGGATCGCCACCAACGCCTGCCTGACCGCGCTGGCGCATCACGGCCGACGTGTGCTGCCGTCCGGCCTCTGCGGTCCGGAACCAGACCCCGAAGCCGCCCCGGTACCGGCCGAACCCGGGGTCAGCTGGCTTCAGCCGGTTCCTGACGCGCTCCTCGGCGCGGACGTGGCCGATCCCGCCTCCGTCGTCCTCGCGCGCGAGGACCTGCGGTTGGCGCTTGTTGCGAGCCTGCAATACCTGTCCGGAACGCAAAGGGCCGTGCTCATATTGCGGGAGGTGTTGGCTTTTCCGGCCGCCGAGGTCGCCGTCATGCTCGGTACCACCACAACGGCAGTCAAGAGCACGCTGCAACGCGCCCGCACCAGGCTCCGGGAGCTGGCCCCTGCGGCCGACGAAATCACCCGGCCCACCGAGCCGGACGCTCACAAGTTTCTCGACCAGTACATCGCGGCCTTCCAGAGCGCTGACGCGCCGGCCCTGGAACGGCTGCTGTGCCGGGATGCCACCTTGGAGGCGACCCCCTTCAAGACCTGGTTCGCCGGCAACAAGACCTGCGTGCCCTATCTCCGTACCCGGGTTATGGGATCGCCCGGTGATTGGCTCATGCTGCCGACAAGCGCCAACGGGCAGCCCGCCGCGATGGCCTACACCCGTGATCGACACGGCACCTACCAGGCGTACGGAATAGTGGTGCTCACCGTCACCAACGCAGGCATCAGTCGCATCTTCTCATTTCACCAACCCGGTCTGGCCGGTACATTCGGCTTTCCGTCGACAGCCGTCCCTCCGGTCGGCGTCTGCTGACGAGGCTTTTCCAACCTGAGGTCGGCGGCGGGTAGTTGGGGTGACGGAGCGCCGAAGCTCCTGGCGGGAAGGTTGCCGATCAAGAGCAACCTGCTCCGCCAGGAGCTTCGCTGTGCTTGGCCACCCGTCCGGGCTGGATGTGTCCGTTTCCGCGCTGCGGCCGGGCCGGCCGCCCGGCGCCCTGGGACTGGGATCGGCATCCGGTGCGCCGAACGACATGCGGGTCGGCAGGCGCCGATGCGGGATGGCGCAGGTTGCGGCGCGGCAGGGTCAGGCGCTCATGTCCAGGACGACGCGGAAGCGGGCCTTGCCCGAGAGCATCCGCTCGTAGGCCTCCATGGCGTGGGTGAAGGGCATGGTCTCGGTGGAGGGGTGGATGCCGTGGGCGAGGCTGAAGGCGAGGTTGTCCTCGTTCTGGATCGACGATCCGGTCAGACTGCCGACGATGCGGCGGGTGCCGAAGATCAGGCCGGCCGTGCTGACCGTCAGTGGGTCGGGGGCGGCGCCGACCACCACCAGCGTGCCGCCCGGGGCGAGCCCGTTGACCAGCGGGTTCATGGAGGCACCGCTGGATGCGGTGGCGACGATGACCGATGCGCCGCCCAGGTCGGCCAGCGCCGTGCCGGGGTCGGTGTCGGCGGCGTCGATGTACTCGTGGGCGCCCAGCTCCCTGGCGAGGGTCTCCTTCTCCCGGCCGCGGGCGATGGCGGCCACGCGGTATCCGAGGCTGCGCGCGTACTGCAGGGCCAGGTGACCCAGTCCGCCGATCCCCTGCACGGCGACCAGGGCGCCCGCGCGGGTGGGGGCCTGCTGGAGTGCGGTGAAGGTGGTCAGCCCGGCACACAGCAGCGGGGCCGCCTCGACGGCCGGCATGTCATCGGGGATGCGCACCAGCCCACTCGCGCGGGCGTACGTCACCTCCGCGTATCCGCCGTCGATGGTCGTTCCGGTCTGCTCCTGGTTCAGGCAGTTGACGAAGTCGCCCCGGCGGCACGGTTCGCACTGCCAGCAGTGCCCGTTCAGGAAGCCGACGCCGACGCGGTCGCCGGGCTGCCAGGCGGTGACACCCGCGCCCACGGCATCGATCACACCGACGATCTCGTGGCCGGGCACGATCGGGCGTGAGGGGTCGGGGCGCAGTCCCTCCACGGAGAGCACGTCGGTGTGGCAGACACCGCAGGCCTCCACCCTGAGCCGCACATGTCCGGGCTCCGGCTCGACCAGTTCGCGCTCGACGAGCTGGAGGTGGTGGACGCCTGTGGCCTCGAGTGCTCGGTAGGTGGACATGGCGTATCTCCTCGGTGCTGCCTCTGCCGACACGGGGAGGGCTGAGGACTGGGGGGTGGGGACTGGTTCAATATGACCGGTCGCTTTAAATATAGTCAAGCAGGTCCCGAAGGCTGAACCACGGGCGACGTGTCGCTCTGCGGGGAGCTGCCGTCCCTGGTGGCCGGGGTTTGACCTGAGGCAAGGCGACCGGACATATTGGTCCGGAGGTGGTGGTGAGGATGGCACGCGCGTCCAAGCGCGAGGAGATCGCGCAGGCAGCCCTGGAGCAGTTCCGTGTGCGGGGCTTCACCGCCACGGGCATCAGCGATATCACCGCGGCGGCGGGGGCTCCCAAGGGCTCCTTCTACAACCACTTCGCCAGCAAGGAGGAGAGCGCCCTCGAGGCGCTGAGCCGCTACGCCGACGGATTGCGGTTCGACATGCTCGACACCCCAGGACGCCCTGCGCTGGAGCGGCTCCGGGCACACTTCGAGTTCCTGGGCGCGGACACGGTCGACAACGGCTTCGCCCGCGGATGCCTGGCGGGCAACCTCGGCGCTGAGCTCGCGGACCACTCCGAGGAGATCCGCTCCGCCGTCCAGGACGGCTTCCAGCGCTGGGCCATGTACATCCGGCAGGTGCTCGCCGAAGCCCAGGAAGCAGCTGAGCTGGACGCCGCCCTCGACGTCGAGGAGGCCGCGCTGTTCATCCTCAGCGCCTGGGAGGGCACGCTGATCGCAGCCCGGGCCGGCAAGTCCGCCGCTCCCTTCGACGCCTTCTTCCGCATGGTCTTCGACGTCCTCCTGCGCTGATCGCGGCCGGCCGTTGGCGCTGCCCCCGTACCGGGCCCCGCCGGCCCGCAGGGCGGGTACCTGCGAGATGGCGACCGGTTGCCGCATCCGAGCCGAACCCCGTCCGGTGCGGTCCAGAAGGTGCAGGACACGGGCGCGGCATGTGCTCCGGTGCAGTCTGTCCGGCCCCGGGCCGCGCGATGGCGGGCCGGGGCCGGTTGGGGAGTGGCTGCGTTCACTCGCCCGGTTGACTCCCCGGAGGGGTGCCGACAAGTCGGCGGGGGAGAACGTCGGGACGCGCCGCGGATCAGTGCGAGTGGCCGGGGTGGTCACGGTGGTCGTGGCCTGAGGGACGTTGTGCCAGGGTTCGGGCGCGTTGGGTGACCTCGTCCGCGGACATGGCGCACAGGCCGGCGAGCACATCCTCCAGCGCGGTCAGCCACAACTGGTAGTAGTTGTACGGCTCGTCCCGCTCCGCCGATGCTTCCCAGGCGGCGATCCGGGCGATGAGCGCAGCCTGGAAGTCCGGCCAGGTGAAGGCGCCCGCCTCGTACAGGCCGACGGCCATGCCGAAGGCGCGGCTCTCCCACGGTTCGGCGAACACCAGCTCGCCGTTGGAGCGCGGTGGAGCGGCCGGGCCCTCGATGTCCAGGGGCGCGCTCATGGGGCTGTCACCTTGGCCACGCCGACCATCGCGTCCCTGGTGATCAGGGGCACGAGTTCGTCCTCGGTGAGGTGCTCGGTGCCGGCCGGACGTTCGGGCAGGACCAGCCAGCGCACCTCGCTGGTGGAGTCGCGGACGGTGATCTGCACGTCGTCGTCGAGGTCGAGCCCCATCTCGGACAGCACCGCGCGTGGTTCCCTGACCACGCGCGAGCGGTAGGCGGGGTCCTTGTACCAGCTCGGCGGCAGGCCCAGCACCGGCCACGGGTAGCACGAGCACAGCGTGCACACCACCACGTTGTGGGTGGTTGCCGTGTTCTCCACGACCACGATGTGCTCGCCCTGCGCGCCCCCGAAGCCCAGCTCCTTGATGGCGGCGGTGCCGTCCTCGAGCAGCCTCTGCCGGTACTCCGGGTCGGTCCAGGCCTTGGCGACGGTCCCGCCCGGGAGGTCGCAGGACTGCAGGGTGTCCTTCGTTCTGGCGGACGGTCGTGGCCGGGCCCACGCACGGGCCGCCGGCCCTGCCGAAGGGGCAGCCGAGGCAATCCCACTCTCACCCGTCGCCCGGACCCCACGGTCCACCCGAGGCATCTCCCCGTCACACGCAAGAACAGCGCGTTCGTGCTGCGCAGCACAGATCGCAGCGAGCGCAGACAGGCATCGGCACTACCCGGCAGTGCCCGCGGGTGTGGTCGCCTCGGCTGTGGCCTGCTGCTCGCGGCCCGGCCCGGTGCGTTTGCGCAGCGCATGCCGGAGCGTGGCCGCGTAGAGGAGCCCGAACGCAGCGTTCACGACGGAAAGAAGGAGCCAGCTGCACGTCTCCCAGCCGCGCATGTCGGTTCCTGCCAGCCAGCGGATGAGGAAGTTGGCGCTGGCGGCGGCCGGAAAGGAGAAGACCCAGTAGCCGTAGTGGAACGACTGCTGTCGTACCTCCGGGAGCAGGAACGCGATGATCAGCAGAGTGAAGAACACCAGGCCGGCGAACCCGTAGCCGACCGGGTCCAGCACACCGTGGTGGGCGGCCGTCCAGGCGAGTCCGCCGGTGGCGGGCGGGATGGTCAGGACGGTGAGCGTGGGGCGGGCGGGCGCGGGCATGCTGCCGCCGTTCGCCACGAGGCTGCCGAGCACCACTGTGCCGAAGGCGAGCCAGTACAGGATCCCGACCGCGAAGGTGGCTGCCGCGACCTCGGGGAGGTGCAGGTTCGAGGCCACGGAGCTGGAGATGAAGGGCGCCGAGACCACGGGCAGCAAATAGCCGGGGTGCAGTGGCGCCGAGCCGAGTCCGCCGGTGACCCAGTGAGCCAGGAGGCGGGCGGCGATCACTGCTGCTGTTGCGGCGAAGAGGGCGTATGCCCATCGTGCGCCGTCCAGGTTGTACTCGGAGACGTGTCCCGCTGTGAGCATGCCGACGATGGGGACGTAGGCGAGGGCGAAGCCCTGGCCGGGATGGCGCAGGTCGTCAAGGATGTTCCGCCAGTGCCATCCCCCGTGACGGAGGTATCGCGCCAGCAGGACCAGCCAGAGCAGGCTGCTGAGGGCGAAGAACGCGTCGCTCACCGAGCCGGGCGCGGAGACGGTCGCTGATGCGGACTGCCATGCGCCGCCGAGGCCTGCGGTGCCGAGCGAGATCGACATCAGGCCGATGCTCTCCGCACGAGGAGCCGGTGCGTGACGCCTGCGGGCGTGTACCCCAGCCGCCCTTCCGTGCGCGGTGGTGGCTGGACCCTGTCCCATGTCGCTGGGTATGTCCGCCGTGACCGTGCCTGTGCTGATCGACTCCATCGCGACCTTTCACTTGTGCTTTCGAATGGGTGGGCTGCGCTGAGGCCCGCAAGCCGGCGGATCGGCCGGCGTCCGCCAGGAGCTCCGGGGTGCGGAGTGCCGCACGACACCGGCAGCCGCCCACGCTGTGCCGGCCTGTGGGCACGGCTGGTCTGTCCACGCTGCGCACCACTCAGGCTAGACATAATCGTAACGCCTAAGGTTATGTCGATGTGGGCGCGGTCTGATCGTTCCCGGCCGGGCGGCACGATCCCTGCGTTCGGGCAGCTCATCGACGCTGGGCAGGGCGAACTCCCGAGCGCGGACGTTGCGCCGACGGTGTGATCGCCTGTTTTCGACAGGTCGAATGAGAGCCACTGGGACGGCGAGTTCGGGAGCCACTTCGTGGTCGCGCGCCGGGTGCGGGGCTCTGTGCCGTCGTGATCGGCAACGAGTTTCAGAGCCACCCCGATCGGGTGACCTTTGTCCACGTCGGCATGGCAGCTGCTGTCGAGTGGTGGTTGCTCGGTAGTTCGGCGGTCCCGGGTCCTCTCGGGTCGGCCCCTGACAGGCCCGGCCGGCGAGGGCCCGGTTTCGTGTCCGAGGCGCGTGGAAACTGGGATGACCCGGCCGTGCGCCGCTGCGAGACTGGCCGCCGTGACGCGACCTGAGCTCTCCGAACTCGACCACCTGCGAGAGATAGAGCGGCTCGCCAGCGTGGTCGCGGGCGCCGCCTCGGCCGAGGGCTGGCTCTCGTATCAGTCCGAAGCAGACGACGCGACGCCTCTGCAGCGGGCGGTGAACGCGCTGGCCCGGGGGCTTCGCCACTACCACTTCCCTGGGGACGGCTGCCTCGACGATGAGGCGGATCGCCCCGAGCTGAAACTCGCGGGCGTGGTGATTCTGCGTCCCGGGGCGATGCCGGACGGCGTGGAGGAGACCTATGAGGAGGCGTGCGCCCGTCTCGGGGTCGAGGCCCGACCCGAGGGGTGGGCCCTTTGGAACACGTGGGGCGATGGGAAGCTCCAGGTGACGATGGTCGTCTCCGCGGTCGACACCACCGAGGGCCTGCTCGCGAACTGGTCGCGGGGCAAGGCCATCTATCCGGTGACGCCAGTGCCTTCCCAGATAGCTCTCATCCACCACGGGTGGGCTGCCCATATGGTCTTCTCCCCGTTCGGGGTGAAGAAGCTCGGGCTCGGTGGGCAGTCGTGACATCGCGTCATCTCGACTACTGGTCCTGCGCTCCCGGCTCGGCTGGTCAGCGGCTCGGCTGGTGCTCGGCTTCGGTGGCGGCCAGCCGGTAGGACTCGATGCCCGTCTCAGGCGCGCCGCTGCGTCAGGCTCGGGCCTATGAGGCCTTCTGGGCGCGCTGCCTGGCCCGGTAGGCCCGCAAGTTGGCGGCGTTTCCGCAGATCTTGACGTCGTGCCAGACGCCGCTGTTGTTGCGTGACCGGTCGAAGAACGCTGTCCCGCACTGCTCATTACGGCACGTCTTCAGCCGCTGCCAGATGCCTGTCTGTTGAGCCTGGAAGATCTCGATCATGGCCAGTGCCGCCACCCGGCGCCATCCGGAGCCGCGAGGCTCCGTGCGTACCTGTCCGTGACCGTCGAACTGCATCGCGACGGCCGCGGTGTGCGCCGGGGGTAGCGCGTCGTTGCCGCTGTGGCCGACCGCCCGACGCAGATTGTCGCGGAAGTAGCGCAGCTCCTCCTGGTCGTGGGGCGTGAGCTCGACCTCGGGTGCGGGGGCGCCCGTGGCCTGTCCCCACTGCGCCAGCGCCTGGTCCAGCCAGGCCTGGGCGTCACCGGGATCGGCCAGGAGGTCCGCCGTGCGGGGCTTGCCCGCGGCGATGGTGTTCATGAGGTCCTGGACGAAGGCGAGCCCGTGGGGTGCGGGCTCTGAGCCGTAGCGAACCGTGGCCGACCAGCTCATGAGGATCACTCCCGTGGTGTGCTGTGCACTGAAGACAGAAGTCTAGTTCTTTTGCCTCTAGTCAGTTGTGTCGCGGGCTGACTGCATCGGCGAGGGCACTGAACAGCGCCGCGGTCAAGAGGGGACTTCACGTCGACGCCGACGGCTTCGGGGTCGCATGGCCGGCGCAGCCCGCTGTGGATTAGGGCGCGTATTCGGTTGTGATCAATTGGCGGTCCGCGTGAGGTCCTTGATCCAGATCATCGAGGCGCGAAGGTGGAGGCCGGCGAGGTAGCTCTCCGGCGTCTTGTCGTAGCGCGTGGCGATGCCTCGCCAGGCTTTCAGCTTGTTGATCAGGCGCTCGACAGTGTTCCGCTCCTTGTAGAGGTCGGCGTCGTGGCTCACGGGTCGGCCGCCCTTGCGGCCCTTCTTCTTGCGGTTGGCGGCCTGGTCCTTCTTCTCCGGGATGACGGCCTTGATGCCGCGTTTCCGCAGGTAGGCGCGGTTGCCGCGCGACGAGTACGCTTTGTCCCCGGCCGCCGCATCGGGCCGGGTGCGGGGACGGCCGACAGGCCCCGGAACCCGTACCTTCTTGAGCACGGGAATGAACTGCGGGCTGTCGGCGGCCTGCCCGGCAGTCAGGACGAGCACCAGCGGGCGGCACTTCCGGTCCGCGGCGAGATGGATCTTGCTGGTCTGCCCGCCCCTCGAGCGCCCGAGCAGGGCAGCTTTCAACCGCAGTTTGCGCCGGCGCCGGATGCGTCGTCGCTCTTCCTGCTCGGGGTCGTTTCCGGTGTCCTGTCCGTCTTGTCCTTCCGGGCTTCCCCCTTTGACCTGGCCTTCTCTTCCTCGGTGGCGGCCTTCTCCAGGGCGGTGAGCACGTCCTCGCTCAGGTGCATCCCGGCGGCGTCGTGGTGAGCCCGTGCGGTGGTGGAGTCGACGCTGACCAGGGACAGGTCCACCTCGCCCCGCTTCGCGGCTTCCGCGATCAGGCCCTCCAGCAGGGCCTCGAAGACGCCGGCGTCACGCCACTGCCGGAAGCGGTTGGAGACGGTCGACCAGGCGCCGAACTCCTGCGGCATCTCCCGCCACTGCCCGCCGGTCTTGAACCGCCAGATCACGCCCTCGAACTGCCGCCGCAGCCGTTCAGGGTACGGGCCGTACTCGCCGATCGGCAGGTAAGGCCCGATGAACTCCCACTCTGCGTCAGTCAGTTGCACTCGCGTCACACAAGACGATCTACCGGATCAGGCCTCGACGCGAGGGCGATTCCCGAGGATTGATCGCGACCCGATACGCGCCCTAGAGGCACCCGTCGCGCCGCAGGATCACGCACGCGACGGCGTGCCGGCGAGCCAGTCGCGCCTGTTGTGCCTGTCACGGCTGTGGGCAGAGGTTTCAGCGTCGACGAGGCTCTGCCGTCACGAGACCCTCGATCTGCCGCGCCGTCCTCGCGATCCGAGTGTCTGTCGGCAGCTTCCAGCCTTGCCGTACTGCTCAATACGTGCCTATGCACCTAAGTGACAGGTTTGCGCTGGCGCCACCGGCCCCCTGTCCGAGGGCAGCGAAGCGGTACATGCATCGCACGGCGCCGTGGTCACTGCAAGGACGCGGTCCGGACGCGACAGAGGCCTGGCACGCAAGCCGTCAAGGGCCCACATCCGAACCAGCATGTCCGACCGACATCGATTGATATGCGAGAGGTGATTGTTATGGTGCCGATCGCCCACCGACTGCTCTTCGGCATCTACTCCGGCATCGTCCCCGAGGGCATCGCCGACTTGGTGATCGAGGACATCGACTGGGCCGGTGACTCAACGGTCCTCCTCTCCTCCATCGAGCGCCGCACCGCGTTCTACGGCACTCGCCCATACGCGCGCCTCCGCGCCGAGTTCGAATGACGCCTCCAGACGGTTCAAGACGTCGGTGAGATCCCCGACCCTCGCGAGGCCCAGATCACCCGGCTCAAGGCAGAGATCACCAAGATCCGGGAACGGTTGGCCCAGCCAGGGCAGACGGTCGAAGAACTCACCGACTTCCGCGGTCAGGCCCTGGCCCGGCTCGCTGCCCAGCACGAGGAGATTGTCCGGCTCCGCGAAGCGACCGCCGGGAACCCAAGGTCAGGCGCCTTCCAACGCCGCGAACCACCGTCTTCGGCTCCTGCAGCTGATGCTTGCCCTGAACCGCAGCGACCCGCATCGCCGATCATCCGGCCGCTGGCTTGCCCGCACCGCTACCGAATCCGGACTCCAGATATCGGCGCAGGGCCTCCCGCCCTCCCGGAACGAAGAACCATTCATCAGCGACTTCACGCAGTTCGTCCACTGCCATCCAGTCCTGCCAGGCGATCTCACCCGGGTCCGGGACCAAAGGGTCCGTCACGACAGCCTCATGCACCCCAAACCACACGGGGCTGATCCCCTTCCGGCAAAGGAACTTGAACAGGAAACGCACGGGCACGCGAACGCCCAGCTCTTCAGTCAGCTCGCGGACTGCCGCCTGCTCATACGACTCGCCCACGTTCACGGCGCCGCCGACCATCACGTCGTAGTAGCCCGGGAACCGGGACAATGTCTCGGCCCGTCGCAGCACCAAGATCCGCCCAGCGCGATCACGACAGATCGTCGTTGCAATGCGATGCGGCCAGTTCTCACGCACCGCCTCATCCCGGTCGACGACTCCCAACACGCGGTCATGCTCATCGACATGCTCAACCAGTTCGCTCACGGAGGCACGATCTCAGCCCCCACTGACAACCCTGCCCGACGAGCACCCGAGGCAGGTGGGACGCACCGTCGGCGGGGGAGTCCTGCCGACGGTGCGGAACCCGGTCGCGCCGGTCGTTGTTCAGGGCCTGGCCCGCTGTCGCCGTCCTGCGTGCCCAGGTCCACGGTGATGCCCCGTTGCCGCTGTCCTCCTGCAACCGATCACCCGATGCGGGGGCCATATACAGGCGAGGCCGAGCTGCCGGAGCCGCTGGTGCGGCCGGTGGTCTGCTCGGCGTGAGGGGAGCGGGGTCAGGGTGGGGGCGTGGTGGTCCCGCCGGCCAGGATCGGCAGGACGCGGGCGGTGGGGGAGTCGGGGTCGGCCGTGTAGACGACCAGGCGCTGCTCCCGTTCGTGGGGCGCCCGGACGATCTCGATGTCGAAGGTCAGCGGCCCTGCGGTGGGGTGCTGGATGCGCTTGGTGACCGAGGCGTAGTCCCGGACGGCATGGTCGTCCCACCAGCGGGCGACATCGGCGTCGGTGGCGCGCAGCTCGTCGATGAGCGCGGTGAGGCGGTTGTCGTGCGGGCGGCGGGCCGTCTCGCGGCGCATGGTGGCGACGGTGGCCGCCGCGAAGTCCTCCCAGTTCAGGATCCGCTCGCGGGCGAGAGGGTCCTGGAACATGTACCGCACAAAGGACGTCCCGGGCTCCAGCGGACGGCCGAGCATCTCCACGAGCAGGGCGTTGCGGGCCAGCACCTCACCGCGATGGCCGAGCAGCAGCACCGGGACGTGGTCCAGCGTCCGCATCACACGTAGCAGCCCGGGATCGGCGCGCTGGCTCCGTTGCGGGGTCACGGTGCGGCGCCGCTCGGTGGGTGCCGCCAGGTCGCGCAGATGTGCGTGCTCGACCTCGTCGAGGCGCAGCGCCCGGGCCAGCGCGTCAAGGACCTCGTCGGAGATGTTGGCCTGACGTCCCTGCTCAAGACGGCTGTAGTAGTCCGGGCTCAGCCCGGCGAGTACGGCCAGCTCCTCGCGCCGCAGCCCCGGCACCCGCCGGGCTCCGGGGAAGGCCTGGATGCCCGCCTGGGAGGGGGTGAGGCGGTTGCGGCGCGAGCGGAGGAACGCCCCGAGTGCGGCGCGGTCGCGTGCCATGGCTCCAGGGTAGGCGGCCCGGCCGGGGGCCTGGGTGGTCCTGCCGTGCCCAGGTCCGTCCTGACCTGGCCCGATGCCCGCGGGCCGCCGTAGAACGGGACCCATGAGTACTTCCCTTCACACCCTTGGCAGCACACCCACGGCTCTTGGCTCCCGACTGGCCGGCCGTACCGCGGTGATCACCGGCTCCACCAGTGGGATCGGTGCGGCGATAGCCCGCACCCTGGCAGGCGAGGGCGCACACGTCCTGGTCAGCGGCCGGCAGGAGGCCCGCGGACAGCAGGTCGTCGAGGAGATCCGGCAGGCCGGCGGCCGGGCCGACTTCCTCACTGCGGACCTGGCCGGCAGCTACGAGCAGATCCGCGCCTTTGCCGCACGGGCCACCGACATGCTCGGCGGACGCGTCGACATCCTGGTCAACAACGCCGGTATCTACCCCGCGACCTCCACCGAGGACCTGCCGGACGCGGACCTGGACGCCATGCTCGCGGTGAACGTCCGTGCTCCCCACGTCCTGGTCGCCACGATGGCGCCGGCCATGGCGGATCGGGGCAGCGGCGCCATCGTCACCATCGGCTCCTGGATGGCCCGGGTCGGCAGTCCCTACGCGGCGATGTACACGGCGACCAAGGCGGCGGACGAGCAGCTCACCCGCAGCTGGGCTGCCGAGTACGGGCCGCGCGGCGTCCGGGTGAACTCCGTCGCGCCCGGGGCGACCCTCACTCCGGGCAATGAGGCAGCCCGCGCGGAGCTCGATGCCATGACCGCCGCCACCCCAGCGGGCGTCGTCGTGCGGCCCGAGGACATCGCCAAGGGCGTTCTGTACGTTGTCAGCGACGACGCGGCCATGGTCCACGGCATCACGCTCCATGTGGACGGAGGGATCTCCGCCACCCGCCTGACCTGACCCGCACATCCGAGCAGGCAGGCAGCTCACCGGCGAAGTCCGCGAACGTCAATACCCTCGGGCCGACCACGACGCGGGCCCCGGGCCGGGGAAGCTCTCTTCCCCGGCCCGGGGCCCGCGTGGTCTCTCGGTGCACCGAGAGACCACAGACGTGGGCGAGGCCGGCCCAGACGCCATGGAAGGGAAACAGCGCGTCGACGCACCCGGGCGACGTCGCTGCCGCCGTACGGACCTGGGTGATCGCGACCGGCCGCTCGGCCGCCGGCGTCGGGGGAGGTGGCTGCCCGGACGTCATGCTCCGCGTCCGTCCTGGGGCGGAGACGCCGTGCGCCGTGACGTCGAGGGTGTCCGGACCCCTCCGTGCTCGCGCAGTCGGCGCACACCGGCTCCGCCTCGCTGTGTCTGCCGCTCCGGGGTACTCCCCGGCGGTCACCGGCTCGACGGGGACGGTGACGCACCGGGCTGCGGGCCGTAGGCGGTGAGGAAGCGGTTGCGGAAGGTGTCCATCCGCCAGACCGGGGCATCGGGACCGGGCTTCAGACCGTCCTGCCAGCCCCAGCTCGATATCCGGTCGAGCACGGCCGGGTCATGGGCGACGATCGTGATCGGTACGTCCCGGCTGGCGTTCTCGCCCGTGACGATGGGTGCGGGCTGGTGGTCGCCGAGGAAGACCAGCACCGTGTTGTCCTTGCCGTACTTCTCCACATAGGAGATGAGGCTGTTCAGCGAGTACTGGATGGAGCGCCCGTACTGGGTGCGCACCTGGGCGGGGTCCTTCCACACGTCCTTGGGGTTCTCTCCCGCCTTCTTGATGGCGTTGTATTCCGAACCGTTGCCGACCTGGTCCCAGCCGACCATCTCGGGGATGGGTGCCCAGGGGGTGTGGCTGGACGTCAGGATGATCTCCGACATCAGCGGTTTGGGGCCCGGCTTGCCGTGTTCCAGGCGTTCGAACGACGACAGGCTGTACTGGTCGGGTACGGGCGACCAGCTGAACTTGGGGCCCTTGTACCCGAGGTTCCGCGAGTCGTAGACGTTGTCGAGGCCGAAGAAGCGCGCTTCCGGCCAGGCCCGGGTGACGCCCGGCATGATGCCGACCGTCCGCCAGGCGGCCGCCCGCCGGAACGCGCCGGTGAGGGTCAGGCGGTCGCTGGACGTGACACTGCGGTAGCGCTGCTGGTTGGTGATCCACAGGCCCGACAGGAGGGTGGAGTGGGCCAGCCAGCTGCCGCCGCCCGCCGTCGGGGAGGTGAGGAAGGCGCTGCGGGAGGAGAACCCGGCCGCACGCAGCCGACTGGTTCCGTCCGCGAGCACCGCATCCACCCCCGGTGCGATCGCCGGGTCCTGGACCGCGCTCCGTCCGTAGCTCTCGATGAAGGTGAAGATGACGTCCTTGCCGCGCAGGCCGGTCAGCAACTGGTCGGCAGGGGTGTTGCGGAAGGGGTCGACGGCGGCTTCCTTGGCGAACGCCCGGTTGTCGTTGAGGTCCGCGTTCACCTGCTCCACGCGGTTTCCGACGCTCTCTGCGGTGCTCCTGGAGGCGACGGGGACGCCGAGTGCCATGCAGATGATCCAGACAGTTCCCAGCGCCAGGGTGCCCTGGACCGTCGCGCCGGCATGACGGTCCGTCAGGCGGCTGAGTCGGACCACCGCCCACGCCATGAGGAGGGGCAGGGCGACGACGAGGAGCAGTACGAGGACCACGGCACCGATCGCGCCGGCCCGGCCGACCGAGTCCCTGAGGAACGACTCGGCGTCGGCGAAGAGGCCCCAGTCGAGCACCGGGTCGAACGGTCGGTCCAGAACCGAGTAGAAGCCCATGTCGAGGAAGTCGAGGATGGTCAGTACGCCAAGGACCACCCCGGCGAGCACCGCAGCCACCCGCCTCGCCTTCAGCGGCAGGACGAGCAGCACGGCTGCGCCGAGGATGCCCTCCACCGGGATGCGGGCGAACGCGCCGGGCGTGAGGCGGCTGAGCTGGTCCGGCAGTACGAGGGCGGAGAGCACGAGCGCGGCTGCCAGGGCTGTGGTCACCCACGTCACAGTCCGGGCTGCGGCCGGGTACCTGGCGCGCAGGCCGCCGCCCGCCCCGTCGGAGGCGTCGCCGGTTGTGCCGCTCCTGGTGGCGTGCGCAGGGACGGTTGCCATGCCTTCGGTACCGCTGCCGGTGTCGGTGTTGCCGTCCGTGGTGGCGTCATCCGGTATGTGCTCCGGCGGGCCCTCCGGCGCCGGGCCCTCCTCCGTGGTGGCCTCGACCGTGTCCTGCGGCGGACGAGAATTCGTGAAGAACGCCACCCGAAGGTCCTTCCGTGCGAGGCGCGTTGATGGACGGCGGCTCGGGAGATCGGACCGCCACCCAGCTGTACGGCTCCCACGCGATTCCGGTTCAATCGTCCGCGCATATGTGTCGCCGGTCACAGTCGGCCGGCGTCATCGGTCCGGTTCGCGGTGACACGGACCTGCTGCCGAGCCGCACCGAGGACGAGGCGGATCCTTTGGGCCATCGGCTGTCCCACTCCACAGCGGCCTCCGCACCCCTGTCCTGTGAGCAGCTGTCCTGCAAGCAGCGACAGAAGCACCCGCAGCGCGCGGCCGGGCTGTGTCAGCGCTGCGGCCTACGCTCTCAGGACCAATCGGCTGCGCTGTCCAGGTGCGGCAGATGGTGATCGAGCCGTTCCCGCTTGGTCCGCAGATAGCGGATGTTCTCCTGGCGCGGCGGCATCAGCAACGGAACCCGTTCGGTGACTTTCACGCCGTACCGCAGCAGTGCCTCCTGTTTGAGCGGGTTGTTGGAGAGCAGCCGTATGGACGGCACACCGAGGTCATGGAGGATCTCCGCGGCCACCCGGTAGTCACGGGCGTCGACCGGTAGTCCCAGGGCCAGGTTCGCATCCACCGTGTCCAGTCCCTGCGTCTGGAGCTCCATGGCCCGGAGCTTGGCCAGCAGACCGATGCCGCGGCCCTCGTGGCCGCGGAGGTAGAGCAGAATGCCCTGTCCTTCCCGGACGATGGTGTCGAGGGCAGCGGAGAGCTGCTCCCCGCAGTCGCAGTGCGTGGACCCGAAGACATCTCCGGTGAGGCACTCGGAGTGCACCCGGGTGAGCACTGCCTCCCGCCCGATGTCACCGTAGACCAGCGCCATTTGCTCATCCCCGCGGTCCCGGTCCAGGTAGCCGGCGGCGCGGAACACGCCGTGCCCGGTGGACAGCGGGAGACTCACCACATGTTCGACACCTGAGGGTCGAGCGCCATTGCCGAACTGGCCGTCACTTACCGTCATGGTCCGAACCCTAGCCCCGGACCCGACGCCGTGAGAATGGTCGCCGGGCCCCAGCCGATCGATCGGTCCTCTGCGTTGGGGGTCGTGCCGCCGCCGCGTACCCTGCTCCCCTGGGCGCGCACGGAACTGCCGTCCATGTGCCGCGAGCGGTCCAGGCCGCGCACGGAACTGCCGTCCATGTGCGGCGAGCTGTCCGGGCCGCGCGACGGTCGCACCGCAGAACCAACGACGAGAGGCCGGAAAGACATGAGCGGTTCGTCCACCCGACCCCCTGCGTCCGACCTGCTGCCGATGGACACCACGGAGGAGGTGAGGGCCCGGCAGGCCGGTGTGGCCGTCCTCCCCATCGGCAGCTTCGAGCAGCACGGCGCGTATCTGCCGCTGGCGACCGACACCGTCATCGCCTGCACGATCGCCCGGGAGATCGCCGCGGAGTACCCGGTCCACCTCCTCCCTCCCCTGACGTTCTCCTGTTCGCACGAACACACCGGATGGCCGGGAACCGTCAGCATCTCCGCCGCGACCCTGTACGCCGTTGTACGGGACATCGCCGATTCGCTCCGCCGGTCCGGCATCCACGCGCTGGTCCTGGTGAACGCACACGGCGGAAACTACGTACTCCGTAACGTGGTTCAGGAATCCGTCGGCGGCGAGACCCGTATGGCGCTCTTCCCGGGCCCGGTCGACTGGGACCGGGCCCGGGTCAGGGCCGGTGTGCAGACCTCGTCGCACAGCGATATGCACGCGGGCGAAGTGGAGACCTCCATGCTTCTGCACGCCCACCCGGACATGGTCCGGCCCGGGTACGAGACCTCCGACTGCCTCGCGGACGACCGGGACCATCTGCTCACGCTCGGCATGCGGGCGTACACGGAGTCCGGAGTCATCGGCCGGCCCTCACTCGCGTCCGCCGGGAAGGGGGCGGAACTGCTGGCAGGGCTGGTCGAAACCTTCGGTAAGTACCTTCCGCTCCTCACCCGGGAGATGTGAGCCCGCCCCTCCCGACACCGGCCGAGGCGAGCGCATCAACGGCTCCCCCTCCGTCGACCGCGACGAAAGGCATCCATGACTCGATCGCCCGACCCCGCCGACGCCCGAGGACCGGTCCGCAACCTCCCGACGGGAGCGAGCACCGACGGCACCACCCAGCACCCGACTGGTGCGCTGGGGCCGGAGGACGCCTGGGAGCGGCTGCTGGGCATCCGCTCCGTCGCGGACGCGGAGGCCGCCGGGCTGGTCCTCGGGGCGGACGGGATCAGGCGTTGGGGGCAGGACGCCTCGCCCGGGGCGGCGCTGCTCGCCGACCGCTATCTTCCGCTGTGCCTGGCCGGTCCGCGACTGGTCTGCGCACAGCTCGGACAGAGCCTGGACGGTTTCATCGCGACCCGCTCGGGCGACGCCGACTATGTCACCGGCGAGGAGGACCGCCGCCATCTGCACCGGCTGCGTGCGCTCACCGACGCGGTGGTCGTCGGGGTCGGCACGGTGGTCGCGGACGACCCCCGACTGACGGTGCGCGCCTGTGCGGGCGCCGACCCGGTACGTGTCGTCCTCGATCCGCACGGCCGGGTACCGCTGCGGTGCGGGCTGTTCACCGACGGGTCAGCGCCCACCCTGTGGGTGGTGGGCGCGGGCGCTGCCCGCAAGCAGGACGTGCCGGACGGCGTCGACGTCCTGGTCCTGCCGGACAGCGACGCGTTCACCCCCCGGCGCCTGGTCCGCACCCTTGCGGGGCGTGGCCTGGGCCGGGTACTGGTCGAGGGCGGCGGCGTCACCGTGTCCCGCTTCCTGCAGGACCGGGCCCTGCACCGGCTGTACGTCACCGTCGCGCCGGTGCTGCTGGGTGACGGCGTCCCGGGGCTGCGTTTCGCCGGCCCGTCGGTGATGCGCAACGCGCCGCGTCCGCCGGTGCGCCGTGCCGCCCTCGGCGGTGACACCCTCTTCGAGCTCGACCTGGGGACGCCTCAGCCCGGCGAACCACCGGCCGGCGAGCACACCGAGGCCGGGCAGGCTCGCCGCGAGAGCCAGGACTCCGTACACCACGGCGACGGTCAGCCCCTGAGCCGCGCCTAGGCCCGCGGCGCCGAAGGCCCACGCGGTGACTCCCTCCCTGGGCCCCCAGCCGCCGACATTCAGCGGCAGCCCCATGGCGAGCAGCGACAGCACCGCAAGGGGCATCAGCTCGGCAGTCGGCGCGGCGGATCCCGCGACCCGAGCGGCGAGGAGGAAGGTGCCGAGGTGCCCCGCCAGCACCACCGCGGACGAGATCAGCACCCCCGGCCAGCTGCTCCGGGCCAGCAACCCCCGACGTACGTCGGCCAGTGCTGCGCGGACAGCCCTGCCCCGCCGCGAGGTGCCGGACCTTCGGCGCAGCCGTACGGCGGCGAGGCCCAGCAGTCCGCACACCACGGCGAGGGCCGCCGCGGTGACCGGCGCCGTGGCGAGGCGGTGGGTCCCGGCCAGAGCGGGGGAGGGCTGGGAGAGCAGGACCGTTGTGCCGACCGCGATCAGGACGACCTGCCCTGCGGCTCGTTCGAGCACCACCGCGCGGACGCCGCGTCCGACGTCCCCGGTGCTCTGCCCGTGCCGTATCGCCCGGTGCACATCGCCGAGGACGCCGCCGGGCAGCGCCGCGTTCAGGAACAGCGCCCGGTAGTAGTCCGCGACCGCCCGGCCGAGCGGCAGCCGGATGCCCAGACCCCGGGCGACCAGACACCAGCGCCAGGCGCTGGACACGGTGGTGAGCAGGCCCAGGCCGAGAGCGGCCAGGAGCGTGGGACCGTCGATCCTTCGAAGTCCGTCCAGGAAGGCGCCGGTGCCCAGCCGCCACAGCAGCACCGCAAGGATCGCCGCTCCGACGAGCGCGGGGAGCCGGGTCCGCACCGTGCGCGGCATCATCAGGCTCCTCCCGCCGGCCCGGGCAGCGCCAGCAGGTCGCTGTGTCCCACCACCACCTGCAACTCTCCGGCAGCACAGGCCGCAAGACGTCGCGTCAGATAGGCGTCGGCGCGCACCGAGAGTTCCGGTCGCTGCTCACAGGCCGCGCCGACCCATCCCCGCAGCCACTCGGCCGTCAGCGTGGACTCGCCGGAGCCGAGCCGCCAGGGACTGGGGCGCACCAGCACCGTCGCGCCCCGCCGCATGAAGGCTTCGGAGGCCGCCGTGACGGCGTCCGGCCCGAGCAGGCGGCGGCCACCGTCGCTGCGGCGCTGGTGGGCGTTGAACGCGTCGCGGAGTGCGGCGTCCAGTGGATCGCCCGGCGTGAATTCGACACGCCCCACCACGGAGAGCGCCAGCAGGGCAGGGCATCCCGCCCCGGCGCAGGCCTCCGCGAGCCCCTCCACCTCGTCGCCGGTGAGCAGGTCCAGCAGGGCGGAGGCCGTCACCAGCGAGGTGCCGGCGAGGTCGGCCGCGGTCACCCGGGTGATGTCACCGGGTTCCGTGGCGACGGTGACACGGCTGCCGTCGGCGGCCGTGCGGGGCGTCAGAGCCGCGGCCCGGCGGAGCAGATCGGGGTCGCGGTCGTGCAGGAGCCAGTGCTGAGGGCCGTCCAGCCGGGCGATGAGCCAGCGTCCCATGGAACCGGTGCCGCAGCCCAGATCGCGGATCACCAGCCCCGTGCTCCG
Source organism: Peterkaempfera podocarpi (assembly GCF_042466665.1). GTDB lineage: Bacteria > Actinomycetota > Actinomycetes > Streptomycetales > Streptomycetaceae > Peterkaempfera > Peterkaempfera podocarpi. The sequence continues at coordinate 8,202,745 of NZ_CP162102.1, forward strand.
CTGCGGCCGGTCCGCCAGCCGGCGTCGCAGCGGGCCGAGGAGGTCCTGTGCCCGGGCGGCCGCGTCGGCGTCCTCCCGCAACCGCAGCCACTCCGGGGTGTAGCGAGGTGCGTCAGCCGTACTCATGCGGCCCTCCGGGTCTCCCGGCGGAGGTGCTCCAGCACATCGGCCAGACGCCCCGCCGTGCTCTCCCACCCGTCCAGCGCCGCACGCCGCGCAGCTGCCGCCGCCCTCAACCGGCGGCGCAGGCCCGGCTCGCCGAACCAGCGGCGCAGCGCGGCCGCAAGCGCCGCCGGGTCCCCGGGCGGTACGAGGATGCCGGGCACCGTGCCGTCGGGCGCCCGCCCGAGCGCCTGCGGAACTCCGCCGACATCCGTCGCCAGCACGGGTACGCCGCGCGCGAGCGCCTCGGTGACGACCATGCCGTAGGTCTCCGCGTACGAGGGAAGAACCAGCAGGTCGGCTGTGGCGTAACCGGCGTCCAGGTCCGCGCCGTGCCGCGGACCGGCGAGCCGGAGGCGGTCGCCGACGCCCAGCTTCCCCGCCAGCGCGCGCAGCCCGGCGGCGTAGTCGGGGTCCTGGTGCAGTGCCCCGACGCAGAGGCAGCTCCACGGCAGGTCGCTGACGGCCGCAAGGGCCTCCACCAGCAGGTGCTGGCCCTTTCGCGGGGTGACCGAGGCGACGCACAGCAGCCGGGAGGCGCCGTCGGTGCCGGACGCCGGAGGCGCGATGTCGGCGCCGGGCGCCGCGACGCCGACCCGGTCGGCGGCCAGCCGGTGGTGGGCCACCAGTCTGCGCCCCGCCCATTCGCTGGTCGCCACCACCGCCGCCGCGGCGCCGAGGACGCTGCGCTCGCGGGCGTCCAGGTCCGCCGCCACCGCGGGGTCGAGTCCCGTCTCCTCGGCCAGCGGAAGATGCACCAGCACCGCCAGCCGCAGCCGTCGGGCCGCGGGGACGACGATCTCGGGCACGCCGCAGGCCACCAGGCCGTCGACCAGCACGACGGAGCCGTCGGCCGGCTCCGCGAGCGTACGGGCCAGCTCCGCGCGGGCGGCCGCCGCGGGCCGCGGCCAGGAGCCCGCGACGGCGTGCTCCCGGACCGTCCAGCCGGCACCGGGCAGCTCCTGGCACACCCGGCGGTCATAGGTGTTGCCGCCACTGGGCGCGGTCCGGTCGTCGACGCCACCGGGCATGACGATGTGCACCGAGCGCCCCGGCCTCCCGGTGGCGTCGGAACGCGTCACAGCGTCCGCTCGTAGCTCGCCCAGGCCACATGGGACTCGTGCAGGGTGATGGCGATGCCGGCCAGGCCGCGGGCGCCCTCGCCCAGCGCCCCGCTGTGCACCCGGTCGGCGAGCCGGTCGGCGATGGTCCTGGCGAGGACCTCCGTGGTGGTGTTGACCCCGGCGAAGCCGGGATCGTCGTCGAGGTTGCGGTAGCTCAGCTCACCGACCACGGCAGCGAGTTCCCGAGTGGCCAGGCCGATGTCGACGACGATGCTGTCGGCATCCAGCTCGGCCCGGCGGAACGTGGCGTCCACGAGGTAGGTCGCCCCGTGCAGGCGCTGCGCGGGTCCGAAGACCTCTCCGCGGAGGCTGTGGGCGATCATGATGTGATCACGGACGGTGACGCTGAACAACGGATGCTCCTCCATGTGAAAGCCACTGCAGGGTGGTGTCCTGCAGTAGTACGGCCGGTCGCCGCTCCCCGTTCAGCGCACGGCGCCGGAGTTCACGCGGAATCCGCGGCAGTTTCGTACCGGACCAGGTGGCACAGTCCGGGGAGGTCGCCGGCGGCGATTCTGGGCAGCACCTCGGGCAGCTGCTCGAAGTCGCATTCGCCGGTCACCAGGGAGTCGAACGCGGGGTCGGCCAGCAGGGAGAAGGAGAGCGCCAGCCGGTCCGCGTACGTCCGGCTGGACCGCCGGGCCGGGGAGACCGCGCCCACCTGGCTGCTGCGCAGCACCAGGCGGCCCGAGTGGAAGGCTTCGCCCAGCGGCAGACTGATCCGGCGGTCGCCGTACCAGCTCAGTTCCAGGACCGTCCCCTCAGGCGCGAGAAGCTCCAGGGAACGCGCGAGTCCGGCCTCGGTGGCGCTGGCATGGACGACCAGGTCGCATCCGTCGGCGGCGTCCTCGGGGAGCGCGAAGTCGACCCCGAGCTTCCTGGCGATCTCGGCGCGGGTGGGATCGGCATCGACCAGTTGCACCCGGACGGCGGGGTAACGGGCAAGGATGGCGGCGACGCAGCAGCCGACCATGCCCGCGCCGATCACGGCGATCCGGTCGCCGACCAGGGGCGCGGCGTCCCACAGGGCGTTCACCGCGGTCTCCACCGTGCCCGCGAGCACGGCCCGGGGGGCGGGCACCGTGTCGGGCACCACCGTCACGGCCTGCGCCGGTACGACATAGCGGGTCTGGTGGGGGAACAGGCAGAAGACCGTGCGCCCCAGCAGGGACGACGGCCCCTCCTCCACCAGCCCGACGTTGAGGTAGCCGTACTTGACGGGTCCGGGGAACTCGCCGTCCTGGAACGGCGCCCGCATCACGGCCCGCTGACTCTCCGGTACACCGCCGCGGAAGACCAGGCTCTCCGTTCCCCGGCTCACACCGGAGCAGAGCGTACGCACCACGATCTCGTCGGCGGAGGGATCCGGCAGAGCGACGTCCCGGATCTCGCCGCGGCCGGGGGAGTCGAGCCAGAAGGCGCGTGCGGCCCGCGTCATCGGGATCCTCCTGAACAATCCGGTGATGATTCACGTACTGACATGCGAGGACCGCGTTCACGGTACGCGACACTGATCGACTCTGCCACACAGCCGGAGGGTGCACGGTGGCCCCGTTCAACGCTTACGACACAAGGCTGTTGCGCCAGGAGACAACAGCGGGGATGGGCGCGCAGCTGCTCCTGCTCGTGCTGCTCGGCACGGCCGTCGGCCTGGGGCTCGCCGGATGGCTGGCGGGCCTGGTGTTCGCGGTCGTCACCTGGGGCCTGCTCACCCTCGCTCTCCGGTCGTGGACACGGGCCTTCGGCCCGGCCAACTGCGTCACCCTGGCCCGGATGACGCTGGTCGGGGGCGTGACCGCGCTGGTCGCGAACTCCTTCGAGGCTCCGCCGCCGGTCCCGGTGCTGGTCGCCCTCACCACGGTCGCGCTGGTCCTGGACGCCGTGGACGGCCGCGTCGCACGGCGCACCGGGACGGCGTCGGCGCTGGGTGCGCGCTTCGACATGGAGGTCGACGCGGTCCTCATCCTGGTGCTCAGCATTCACGTCGCGACCGAGATGGGCGTGTGGGTGCTGCTGATCGGCGCCATGCGGTACGCATTCATCGCGGCGGCCAGGGCACTGCCGTGGCTGCGCGGGCCGCTGCCGCCGAGCATGGCCCGCAAGACGGTGGCGGCACTTCAGGGGATCGTCCTGCTCGCGGTCTCCGCGGAGATCCTTCCCTCACTCGTGGAGTATGCGGCCCTCGTCCTGGCCCTGGCGCTGCTCATCTGGTCCTTCGGACGCGACATCGGATGGCTGTGGCGCGTGGCGGGCCGGCATACGGCCGTGGGCTCCTGACCGGAGGTTCCCTTGCACCAGGGAACCCAGTGCTAAGAGCGCTCCGAGCAGCACGATTCGCCCTGCCTGTACGGTCAGCATGTGGACTGCGACCACCAGCCGACTCTTGATGAGATCACCGAGTGCCTCGTTGCGCTGGCCGAGGGCCGGCTGACCCGTGATGAGGCCGACCGCTGGGCCGCACGATGGGTGGCCGAGGACGAGCTCGCCTGGGACGCCCTTTCCTGGTGGGCCCTCAACCTCCTCCACGGAATCGATCTCCCTGCGGCTGGGAGCGGCGGTTATCTGCACGACGACGAGCAGATACACACATGGCTCGCTGAGCTGCGTACACGCCGGGTGATGTGACGCGGCCGATGCTGCCGGCCGGCCCTCGGTCGCCGACGGGCTGAACGCGCGCGCGTGCGGGAGACCGATGACGCCGAGGGCCGAGGACTGCTGCGGATCATCCGCAGAGGCACCGACTCGGTATACCGTGGCGGCGCGCGCAGATGGTGCTGCGTCCGCTCAGGGCATGTCGGTGGCGAAGCTCGCCGAGGTGACGTTCACCGGCCCGGACCGGCCCCGCCCCCGACCCGCTTGCGCACCCGACGCACCAGGTCCTCGGCGGCCTGTGGCCACTGGGGGTACTGGAAGTCGAAGCCGGCCTGGGTCAGTCGGCCCGGGACGACGCGGCGGCTCTTCAGCAGCAGTTCGGTGTCGGAGCGCAGCGCGAACGCGCCGACCTCGGCCATCCACTTGGTTGCCGGGAGCCCCACCGGTACACCCCACGCGGAGCGCAGGGTGCGCATGAGTGCGCGCTGCGGCAGGGGATGGGGGACTGCCAGGTTCACCGGCCCGGCGATGTCCTCCCGGTCGATCAGGAACTCCACCGCGCGCACGAAGTCGTGTTCGTGTATCCACGACACATACTGCGCTCCGCCGGCGACCGGGCCGCCGAGACCCAGGCGGGCCAGTCCCAGCAGGACGGCGAAGACCCCGCCCGGGTCCGGGCTCATCACCATGGCGGAGCGCAGGGCGACCTTGCGTGTGGCCGGCGTTTCGGCCTGCTGCTGAGCCTGCTCCCAGGCCTTGGCGATCTCGACGCTGTATGCCCAGTAGTCCGGAACGTCCGGTTCGGTGCCGCCGATCACGCCGGTGGCCTCGTCGTTGGGGGCGTCGAAGCGGTGCGCGTACACCGTGGCGGTGCTCATCTGCAGCCAGATCCGGGGCGGTCGGGCAGCGCCGGCGATCGCGGCGCCCACGACCCGGGTGGAGTCGACCCGGGAGTCCATCATGTTCTGCAGATTGGCCGCCGTGTATCGGCAATTCACAGTGCGTCCGGCCAGGTTGATCACGACATCGCTGCCGTCGACCGCCGCCGTCCACGGCCCCAGGGTCCTACCGTCCCATGGGACCTCGCCCTCGCGCTCGGGACGTCTGGTGAGAATCACGACCTCGTGGCCGGCGGCGTCGAGTGCACGCTTCAGGACCGTGCCGACCTGTCCGGTCCCACCAGGAATCACGATCTTCATCGGCCACCCCTCATTCGTCTCGGGGTGAGCCTAGACCAAAGTGTTGAACGTGTTCAAAATCGAGCCTCGAAGCGAGCCGACCTCGCCGTGGCGCGCACGACGCCGGACGTCGGTCGACCTGCCGGATGACGGTCTTCACCGTCCGGGACTTGGCGTGCAGGGCCCTGGGAGGCCTCGTTCATGAGCCTGTCCGGTTCGATCACGTGACTCCCGGCGCGGCCAGGGACGAGTGCCATTGCGGGGGTGCGGTGGCTGAGGCCCACGGCGCTGCTCCGGAGGCCTTGCGGGTAGCTCACGATGCGTGGCGCTGGTAGCCGGCGCTCCTGTTGGAGAGCCGGGACCCGGCAAGTGGAGGACGACCTCGCCGCAGCCTGTCCCTTGGGCCGGGTGCGGGGACGCCTTGCCACCGGCGACGGCGAGGCCTGCCGACGGTGCGCCAGAGCCGGGCGCGCCAAGCTGTTTCTCAGGGCCCGGCCCGCTGTTGCCGTTCTTGCCGCGCAGCTCCACGATGACGCCCCGTTGCCGCTATTCTCCTGCAACCGATCATCCGATGAGGGGACCCTATGCTTCGTCGACGCCTCGGCCTCATGGCGGCGATATCCGCTGCCGCTCTTCTGGCCGGCTGCGCCTCCACCGCCACGTCCGCTCAGGCCCCCGCCGCAGCGACCACGGCGGCGCCCGAATCGAGCCGCCCGGCTGCACCTGCGGCTTCCGCCACCAAGGCTTCCCCCTCGACCTCAGCAGCCGAACCCCACCTCCCCGACGGCTACGACCCCACCCGGAACGCAGGCGAGGACATTCGGGCCGCTCTCCGCCAGGCCACCCGCGACCACCGAGCGGTACTGCTCGACTTCGGCGCCAACTGGTGCCCGGACTGCCAGGTTCTGGACAAGCTGTTTCGCTCGCAGCAGGTCGAGCCCCTGCTGCGCAGGGACTACCACGTCGTTGCCGTCGACGTCGGCAAGTTCGATCACAACCTCGATCTCGCGGCTGACTTCGTCAATCTGCAGACGAGCGGTATCCCGGCACTGGTCGTACTGGCCCCTGACGGCAACGTACGGACCGCCACAGACGACGGAGCCTTCTCCAACGCCCGCACCATGAGCCCAGCCGAGGTCAGCGCCTTCCTGACCCGCTGGGCCACTGCCGGCGACCGGTGAACAACCGAGCCCGGTGGACCGCGCTGCTCTCCGCCTCGACTGCCGCTGCCCTCCTGAGCGGCTGCGGGGCCGACCGTCCGCCGCAGCCGACAGCAAACTTCGACGCCAACGGAGTGGGTATCACTGTCGTACTGAAGGAGCAGTCCGGCAGCGACGAGATGATGGACGTCACCTTCACACCACAGCGGAGCCTCTTCCACCTCTACAGCATCGATCTCCCCGAGGGAGGCGTCGACGGGCTCGGTGTCCCCACCACGGTGACCGTCCGGGGTGCGCTGCAGGCGACCGGCGCGCCGTCGGCGAACGTCCCAGTCCGCGAACTGCGGTTCGACGCCCTTGACGTCAGCCTCCCCGTCTATCCGGACGGGCCGGTGACGGTCAGCGTGCCGGTGAGGAGGACCGGCTCCAGTCGTGACGCCGCCGTGGTCGTCAGCTACGGCGCCTGCAGCAGGACCCAGTGCCTCCCACCCGTCACGGATCACACGATTCCGCTGAGGCTCGGCTGAACAACGCGTCGGCCGACGGATCCTGCGGTGCCCCGCCGCAGACCTCCTCTTGGCCTCGGTGCCCAGGACCAGCTCCCCGGCGTGGTGCGGGCGGTCGTGAAGCTCCTCCTCGGGGGGCCGTGGCGCAGGATCCCGCTCAGGGTTGTTGGTCCAGGACTTGGGCAGGATGCAAATCCCGATCCGTCCCACATAGTCCTCTTGGCGGTCGTGGATCTCGCCCAGATATCGGAAAAATCGCCTTTTCTGGATTCGGGACTTCTCATCAAGAATCACGCAGGTCCGGACACTAGCACTGAGTAGTGAGGTTCGGGACTCCTCTTTAGGAAATTGGACAAGACATCGCGAGCGGGTTCTGGATGGAGTATTTTTGAGCGGCTCTGGAGAGGTGAGATCGTGGCTCCTTATCTTTGGGGATCGACACTTGGGGACCTTGCTGCTCAACGAGGTTGACCAACCTTGGTTCCGGTGCTGGTTCGAGCCAGCCGATGATTGGGATTCAGTCAAGGAGATCTTCGAGGCGCAAGAGTAAGCCAGAGACACAGGATTCCGAGAGGATCTCCGGTGGGCGGTTAGTGCGGTGCAGGATATGCACTTGGAACTGGTTCCTAGGGGGACTGAAGACGAGGTGATCCATCCCAGCTTCATCTATGTCGGCGAGGCTGTGGCCAGTTTCCGACATTGAACCGCCACGACATCAAGAGAGCGGGTGCTGTTGGTGTTTCTGGAGGGTTCCATAGAGTTGGTCCTGTTGTCGGATATCCAGCTGTCTGGTCTGAAGGTGACCCGCCGCGTCGGACAATAGCCTAACCGCATGAATGGGCCATTGCCTGGCGACGTTGCTTGAGCGGTAAAGGTTCTTCTCGAGCAGGACATAACGACCTGAAGCGCATTAAGGTGATGAATCCGACAGCGCAAACCGCAGTCGCGGACCGTCGCGGGGCCAGTTGGAGCGCGGACGCGAAGCAGCTCCAAGGGATCGAATCCCAGGGTCGTCGCTGGGCGTGAAACATCGACCAGTGCTTGCCCATGCTGACCATCACTGGCGGCGTCAGCACTGGTTGAGAAAGTGCGGCCGTTGGGCAGCGCGGCTCAGCGGAACGCGGCTACAGTGCCAAAGGGTACGTGAAACACCCGAATGCGAGGCGACCGCCCGCCCATTCAGAGATGTAGAGGAGCGCGATGTCAAAGACTCCAAGATTGTGGATTGATTTGGCGAGCGAGCTGCCATGGCTGTGGCCCAGGCCGTACCTCGTAGAGTCGCCTCTCGAAAATTCACTTGTTGACAGGGTTGCGGTAATGGGATTCCGAGTAGTTCAGGTGAAATTTCCACAGAATGTGTCAAACTCCGAAGAAGCACTACTGATTGAACTCAGCAACAGACTCGATTTCTCGGAGATTGGCGCAGGTAGTTGGGCTGCCTACAGTGATCGCCTCTGGGATCTCCAAATGTCTGAAGATGAGCCACCACTTGCTGTGATCATTGGAGGACTTGATGAATTGCTTCGGTCGGACGTGCACAGCTTCGTCAGGTGCGTCCACAATCTACTCTCAATGACCGAGGCGGTCGGGCTCGCCGACGAGAGGGCGGATCTCCAAATCGAGTACTTCTTCGTCGGCTCATGGACTCAGTGCCCCCGGTGAGCACAGGATGTATGGCTCCAAATTTGTTGGATAATGGCAATCGGTGTCTCGGGTGCAAGTAGATGCCGTTGTCGGTGAAACCCTGAGGGTGCGAACGCCGCTGGGGTTGGCGGCTGCTCTGAGGGTGCCGTGCCCGTACAGGCGGCACCGGGCGGTCAGCCAGGGTCAATCACGGTCAGGCCCGCGAGGAAGCGCAGGTCAGTGGTTCCGGAGGTCACAGCCGGGATGGTCAAGGGCCTTCCCAAGCTCGGGACTTGCCGCGAAGCCCGTGCTATTCGGCCAGGTAGCCATGCCGGTGATCCGTCGGCTGGGTGATCACAGATCCATCCCGCACCTGCCACTCGACCTGCGGAGCCACCTCGCTGCTCGCTACGAACAGCCCTTGGACCCGATCCCCGTCCTCGTCGGAAGCAGGGATCGCGGCCATCGACTGCAGTTGATCCATGAACCAGTCCACAGCAGACTCACGGACATCGCCGCCGTAGAAAACGTAGTAGGTCCAGTTGAAGTGGCGGACAGGAAAGCCCCAGCCGCCGCTGTAGTGCTCGTCGGAGTGGTTCGCGATCACTTGCTTGATGGCGGCAAGTTGCTGCTCGTCGCACTCCAGCCAACCCCTGATGGAGACGAAAACACCCACCGCGTCGTCCTCCCGTTGCACCGGCGCGATCGAGCCTGTCATGTGCGGATCCTTAATAGAAATCCTGAGCGCACCCACCCCTGTGAGGCCGCCAGGAGGCTGTCGCCGAGGACCAGTTGGGGACTGTCTTTGCTCACGAGGCGAGAGGAGCTGATCCTGTCGCGTCAGTCGATGGTGGAGTCGTACGCGGCGATCCGGCGTGACCACCGTGCGGGCGAGTCGATGCGGGCTCTGGAGCGCAAGTGCGGTATCACGCACCGGACGGTGCGCCCCAAGCGGAGGACTCCGCCTGGCCGGAGCCTGGAAGAAGATGCCACTGCCAGCGAAACTTGCGCACCCTCGGCTCGCCCGCCGCCCTTGGGGACGGCGGGCGGCGCATCCTCAACGCGACCCATCAGAACGATCAAAGTCTTCGTCGCACAGACCGGTCCGGCAGCACACAGGAAGCCAGGCGGCCGCGATCTCTCGAACTCGCTGCAGTCGATCCCTGTCAGGCTCCACCACCGTCAGAATCTCGAACGCGGTGCCGGCAGTGTTCACCGATCTGTTCGACATCACCTCCTCGTAGAGGAGCCACATGCCCTGGACGGCAACGTCCTGGCACATCTTTGGAAGGTCAAGCCCTCGCCCAGCCGACACCCAATCCGTTCCTTCGCCTGCCACCAAGGAATGGAGGAGATCCAGAAACCACTGGCGAGCCGCCAGATCCATGTCCCCCGCGAGAGCAGCCAGCGCCACGGAAGCCACCACCGGAGCGGGTTCCCGGAGACCTACCGGAGACCAGACATGCTCCTCGAAGCTGACGTGGCTCGGCTCCGGCGACGGTCCGTGGCCCGCAAGGCGCAGAAGATTCTCGGCAAGGTGGCCTGCATGCTTGCCACACCCGCAGATCATGCGCTGCCAGTCTCGTCGGGCGATCTCCATCTCGATCAGTCGCATAGAACCCCAACCCTAGACACCCCGAGGAGCTCGCGGCACACCGAGCGGTGACAAGATTCGCGAACATCTCGGAGCGAGTAGATCGACGGACGCGGGTTCAAACTCGCAAACGCTGTCCCCAGAAGTGAACGGAGTCATGGGAACCACGCGCGGTGCACGAAGGGGAACGATCTGGCTCCGGGCGGCCGCACGGTGTGCATCATCTGTCGTCTGACCCCGCCTGCAAGGTGAGCTCGTTCAGCGGTCGGACTCGGTCGATGGTCAGGCGGGGTTGCCGATGCCGAGGTCGCCGAAGTGCAGGCGGCGGATCGTGCCCGGTCGTGCCGCGAGGACGGCGGGCGGCGCCAGGATCGGCCGGTCCGCCGGTGTGGTGACCGCGGCGACGGCGTCCGTGATGTGCTCGGGCTGGAGTGGCTGGAGGACGCCGTCCTGTGGCTGGCCGACGCGGATGCGCATGGTCGGGTTCTTGAAGAGTCGACTCCCACCACCGCAACCACGCCGCACAGACCCGCGCCCTGAACGCCTGACTGCCTGCACTGGCGCAACGCCAACGCCCGCCACCTCGACGTGCCGACCGTCCAATGCCGCGAACGCGCCTGCATCCCAAGCGAGACCGGCCTCCGATGGGAGGCAGACCCCTCACCCCAGCGCTCTGATCGCTCTGCTCACCCAGTGCTACTCCTGGGGCTGCCAGACGTAGCGGACATCCGGCTCTCGCTCCTCGTTGCGCAGTCCGTCCGTTCGCTCTACCTCGGTGAAGCCGTGCCGTTCGTAGAACCGCTGCGCCGCTGCGTTGACCTGAAACGTCCACAGCGCCAACCCGTCCGGCCGCCGCTGCTTGGCCAGGGCCATGAATCGGTCGCCCAACCCTCGCCCGCGCCACGATGGCTCGAGGTAGAGCTGCTCCAACTCCCCGCCGTCGAGCACCAAGAGCCCCACCACACCGCTTTCGACGACCGCCACCCAGGTCTCGTGCTGCGGTACGACAACGTATGAGAACCAGGCCCGTACCTCGGCATCGTCGTGCGCGCGGTGTACCGACGGCAGCGCAGCAGTGAAGGAACGCAGCCACACATCGGCCGCGTCGAGCGCGTCGGCGTCACCTGCACGACGAAGAACAACGTCATCACTATTCACGGGCGAGACCATCGCAGGTCACCGGTCGAGCCGCATCCGAATTCAAGGCCATCGGCCACCGCCGACTCCGTGCCGGACATCCGGTGATCGCTCCGGTCACAGCACCAGGAACCGCGGCTCTTCAGGCCCGAGCCGAGCAGGCTGCCTTCGGTGAAGGCGCCGTGGCCGTTGCCGGTGCAGGGTCGCATCCAGGCCGCTGTGCTGCTTCTGGCCGTCGTGGACGGCCTTCGCGCACCAGGCGCCGAGGCGGCGGTGACGGCGTTGCCTGTCCGGTGCGACGCCTCGCCGTCGGCGGGCCCAGGCTCGAGGGCGAATCAGGCGAGGGGGCGGCCCGGCACCGGGCGGAGCTGAGCTGCGGCGGCGGTGCCGGAGAGCGACCGCCCCTGCGGGCTTGGCTCGGCAGGGTGACCTGCCCGGGCGCGGACGGGTGAGTCGGCGGCGATGTCGGTCTTGGGCCCGGCCCGGGAGGACATCGGTGTCCTCCGGCGCCCTACTCGCCGCCGGGGTTGTCGAGGAACCGCAGCAGTACGGCCGCCTCCGCACGGAGCAGCGCGGCCCGTTGGGCGTAGGCAGGGGCCGTCAGTTGCTCCGCAGCCTGGAGCCGTTCGATGGCTTCGGCGCGAACGATGTTCTCGACGGTGTCCTCACTCAGTTCCTGCCGTGCCGTCTCCGTCGTTCCGGCACCGACCGGTGACTGCTCGAGGGCCAGGCCGCGGAGCGCGGCTTCGTCCACGGGAACGGCCTCGGCGTTGTCCAGCGCGGCAAGGGTTGAGCGCAGGGTGCTCACCGTGACCTTGTCGCGGGCGCGCATGGCTTCGGGCAGGGCTCGACGCAGACGTAGGCGCAAGGAGGACATGCAGGCAAACGTATGGCCGCCTTCGCGGAGGCACAACGGAATATCCGTACGTCTGCGAGGCTGGCCGTGCACGTGCGCACTCGCCGGGCGGGGTGCTCGACGCCCGTCCGGACAGGCCGACATACCTGGGCCGCTATGTTCAGCGCATCCCCGGCGCCGTCAGCTGCTTCTGCGCGTTCGTGGGCGTCCGCCGGGCAGCGGCGCGGTTGCCCTTCAACCAGACCCCGGCCTGACAGCCGTTCTCTGTCGCGCCGGCGGGGCCAGGAGAAGCCCGCCTTTGCCGCGGCCCAGCTCCCGGGCCGCCGACCGGCCAGGGCCGCACTCTTCGATATTCGGCAACGGGTCTGCGGATCCTGGTTGAGGTTGCCCTGGGGCAAGGTTCTAGATTCGGCGCATGAGCGAGAGAGCGGGCCAACTGGTCACGATCGGCCAGCTGGCCCGCCGGACCGGTCTGACCACCAAGGCCCTGAGGCACTACGACCGGGTGGGCCTGCTGGAGCCCGCCGCCGTCGATCGCGACACGGGATACCGCTACTACCGGGCCGAGCAGGCCGCAACGGCCCGGCTGATCCAGATCCTGCGCTCCGTGGACGTCCCGCTGGAGCAGGTCCGCATGTGCCTCGCAGCCACCGACGATCAGGCGGCCGCCTGCGAACGCATCCTCATCCAGCACCGCCGAAGGCTGCAGGCCCGGTTGGACCGCGTCCGAAGCGCCCTGCACCGCACCGATCATCTCATCAGCGAAGGAATCAGTACCGACATGATCGACCATCAGCCCGAGACCGAAGCCGCGGCGCAAGACGAGCGGAAACTCGCCGTCGACCTGTTCAACGGGGTCTGGCGCCTGCTGGAGCAGGAGGACCGTACCGTCGAGGACGACGACCGGATGCTTCATATGGCCCACGCCTCCCGGCACCACTGGGGGCAGGTCGGCGCCGCCGTCAACCTCAGCCGTGGCGAATGGCAGTGCTCCCGTGTCTACGCCGTGCTCGGACGCGGGGAACCGGCGCTCCACCACGCGCAGCGCAGCCTGGACACCTGCCGCGCCAACGGAATCGGGGACTGGGACCTGGCCTTCGCTTACGAGGCCCTCGCCCGCGCCAGCGCCGTCGCTGGGAACAAGGACCATGCCCGCATGTGGACCGAGCAGGCTCTCGCTGCCGCCGATGACATCGCGGACCCCGAGGACCGGGAGCTCGTGCTCTCCGACCTGGAGAGCATCCCCGGCCAGCCCCGCTTCTGGTGACAGGCCGGCCTTCGCCCGGCGCGTTCGCCACGGGGTCCTGCGGCAGGAGCCGGCGGTCCTGACCTACTCGGCGAGTTGGGTCGAGAACGTGTAGGTGCCTTCCGGGATATCGAAGTGCATGAAGCCGCTGTAGGGGAGTCGGACCTCGGAGTTGTCCGACCCGCGATTCATTTGGCACCAGCCGATGTAGTCATAGCCGTCCTGCCAGTCGACCGAGGTGCCGTCGAACCAGCATTTGACCTGGTACCTGTCCTTCGCGAGGTAGATCGACCGTGGCGAGAAGCCGTCCGGAAGCGGGGAGAACGACCACAGGTACCAGCCGTCGGCCGGAACGTCCCAGGAGACGTCGCCCGAATAGGGAATATCGAAATATCCGGCCGAGGCGCCGGCCAGGTAGATGGTGCGGCTGAGCTTGCCGACGACCGCGGCCTGGGCCGGCGAGGGAACCGCGAGCGTGATCGCTGCGGCGATGCTGAGAGCCGCCGCGGCCTTGGCAATGCGCGGGACTCGCACAGGGGGCCTCCCGGGATGCTGACCATGACAATCGCGGTGATCGCCCGCACATCATGGCATGCGCCAACTCCCTTGTCGGCCTTGATCGTTCGGGCTGTCAAGGTCAAGCTCTGCAGAGGGCCGGGCGACTGCACGCCCCGGGCACGCGAGTGCTGCCCACCGACGCGGTGGACCTGACGGCCGAGTTGCAGGCCTCCGTGGACGAGGTCCAGCGCACCCGGCTTCCTGACGAACGCCACCCGCACGCTGCCCCACGTCGCTGGTCCGGGGGCGAAGCCGTATCACTCGTGCTCCGCCGAGCCAGGCCAGCCGGAGATCGCCGGGGTCCGGCCGGCCGTCCTCGCCGATGCGGATGCTGTTGAACCGCGCGAAGGTGGGGTTCATGCGTGCCATGTGGGCGTAGGCGCGGACGACTTCGGACTCCGTGGTGTCGACGCGCACGCCTGCTGAACGCAGTCTGCCCTTGAGCCGCAGCAGAACGGGTTCGCCGGTGCGCAGGTTACGCCCCCATGGGAACGAAGTGCCGATCAGGAGGTCGTCGCCGTCGGGAAGGTAGGCCACCGGGATCGCATAGCGACGCTTCGACTTCTGTCCGACGACGTAGAGGGTGACCAGTCGGCCGCCGACGATCCGGGACAGGCCCGCAGTGCGCAGCAGCGAACGGACGAGGAGGTTGATGACGCGCTGCCCTCGCAGCGTCCTGACCCGCGCCTCGCCGTGCGGCCCGGTACCCGCCGGGTTACCTGTCATCGCTTCTGGTGGTGATCGGGCTGACTTCCGGGAGTCGCTGGTCGCGGGCGGATGTGGGGGCCATGCGAACGACGGTGTTCGGCATGGCGCCGATGGTGAGGACGCGGACCACGGAGCCGGCGGTGACCGTGGCGAAGGATGCCGCGGCGGGGACTTGATCCGGCACAGGGATGGTGTGGGACCCGGCGTCGAGCGGGTCGTCCCAGAGGAGCATGGACGTACTCGTGGGCTCCGGCGGTGTGAACGAGGTGCCCCACCAGGCCTGGACGGTGACGTGGACGGGAGCTGGCAGCGTGAGCTGCACGGTTCGGCGGGCGCTGTCGTAGGTGATGTGATCGGCGGCATCGGCCGAGGTGACGGCGTCCACCTGGGCGGCGATGACGCCGGCGATGCCGGCGAGTCCCTGGACGAAGGTCACCCGTGGGTTGCGTTCGGCGACCTCATTGCGCAGGTGCTGCTTGGTGTCGGGCGGGACCATGCCGCCGAAGACGAGAACGTCGAGGTCGTTGACGTCGTAGTCCTCCAGGACGCGGTCGAACTGGTTGGTCGCGTCCGCCGAGTAGCCCCTGGCGCGGAGCATCTCGACCGCGTCGACCAGAACGCTGGGGCTGCGGCCGACGATGAGGACCCGCCGGGGCGGATTGTGTGCGTCGTTCACGGGTGCATCTCCTTGGTGGTGGGTTCGAGATCGGCCGCGGCGTGCGGGTGGCCGTCAGGGGGCTCGAGGTGCTGCGCCTCGTGGGGGTCCCCGCGGGTGTTGGTGATCGTCAGCGCGATCAGCGCCGCGGCGGCGGCGAATGCTGCGCCGGCGGCGAGGGCGTGGCGCAGACCGGATGTGGTCGCGGCGGGCATGGCGACGCCCGCGGAGAGGAGGTGGTGGATCCGTGCCGCTGAGACGGCGGAGAGGATCGCCAGGCCGAGGGCTCCGCCGAGCTGCTGGGCCGAGTTGAGGATCGCGGCGGCGGCTCCGGCTCGGCTCGGCCCGACACCGGCGTTGGCTGCGGTGGTCACCCCGACGAACACCGGCCCGACACCCAGGGCCACGAGAAGCAGCCCGGGGAGAACGTGCACGACGTAGCCGCCGTCCACGGGGACTCGGCTGAGGGTGAGCAGGCCGGCTGCGGCGATCAGTGCACCGGCGCTGGTCACCGCTCGGCTTCCGATCTTGGTCAGTAGTTTCGAGCCGAGGCCTGCGCCGATCCCGACGCCCACGGTGAGCGGCAGATACGCGGCTCCGGCCGCGATGGGCGAGTAGCCCAGGACGTTTTGCATGTAGAGGGTCAGGAAGTAGAACATCGAGAGCATGCCGGCGAAGCCGATCAGTCCGGTCAGGTTCGCTGCCGCCAGTCCCGGGACACGGAAGAGGTTCAGCGGCAGGATCGGCTCGGGAGTGCGGAGTTCGATGATGACGAACCCGGCGAGCAGTACGGCGGCGCCGGCCAGCTCCCACCATGTGCGGGCGGCCCCCCAGCCTTGGTCGGGTGCCTTGATGAGGGCGTAGACCAGCAGCAGCATCCCGCCGGTCACCGCGATGCTGCCGAGCAGGTCGAATCGCGATGTGCGTGCAGCGGGACGATCGTGGGGCACCAGCGCCAGAACGGCAGGGATGACCAGTACGCAGGCGATCGGGTTGACGAACATGACCCACCGCCACCCCGGCCCCTGCGTCAGCAGGCCGCCGGCCAGGATCCCGACTGCGGAGGAGAGTCCGGCGACTGCGGCCCATACCCCCAGCGCGGACTGACGGTCCCGCTGTGCGGTGAAGGTGGTGGTGAGCGTGGACAGTGCTGCCGGGAGCATGAGCGCGGCACCCGCACCCTGGGCGAGCCGGGCCGCGATGAAGACACCTGCATCAGCGGCGAGGCCGCCGGCCAGCGAGGACAGTCCTATGAGCGCGGTGCCGGCGAGCAGCACTTTGCGGCGACCGAGCAGGTCGGCGAGGCGACCTCCCAGCAACATCAGTCCGCCGTAGGTGAGCAGGTACGCCGAAGGCACCCATTGGAGGCTCTGCACCGAGAGCCCCAAGGCGGTCCGGATGCGGGGAAGCGCCACGTTGGTGATCGACGCGTCGACGAAGTCGAGGAACGCGACCGCGCACAGCAGCGCGAGGATCCGCCGACCGCGCCAGGTCTTCAGCGTCGGTGGAACGGGATCAGCGGTCACCATGACCCCCTATGTTGGCAGTGCCAATGTTGGTCTACCCAACATAGCCAATGTTGGTGGCGCCCACAACTGTTACTCTTGCGACGTGCCCCAGCCCCACGCCCACACCGGCCGCACTCCCACGCGACTCCAGGACCGCGCAACCTGGTTGGTCAGCAGGGCGCACGCACGCTCGTCGGGACTGCTCAACGCCGGCTTCGAGGCGCACGGCGACGGCCTGCGCAGCTACCACTACCGACTCCTGGCGGCCCTCGAGGAATGGGGCCCCGCGAGTCAGGCGGAGCTCGGCCGCAACACCGGGATCGACCGAAGCGACGTGACGGCAGCGTTGACCGAACTCGAAACGCGCGGCCTGGTCGTGCGCTCCATCGACCCGGCGCACAAACGACGGAAGATCGTCACCATCACCGAGCAGGGAGTCGCACGGCTTCTCGACCTCGACAAGGTCATCGACGGCATCCAGGGCGAGTTCCTCTCGCCTCTGACCGCTGCACAGAGGCGCCAGCTCCTCAGCCTCATGGCGCTCCTCGTCCAGGAGCACTGACTGGCTGGGGGCGGGCACCCTGATGGCCGAGGGCGAGGACCGCGACCGGCGGCGCTGGGAACGACGGATCCGCTCAGCTGGCTTCCCCCGCCGGAAGTGACTCGCCGACTTCGACTACGGCGCCAACCCCTACGTCGCCCGGGTTGTGATCAGCGGCCTTGCGATCTGCGCATGGGTCACGAAGGACGGGCTGGGCCGGACGAAGGCCGTCACCGACGCGCACCTTTGCGCCGCCGTCGTCGACCGGCTCACCATCAACGGCGCAATCATCGCGACCGGCACCAAGTCCCACCGTGTCGCTCGCACCAAGGCCGGGGTGGCGAGGATGCACACTCGCTCAGCCTGACAAGCCACTCGGTCCGGTGTCGGGACACGGCCATCACTACCATCGCCGCATGACCGACGCATCAGCCCTGGCCCCGTTCCGCCTGGACCAAGGCAGCGAGTCCGATCCCTCCCACTGCCTCTGGCTCCCCGACGGCGACATGGAGCAGGTCGCCGACGTCTTCGAGGAACACAACGCCGAGAGCCACGGTCACGGCTGGGAAGGCCTGGCCGAGTCGCTGGTCCGCTCCCGCATGCCCGAAAGTGTCGACAAGCTCGACTTCGGATCGGAGGCCGGCTCCTTCGTGGTGACGAGCACCGACCTCAAGGTCCTCACGGACCTGGCTGTCATCCTGCATTCCGCCTTCCACGACCGCGAACTGCTCGGCGAGTACATCTCGGCGGCCGACCCAGGGCTCCTTCTTCGATGAACCCCTGCGCGGGGCCGAGCCGGGCCTGAACCCACGCGAGTTCGCGAAGACTGAGGTGGTTGAGGGGGGACTCAACGGTGTGATGGAACGGTTCCGGGCCCGGACCCGCGGGTCCGCGTAGGCCGTGCGGGTTGACGTGGGGAGGGGCGCCGGTTCGCTGTCCGGATCAGGGCAGGGTCAGGATGCGGGGTCCTTCGTCGGTGATGGCGACCGTGTGCTCGATGTGGGCTGCTCGGCTGCCGTCGATGGTGTGCAGGGTCCAGCCGTCGGCGCCGGTGCGGTAGTCGTCACGTCCGCCGGCCATGAGCATCGGTTCGAGGGCCAGGGCCAGGCCGTGGCGGAGGGGGAAGCCGCGGCGGGGGCGTCCATGGTTCGGGACGTGGGGGTCTTCGTGCATACGGCGGCCGATGCCGTGGCCGCCGAAGTCGGCGGGCATGCCGCAGCGTGCCGATCGGGCGACGGCGCCGATGGCGTGGGAGATGTCGCCGATGCGGTTGCCCGGTCGGGCTGCGGCGATGCCGGCCTCGAGAGCGCGCCGGGTGGCGTTGATCAGGTCCACGTCGGCGGGCCTTGGGGTGCCGACGGTGAAGGTGATGGCGGCGTCGCCGGTCCAGCCGTCGAGCTCCGCGCCGCAGTCGATACTCACCAGGTCGCCGTCGCGTAGGCGGTAGCCGGTGGGGATGCCGTGAACGATGGCGTCGTTGACCGAGGTGCAGATCACCGCGGGGAAGGGGGTGGGGGCGAAGGGGGGCTGGTAGCCGAGGAAGGGTGAGCGTGCCCCGGCCTCGCTCAGAACGGTGCGAGCTGCTTCGTCCAGCTCTTGCAGGGACACCCCGATGTCTGCGGCTCCCTGGACGGCGGCGAGGGCGTGGGCCACGACGCGCCCGGCCTCCCGCATCGCGTCCAGCGCCGCGTCGGTCTTGATTTCCACCATGTCCTGCGACTCCCTGTCTCACTCGCCGGCATCCAATTCTTATACCGGTATTAGTATCACGGATATGGTGAGAACTCCTTTGACCCCGCAGGAACGGCAGCGCGGAGAGCTGTTCGGCGCGCTGCTGCGTCGGGCGCGCGGCGACCGCAGCATGGTGGAGGTCGCCGCAGCGGCGGGGGTGTCGGCGGAGACGCTGCGCAAGATCGAGACCGGTCGGGCGCCTACTCCGGCCTTCTTCACCGTGGCGGCCCTGGCCGCAGCGCTGGGGGTGTCCTTGGACGAACTGGCTGCTGCCTGTGTCCAGGACGACTCCGGCGATCACCAGTCCCTCTCCGCGTGAGCCTCCACGGCGGGTTCGGCTGTCTCCGAGAGGGTCCGGGGTCTGCTGCGGGCAGGCCGGGCGACGATTGAGCCGTTGCTGCCGACCGGTCGCCCAGGCGTGGTGGGCGGCGGGTTGGTCGTCGGCAGGGGATGGACGCCATCGCCGTCACGTTCCGCACCGGCGGTCCGCGGCCGGCCTGCGGAGAGTTTGCCTCAGCGCCCACTGGTAGGGGATGCGGACGGCGGGTCCGGTTCCTTGGTACGCCTCGACCCAATGTCGGGTGCCCGCCTCTTCCAAGGCTTGGGGGATGCCGTGGGTGCGTGCGGCTTTGACATCGTGGACGGCGCCCGGCGGGGCCGGTGGTGCCCGGATCGGCCTGTCTGCGGGCGTCTCCCGGCCGAAGGCTGGGAGAGGGGCGGTGAGGACCTGGACGTTGATGCCGTGCTTCTTGTGGTTGCCCGAGGAGGACGGGCGGTCGGCGGCGATGCGGTCGATGGGCAGCAGGGTGCCGTCCAGGACGACGAGCGCCTTGGTGGCGGGGACCGTCATCGCTTCGGCGAGGGCGAGGCGGGGGCGAGCGCGGCCAGGAGCTCAATGGCCGCGGACAGCGAAGCCCGGGCCTGTGTCGACGGTGGCCGACGACGCCGAGCGCATCCAGTGCGGGATTCTGCCGGGCTTCGGCCTACTCGATCTTGCTGGTGCGGAAGGCGCGGCGGTAGGCGGCGGGTGTGGTGTGCAGGGCGTCGTGGAAGCGCCGGCGCAGGTTGACGGCCGAGGAAAGGCCGACCCGGTGGGCGATGGTTTCCACGGGCAGGTCGGTTTCCTCCAGCAGCGCCCGGGTGGCGGCGATGCGTCGATCCAGCAGCCAGCGCCCGGGGCTGATGCCCAGCTGCTCGGTGAAGCGCCGGGTCAGTGTGCGGGACGAGACCTGGGAGCGGACCGCCATCTCGGCGACGCTGACCGGCTGGTCCAGTCGCCCGGCCAGCCATTCCAGCAGCGGGGCCAGCGAGTCGGGGACCGGTCCGCTGGTGGGCTGTTCGGTGTACTGCAGCTGGCAGCCTTCGCGGTGCGGCGGCATCACCATCTGCCGGGCGATGCGCATCGCGTACGCGGCGCCCTGGTCGGCGCTCACCAGGTGCAGGCACAGGTCCACGCCGGCCGCCGATCCGGCGCTGGTGGCGATGTCGCCGTGGTCCACATAGAGCACCGCGGGGTCGACGTGGACCTGTGGGAACCGGGCGGCGAGCTCGGCGGCCTGCGCCCAGTGGGTGGCGGCCCGCCGCCCGTCCAGCAGTCCGGCGGCGGCGAGTACGAACGCGCCCGAGCAGAGGCCGACGATCCGCGAGCCGCGCTGGTGCGCTTGGCGGACGGCTGCAATCACCGGCGGCGGCACCTGGGTGCCGGCCGGCTGGTGCCAGCCGGGGACCAGCACGGTGTCCGCACGTTCCAACGCCTCCAAACCCGCGGTGACCAGCAGGTCGTAGCCGGCCTGGTTGCGCACCGGACCTGGGTGCTCGGTGCAGAGCTCGAACGCGTAGCGGGCGGGTATCGCCGGGCTGTGGTCCCCGAACACCTCGTTTGCGCAGGCCAGCAGGAAGGCCGACTGTGCGGGCTGCAGCAGGGCCACGACCCGGTGCGGCGTGGGGGATTCGGGCAGCGGACGGGGCGTCATGGCGCGAAAGTACCCCATCATGTCGTTGGGGACACTGGAATGGTCGATTGGTCCAGACCAGCATCTGTACGGTGACCACCACGCAGCCTCAACCCCAGCCCCAGGCCACCCGGACCGATCCGCCAACGGCCGCCTCCCAGACGTCCGTTCGGCCCCCGTTGTGGGACCGGCGCTTCACGCTCTACTTCACCGCCCGTACCGTCTCGCTGTTCGGCGACGCGATGATGCCGGTGGCCGCCGCGCTCGCCATCGGCACGCTGTACGGGATCTCCGGGGTCGGCTTCGTCCTCGGTACCTGGACCGGGACGTTCGTCGTCCTGGTCCTGTTCGGCGGGGTCTTCGCCGACCGGCTCGGCGCGCGCCGGACGATGGTTGGCGCGGACCTCGTCCGGGTGCTCACCCAAGGTGTGTTGGCGGCTGCGTTCTTCGCAGGGCCGCCGCCCTTCTGGCTGCTGGTGACCATGGCAGCCCTGGCCGGTGCGGCCGTCGCCATGTTCCAGCCGGGGGTCAACGGGATGGTCCCGCTGGTCGCCCGCGAGCCGCAGCGGGCCAACGCCGTACTCAAGGTCGCCGACGCACTCACCCAACTGCTCGGCCCAGCCCTGGCGGGGCTGCTGATCACGCTGACCGGCGCCGGAACCGTCTACACGGTCGATGCCGCCACCTTCCTGCTCAGCGCCCTGTGCCTGGCACTCATCCGACTCACCCCGGCCCACACGGCCCTCGGCGCCGCGGCCGACCCCGGCTCCCGCGCCAGCACCGGCAGTGCACTGCGACGCGACCTGCACCAGGGCTGGCGTGAGTTCCGCGCACGCACCTGGATGTGGGCGGTGATTTTTATCTGGATGGGCTACGGCGTCCTGCTCTTCGGCCCGCTGGTACCCCTCAGCTCCGCACTGATCGACACCCGGCTCGGCCCGAACGCCTACGGCCTTGCCGTCTCCTTCCTCGGCGCCGGAACGGTACTCGGTGGCCTGCTGGCACTGCGGCTGCGCCCGGCCCGGCCGCTCGCCGCCGGCGCGGCGGCGATGGTGCTGTACACCGTGCTGCCGCTCTGCGTGGCACTGGGCACCCCACTGCCCGTCGTGCTGGCAGGCCACATCCTCGGTGGCGGCGCCCTGGCGTTCTGGTCAGTGATGTGGGCGACCAGCGTGCAGACCCACACCCCGCCCGCGGTACTCAACCGGGTCTCCGCCTACGAGCTGGCCGGCTCGGTCTCCGGGATCGCCCTCGGCCAGATACTGGCCGGTCCGGCCATTGCGCTGGCCTCCCCGGGGCGGCTGCTGCTGGTATCGGCGGCAGCCTGCCTGGCAGGCTGCGTCGCGCTGTTTGCGACCCCGGCAATCCGCACGCTGCGCCGCGCCGCTCCCACGGCTGGTGGCAGTCCGGGGGCGCCGGCCGGTTCCGGCGGACAATGAGCGGACCCGCGACCATTCAGGGCTCAACCGGAAGCTGCGGCCGGACCCCGGCGAGAAGCCCACTCACGGCCTGCCGATCCGCTGCCCCCTGCGCAAGACCACGCACGAGGCGGGGATGGCGGTCGGCACGGCCGAGAGCCTCACCGCACGAGGGACACGGTGCTCAGCGGAGAAGTGCAGGGCATCCAGCACACCAGCCAGGGCGACATCTCCGAGGTCCGTACCCTCCTGACGGGCACCAAGCACCTCGTGAGGAAGTTCTGCGTCAGTTGACCGGGCTGGCCGCGGATGTCGGGCCGCATGGCTCCCGCAGATGCAGGACAGGGCGTCATGGGGCGGGTGTCCAGCCGGATGAGGTGAGAGCGGTGTCGTCGAGGATCCGCTCGACCGTGGCGTCCAGGGCGTTGCGCTGCGGGCCGACGTTCTCGAGGCCGCCGGATGGGCTGAAGGCGAGGCGGTAGCATGCGCCGTGATCGTCTATCCCCTATGGCACGTAGGCCACCAGAACGAGGCCGGCCCGGACGGCCGGACCATCCACACCGATGAGGGCGGCAGCCTTCACATCGATGAGCAGGACGGCGACGACGTCAAGCTTCTGGGCATCTACTCCTCCGAGCGGAAGGCCCAGGACCGGATCCGACGAGCCCGCCTACTCCCAGGGTTTCGCGACGAGCCGGACTGCTTCATGGTCGTCCCCTACCACGTTGATGACGACGAATGGACGGAAGGCTTCGTCCGGATCCCATACGGCGAGTGAAACGCGTACTCACGGCTAGTCCGGCCCGTGCCCAGGCCGTGCTCGACCCCGGGCCGGGCAGGACGCCGCCCAAAACTGCTACACCGCCCGCACAGATACGCTCACGTTGTGATCGGGAGAGTAGTTGCGCGGGCTGCGCTGATCGTCGTGATCTCATGGATGGCCGTCCTTGTCGGCTGGTCGGTGGGGGGCTGCATGCCTTCGCCGGTGGGTCCCTTTCTGGCTTCCCGGGCGTCGGCCTTGATCGGTCTCCCCGTGCTCGTCCTGGCACCGATACTTGCCGTGGGGTCCTGCATGGACTGGATCAGGGAGGGCGGTCGGTGACCGGCGGGCCACCTGCGGGAGGGCCTGTTTCACAAGCCCGCGTCGAGTGAGCGGTCAGTCGGCAGTCAGGATGTCGGGAAGGCTCACAGCGGGGCGGCCAAGCATGGCTGTCAGCGTGCGTTGCTGGCGCTCGGTCAAGGAGGTAACGAAGATCACGGCGTCAGCGTTGGCCTGGTCGCAGGCCTGAGCTAGCTCACGGACTTTTCCATGACTCAGCAGAGTCCGCGAGGAGTAGGGCAGGCTCATCTTCTGGACCCCGCCGTCCGAGACGCCTCGTCGTTGCACGATCTGCCCGACGACCCGAGCGCCGCGCGCTACGAGTTCTCTGGCTGCCGAGGCCATGAGCGATGCGAAGTCCTTCTGCTTCGCAGAGAAGTAGCCAACCAGGACCACATCCGCGCCGACGACCGTGAGCTGCGAGGCCTGGCGCCGGGCCGGTTGCGGCGGCACACGGCGGGCCAGGCGCCGGTCGCGCCTTCGGGGCTGATGCATGGATCACAGGCTAGACGAGTGGTTCCGATGTGATCAGTGGTCATAGGCGATCAGTGAGCGGACAACTGCTGCGCCAGTCAGATTGTTGCGCCAGATGTCGACGGTCATCGCGGGCACGCGCTGGGTCACTCGGACGGCTACGCCCTCGAAAGTTCGACCACCGTGTCGCGCTAGGTCAAGCTGCCCGTTGAGGGTGTCATTGGTGGAATCCGCGACCCATACCGTGTCCGTCCAGAAGTCACTGTCCATGGCGAGCTCTCGGATCATGTGCTTGAGCAGCGGCACCGCGGCCTTCAACCGCTTGTGGTAGCCGGGCCGTTGGGGCAGGTACGGGAACACGGCGGGTAGGTGCTTGTTCGCGTTGCGCAGCCACTGGGCCTCCGAGTGGTACCCGAGCAGGGCCTGGGCCACAGCAAGACAGACGAGTTCGGAGTCACTGAGTAGCGGTGGTCTACCGGGGCACCGGGTTCCTCCACTTCCGTTGTCGATCGTGACCTAGAGTGCAATCGGGAGGGTGTTCAGGTCCGTTGTCACGCACGGATCTTGGACGCAGGAGGAGGGGTTGATCTGATGCCGCATGCGGCGCGGGGTGAGATCGGCGGTGGACGCTATCTGCTCGTCGAGCGGCTCGCTTCCGGCGGCATGGGCGCGGTCTGGGAGGGACGTGACGCCCGGCTGAACCGGACGGTCGCGATCAAGGAGGTATCCCTTGATCTGATCCCCCCGATCCAGCGCGAGGAGTTGGTGGCGCGGGCTGTGCACGAGGGGCGCAATGCGGCGGCCCTGGCCGACCACCCCAACATCGTCACCGTCTATGACGTCGTGATCGAGCATGGCGTGCCATGGACGGTGATGCAGTTCGTGCGCGGTCGCTCACTGGCCGGGCTGTTGCAGTCCGGGCCGATGCCGCTGGACGCGGTGGCCGCGCTCGCCGAGCAGATGCTCTCGGCCCTCGGCTTCGCCCACGACGCCGGGATCGTGCACCGGGACGTGAAGCCGCTCAACATCATGATCAACGACGGAGACGGGCGGGCACTGCTGACCGACTTCGGAATCGCCAAGAACAGCGCCGACGGCAGCCTGACCCAGACCGGGATGATCATCGGCTCCACGCCGTACATGGCACCGGAGCGCCACGAGGGCGAGTCCGGGGCCCCGCCCTCCGACCTGTTCAGCCTCGGCGTGACCCTGTTCGAAGCGGTGGAAGGCTACTCGCCGTTCGCCAAGGACACCAGGACCGGCACCGTCACTGCCATCCTGGTCAAGCCGCTGCCCGCGATGGTGCGCGCCGGCCGCCTGGCACCACTCATCCAGGCACTGACCGAGAAGGATCCGAGCCGACGCCCGTCGGTAGCACAGGCGCTGACGCTGATGAAGATCGGCGCACCAACGATGCACTTCGGCACCACGGGCACGGCGCCTGGTACCGCGGCGACCATCCCGGACACAACGATGCCCCCTGAATTTCGGCATGCCTCCGGACCGATCACCCTGACGCCGCCGTTCTCGACGACGAAGAGGATGCGCACCGTCGCGCTCAGCCCCGACGGCAGAAGGCTGGCCAGCGCGGACAACAACAACCTGCATCTGTGGGACCTCGCCACCGGCCAGGCAGCCCACCTGCTCGGCCAGGTCAATCCAGTGGATCCACTCGTGTTCAGTGCTGACGGCAGGACCCTGGCAGGCGCCGGTAAGGCGGTCTGGCTGTGGGACCTCACCACCGGCGACCGCGAAGCCGCCCGGAGAGTGAAAGCCAGTCACCCGAGCGCAATCGCGCTGAGCCCCGACGGCAGGACGCTGGCGGTGTCCACCAACAGCGGGGTGGGACTGTGGGACACCGGCACCGGTCTTCGGACCGCCACGTTGAAGACCAGCGCCATGTACGCGATCAGAACCCTCAGGTTCGGCCCCGACGGCAGGATGCTGGCAGTCGGCGGCATCGGTGGCGCTTCATCCGTGTGGGACGTCACCACCGGCACCCGCGTCGGCACCCTCACGCATCCGGGCGGCGTCATCAGCATTGCCGCGTTCAGCCCCGACGGCAGGATGCTGGCCGTCGCCGGTGGATCCGAGGGAGGCATTTCCTTGTGGGATGTCGCATCCGATCATCCTGTTCCCGTCGGTCTCCCCGACCGCCCTGAGGTCAAGGTCCATTGGTCGGCGGTGTTCAGCCCCGACGGCATGACCGTCGCCGCAGGTGGCAGCGGTGAGTACTACCGATATGACCTCGCGACCGGCAGGGTTGCCGTTGTAAGGATCGGACTTCACGAGGTCAGATCGATTGCGTTCGGGCCGGACGGCAGAACCATCGCCGCCTCCATGGAGGGCAGGCTCATTCGACTCTGGCACGACGCCGAGTGACAGCCCGGGCCGGCAAACGATGACGCTGAGCGGGGGAAACGGGCGTTGACGCGCTCGCTCATGCCCAGCTCACCCGACTTCCGTCGGAGCACCGCAACGGAACTGTTCATCCACGGCGTGTATCGAAAGCTCCTGGTGAGGATGACGGAGAGCGCATATGTGGTCCAGGATGTTCGGATGGTCGTGCTTGAGACTCCCCGTTTGATCCTGCGTCGCTGGCGTGAGGAAGACGTTGCGCCCATGGCTGCCGTCAATGCCGACCCCGAGGTCATGCGGTGGATCCGTGACGGCAGCGTCCGTGACGAACAGCAGACTCGCGGCGGAATCCAGGCATGGGAGCGCGAGTGGGAGTCACAGGGCTTCGGCCTGTTCGCCGTGGAGATCCGGTCCACTGGCGAGCTGGCGGGGTTCACCGGCCTTTCGGTGCCCGACTTCTTGCCAGAGGTACTGCCGGCGGTTGAGGTCGGCTGGCGGTTGGGACGTTCCCACTGGGGGCAGGGCCTGGCTACCGAGGCCGCGAGAGCTGCTGTGCGGTTCGGGTTCGAAGACCGCGGGCTGGAGCGGATCGTCAGCATCGCTCAAGTGGGCAACGACGCCTCCGAGCGGATCATGACCAAACTCGGGATGCATCCGGTCCGTGAGACCGTCAATCCCACCGGGGGTCGGCGAGTACGGGTGTTCGAGCTGTCGTCGGAGTGATGGGGGCGGCGGCGGTCTCGCGGGAGTGTCGGGGTCTGCGCGACCCGCCGCAGGCCATCGCCGTCCTGTTGCTGATCGTCGGTGCCTGCTGGTCCGCCCGGTCGTCGAGGGTTGATCTCGTCGGCAACGGTGTACGGCCCCGCGGAGCTGGCCGCCGACGCTGTTGAGACCGGACATGGCCTACGTCGATGGCCCAGGCCCAGGAGACCTGACGTACCCCGGCTGGGTGACGGCCACTGCGTGGTGGGGCGCGGTGGGGATGATCCGGGTGAGGCGGAGCTGAGGGGCGGCCGGTCCGGCAGTTAGCCTGAGCTGGCCGGGAGCCCAGTCGATGTCGGGAGCAGCAGGTGGCAAGGCTGGGAGTGGGGAAGCGGGTCGGGAAAGGGAGCCGCCTGCTGCCGGCCGTCCTGCTGCTCTTCGCCGTGTCGGTGGACTTCGCCACGCCGCGCACCGTCAGCGCAGCGGCCTTGTACACGGCTGCGATCCTGGTGGCTGCACCCCTGCTTTCGCTGCGCGGGACCGTCCTCACCGGGGTGAGCGCACTCGTCCTCGACTGGGCCATGTTTTGGTATTTCGGCTATCGCCGCAGCGCGATCGCATTCAGCGAGCTGGCCATGGTCGCGACGGTGACCGGGATCGGGGCCCTCCTCAATCGCCTCTTGTACCACCAGGAGGTGAAGCTCCAGTCGGTGCGCGATATTGCCGCCGCTGCTCAGCGTGCCGTGCTGCCGCAACCGCCGGCGAGAATCGGTCCGCTGCGCTTCGCCGCACGCTATGAGGCCGCTCAGACGGATGCGCAGATCGGTGGGGACCTCTACGCGGTGGTCGATACTCCTTACGGCGTGCGCTGCATGATCGGCGATGTGCGCGGCAAGGGGACGGGCGCGATCAGGGCGGTCGTGGTCGCCATCGGGACGTTCCGAGAGGCTGCCCTGCAGGAGCCCAGCCTGACCGGTCTTGCGGAGCGGCTGGAGCGGGCCCTCGTTCTCATGGCTCAGCAGTCGGGGAGCCTGACCGAGGCCGAAGGGTTCGTCACAGCCGTGCTGGCGGAATTCCCTCAGCGGGGAGACGAGGTCCGGTTGGTGAACCGCGGGCACCCGCCGCCTCTGCTGTTCCTGGGGGAGACCGTGCAGTACGTCGAGCCCCGTCGGCCGGCCCTGCCACTGGGACTGGCTGCTCTTGGGTCAGACGCTGAGTGCGTCGACACGTTCGCGTTCCCCGAAGGGGCCAGTCTGCTGCTCTACACCGATGGACTCACCGAAGCCCGGAATGCGACCGGCACCTTCTACAACCCCGTCGGCAGGTTCACGGGACAGCGGTATCCCACCCCGGATGCGCTCCTTGATGCCCTGCTTGCCGACGTGTACCAGCACACCGACGGCCGGAGAGCCGATGACATGGCGCTGCTGGCTGTCACCTGCACCGCAGACCCGACAAGCGCGAGCCGGCGGCGCTCGGACCTCTGATGGAATCGCCATCTCGCCATCTCGCCGGCGGCCATGACGGCGCCGCCCGAAGGACCGGCCCGCGGCCATGCTGTCGGAAGCCGGAAGGCAGCGAACCCATGACGCCCCCTCCACCGGTCACCTGGCATTCCTGCATTCCTGCATGCCTGCATTCCTGACAGCCCTGCGGCACCGGCGCCCGCCGGACCTGCTTCTCCGGCACGGGCGGCCGGTGCACCGGGCCGGCGGAGTCGAAGGGGCGCCGGGGCCGGCAGTCTGCGGCGTCACACGGGGATGAAGCGGACCGGTGTTCCCGGGGGAGCCTGGGCCGCTGCGGCGAGGGCGGGTTCGGGTACCACCCCGATCACCGGGTAGCCGCCGGTGGTGGGGTGGTCGGCGAGGAAGACGAGGGCTTGCCGTCCGGCGGCACCTGGACGGCACCCAGGACGACGCCCTCGCTCGGCAGTTCGCTGTGCCGTATGCGTGTCAGCGGCGGGCCGTCGATGCGCAGCCCGATCCGGTTGCTGGTGGCGGAGACCCGGTAGGCGCCGCCGGCCAGGGCCCGGGGGGCGTCCGGAGCGAACCACGAGTCGCGGGGACCGAGCACCACCGGCAGTACGAGATCCTTGGGCGGTCCGGGCCAGGGCAGCACGTCCGCGCCGATGACACCGATGGCGGTCGGGGTGCCGAGCGGCAGTACCGTCCCGTCGGTGAGAGGTGCGGGGCCGAGGCCGGACAGCAGGTCGGTGGAGCGGCTGCCCAGGACAGGAGTGACGGCCACACCGCCCGTGAGTGCCACGTATGACCGGACCCCGGCGGTGACGGTGCCCAGCTGCAGTACCGCGCCGGCCGGTACCCGCACCGGTGCTCCCCAGGCCGCGGGACGGCCGTCCACGGTGACCGGGCAGGGAGCCCCGGCCACCACCGCGGTCACTGTCCGGCTCGGGCGCAGTGCACAGCCGTTGAGGGTGGTTTCCAGGGTGGCGGTGTGCTCGGGGTTGCCGACCAGGCGGTTGGCGAGCCGGTGGGCGGGCTGGTCCAGGGCGCCGGAGTGCGGTACGCCGAGGTGGGCGTGGCCGGGGCGGCCGAGGTCCTGGACGGTGGTGAGGGCTCCGGCGCGGACCACTTCGACGGTGGTCGGCTGCGGGCTGCTCACGACGCCTCCCGCAGGGGTACGAACCGCACCCGGGTGCCCGGGGCGAACAGGGCGGCGGGCTCGCGGTGGGGATTCCACAGTGCGACGTCGGTGCTGCCGATGAGCTGCCAGCCGCCCGGGGACGAGCGGGGGTAGACACCTGTGTAGGGGCCGGCCAGCGCGACCGCCCCGGCCGGGACCCGGGTACGGGGGGTGCTGCGGCGTGGGACGTGGTGACGTTCGCCGAGTCCGGTGAGATAGCCGAAGCCGGGGGCGAAGCCGCAGAACGCGACCCGGAACTCCGCCGCCGAGTGGACCACCGCGACCTGTTCCTCCGGCACGCCCCACAGGGCTGCCACGTCGGCGAGGTCGGGTCCGTCGTAGCGCACCGGGATCTCGATCGCGTCCTGGTCGGCACGCGTCAGTGGAGGGATCCGCCATCGGATGAGTTCGGCGGCGAGCCCGCGGGGGTCGTCGACGCCGTCGAGCAGCACCGTACGGGCGCCGGGGACGATCTCCCGTACCGGCGGCAGCGTCTGCGCGGCCCGGCGGCGCAGCAGTTCGGCGTGGAAGGCCTCCGCCTCCTCGGCGGTGGCGAGTTCGACCAGCAGGGCGTGCCGGCCCGCGGGCAGGATCTGCATCCGGAGCGGCTGCCCGCCGTCCGGAGGCGCTGCCGGTGTGCTCATGCGAACGCCTTCACCTGCACGCCGGCCGTCTCCAGGGCGTCGCGGATCCATCGGGCGAGCCGGGCGGCGCCGGGGGTGTCGCCGTGCAGGCACAGTGAGCGGGCCGACATGGCGATCCGGGTCCCGTCGATCGCGGTGACCTCGTGGTCCCGGGCGAGGTCGACCGAGCGGGCGGTCACCGCGTCCGGGTCGGTGACCAGGGCTCCGGCCTCCCGCCTGCTGACCAGGGTTCCGGCGGGGGTGTAGGCACGGTCGGCGAAGGCTTCGGGAATGCCGGTGCTGCCGCTGCGCCCGGCGGCGGCCAGCAGTTGTGAGCCGGGCAGGCCGAGCACCGGCAGCGCGGGGTCGGCGAGCCGGATGCCCTCGATGACCGCGGCGGCCTGCTCGGCGTCGTGGACCGTGCGGTTGTAGAGCGCGCCGTGCGGCTTGACATAGGCGACGGCTGCGCCGGCGGCCCGGGCGAAGACCTGCAGTGCGCCGATCTGGTAGGCGACCTCGGCGGCCAGTTCGTCGGCCGGAACGTCCATCGCTCGGCGGCCGAAGCCGGCCAGGTCGCGGTAGGAGACGTGGGCGCCGATGGTGACGCCGCGCTCGGCGGCGAGCGTGCAGACCCGGCGCATCGTGGCGGGGTCCCCGGCGTGGTAGCCGCAGGCGACGTTGGCGCTGCTGACGACGGACAGCAGGGCCTCGTCGTCGGTGAGGCTCCAGCGGTCGAAGCCCTCACCGAGGTCGGCGTTGAGATCGATCATTCGAGCAACCTAGAGGATTGTTCAACAATTAGACAAGAGGGATGTTGCCTTGTCGTGCAAGTGCGGGTTGACTGCCGCAAGACATTGCGCACGGACATGGTGGAGGGCTGAGGCTGATGGAGCTTGAGGTCGAGGGGCGGCTTGCGCAGGGTGATGCGTCCGCATCCGGACTTGCGGCGGACCGCGTGCTGCTGGGGCGGGCCAGCACCGCGGACCGGGTCGCGGACATCCTGCGCACCCGGATCGCCGAGGGCTTCTTCCAGCCCGGGGCGCGGCTCTCCGAGGAGAACATCGGTGGGGCCCTGGGGATCTCCCGCAACACCCTGCGAGAGGCCTTCCGCCTGCTCACCCATGAACGGCTGCTGGTGCACCAGCTCAACCGGGGTGTCCGGGTGCGGGTGCTCACGGTCGAGGACCTCGCCGACATCTACCGGGTGCGCCGGCTGATCGAGTGCGGCGCGCTGCGCGGTCTCGCCGACCCCACGGTCACGTCTGCCGCCGGGCGTCCGCAGGGTGCACCCGGGCCGGCGCTCGGCCCGGTGGAGTCGGCGGTGGTGGCGGGGGAGCAGGCGGCTGCGGCAGGCCTGTGGCCGGAGTGCGCCACGGCCAACATCCACTTCCACCAGGCGATCGCCGGGCTGGCGGGCAGCTCCCGCACGGACGAGCTGATGCGTGGAGTCCTGGCCGAACTGCGGCTCGCGTTCCACATGATGAACGATGCGCGCCGGTTCCATGAGCCGTATCTGACCCGTAACCGGGAGATCCTCGCAGCCCTCGCCGGGGGCGACCCCCTGGGTGCCGAGCGGCTGCTCGCCACCTATCTGCAGGATTCGCGCCGGCAGCTGATCGAGGCCTACGCCCAGATGGTGTCCGGGAGTTGAGGTCGGCGCCGGACGCTCAGCGGCGCGTCCGGGCACCGAACTCCGGGAAACGGCTCTTGTGGGATTGTTGAACGATCGTCTAGCCTCCACCCCAACCTCCTCACGCCCTTGGTGAGGTCCTGTGCGCGGAAGGCCGACGCATGATCGTTCTCCTCGGCGTGCTCGTGGTGATCCTCGGATTCGCCACGCGCCGCAACCCCCTCCTGGTGGTGGGGGTCGCCGGTATCGTCACCGGACTGCTGGGCAAGCTGTCCCCGGTCGAGGTCCTCGCGGCCTTCGGCAGCGGCTTCGCCTCCAGCCGTTCGGTGACCATCTTCGTCATCACCCTGCCGGTCATCGGCCTGCTGGAGCGCAACGGCCTGCAGGAGCAGGCCCGCACCCTGATCGGCAGGCTGAACAAGCTCACCACCGGCCGGTTCCTCGCCATCTACCTGCTTCTGCGTCAGCTGACCGCAGCCGTCGGCCTCACCAGCATCGGCGGCCCGGCGCAGAGCGTCCGCCCCATGGTGGCCCCCATGGCCGAGGCCGCCGCGGAACGCAGCAACGACGGGCGACCGCTGCCCGACCGGGTCCGCGAGAAGGTCCGCTCGTACGCCGCCAGCGCCGACACCATCGGCCTGTTCTTCGGCGAGGACTGCTTCCTGGCGATCGGCTCGATCCTGCTCATCACCGGCTTCGTCAACTCCACATACCACACCGAACTGGAGCCGCTGCAGCTCGCGCTGTGGGCGATACCCAGCGCCGTCTGCGCCTTCCTCATCCACGGTTTCCGACTGCTGCGTCTGGACCGCACGATCGAACGTGACCTGCTCGCCGCCGCCGTCGAACTCGACGCCGCAGGCACCCGCGCCCCGGAGGTGTCCAAGTGATCAAGGCCGAGTGGTTCTACTGGCTGGTGGGCGCGGTCTTCCTCGCCATGGCCGCGCAGATGGCAACCGACCGCACCAACCCCAAGCGGCTGGGCACCGCCGCCTTCTGGGGTCTGCTCGGCGCCGCCTTCGTCTACAGCACCTGGGTGGTCGACGGCAGCGCACCCGCCGAGCCCCTCGGCGTCGCCGTCCTCGCCATGGTCTGCCTCGGTGGCCTCGGCCTCACCGGCCGCGGCACCCCCCGAACCACCACCCCCGAGCAGCGCACCGCAACCGCCGCCCGGCTCGGCAACAAGATCTTCATTCCGGCGCTCACCATTCCGGTCGTGGCGGTCATCTGCGCCTCCCTGGTGAAGAAGTGGAGCATCGGCGGCACGCCGGTCCTGCAGGCCGGCAGCGAGACCATCCTGGGCCTGGGCATCGGCGCGATCGTCGCCCTGGGCGTCGGAATGCTGGTGGTCCGCGAGCCCCGGGCAACCGTCCCGCTGCACGCCGGCCGCAGCATGCTGGAGTCCATGGGCTGGGCGCTGCTGCTCCCGCAGCTGCTGGCCGTACTCGGCTCGATCTTCCAGGCCGCCGGCGTCGGCACCCAGGTCGGCAAGATCACCGACTCGCTGCTGCCGCACGACAGCAAGTACGTGGCCGTCGCGGTGTACTGCATCGGCATGGCCCTGTTCACCGTCATCATGGGCAACGCCTTCGCCGCGTTCCCGGTGATGACCGCGGCCATCGGCTGGCCGATCCTGATCGAGCAGATGCACGGCAACCCGGCTGTGGTGCTCGCTGTCGGCCTGCTCGCAGGCTTCTGCGGCACGCTCACCACACCCATGGCCGCCAACTTCAACCTGGTCCCGGCGGCGCTGCTGGAACTCAAGGACCAGTACGGCCCGATCAAGGCGCAGATCCCCACCGCAGGCGCGCTGCTTGTCTGCAACGTGGCGATCATCTCGTTCTTCGCCTTCTGACCCCCGCCCCCTCCTTGATCGGAGATGCACCCATGACCCGGGTCCTGCTCACCGGCTTCGAACCCTTCGGCGACGATCTCGTCAATCCCTCCTGGGAGGCCGTGGCCCTGCTCGCCGCCGCCCCGCCGCCCGGCACGGAGATCACGGCGGTGCGGCTGAGCTGCGTGTTCGGCACCGCCATCGAGGAGCTGCGCACGGCGGTCGAGGAGACCGCCCCGGAGCTGGTGGTCTGCGTAGGTCAGGCAGGGGGACGTCCCGACATCACCGTCGAGCGGGTCGCGATCAACGTCGACGACGCCCGCATCCCCGACAACGCGGGTCGGCAGCCCGTCGACACCCCCGTCGTCCCGGGCGGCCCGGCCGCCTACTTCGCGTCGCTTCCGGTCAAGGCCTGCGTCGCGGCGGTACGGGCGGCGGGGGTGCCGGCCTCGGTCTCGCAGACCGCCGGCACCTTCGTCTGCAACCACGTCGCCTACGGGCTGGCGCATCTCATTGCCACCGAGCGGCCGGACCTGCGCGGCGGGTTTGTGCATGTGCCGTTCGCCCCCGAGCAGGTGGTCGCGAGCGGGAAGCCGTCCCTGCCGGTGACCACCGTCGCCGACGCACTGCGGGAGATCGTGGCCACGGCGGTGGCCCACACCGGCGCCGACCTCGCCGTGGCGGGGGGTGCGACGCATTGAGCACCGCAGCGCAGGACGTCCTCGCCGGCCGGGCCCAGGCCTACGCCGACCTGGCCGTCGCCAATGTGACCCGCCCCTACCCGTACTTCCCGACCCATCTGCTGCAGGGCCCGGACGAGCTGCTGCCGCCCAGCACCCGCCACCCCGCCTTCTACGGCGCATACGACTGGCACTCCTCGGTGCACATGCACTGGCTGCTGGTCCGTCTGCTGCGGCGGTACGGCACCCGGTTCGACACCGCCGCTGGCGTCGCCACGCTCGACGCCCATCTGACGCCCGCGAACGTCGCCGCCGAGGCGGACTACCTCCGCAGCCACCCCTCCTTCGAACGCCCCTACGGCTGGGCCTGGCTGCTGGCCCTCGCCGCCGAGTGCCGGGCCCTGGGCGATGCCGCCGGGAGCCGCTGGTCCGATGCCCTGGCCCCTGCCACCGCGGCCGTTGCGGATCTGCTTCAGAACTGGCTCGGCAAGGCCACCTATCCCGTCCGGCACGGTGTCCACAGCAACAGTGCCTTCGCGCTGGGGCTGGTGCTGGACAGCGCCGAGCAGGCCGGCCACCCGGAACTCCTCGAACCGGTCACCGCCGCCCTCCACCGCTGGTTCGCCGAGGACCACACGGCGCCGGTGCACTGGGAGCCCTCCGGGCAGGACTTCCTCTCGCCCTCCCTCACCGAGGCCGACGCCATGCGGCGCATCCTCACGCGGGAGCACTTCGCCGCGTGGCTGTCACGGTTCCTGCCGGGCCTCTCCGAGCCGCTGCGCGACGGGACGCCGTTCGAGCCGCCCGTCGTCTCCGACCCCACCGACCCGCAGATCGGCCACCTCATCGGCCTCTCCCTCAGCCGGGCCGCGGCCTTCCACGGCATCGCCGCGGGGCTGCCGGCGGACGACCGGCGAATCCCCGGACTGGCGGCCGCAGCCGAAGCTCATCTGGCAGTCGCCCTCCCAGCCACCGACTCCGGCGACTTCACCACCGACCACTGGCTTGCCACCTTTGCCGTCCTCGCTCTGGACGAGCCGCTGTCCTGCGGATGAACCGCTCCGTGTGAGCGCGCCCACCTTCGGCGCCTGCGGCCCTGCCGTGCGGACCCGGCGAACAGACCGGGTCAGAGACGGCACAGGGCCCCAGGCGCCGATGCGGCGGCATGACGACTCCCGTGGCCGCGCTCGTGATGTGCGTGCTTCTCCCGCTCTTCCACGGCGTGACAAGCCACGGGTATGTACAACTGCCGTTGTGCGGGCGCCGCCTGCCGCCCAGGCGATGAGGTGTGGCCGGCGCCGACAGCTGACCAACCGTTGGTTCGCGGCCACCGGTCTGTGCCGCTGACCTGGCTCATCCTGGAGCCGACACGGTGGGCCGTGCCGCTAGGGGCCAACCGGTTCACCGAGTGGCGCCCGTGTCCGGGCCGCGAGATTCTGACGCTGATGGCGCGGTGGTCGACAGGCAGACGCCCACGCGATGCGGACGGCCACGGCAGCCCGCTCACGCGCCTCCGTGCGCGCGGCGTGTCATCCGCTGCCACGGACTCCTTGCCCCGGACACCGCGCAGGGCGCATTCGACAGGACCGCCGAATCTCCCGCTGACAGGACACGACCGATGAACGGAAAGCTGTCAGGCAAGAAGGCCCTGGTCACTGGTGGCGCCCGTGGGATCGGCGCGGCCGTGGCCCGCAGGCTCGCCTCCGACGGGGCCGACGTAGCGATCAACTACCGGAGCAGCAGCGACGCTGCCGAAGCACTCACCGCCGAGATCAGCGGCACTGGCCGCCGCGCAGTCGCGATCAAGGCAGACGTCAGCGATCCGGACCAGATCAAGCGGCTGGCCGATGAGGCCGCCGACGCTCTCGGCGGACTCGACATCTTGGCCAGCAACGCCGGAATCGAACACTTCGGTGAGCTTGACACCGTCACCCCCGCCGACTTCGACCGGATCTTCGCGGTCAACACCCGAGGCCAGTTCTTCGCCGTACAGAACGCGGTACGCCACATGCGCGAAGGAGGGAGGGTCGTCCTGACGTCATCGGCAAGTGCTCACAAGGCGGTCTTCCACCATGCCCTCTACGCATCGAGCAAGGCCGCCGTCGAGTGCATCGCACTCAACCTCAGCCCCGAACTCGGCCGGCGTGGCATCACCATCAACGCCGTCGCACCCGGCGGGACCGTTACCGACATGTCCGACCATGCGGCCTCTCATTACGTCCACCCCGATGTCGACGCGGACTTCAACACCGTTATCCGCACTTCCAGTTCGCTCGGGAGGATGGCCCGGCCTGCCGAGATCGCCGCAGTCGTCTCGTTCCTCGTGTCGGACGATGCCTCGTTCATCACCGGCCGGACCGTCCAGGCCGACGGTGGCTGGCTCTGACCGAGGAAGCGCAATGCGATGCTCAACCGGCCGACGGTGACTTCGCCGAGCGCTCCGGTGGGGAGCATTGACCATGTGGAGGCTCAACGGTCGGGATCGTGGACCGCCGCCCCGTCCCCGTTTCCCGATGTCGTT
The DNA here is from genome assembly GCF_042466665.1 of Peterkaempfera podocarpi. GTDB lineage: Bacteria > Actinomycetota > Actinomycetes > Streptomycetales > Streptomycetaceae > Peterkaempfera > Peterkaempfera podocarpi. The sequence goes on from NZ_CP162102.1 coordinate 8,239,558, forward strand.
CGTGGGCGGGCAGGTAGGCCGGGTTCGCGGCGCGCCGTCGTGGGAGGTGATACGTCGGCACGGAGAGTCACCGATCTCGCGCATCGCAGTCCAGCCCCACCTCCTCTCGGACCGGCGCATCGTGCGGCACGCCGGGCACGCCGGGCACGCTGCAGCGGATCGAGCGACGGAGCTCCCTTGAGGGCGCTGATTGAGAAGTACGGTCTCTGAGTTCCATCACATTCTTCTGTTGGACCGCTGTCCGCCGCCGAGGGAAGAGTGGGAGCGGTCACCCGGAGCCGCAGGCTCCCGGGCGCCAGGCAAGACCCTGAGCCAACCTTCTGGAGTCGCGTTGTACACCGCACACCCCGACCGTTACGCCGAGATGCCCTACCGGCGCACCGGACGCAGCGGCCTGAAGCTCCCCGCACTGTCGCTCGGCCTGTGGCACAACTTCGGGCCCGATCGGCCCGTCGAGACCCAGCGCGCCATCCTCCGCCGTGCCTTCGACCTCGGCGTCACCCACTTCGACCTCGCCAACAACTACGGCCCGCCGCCCGGCGCCGCCGAATCCGCGTTCGGCGAGGCCCTGAAGGCGGACTTCACGCCGTACCGAGACGAACTCGTCATCTCCACCAAGGCCGGCTATCTGATGTGGCCCGGGCCGTACGGCGAATGGGGCTCGCGCAAGTACCTGCTGTCCTCGCTCGACCAGAGCCTGAAGCGCATGGGCCTGGACTACGTCGACATCTTCTACTCGCACCGCCCCGACCCGGAGACTCCGCTGGAGGAGACGATGGGCGCCCTGCACTCGGCGGTCCAGCAGGGCAAGGCGCTCTACGTCGGTGTCTCCAACTACTCGGCGGAAGAGACCCGCGAGGCCGCCCACATCCTCGGCGAACTCGGCACCCCGCTCCTGATCCACCAGCCGCGCTACTCGATGCTCGACCGCCGCCCCGAGGACGAGGGTCTGCTCGACGCCCTGGACGAACTCCAGGTCGGCTCCATCGTGTACTCCCCGCTCGAGCAGGGCCTGCTCACCGGCCGCTACCTCGACGGCATTCCCCAGGATTCCCGGGCGGCGAGCGACAGCCCCTTCCTGAACTCGGACGCGGTCACCGGGGACCTGGTCGGCCGTCTGCGTTCCTTGGACGAGGTCGCCAAGTCCCGCGGCCAGACCCTGGCTCAGCTGGCCCTGGCCTGGGTGCTGCGCGGAGGCCGGGTGACCTCCGCCCTGCTCGGGGCGAGCAGCCCGCGGCAGATCGAGGACAGCGTCGGCGCGATCCGCAACCTGGACTTCGACCCGGAGGAGCTGGCGCGGATCGACGTGATCGTGAAGGGATGAGAACGCCGGGCGGTGGCCGCGGTCGGGCGGTGAGCCGTTTGCCCGCCTCCCGCTGCCGCGCCGCCGCCTCGCGAGCCGCCCCTGGCACGTGGACTTCGTGGGTAGTGGGCGGCGTACAAGGTGTCCGCGTCAGCGGACATTGCCGCTTCGGCGAAGGTCTTCACCATCGCCCGCGCAGCAGATGCAGATCGGGACTCGCCGAGGCCTGATGCTCCTCCCACAGCGCGGCGAACGGCGGACCACACCGTGTGGCTGCGGACGACCCCGAGTGCGACATGTAGGCGCAGTCCCGGCGCCCGCCGCTGGGGACTCCAACGGAGCGCAGAGGGTCAGGGTGGCCCTGTGCGCGTGGTGGCGGAGTCGGCAGCGATGTTGGTGCGTCCGGTGAGACGGACGGTTCCGAGGGCGGTGTTGCCCAAGTCGGCCAAGGCCCCGGGGGCGGAGGCGGATCTCGTTCCGGCAGTGCGCGGTCGCGCGCGTGCTGCCCAGCAGCGGCACGTCCCGCCAGGGCAGGCGCTCAGACGTGGGTGCAGCATCGGCCGGTTCGTCGGCGTCGGCCTGGATGTGGGGTGAGGGTTGCCGCCCGAGGCGTACCGACCGGCCGATGGCCAGGTGCTCCGATCCCCTGTCGACCAGAGGTGGGAGGCGGATGGCTTCGGTTGCGCCCCGGCTGGGGGCGCGGCACGCTGGCCCCATGGACCGCACCCCCGAAACCAGTGGGCTGCCCATTCTGGTGACCGGCGCTGCGGGCAGCGTCGGCGCTGTCGGGCGTTCTGTGGTCGAAGGCCTTCGGCGCCGGCGCCTGCCCGTCCGGGCCATGGTGCATCGCGATGACGAACGGGCGCAGGCGCTGCGCGCCACAGGCGCCGAGGTCGTCGTGGGCGACCTGACGCGTGCGGCTGACGTTGTCGACGCCCTGGCCGGCTGCGGCCGCATGTACTTCGGCATGGGCGTCTCGGCGCAGTATCTGCAGGCTGCCCTGACGGCGGCGGCCGCCGCGCGTGCGTACGGGCAGCTGGAAGTGTTGGTGAACGTGTCGCAGCTGACCGTCTCCGAGGTGGACCTCACCAGCACCTTCGAGTCGCATCAGCAGCGGCAGCAGTGGCTGGTCGAGCAGGCTCTCGACTGGTCAGGCCTGCCGGTCGTGGAGATCAGGCCCACGGTATTCATGGAGAACCCGATCTTCACCGTGGGCTTCTCCTCGATCGCCAAGGACGACACCATCAGGCTGCCCCTCGGCCGGGCGAAGACCTCCCCGGTTGCGGCCGGCGACGTCGCCTCGGTCGTGGAGGAGATCCTGGCCGATCCCGCTCCGCACATCGGCCGGACCTACGAACTGACCGGCCCCCGCTCGGAGGACATCACCGCTATGGCCGCGGAGGTTTCCTCAGCCCTGGGTCGACCGGTCAGCTACACGGACGTTCCACTGCAGGAATGGATCGACAACGACCTCAGGCCGGTGGGGCTGCCGGAGCATGTCTTCCAGCACATCTCCACCATGGCCCGCCTTCATGCGGAGAACCGGTACGACCGCAAGGCGGACGGCGTGGAACAGGTCACCGGGCGGCCCGCGTCAGGGATCGCCGATTACGTCCGCAAGAACAACGACCAGTTCACCCGCTGAAGGTGCCTCCCCGGACGTCAGGTCCGACGCTCTGTGCTGCCGGTCGGTCGCCGCAGGCACTGGCCACGGTCTGCGGGCCTGCCGCCGACGCGCATCGGGCACCTGGTCGAGCTGTCACGCGGGAGCCGCCTCGGAAAGGACCCGGCCATGGGCGACGGACTCCTTGATCTGGCCATCGCCACGACCGGTGGCCAAGAACTCTGGAACACCCTGCGCGGCCTGCGCATCGACATCTCGATCGGCGGCCCGATCTGGGCGGTGAAGGGCTGGCCCCCGGGCAGGACGTTCGACCAGATCCTGACACTGGACACAGTCGGACAGCACATCGTGTTCACCCCGTTCACCCGCCCCGACCAGCGGATGGTCTTCGACGCCGCCACCGACAGCGTCACCATGCAGACCCTCGGAGGCGAGCCGGTCGAGACTCTCACCCCTGCACGGGCAAGCTTCAAAGGGATGCTGCGCAACACGCCCTGGGACGCCCTCCACCTCGGCTATTTCCTCGGCTACGCATGCTGGAACTACTTCACCACTCCGTTCCTGTTCACCTATCCGGATGTGCGGGCCGAGGAAATCGAGCCGTGGCACGAAGCCGGCCAGACCTGGCGGCGCCTGCAGGTGCGCTTCCCACCCCGGATCGCGTCTCACAACCCTGACCAGGTGTTCTACTTCGACACCGTCGGAAGGCAACGCCGCATGGACTACGTGGCTGAGGTCAACGGCAGCACCCTGGTGGGTCACTACACCAGCCGCCACAGAATGTTCGACGGACTGCTCGTGGCCACGCGCCGCCGGGTCTTCCGCCGCAACCCCGACAACAGCGTCAACCTCAACCTGCTGTCCATCACCCTCGACATCCACGACGTCGAACTGATCCGCGCCGGCCAGGAACCGGCACAGCCATGACCACACAGAACGCCGTCGTCGACCATCCCGCCCGGCGGCTCGTGGTGGCGCTCCCGGACCCGTACGACGCCGCCCGTGAGCACTACGAGACCCTCGTGCCAGAGGTCGATCTCGCCCGCTTCTTCCAGATGGCCTCGTGGCAGGCCACCCTCGAGCTGGCGGAGATCAACGCCCCGCACGGATTCATGCGTTACTTCCGCAGTGACATCACCGCCGTCATGGCCGGATCGCCGTCCCTGTGGAAGGCGACGCAGTACCTGATGGGCAATCACACCATCGCCGAACGCATGTGCCGCCACGATCCGTCGACCATGCTGCACGCGCCACTGCGGACCCTGCTCTACGCCGACCCCGGCGGCGACACCAGACTCGCCGTCGACCAGCCCAGCCTGCTGTTCACCAGCTACGACAACCCGCAGATCGCCGATGTCGGCCGCGAGCTCGACGCCCTCCTCGCCCAGCTGATCACCCTGCTCGGCGGCGAGGCACCCCCACAGCTTGCGGCCAACTGTTGAACCGCCGCCATCGGCTTCCTCGGACAGCAGTGGGCGAACGCAGTGCTCGTCCGGCGGTGCCCATGGTGAGCAATTGTCAGGAGTTGTGGTTGAGTTCCCGAGCGGCAACGGCTGACCAGATCCGCTCGGCCAGGACGTCCGGGTTGAGGGTCCCGTCGGTGATCACGTCGCAGTCATCTCTGAGCGGCTCGATGTGCAGCTCGTGCGCGTCTCGCCGGTGCGTCACGTAGTTCCGCAGCAGGACATCGAGGGGAAAGCCGTCTCTGATGCACTTGCGCTCGATCTTGCGGGCCAGTCTGAGGTCCGCCGGGAGATCAACGTAGATGTCGAGGCGGAAGCCGGGCCACTGCGGGGCGACGCGGCGGGCGAAGAGACCGTCGACGATCACCACGGGGGCGAGGGCGAGCGCGGTGTCTGTGTCGGCGTTGAGCCGCTCGATATCCACCGAGCGGGGATCCCCGACGTCCAGGCGTGGAACCCCGGCTTCATCGCGTGTCCAGACGCCCCGCCCCGGCCCGGTGACGTAGTAGTCGTCGCCGTGCAGGACGCTTGTCGGACCCCTTGGCGCAGACGACGCCAGCGCGTGCGCCAGCGTTGTCTTGCCTGCCCCTGCACCGCCGGTCAGCGTCAGCAGCACCTGGATCCCCTCTCCGCATCGACAGCCCGAGGATCGCACAGCGGAGCCGCGCTCATCGCCCACCCCGGGTCAGGGTGTCAACCGCCTCCCGGCGAACCACTGGTCTCACTGGCCGGAGGCCGGGACTTTGTGAATCGTCTTGCCTGATCGCTTCCGGCGCAATCGGGCGCCCTTACGTGCCTGCGTTCTGTCGCCGTTGCCGGGATCAGCGACCGCCCGCCGCGGCAAACGGACTCAGATCGCTCGATGACTCCTGCCGGTAAGAAGCTGCCCTCTTTCCAGGTGAGTGGTCGTTGGTGTTCGAACGACAATATGAGTTATGTGAGTTGACTGCCGCGTGCGCATAAAGGCACTCCTCGTGGCGCGCGGGCTCCGTCTCTCCGGTTAGTCCCCATGCTCAACCCCAGGTCACGGGCCACATTGCCAGGGTGATTCGTACTCTCGTACGGCCTGCCGGAGTTGGGTCGCGGATTAGTCCGTTCGGGTGAAAACCGAGTCAACAGGGTGGTGCTCTATTGGTCGTTTCGGGTTAATTATGGTGACCGAATGTTGGTGGGTTGCCCATGTCTCCTGGGGAGACAACCTCAGCGGTGTGCAGCTGTACGGCATATGACGGTGTTTTACTCCTCACCCTGCTGTGCAAGCGATGGATCCGGTTCGTGTATACCAGTGCCGCGCGGTGAGGTCCGGGTGGGAGTTCGTGGGCGACCCTCTCAGGAGAGAGAGGTTTGTCATGGATCCGAACTTGGTCTGGTTGGGACCTCCGGCAGTGGTCGGAGGGCTTCGGCCGGTTGTACCGGCGGGCCTGTCCGAGGCGCCCGCTGTGCGGGGGTATGTGGCCGCGCCGCTGAGTGCGGCGTTCTCCACGGTGACGATCCCGGCGGGCACGACCCCGCTGGCGGTGGCGGTGGCGCAGAACGGCAACGTCTACGTCGGCAACGCCAACTCGGCCAACGTGACGGTGATCGGCAGCACCACCAACACGGTCCTGGCCACCGTCCCCGCCGGTGCGGACCCGGCCATGATGGCGGTGGCGCAGAACGGCAACGTCTACGTCACCAACCAGAGCTCCAACAACGTGACGGTGATCGCCAGTGCCACCAACACGGTCCTGGCCACCGTCCCCACCGGCGGAGGTCCGTTCGCGTTGGCGGTGGCGCCGAACGGCAACGTCTACGTCGCCAACTCCACCTCGAACAACGCGACGGTGATCGACAGTGCCACGAACACGGTCCTGGCCACCGTCCCCGTCGGTGCGGTCCCGGACGCGGTGGCGGTGGCGCAGAACGGCAACGTCTACGTCGCCAACCGGAACGCCAACACCGTGACCGTGATCGACAGCGCCACCAACGCCGTCGTGACCACCCTCCCCTCCGGCGGCTTCCCGGGCGCCGCGGCGGTGGCGCAGAACGGCAACGTCTACATCGCCAACCAGACCTCCAACAACGTGACGGTGATCGACAGCGCCACCAACACGGTCCTGGCCACCGTGCCCGCCGGCTCGGTCCCGGGAGTGATCGCGGTGGCGCAGAACGGCAGCGTCTACGTCACCAACACGGTTTCGAACAACGTGACGGTGATCGACAGCGCCACCAACACGGTCCTGGCCACCGTTCCCACCGGCGGAGGCCCGTTCGGGGTGGCGGTGGGAACGAACGGCAACGTCTACGTCGGCAACTCCAATTCGAACAACGTGACGGTGATCAGCAGTGCCACGAACACGGTCCTGGCCACCGTCCCCGTCGGCGCGTTCCCGTTCTCGGTGGCGGTGGCGCAGAACGGCAACGTCTACGTCACCAACGCCAACTCGGCCAACGTGACGGAGATTTCGCCGTTGACGGTGACGACCTCGCCGGCGTCGCCGCTGTGCGGGCAGCCGGTGACGTTCAGCATCTCCGGGGGGACCCCGAACGGGACAGCGGTGGTGAACTTCGGGGACGCCAGCCCCACGGTCACCGTCGCCCTGGACGCCACCGGGAGCGGGCAGACCACCCACACCTACACCGCCGGTACGTTCACCGCGACCGTGAACGGCAACCCCACCCCCGTCACCGTGAACCCCAACCCGACAACGCTGACGTTGTCGGTGACGCCGAACCCCTCCACCTGTGGGCAGAGCGTGACCATATGCGCCACCCCCACCCCGGCAACAGCCACCACCGAAGTGCCGACCGGCACGGTCACCTTCACCCTCCCCAACGGCCACACGCAGACGGTCCCCGTCAACGCATCGGGGATGGCCTGCTTCACCACCACGGCCCTGACCACCGGCACCCTCACCGCCGTCTACAGCGGTGACAACTGCTTCACCGGCTCCCCCGCGAGCACCCCCGTCACGGTGAACCCCAACACCACGACGTTGTCCGCGCAGCCGGGCACGATCCGGCTCCGGCTGACGCCGCTGCCGCAGTACTACATCCCCACCCTCAGCGCCACCCTGACGACCACCTCGGGGACGCCGGTGGTCGGTCAGTCGGTGACCTTCACCGCGACCACGCTCTTCGGCCCGGTCAACCTCGGCACCGCCGTCACCGACGCCGGCGGCACCGCCACCATCCACAATGCCATCGTCCCCGTCTACGCCATCGCCACCCCCTTCTACACCGCAACCTTCGCCGGCACTGCCTGCTACACGGCCGCCACCGCCCGCGGCATCCTGCTGTTCGTCCCACTCCCGTCCTGACCTCATGAGTCGTCGGGTGAGAAGCGGTCCGCTTGCTGGGCGGGCGACCGCTGGTGTTCGAACGGCGGTAGGGCTCGGGTGAGCCGGCTGCTGTGCGCCTAGATGAAGGGCCTCCTGATAGCACGCGGTGTCAGAGCCGTAAGCACCGCAGGAGGCCCTGTGCCGCAGTGCCGGCCCTGCCGGGTGCCGTCCACGACATCAAGGCGGCCCGCCCCCACGGCCTGCCACGCGGCACAGGACACCACACCAGGATCCTCGCGAGCTTGGATTAGGTTCAGTGGGCGTGTATGGAACCCCAGTTGAAGTTCTGTCCGTATCCGGTGCCGGAGCCGCCGGTGTAGACCTGGCTGGTGGCGTAGTAGGTGGCCTTGACGTCGGCGTTGCTGTTGTGCGAGGTCAGGCCGTCGCCCCAGATGCTCCAGATGACCCAGGGACTGGCCGTGAGCGCGTTGGTGCCGGTGGAGGTGAGCGGGACCAGGTAGGTCTCCGCGAGCATGCGGGGCTTCGCGTAGTCGGCCAGGGCTGTGTAGTAGATGTTGGTGTAGTTGGGGTTCTCCAGGGTGGAGCCCGTGCCGTAGCGGACGTTGTAGTCGTCGACGCCGACGATGTCGACGTAGGCCGCGCCGGGGTAGTAGTCCCAAGGCACGTCGCTGCCGTTGGGGGTCCAGGCGTTGGGCGACCACACGAAGATCAGGTTGTGCAGGCCGCGGGTGTTGACCAGGTAGTTGTACATGATGGCCCACAGCTGCTTGTAGCTGGCCGCAGTCTTGCCTCCCCACCAGAACCAGTTGCCGTTCATCTCGTGGTACGGGCGGAACAGCACGGGGACGTCGTAGAGGGCGAAGTAGGACAGCTTGTCCGCGAGGAACGCCAGATCGGCAAGGAGCGCCTGGTACAGCGCGGTATTGGACTGCCAGTCCACCACACTGTCGAACCAGCTCTGGGTGGTGGTGACCTTGACGGTGCTGAAGTCCTTGGTGGTGGAGCCGGGCATGGGCTGGTGGAAGCAGGCGCCGACGATACCGGCGGCGGAGCCGCCGTTGGCCACAAAGGCGGAGCTGCCGCCGGCAAAGCCCGCGGAACTGCTGCCGTCGACGTTCGTGGCGCTGCCGTCGTAGTTGTATGTGCCGTCGGAGCTGCGGGGGAAGCCCTTCCAGACACCGAAGCCGAGGTCGACCACGTCGTCGGCGTACTGCCACTGCTTCTGGGCACTGGGCAGGCCGCGGCCGTTGTCGTAGCTGCGGCTGTTGAAGATGCCCCAGCCGTTGGTGCTGTTCACGCCGGGGCCGAAATCGATCTCGACGAAGCCGGGGAGGCGGCCGGTGATGGCCTTGACCTTGTTGTAGTGGTAGCCGACGTAGGTGGTGCCGCCGGTGTCGCCGTAGTCGGGGTTGTAGAGCTCGTTCTGGCCCTCGATGTGCTGCCCCGCGATGGTCATGGGGGACGAGCCGCTGCGGGCGGCGTTCTCCATGCCGACGAGTTTGGCGTACAGGCTCTGGGCGTTGCGCGACGCGTTGGGGTCGCGTGCGGTCAGCGTGGGGCTGATCGTGGCGGCCTGGGCGCGGGCGGTGGAGGGCAGGGCGAGGGCTGCCCCGAGACCGGCGGTGGCGGCAATGAACGTGCGGCGTTGCACAGGGGTCCTCCTGGGTTTGACGAGTGGTCTGGCCGGCATGGTCGAGCAGGCCGGCGGTCCGCTTCCCGGCAGCGCAGTGATCATTTCTTGAATCCGGGCCAGGGTCCACCGCGAGTGTGGTGACCAACCGGACTGCAGCTCGGACATCGTGGTGCCGGCGGCAGGGGCCGACGAGTCGGCCACCGCCGAGCGTTCAGCGGGTCAAGTCCGCGGTTCGGGGAAGTACACATCGGCACGACGAGCCGACGAGTGGAGAGAGACGATCCAGACCACTCGGAGGGTGCCGGCAGGGACACTGTTAGCCTGTTCCGCATGGTCGGCAAGGACCCCGGGCTGCGGATATCCGGCTTGCAGGTGCCAAGCGGTCCGCAGCGCGCTCTCATCATCGCGAGCTTCGTCAGCCGGGTGGGCAACGGGCTGTTCAACACCGCCGCGGTGCTCTACTTCACGCTGGTTGTGCACCTGCCCGCCGCAGAAGTCGGTGTCGGCCTCACGATCGCCGGGCTGACCGGGCTGCTCGCCGGGATCCCGGCCGGGAATCTGGCCGACCGATACGGGCCGCGCACGGTCTGGCTGACGACCCTCGCGATGCAGGCCGCGACGATGGCCGCCTTCGTCGTCATCCACAGCTGGGTCGCGTTCACGCTGATCGCCACCCTGGACCGGCTGGCAGCGACGGCGAGTGGCGCCGCAGGCGGAGCGCTCATCGCCCGTGCCAGCGGCGAACGCCCGGCCGCATTCCGGGCGAGACTTCGCACGTTCGTCAACCTCGGCGTGGTCCTGGGCACCCTCGGCGCAGCTTTCGCCCTCTCGGCCAACACCCGTCCGGCATACACAGTGCTCATCCTCGCCAACGCGGCCAGCTTCGCCTGCGCCGCCCTGATCGTCCTCGCCGGGGTCCCGAACTACCAGCCCCTGCCCCGGCCCGAGGAGCACCACCGCTGGGCCGTCCTGTCCGACCGGCCTTTCGTGTCCTTCGTTGCGCTCTACGGCGCAATGGGCCTGCAGTACCAGACGGTCTCCCTACTGCTGCCGATCTGGCTGTCCGCCCACACCAACGCGCCCCGCTGGACCGTGGCGGCGGTCTACGCGGTCAACAGCGGGGTATGCGTGCTGCTCCAGAGCAGGATCGGCTCCCGCGTGGAAACGCCACGCCAGGGAGGCCGGGCGTTCCGCCTCGCCGGGCTGCTCTTCCTGGTCAGTTGCCCCTTGATGGCGCTGACCGCGGACGTTCCGGTCTGGACTGCGCCAGGGCTCGCCGTTCTCGCCGTCAGCGTGCACAGTCTCGGAGAGGTATGGGAGTCCTCGGCCGGGTTCGCGCTCGGCTTCGGTCTCGCCCCCGATCATGCCCAAGGGCAGTACCAGGGCCTCTTCGGCATCGGCTTCGACGCCGGACAGGCCCTGGCCCCGGTGATCCTCACGACAGCGGTCCTTGGACTCGGACATGCAGGCTGGCTGCTGCTCGGCGCGTTCTTCGCGGCCGTGGGGGCGGCAGGCCCGCCGGTGGCGGCATGGGCGGAGCGCACCGCGGCGCGCGCCTCATACGGTCGGCCCAACGAGGCCCGCTGTTCGGCACCGCCTGGTTTCCGCGAGTCTCAGACTTCATAGCGGTCACGGAGAACGTCGCCCTGCTCGGCCCGTCAGGCACCGGCAAGGAGCACATCGCGCGTATGTTCCTGCGAACCTGCGCAGGCATCGCCGAAACATCACAGGTCAGGCCTGCGCCGTCCGGTGCCGTCATCTCGGCATGCCGATGACGCAACGGTCTGCTGCCGGACACCTCCTTGAGTCAGCCTGCGGGATCAGACGGCGTCAACGCAGGAGGGCCTCGGCCCGGTCTCTCAGAGGACCGAGGATGACGGGCAGCCGTCCCGGGACGCATTGACGGACGAAGTCCGCGAGCTCGAGAGCCACCAGAGCGAAGCAGTGCGCCAGTACACCTGGGCCGGCCACCTGCTCGCCGGCCAGCCGTGTCAGTTCCCAGCCCGCTGGATCGACATCGTCGACGGTCAGCAGCGTGGCGTAGTCGTACGCGCGGGTACCACTGCCGAACGCTTCGATGTCGATGACCGCAACCACTCGCTCGGAACGGAACAAGGTGTTCTGCAGCCGAAAGTCGCCGTGCACGAGGTCTCCGGTCGGCAGCTCGACCTGCCCGAAGGAAGTGAAGAGCGCGTCGATGGAGGCGACGAACCCGGCCCCCTGGGCGCTTGAGCCGGCCATGGCCTTCCGTGCGTGATCCCATCCGCCGGCCAGTTGGTCACGTGTGTACTTCGACCAGCAGTGCTGGGGATCGATGTCCAGGCCACGCTGCTGCTCCAGCACGGGGATGAGCCGTTCGGCGACCTCGACGGTGAGGCGGCGGGGTGAGCTTCCCGGCACGTACTGCTGGATGTGGTAGGGGAGACCGAGCTCGGCTACTCCGGTGGCGAGCCAGGCAGGAGTGGGATAACCGGCTGCTCGGGCCCGCTCCACCGCGTGGCCGGCCCGCAGGATCAGTGGCGCCGAAGTCCGGTGGGGAGACCATTTGAGGATGGCGGCTGCGTCATCGTTCCTGCCGTTGCGAAGGAGCCAGGTCCCGGACTGGAAGCCGCCGCTCAACGGCTTCGCCAAGTGATAGGTGGTGCCGTGCGTGCGGTTGGCGTCGGCCAGTACGAGGCGCGCGACCTCCGGGTCGGTGCGCTCAGGAGTGAGGGACTGCTCAGGGGTGTCGTGGGAAGGCATCAGAGACTGATCTCCAGGCATGTGAAAGACGTCGCCGTCGATTACGGCGCTGGTTCATGCGCTACGGGAGGCATACGCCTGGGGATCAAGCCACGAGGGGACGCTACCAAGGGGCACCGTCGCAGCGCGACCGCATTAGCCCTGAGCTGCGCTGTCCGCCTGGGGATCGCGACCTCCAAGGAACTGCACCGCGCCGGGCAGCCGATCACGAAGACGTGGATGAACTGGGCCTGGGTATCCAGCGTGTCGTCAGTCGGGCGGATCTGATGGACACTCAAGTGGCTTTGCATGGAGCGACGCTGCGGCAGGTCGATGTGGTCGACACCTCAGATTCTGCTCAACCCGTACATGGGCCGGCGCAGGACCGGGCAAGGTGTGGACACGGTGGCCTCCAAGGCCGCAAGTACCGCGTGAGGAGCCCCAGTGAACGGTCTCGGTGCGGCTGTTGCCGCCTTCTTCCGAAGGGCGTCCAACCCGCGGAGACGCCGCGGCGAATGGCATGACCCTAAGGCGGCCGAGCAGTTTGCGCAGAGCCGCTATCTGCCCTTGGCCGACCACTACCGCCCCACGCCCGGCTCCCCGCCTCCTTCCGGAGGCCTGGGTTGACCGACCTGGAAGGCCCGCCCTGCGGTCCTCGGAGGTGCCGGTGGCGATGACCACGGCCCGGGAGACGATCTGGCGGTTCACCCGTGCTGTGCAGTAGGTGGCGTCGAGGTAGATGCAGCGGGACTTTTGGAACCACACAGGCGCCCGGGAACTCACATTCAGTCATGTTCGTTCCTGGGTTGTGTCGAGACGGGGAGATGGAAGGCTGGGCTTTGGGACGGAAGGCCCGCGAAGGGTCCCAGAGGGTGGGACGGGGGCTCTCCACACCGAAGTGCGTGGGGATCCGACCCGCCCGACGCTGATTCTGCTGCACGGCGGCGGTGCGGCATCGCGCACCTGGAAACACCAGTTCTCCGGCTTGGCCGACCGATTCCACCTCGTCGCCCCGGACCTGCCGGGCTTCGGGCGTTCGCCGGGAGCGGTGAGCATCGGCGGGTCAGCTGCGGCCGTTGGGACACTCGTCGACCGCTACGCGCCAGTGCATCTGTGTGGCTTCTCGATGGGCGCGTTCGTCGCCGCGCGCCTCGCCGCAGAGCGCCCCGAGGCGATCACACGCCTGGTCCTGTGCGCGGCCGACATCAAGCCGGCCGACTCCGAGCGGCGTCAGATGAGGTTCTTCCGGTCGCGGCGCGGATGGTGGTTCATGAAGGCGGTCTCCGACCTGCCGGCCAGGTCCGCGCTGTTGGAGATGGTCAACGAGGTCGAACGTGTCGATCTGACCGATGTCCTGCCGCACATTCAGGCACCGACCCTGGTGCTCTGTGGACGGCGTGACCGCGCATGCCTGGCCGACGTACGGCCGATAGCCGATCTCCTGCCGAACGCTACGGCCGTGGTCGTCCCGCATACCGGCCACATGCTACCGGTCACCCGGGCAAAGGCGTTCAATGCCATTGTGAGTGGGTTCCTTGCCGGGACCGGGGAATTCGACGACCCGCGTGGGAGCATGTCTCAGTAACGGGCAACCCTGCGAAACTCTGTCGCCCGATTCAGGGGTGCTATGGGCGGGGCTTGCGGCGGGGTCGGGGTGTAAGGCCGAAGTCGGCGAAGCGGGTGCGGCCTGTGGTGCCGGTGGGTTGCTCGGGCGGCGTCACATGGGCGAGACCGGTCTTTGCCCGACCTCGGCAGCGGCTGGATGGCGTCCCGCTGGTTGGTGTAGCGGATCAAGGTCGAGGTGCGCGCGAGCTTGCTTCCGGGGCGCGCATCCGCGAGGGGCTTGTGCTCCCTGCGCATGAGGCAGCGGTCCGGGCCCAGGTCGACACCGTGGCCGACCTCCTCGGCCGGCTCCTGCGGGTGCTACCGCCCGGATCACCTGCAGAGCCCGCCGCCTCCAGCTGTGGAACGCCGCGACCTGGCCCCGGCGTCACGAACTGACTGCCGCGTTCAGCCACCTGACGGCGCTACTCCGACCAGCCCTCTGACCGACGAAGTCGTCCCCCGGCCACGTACGACCTGAGGACCCAGGAGCACCCGGCCATCGTGCCGGGCCCTCGGTATGCCCAACCTCCCACGGCAGCCCCACGAGCCCCGGCGCAGGCACCACCCCAGATCAGCCGACACAAGCCAAAGCGTGAAGGCTAGGCGGCAAGACATCCGATGAATGTATCCCCATCGGCAACCCAGATGCCCTGACATCGTGCGTTGGCGAGCATGGTGCCCAACGCCTCTGCTGCCTCGGATGTGCAGGTGCGGAGAGCCGGTGCGCGAACTCTTGACAGGGCACACAGACAGGCCGAGGATTCAGCAAACATCGGATGTCAGTGCACGGATAGTCAGGAGGGTGCAGGCGACTGTCCAGCCTGCCGAGGGCACCCCCTCAGGCGCAGGTAAGTCGTTCAGCAGACGCAATCCCGTTCATCCTTGGACACCCGGGCCCCAGGACACTGGAGCGCCCTTGATGCACATGCGCGCTGCCCGGCCCCCACGGCACCTCGCCCGGGCACGTTGCTGAACCACCCTCCGCTCACTCAGATGCAGCCCATCCGCACAAGGGGAGGACCCACCCGTGTCACCACGAAGTTCGATCACGCGGAGACTGCTGCGCCGCGTCGGCCCGGTCGCAGCAGCCCTCGGTCTGGTGCTGGCGGCACCCGTAGTCCAGTCCGCCGCCGCTGCGCCCACCGTGACGCTCTACGCCTCGCCGTCCGGGGCCGGTTCGACCTGCTCCGCCTCGTCCCCGTGTTCTCTGTCCGGCGCCCAGAGCGCGGTTCGCACCCGACTCGCCGCACACCGTTCGGCGGACGTCAGCGTGCTGCTGGCCGACGGTGTGTACCGCTTGTCGAAGACCTGGTCCCTCGGCCCGGAGGACTCCGGCACGCCGGGCCACCCCGTGGTGTGGAAGTCCGCGCCGGGGGCCCATCCGGTGATCTCGGGGGCCTCGCGGGTCACCGGATGGACGCAGCTCGGATCGAGCGGGGTGTGGTCCGCTCCGGTACCCAGCACCAGCAACAGCCGCCAGCTGTACATCGACGGCCGTGAGGCCCCGATAGCGCAGGCGGCCCCCGCGAGCTTGGGATTCCGGGGCTCGTGGACCGGCTCGTCGACGGGTTACACGATCTCCGGCGACCAGGCGGCGATGGCGTGGTTCGGCTCGCTGACCGCAAGCCAGGTGGCGGGAGTCGAGTTCGACTACCCCGGTGGCAACGGGCCGTGGACCGAGTCGAGGTGCCGGGTCGCGAGCTTCTCCGCGGCGGCCGGAACACTGACGATGAGCCAGCCGTGCTGGACCGATGTGACCGCCCGGGCGTCCTTCGCGCAAGGCAGCGGTGGGCTGCCGTCCATGCCGACCAACAGGATGCCCGCGCTCATCGAGAACGCGCAGACCCTGCTCGGTTCCGGGCAGTGGTTCCTGGACGGCGCCGGCGGCACGCTGTACTACAAGCCCTCCGCGGACCAGCAGATGTCCGCCCTCGACGTGGAACTGCCGCACCTGGAGTCACTGGTCCAGGGCGCCGGTACGCTCACCACGCCCGTGCACGACATCACCTTCAGCGGTCTTCAGTTCTCGTTCGCCACCTGGAACGCCCCCTCCACGAACTCCGGGTTCGCCGACGTGCAGAGCAATCTGCGGATGACCGGCGCGAACAACCAGGGCATGTGCACATTCTCCACTCCCGCGGGAAGCTGCCCGTGGGGATCGCTGACCCAGCCCCTGGCGAACGTCGCGTTCTCCGCCTCCAAGAACATCACGCTCACCGGCAACCGGTTCGCCGAACTCGGCGGCGCCGGACTGAGCGTGATGTACGGAGCAACCGACACCCTCATTCAGGGCAACGAGTTCACCGACATCGCCTCCACCGCGATCCTCCTCGGCTGCACCTACGACCCGCTGCCGACCGACCCGTCCGAAGCCGCGGGGATCACGCAGAACTGCGCCCCCAACGCGACGGCGGCCGGTGGCGCGACGAAGGACCGTCCCGGACGGTCCCGTGGTCATGACCGCGACCTTCGCCACCGAGCAGACGCTCGCAAGGCGGCTGACCGGTCCAAGCCGGCCGCGGACCCCGCTGCGATCGGGACCAACGAAATCCTGACCGGTACCACCGTGGCGGACAACATCATCCATCACATCGGTACCGACTACTCCTCGGCCAGCGGCATCACCCTGCTGTTCTCCCAGCACACAACCATCACCCGGAACAACCTGTACGACCTGCCCTACACCGGCATCACAGCCGGAGTCGTCCAGGGACACGTCGACCAGGCGACCACCCCGCAGAACAGCACGAACATCAACAGCTCCAACACCATCAGCAACAACATCCTCCATGACTACCTGTCGGTCCGGAGCGACGGCGGCGCCATCTACGTCGAGGGACACCAGGCGCAGTACGTGTACCAGGCGGACGGGACGACGATCGACCCGGTGCAGACCTTGGCCGAGGGCCTCCAGGTCACCGGCAACATCGCCTACGACGGCCCGACGACCAACTTCACCTACTACGACGACGCCGGCTCGGAATGGGTCAACTGGCAGGGGAACGTCGCCTTCGGCGCCGGCGGCAGCGCACAGGGCGGCTGCAGCCCGACGGGCCACCTCTGGATCACCGGCAACTACGTCTCCGCCGGCATCCAGTCCTACCCCTGCGCCCAGCCCGTCGACACGCACGCAAGCGGGAACACGACCATCCCGGCAACCCCCAAGCCGACCGACATCCCCACCGCCCTGCTGAGCGCTGCGGGCACGGGCTCCGGATCCTTCACGCCGGTCCTCTCCGTTGCTCCGAGCCTCTTCTATGTGTCGCCCGCCGCCAACGCGACGCAGGTCCTCGTCGCCGGCGAGGGCTTCAACTCGGCAACGCCGGTCTACATCGGCACCACCAAGGTCGACAATGTGACCCTCCTGTCCAGCGGGTTCATGCTCGTCCCGGTTCCGGCCGGCACCACGGCCGGGCAGATCTCCGTCACTCCGCAGATCCCTGGATCGATCCGGCTCAACGACGACGACAGCAGGATCGCCTACAGCGGCTTCGCGTCCGCGGGCGGCCGCTCGTACGGCGACTACCTGAAGGACGTCCACTACGCGACCGACAACGGGTCGACCGCGTCGCTCACCTTCACCGGGACCAAAGTCACGGTGTACGGCGAGCAGTACACCGACCAGGGTGACATCGGCATCAGCATCGACGGTGGACCGCAGCAGGTCGTCAGCACACTGCCCAGCGACGGCGTCCGGCACGCGAATGCCGCGGTGTACACCTCCGGCCTGCTCTCCTCGGGCACGCACACCATCGTGGTGACCAAGCTGTCCGGTCAGTACAGCACCCTTGACGGTTTCATGGTGTGAGGGCGAGCGAACCGGCCATGGCGCAGCACTGACTGACAGAACTCGCTGCCCCCCACGACTGTGCCTGGCACCCCCTCCACGGGGGGTGCCAGGCACAGCTGCGTCTGCGGCCTGCACTGCGACGGACCGGCCCGGCGGTCCGGGTCGTGTGCCGGGGGTGCAGGCGTCAGGCGTTCAGGCGTCCTTGGCCGTCTGCTCTCCCTGCGGTCCCTCCTGGTCGGCCAGCAGCGCGTCGAGGACGTTCAGGGCGCGCCAGGTCCGGGTCATCCCGAACGGTGCGGTGGCGCGGATGGCGGCGCGGACCTCGTCGGGTGTCGCTCCAGCGCCCAGCGCACGGCCGACGTGGGCACGGAAGCTCTCCTGGAGGGTCTGGTAGAGGACGTCCACCGTCATGGTGGCGAACGCCCGCTCTCGGACGCTGATCCGGGACATGCCGGCGCGCATTCGGGACTGCAGGTCCATGTAGTCCGCGAAGCCCGGATCGAGGGCATTCACCTCAGCGCGCATCGCCGCGGGGAGGGGGCTGCCCGTGCCGTCCGCGTTCACCTGGTGGCCCTGGCCTGTCGGCCCGGGCAGGCCGTGCTTGCGTTCGACCTCGGCAAGCTGCTCCAGGGCGGCCAGCGCGGCCGGGTAGCCGCTGTCGTAGGAGATGAAACGGAGCAGCTCGCGCAGGTCATCGGCGTCGAGGCCGTTGTCCAGGGCGGCCCGCACATGCAGTTCGAACGGCATCCCGAGGATCTGCTCGCAGACGTCTGCAACGAGGTTGAGCAGAGTGATCTCACGAGACGTCAGCTGGGTTTCTGACTGGGTGAGCTGGAAGGTCGCGGCGGCCATTTCCGCGAACACAGGGTCGAGTTCCTTGACTGTGGTCCGGGTCGGCAGCGTCATGGTGATCCCCCTCAAGTGACGGTCTGTAGGGCTACGACTGTAGTCCTACAGATGACCCAACACAATGGCTGCCCGTGAACGCGACCACATCGGCCCGAACGGCCGTCCGACCTGAGCCGGCTCTGGTGAAGTGAGGGCCCCGCCGTAGGGTGGGGCCCTTCATGAGTGGGACTCGTGAGCGAGGCGGCCACTGGCAGTGCACGCGTGCGTGCTGTGTCCCGCGTCCCCAGGCCGCAGGCCCCGGGCCCCAGGACGAGGTTCGCCCCGAGGTTCCTGCATGCCGCCATGAAGCCCTCGTAGGGGGCTCCGGGTGCACGCCCCGACGTGCCTGCCGTTGATGCAGTTCACGTCCGCGATGCGGCCCTCGTCATGGGCTGAGTCCGGGCTGGGCTTGCCGCCGACGAGCTCGCTGATGGTGAACGGGTTGTGCAGCCATTCCGGGGCGGTACGGGCGCACCGTGCTTGAGTGCTCTGCCCGACCTGTGGGTTCGTCAGGTCAGGTGGCCGGCAGGGTGTATGGGCCCGTACGACAACCGGTCCGGTCCCGGACGGCGTGAGGGCGGTGACTGCCTCGGCGCGGTGCGGGGCCCGGTGGGGATCTCCTTCCGGTGGCCGTCCTCCACGGCGACGAAGGCGGTCGCGATCAGGCGTGGTGGATCGGCCGGCGTGACACAGATCTTGGGATGCCTCGCCGTGCGCAACAGGCCTCCTGAACTGTATCGATATGACACACGAATCATGTGATGAGTCGGAGCGTATTCGACATGGCTTCGCGGATCGGTTTTCACTGGTTCGGCAAGCACAGGCCGGGGCCTCTCGTCGACCATCGCACTCCGTCGGGGTCGGCGCGTGAAACTCTCGCGTCTGTCGCGCACCACTGGGCAGCCGTGGGGCCTGGCAAGGGCCGTTCCAAAGTCCTGATCGTGGCGTGAAGTTGCAGGTGGTGGGGGTATGACGGCTGTGTCTCTGTCGACGGCCCAGCAGGTCGCCAAGCTCCTCGGTGTCAGCGTGCCGGCCGGTGTGGTGCTCGCAGGGATCGCCCTGCCCGCCGTCGGCGCACTCGGCTTGTCCGCGAAGGGCAGCCCCAAGGGCCCGCCGGGGCGACGGTGATGGGCGCCACCGGCGGCGCCACCACCGCAGCGACCATGGCGAGATCGGCTACACGCTCAGGCCGGACCCCCTGCCTGCCGTCGCTGCGGCAGGCGTCGTCGGAGGGACGGTGAACGTCACCGGGTTCGGGAGCTGTACCGTCCCGCTCGGCCTCTTCGCCGTGGCGGAGACGGCATCCTGTTCGCGTGCCGCGGCAACCACTGGAGGCGGAACTGAATGCACCCCGTCACTCCGACCGAACCCTCAGAACTGACCGCCGGCCGCGCGCGCCCGATCTGGCGGCACCGTGACTTCCTCATGCTGTGGGGCGGTCAGACGGTCAGCGAGATGGGCTCACAGGTCACCGTCCTCGCCCTGCCACTGGTCGCGGTGGTACTGCTGAACGCCTCCGCGTTCCAGGTCGGCTTGCTGTCCGCGGCCCAGACCAGCGCGTATCTGGTGGTGGCCCTGCCGGCCGGGGTGATCGTCGACCGCGTCGCCAAGCGGCGCTTGATGATCGGGTGCGATCTGGCGCTGTGCCTGGTGATCGGCTCGGTGCCCCTGGCACACGCGGCGGGTGTTCTGACTCTCGCTCAGCTCTATGTCGTCGCCCTGGTCGCCAGCGTCTTCGCTGTGTTCTTCTCTGTGGCCTACCAGAGCTATCTGCCGAGGCTGCTCGGTCCCGCACTGCTGATGGACGGCAACGGCAAGCTCGCCGCCTCCCGGTCGGTCGCGCAGGTCGCGGGGCCGAGTCTCGGCTCGGGGCTGGTGACGCTGGTCGGCGCCGCGGGGTCGATGGCCGTGGACACCGTCTCCTTCACCCTGTCGGCAGCCGCTCTGACGGCCATCCGAACCCGCGAACCGGGCCGAGCCCGGTTGGACGGCGAGCCACGGCCGCGACTGTGGCAGCAGCTCCACGAGGGCCTCGCCTACGTCAACCGTGACCCCATCCTGCGCAACTCGGTGGCCTTCAACGGCACGGCGAACTTCTTCGTCATCATGGTCGAGACCCTCGGCCCGATATTCCTGATCCGCACGCTGCATCTGCGCCCCTCGCTCGTCGGGCTGCTGCTCGCACTCGGGGCGGTCGGCGGGGTCGCCGGCGGCTTGGCGGCCCGGCATCTGGCCCGGCGGATCGGCTCGGCGCGGATCAGCTGGATCGCCATGACCGTGCTGTCGCTCCCCGGCCTGCTGATCCCGCTCGCCGGACGCGGCTGGTGGGTGCTGCTGTTCGGAGCCGGTTGGATCTCGTGGACCTTCGCCTCGACCGTCGCCGGAGTCTCTCTGATCAGTTACCGTCAGGCAGGCTGCCCACCGGACATGCTCGGCCGGGTCAGCGCCGCAGCCCGCTGGATCAACTGGGGCACACTGCCACTGGGCGGCCTGACCGGTGGCGCCCTTGCGGCAACGCTCGGCGTCCGGACCACTCTGTGGATCGCCGTCGTCGGCGGCTGCAGCGCAGGGTTGTGGCTCTACTTCTCTCCGCTGCGCGGCATGCGGGACATCCCCCTGGGTAGCCCCGACGCCGTCGGCAGCGGAGGGTGAACACCAGTGGAACGATCGCAACACCCGTCCTGAAGGTCGTTGATCTCACGTGGGGCCGGCAGCCGCGGGCCTGGCGCTCCCCGCGCGGCCTCACACAGAACCTTTCAAGGCCGGGATCGCGGATGGGAGACGGTGTCGTGGCCCTCATCGAGCTCTTACGTGGTTTCCGAGCCACCGCCTGCAACCCCACTGGCCGGTAGGGAAGTCGGGGCAGCGCGGGAGGGGGCCGGCGCCTTGGTCGGGATGACGGCCGGAGGCCTGGCAGGCCACCTCGCCCATCAGATCTTCAGCGTCGGTTCAGTCCGGGGGAATGCCGACTCGCCCGAGGCCCGGAATGATGCAGCCCATCGCCCGCGTCCGGTTCTCGAACGCCACGACGCAGCGGCGTTCTCCCGCTCCTGAAGCACGGCTCGTACACTCTCGGCGGCGGCAGCACGTGCAGGCGCCGCCGCCGAGTGCGCGACAGTGACTGACCGTCTCAGCGTGCGCCTGGCCATGCGTCGTGGCTCGTTGTGTCCTGGGTCCCCCACAGTTCCTCGATCGCGGCGCGTGCCACCTTGCCGATGACGGTGTCGGCACGCGGCAGCTTACGGTCGGCTCGGGCGGCGTGCGTGAACACGACGGCGGTGTAGGTGCTGCCGTCGGCGAGTTCGACGACTCCTGCCTCGTGCCGCATCGCGCCGAAGGTTCCGGTCTTTCCGGACACCTTTACGTCGTCATGGGGAAATCCGGAGGCGAGCCGGTGCCCCCACACCTCCCGTCCCATGACGTCGCGCATGAACGCACAGCCCTCGGCGGAGGCGGCCTGGTCGGTCCAGATCGCGTGCAGCAGTCGTGCCATGTCCGCGGGTGTGCTGGAGGCCTTCGAGAGGGGGTTGTAGACGCCGGTGGGGATGGTGGCGTCGTTGTCCGCGATGTGGGTCAGAGCATCGTCCAGCGACTGTGCTTCGGTGTCGGCGACCAGCTGCGCCAGAGTTCCCGCCGTCCCCGCCAGGATGTGCGTGTCGGGCATGCCGAGATCGCGGCAGAGCCCGTCGACCGCGGCGCCACCGACGTGACGCAGCACGGTGTCGCCGGCCGTGTTGTCGGAGATGGTCATCATGAGGGTGACCAGGTCGCGCAGCGACACGGAGACCGGGTCGTGCAGGATCGAGATGCCGGTGGTGCCGGGGACGTGGTCCGCGCGTTCCAGGGCCACCCGTCGGCGTGGGTCGATCGCTCCGGCGTCCACGAGCCGGCAGAACGCGGCCATCACAGGCACCTTGTAGAGGGATCCCACCGGCACCGGTATGTCGTCCGCATCGATCGTCACCTGCGCCGACGGCCGGTGCACGTCTGCCACATGGAGCCAGCCGCGGACCCCGGCATCCGCGAACATGCCGCGAATGATCCGTTCCACCCCGCTCCTCGATCCTCCCACCTGACTCACTGCGCCGCCTTCCGCGTGAGGGTCTCCATCAACAGCCGGGCAGCCTCAGCGGCTTCCCGCGCGCCCAAGCCGCGGTCATCCCAGACCACCCGTAGGCGCAGAGGCAGGGCCGGGTCGGTCGCTTCCCGCCGTTCGACGCCCGCACCGGTCAGGGTGTGGTCGGCGGTGACCAGTACGGTCTGGCCCGCCGCCACGAGAGCCAGCCCGGCGCGCTCGTCCGGTACCACGACCGTCTCCACCCGCCGTCCGCGGCTGGCCAGCGCGTCGATGAACAGGTCGTAGGCCGCCGGCGACTCCTCCCGTGGACGCACCGCGAACGGCAGCTGCCGGGATCTTCCTGCCGTGTGGCCGGCCGGGGACAGGATCCAGGTCGGGAAGAGCGTGACCGGTCCGGCGGACAGTCCGTCCAGGACGGCCGGATGCACGGTCACCGCCACATCGAGTCTGCCTTTCGCGATCTGGGACAGCAGCGTGGCGGTCGGTTCCGTGGCCACGCCGATCCGGGACCCGACGCCCGCCCGGGCCGGTGCGGCGGCCAGATCCGCCACCAGCCACCTGGGCACCTCCGGGGCCAGGCCGAGTCGGATCCGGCGGCCGCCTGCCTGCTCACGGGCCCCGGCCGCCCGCAACTCCGTGAGAGAGGCGAGAGCCGCGCGGGCGTGGGGGAGCAGCAGTGCGCCCTCTTCAGTGAGGGCGACCCCTTGGCTGCGGTCGAACAACCGCACGCCGAGCAGCGCCTCCAGTCGGCGCAGGCCCTGCGACAGCGGCGGCTGGGTGATGCCCACGCGCTGTGCGGCCGCGCCGAAGTGCTCTTCCTCCGCCAGCGCGACAAAGATTTCCAGGTGCCTCTCCGTCAGCAACGACCCTCCTGAACTGCAGCTATATCGGATGTAAATCGTACGGTGAGTCAGAGCATATTCGACATGCCACGGGACCCGTTATTCACTCGTGAGGCGTGCACAGGCTGGGATCCCCCCGACCCCGCCGTCGCACCGAGCCGGGTGGGGGAGCACCTCGGGTACCGCTTCCCCCACCCGGTCGGCCGCGGGGACGGGTCGGGCGGATCCGGGTGCAGGTCATACGGGAGGCACCTGGCAAGGGTGTCGTGACCGGCACGTCATCACGGGAGGGAAGCAGGATGGACTCGACGGGGTACAGGCGCGGACGACGGCGCCCTTCGAGGGTGGCGGTGGCGGTGATCGCCGTTGCTGCGCTGGTGGTGGCAGGGCTCGGCGCCTACGCCGTCGTGAACGTTGCGCGCGGCATTTTTGGGAGCGGTTCCGGGGCGGTGAACAGCGGTGACGGGGCGCCGACGCCGCGCAACGCGGTCTCCCTCGCCAAGGGGTTTCTGAACTCCTGGGCCACGGGCCACCTCGACGACGCATCGCGCGACACGGACAGCCCGCAGACGTCCGCGCAGGCACTGCAGAGCTATCTCAAGGACCTCGGCGTGAGCTCACTGACGTTCACCCAGGTGTCGCAGGCCACCGCCAACGATCCGACCCACCCCGACGACGTCGTCGTCGACTACCACGCCGACGTACTGGTCGCCGCGGGGCACACCACCTGGTCCTACGACGGTTCGCTCGAGGTCCGCCGCTCCGACGGTGGACCCACGGTGCGCTGGCAGAACAGCGTGCTGTACCCGGGGCTCCGCAACAGCCAGAGGCTTGCCACAGCGGCGATCCCGGCCACTGAGGCCGCCCTGACCGCCGCGGACGGCACCCCGCTGAGCAGCTCCGCCTACCCTTCGCTGGCCAGGGTGATCGCCGGCCTCACCGCCAAGCACCCGCCCAAGGGCAGTCCCGGCACCGGCATCGAGATACAGAACGCCGACGGCACCCCGGCGCGCGTCCTGAAGACGATCACCCAGCCCAAGACGTCACCGCTGCGCACCACGATCGACGCCCGCCTTCAGGCCGCGGCCGAGCGAGCAGTGCGCGACCGCCACAACACGGGCAAGCCCACTGCGCTGGTGGCCATCGACCAGGCCACCGGCCATATCAAGGCGATCGCCGACACCTCCGGCACCATGGCGCTCTCCGGCGCCCTGGCCCCCGGCTCCACGATGAAGCTGATCACCGCCGCGGCACTGATCGACAGGGGCGGGCTGACGCCGTCCAGCCCGTCGACCTGCACGCGGACCGTGATGATCAACGGGCAGATCTTCCACAACGTCGACAACGAGTCCGCCACGGGCTCGAACATGACGCAGGACTTCGCCATGTCCTGCAACAGTGCCTTCATCCGGATGGCCGACCACCTCGGCATGACGGACCTGAAGGACGAGGCGGACGACGTCTTCGGGCTCGACGGCGACTGGCAGGTCGGAGTCGGCACCGTGGACGCCAAGATCCCCGACCCGGCGGACAACCGCAATGAGCGCGCCGGCGACGCGATCGGGCAGGGGCATATCATCGCCAACCCCCTGGCGATGGCCTCCGTCACGGCCACCATCGCCCAGGGAGCCTTCCACCAGCCGATCCTTCTCCCCGGCCTCCCGCAGACGGCGGCGGCGCGGCCGATCTCCGCGTCGACCGCCGCCGCGGTGCGCTCGATGATGCGGGTGACCGCGCAGTCCGGCACGGCCGCACCCCGGATGTCCGGCATCGACGGCGGCGCCAAGACCGGCACGGCAGAGGTCGGTACGGGCACCAACGGCTGGTTCGTCGCCTACGACCGCCACCTGGCCGTCGCGGCCGTCGTGCAGGGCGGGAGCAGCGGAGTGGACTCGGCCGGCTGGGCCGTACGCGATCTGCTGACCGCCGGCTGACCCGGCCGCAGGGGTGACGGCGGTTACGCGGACGGCAATCGGATGTGGCGGATGAGCTGAGGGTCGGAGGTGAGGTGCATGTCCGGGCAGCCGGGTATGTGGGGCCTGCACAGGTGCGGCCAGTGGCATCGGGCGCTGCTTGCCGGTCGGCCCGGACCCATGAGAAACACGATAAAGTTACTCTCGGTGTGCCGGGAAGCCTGGTCGGCTCGGGGGGCGACTGCAGCGACAGGCCGCAGCGACCCCGCTCGTCGTGGTGAGGTTTTTCGCAGATGCACGCTGTGGGGATCGTCCTCCTCCTGGTGGTCCTGGCCACCGCCGTGGCCACCTTCGCCCGGCGCTGGCGCGTGCCCGCTCCCTCACTGCTGGTCCTGGCCGGCCTCGGGGTGGCCCTGATACCCGGCGTGCCCGCGCTGCACATCCCACCACAGGCGATCGCACTGGTGGTGCTTCCCCCACTGCTGTACGCCTCCGCCGAGGAGCTGTCGCTGCGCGACCTGCGCACGGTCTGGAAGCCGGTGACGATCCTGGCCTTCGGGCTGGTTTTCGCCTCTGCGGCCGCGGTGGGTTACGCGGCGGTGGCGGTGACCGGACTGCCGCCCGCGATGGCGTTCGTTCTCGGTGCCGTACTCGCCTCCACCGACCCGGTGGCGGTCACCGCGCTCGGCCGCCGACTCGCGCTGCCGGGGCGGGTCCAGGTCCTGGTACAGGCGGAGAGCCTGTTCAACGACGCCACGTCGCTGGTGCTGTTCAAGGTCGCCGTCGGTGTCGCGGTGGCGGCGGGCGGCTCGGTGAGCCTGCTCGGGGCGGGCGGGGAGTTCCTGCTGCTCGGCGGTGGCGGCAGCCTGATCGGCGCCGCCGTGGCCGGGCTGGTGTGGCTGATCCGCCGCCGTACGACGGACCCGGTGCTGGAGACCGTGATCGCCCTGGTCACCCCGTACGCGGCGTATGTGGTGGCGGAGGCCGGGCACACTTCCGGCATCACCTCCGTCGTCGTCGCCGGAGTGCTGCTCGGCCGGACCGGCCACCACCTCACCGACGCCCATATCCGCCTGCAGTTGCACGCGGTGTACGCGGTGGTGGTGTTCATCCTGGAGAGCGTGGTGTTCAGCATCGTCGGACTGGAGCTGCCCGCGTTGGTGCGGGGCCTGCCCGCAGGCAGCGGCTGGTGGCCGTTGCAGGCCCTGGCCCTGGCCGCGGTGCTGATCGCCGTGCGGGTGCTGTCGACGCTGCCGGTGACCCGGGCGGTCAAGCCCTTCCCGGGTCAGATGTCCTGGCGAGTGGCCGGGGTGGTGACCTGGGCCGGTACCCGCGGTGTGATGCCGCTGGCCGCAGCCCTGTCGATCCCGCTCGTCGCGAGCGACGGCACCGCGCTGGCCGGGCGCCCGCTGGTGCTGGTGCTGACCACGGCGGTGGTGGTGTTCACCCTGGTCGTCCAGGGACTGAGCCTGGCCGCGGTGGTCAACCGCTCCGGCCTGGCACTGGAACCGGAGCACACCGCGCGCGAGGAGGCCGAGGCCCGCGACACCCTCAACCACGCCGCACTCACCCGCGTCGAAGAGCTCGCCACGCTGGAGGTCATGCCAGAGGCCGTGATCGACCGGGTCCGGCGCGGCCTCAGCGCCCGCCTCGACCACAGCGTCGACGGCCCGGCCGGCGGCACCGTCGACGCCGCCTACCGCGAGCTGCGCCACGAGGTGATCGCCGTGCAGAACGCCGAGCTGCACCGGCTCTACAACGAGCACCGGATCAGTGACGCCACCCGAAGGAGCCTCCAGCACGACCTCGACCGCGAGGAAGCCGCACTCGGTATGAGGTGAGCCCGCGCCCGTCGGCCCCGGCCCCGGCCCCGGCCCCGGCCCCGGCCCGGGCCCGGGCCCGGCCGATGGGCACGGCCGGGGTTTCAGGCGGCCTTACCGACCTTGTGCACGTGCGTGAACCCCCACCGGGAGCCTCGGTGCCGAGTCGGATGCGCCCTCCTGCCCAGGGGGCGTCGTCGCAGGTCACGAGCCGCTCAACCGTTCTGGGGCGGTACGGGCGCACTGTGCTGGAGCGCTCTGCCCGACCTGGTGGTCCGCCAGGTTGTGGGGAGCCGGCGGGGTGTATCGGCCCGCCTGACGGTCGGTCGAGTCCGGGGCGGAGCATCACCGCACCTTCGCAACCGGGTCCCGAGGTGCCCTCAGCAGGCCTCAGGAGCGCGTTTTTAAGTTAATTAGCAATTAATATTGACACGGTTGGGGGGCTCGGTCACAGTAACCGCCGTGGCACCGGCGCCCGGTACGACCGGAGTGAGGTGCCCGGTACCCCCAACTCTTGGGAGAACTGAGTGACTTCGCATCGTGCAGGGATGGCGCGACTGCGGCGGGCCGCAGTGACGCTCGGCGCCGTGGTGCTGGTCGGGTCGGTGGTCCCGGTGGCACACGCCGCCGACGACCAGGGCGCCCCGCCGTACCAGGACAGCGGCCTCGCCCCCACGCCGTACATGGGATGGAACACCTACTACGGGCTCGGAGCCCCTACCGAGGACCAGGTCAAGAAGGTCGCCGACTACCTCGTCAGCAGCGGGCTGCGCGACAGCGGCTACAACATCGTCTGGCTGGACGGCGGTTGGCAGGCCGATCAGCCGCGCGACCCGCAGACGGGCCAACTGGTGGCCAACCCCACCCGGTTCCCCTCCGGCATCCCCGCGCTGGTGAGCTATCTGCACCAGCGCGGCCTCAGGGCCGGCATCTACACCGACGCGGGCGAGTACGACGGTGGCACATGGTGCGGGCTCGGCAGCCGCGGCCACTACGAGCAGGACGCCCGCCAGTTCGCCGGGTGGAAGGTCGACGCCATCAAGGCGGACTTCCTCTGCGGTATCGGCGCCGGGCTCGACCCCGGCACGGCGTTCAAGGAGTTCAGCGACGCCGTCGCCAAGTCCGGCCGGAAGATGCTGCTCAACCTGTGCAACCCGCTCACCGACGACTGGGGCATGCCGCACACCCCCGAGCAGGACGCGCACAACACCTTCGTCTACGGGCCCGCCATCGCGGACTCCTGGCGCACCGGCACCGACATCGCCTGGGGCACCCCGACGGCGGGGGAGTGGCCGAACATCCTGCGCAACATGGACGCCAACGCCTGGCACCCCGAAGCCCAGGGCCCCGGGCACTGGAACGACCCGGACTACCTCATCCCCATGCGCAAGCTCGCCGAGGGCGGCTATGAGCTGAACGAGGAGGAGTCCACCACACAGTTGGTGATGTGGGCCGAGATGGCCTCGCCGCTGATGCTCGGCAGTGACCCGCGCACGCTGCCGCAGTCGATGATCGACACCCTGCGCAACCCCGAGATCGTCGGCGTCGACCAGGACCCGCTGGGTATCCAGGGCGTCCGCGTGGCGACCGACTCCGTCGGCGACGTCTACAGCAAGGTGCTCCAGGGGGCGGGCAGGCGGGCGGTCGTCCTGCTCAACCGCTCCGACCAGGCCCAGGACCGTACGGTCACCTTCGCCGACGCGGGCCTGACGGGCAAGGTCGAGGTGCGTGACCTGCGGGCCCGTACCTCGCGGGGCAGTTTCAGCGGCTCGTACACGGTGCACGTCCCCGCGCACGGCACCGCCTTCCTCAAGCTGACCGGCACCGACGACGCCCCGGGCGCACAGCTGCCCGGCCGTTCCTCGGCGAGCCCGGCGCTGGTGCGCGACGGCGACACCCTGACCGTCTTCACCCGCGGCACGGACGGGTCGCTGCGGGCGCAGACCGCGCGCGGGGGTGACTGGTCCAAGGCAGGGACCACCGATCTGGGCGGCCCGACCGGCGGTCGCATCCTCGGCCAGCCCGCTGCCTACGCCTCCGCCGGCGGCCGTATCGACGTCTTCGTGCGCGGCACCGAGGACACCGCCTATCGGCGGGTGTACGCAGACGGGCACTGGGGCCGCTGGCAGAGCCTGGGCGGCACGCTGACGGATGCGCCGACCGCGGCCTTTGCGGGCCCGGACGACTGGACGCTGGTCGCCCGCGGCGCGGACGGCAAGCTGTGGTCGCGCGGCCCGGCCTCCGGCTGGACCTCGCTGGGCGCCCCGCAGGACCGGCCGTTCACCGGCCGCCCGTCGGCTGTCGTCGACGACGCGGGCCGGCTGCATGTGGCCGTGCGCACCTCCGACGACTCGGTGTGGTCGCGGACCCGTGACGCCTCCGGTGCCTGGTCGGACTGGACGGCGCTCGGCGGCACGATCAGCGGCAGCCCCACCCTGGTCGCCTCCGGCGGCACGGTGCACCTGTATGCGCGTGCCGGTGACTACACGCTCTGGCAGCGCAGTTGGACCGCTGGCGGCGGCTGGGCCGGCTGGAGCAAGGACGCCGACTTCGTCAGCGGTGCCTTCGACGATGCTCTCGGCGGTGTCGCCGGCCCGGACGGGGGCGTGCTCGTCGCCTTCCGCGGGGTGGACGGCCGCGTCCACCAGGCCGCGCTCTGAGCCGGGCGTGATCCAGCCTCACCCCGCTCCACCCCGTTTCACCTGAGTCGACCCGTACGGCGACCTGTACGGCGACCTGTACGACGATCCGCACGACCCGGCGCCTTCCGGTGCCAACTGGTGTGCCCCGAGGCCTTGTTCAGCCCGGGGCACACCCTCCGCAAAATAAATTAGTAATTAATCTTGACGGCGAACGGACCTCTGCGACAGGCTGAGCCTGCCGCGCCCAGAGCCGGGCCGTCAGGGGGCCACAGCTCCGTTCCGTGGGCACATTAGGAGTGCACAGATGACCGCCTTCAACGCCAGCCGCCGCAGATTCCTCGTAGGAGCAGGCGCCGTCGGTACCAGCGCACTGCTCAGCAGCTGCGTCACCCAGAGCCCGGCTGCCTCCGGAGGAAAGTCCGGCGGCCCGGTGACCCTGCAGTCCAACCTCTCCTCCCCGCAGGCCAAGACCGCGATGCAGTCGATCGTCGCCGCCTTCGACAAGCGCGGGGGCGCCAAGGCGCAGCTCAACACGGTCGCGTCGGAGACCTTCCGCACCCAGCTGCCGACCTACCTCACCTCCGCCAACCCGCCGGACATCTACACCTGGTACCCCGGCTCGGTCGCCGAGTCCTACGCCAAGAAGGACCTGCTCCTCGGCCTGGACGACATCTGGGCCGGACCCGAACTCTCCGGCTACTCCGACGCCCTGAAGAAGCTGTGCACCTCGGCGTCCAGCGGCAAGAAGGTCTTTGTACCCACCAGCTACTACTGGTGGGGCATGTTCTACCGGAAGTCCAACTTCGCCAAGTGGGGCGTCCAGGAGCCCAAGTCCTGGGACGAGTCCTCGACCTGTGCGACAAGCTCAAGAGCAAGGGCGTCGCCCCGATCGGCCTCGGCGCAGGCGGCGACACCCCGTGGGTCGCCTCCGCCTGGTTCGACTACCTCAACATCCGCGTCAACGGCGCCGCCTACCACCGCGAACTTCTCGCGGGCAAGCACCGCTTCGACGACCCCGAGGTCCGCAAGGTCTTCGACACCTGGGAGCAGGCGCGTCCGTTCTTCGACCCCAACGGCACGGCGATCCCCTTCCAGGATGCCACCACCGCCCTCCTCCAGGGCCGCACCGGCATGATGCTCATCGGCACCTTCTTCGCCGACGCCGCGCCCAAGGACGCCCTGGGCGACCTGGACTTCTTCCAGTTCCCGATCATCGACGCCAAGGTGCCGGTCGCCGAGGAGGCGCCCACCGACGGCTACTTCGCCAGCGCCCGAACCAAGCGTGCCGACGAGGCCAAGGAACTGCTGCGCTACCTGGCCACCGCCGAGGCGCAGGAGCTCTACCTCAAGAGCTCCTCCGGCACCACGCTGCCCACCCACCCGGACGCCAAGGACAGCGGCACCCCGCTCGTCCTCAAGGGCCGCAAACTCATCGAGAGCGCCGCCGACGTCACCCAGTTCTTCAACCGGGACTCCAGCGACGCGCTCCAGCCGACCGCCGACACGGCGCTGGTGCACTACCTGGCCAAGCCCAAGGAGATCGGCTCCATCCTCACCACCTGGCAGCGCAGCGCACAGCAGATCTGGAGCCAGTAACCATGGCGTTGATCGGCTCTACACGTCGGTCCAGGGCCACGCGGGTGCCCCCCGTGGTCCTGGCCTTCGTCCTCGTCCCGCTGCTCGCCGAGGCGTTCTGGGTCTTCTGGCCGGCCCTCCAGGGGTTCTACCTCTCCCTGACCTCCTGGGACGGGCTGGCCGCCCCCAAGTTCGTCGGCCTCGGCAACTTCAGCGAGATGGTGCACGACACGGTCTTCCGCACCGCCGCGATCAACACGGTGCTGTGGCTGCTGCTCTTCGGGGGGCTGTCGGCCGGCCTCGGGCTCGGTGCCGCGCTGCTCCTCCAGCAGGAGCGGCGAGGCGTCGGCTTCTACCGGGCCGCGCTCTTCCTGCCGGTCGTCTTCTCGCTGGTCGCCACGGCACTGGTGTGGCAGGCCATGTACCAGCCGGACGGCCTGATCAACAACGTCCTCGGGGGCATCGGCCTCGGCAGCTGGAAGCACGCCTGGCTCGCCGACCAGGACACCGCCTTCTATGCGGTGATCATCCCCGCGCTGTGGCGCCAGGTCGGCTATGTGATGGTGCTGTACCTGGCCGGCCTCAAGGGCATCGACCCCGTCCTCTACGAGGCGGCCAAGGTCGACGGCGCCACCCGCTGGCAGCAGTTCCGGCACATCACGCTGCCGCAGCTGCGCAGCGTCAACGCGGTCGTCCTGTCGGTGATCGTCATCGACTCGCTGCGCTCCTTCGACGTGGTGTGGGCGCTCACCCGAGGCGGCCCGTACCACTCCTCCGAACTGCTGAGCACCTATATGTACTCCACCGCGTTCCAGTCCCTGCGCCTGGGATACGGCTCCGCGCTCGCCGTGGTCATCTTCGTGCTGGCCTTCGGTGTCATCGCCAGCTACCTCGTGCGCGCCTTCCGGGAGGCCGACTGATGACCGCCACCCACACCACCGCAGACCTCAAGGACGCCGACGGTCCGGCCGGCCGTGCGGGCCGGGCCGGCGAGGCCCCGACCGCAGCGCGGCGTCCCGCACTGCGCGGCCGCGCGCTGCGCACGACCGGCTTCCACCTGACCGCGAGCCTGCTGTCCGCGCTGTGGCTGCTGCCCATCGCCCTGGTGCTCATCACCAGCACCCGGACGTTCGACGACATCGCCGCGCACGGCGTCGGCAGCTGGCCGCACTCGTTCACCTTCGACAGCTTCCGGCAGGCGTGGGTCGACGGCGGCCAGCAGCGCGCCCTCATCAACAGCATGCTGGTCACCGTCCCCACCGTGCTGATCTCGCTCGGGCTCGCCTCCATGGCCGCCTTTGCGCTCAGCCGCTACGACCTGCCGCTGCGGCGCGTGCTGCTGCTGATCATGCTCGGCGGCAATCTGCTGCCCCCGCAGATCCTGCTGATCCCGGTCTCCAAGCTCAGCGAGGTGCTCGGCATCTACGACCAGCTGTACGCCCTGATCGGCGTGCAGGTCGGATTCGGCGTCGGCTTCTACGTCTTTGTGCTGCACGGCTTCATGCGGGCGATCCCCGGTGAGATCCAGCAGGCCGCCGTCATCGACGGCGCGGGCCCCTGGCAGATCTACTGGCGGGTCATCATGCCGCTGGCCCGCCCGGCGCTGGCCGCGCTGAGTGCGCTGTCCTTCACCTGGATCTTCAACGACCTGCTGTGGGCCATCACCGTGCTGCGCACCGACACCCAGATGCCCATCACCGCCTCGCTCATCGGACTGCAGGGCCAGTACGTGTCCATGTGGAACGTCATCGCTGCCGGTTCGGTGATCGCCGCCGCCCCGACGGTGGCTGTCTTCCTCCGCTTCCAGCGCCACTTCGTGGCCGGACTCAACCTCGGAGCCGTGAAGTGACCGCGCACGACCGGTGGCTGCTGCGCACCGACACCACCAGCTACGTGGTCACCCTCGGCGGCGACGGACGCTGGGCCGAACTCGCCGCCTGGGGCCCGCACGGCGCCGAGGACGGGCCGCCGCCCTTGGACTGGTCGCGCCGCACCCACTTCATCACCCGCGCCGACGCCGCCCCGGCCGAGTACATCCCCCTCGGGTTGCGCCCCTTCACCGGCGCCGACCTGGTCGCCTCCCGTCCCGGCGGCGACCGCGGCAGCTGGTGGCGGTTCACCGGCGCCACGCAGGAAGGCGACCGTGCGCTGCGCCTGGAGTTCGCCGACGACCTCCTCGGCCTGCGCACCACGCTGTGCTACGAGACGGTGCCGGGCACCGACGTCGTCCTGCGCTGGACGGAGCTCACTTGCACCGGCGAGGACGAGGTGCGCCTGGAGCGCTTCGACTCCGCCGCCGTCAATGTCCCCGTCCAGGGCGGTGCCCGGCTGACCTACCTGGCCGGCCAGTGGTCCCAGGAGTTCCAGCTCAAGAACGTGGAACTGGACCGCGGGCGCTTCGAGATGGAGAGCACCCAGGGCTCGGCGGGCCACGCCTACCACCCCTGGCTCGCCGTCCAGGACGCCGCCGCCCCCGCCGAGGGCGACACCCCCACCTACGGCATCGCCCTGGAGTGGTCCGGCAACTGGCGGATCACCGCCGACGCCGAACCCGGCGGCGCCGTACGGGTCCGCGCCGGACGCGTCCCGCACGAGGGCGCCGTCCGCCTCGCCCCCGGCGCCACCCTGGTCACACCCCGGCTGGCCTGCGCCTTCAGCCCGGACGGGCTCGACGGTCTGGCCCGGGTCTGGCACCGCTACGAGCGGCAGCTGACCGGCGAGCGCATCGACCGGCCCCGCAAGGTCCTCTACAACTCGTGGGAGGCCACCGGCTTCGACGTCGACGCCGCCGGGCAGCTGGAACTCGCCAAGGTGGCCGCGGAGCTCGGCGCCGAACTCTTCGTCGTCGACGACGGCTGGTTCACCGGCCGCCCCGACGACACCGGCGGCCTCGGCGACTGGGACCCGGACCCGGCCGAGTTCCCCGGCGGTTTCGACCGGTTCGTCGAGGACGTCCGGGCCCTCGGTCTGGACTTCGGCCTGTGGGTGGAGCCCGAGGGCATCAGCCCCCGCTCCAGGCTCTACGCCGAGCACCCCGAGTGGGTGTACCGGATCGACGGCCGCCCCGCCACGCTGGTCCGCAACCAGCTGCTGCTCGACCTCGGCCGCGAGGACGTCCAGGACTTCGTGATCGGCACCCTCGACCGGCTGCTCGGCTCCCACGCCATCAGCTATCTCAAGTGGGACATGAACCGGCCGCCCACCGAGCGCGGCCGCCCCGGCCACCCGGCCGGCGCCGACCCCGAGCGGCAGGACCTCGACGCCGCCCACGTCGCCGGCTACCACCGCGTCCTGGACCACCTGCGCAACGCCCACCCGCACGTCACCGTCGAGGGCTGCGCGGGCGGCGGCGCCCGCGTCGAGCACGCCACCATCGCCCGCACCGATGTGGTGTGGCCCAGCGACAACACCGCGCCCATGGACCGGCTGCGCATCCAGTACGGCTATCTCCACGCGCACGCCCCGCACACCATGAGCTCCTGGGTCACCGACGCCCCCGGCGTCTTCGACCCGAGGCCCCGCTCGCTCGCCTTCCGCTTCGTCAACTCCATCGCTGGTGTCCTCGGCATCGGCGCCGACATCCGCCACTGGACGCCGGAGCAGCGCGCCGAGGCGGCGCGGTGGATCGCCCGCTACAAGGAGGTCCGCGATGTCGTGCACCACGGCGAGGTCCACCTGCTGGGCAGCCCCGCCGACCCGACCTGCGGCATCCAGTACCAGGAACCCGGCGGTGACCGCCTGGTGGTGACGGTGTGGAACACCGGCCCGCTGGACGGCGCGCCCCTGGTGCCCGGCCGGCCCGCCCGGCTCCGCCTGCGTGGCCTTGCGCCGGACGCCGTCTACGCCGACACCGCCACCGGCACCCGTTACAGCGGCGCCTATCTGCTCCACTCGGGGCTGCCGTTCGCCTGGACCGCGGGACACGACGCGGAGCTGACCGTACTGGCCCGGCAGTGACGACAGCGGAAGAATCTGCCCCGACTTCCTCTCGAACAGGAGACGACCCACCCATGAACCCAGCGGCCCGCTTCACCAACCGCGTCGCCGTCGTCACCGGCGCCGCGTCGGGCATCGGCGCGGCCTGCGCGACCCGCCTGGCTGCCGAGGGCGCGGCCGTCGTCCTCGTCGACATCGCCGCCGAACGCGGCGAGGAGACGGCCGAGCGGCTGCGCAAGGACGGGGCCCGCGCCCTGTTCGTCGCCGCGGACGTCGCCAGCGAGGACGACTGGCAGCGGGTGATGACGGCCGCTCACGGCTTGGGGCCGGTGGGTGTCCTGGTGAGCAACGCCTACACGGTGGCGGTGGCGCCGGCCCACGAGACCAGCCTCGCCTCCTGGGAACGGCAGCTCTCGGTCAACCTCACCGGAGCCTTCCTGGGCGTCAAGGCGGTACTGCCGGACCTGCGCGAGCACCAGGGAGCCGTCGTCCTCGTCTCCTCCGTCCACGCCCACCGGGGCATCCCCGGTCACCCGGCGTATGCGGCGAGCAAGGGCGCCCTGCTGTCGCTCTGCGGCCAGCTCGCCGTCGAGTACGGACCGGACGTCCGCGTCAACGCGGTACTGCCCGGACCGATCCTGACCGCCGCCTGGGACAGGGTCTCCCCGGCCGACCGCGAACTCAGCGTCGCCGGGACCACGGCCCGCCGCTTCGGCACCCCCGAGGAAGTCGCCGCCGCTGTCGCCTTCCTCGCCGCCGACGAGGCCTCCTACATCACCGGATCGAGCCTGCTCGTGGACGGCGGCTGGAGCGTCTCCAAGGACTCCGCCTGACGGAGCCCACCGCTCCAGCCCCCGACCCACCAGCAAGAAAGGCAAAGAGATGACGCCATACGCGCGCCGCGGAGTGCACGGCCAGACCGTGGAGGCCCTCGCCCGCAGGGTGCTCAGCGGTCAGATCCCCGAAGGAGCGACGCTCGACATGGCGGCCCTGCAGACCGAGCTGGACGTCAGCCTGACGGCTCTGCGCGAATCGCTGAAGGTCCTCGCGGCCAAGGGCATGGTCGACGCCCGGCAGAAGCGCGGCACCTTCGTCCGGCCCCGGTCCGACTGGAACCTGCTCGACGCGGACGTGCTGCGCTGGCAGTTCGCCGAGAGCAGCGGCACCGGTGTCGACCCCGCGCTGCTGCGCAACCTCGGCGAGGTCCGCGGCATCATCGAACCCGCCGCCGTACGGCTCGCCGCGCAGCGCCGCACCGGGACCGACCTGGAGGCGTTGG
Organism: Peterkaempfera podocarpi; assembly: GCF_042466665.1. Lineage (GTDB taxonomy): Bacteria > Actinomycetota > Actinomycetes > Streptomycetales > Streptomycetaceae > Peterkaempfera > Peterkaempfera podocarpi. The sequence continues at coordinate 8,275,951 of NZ_CP162102.1, forward strand.
AGGCGGCGCTGACGGCGATAGGGCAGGAGGCCGGCGCCAACCACGCCGTGCAGGCCGACCTCGCCTTCCACCGGGCGCTGCTCGCGGCCACCCACAACGAACTGCTGGAACGCATGGAGATGGTCATCGAGTCGGGCCTGGCCCTGCGCGACCAGCTTGTGCACAGCGCCCCGCACAGCGAGGACCCGGTCCCCAGCCACCGCGCCGTCCTCGACGCCGTGCGCGACCGGGACCCCGACGCCGCCGAGCGGGCCATGCGGGCGCTGCTCGACCAGGCGACCCGCGACCTCGACAAGATCAGCAGCTCCGACGCGCCCGAGGGCGCGGACGGCTCCACCGAACAGAAGGACGGCCAGGCACAGTGAAGATCGCGCGCGTCGAGACCTTTCTCGTCCCGCCCCGCTGGCTGTTCTGCCGCATCGAGACCGACGACGGCGTCGTCGGCTGGGGCGAACCGGTGGTGGAAGGCCGGGCAGAGGCGGTGCGGGCCGCCGTCGAGGTACTGGCCGAGTACCTGGTGGGCCAGGACCCGCTGCGGATCCAGGACCACTGGCAGGTGCTCACCAAGGGCGGCTTCTACCGGGGCGGCCCCGTCCTCTCCAGTGCCGTCGCCGGTATCGACCAGGCCTTGTGGGACATCGCCGGCCGCTCCCTCGGCGTGCCGGTGCACACCCTGCTCGGCGGGCCCGTGCGCGACACCGTCCGCGTCTACGCCTGGGTCGGCGGGGACGAGCCCGACCGGCTCAGGGAGGAGGTCACCGCGCAGGTCGAGGCGGGCTTCACGGCCGTCAAGATGAACGCCGCCGGACGCACCCCGCCGATCGGCAGCCCTGCCGAGACCGCCGCAGTCGTCGAAAGGGTCGCCGCCGCGCGTGAGGCCCTGGGCCCGCACCGGGACGTCGCCGTCGACTTCCACGGCCGGTTCAGCGCGGCCAACGCACGCCGGGTGCTCCATGAGATCGCCCCGCTCCACCCGCTGTTCGTCGAGGAACCCGTCCTGCCCGAGCAGACGCATCTGCTCCCCGGGCTGGTCGGAGCATCGTCCGTGCCGCTCGCCACCGGTGAACGGCTCTACGGGCGGGCCGACTTCCTCCCCGCGCTCACCGCGGGCATCGCGGTGGCCCAGCCGGACCTCTCGCACGCCGGCGGCATATCGGAGGTCACCCGGATCGCCTCGCTCGCCGACACCTTCGGGGCCCACCTGGCACCGCACTGCCCGCTCGGTCCCATCGCGCTGGCCGCCAGCCTCCAGGTCGCCTTCGCCACCCCCAACTTCCTCATCCAGGAGCAGAGCCGGGGCATCCACTACAACAAGGACGCAGACCTGCTGTCCTACCTGGTCGACACCGAGCCCTTCCGCTTCGTCGACGGCCAGGCGCTCCGCACCGAACTGCCCGGGCTCGGCATCGCCGTCGACGAGGCCGCCGTCCGCGCCGCCGACTGCGCCGGGCACGCCTGGCGCAACCCCGTCTGGCGCCACGCCGACGGCTCCTTCGCCGAATGGTGAGCGACACCGTCCTGCCGCTGTCCCTGGTCACCGACCCGGACCACGGCGGGCGCTGGACGTCGCTGACGGCCGGTGGCCGTGAATGGCTGTGGCACCGCGACGAGCCCCGCCGCCCCCTGGTCCGGCCCGGTGACGCCTTCGCCGACGCCGGCGGACTGGAGGAGTGCGTGCCCACCGTGCGCGGACTCCCCGACCACGGGGACGCCTGGTCACGGCCATGGCACCGGGCCGGTGACCAGGACGTCGTGGACTGCCCCGACTTCCGCCTCACCCGGCACCTCGACACCGGGACGGGGGCCGTCGTCGCCGACTACACGCTGACCGCCGAACCCGGCTACCGCTTCGTGTGGGCCGCCCACGCCCTGCTGGACCTCTCCCCGGCCGCCTGGATCACCATCGCCGGACCGGCGACGGCCCGGCTCTACCCCGACGAGGGCGACCGCTGGTCCGGCGGCGACTGGCCGTGTGTCGACGGCATCCCGCTGGACCGGCTCGGCCCGGACGACGGGACCGCCGTCGGAGCGGTCGTCCTCGCCCCGCGGGTGTGTCGTCCACGACGGTGCCGACACGCTGCACCTGTCCCTCGAGGCCCAGGGCCAGCCCGTGGCGGTCGCGCTCTGGCGCAACCTGCGCGGCTTCCCCCAGGACGCGCCGTACCGCTCCGTCGGCGTCGAGCCGATGCTCGGCCGCGTCTTCGACCGCGCAGCGGCCGGCGACGGCGACACGGCCGTCGTGCCCCCGTCCGGCACGGCCGCCTGGCGGCTCACGGTGACCGCGACCCGCCGCCCCTGAACCGCCCACCACCAGAAGGGATGTCGGATGGACCTGCTCGCCGCACTGCGCACCCGCCGACTGCTCGCCATCGTCCGCGGCAACGACCCGGACGCGGCGCTGACCACCGTGCTCACCCTCGCCGAAGAGGGCGTCACCCTCATCGAGGTCTCCCTCACCGGGCGCGACGCGCTCGACGTCATCGCCCGGGCCCGTGCCGCGCTCGGCCCCGACGCGACGCTCGGCGCCGGAACCGTCCTGTCCGCCGACGACGCCCGGGCCGCGCAGAAGGCCGGAGCGGCCTTCCTGGTCACCCCCGCCGTCAGCGACGGCATCGCCACCGGACGGGAGCTCGGACTCCCGGTCCTCGCGGGCGTGCTGACCCCCACCGACATCGTCCAGGCACGACGCCTCGGCGCCGACGCACTCAAGCTCTTCCCCGCCGGCAGCGCAGGCGGCCCCGGCTATCTGCGGGATCTGCGCGGCCCCTTCCCCGACCTTCCCTTCGTACCCGTCGGGGGAGTGGACGCCACGGCCGCCGCCGCCTATCTGCGCGACGGCGCCACGGCCGTCGGCGTCGGATCGCCGCTGATCGGCGACGCCGCCGCGGGCGGCAGCATCACCGCCCTGCGCGAGCGTGCCCGCGCCTTCCTGGACGTCGTCCGCACCAAGGTCCACCCGTGACCGCATCCACGGTCCTCGCCGCCGACCGTCTCGAACTCGGCGAGGGAATTCGCTGGACCGACGACCGCGCCGTCCTCACCGACATCCTCACCGGCCGGCTCCTCGCCGCACCCACCGCGGCGCCCGCCCCGACCGCCCAACTGCCCTGCCCGATGGGCACAGTGGCGCCGACCACAGACAGCCCGGGCCACCGGATCGCGGCGGCGGACACCGGCATCTGCCGCGTCGACCCCACCGGAGGCGTCGAGACCGCCCTCGGTCGTCCGGCATGTCCGGCCCGCTTGCGGACCCCGCCCCTGCAGCCATACCTCAGGAAGTCGCCATGAGCACCCCCCGGCCACTGTGCCCCGGCCCCGTGGTCTGCCTCGGCGAGACCATGGCCGCCCTCGCCCCCGAACCCCTCAGCCCGCTGGACGACGCCGACCTGCTGCGCGTCGACATCGCGGGTGCCGAGTCGAACGTCGCGCTCTACCTCGCCGACCACGGCATACCGGCCCGCTGGGTCTCCGCGGTGGGCGATGACCCCTTCGGCCGTCGGATCCGGGAGCGGATCGCCCACGGCGGCGTCGACGTCAGCGGCGTCCGCACCGACCCGGAGCGACCCACCGGACTGCTGCTGAAGGACCCGGGCGCGCACGGCACCCGCGTCCACTACCACCGTCGTGGATCTGCCGCCTCGGCCCTGACCCCCGACGTGCTCGACGACCCCGCGGTGACAGGAGCGGCGCTCCTCCACCTCAGCGGCATCACCCCCGCACTGTCACCCGGCTGCCACGACCTCGTCGAGCGGGCGCTGCGCCCCGACCGCCCGTGGCCGGTCAGCTTCGACGTCAACCACAGGCCCGCGCTGTGGACCGGGCGTTCCGCCGCCGACGTCCTGCGGCCGCTCGCCGACCGGGCGGACATCGTCCTCGTCGGCCTCGACGAGGCCCAGGCCCTGTGGGGGGACGGACTGACCGATGCCCGCGCAGTGCGCGACCTCCTGCCCGGCCCGCACGTCCTCGTCGTCAAGGACGGGGCCCACGCCGCCACGGCCTTCGCCGGGCCGGAGGTCCACAGGGTGCCCGCCCTCACCGTGGACGTGATGGAACCGGTCGGCGCCGGTGACGCCTTCGCCGCCGGATTCCTCGCGGGTCTGCTGCGAGAGATGCCCGTGGAGCGGGCCCTGAGACTCGGCCATCTGACCGCAGCCTCGGCCCTGCGGGTTGCCGCCGACCGCGGCCCGCTGCCCGACCCCGCGGTGGTCGCCTCGCTCCTGGATGCCGAGCAGGAGGCCTGGTATGTCGCCAGGATCGGCTGACGGTCTGGCGCCGCGATCTGCCGCCGGATCGAGCAGCGGCCGAGCGTCGTCTGCCCCCCGCTGGGCATTTTGGTGGGGTCGAGGACCGCTTCGCCGACCGATGGCCGTAGGCTAGCCCTTCCCATGCACATCCGAGGCGTGGAGATCGTGGCCGAGGAGAGCGAACGTGGCACAGGGACGTAGTGGTATCAAGGGCGCGCGGATCGGTTCGGGGCCGCTGGGGGAGCCGGAGCGCGGAGACCTTGCCCCTCGCGTCGTGGCGTCGTTCTGGTGCGGCAACGGCCACCACAGCCAGCTCAGCTTCGCGGTCGAGGCAGTGGTCCCGGAGGTCTGGGACTGCGCGAAGTGCGGTCTCCCCGCCGGCCCGGACCCCGACAACATCCCCTCCGCGATCAGCAACGCCCCCTACATGACGCACATGGGCTACGTCCGGCAGCGCCGCAGCCAGGAGGAGGGCGAGATCCTCCTCAACGAGGCACTGGCCAGGCTGCGCGGAAACATCTGACAGCAGCAGGGTTGCTGCAGGCGGGCGCGGCCCTGGCCGACCGGGTCCGCCGGTGCTGCTGCCCGCGCCGAATGCGGCGGCATCCTGTCGGTGATTGGGCGTAGCGCAGGCCAGCCTGCCAGCGAAGTGGGGAAGCGGGTCAAGGCCGCGCGCCCCCGCCGACCTGGACGGCCGCGCCCACGGGAGCTCCGCGTGACGGACGGCTCCAATTCGTCGACGTGGTGTGACTGCTGCGGCTGGCCGAGCAGCACAAGGGCGATCCGCAGGTGGACGACCTCGGCCCGACGTTCGCCGACGTGGCGCGACACCGGCCGGGCCGGCGAGGCCGTACAGAGCCGCAACGTCCCGGAGCGCAGGTGGGGCCGCCTGTCCCTCAAGGTCTGTTGTGTCCCGGGCGCGAGGCGTGGAGATCTGCGCCAGGCGAGCAATGGGCCTGGCTGGAGCCACTGTTGCCGGTGGGCGGGAAACCCGCGCGTCCTTCGAGCCGGCCCAAGCGGCAGCCGATCAACCACATACGCCGGCGGGCCGAGGCGGCGAGGGTGCGAACGCAGAAGGCGTCGACGTCGGCGGGCTGGGGCACGGCCGGCGCGCAGCTGGGGGAGTGGGACATCGACGAGGAACGCGGCCTCTTGTCGGTGCGCGGCACGGGCCGTGGCGACACGTGTCCGGTGGCCGCCCATCCAGCAGGCGGCCACCGGGTTGGTGATCGTGCGGCGCGTCCGTCCATGGGGCGGATGTTCAGTGGTTCAGCAGCCAGCCGACCAGGGCGCGGGCGGCGCCGGCGGCGGCGCCGGCCGCGATCCGACCGATGAGCTGCATGCGCCAGGCGCGGGAGGTGGTGCGGGTTGGTGTGGTACGCATGGCGGTCTCCTCAGGGCGGGCCGAACGCCAGAGTGCGGTCGGCGGTGGGGCCATGGCGCGCCTTCCGGGGGGTTTCCGGCGAAGTCCCGCTGCGCTGACAGATCGTGGATACGCTGGCGGGCCAGGGTGTGCGCACTTTTCCGGTCCGGGCACTGCCCGGAAGGCGGGAGCGGGGATGGGTGAGGACGCAGACCGGTTCCAACGGGCGTTGCACGCCCTGTACCAGGCCGCAGGCGCCCCACCGCTGAGCCGGCTGGTCGCGCTCGGCGGCGAGCAGACGCCGCGGCTGACCATCTCCGACACGACGCTCAGCGCGTGGCTGACCGGCGAGGCCGTCCCCGGCAGAGCCTCCACGGCCTACTTCATGGTGCTGATCGCCTTCCTCCGCGCCCGCGCGGGCACCGGCCCGTCCGACGGGGCCTGGACCCAACTCCTCACCCTGGCCCGCGCGGACCGTGACGCCCAACGCGGCGGGCGGCCTCGCGGCCCCGGCCGGGTGGCGGAGCCGGGCCCGGTCACGCTGCCTGCGGAGTCCGCGCTGTTCAGCGGCCGGGAGCGGGCGGTGGCGGAACTCATGGGATGGCTGGACCCGGAGGCGGGTCCGGGCCGAGGTGCCGATGCCGCTGCGGGCACGGATGTCGGTGCGGGCACGGGGCCCGGCGGGGAGGCCGGTCGTGCGACCGGCGCTGGTCCCGACCCGAGCGAGGGTTCCACAACCGGTACAGGTCACTGCGCGGACCCCCGACCCGAGCCCGACTCCCGCCGTGCCGCCTCGCAACGCACCGTCCTCGTCTCCGCGATGGCCGGCATGGGCGGGGTCGGGAAGACCGCGCTCGCGGTGCATGTCGCCCACCTCGCCGCCCGCCGCGGGTGGTTCACCGGGGGCGTACTCTTCGCCGACCTGCGGGGCTACAGCCAGGACACCCCGGTGGACGCGGCCACCGTCGCCGACCAGCTGCTGCGTGCGCTCGGGATCACCGGGAGGAATCTGCCCACCACTCCGGAGGGGAAGATCGACGCCTGGAGACTGGCCCTTGCCCGACTCGCCGATCAGGACCGGCCGTTGCTCGCCGTACTGGACAATGTGCGCACCGCGGGCCAGGTCCTTCCGCTGTTGCCCGCTTCCGGTCCACACCGAGTGCTGATCACCTCCCGGCAAACCCTGGCCACCCTCGGCGTGCAGCGGCTCGAACTCGCCCCGCTGGAACCGGCGGAGGCGGTCGCACTGCTCGACGAGACCCTGCGGCTGCACCGTGAGGATGACGACCGCGCCGCCGCGCAGGCCGCAGACGCGGCCCGGATCGCGGAGTTGTGCGGGCGGCTGCCGCTGGCGCTGCGCATCATCGGGGCGCTGTTGACCGAGGACCCGCACCGGCCGCTGCACGACCAGGCGGAGGAACTGGCAGCGGCCAGGCTGGACGTACTGGCCCTGGACGACACCGACGACCAGGGCCGTCCGCTGGCGGTGCGGACCGTCTTCCATCTGTCCTACCGCCACCTGTCGGCGCCCCAGGCACGGGCGTTCCGACTGCTGTCCGCCGCCCCGGGTCCGGACATCGCCACCCCGGCGGCGGCGGTACTGCTCGGTGAGAGGACGGGTGCCCGCCGTCTGCTGCGAGACCTGGCCCGCACACATCTGCTGGAGCAACCGGCCCCCGAACGCTGGTCGATGCACGACCTGGTGGGGCTCTACGCCGCCGAACTCGGCAGCCGGCAGGCGGACGAAGACCGGCGGACGCAGGCGCTGGGCGCACTGCTGGACCACTACCTCGCCGAGACCCGGGCAGCCTCCTCCAAGCTGGAAGGGGACAGCGCCGGTGACCGCTTCCCGGACCGGGAAGATGCCGTGGCCTGGCTGGAGGCAGAACGGCCCAACCTCGTCGCGGCCGTCACCGAGCACGCGGACAGCCACCTGCTGACCTGCGTGGAACTCGTCGATTGCCTGCGGGCCTTCCTGTCGCGGAACCGCTGGGTCGAGGAGATGACCGCCATCACAAGGGCCGTCCTGGACAGTATCCGCGCGCTCGGCCCGGACGGCGTCGGCGCGCTCGCGCAGGGCGGTCCGGGGGAAGGGTTCCATGAACTGGAGGCCACGGCGATGACCAACCTCGGTACCTCCCTGCGCGAGGCCCGCAGCTTCCCCGAGGCCATGGCCGTGCATGCCGAAGCCCTCCAGAAGGCCCGGGAGATCGGCGACCGCTTTCACGAGGCCCTCGCCCTGAACGGCATCGCCCTCGTCCTGCTGGATGTGCGCCGGTTCGGCGACGCCATCGCCCCGCTCACCCGGGCCGCAGCCATCCACCGCGAGGACGGCGACCTGCGCTACGAGGGGCGGGCGCTGGCCAATCTGGGTACCGCGCTGATGCGCGTCGGCCGGGACGAGGAGGCGTATGACGTGCTGGACCGGGACCTGGCGATCTGCCGGGAGACCGGCGACCGATACGGCGAGGCCGAGACGCTGAACAACGTCGGCCTGTGCCTGCGCCACCTGGGCCGGATCCAGGAGGCGCTCGACGCACACCAGCAGGCGCGGCTCGTCTTCGTCGAGGTCGGCGACCGGTACTCCGAAGCGGAGTGCCTGGACAACCTCGCCCTGTGCCTTCGGCGTCTGGGCCGCCCGGAGGAGGCCGCGGACGAGCACGCGCAAGCGGGCGCGCTCTTCCGCGAGCTCCGCGACCGGCACTCCGAGGCCATGGCGGTCGGCAACCGGGCCGGCGCGCTCCAGGAGGCGGGCCGAGCGGCCGAAGCGATCCCGCTCCACCTCGAGGCGGCCGCCCTCTTCGAGGAGACCGGTGACATCCATGCCCAGGGCGTCGAATTCGCCAACCTCGGCCACGCCTATCGCCATGTGCACCGCCTCCTGAACGCGGCGGAGACATTTGTCCGTGCTGCCGCCCTCTTCCACGCCACCGGCGACACCGCGGCCGAGGACGCCGCCCTGCGCTCCCTCAGCAACCTCCCCGTACCGCCTGACCCCACCGACGCCGTGGGCGGCAACGAAGCAGTACGGGCCAACCCCACCCCCGACGAGCCGTCGGCCGCATCGGGCCCGCACGATGATTCGGAGGAGACGGACGAAGGCGTGCTGTGAAGGCCGTCGGTCCCCACCACTGGCAGGACGCCAAGGCCGGGGACGCCGGTGGCGCCCGTGGCGCCCGTAGCGCCGGGACTGACGGCGGCCATCCGACCGAGAACGTCGGCTGCGGTCAAGGTTGCCCGGGACGCTGAGCCTCTTCCAGCCTGGCGGAGGCGAGGGGATCGCGGGTGCCTTGCTGTGAACCGGCCGGCAGCCCCTTGATGTCGATGAGGCGTCGCTGCTCGTCGAAGTCAAAGCTGATCACGCCGTCGACGTCCGCCGGATCGCGGGGATCCATGAACGCGGACCTGCGGCCGCACGAGGAAGCAGCGGCTCGCAAGGTCCGACCTTCCGTCAACATGCCTGTCCCCAGCTGGAGATGGGCATGGAGGTGTCCCTGTTATGGTGCTCCCGTGTCGTCCGTCAAGCAGTTCCAAGTCACCTTTGACTGCGCCGAACCTGAGCGCGTCGCTCGCTTCTGGTGCGAGGTGTTGGGGTACGTCGTATCGCCGGCACCGGCGGGGTTCGCCAGTTGGGACGAGTTCGACCGCTCCCGGCCTGTTGAGGACCGGGGTTCATGGTGTGCCTGCAGTGATCCCTCGGGTGTGGGCCCGCGGCTGTTCTTTCAGCGCGTTCCCGAAGGCAAGGTCGTCAAGAATCGGGTGCATCTTGATGTGAGGGTCGGCACCGGGCTTGTGGGTGAAGAGCGCCTCGCGGTGCTCGAAGCCGAGTGCGCACGACTGCTCCCGCTGGGCGCGGTACGGGTGCAGCTTCTGTATGACGGCAATGATTCGTGCATCCTGATGCAGGACATCGAGGGCAACGAGTTCTGTCTCGACTGAGCATCCTCCGGACCGGCGAGGTGGGGAGCGTGGGGAGCCGTGTTCCTCGGGGCTCTCTTGACGGTGGTCTGGTGCGGGGCGGGAGTCGTCCCGTGAGGGCAAGGTTGTGCAGTCGGGCGATGCCGGGCATCTTCATCCGCGCGAAGACGTGCTCGACCTCGACGCGGGTCCGGACCTTCGGTGGAAGGTGTTCTGCTCCTCATTCGATGCAGGCATTTCGGTCTGGCCGCGTTCACTGTGGTGCGGGATGTCCAGGCCCGCGCTCCTATAGCCGCCGTCCGCGATGACCGAGGCCCGGCCGGGCTCGACGGCGACCCGGGCCGCATGGTCCTGCCGGAGCCGGACTCGCCAGCTCGTGCGACCGCCGAACCCCACGGGCCTCGGCGGTACTGGGCCGTCGGCGCTGGGCGACGGGGAAGCGCGTACCCGCCCGCGGGCCAGTCGCACGCGCAACCCGACCGTCACCGGTTGTCACAGCGGCGGTTCCTTCTGTGAGCAATCTGCGGGCACGGGTTGGTCTCGGCGGTGGTTGGCGTGCCCGGCAGGTGGCACTCAGGGACCAGGTTCGGGTGGCCCGGGTCACAGCGACCAGGGGGGCAGTGGGAGGGCGGGAGTGAAGCGCCTCACACGGGCCCAGGGGTGTACGACGCCCGGCAGTAGGCGCGGCTGCGGCGAGCGGGCGACGGCCGTGCCAGCAAATAACCTCATCCAGATGTTTATCTGCAGAATCCAGACAAAGCAGGCTAAAGGTGCAGGTCATCGCGCTTCGCGCCGATCCGCCGCGGCCTGCCCGGCCCCGCGATGCCGGCGTTCCGGAGGGGCTCCGGCCACGGCCACCGGCCCCCGCAACGGGCAGCCGGTCTACGGGTTCGGGTCGTAGGTGGGGTGTTTGCCGGGGGCGGCCGGGTCGTCCACGGTGGGACGAGTCCGAACGGCGCAGCGGATCGCATCCCGCGGTCTGTGAGCGTCCCGCCCGGCACCAACCGACACCGGGTGCCACGGGCGCCGGGGTTACCGTCCCGGACCGCCCAGCCAACCGATCGAGGTCCCCAGCTTGATGCGCTTCGCCCTTCCCCGCCGCCTGCACACCACCGCCGCTGTCCTGGCCACCACCGCGGGCCTGGCCTCGGTGGCCGCCATCGCCGCTCCGGCCGCCTCCGCGGCCACCGCACAGCAGGCGACCCGGACGAGCGCGCACCACCAGCAGGTCGACGCGCGCACCTTCGCCGCCACCACCGGCACGTCCCCTGCCGCTGCCAAGGCGCTGGCCAAGTCGATGGTCCCCGCCTCGCAGTGGGCCGCGTTCAACCACATCGTGACCCACGAGTCCGACTGGGACGTCCACGCCACCAACGGCTCCTCCGGCGCCTACGGCCTGTGCCAGGCCCTGCCGGGCTCCAAGATGGCCTCCGCCGGCTCCGACTGGCGCACCAACCCCGCCACCCAGATCAAGTGGGCCATGACGTACATGAACGACCGCTACGGCAGCCCCAACGCCGCCTGGAACTTCTGGCAGACCCACCACTGGTACTGAGCCGACCCCGGCACACCAGCACCACCACCGAACGCCCCCGGGACACCCCCGGGGGCGTTCGGCCGTTCCCAGTCATCTCAAGGGCAGCGCGGCTTTCGCAGGGGCGAGGGGCCGAGATTTAGACAAGCAACTTGGCAAAGTTACTTGATGGGTTTTAGGGTGGCGGAGTGAACACCAACCCCGTGTCGCAGCAGCCCGCGATGCCTGCGCCGACTGCACAGCGGCTCCAAGACGCGATGACACGGTTGCGCGCACGCCTGCGCTCTGAGTCCGGGCAGAACGCGACCGGCCTGACCGCCACGCAGCTTGGCGTGCTGGCGAGCGTGGTGCGGGAGGGCCCCGTGACGGCGGCCGGGCTCGCCGCAGCGGAGCACGTGAGCGCGCAGGCCATCGCGCAGAGCCTGGCCGTGCTCAAGGCTGCCGGTCTCGTGCACAGCGAGCCAGATCCGCAGGACGGTCGCAAGAAGCTGATCAGCGCCGACGCATCTGCGGCCGAGCTGGTCGACCGGCTCCTGTCGGGCCGCGCCACCTTCCTTGCGCGCGCCATCGACCAGATGGTCGCCCCCGAGGAACGCGCGATCGTCGAGAAGGCCATCGAGCTCCTCGAGCGGCTCGCCGAAGCCGACCTCAGCGGTGGCGGCATATGAACTCTGCCGTCAGCCAGAGCGACACTTCGCCCGGTGACCTGAAGCGCAATCCCTTCGGGTGGAGGTTGACCACCCCGCTCTACGTGGGTTCCGCCCTCAACCCGATCAACAGCTCCATCATCGCGACCGCCCTGGTACCCATCGCCACCGAACTGAACGTGGCGGTCGGCGCCACCGCCGTGCTGGTCTCCTCGCTCTACCTGGCCAGCGCCGTCGCGCAGCCCACCGCGGGCAAGCTGGCGGAAGTACTCGGCGCACGCCGCGTCTTCCTGTCCGGCATCCTGTTCGTGCTGCTCGGTGGTGTGGTCGGCGGCCTCGGCCAGAACCTGGCCATGCTCACCGTCGCCCGGGTCCTGATCGGCATCGGCACCTCGGCCGCCTTCCCCTGCGCGATGGTGCTGATCCGGCGCCGTGCCCAGGACGCCAGGCTCGACGCGCCGCCCGGCGGGGTGCTCGGCGGTATTGCGATCGCCGGCATGGCCACCGTCGCCGTCGGCCCTCCGGTCGGCGGACTCCTGGTCGGCGCCGCCGGCTGGCGGTGGGCCTTCCTGATCAACATCCCGGTCACCGCGACCGCCCTGCTCATGGCGGTGAGCTGGCTGCCCAAGGACCCCCCGCTCGACCGCGAGCAGAGCGGTTGGCGCCAGGTCGCCGACCGGATCGACCTGCCCGGCATCCTGGGCTTCGTCGCTTCCATGACCGCCCTGGTCGTCTTCCTCATGGGCCTGCCCCACCTCGGGTGGATCGCCCTGCTCCTCTTCGTGGTGGCCGCCGTGCCCACCGTGTGGTGGGAGCTGCGCAGGGCCGCGCCGTTCTTCGACTTCCGGGGGCTTGCCGCCAACAGCGCCCTCGCCCGCACCTACCTGCGTCAGGCGCTCACCCTGCTCGGCGTCTACTCCGTGATGTACGGCATGACGCAGTGGATGGAAGCCGCGCACGGCCTGTCCACCGTGGCGTCCGGACTCCTACTGCTGCCGATGGGGGCTGTCTCCGCCCTGCTCTCACGCCCGCTCGCCAGTCGCAACCTGGTACGCGGACCGCTGATCACCGCGGCCGTCACCATGGTGCTCGGCTCGATCGGCATCGTGCTGCTCACCTCGCACAGCCCGGCCATCGCGATCGTGCTGGTGTCCCTTGTCTTCGGTGTCACGTCCGCTGCCACCACGGTGGGCAACCAGACCGCGCTCTACCTCGCCGCGCCGCCCGACCAGATCGGCACCACGTCCGGCCTGTTCCGGACCTTCGGCTACCTCGGCACCATCATCTCGGCCGTGATCGGCAGCATCGTCTTCCGGGACGGCGTAACCGACCACGGACTGCACATCCTCGGCCTCGTGCTGGCCGCGGCAGGCGCCGCAGTCCTCCTGCTGACCGTTCTCGACCGACGCCTGATGCGGCGCGGCACGGACCGGGAGCCCGGCACCCCGAACCGAACCAACCACCCCACGAACACCGCGAACACAGCAACAACCCGCAAGGAGACCCAGGCATGACCACCGACGCCACCCCCGCCTTCCCCGCGATCGACCCCCGGCGGACCGCTCTGCTGGCGATGGACTTCCAGAACGGCATCGTCCCCATCGTTCCTGAGTCCGATGCGCTCATCGAGCGGGTCAAGGGTGCGATAGACGACGTCCGCGCCGCCGGCGGCACCATCGGCTATGTGCGCGTCGCCTTCACCGAGGACGACTGGAGCGCGGTCCCCGAGACCAACAAGGTCTTCAGCGCGGTCGCCGCCGCGAAGCGGCTGCACCACGAGGATGCCGCCACGCAGATCGACGCGCGGATCGCCCCCGAGGACGGCGACATCGTCGTTCGGAAGATCCGTGTCGGCTCGGTCTCCACCACCGACCTTCACGAGCAGCTGCGCGACCGCGGTATCGACACCCTGATCCTCTCCGGGATCAGCACCGGCGGCGTCGTCCTGTCCACCCTCATCGACACGGCCGACCGCGACTACCGCGTCTTCGTCCTCTCCGACGGGGTCGCCGACCCCCACCCGGAGGTTCACCGGGTCCTGGTCAACGAGGTGTTCCCGTCCCGCGCCCACCTCATCGACACGACCCAGCTCTCGGAGCTGCTCAACGCCGCCTGATACGGCAACTCTGGGCGGACTCCGGGGTCCGCCGGACGGTACCAGCGCTTCGTACCGCGCAGGCCGGACATCTCAGCCAGGTGTCCGGCCGGCGGCTTGGCGCGTGCCAACACGGTGTTGTCTCTGTCGGAATGCGCGTGGATATTCCGATCAAGGCGTTCCGGTACCGGGATCTCACCGACGCAGTGATGTTGCTGCGGGCCCGACCCACCCCCCTCGGTCAACAGGCTTGGATCCGGGTCGGGGTGGGCAGCGGAACTGGATGCTGATCCCCGGCAGTCTGGACGTCAGCGAGGACGTACGCCGGATCGCCGTCCTCGTAGGGTGCGCCCGCGCACCGCTCGGCCGGCCGGACCACCGACACCAGCCCGGCGTCCGCGGCCACGTCACCCCGCCGGCCTATCCGGTCACCGAGGTCCGTGCCGCACAGCAGGCCCTGGCGTTATACGAGGGACAGCCGACAGCTGGTTGTACCTCTCGTCTCCCAGGAGCCTCCCATGACTGCAGAACTGGCCGGATCCACCGCTCTTGTCACTGGCGCCACCGCCGGCATCGGCCGGACGATTGCCCTTCGCCTGGCCGCCTTGGGTGCCTCGGTCGTCGTCCATGGGCGGGACAAGCAGCGCGGTGCCGAGACCATCGAAGAAGTCGCCGCCGCGGGCGGAAGCGCCCGGTTCGTTGCCGCGGATCTGAGCAAGCCTGAGGACGTGCTCCGTCTTGCCGCCGAAGCAGGCGAGGTGGACGTTCTGATCAACAACGCTGGCATCTATCGGTTCGCCAGCACCCCGGACACCACATCCGAGCTGTTCGACACCCATATGGCCATCAACACGCGTGCTCCGATGCTCCTGGTCGGCGCACTCGCACCGGCCATGGCCACACGGGGACGCGGCACCATCGTGAATCTCAGTACAGAGGCAGCCACCACGCCGGTCCGGGGCACGGCAGCCTATGGAGCCTCCAAAGCCGCGCTCGAACTCCTCACCCGCCTGTGGGCCGACGAGTTCGGCGCCCGGGGCGTCCGTGTGAATGCCGTGGCCCCCGGCCCTGTCCATACCCCGGGGACGAAGGAGATGGGGGATGAAACCCTCCAGATGATTGGCCGAACCACCGTACTGGGGCGGGTCGCAGAGCCTGAGGAGATCGCGGAAGCAGTTCTGTTCCTTGCTTCCTCCCGCGCCAGCTACATCACCGGCACGGTCCTTGCGGTCAGCGGCGGACAGCTCGCGATCGGCTGACTTCGACCAGGGGCCGGTGGCAGCAATGGGGGGGCCGGACCAGATGTGGACGCTGTCGCAGACAAGATGACAGGCCGTCGTCGAGCTCGCCGGTGCGCCCGCCCCCGGTGGCAGCAGTGCAGCCGCGGTCCGTGCATGCCCGCGTCCGGGACCGTGCCGTCAGCGGTCTGATGACGGCGAGGCGTGGATGGGGCTGGGCCGGCTGCTACAATGAGCGTGTTGGCCTTCGGCGCCCCAACGGGTGCGCTCGGAGGCTTTTTTCATGCCTTCAGACACATCCCGGTCCAGCACGCCTCCCACCACCGGCTACCTCGGCCTGCTCCGCAACCGTGAGTTCGCCGGGTTGTACGCCGGCTTCACCCTCACCGTCGCAGCGAGCACCTTGTCGGGCTTTGCTCTCGGCACACTGGTCAACCACCAGACCCGATCCCCGTTTCTGACAGCCGTGAGCATGTACGGCGCCACGTTCGCGACGGTACTCGGGGCGCTGACAATGTCGGTCGCGGACGGGAGCCGTCCTCGCCGGACTCTTGTCGCCCTCCAGTGCCTCTCGCTGGTGGGCATTGCTGCACAGGCGCTTCCGGGGCTGCCGCTGGCTGCCCGGTTCGGTCTGCTCCTGGTGCTGGGGTTCTTCCAGTCCCTGGGGAACGGAACGCGGATGGGGCTGCTCGCCGAAGTGGTGCCGACCTCTATGTACGCGCTCGCACGATCGCTCATGAACATCACCTCGGGTGGCACGGCCGTCCTCGGCTACGCCATCGGCGCCGTACTGCTGGGGTACCTGAGCCCGCAAGAGGTCTTCATCGCCGCAACGGCCCTGACCGGAGTCGGGCTGGTCGTTGTGGCAACGACTGTCCGGGAACGCTCGATCCGCCTCACCCGTCGCCCCGGACTGCGCCGGACCTGGACGACGAACATCGCGCTCTTCTCCCACTCCGGCCAGCGCGCGGTGCTGCTGAACCTGTGGGTCCCGAACGGGCTGATCGTCGGCTGCGAGGCCCTGTTCCTCTCCTACGCCCCGGATCACGCCGGAGCCCTGCTGGCTGCCGGATCGGCAGGCATGCTCCTCGGTGACCTGACCGTCGGGCGACTCTTCACCGCCGACCAGCGACGCCGCTGCGCATTCGCCCTGCGACTGCTGCTCGCCATGCCTTACCTGCTGTTCGCCGCCCACCCACCCATGGTGATGGCGACAGCCGTGGTGTTCATCGCCAGTGCCGGGTTTGCCGCCACCCTGCCCCTCCAGGAACAGCTTCTCGCGGTGACCCCCGATCCGATCCGCGGTCAGGTCCAGGGAGTTGAGTCCGCCGGCCGAATGACGTGGCAGGGCATCGGAGCCGCGATCGCCGGCGGCGTTGCCCAACACCTCACCCCCGGCACGGCCATCACTGCGCTTGCCGCAGTCTCCGTCGCCATCACCGTCTTCTCCCGGCCCTTCGTGGTCCGCGCCCGAGCCGTCGGCATCGAGCCGGCACAGGTATAGCCGCACCAAGCGGGTGGCCGAGTGCGCGAACCTGCCACGACGGCAGGAACGGCGGGCGTGTCGACCACGCCTGCCGCGCTGCTCGTCGGCGGCGTCCGGGTCACGGAGGGCCGGAGGCCGCCGGGCGGGTCGGGGAGCTGGACGGAGTACCGACACCACCATGGTGAAGTGGTGCCGCCCGTACGGTCAGAGGCGGAACCGCCGCGCCGGCTCCCGAGCCGAGGAACCCGCCAAGGCCCGCTGACCGCCCCACCGGCCGGCCGAAGGGACCCCGGACTACTCGCCCGACCTGGTCCAGAACTGACGCGGCGCGAACCCCTCACGCCGCAACCAGTGCTCGGTATAGACGATCCGGTCCGCCTCGATCACGACGAGAGGCCCGGACGGAGGTTCGTCCAGGGAGCGCGACCGCTCGACGTGGTCGGACTGCCAACGGAAAGCCGGCCAGTAGTGTTCAACATCAGGGTCGCCCTCCGACAGCACACGAGCCTGCCCGAAGACCTGAGCCCCTCGGCTGCTGGCCTGCCCGACCAGCGGAGCGAAGATTCCCACCGACACCAGGGGATCGGCTGCAAGGTTCCTCATCTTCGGCGATGCGGGAGCCGTGCTGAACATCACCGCGAAGTCGAGGTGGAAGTACCGCACCGGCGTCGCGAGCGGCCCCTCCGGCCCGGCTGTCGCGAGCACGCACATGTTCTGCGACGACAGCAGGTTGAGTATGCGTTCTTCCAGGCGCTCTCGATCGAGGCGCTTCTTCGGGGACGGGCCGGCCAGCCACGGATTGGTCACAGGCATGATCGAGGATCCCATGCCTCACCCCTTGGCTCCCGGAACCGCGGCCGCCATGGCCATCGGCAGCGCCGTCAGAACTCGTCGGCATCCCCTCAGTTGTCAATCATCGACTGCCGCCGTAAGTCATCGGCAAACGCTGTCGCTTGAAGTGAACGAAGCCAAGCCTGGGCGTGCCCTGTGTGGGTGCGGATACGTCATCCCTACGGGTCGAGGCCTTGATCGCTGATCTGCCGCGGTGTTCGACGCTTGCCCCGCCGTCGTCAGCCATGCGCCGGCACGCACAGCCACGCGAGGCCCGCGGCGGCCAGGTAGGCGAGCGCGCCGATGGCCATGCTGGTGCGTAGCCCGGCGCTGTAGTCGGCGGCGGTGGCGAGCAGGCTGCCGCCGAGCGCTACGCCGGTGGCGCTGCCGATCTGACGGGCGGTGTTGAACAGGGCGGAGGCGGCCCCGGAGTAGGCCGGGGGCGCCGCGCCCATCACCGTGGCGGCTCCGCCGGTGAGGGCGAAGGAGGTACCGAACCCGGCGGCCATCATCGGGGCCACCAGGAGCGGGTAGGCGGGGTCGGTTCCGGCCGAGGCCCAGCCGGCCAGCCCCAGGGCGGCGAGGAGCATGCCGGAGATCACCAGCGGACGGTCGCCGGTGCGGCGGGTCAGACGTCCGGACAGGACGGAGGCGAACATGGTCATCGCCACTGCCGGAAACAGCGCCAGCCCGGTGCGGAGTGCGCTGAAGCCGCGCTGGTGCTGGAATTCCAGGCTGGCGGTGAACACCATGCCGTAGAAGCCGAAGTTGAACAGCAGGCCGATGACGGATCCGCCGCTCATCGCCCGAGAGCGCAGCAGGCTCAGCGGAAGGGCGGGGGAGCGGGCCAGCCGCTCGCGTGCCGCGAACGCCGCGGCGGCCAGCACGGCCAGGCTCACTCCGGCGATGACAGCCGGATCGGACCAGCCCCGCCGTCCGGCCTCGTTGAGCGCCGCGGTCAGCAGCGCCACCGCGGCTACGACCGCGCACTGCGCGGGCCAGTCCAGGGCTCGGTCGGCGCGCCGGGGTGAGCACGCCACGTGTCGCAGCGTCAGCATCAGGCAGGCCACACCGACGGGCAGGTTGATGAGGAACACCCAGCGCCAACCCACCGTGGAGACGAGCAGCCCGCCCACCAGCGGCCCGGCGGAGGCCGCGATGCCCGCCATCGAACCCCACAGTCCAAAGGCCCGCGAACGTGCGGCCGGCGCTGGGTAGGCCTGCTGGAGCAGGGCCAGAGAACCGGGCACGATCAGTGCTGCGCCGAGCCCCTCCACCAGCCGGGCCGCGACCAGGAAGGCGGCGTGCGGCGCGAGCGCGCACGCGGCCGAAGACACCGTGAACACCGCCACGCCCCAGCAGAAGACCCGACGGTTGCCCAGCCGGTCGCCCAGTGCGCCACCGGCCAGCAGGAACCCGGCGAAGACCAGGGTGTACCCGTCGGTGATCCACTGGATGCCGGTGAGCGAGGCCGACAGTTCCCGGCCGACCACCGGCACGGCGACGTTGATGATCGTCACATCCAGGATCACCATGAAATACCCGGCGCACACCGCCAGCAGCGGTGTCCAGGACCGTCGCTCGGACTCGGGAGCCGACTGAGGTGAGGGCATGATCTCACCATTACCACCGACTCCGCGTTGCCGCCGGGCCCGACCCGGCTCAGGGAGCGGCCATGTGTGACCCGGACCAGCTGGATGGCGAAGCCGAGCGGTGCCGGCCCCGGCCCGCGGGCTCCTGCTCATGGCGTAACCGCGTGTCACGCCGCTCTGGCCGGGTGTTGCGTCCACCGGCCGATGTGTGAGTCCCGGTCAAAGGTGGTCTTCGGTCGGGCGCGGGTGTGGCGCCGAGGGACGGAGGCCGGAAGTCGCAGGCCGCGATCTGGTCCGCCTCGGCCTGCGGCACCCGCGGCAGGACGCTCACCGCGATCCGGATCGCCGAGAACCCCCGGCGTCGCCATGGTTCTCCACGTGTTGCGGTCAGCCGTACATCGCCACGCGGTAGAGGGCCGCAAGTGCCGCGTCGAGGGGGTGGGGCTGGGGCCTGCCGGAGGCGTCGAGCCTGTTCCACCTCTGCAGGTTCACCGCGACGGCCATCTGCCGCCTGCCGTCGGCGCGGGTCATGGCCAGCGCTCCGGCACCCCAGGCCGTGCCGCCGTGACCCCAGAAGGTGCCCTGACCGGGAGCCTCGATCGGGTGCAGGCCGAGGCCGTAGTCGATCGTCCTTCCCTCCCGGGAGACGACCGGGACGGTGCGTTGCATCTGCGCCAGCGACGACGGGCTGACGATCTCGCCGGCAAGCAGCATGGTGAAGAAGCGGTTGAGATCGGTGACGGTCGATATCAGCGAGGCCGCGGGCCCCACCCATGACATGTCGTAGACGCTGTAGTCGCGCGGCGGGTCGATCATGCCGAACCACGCCTCGTACATCCGCGAGTGCGGCCCGTGGAGGTACGGCTCGGTGGGGAGTTCGGTGTCCCGGAGCCCTGCGCGCTCGATGATGTTCCGGGTGATGTACCGCTCGGCGGTGGTGCCGGTCACCTGGTGCAGGAGTTCGCCGAGGAGCAGGTAGTTGGTGTTGGAGTACACCCCAGGAGTGCCGCCCGGGGCGCCGACGGCAGGTGCGCCGACCCCCAGGTCGATCAGTTCGGTGGGGTGAAACCGTGTAAAGCGGTTGTCGTCCAGGCTCTGGGGCCCGGTGTCCGCGAGGGCGGGAAACGCCTTGAGGGAGGGGTAGGCGTACGGGAGGTACTCGGCGAGGCCGCTCGTGTGGTTGATCAGCATCCGGACTGTGATCGCCTCACCGCGTTCTCCGGGAACCAGCCTCGGAAGGTACCGGCCGATCGGTGTGTCGAGGCCGATCTCACCGCCTTCGACCTGCTGCAGGACCGCGGCAGCGGTGAAGGTCTTGGTGATGCTGCCGACGCGGTGCCGCAGGTCGGCGGTGACGGGACGGCCGGTGGCGACATCGGCGACCCCGGCGGCGCCGCGCCATACCTGTTCGCCGTCACGTACCTCGGCGAACAGGCCGGGTATCCCGGCGCGGTGGACGTCCTCAAGGGCGGCGTTCAGCGCCGCGGCATTCAGTGGGTTCCTCACAACATGCGTCCTTTCGTGTCCCGGGGTGGGCTTCCACCTCGGTCTCCCGACTCGGGTGACAGGGCATGAGTGGCATGCCGATCCGCCTGCTGGCGGGCGCCTCGGCTTGCTCCATTCCATTATGCACGCGGTGCGTGCAACGCCAAGTGCATCGGTAGACTGAGAGGCGGCGAGAGGAGCGGGATGACAGGCCGAAGGCGTTGGTCGACCGAGGAGATCCTGGATGCGGCGGCGGAGCTGCTGCGCACGGGCGACGCCGAGTCGTTCAGTGTGCGCAAGCTCGCTGCGGCCCTCGGGACCGACTCCTCCAGCCTCTATCGGCATTTCCGCAGCAAGACAGAGCTGCTGCGAGCGCTCGCCGACCGTATTCTCATGGCCGCCATGGACGGCTACCGCCCCGAGGGCGACTGGAAGCAGCGGATCACCGCCTTGGCCCTGCGCGTCAGAGAGGCCTTCGGTCAGCAGCCCCAGGTGGCCATGGTGTGGGGACGCTATGCGTCCAGCGGCACCGGCTCCCGGCTGATCATGGAAGAGGTGCTGCAGGCCCTGCGAGCGTCGGGACTGCCCGACGAGGAGATCCCGGCGCGCTACCACCGGATCGCGGTCCTGCTCACCGCACTGATCGCCTCCGAGGCCGGGGTCAGCACCATCACCCCCCAGGAGCACGAACAGGGTTTGGAACTGTTCCGCGTTGCGGTGCTGGGCGCCGACCCCGAACGCTTCCCCGCCCTGGCCCACTTCGCCCGGGATGTCCATCCCCTCGGGGCAGACCGCCGTGCCGCATTCGAAGAGATCCTCGCCGCCCAACTCGCCCACATCGAGGCCGCAATCAGTCCGAGTTGATGCTCTGACCGGGAAGGCCCGCCGGGGTTGGATCATGCTGGTCCGTCACATCGCGCGCTGAACTGCCGTGGCGGTCCGAAGTGGGCCTCGATGGGGTGGCCAGTGCGCGTTGGCGAGGGTGAAGTACGGCTCGACCCGGTTCTTCTTCGGACCCGTACGCTGATGGTCCAGTTGGGATTCACGGCCGGGATCGCACGTGAGGGAGTGCCAGCCGCGATTCAGGCCGGCAAGCGCTGGGTCGTCGAGCGCACGCACCGCATGGATGAACGGCTACGGCAAGCTCCGGCCCTGCACAGAGAAGAGCGGCAGCGTCGTGGACTTCCCCCTTTACCTCGCCGCCGCTCTCGTCATGCTCCGCATGCTGGTCCGCCGGGCAACGAGCCGCTACCGCTGGGGCGGCCGCCCCACCACTCGACGCCTCAAGTGATCCATTTCCGGCCGGTCACGCATGGGCCTCCGCACAACGGGACACGTCCTACCGGATGGAGGGAACCGTCGGCCCCTTGGCGATCAGGACGTCGGCTTTGTGGTGCCAGCCGAGGGAGGAGTAGAGGCGCTGGCCTTCCTCGCTGGCAATGAGAAGACCAGTACGGGCACCCTGGGACACGGCGGCCTCCGCCAGAGCGCTCATCATGGCGCGGCCCAGCCCGCGTCGGCGGTGTGCTGCGTCCGTCTGGATGCGATCGGCGATCGCATCACCGCCGACCACGGCAATGAAGCCGCGCGCTGCCAATTCTCCTGAGGGGGCATGGAGGGAGACGACCGTGACCGGTCCCTCCGTGCGCACCTCGCGCTCGTACGGCGCGGCAGGCCCGTGCTGCGGGTGATCCGTCAGATCGGTCGTCATGAACCACTCGGACCGGTTGAGCAACTCCAGTCCGGCGGCGCCGACGATGGCTTCGGCTGTGTCTGGGCGCAGCGTAGGCACAGCGAGCCAGGTGGTCTGCTGCGCGGCGGCGACGGCTGCCGCCAGCCGTGCCAAGGACTCGGGCTCCTCGTCCGCACGCAGCGCGAACACCTCGACCTCGCGGCCGGGTTGGTCGCACTCGGACCGCAGGCCGTCCCCGACGGGCTCGACAGGCTCGGCCTCGGGCAGGGAGCGGGCGACGGTCCAGCCGTCCACCCAACGTCGTATCAGCCCTGGTTCGATCGTCGTCATCCGGCGATTAGAGCATGACCACAAAACCGGTGGGCCAGCGAACAACGTCCCCCGTTGTTCGCCGCCGCCAGACGATGTCGCCCTCCATGCGCCGGTCGGTCAAATCCGCCGTCGTTCGGCGGAGGGCAGGGTGATTCGGCGTGGCTGGGCCCCGCACAGCGGCGGGTTCAAACGGGATGCGGTGACGCCGGTCCGGTCCACGGGCCGGACGATTGAATCGGTGCCGCTGGAGCTCCGGGTGAAACGGGAGACGCTGCGGGCGAGGTGCGCTGCTCCGAGCAGTCGGACGCGGTCTCCGGCGGGTTGAGCGTGGACGAGCGGGCCGAGCCGGCCCGCCTGCGCGACCGTCGGCGCCGGCGGCGGCCAGGCCTTTGCCGAGCCTCCGGCGGCCTTGCTGCGGGGCTGGCGCACAGCGGTGGAGTGGATGCTCGTCGGCTCACGCCCGCTGGGGAGGGAAGCGGTGGCGCGTGTACGGGCGGTGTCACGGGCGCCCGCAGCCGGCACTCCTCGGCCGTGCGGTGAATCGATTTCCACGCCAAAGCCTGCCGCGTCCGTGCGAGCTAGCCTCCCCGAGCCTCTGCGAAAGCCTGTGACTAGGGGTTTCATGGCCGGTGAGGGTTGACGCCCTCGCTGTTCGGCATCAGGATGTGCTCGTTGTGGAATCGATTCATCGAGGTGTCCATGGTTCGACTGAGTGATGTCGCCGCTCGGGCGGGGGTGTCCCTGGGGTCAGCCTCCCGGGCGGTCAACGGGCATCCCGGGGTCGGGGCTGAGCTGCGGGAGCGCGTCGAGGTGGCTGCGCGGGAGCTGGGATACCGGCCCAACCCGTTGGCCAAGGGTCTGCGGATGCGGCGTGCGCAGCTTGTGTCCCTGGTCGTGCCGGACATCACCAACCCGTTCTTCGCCGAGCTTGCCAAGGAGCTGGAGCTGGCGTGCTCGGAGCGGGGCTACCAGCTGACGCTGCGGAACTCCATGGAGTCCGCTGACACGGAACGGGAGGCGGTCCTGTCGGCCGCCGATCACAATCCGAGAGGCGTGGTGGTGGTGCCGACCGGCGGGACGGTCGAGCTGCCCGACACCGGTGAGGTGCCGTTGGTGGTGTGTGACCGCAGCGTCGCCGGGTGCCCGGCCCCCGCGGTGGTCAGCGACAACCGTCTGGGGGCGAGCGCCGCGGTCGCCTACCTGAGAGGACTGGGCCACGAGCGGATCGCCTGCGTGGCCGGACCTGCCGGTGTGCGCGCGGCGGACGAACGCCTCGCGGGATACCTAGCGGTGATGGGCGGCATGCCCGGCGGCGGGCAACTCGTCACGCGGGGTCCGTTCGACTACGAGTTCGGCATGGTGGCCGCGCATCGTCTGTTCGACCAGGACCGGCCGCCGACGGCTGTCTTCGCCAGCAGTGACCAGCAGGCCGTGGGCGTTCTGCACGCCTGTGTGCAGCGGGGACTGCGAGTGCCGGCGGATGTCTCCATATGCGGGTTCGACGCCATCGCGCTGTCGGCGCTGACCTCTCCGCCGCTGACCACCGTGCGGCAGCCGGTCCGGCAGATAGCGGCCAGGGTGACGGGCCTGCTGTTGGACGACGAGGCCGTCTCCCCGTACACGACCGTCAGCCTGCCGACCGAGCTGGTCGTCCGCGAATCCTGCGCGCCACCCCCCTGATCGGGTCCACCGCGCCGTACACGCCCACGGCAGGACCTGCGGGCACGGCCACATCCTCCGCCCCGCAGGGCCGTCACCGTCCGGGCCGATGTTCGGCCGGTCGGTCCACGAGTCGGCTCGACGTCCCACTGCCGTTCCACCGTAAGGAGCCATCCCGCCATGCCATCGCCCACCACATCCGACCGCGCGAGCGTCCGTCCGGCTCCGTCGAGGCGGACCGCAGTGACGCGGGACGGACGCCGCAGTACGCACCTCGCGCCGGGTCTCGCGCTGAGCACGGAGCCGGGCAGTGCCCGATATGCCCGAAGTGAACGAAGTGCCCGCCTGAGCGTGGAGGGTCTGCGATGACGTGGGGAGAGCCGTCCGCAGGAGTCCGGCCCATCGTGGTCTTCGGTTCCCTCAACCAGGACGTCCGGCTGGCAAGCAGCCGCATCGCCCGGCCGGGCGAGACGATCGGCGACGCGAGCATGACCCTGCGGTGGGGAGGCAAAGGGGCGAACCAGGCCGTTGCCGCGGCCCGTCTCGGGGGCGAGGTCCTGCTGGTCTCGGCGGTCGGGGACGACAGCATCGGCCGCGCGGCCCTTGCCGACCTCGACGCCGAAGGTGTGGACCGCCGCCATGTCCGCGCGGTTGCCGAGGCGCCGACCGGTACCGCGGTGGTGATCGTGGACGCCGCCGGTGACAATGCGATCACCGTGGCGCCCGGGGCCAACGCCGCCGTCAGCGCGGACGACCTGGCTGCGGTGCTCGGCGAGGTGCCGGCCGGGGTCCTGGTCACCTGCTTCGAACTGCCGATCGACGCGGTCAGGACGGCGGTCGGCCACGCTGCCGCTGCGGGCTGGGAAGTGATCGTCAACCCCGCTCCGGCCGCGGATCCCCTGGTGGGGGAGTGGCCGGACGGCTGCCTGTTCACCCCGAACGCCCACGAGCTTGTGGCGCTGACCGGCACCACCGACGTCGAGCGCGCCGCGCGGCAGCTGGCCGCCCAGGTCAACGGCACCGTCGTGGCCACCCTCGGCGCCGAGGGGGCGGTCGTGGTGAGCAACGACCGGGTCGAGTGGGTGGCCGCACCCCGCGCGGCCGCGGTGGACACCACCGGCGCCGGCGACACCTTCAACGGAGCCCTGGCCTGGTGCCGTGCGCGGGGCATGGACATCGTCGAGGCCGTCCGTGTCGCGGTGGTCGCAGCCTCGGCGTCCACCGAGCACGAGGGTGCGCGTGAGGGCATGCCGACCCTCGAACAGCTCACGGCGAGGTCGGACCCGGGCCGCCCCGCTCGGGCGGCCGACGGAGGTGGCCCCTCGTGAACCCCTCCGCCCCGCGGGGCGGCGTTCCCGAGGAGCTCGACCATGCCGGCGTACGGTGGTCCACCGCCGCGTCCGCCGCGCTCGGTGAGCAGGTCTCGTACTGGGCGTCGGTTCCGGCGGGTCGCGGGCCGTTCCCCGTTCTCCATCTGCTGCACGGCCGGGGCGACTCCTACGTCGACAGCCTCAGGCTGCTCGGACGGGTGCGGGCGGGCGAGGCGCGGGGGCGCTTCCCACCGCACGTCGTGGTCGGGGTGGACGCGCCGTGGAGCGCCCGGGGGAGCTGGTACGTGGACTCCGTCCATGCGCGCGGCAGGCCGGTCGCCCGGGCGTTGCTGGACGATGTCCTGCCCGCGGTGGAATCCGCCCTGCCCGTCCGTGACGACCGAAACGCCCGCACGGTGGGTGGCTGGTCCATGGGTGCGGCCGGGGCGGTGCGCCTGGCCCTGCTGCGCCCGGAGGTGTTCGGGCGGGTGCTGGCGCTCAGTCCTGCCGTGTACCAGGGGCTGCCGCCGGGGGAGTCCAACACCCGTCGGTACGGGGCCTTCGGGGAGGGCGAACTGCTCTTCTCGGAGGAACGGTGGCGTGCGCTGCACCACGGGCGGCTCCTGGTGGAGCGCGACCGCAGCTTCGACCTGCACCTGGCGCTCGCGGCAGGCGACGCCGAGGTGCCGGGGAGCCGGGAGGCCGTACTGCTGCGCCGTGCGCTGATGCGCTCGGGCGTGGAGGTGGACTTCCGGGTGCTGCCGGGCGGTCATGACTGGTCGGTCTGGTGTCCGGCGTTCGACTGGGCCATGGAGCAACTGTGGTCAATCAGGGCAAATTCGGACAAATGGATTCAATCCACGAGTTGCCTGATCGGCCCTCAGGAAACAAAGTCTTAACATCGGTTGACAGCACATATGTCCCGAGGTCAGGCTGATCGGCATCCCACCTGTAATCGTTTACGGCCATTAAATGACACGGCTGTAATCGATTACCGCCTATCTATCGGAGGCTGGACGTGCGCACTCGGACCGGTTCGTCTCCCACGATCGAGACGATCGCGCGTCACGCCGGAGTCTCCACAGCCTCGGTCTCCCGGGTGCTGCGGGGTCTCGGCGGCCTCCCGGAGACCGTGAAGAAGGTGCAGGCGGCTGCGGCCGAGCTCGGTTATGTGCCCAACGCCATGGCCCGGTCGCTCCGCGGCGGGCAGTCCCGCCAGGTCACCTTCGCCATGCCCGACATCGGCAATCCGGTCTATGTCGCCATGATGCGGCACATCCAGGCGACCGCGGGGGCGGCCGGCTACCGGCTGCTGCTGCACTCCACCCAGGCCGACCCGGTCGAGGAGCTCGCGGCGCTGCGAGCGCTGGCCGACCGCCACTCCGACGGCCTGATCCTGTGCCCGATCCGGGTCACCCCCGCGCACCTCGACGAACTCGGACGGGCAGCCGCGCCGGTCGTGGTCATCGGCTCGCTGCCGGAGGATCTGGCAGTCGACAGCGTGCGGGCCGATTCCGTCACCGGTGCCGAACTGGCCGTGCGCCACCTGGCCGACACCGGCCGCCGCCGCATCGGTTTACTCAATGGACCCGCGGACACCGTCCCCGGAGCGGCGCGGCACCAGGGCTACGAACGGGCGCTCGCCGCATGCGGACTGCGCTACGACGACGCTCTGACCGCATCAGGGCGCTTCGACGCCCAGTCCGGCGAGGAGGCGGCCCGCCGGCTCCTGGACCGGGTCCCCGATCTGGACGCCCTGTTCTGCGCCAACGACCTGATCGCCGTCGGGGCGCTGCGGGCCCTGCGCAGCACCGGGCGCACCGTGCCGCAGGACGTAGCTGTCGTGGGCGTGGACAACACCGATCTCGCCGAGGCCTGCTGGCCTGCACTGACCAGCGTGGACCTCGGCGCCCACGAGCGAGGGCGGCTGGCCGCCGAACTCCTGCTCAGTCGTCTGGGTGATGAGGTCCAGGCGCCGGTCAGCCGGCTCGCAGTTCAGCCGAGGCTGATCGTCCGCGAGTCCTGCGGTGCGTCGGCCGCACATGCCGACCAGGTCGGGGGACCATCTCAGCACAAGGAGATTCCGTGAGCGTCGCAGTCGAGACATCCCCTGCTGCGAAGGGGCGCGGCCGTATCGGCGGCGCGGGCCCGCCCCGCCGACGGCGCAGGTCCCGGCCGCAGACTGCGGGCCGGATGGGACCGGACGTATGGGTGCTGCTTCTGCCCGCACTGATACCGATAGCCGTGCTCAGCCTCGGGCCGCTGCTGTACGGCGTCTACCTGGGCTTCACCGACGCCCGCGCCGGGCTGAACGTCCCCACCGACTTCATCGGGGCTGAGAACTTCAAGGAACTGGTGCACGACGGCCTGTTCTGGAGCTCCTTCAAGATCGGACTGATCTGGACCGTCTCGGTGACCGTGCTGCAGTTCGCACTGTCACTGGGGCTCGCCCTGCTGCTGAACGTCGAAGGCCTGCGGCTGAGGCCACTGGCACGAGTGCTGGCCCTGGTGCCATGGGCGATGCCGCCGGTGGTCATCGGCATCATGTGGCGGCTGGTCTACCACCCGGACGCCGGCATCCTGAACCAGGCCCTGCAGACGGTCGGGCTGCTCCACCACAACGTGGACTGGCTCTCCGGCTTCGCCCTCGCGCTGCCCGCAGTGATCGCGGTGGGCGTCTGGACCGGTATGCCGCAGACCACGGTCACGCTGCTCGCCGCGCTCCAGGGGGTGCCCGCAGACCTGCACGAGGCTGCCGCGCTCGACGGAGCCGGAACCTGGGCGCGTTTCCGAGTGGTCGTCTGGCCTGCGATCAAACCGGTGGTCCTGTCCATCACGTCCCTGAACTTCATCTGGAACTTCAATGAGTTCGGGCTGGTGTACGTGCTCACCGGCGGCGGACCCGGCGGCAAGACCCAGTTGCCGATGCTTTTCGCCTACATGGAGGCCTTCCGTTACGGGCACTTCGGCTACGCCGCAGCGCTCGGTGACGTCATGGTCGTGATCATCGCAGTCCTGCTGGTGGTCTACCTGCGGGCGCAGACAAGGGAGGAGGCGTCGTGAGCTCACCGCACCTGAGAACCCGACCCGCCGTTCGGGGACTGCAGTACCTGGCTCTCCTCGGTTACCTGGTCTTTCTGGTCTTCCCCCTGGCCTGGCTGGTGTCGACCGCCTTCAAGACACCGCAGGAGATCGCCGAGATCCACCCGCACTGGATCCCGCGGAATCCCACCCTGCGGAACTTCTCCGACGCCTTCGACCTCCAGCCGATCCTGCACGCGGCAGGCAACAGCCTCGTGGTGGCCGTCAGCGCGTCCGTGATCACGGTGCTGCTCGCCACGCCGGCCGCCTATGCGGTGGCCCGCCACCGAAGCGCGGTGAGCAAGGGTGCGCTCGGCTGGGTGCTCCTCAGCCAGATCTTCCCCTTCATCCTCATCGTCATCCCGCTGTTCCTGGTGCTGAAGCAGTTCGATCTGATCAACTCACTGCCGGGGCTCGTCCTGGTGTACGTCGTGTGGAACATGCCGTTCGCGCTGTGGATGCTGCGCAGCTATGTACGCGCGGTGCCGCCGGCCCTCGAGGAAGCGGCCGCCGTGGACGGCGCCGGCCGGGTGCGGACCCTGATCTCGGTGGTCTTCCCGCTGCTGGCCCCCGGCGTCGTGGCCACGACGCTCTTTGCCTTCATCAACTCCTGGAACGAGTTCTTCTTCGCCTTGGTGCTCCTCAAGACGCCGGAGAAGTTGACGCTGCCTCTCGTCCTGATCCGTTTCATCGGGGCGGACGGCGTCGCCAGTCTCGGCCCCCTGGCCGCGGCCTCGGTCCTGGCGACCGTGCCCAGCCTCCTCTTCTTCGCCTTCATCCAGCGACGCCTCAGCTCCGGAATGCTCAGCGGAGCAGTCAAGGGCTGACAGCCCGCAGCCGCCGCGCATCCCGCCGCCGGGCGGCCCACACCACCCACCCCCGGGGGAGTCCTCCCCCCACCACATCGTCAGGAGAAACCGGTCATGCGCCGCATCACCATCACCGCCGTGGCCCTCGCTGCCGCAGGCGCAAGCTGCCTCGTCGGTTGCGGAAGCGGCTCGCACGCCTCGGCGTCGGGCCCCGTTCACCTGAAGTACCTCTCCCTGGCCTGGCAGACGGAGTCCATTGCCGCGAACAAGCAGCTGGTCGCGGAGTGGAACAAGTCCCATCCCAAGATCCAGGTGGACTATGTGCAGGGCAGCTGGGACAACATCCACGACCAGCTGGTGACCTCCTTCGAGGGCGGTACCGCTCCGGACATCATCGCGGACGCCGCGGACGACATCGTCGGCTTCGCCCAGCAGGGCTACCTCGCCGACATCTCCGGGAAGATCCCCGCGTCCCTCAAGAGCGACATCCCCGCTCAGTCCTGGGGCACCACCACCTTCGGCAAGGGCATCTACGGAGTCCCCTTCCTCCAGGAGCCGCGGATGGTCATCGCCAACCGCAAGCTGCTCCAGCAGGCCGGAGTGTCCCTGCCCTCCGCCGACCACCCCTGGACCTGGGACCAGTTCGACGCGGCGGCCAAGAAGCTGACGCACACCACGGCCGGCAAGACCTCGTACGGCGTCGCCTGGGCCATGAAGTCCCCGGTCAGCGCCACGCTCAACCTGTCCATGGGATACGGCGGCCAGTACCTCTACAAGGACGGCGACAAGGCCACGGTCAAGTTCGACGCGGCCGAGCAGGCCGTGCCCCAGCACATCCACGACGAGGTCAACGTCGACCACTCGGCCGCGCCCCAGGCCCTCGGCCTGAGCGGATCCGACGTACTGCCCGGATTCTTCGCCGGCCAGTACGCGATGGTGCCGCTCGGCATGTCCTACCGCCAGCAGGTCGCCCAGCAGGCGCCCAAGGGCTTCGACTGGGTCGCCCTTCCCGCGCCGGTGGGTACCACCGCCGACCAGGGAGTCAGCCCCCAGACGCTGTCCGTTGCGGCCACCAGCGGCCACCAGCAGGAGTCGATGCAGTTCCTGGCGTTCCTGCTCAACCCGGCGCACCAGGCCACGCTCGCCCGCGGCGACTGGATGCTGCCCACCAGCGCCCAGGCGGCCAAGGATCCGGCGCTCACCACCACCCAGGACGACTGGAAGACCGGCACCGGGATGCAGAAGGACCTGGTCGCCGAGCCGGCGCAGGCCGTCAACGGCTACCCCGAGTGGAAGGACAAGATCGCGACCCCTGCCTTCCAGCAGTACTACAGCGGCAAGATCACCCTTGAGCAGCTCAGCCAGAAGCTCGTCAAGGACGGCAACGACGTGCTGGCACAGAACCGTTGATGAACCTCAGCACCATCCCGGTCCCCCCGGGAGCACCCACGCTCGACCGGGCCCGCGGGGCCCTCCTGGGGCTCGCCGTCGGCGACGCCCTGGGGGCCCCCGCGGAGAACCTCACCCCCGAGGAGATCAAGGCCCGCTGGGGGCGCGTCGAAGGCTTTGTCCTCGACGAGCCCGCAGGCACCGACGACACCGAGTACACGATCTTCAGCGCACTGCTGCTCATCGAGCACGGCCACCAGCTCACCCCCGCCCAGGTGGAGGACGCCTGGCGGTCCCGGATCGCCAACGGCGCCGAAGGGCCCTTCAGAGGTGCCGGATTCAGCGAGCGCAGCACCGTGGAGAATCTGCGGCGCGGCCTCACCGCCCCGCAGTCCGCACAGCACCGCCACGCCTGGAGCGACGGACTGGTCATGCGGGCGGCGCCGTTCGGCGTCTTCGCGGCCGGCGACCCCCTCGAGGCGGCGCGGCTGATCGCCGTGGACGGGTCGGTCAGCCACGAGGGCGAAGGCATCTACGGCGGCATGGCCGTGGCCGCCGCCGTGGCCGTCGCTGTGGCCGGGGCGGATCTCGACACCGCCGTGGACGCCGCGTTCGCCGTCGTTCCGGAGGACTCCTGGACGGCCCGCACCCTGGCCCGCGCCCTGGCTGCCGTACGCGAGGAGAGACACGCCTCGGACGCCACGACACCGCAGGGCCGGGAGGCCGTGGAACGCGCCATCCGCCGGGCGGCCGTGGTCCGCGGCTACCCCTGGACCGACCTCGCCCCCGAAGCGGTCGGCCTCGCGTTCGGCGCGCTCGCCGCGGCGGACGGGGACTTCCGCACGGCCGTGCTGACCGCGGTCAACATGGGCCGGGACGCCGACACCACAGCCGCCGTGGCAGGCGCCGTGGCCGGAGCCCTCAGCGGAGCCGATGCCATCCCCGCGGCCTGGCGGTCGGCCATCGGGCCGGCCGGCGGCAGCTGTCTGGCCTGGGTGAGAGGCCGTCACGTGCTGGAGGTCGCCGACGCACTGCGGCAGGCCGCCGAACCGGCGGCGCAGATCGGAGGTACCCGATGACCCAGACGACCGGGCCCGTCCCGGCCACCGTCACCGGCGGGCGGGTGCACGCCGCCCTGTTCGGCCTGGCCGTCGGCGACGCCGCCGGCTGGCCCGCGGCCCGGCATCGCTCGGCCGTGCTGCCCCCGTGGACCCGCCGGCTGACCGGTGAGCTCGACCGCTTCGCGGAGACACACGCCACGACTGCGCTGCCGGTCCCGCTCGCCCTGAACGTCTCGCCGGCCCCGCTCGCCCTGGGCCCCTCCGACGACGCGGAGTGGGCCGTATGGACCGCTCACGCCGTCATGGCCGCAGACGGCACCACCGACACCGCCGTCGCCGCAGCCCTCGACACCGCCTGGCTGCGCCTCGCAGCGCAGACCTACCCCGAGGAGCCGGTCCCCCCAACCAGCAACTGCGCGCAAGGATCTCCGTCCACTCCGCCCTCGCCAACCTCGCCGCGGGCATGCGCCCGCCCGTCAGCGGCCACGACAATCCGCACTTCTTCGACGACGCGGCCTGCGCGCGCTCCGTCGTCCTGGCCGCGCTGCGCCCGGGCGACGCAGCGGGGGCCGCCGCACTCGCCGAACTGGATGCCCGCTACACCCAGGACGGTGACGGGGTGTACGGCGCCCGGGCGATCGCCGCGGCCGTCGCGGCGGCGCTGGGGAACGCCGGAACCGAGGCAGCGGTGTCCGCGGCCGTCGCAGAACTCCCCGGCCACTCCGAGGCCGGCCGCAACGCGGCCGCCGCCCTGGACATCGCCCGCAGGGCGATCCACTGGGCCGGCGGCCCCGGCCACCGGGCGGCCTTCGCGGCCGTCCCCCGGCTGGAGCAGCAGATCATCGACCACGTCTACAGCTACGGGGTGGCGGCGGCCGAGACCGTGCCGGTCGCGCTGGCGCTGACCCTGGCGGCCGACGGGGACATCGCCGCCGCCGTCCCTGCGGCGGCCAGCCTCTCCCGGATCGCCGACTCCGCCCCCGCGCTCACCGGCGCGCTCACCGGTGCCCTCAGCGGCATCGCGGCTCTCCCTCACGACTGGGTCGATGCCTGCGACATCCTGCTCGGCTGCGCCCACCCCTCACTCGGGGGCTACAGCGTCGGCGAGACGGCATCCGACTTCGCGGCGTTCGCAGCGGGCCCGGCGGTCCGCACCCACACCCATACGCCCGGCGCCCTCCCGGCGGTCGAGCAGAACACCAGATTGGACACAGCATGACCACGCCTCTGGAGGACCGTGCACGCGGCTGCCTGGTCGGAGCGGCGGTGGGTGACGCCCTGGGCGGCCCGGCCGAAGGCTGGACCCCGGAGCAGATCCGCGAGCGCTGGGGAGGACCCGTGCGCGGCATCGTCTCCCCCTACTACGAGGACTGGCGCACAGCGCGGCCCATCGCGCCGTACCACAAGGGCGACGGGCACGTCACCGACGACACCCTGATGACCCATGCGCTCGTCCGCGTCTACGACAAGGTCCGTGACCACCTCGACGCCTACGCCGTCGCCGACCACCTCGTGCCCGAGCTGATGACCCGGCCCCAGTGGATCCCCGAACTGCAGGCGGAGGCACTGCCGCTGCAGCGGATCTTCCTCGCCGAGAAGTGGATCGTCGCCCGGCTGCACTACGGCCACGTCGACCCGCGCGAGGCCGGCGTCGGCAACATCGTCAACTGCGGGGCCGCGATGTACATGGCCCCCGTCGGCCTGGCCAACGCCGGCAACCCGGACGCCGCCTACGCGGAGGCGATCGAGGTCGCCGGGGCCCACCAGTCGTCCTACGGACGCGAGGCCGCCGCCGTCTTCGCCGCCGCCGTCGCCGCCGCCTGCGTCCCCGGCGCGGACGTCGACTCCGTGGTCACCGCGTGCCTGCGGCTCGCCAAGGACGGCACCCGCACCGCCATCGAGGCCGTGTGCGACGTCGCGGCCGGACACGACGGCTGGGAGGACGCCATCGCCCCGCTGCGGGAGGCGGTCCGCCCCTACGACACCGTCGGCGACACCTACCGCCAGCCGAGCCTGGGTGCCCGACGGCCCAGCCGCCTCCACTCCATCGAGGAACTGCCCGTCTCCCTGGGCATGCTGGTGGCCACCGGCGGCGACCTGCGTGAGGCGGTGCTCGGCGCGGTCAACTACGGCCGGGACTGCGACTCCATCGCCACCATGGCCGGAGCCATCGCCGGAGCCCTGCACGGCCGCGCCTCCGTGCCCGCCGAGTGGGCCGAACCGGTGGCCGAGGCCAGCAGGCTCGACCTGGACGCCCCCGGAACCCTGATGGCCGCCGTCGCCGCCGATGTGTTCGCCCAGGACCGCCGGCGCCAGGCCGCCCACGCGGCGGCGTTCTCGGCCCTGACCGGGGAACGCTGATGCCCGCCCTGCTGAGGCTCTCCTGGGTACAGCCGGAAGACCTCGTCGGCCATGAACTGCGGCAGGCCGCCGAGGACGGCCGTGACGTCTCCGGCGTCGCCCGCCGGTGGACCGCCGCCGGAGGCGCCGCCGCCCCGAGCCGCAAGGGCGCCTCCGACCACCCCGCCGGACCTGGGCTGCGCGCCCTCGCCGAGGAGCTGCTGGACGAACTCGACGCCATGCCCGCGCCGCGGGCAGCCGAGGAACCCGACGACCTCGCCGCGATCGAGGCCGCCTGTCCCGCATGGACGGAAACGCTGGACGCGCCGGCCGCCGGACGCCCGCCGTACCTGGACCGGTTGCACGGTGCCTGGCTGGGCCGGGCCGCGGGCTGTCTGCTCGGCAAGCCGGTGGAGAAGATCCCCCGGACCGGCATCCGGGAGATCGCACAGGCCACCGGCAACTGGCCGCTGGCGGGCTACTTCACCGCCGTCGGCCTGCCCGAGGAGATCGCCGCCCGCTGGCCGTGGAACCGCCGCAGCGCACCGACCAGCCTCGCCGAGAACATCGACGGGATGCCCGAGGACGACGACCTCAACTACCCGCTGCTCGCGCTGCTCCTCCTGGAGCGGTACGGCGACCGGTTCACCACCGCGGACGTCGGCCAGCTGTGGCTCGACGAACTCCCGGCCGGGCGGACCTTCACCGCAGAGCGCGTCGCCTACCGCAACCTCCTCGAAGGCATCGAGCCCGAGAGGACCGCCCGCCGCCGCAACCCCTTCCGCGAGTGGATCGGCGCGCAGATCCGCGCCGACCTGTTCGGCTGGACCAACCCCGGCAGGCCCGGTGACGCCGCCCGCGCCGCATGGCGCGACGCAGCGCTCAGCCACACCGCCAACGGCCGCTACGGTGCGATGTTCGTCGCCGCGGCCTCGGCCGCCGCCGCGGTGCTCGACGACCCGGCGGGTGCGTCGCCGTCGGACTGAGCGTCGTACCTCCGGCCTCCCGGCTCGCCGGTGCCGTACGCCTGGCCGTGCAGGCCGCCGGCGAGGAGGAGCACTGGGAGAAGGTCGTGGACCGCATCGAGGCCGAACTCGGCGCGCACCACTGGGTGCACGTCCTGCCGAACGCCGCGCTCGTCGCGGCCGCGCTGGTCCATGGACGCGGCGACTTCGCCGGGTCGGTCACCCGCGTCGTCGCGGGCGGCTGCGACACCGACTCCAACGGCGCCACCGTCGGTGCGATCACCGGGATGCTCGCCGGAGCTGCCGCCCTGCCCGAGAGGTGGACCGCACCGCTGCGCAACCGGCTCGCCACCACCGTGGCCGGCTTCGACGGCATCGGCTTCGACGACCTGGCCCGCCGCACCCTGCCGCAGGTCCGCCACGCGACAGGCGAGCCGCGGTGAGCGGCGGCCCCGGGACCGCCTCCCGGCTGACGCACCCCCGGACACTCGACCTCCCCACCCCCGTACCCCTCCAGGGCGGCGCCGACCTCTCCGCCCTGGACGCAGGCAAGATCCTCGCGGCGCCCGACGACCCCGCCGACTGGCCGGCCTGGCGCGACGCCCTCACCCGATGGCGCCGCGAGGCCCGCGACCGCCTGCGGTACGACCCCGCCCACTACCTGGCGCCCCAGGCGTCCTGGGCGGCGCACGCGGTCTCCATGTGCGTGGCCTGGCTGTGGGACGAGACCCTCTACGACCGCCGGTCCGGCGCCTTCACGCCGGATGCCTTCCTCGACGCCGGCGAGCGCGACTTCGGCGGCTTCGACGCCGTGGTGCTGTGGAACGGCTACCCGTTCCTCGGGGTCGACGGCCGGGACCAGTTCGCGTGCTTCACCGCCGTGCCCGACCTGCCGGACCTCGTCCGCGCACTGCACACCCGGGGCGTGCGGGTCCTGGCGCCCTACAACCCGTGGGACACCGGGACCGGGTACGAGGATCCGGCGGAACACGCCAAGCTGCTGGCGGAGTTGGTGGCCCGGCTCGACCTCGACGGAGTCTTCCTCGACACCCTGCGCGGCGGCGACGACCAGCTGCTGGCCGCCGTCCAGGCGGCCCGCCCGGGCACCGTGTTCGAGACCGAGTCGGCCGTACCCACCAGCAGGATCGATGTGCACCTCGCCTCCTGGGCGCAGTGGTGGGCGGACAGCGAGGTTCCGGGCGTCCCCCGCGCCCGCTGGTACGAACCCAGGCACATGACCCACCAGACCCGCCGCTGGCACCGCGACCACGCCGGGGAACTGCACTCCGCCTGGCTCTCCGGATCAGGCGTCCTCATCTGGGAGAACGTCTTCGGCGCCCGGGTCACCTGGAACGACCGCGACCGGTCGCTGCTGCGCGCCCTGCTGCCGGCCCGCCGCCACTTCGCGGAGCACTTCACCAGCGGCGACTGGCAGCCCCTGGCCGACAGCGCCTCACCCCGGCTGCCCGCGGCCCGCTTCACCCTCGGCACCACGACCGTGTGGACCGTGGCCAACCGCACCGGCGCCCCGTACCAGGGCCCGCTCCTCGACCGGACCGCCGACCCGGCCCTGCGCTGGTACGACGCCGTCGCCGGGACACCACTCGGCGACGACCTGGTGGGAACCCTGCCGCGCGACGGCGTGGCCTGCGTCGTCGCGCTGCCCCCCGACGAGGCCGACGCCCCGCAATTCCGCGCACTGCTGGCCCACGCCCGCACCACCGCCCGCGGCTGGAGCGACGACACCGCCTTCCCCACCGCGCCGCTGCTGCGCACCCCCGTGCCCTACGCACCGCACACGCGCCCGCCCGTCGGGACCGCGGCTGTTCCCGGGGGAACGGTCGTGCAGCGCACGGTCCACCAGGTACGCGAATGCGGCCTGCCCGGCCAGGCGCCCTTCGTCAACGCCTGGAAGCCGCTGCCGCCCCTGCTCCACCAGGACAGCGAGAGCGAACGCACCGTGCAGCTCGGGTCCTTCGCGATCGCGGTGCACGAGGTGACGAACGCGCAGTACGCCGCGTTCCTCCAGGCCACCGGCTACACACCGGTCCGCAGCGAGGGGTTCCTCGCCCACTGGCGTGGCAGCCTGCCCTCCGCGGACACGGAGACACGGCCCGTGGTCTGTGTCGACCTCGATGACGCACGCGCCTACGCCCGCTGGGCCGGACTGCGGCTGCCCACCCCCGCCGAGTGGCAGGCCGCCGCGGAGAACGGCCTCCTGAGCCGCGCCGACCCGCTGGTCTGGAACTGGACCGAGAGCGAGAGCAGCGACGGCCGCACCCGCAGCGCGGTGCTCAAGGGCGGCGCGGCCCACCGGACCCAGGGCTCCGAATGGTATGCGCCCGGCGGCCCCCGCCCGGCCGGCTACGAACTTCCGCTCCCGCTGCCCGCTGCGGGACTGGACCGCTTCACCACGGTGGGCTTCCGCTGCGCCGCGGATCTGGTCGAGCACCCTGCTCCCCGGACCGAGCCGCACCAAGCGTCACCGACGTCATGACACACCTTTGCGAGGACTACCGATCGTGAGTACCACAGAGACGACTTCGGCATCCCAGACCAACGGCCCCGGCCCGCTCGCCGGACTGCGCGTCCTGGACCTGGCGACCCTGTTCGCAGGCCCGCTCGCCGCCACCCTGCTGGGCGACTTCGGCGCCGAAGTGATCAAGATCGAGCACCCCAAGCGCCCCGACCCCTCACGAGGCCACGGACCCAGCAAGGACGGCGTGGGACTGTGGTGGAAACTGCTGGGCCGCAACAAGTCGGCCATCACGCTGGACCTGTCGACCAAGGACGGACAGGACGTGCTCGT
Organism: Peterkaempfera podocarpi; assembly: GCF_042466665.1. Classification (GTDB taxonomy): domain Bacteria; phylum Actinomycetota; class Actinomycetes; order Streptomycetales; family Streptomycetaceae; genus Peterkaempfera; species Peterkaempfera podocarpi. Next base: position 8,313,812 of record NZ_CP162102.1, read on the forward strand.
CCGTCTCGCGGCCACCGCCGACGTCGTGATCGAGAACTTCCGCCCCGGCACCCTGGAGCGCTGGAACCTCGGCTACGACCGGCTCTCCGCCGCCAACCCCGGGCTGGTGCTGGCGAGGGTCACGGGCTTCGGCCAGTTCGGCCCGTACAGCCGGCGCCCCGGGTTCGGCACCCTGGCCGAGGCGATGAGCGGGTTCGCGGCCATCACCGGTGAGCCGGACGGAGCGCCGACGCTGCCCCCCTTCGGCCTTGCGGACTCCATCGCGGCGCTCACCACGGCCTACGCCGTGATGACAGCCCTCGCCGGACGCGAGCACACCGGCGCGGGCCAGGTGATCGACATGGCCATCATCGAACCCATCCTCACCGTGCTGGGCCCCCAGCCGATCTGGTACGACCAGCTCGGCTACCTCCAGCCCCGCACGGGCAACCGCTCCGCCAACAACGCCCCCCGCAACACCTACCGCACCAGTGACGACCGCTGGGTGGCGGTCTCCACGTCCTCCCAGAACATCGCCGAGCGGGTGATGCGCCTGGTCGGGCGCCCGGAACTGATCGAGGAGGAGTGGTTCGCCACCGGCGCCACCCGCGCGGAGCACGCCGACGAGCTCGACGAAGCGGTCGGCTCCTGGGTCGCCCAACGGTCGAGGGACGAGGTGGTGGCCGCGTTCGAGGCCGCCGAGGCGGCCGTGGCACCCATCTATGACACGGCGGATGTGATGCAGGACCCGCAGTACGCGGCGCTCGGCTCGATCGCCGAGGTCAAGGACGACGAGCTCGGCTCCGTCCGGATGCAGAACGTGCTCTTCCGCCTGTCCGACACCCCGGGCGGCATCCGCTGGGCCGGGCGCCGCCACGGCGCCGACACGGACGAAATCCTGGGCAGACTGGGGATGGACGCCGAGGAGATCGCCTCGCTGCGCAGCAGGGGTGTGCTGTGACCGCGGCATCGGCTCCTCTGCTCACCTGGCTGTATGTGCCGGGCGACCGGCCCGAGGTGGTCCGGAAGGCACTCGGCGCCGGCAGCGATGTGGTGATCGTCGACCTGGAGGACGCGGTTGCCGCCGACCGCAAGGCATACGCCCGGGACGCCGTTGCGGACCTGTTCTCCGAGCCGGGCCACGGTCTGGTCCATGTCCGGGTCAACGCCCTTGACGGCCCGTTCGGAGAGGCGGATGTGCAGGCGGTGGCCGGCCTCCCCGGCGTCTCCGGCCTTCGGCTGCCCAAGATCACCGATCCGGGCGAGGCGGGCAAGGTGGCCGCTCTTGTGGCCGATGTGCGGGGCGCTCTGCCGCCGGTGGGTCTGTATCCGCTGCTGGAGTCCGCGTTGGGCGTGGAGAACGCCTTCGCCATCGCCACGGCGCATCCCGCGATCGCGGGCATCGCACTCGGCGAGGCGGACCTCGGAGCGGACCTCGGCGTCCGGCCCGAACCCGGACTCGACTGGTGCCGCTCCCGGCTCGTGGTCGCAGCCCGCGCCGCGGGCCTGCCGTCACCCGCACAGTCGGTCTTCACCGACGTCCGGGACCTGGACGGCCTCGCCCGCTCCTGCGAGCGCGGACGCACCCTGGGGATGTTCGGCCGTGCGGCTCTCCATCCCCGCCAGTTGGAGACCATCGTCCGGGCATACCTGCCGACGGCTCAGGAGATCGAACGGGCCGCCGAGGTGGTGGCGGCGGCGCAGGCCGTCCCCGGCGCCCTCGCGCTTCCGGACGGCCGTTTCGTCGACCCGGCGGTCGTCGAGGGAGCCCGCCGCATCCTGGCGCTCGCCGAACGCTCCGCGGCCTGACAGCGGAGCGCGAAATGTACCGGCGCCGTCACAGTCTCGGTGAGCTGGGCCTGGCAAGCTCACCCCGGAACGGCGCGCCGGTCACACTGGGGAGCCGATGCCGTACTCAGGAGGAGTTGTGATGCAGGTAGCCGTGGTCACCTTCGACGGGTTCAACGAGCTCGACAGCTTCATCGCCTCCGCGCTGATCAACCGGTGCCGCAAGGACGGCCTGGAGGCCTTCATCACGACGCCGACACCAGTGGTCACCTCGATGAACGGCGTCGAGGTGACCGGGCAGCGCCCGATGGAGTTCGTGACCGAGGCCGACGTCGTGCTGATCGGCAGCGGGGTGAAGACACGCGACGTGGTCGCCGATGCCCGGGTGCTCTCCATGCTGCCGCTCGACCCTTCGCGACAGCTGGTCGGTTCGCAGTGTTCCGGTGCGCTGGTGCTGGCGCGCCTCGGGCTGCTGGAGGGCGTGCCGGCCTGCACGGACATGACGAGCCGGCCCTTCGTCGAAGCGTGCGGTGTCACCGTGCTGGACGCGCCGTTCCACGCCGAGGGGAACATCGCCACGGCGGGCGGCTGCCTGGCATCCCAGTATCTCGCCACGTGGGTGATCACCCGCATGCTCGGGCAGGACGCCGCACGCGACGTCATCGGCTATGTGGCTCCGGTCGGCGAGAACCAGGAGACCGTCGAGCGCGCCTTGCGTGCCGTCCACGCGGGCGAGGTGGCAGTGCGCTAGTGCCGTCCGGGGCCGCCTGCAGCGATGGCGACGAGGCGACCCCAGGCGGCTTGACCCTCTGCTGACCTGCGAACTTCAGCCGAGACAGGAGATGAAGCGGATCCCTGAGGATGGGCAGACCCGTGCCGATCGGGCCGAGGAACTGCGGCCGGGTCCGCCTCTACGGGGTCAAGCTGTCCTTGGCGGCGAACCAGCGACTGCGAGGCGACAGCCCATGGGGGCAGACGCGCATGCGCCGCCACAACCTCGCGCATCCCGCCGGGGTCGTCGAGCATCGCGGCCCCGGCATGCTCAAGCGGTGCGGCCGAATTGGTAGATGCGCCGTACTCGTCCGTCGTCGGCGACCTCGCCCATCAGGAGCCAGTCGATCACTACGTGGCCGAGCTTGCGGTGTTCCGAGGTGAGGCAGCAGCGTGCTGCGAATCGTTGGCCGTCCACGAGGAGGTCGTCGATCCGCATCTGGACGTCGGTGACGTTCTTGCGGGCAGGGGCCGCGTGTGCGATCAGCTGGTCGTGGGTGAGTTCGGTGCCGTCGGTTACCCAGATCGCGTCCTCGGTCACGGTGCGACCCACGATCTGGGCGGGATCCTCGTCGGACAGGGCCATCTCGAGGGTGTAGTCGATCAGGAGGCGGCGTGCGGCGCGCTCAGTGATGTCTGACATGTATGTCATGGTTAGGGATGCCGTTAAGTTTGTCAATGCTGTAAGAGATAAGGCTCGCTGCCGCTGGCGAGAGGACCCCGGATGCACCTGTGCGCCGCTCGAATCCGAACCGCGATCCGAGTGCTTGCCGGGAGCTCCGAGGTGGGCATGGTCGGCGTCCTGTCCTGCAACTCCGCCGCATCGACGCCTCGTTGAGGCCATCGAGGCTTCCGTGCGCGATCACCGGGGGCGTCCAGAGCGTTCTCGCTACGGCGGATCCGAGCGGCCGGCTCGGGCCTCTGTCCCTGGAACGGATCTTCAGGCACCGGAATGCATGGCGACAGCGGCTCGGGGAACTCTCGGCAACGCCCTGTATTGATCGGTGATCATGTGGGCAGTGATGCCTCCTCAACTACACGGCCGGTGCCATCCTCGACGGGCGGCCGTTGATCGGCGTCGACACCGAGGTCAAGGGATGGCTCGGCAACCGCGTCCAGCCCGGCCGCAGTTGGCGGCCGGGCAAGGACTCCGGGAGAGGGGAGCGGTTCTGCCGGTAGGGCTTGTCAGGAGGGCAGTGTCCAGCTCTGGTTGGCGGCTCCGGTGCACGACCAGATCTGCAGCCGGGTGCCATTGGCGGAGCTGGGACCGGTGGCGTCCAGGCACTTGCCGGACTGCGGGTTCACCAGGGAGCCCGACGCGCCGGGCTGCCACTTCTGGGCGCCGGTGCCGTTGCAGTCGTAGAGCTGGATCTGGGTACCGTTGGTGGTGCCTGCGGCAGTGATGTCCATGCACTTGCCGAGGGCCCGCAGGGTGCCGTCGGAGGCCACCGTCCAGTTCTGTGCACCGGTCCCGTTGCAGTCGTAGAGCTGCACCGCCGTGCCGTTGGCGCTGTTGGCGCCCGCGATGTCCACGCACTTGCCGCCGTAGCCGTGGATGGATCCGGTGGATCCGGTGGGCGGCGGGGTGACGGGACCGGACTGCCCGCCGAGCCAGCGCAGCCCCTGGAGGAGCAGTTGGTTCTGCTGGGCGCTGCCGAAGGTGGAGGACAGGGTGGTGTTGGTGGAGTAGTCCATGGCGTTGTGGCCGAAGTTGGCGTAGATCATCTTGTAGTTCCGATTGGACCAGACGATCGGGTAGTAGCCGCTGTACCAGGACTGGTTGGGGTCCGTGCCCACCGGGAAGGTGGAGGAGTCCATCGAGGCGAGGATGTCGATGGCCGGGTTCTGCCGCAGGTCGTACTGCCAGCTGTACCACTCGCTGACCGAGGAGGTGATGGTGGCCGGCAGGCCCGCCGTCGCCGGGTGGGAGGGGTCGTCGATCCTCAGGGTCTCGGCGGTTGGCCCCCAGGTGTTGGTCTGGAAGGTGCCGGTGCCCAGGAAGGTGTTGTGGTACCAGGGCCAGTCGCTGCTGTCGGTGTTGAAGGCCGAGACATGGAAGCCCAGGAAGCCGCCGCCGTTGTTCATGTAGGTCTGGAACGCGGACTGCTGCGCGGCGGTGTGGGGGTAGTCGTCGAGGAACATCACCACCTGGTAGCCGGCCAGGTTGGCGGTGTTGAGCTGGTTCCAGTCGGTGGTCGAGGTGTACGAGAAGCCGTTCTCCGCTGCAACCTGGGGGAACCAGGAGTTGGCCTCGTGGACGAAGCTGATGTGCGCGGCGTCGTAGGTTCCGTTGTAGAAGGCGATCACCTTGAAGGCGGGCGCCGCCTGCGCGGAGTGTGCCGGGCCTGCCAGAACGCCGAGCAGCACGGCAAGGAGCGCGAGCAGCCGTGACAGGGTCCGAAAGCGGATGCGGGCAGGGAGTGGTTTGAACATGCCGGTCCCTCCTCGTGCTCGACGCACGACAACGTGCGCCGGTCCCACCGCATTCAAGGCGTGAATTATGTCCATGTCAATGGTTCAGACCACGTGTGTTCGGAGGACGCCCGCGCACGGGAGCCGCGAGGAGGAGGGCCGGCCCCGGGCGGGGCCGGGCGTGTCCTCACCCCTGGACGGCGCCCTCGCCGACGGCCTGGAAGAAGAAGCGCTGGACGCGGACGAAGGGCACCAGGACGGGACGGCGGCCAGTGGCGTCAACGGTCCGATCCGGCCCTGTTTTTCCGGCCTCGGCCGGCTCCACCGGGGCGCTGTGAGCGTTCGAGGTTGTTCCCGGTTGCGGTGGACCCACCCTTTCAGGCAGAAGCCCGATGTGCACGGCGTCGGCGCAGCACCCGTACAGGGAATGTCCAGAGCCATGCGACGGCGACGATGCCGGCGACGGCCGCGCCCACGGGGTCATGCCACCAGCCTGAATCACCGGGTGGGAAGACCTCCTCCCCACCCGTGTCCACGGCGGCGAGTGCCGAACCGATCGGAGCGCTCTTCACCCCCGCCATCTGTACCCGGTCCCGGCGCTGCGCCCCGTCAGCGGACTGGAAGTCACCCACTTCTCCGCAGCCATTGTTGCTGCACAGCACCTGGGTGGCGATCCACGTGCCGACGCGCCCCCTGCCCTGGTGGGCAGCCCAGGCAGGTCCGGTTGCGTAGACAAGTGCGAGGCAAATGATCAGGGCCACGGGTCCCGCAATGTAGCGCCACCCGAATCGGCGCCAGCCTGGGAAGTACATGACGGGCACTGTACGTCCCCGGCGGTTGATGCGGGATGCAGGGGTCGAGTTTCACGGGCATGCGGTGATGGGGCGGGCTGAGACCGGAACCTGGGGCCACCTCAGGCCGGAAGCCTTATGCCTGCCGCGTGCAGGTGAGGCCGACCGGCGCCGGAAAAGTGGCATCGGAACAGACCGTTGACGCCCGACCAGAGCTGGAAACGCTTCGACACGGTCCGGGTGAACGGGACTGTCATGTCGGTCGCTCCGCAGCGGCACGATCCCGCTCAGGCCTCCATCACCTGCCGGTACCACGACGAGGTGATCGGTACGCAGGACGGGGACAAGACCTGGCCGGCGACGCCGCTCCCCGGCCAGGTCCAGCGCCTCTTCTCGATAGGGTACGGATGACGGGTTGCACGACCAGTCGGCTCCGCCCGACCGCCTCGGTGCCGACCGGCCCGCCCCACTTCATGGGCGAGATCGTCGCCGGTCAGGACGGCGCCGCCTGCTTCGAGGCGGTAGGCGGGTGACTCTGTGAGGAAGGGATGTTCGTCGTGACCGTTCGCCCCGCTGTTCATCTTGCGATTCCTGTCGACGACCTGGCCGCCGCCCGCGGCTTCTACGGTCAGGTCCTGGGCCTGGCACAAGGACGTTCAACCGACCACTGGGTGGACTGGGACTTCGACGGCCACCAGCTGGTGACGCACCTGGCTGCCAAGCCATCGGTTCCGGCCGGGTTCAGTTTGGTGGAACAGCATTCCGTGCCCGTTCCGCACTTCGGTCTGCTGCTGACCCGCGAACGGTTCCACGACCTGGCGGACAGGCTGCGGGCCGCCGGAGTCGGTTTCGACATCGAGCCCTACCTGCGCTACGCCGGTGAGCCGGCGGAGCAGTGGACGATGTTCCTGCGCGACCCCGCCGGAAACGCTCTGGAGTTCAAGGCGTTCACGGACGAGTCGGCGGTGTTCGCCCGATGAGGGGCGTCCTGGTGACCGGGGCATCGAGGGGCATCGGCCGGGCCGTCGCCGTGGCCTTCGCAGCAACAGGCGACCGCGTGGCCGTGCAGTACGCCAGCCGCCGCGAGGATGCCGAGGAAACCCTTGCCCTGCTGCCCGGGTCCGGCCATGTACTCATCGGTGCCGACCTGGGCGACCCCGGAGCAGCCGAGCAGGTGATGGGCGAGGCAGTGGCAGGGCTGGGACAGGTGGACGTCCTGGTCAACAACGCAGCCGTGGCGACGTCTCCCGCCACCCAGCACCCCGTCGCGACCGTCTCCCTCGACGTGTGGCGCACGATGTGGCGCCGGATGATCGACGTCAACCTCCTGGCCGCCGCAGACCTCACCTGGGCCGTGGCCCGCCACCTCATCGACCGAAAGGCCGCCGGCCACGTCGTCAACGTCGGCTCGCGTGGTGCGTTTCGCGGCGAGCCGGAGTATCCCGCCTACGGAGCGAGCAAGGCCGCCCTGCACGCGTTCGGGCAGTCCATGGCCGTCGCACTGGCTCCGCACCGCATCAGCGTCACCGCGGTGGCACCCGGTTTCATCGCCACCGAACGCCAGATGCCCCGACTGGCCGGCCCTCGCGGGGACGAACTGCGCGGCCAGAGCCCCTTCGGCCGGGTCGGCACCCCGGACGAAGTCGCCGCCGCCGTGCACTACCTCGCCTCAGCGGAGGCGACATGGGCCTCGGGAACGATCCTCGACCTCAATGGCGCCTCCTACCTGCGTACCTGACGCTGCCCCAGCCCGAACGGCCAACTGCCCTGCGACGGCCAGGCTTCACCGCCGCACCTCCGCGCCGGCCTGGTCCAAGCCTTCGCACACGGGGCGACCGGTGCACGTCGCCTCCCGCTGCGCAGGTGGATGTGGGCGAAGAGCGCGCAGTACCGTCGACGCCGGACGGCGGGGACGCCTGGAAGCAGCACTGCTACAGCCCGGAAGAGGACGCGGCCGCACGTCCGCAGCCACAGCAACGATGAACGGGAGAGATATGGCTGACGCCTCGGAAACCGCCTCCGTCGGGTTCGCCGGCATTCCGACCACCACTCTCGCCGATGTCCTCGGCCGCGAGCAGGTCATGGACATCGGCATCCGCCCGTTGTGGCAGCCGGTGCCCCGCATCGCCGGACCTGCGTTCACCGTACGGTGCCCTCCCGGCGACAACCTTATGCTGCACGCCGCCATCCACCGGGCCGAACCGGGCTCGGTCATCGTCGTCGAATCGGGAGACCTTGACTACGCGCTGGCCGGCGGAAACGTCTGCGCCGTCGCGCAGCGCCGGGGCGTCGTGGCTTTCGTCGCGGACGGGCTTATCCGCGACCTCGCCGAGATCCGTGACATGGGCTTCCCCGTCTTCGCCCGGGGAGTGATCCCCATCCCCGGTGCCAAGAAGGTCGTCGAGCCGCTCAACGTCGAGGTGCGCTGCGGCGGAGTGCGGGTGAATGCCGACGACATCGTGGTGGCCGACGAGGAGGGCGTCGTGGTCGTCCCCTCGGCCCGCCAGGGCGATGTGTTGACCGCTTCCTTGGCCAAGTTGGCCAAGGAGGCCGGTGAAACCCTCGACACCTGGGAGGAGGCCCACCGCGCCCGCATCGACAAGCTTCTGCGCGACGGAGGATTCATGGGCTGAGGAATCCTGTCTGCCGTAGAACGGGCGCGGTCGGCACCGGGTTGCAGTCAGGCGCGGCGGGCGCGGATGACGAGGAACGGTGGCAGCCCGGCCCTCTGTGGTTGTTGAGCCGCCACCTGGACGGTTGGTGCCGGTTCGGTGACGGCTTCCAGGACGAAGCCGTGCCGCAGCAGTGCGGTCAGGTATGTGGACAGCGTCCGGTGCTGGTTGCCGGCCCGGCGGACGGCCTGGGGGTTGTCCGAGCGCCAGAAGCCTTCGGTGAGGTAGTGCCCGACCACCCGGCGGACGGCACCGTCGGTGACCTGCGTCCAGGTGGCGTAGGGCGCTTCGAAACAGGGGTGGGGGATACTGAAGGCGAGCGAGCCCCTGCCCTTCAGCACCCGTCGTACAGCTGTGAGTGCGGTATCGAGGTCGGGCACGTGGTTGAGGGACAGCCCAGCAATCACCCAGTCGACCGAGTCGTCGGCGACCGTGCCGAGGACGCATCCGTCGTCGACGGTGTAGACCACCGTGCCGGGACCGGCTGTCCCGGCGTTCCGCGCGTGTTCGATCAGGCGCTGCGACGGATCGATACCCGTGACAGAAGCCCCTCGGGCGGCCACCGCACGGGTGATGAGCCCCTCGCCGCACCCGAGATCGAGGACATGTCGGCCGCTCAGCGCGTCGGGGAGGTGGTCGAGTAGCGCGTCACGATTGAAGTCGTTCAGAGCCGAGCCGGCCCGCAGAAGTTCCACGTACCAGTCGGCGATGGTGTCCCAGGAGTCAGTCATCAAAGCCTGGACGCTACCCGGGTTCTCTCAGTTGCCTCCACCGGTTTTCCTTCCGGTCCATCCCACGGAAACAGTAGGGGTTGGTCCGCCTCGGTGGCCGGCCGTGGATGCCCGCTCGGGTGTTCCGCGCCGGTCCCGGGGTTGCTCGTGGCGGCGCCCGGAGCAGAGAGGCACTCCTGTGCGGCGAGGGCGGCGTCGACGAAGGCCCGGACGGCCGCTTCCTGGTTGGGCTACGGTCGCCCGGCCGCACCCGGGCAGCTATCAGGGCGATCCGCGGTGTGCGGGTGCCCGGCCGAGTGGAGGTGTTCAGGGGCCGGCGTGGAAGAAGCTGCCGGGTTCGACCAGGCCGATGCTGCGGCCCGCGCTGTCCAGGAGGCGCCCCATCTGCTTGGTGGTGTGCAGGCAGACGGCGCGGTCGACGACCGTGAGCGCCTGGAAGCGGCGGCTTACGGCGGCCTCGAACGCGGGGAGCTCGCCGACATTGCGGAGCCAGACCATGACCAGGAGGTTCCGGGGGCCAGTGAGCGCACAGCACAGCCGGACCTCGGGCAGCAGGGCGAGGGCGCGGCCGACGGCGTCCAGGTGCCCGGCGGGTGCGGTCGCCCAGAGTACGGACGTGGCCGGCCAACCGGAGACCGATTGCGCCACTTCGCACCGCAGCCGGAGCACCCGGTCGTCCAGGAGCCGCCGGACTCGGCGCCGCGCGGTGGGTTCGCTGATGCCCGCGCGTTCGGCCAGCTCCGCAAAGGGCATCCGCCCGTCCTCGTGCAGCAGGCGGTACAGCACTTGGTCGCCCGGCTGGAGCCGGACGGAGGCCCGTGCGGTGTCCTCCGGGCCGGTCGGCCGCAGTTCGCTCTCCTGGGCGGGCTCCAGGCTGCGCAGCCGCCACCGGCTCGGCTCGCGGAAGCCGGTGGTGCGGATTTGCAGCCGGTAGTCGCGCACGCCCGGCAGCGGGTCGAGGAGGGCGTGCACATGATCGGAGACCGCGGCGGGGCTGGGCAGCGCGAACACCACGAGCAGCCCGTGGTCTCCGGTGAGATGGTGGACGTAGCGTACGGCGGGCTCGGCGGCGAGGGCAGAGCTGACCTCGGCGAGCCGCCCGGGGTGGCATGCGATTTCGGCGTAGGCCATGCAGAAGTCGCCGTGCGCGGCCGGGCCGGCGACGCAGGTCACCCAGGCCAGGCCCGAGTTCTGCAGCCGCTGCCAGCGCCGGGCCACGGTGACCGGGGCAGCCCGCAGCACCTTGCCGAGGGTTGTCCAGGTGGCCCGGGGGTCGACCTGGAGCGCATGGATGAGTTCCAGATCTGCCTCGTCGACGGAATCGTGCACCATGCAGCGGATCTTTTCACCAATGCGGCCGGTGGTGTGCCTGCGGGTCGGGCCGTCTGACGGTTTCCTGCGTCCTGGCCGTCCTGAGGGCGCGTGCTCCGACCCTGGAGGTGCATCGAGGTACGAGAGAACCACCAGGAGGGACCCTGTGCAGCCAGTCGACAAGCCCGTAGGTGCCGTTGGGCCCGGTGCGGGCAGCGTGCATGTGCCGGGTCCTGCCGAGCGTCGGGATCTGGCGCTGCGCGAGGCCGTGCGCGCCGGTCTGCTCGGGGCGGGAAACCCGGCGGCGGGCTTCCTGGACATCGACGCACTCCTGGCGGGCGTCGCCGATCTGCATGCCGCTTTTGCCGGCCCCGCGCCGGTCCTGCACACCTTCGCGGTGAAGGCCGCCTCGCTGGTGCCGGTCCTGCGGGTACTGGCGCAGGCCGGCATGGGCTGTGAGGTCGCCAGCCCGGGGGAGCTCGCGCAGGCGCTCGCGGCGGGCGTGGAGCCGCAGCGCATCGTGCTGGACTCGCCGGCCAAGACCTGGGAGGAACTGGAGGTCGCGCTGGACGCCGGCGTCGCCGTCAACGCCGACAACCTCCAGGAGGTCGAACGGCTGGCGGCCCTGCTGCAGCGCCGCGGCCGCCGGGCGGCCGGCGTCCTAGGACTGCGGGTGAACCCCCAGGTGGGCGCAGGCTCCATCGGCGCCATGAGCACCGCGTCCGCGCACTCGAAGTTCGGAGTCCCGCTGCGTGACCCGGGCGCCCGCGAGCGTGTGATGGCGGCGTTCGCCGCCCACCCCTGGCTGACCCGCGTGCACGTCCATGTCGGCTCGCAGGGCTGCCCGTTGGACCTGATGGCCGAGGGCGTGGAGGCCGCCTACCGGCTCGCGGAGGACATCAACCGGGCGGCGGGCCGTCCCCAGGTCACCAGTATCGACATCGGCGGCGGACTGCCGGTCAACTTCGCGGACGACGAGGTGCACCCGTCCTTCGCGGACTACGCCGGGCTGCTGCGCACCCGGGTACCCGGGCTGTTCGACGGGCGCTACTCCCTGGTCACCGAGTTCGGCCGGTCGGTGGTGGCCAAGCACGGGTTCATCGCCGCGGTGGTGGAGTACACCAAGGAGTCCGGCGGCCGGCGCATCGCCATCACCCACGCGGGCGCCCACCTGGCCACGCGCACGGTGTTCATGCCCGAGTCGTGGCCGCTGCGGGTGCTCGCCCGCGACGCCCACGGCCTCCCCAAGCCGGGACCGCTGATGGTGCAGGACGTGGCGGGGCCGTGCTGCTTCGCGGGCGACCTGGTCGCCCAGGCGCGTCCGCTGCCGGAACTGGAGGCTGGCGACCTCGTGGTGCTCTGCGACACCGGTGGCTACTACGTGTCCACCCCCTGGTCCTACAACAGCCTGCTGCGCCCGGGTATCCACGGCTACACGGTCGGGGAGAACGGCGTGCGCTTCGCGACGGTGCGTCCGCCGCAGTCGCTGGCCGAGCTGCTCGCCGAGAGCGGTGCGTCCTGCGCCGACGCCCTGCTCGACCTGGCCGCACCGGCGGGCTGCCCCGTGGGCGCGGGCGGGGCGCCGGCGGGCTGAGAACCGCACCGGTCGACAATGGTCCCGCGGTGCGCTCGGCGCACCGCGGGACGGCCGGCGTTCCGGCCGTCCCGCCCGGCCGTCCCCCGGATCCTCCACGCGCAATGTCGCCACCGCCTGTCAGGAGCACCTCGTGGCCGCAAAGGACCTCAGCTCGGGGCAGCCTGCCCCGGCCGACTGCCCGAAGGAGCTGCTGGTCAGCGGGGGCATGCTGCTCGACGGGACGGGTGCGCCGGCTCGGGCGGCCGATGTGGTGGTGCGGGGGGACCGCATCGTCGGCGTGTACGCCCCCGGGTGCGCGCCGCACCTCCCTCGGGCGTGCACCGTCGACGCGCGCGGCCTGGCCGTCGCACCCGGTTTCATCGATCTGCACACCCATGCCGACTTCAGCGTCAAGTCGGCACCCGGCTGTGAGAGCGCCCTGCACCAGGGGGTGACCACGCTGGTCACCGGCAATTGCGGCATGTCCCCCTTCCCGGTGGCCACCGGCCGTCCGGCCGCCGAGAGCTGGCCCGACCTCCGGCAGTTCGCCCGAGCCGTCACCGCGGCAAGGCCCGCCGTGCACATCGCGCCGCTGGTCGGCCACGGCGCGCTGCGCGCGGCCGTCGTCGGCCATGACCAGCGCGCCGCCTCGGCAGCCGAGGTCGAGGCCATGCGCAGCCTGCTGGCACAGGCCGCCCGTCACGGGGTGTTCGGCATGTCCACCGGCCTGCTGTACGCCCCCGGCCGCTTCGCGGAACGGGCCGAGATCGAGGCACTGGCCGCCGAGGCGGCCGTGCACGGGCTGCTCTATGCCACCCATATGCGCAACGAGGCCGACGAACTGCTCGACGCCGTCGCCGAGTCGCTGGCAGTGGCCCGTGCCACGGGGGTACGCCTTCAGATCTCCCATCTGAAGGCGATGGGACACGCCAACCGCGGCAAGGTGCGGGAGGCGCTGCGGCTGATCGACGAAGCCCGGGGGGAGGGCATCGATGTGGCCGCCGATGTCTACCCGTACACCGCGTCCTCCACCAGGCTGACCTCCCGGCTGCCCGGCTGGGCTCTGGACGGCGGTACTCCCGCGCTGCTGGAGCGGTTGGCCGACCCCGGTCAGCGGGCCTGGCTGCACGCGGAGGTGCACTCCTCGCTGGGGCGGGTGATCGTGCCCGAAGAGGTCGTGCTGGCCCAGCTCACGCCCGGTCCCTACGAGGGCAGCGTGGGCCGCAGCATCGCCGAGGTTGCCCGCGGCCGGGGTACCGACCCGGCTTCGGTGGTGCTGGACGTGCTGGCGGAGCACGGCGGGGACGCGTTCATCATCAACCACGCGATGGGCGAGGCGGATGTCGAGGCGGTGCTGCGCCACCCGCACACCGCTGTGGCCAGCGACGGCTGGGTGCTGCAGGCACCGGCCGAGGGGCATCCGCACCCGCGCAGCTTCGGCACCTTCGCCCGTGTCCTCGCCCGCTATGTGCGGGAGCGGGGGGTGCTCGCCCTGCCTGAGGCGGTGCGCCGGATGACCGCACTGCCCGCCGCCCGGCTGGGCCTCGCGGACCGCGGCACGATCCGCCCGGGCGGGATCGCCGACCTGGTCGTTTTCGACCCGGAGCAGGTGGTGGACCGGGCGACCTTCGCAGATCCCTCGCGCTATGCGGCGGGCGTGCACACGGTGATCGTCGCGGGGGAGCCGGCGCTGTGGCAGGGGCAGCCGACGCCCGTGCGGGCCGGGCAGGTGCTGCGGCGCCCGGGTGCGGCCGACGGGCCTGCGCGGCCGCCCCGCTGACTGCCCGTACGGCGGCGGCGCGCGGTCGGGGGCGTGGGAATTCGGGCCCGGTACGCCGACTCGATCGGCCGCTGTTGTGGACGGGCGCATCCTGCGGCGCCGGTGACAGGGAAGGGCCCTGCCGCAAGCGGCAGGGCCCTTCCCTGTCACACGCCCGAGGAGCGCCCGGTCCGGGTGCGGGCCCGCCGACCAGCGGCGGCGGGCCCGGCGTGCGGCCTCAGCTGAGCACCGGCTCCAGGAAGTGCAGGACGCCCGCGTCGGCGTCCAGACGGGCGCGTACACCGATCGGGAAGGTCTGCATCTCCACGCCGTGGCCGATGTCGGCGCCGGCCAGGACCGGCACACCGAGGCCGCCCAGCCGCTCCCGCAGCAGCTCCTCCACCTGCTCGCGCTCACCGCAGTCGGTGAAGGTGCCGCAGACGATTCCGGCGACGCCGTCGAGGTAGCCGCTGCGGCGCAGCTGGGTGAGGAAGCGGTCGAGCCGGAACAGCTTCTCGTCCACGTCCTCCAGCAGCAGGATGCCGCCGCGCGCCGGCAGGGAGGTCGGCGTGCCGACCGAGCAGGCCAGCAGGGTGGCGGTGCCTCCCAGGGTGAAGCCCTCGGCGGTGCCGGGAACCAGCGCCTTGGCGTCGGGGAAGACCAGCTCGGTGACCTCCTTGGGGTGGAGGAGCAGCCTGGCGAGCCGGTCGAAGCCCGGGCGGCCCGGCTCGAAGCCGCTGATCGCCGGCATGGGGGCGAACAGCGAGGACCAGCCGAGCTTGACCGCCAGCGCCTCGCAGAGCGCGGTGACATCGGAGAAGCCGAGCACGGTGCGGGGCCGCGGCGAGCCGACGGCGTCCCAGTCGACGAGTTCCAGGGTGCGCTGCGCGCCGTAGCCGCCGCAGGCGAGGAACACGGCGGAGTAGGCCGGGTCGGTCAGTGCGGTGGTGAGGTCCCGGGCGCGCTGGGCGTCGTCACCGGCGAGGTAGTCGCCGCCGGCCCGGGCGGAGGCGAGCACGTCCGGGACCAGGCCCAGGCCGCGCAGCGCCTCCAGTCCGCGCTCCAGGTTGTCCTGGTTCGGCGGGCCGCTCGCGGCGGTGACGGCGACGCGGTCTCCGCGCCGCAGTGCCGGGGGGCGGACGAACGCGGGCGGGTGCTGCAGTGGCACAGGGTTCTCCTGGAGGGCGGGGCGATGCGGGGGTGGCGGGGCGATGCGGGGTGGGAGGGCGAGCGCAGCGGCGGCTCAGCCGTAGCAGTTCTCCACGGCCGAGGTGACGACGCGGGTCAGCGCCCGGAAGCAGCGGATCGCCTCGTACATGGTGGGCAGGGTGTAGCGCACCGTGAGGGGATCGATCTGCTCGACGCCGGGGATGTAGCAGGCGGCGGGCGCGAGGTGCGCCGCGTCGAAGGACACCTCGTAGGTGTACCCCTCGGCGGGGGGAGCGGCCGGCCCCGTGGCCTCCGGCAGCGCGCGGAGCCCGCGTGCGGCGGCGTCGGTGATCCGGGCCGCGCTGAGCTCCGGCGGCAGGCACACGGCCGAGTAGCGGTCCACGCAGGTCTTGACCTCGGCCAGGGCGGCGCCCGGCGCCCAGCCCTCGGCGTCGGCGCAGCAGAGGTCGTCGCCGGTGACCAGGACCACCGGCACTCCGTACTCGGCGGCCAGCATCGCGTTCATCCGGCCCTCGGAGGCGGGGCGGCCGTCGATCCGTACGGCGGTGATGGTGTTGGGCAGATAGGTGTGGGCGAGCACACCCGGCTGTCCGGCGCCCGTGTGGTAGCCGACAAAGGCCACGGCGTCCGGCTGCCGGTCGATGCCCTCCATCATGCCCAGCGGCTTGTGGGTGCCGATGAGCAGCACCGCCCGCGGATCCAGCTGGTCCAGCAGCAGGTTGCGCTGGTCGGCGTGGGCCTCGTTCACCAGGATCTCGGTGGCTCCCGCGGCGGCGAAGCCGGCCACGGCGGCGTTGACGTCCGAGGTGAGGAAGCGTCGGCAGTACTCCCAGCGCTGGTGGCCGGGCTCGCAGTCGTCGGGGAAGGTGACGCCGGTGGCGCCCTCCATGTCCGCCGAGATCAGGACCTTCATCGGGGATGACTCCTTGCGGTGCGGTGGATGCGGTGGATGCGGTGTCTTCCGGGTCGGTCGGCGCGCTGGGGGTCGGCGCGCTGGGGGGGCGGGCGCCGACTGCCGTCAGCAGCCGCCCGGGTGCGGCTCGGCAGCCGGACCGGCGCGGTCACCCGCCGCCGTGTGCGGGCGGAAACGGTATGCGGCGAGCCCGGCGCCGACGCGGGTACAGGACACGGCGGCGTGGTCCCGCAGCAGCTCGGCGAAGGTGCTGCGCAGGTTCGCGCGCAGCTGGGCCGCCCGCTCCGCCCCGACCTCCTCGCGGTGCTGCTGCCAGGCGTCGGGCAGTACGACCAGGCGGTCGGCACCGTCGGCGTACGCCTCGCCGGGCCGCGCGGGCGTGCCGGCGAAAGCCGGGGCCTGGGCGCGCGGCGGCAGCGCAGGGCCCGTCAGTTCCCAGGTGACGACGAAACGGTCGGTGCTCTCGCCGGTGTCGTCCCCGAAGCCGCCCGTGCCGTACATGGCGGGGACGAGCGAGGTGACCCGACCGCCCAGGACATCCAGGTTGACGTGGGCGTTGCGGGTCCTGAGCGGGTCGAACGCCCAGCGCATCAGTGTGGTGCCGGACGCCAGGCAGCGGCTGCGCTGGGCGAGTTTGAGCAGACGGCCGATGCCCCGGCTCTGGTACGGGCGGGCGACCACGGCCAGCTGGGAGTACTGGTACAGCCGCCCCACGCCGTCGCGGCCCGCGGCGTTGGGCGGTGAGGCGTCCCGGGCGAGGAAGCTGAATGCAAAGCCCACCAGCTCCTGTCCGGCGTACGCGCCCACGACGATGCCGCTGTTCGCCTGGATGGCGATCAGCAGGCGGGGGTTGAGGCTGCCGTCGTCCGGACGCAGCCCCATGACGTCGTGGTAGAGCTCGACACAGGCCGCCATCTCCCGGGGGCCGTCGATGTCCCGCACCACGACATCGAGTGCCGGGCGCGCACGGTCCGCGGGGGCCGCGACCGCGCCGCAGGCACCACCCTCCGAGCCGGCCCGCGCGAGCCGGCCCGGAGGGGTGGTGCCGCGGGGCGGCGTTCCCGTGGACAGCGTCACTGCTGCTCCTGGACTTCCCGGATGGGCTCCGCTGCGTCCTCGTCCTCCTCGGCGTCCGCCGCCGGAGCGGGGGCCTGCATGCTGCCGGCCGCCGGGGTGGTGGACTCGGCCGCCAGATGGCACGCCACCTGGCGACCCACGGCGGGGTCGCCGGAGAGCACCGGCAGTTCGCGGCGGTCGCAGCCGGCGGCTTCCCGCCCGGGGCCGTCCAGGGCCGCCCACAGCGGGCAGCGCGGGTGGAAGCGGCACCCTCCCGGGACCGCCGTGGGGTCCGGCGGCTCACCCTGGAGCAGCGTCGACCGCTCGCGCCGTCCGGCCTGGGGCACGACGGACAGCAGCGCCTGCGTGTAGGGATGCTTGGGCTCCAGCAGCACCTCCTCGACGGTGCCGATCTCCACGACGCGGCCCAGGTACATCACCGCCACCCGGTCGGCGATGTTCCAGGCCAGGCCGAGGTCGTGGCTGACCACCAGGGCGGACAGGCCCAGGCGGTCGCGCAGGTCGAGGATCAGCTTGAGGATCTCGCCGCGTACGGAGGCGTCCAGCGAGGCGACCGGTTCGTCGGCCACCACCACGGACGGGTCCAGCGCCAGCGCCCCGGCGATGACGACGCGCTGCTGCTGGCCGCCGGAGAGCTCGTGCGGGAACCGGCCGGTGAACTCCTCCGGGGGGCGCAGGCCGGCCTTGGCCAGCGCCTGGTGGACCCGCTCGGTCAGGTCCGTGCGCAGGCCGTGCAGGCGCGGGCCCTCCGCCACCGCGTCATAGACGCTCTGGCGCGGGTTCAGCGCGCCTCCCGGGTCCTGAAGGATCAGCTGCACATGGCGCCGGTGCTCCTTGAGTGCGGCGCCGGTGTGGCGCAGCGGCGCGCCGCGGTGCAGCACCTGGCCCGAGGTCGGGCGGCTGAGGCCCACCAGGGCGCGGGCCAGGGTGGACTTGCCGCAGCCGGACTCGCCGATCAGGGCCACGATCTCGCCCTGGCCGAGCTGCAGGTCCACCCCGTCCACCGCGTGGGCCGGACCGCGCCCGGCCCGCGGGGGGTAGGTGATGTGCAGGTCGCGGACCTCCAGGGCCGGGGGGTGCTCGCCGGCCCCGCCGGGAGGGATCGTCTCGGCGCTCACGAGGCGCCTCCTTCCATGGCTGCTGCGCCGCTGCCGCTGGTCGCGGGGGCGGAGCCGGTCGTGCCGGTGCGGTCGGCCGTCCCTGCGGGCGCGAGGTCCGGCAGCACCCGGATGCAGGCCGACAGGCGTCCCGGACCGGCCGGCCACAGCTCGGTCGCGGTGCTGCGGCAGGCGTCGACGGCGTGCGCGCAGCGCGGCGCGAAGGCGCAGCCCTCGCCGACCGAGGACGGCGTGGGCGGGTCGCCGGGCAGCCCCGCCGGGGCCCGCCGGGAGGCGGCGTCGCCGATGGTGGGGAAGGCCCGCGCCAGTGCGGAGGTGTACGGGTGCTTGGGGTCGGCGAACACCTCCGTGGAGGCGCCGAGTTCGACCATGCGTCCCGCGTACATCACCGCCAACCGGTCGCAGGTCTGCGCCAGCACGGACAGGTCGTGGCTGATCATGACGACGGCGATGCCGCGTTCGCGGACCAGGTCGGTGAGCAACTGCAGGATCTGCGCCTGCACCATGACGTCCAGGGCGGTGGTGGGCTCGTCGGCGATGACCAGGTCCGGGCGGCAGGCCAGCGCCATGGCGATCATGATGCGCTGGCGCTGCCCGCCGGAGAACTCGTGCGGGTAGCTGCTCAGCCGGCGGGCGGGCAGTCCCACGTCCTCCAGCAGTCGGGCGGCGCGCTGCCTGGCGGTGCGCTCGTCGACCTTCTCGTGCAGCAGGATGGGCTCGGTGAGCTGGTCGCCGATGGTCCGCACCGGGTTGAGCGCGGACATCGCCCCCTGGAACACCACGGAGGCGCCGGCCCAGCGCACCGCGCGGAGCTTGCTCCACTTGGCGGTGAGCAGGTCCTCGCCCTGGAACAGCACCTGCCCGCTGATCCGGGCGGTCGCGGGGAGCAGGCGCAGCAGCGCCAGCGCCATGGTCGACTTGCCGGAGCCGGACTCGCCGGCCAGACCGAGGGTGTCGCCGGGGGCGAGGGAGAGGTCCACGCCGCGGACCGCGGGGACCTCCCGGCCGCCGGAGCGGTAGGAGACCGTGAGGTCGCGTACGTCGAGGAGCGTCATGCGCCGTTCACCGCCCGCGGGTTGAGGACCTGCTCGATGGCTCGTCCGGTGAGTGTGAAGCCCAGCACGACCAGCAGGATCGCCAGGCCGGGCGGGAGCAGGTACCACCAGGCGCCCGCAGTGACCGCGCCGCCGGAGAACGCCGAGTTGATCATTGCTCCCCAGGACACGCTGGTCGGGTCGCCCAGGCCCAGGAAGGTCAGCGTGGTCTCGGACAGGATCGCGGAGGCCACCGTCAGGGTGCTTGAGACCAGGATGAGCGGCATCACATTGGGCAGCACATGACGGAGCATCACCTGGACGTTCCCGGCACCCAGGGCCCTGGCGCGCTCGATGAACGGGCGGGCCTCCACGGTCAGGGTCTGTGCCCGCACCAGGCGGGCGGTGGACGCCCAGGAGGTGACACCGATCGCCACGGTGATCGAGCCGCTGCCCTGGCCCATGACGGCCGCCAGCGAGATCGCCAGCGGCAGGCTGGGCAGCGCGATGAACCAGTCGGTCAGGTGCATCAGCAGCTTGCCGGTCCAGCCGCCGTAGTGCCCGGCCAGCAGTCCGACGCTGCTGCCCAGACGGTGAGCGCGGTGGCCATCAGGCCGACCGTGAGCGAGGAGCGGGCTCCCCAGATGACCAGCAGCAGGATCGAGCGGCCGGCCTGGTCCGTGCCCAGGGGGTAGGACCCGCTGGGGGGCGCCAGGGTGGGGCCGTCGACCTTGACGACGTCGAGCTGGTCGGGGCCGATGAACAGCGGCGAGCAGAGCGCGAGCAGGCCGATCGTCGCCAGGATGCCCAGGCCCACCAGGCCCGAACGGTGCTGGGCGAACCCGCGGGCGAAGCGGCGCAGCGCATGCTGGCGCGGCGGTGCGGGCGTCGGGGTGGGACCGCCTGTGGTCCCGGTCCCGGTCTCGGTGGTGTTGGCAGCGGTGGTCACTGGGCACGCACCCGGGGGTCGAGGAACCGGTAGGCGATGTCCGCGAGGAGGTTCATGAGGATCACCGATGCGCTGAAGACGAGGAAGGTGCCCTGGAGCAGGGGAAGGTCCGGTACCTGGAGGGCCTGGTAGCTGAGGTAGCCCAGGCCCGGCCAGGAGAAGACGGTCTCCACCGTGATCGCTCCGCCGACGACACTGCCGAGGTGCAGGAAGATCATGGTCACTGAGGGCAGCAGGGCGTTGGGCACCGCGTGCCGGCGCCGTACCTGGTCGTCCGTCAGGCCCTTGGCCCGGACGGTGAGCAGATAGGGGCTGCCGAGCTCGTCGATGATCGACGAACGCATGATCATCACATACTGGGCGAAGACCACAAGGATCATCGTCAGGCAGGGCAGCACCAGGTGACGGGCCACGTCCAGGATGTGCGCGAACCCGCTGTCGGCCGCCGAGGGGTCGGTCATACCGCCGGTCGGCAGGAATCCGGAGACCGGACCCAGCCCCACCGCGAAGACGATCAGCAGGATCATGCCGAGCCAGAACGTGGGGACCGACCACAGGGTCAGCGACACGCTGGAGGAGATCTTGTCGAAGAGGCTCCCGCGCCGCCAGCCGGACCGGACGCCGAGCCACAGGCCCAGCGCCGCGGAGATGACGGTGGCGGACCCCATGAGCAGGACCGTCGGCCACAGTCGCTCGGCGATCAGCGAGGTGACGCTCTGCTGGAACTGCCAGGAGGTGCCCAGGTGGCCCGTGAGGACGTCGCCGACGAAGCTCACGAACCGCTGGGCCAGCGACTGGTCCAGCCCGAGCTGGTGGCGCAGCTGCGCCATCTGCGCGTCGCTGGTGGGACGGCCGCGGGTCATGGTCTGCACCGGGTCGGCCGGCAGCAGATTGAACAGCACAAAGCCGATGACCAGGGTGATCGCGAAACTGATGACCGCCGCGGCGGTCTTGGAGGCCAGGTACCGCAGGAAGCCGGTGTCCCGCCGGACCGGCCGGGAGGCGCCGCTCGGCGCCTCCCGGCCCTGCCCGGGGGCATCCGGCACCACGGTGGAGGTGTCGGAGGTGCTCATAGTGTTCTCGTTGCTACTCTCGCTCGTCCGCGGAGCCGCGCCGCTTCAGGACCACGGCGCCGCCGATGACCGCGACCACCACGAGGGCGCCGATGCCGATCAGCAGGCCGTTGCTGGAGCTGCCGCCGCTGGACTTGCCCACCGGCGCGGCGTGCATGTAGTCCAGGAAGCTCGACTGCACCGGGTAGGCGCCCGAGGCGTCCGCCTTGCCGCTCTCCAGCCCGGTCACGCGGTCACTGCGCAGCGCGTCCAGGGAGTTGTCGTAGTAGAGGACGATGTCGCTGTTGCCCTTGTAGAGGATCGACTGCATCTGGCCGAGGGTGGCGGCCCGCTGCGCCGGGTCGAACTGGCTCTGCTGCGCCTGGAACAGGGAGTCGTACTGCGGGTCGCAGAAGAACGCGTCGGTGCTGCCGTCGGTGCCGTCGTCCTTGGGCAGGGCGGCGCAGGTCTGGATGCTGAGCAGGTACGTCGGGTCCGGGCCGGTGCTCCAGCTGTCCATGAGCATGTCCCAGTCGCCCTTGGCCAGGTTGTCGTTGAGCATGGTGCTGCTCATCGACTGGATGTCGGTCTTGATCCCGATCTCCTTGAGCCAGCCGGAGATGTAGGTGGAGACCTGGGTGTCGGAGTCGCTGTTGGAGTGGATGCCCAGGCGCAGCTCCAGCGGCTTCTTGGTCTTCGGGTTGATGCGCACGCCGTCGGTGCCCTTGGTGTAGCCGGCGCCGTCGAGCATCTGGTTGGCCTTGGCCAGGTCGAAGTCGATCTTCTCATCGTCCGACGGGGTCCAGGCGTACTGCGGCAGCGTCGGCGGCAGGTAGCCCACGCCGGGCTTGGCGAACCCGTCCTCGACCTTGGTGACCAGGGTCTTCTTGTCCATCGCGGTGGCGATGGCGGTGCGCACCACCGAGTCGGCCAGGGCCGGGTTGGCGGTGCCGATCGTCTTGCCGCCGCGGGTCTTGGCGCCCGCGTTCAGCTCGACGGCGTTCCAGCGGTTGCCGGCCTCCTGGTAGGTGGTGATGCCCTTCTGGCCCTTGAGCGCCTTGTACTGGGTGGGGTTGAGGTTGGTGACGTAGTCGAGCTGGCCGCTGCGCAGTGCTGCGACGGCGGCATCGGTGTTCTTGAACGACTGCATCACCATGTGGTCGAACTTCGGCGCGCCGAACTGGAACGACTTGTTGGCGTCGAACTTCGCGTACTGGTCGGTCTTGTACGACGTCAGCGTCCAGGGGCCGTATCCGACGACGGGGAAGTCGGTGTTCTTGAACTTCCCGAGGTCGGCGACGTGCGACTCCCACACGTGCTGCGGCACGATCGGGATTGCGTTGATCGGGACGCTCAGGGACAGCATGTTGGCCTGCGGGGTCTTGGTGCTGATCACCAGGGTGCTCGCGTCAGGGGCGGTCACCGACTTGAAGTTGCTGACCAGGGATCCGTTGGCGGTGGCCGCGGTGGAGTTGGTCATGATCAGGTTCAGCGTCCAGGCGGCGTCCTGGGCGGTGATCGGCTTGCCGTCGCTCCACTTCAGACCCTGGTGGATCTTGAAGGTCCAGGTGAGCTTGTCGGCGGACGACGTCCATGAGTCGGCCAGGTAGGGCTTGACGTTGCCGTCCTGGTCGAGGTAGTCGAGCGCAGGGTAGATCGACCCGAACACGTCGTAGGCGCCGGCGAAGTACGCAAGGAAGGGGTTGAGCGAGTCGACGCCGATGCCGCGCATCGACACGCGCAGCGTGCTGCCCTGGTCCGCCGCGGCGGCCGCGGGGGCGAGGCTGAGTGTGCCGACGCCGGTGAGAACGGTTGCCGAGAGGGCGGCCAGCGCCGAGGCGAACCGGCGAGGCCGGCGGGTGCTTCTCGGGGCAGCGGTTCTGGAATTCATGGGGGACTCACTCCCGGGGATGGGGGACACGGCAGGCGGAGGGGGTTGCCTGCCGCCGATCGGGGGCCGTGCCGGTGGCCGCTGTCGCGACGGGTCGGCACGGAGGGGCGGAGCGGCGGCCGACCGCCCGGACGGCGACGTCGGGCGGGCGGGCGCTGCGGGCCGCGTTCTTGGTGCTCCGGCAGCAGGCGTCAGGGGGTCGCGGACGCGAGCGGGTCGCTGCGCAGGAACGTCTCCAGCACTTGGACGCCGAAGTGGAGGCTCTCCACCAGCACCCGCTCGTCCACGCCGTGGACGTACTCCCAGACGGTGAAGCCGGGCGGGGTCGAGCCGGGGGTGAAGCCGTAGCCGGGGATGCCGAGCCTGGCGAAGGCCTTGGCGTCGGTGCCGCCGGACATCACGAACGGCAGCACCAGGGCCTCCGGGTCGTGTGCCCGCAGTGCGCCGGCCATGGCTGCGTACTCCGGCGAGGTGTGGTCGGCGCTGACCGGCGCGGCAAAGCTGGCGAACTCCCGGGTGAGGTGCTCGCCGAGCAGGGCGTCCACGGTCGCGAAGAACTCCTCCTCCGCGCCGGGGAGGATCCGGCCGTCCACGCCGGCCACCGCCTCGCTCGGGATCACATTGTGCTTGTAACCGGCCGTGAGCATGGTGGGGTTGAGCGTGTTGGACAGCGTGGCCTCCACCAGGCGGGCCGCCTCGCCCAGCCGGGCGATGCTCGCCGGGTCGTCGGGGTTCACGGTGAAGCCCAGCCGCTCGGCCAGGCCGTCCAGCAGGGCGGCGACGGTCGGGGTGAGCCGGACCGGCCAGCGGTGGGAGGCGAGCGCGTCCACCGCGCGGGCGAGCCGGGCCACCGCGTTGCCCGGGCTGGGCCGTGAGCCGTGGCCCGCGGGGCCCCGCGCGGTGAGGTTCATCCAGGCGCTGCCGCGCTCACCGGTGGCGATCGGATAGAGCCGGCTTCCGTCCGGGAGGTGCACCGAGTAGCCGCCGGACTCGCCGACGGCGGCGTTGACACCCTCGAACAGTTCGGGGTGACGGTCCACCAGGAACCCCGCGCCATAGGCGCCGGTGTCCTCCTCGTCGGCCACGAAGGCCATGACCACATCGCGCGGCGGCTGCGTACCGGTGCGGGCGAAGGACCGGGCCACCGCCAGCATCATGGCGTCCATGTCCTTCATGTCCAGCGCGCCCCGGCCGAGGATCGCGCCGTCGCGGACCTCCCCGCCGAACGGGTCGAAGCTCCAGTCGGAGCGCTCGGCCGGCACCACGTCGAGATGGCCGTGGACGAGCAGCGCGGGCGCCGAGGGGTCGGCTCCGGGTATGCGCACCACGGTGCTTGCGCGCCGGGGGGCGGACTCCAGCACCTGCGGCTGGTAGCCGCAGTCGGAGAGCACCCCGGCGACCCACTCGGCCGCCTCGCGCTCGCCGCGGGAGTCACCGCCGCCGTAGTTGCTGGTGTCGAAGCGGATCAGCCGGGAGCAGAAGTCGACCACATCGTCGGTGAGCGCGGTGTCGCTGCCCGGGGCGGTGTCCGCGGGTGAAGGGGAGGGGGAGGGAGACGGCACGGTTGCCTTCCGTCGGGTCAGTCGGTGGTCGGTGCAGGCGGGTGCCCCGGCGACCGCTCGGGGCGGTCGGCGTAGCACTCCAGCGACTCCGCCAGTTCCGCGCGGCGGCGTTCGCGGCGGCCCGCGCCCTTGGCGCCGGCCGCGGCGAGCGCCGCAAGCACATGCCCGGTGGCGGTGACCGCGGTGGGGGAGTGGTGGGGAGCCTCGCTCCGGGTGTCCACGGCGAGTATGTGTGTGGCGTGGGCGCAGATCGGGCTGGTGTAGCTGTCGGTGAGGGCGATCACCGTCGCGCCCATCTCGTGGAATTCCCGCGCCACCCGGAGGGTGAGCCTGCCGTATTTCCGGAAGGAGTAGGCGATCAGTGAATCCTGGGGATGCGCATCCGCCAGGGCATTGACCGCCGCGGCCGAGCCGGGCTGGATCACGGTGACATCGCGCAGCATCGGTGCGAGGTCGGAGGCGATCAGGGCGGCGTAGCCCGTCGACTTCAGATCCCCGATCACCCAGCGCCGCCTGGCGCCGAGGATCGCTGCCGCGGCCAGTTCCAGGGCCCCGTTGGAGAGTAACCCGCCGAGCGTGCGCGCCAGGTTCTCCTGTTCCGCGGCGATGATGCGGCGCAGCGCCGCCCGGTCGCCGGGCGCCGATTCCCGGTGAGTGAACCGCAGATCGGGCGCGGCCAGGCGGCGGTTGGCCTCCCGGCCGGCGCGGCTGCGCAACTCATCGGTGTCGGCGAAGCCCGCGGTCGCCAGCAGCCGGTCCAGCTCCTCCGCGGTGGCGTCGGCCGCCCGCAGCAACTGGCCGGGCCGGCGCTCGAGGGAGTCGGGGTACTGGTCCGCGATGACCCGGTAGAGCCGCTGTCCTGCCGCACCGCACCGCTCCGCCGCTGCGGCCAGCAGGGCCAGGGCCGGGGTGGGGGCCAGAAGTGGTGACATCAGATGTACCTCTTATGTCCGGTTTGCAGGACTCGGGCAGCTTTTAGAGGGGTGAATTCACTGCGGGCAAATGAAGTTGACGCATCCGTTGATCTAATTGATGGGCGAGTATTACTGTCGCCACATGACATCGTCAAGGGTTCCACCGGGCGCCGACCTGACGACGGACAACAGCCGCGACGACGCTGCGAACGAGGCGACCGCGCTGCTCGGCCAGTCGGTGGCCCGCCTCCGCCGCTCCTCCAACCAGACCCTCACCGCCGTCGCGGCCCAGGCCGGGCTCTCCCCCGCCTACATGTCGCAGATGGAGTCCGGGGCCGCCAACCCCACCGTGCGCACCCTCGCCCACATCGCCGCCGCGCTCGGCGTGGCCCCCGCGGACCTCCTCCGCGGGGACGCCGCGGCACCCCCGGCCGGGGCCCCCTTCCCGCCCCGCTTCTGCCCCGCGCCGCTGCTCGCCGCCCAGGCCGACTACCGCGGCATCTGGGACCTCACCGCCGACGGCGCGGTCCAGCTGTCGCTGCGGCTGCTGCGCGCCGACTGCGGCGACCACGCCGAGGCGGTGCGGCACGACGGCGAGGAGGTCGCCCTGGTGCTCGCCGGCCAGTGCCGGATACGGGTCGGGACCACCGTCCACACCCTGCGCACCGGCGACAGCTGCCACTACAGCGCGGCCGACGCCCACCAGATCACCGACCCCAGCGACGACCTGCTGATGCTGATCGTCCTCACCTCGCAGGAGTAACACCCGTGACCACGGCCCACCCGCCGCGGCAGGCACCACCGTCCGGCGCAACCGCAAGCGCCCCCCAGTGCCCCGCTCCGGCCCTCCCGGACGGCCTCGCCCCCGCCGCCGGCCCCGAACAGGCCCCCGAGGTCTGGCCCCTCACCGCACGCACCGTCGCGGGGGAACTGCACATCGGCGGCGTCAGCATGCCGGCGCTCGCCCGGGCCTGCGGCACTCCGCTGTACGTCGTCGACGAGGCCGACTTCCGCCACCGCGCCCGGCAGTGGCGCGACTCCGGCGCCGACCGGGTCCACTACGCCTCCAAGGCGTTCCTGTGCGCCGAGGCGGCCCGCTGGGTCCAGGCCGAGGGCCTGCACCTGGACGTGTGCAGCCAGGGCGAGTTCGACCTGGCCGTGGACGCCGGCTTCGACCCCGCCCTGATCGTGCTGCACGGCAACAACAAACCCGCCGGCGAACTCGAGGCCGTCGTCCGGCGCGGTATCGGCGTCGTCGTCGCCGACAGTCTCGAGGAGATCGACGACCTCGCCGCCGCCGCGCACACCGCAGGCCGGGTCCAGGACGTGTACCTGCGCATCGCCCCCGGCGTCGAGGCGCACACCCACGACTACATCGCCACCGGCGGAGACGACGTCAAGTTCGGCTTCCCCCTGGCACAGGGCCACGCCGAGGAGGGCGCCCTGCGGGTACGCCGCCACCCCTCGCTGCGCCTCGCCGGCATCCACGCCCACATAGGCTCCCAGATCCTGGACATCGCCGGGCTGCGCCTGGCCGCGGAGCGCGTCGCCGGCTTCGTCCGGCTCCTCGACGAACGCCACGGCATCACCGTGACCGACCTCGACCTCGGCGGCGGGGCGGGCATCCCTTATCTCCCCGGCGGCGCCCGGCTGGAGCCCGCCGAGTTCGTCGCCGCCCTGCACGCCGGGATCCGGCAGGCGCTCGACCCCGCGCGGGTCCGGCTCGCCGTCGAACCCGGACGGTCCATCGCCGGCACCGCAGGCATCACCCTGTACCGGGTCGGGGTGGTCAAGCAGGGCCTGCGGCGCCGCTTCGTCTCCGTCGACGGCGGCATGAGCGACGCACTACGGCCCTCCCTCTACCTGGCCCAGTACACCGCCTGGACCGCCAACCGGACCCCGGTCGGCGACCCCCGGCACAGCGTCGTGGTCGGACGCCACTGCGAGAGCGGCGACGTGGTCGTCCCCGATATCGCCCTGCCCGACGACATCGCCGCCGGCGACCTGCTCGCCGTGCCCGTCACCGGCGCCTACCACCACGTGATGGCCAGCAACTACAACCACCAACCGCGGCCGGCCGTGGTCTCCGTGGCCGACGGACAGGCCCGGCTGCTCGTCCGCCGCGAGACCTTCGCGGACCTGCGCCGCCGCGACAGCGGGGGCCTCCCGCTCGACCTCCACGCACCCCAGCCTGACCACGCACCCCGGACCGACCACGCACCCCGGACCGACCACGCACTCCAGGAACGCCGCTGATGATCACCGAAGCACCCGCGACCACCCTGCCCTACGGGCAGTGGCCCAGCCCGATCACCGCCGAGCAGGTCGCCGCCTCCTCCGGAGGGCTGACCTGGCCCGCGCCGGTCGGCCAGGAGACCTGGTGGTGCGCCTCCGACCCGCAGACCGCCACCGTGCGGCTGATGCGCTGCGGCGAGGACGGGACGGCACCGGCCCCCGTGCTCGGCCCCGGCTGGAGCGTCCGCAACCGCTCCCTCGGCTACGGCGGCCGCCCCTACCTCGTCCTGCAGCACTCCGGCGACGGGCACCTGCTGGTCTTCACTGACCACCGGGACCAGCGTGTCCACCGGGCCCAGGTCCCTGTCCTCCCCGGCGGCGCCTCCGCAGAACCGGTACCCGCACCCCTCACCCCGCCCGACGAGCCGGGCGTGGAGACCTGCTACGCGGGCTTCGTCCCCGGCCCCGGCGACGAGGTGTGGTGCGTACGCGAGACCACCCGGGAGGCCACCGGCCCCGAGGACGCCGACCCGGCCGGGCGGACCAGCCGCGAGATCGTGGCGATCCCCCTGGACGGCCGCGCAGCCGCCGACCCCACCGCGATCCGCGTCGTCGCCCGCTCGCACCACTTCATCTCCGGCGTGCGGATCAGCCCCGACGGACGACGGCTCGCCTGGATCGGCTGGGACCACCCCCGGATGCCCTGGGAGGCCACCGACCTGATGGTGGCGCGGCTCGCCGACGGCGTCGCCGTCGACCCGGAGCGTGTGCTCGGCGGCGGCGAGGTCAGCGTCCCGCAGGCCGAATGGGCCGCCCCCGACACACTGCTCGCCATGGCCGACCCGGACGGCTGGGCCAATCTGCACCGCATCCGGCTGTCGGACGACGGCGCCCACCAGGTCACCAACCTGCTGCCGATGGAGCGCGAATGCGCCGGCGCGCTCTGGCGGGTGGATCCGGCCTGGTTCGCCGTCACCGACGCCGGCGTCGTGCTCCGGCACGGCGTGGGCGACCAGCAGCTGGCCCTGTTCGACCCGGCCACCGGCGCACTGCAGCCGCTCGCCCCGGACTGGACGGAGTTCCAGGGCGACCTGGGCGCCGACCGGCAGACCGTGGCCCTCGTCGCCGGCTCCGCCGCGCTCGGCACCGCCGTGCTGCGGGTCCCGCTGCCCACCGCCCCCGACGCACCCACCGCGCCGGCCCGGCGTTGCACGGCGCCCGCCGCGGACCCCACCGCACCCTGGCGGGCCGTACCGCAGCGCCGTACCGCGCAGGCCCCGGACGGCCACCAGGTCCACTACGTCTACCACCCGCCGACCAACCCCGCAGTCCGCGGGCCGCAGGGGGAGACCCCGCCGCTGCTCATCCACGTCCACGGCGGCCCGACCAGCGCCACCGGCGCCACCCCGGACACGGAGTTCTCCTACTTCTGCAGCCGCGGCTTCGCCGTCGCCTCCGTCGACTACGGAGGCTCCACCGGCTACGGACGCGCCTATCGCGACCGGCTGCGCCACACCTGGGGCCAGGTCGACGTCGACGACAGCGTGACGGTCGCCCGGGCCCTGGCCGCCGAGGGGCTCGCGGACCCGGCCCGGACCGCCGTCCGAGGCGGCTCGGCGGGCGGCTGGACCACTCTCGCCTGCCTCGCCCGCACCGACGAGTTCTGCGCCGGCGCCGTCTACTACCCGATCAGCGACGCCCTGGACTGGGCCGGCGGCAGCACCCACGACTTCGAGTCCCGCTACCTGGAGTACCTCATCGGCCGGCTGCCCCAGGACCGCGAACGCTACGAGCAGGTCTCGCCGCTGGCCCACGCCGACGACATCTCCGCCCCTCTGGTGATGCTCCAGGGCGCCGACGACTTCATCTGCCGCCCGGAGCAGGCGCAGCGCATCGTGGACGCGGTCTCCGCACGCGGGCTCTGGCACCGCTACCTCGTCTTCGACGGCGAGGGCCATGGGTTCCGCAAGGCGGACAGCGTCGCCCGCTCGATCCTGGCCGAGGTCGAACTGTACGAGCACGTCATGGGCCTGGTCATCGACCGGGGCACACCGCAGTGACACCTCCGGCCGTCCCATCCTGGGCGCTGAGTGTGCCGTCCGGAGGGGCAGCATCTCAGCCACCGGCCGATCGTCTTCCTGTTCCCCGCGCTCGCGGGGGATGGGCGCGGGCCGAGATGCTCGAAGACGATGACAAAGCTCCGCTTTGTGCTGGACCCGGCCGCTGACATTGCTGTCAGCCACGGCCGTCAGAAACGGCAGAAGCCCCACCGGATTGTTCCGGTGGGGCTTCTGCCGTTTCTGACGGCCCGACTGCCGGTTATGCGCTCAGCTCCGGCCAGGCACGACTGAAATGAACAATTCGTGTCGCCTCGGCGAGCGGGCTGCCGGAAATGTTCATGATCACTCGAATGCAGTCCATCGGAGAGAAGCCGATTTCTCGCAGGTGGGCCAGGATCGCATCCACTTCGACCCCCTGCTCATTCGACCGGGCCGCCCACTCCGTACCGGACGCCCTCGCTGCTTCGCTGATCACGTCGATCCCCTCACTCGCCCGTCGGGATGGGGAACGTCATGTCTGGCCTGTGCCCCACCGGACCCGAGACTCTCACGCCCGCGATCCTCAGCTTATACCCGCCGTAACCCTGCTCCGACAGAGCGGGCAGGAAAACCCGCCGGATCTCTCGAAGCATCAACGCGGTCCCCTCCCTCCCGAGAGAGCCCCGAGACATCCCGCCCTGGCCGTAGACGGCAATATCGGAGAGAACTACTTCCTTGTCCGCGATTGACACATTGGCCATCATCTCGATCGGCCCCTGGGGAGAGTCGACGACGTGGTAGAGAATGTTCCCGTCCTCGACATTCCCAATGCCGCACATGCCGCCGCCGGAATTGTGCACCAGGATCGGCGTGCCGCCTGCGACAACGTAGTACGTATGCAGCTGCTCGACGGTCAGGTTCCAGCGGTCGGCCGTGCCCGGAGTCGCCTTCGTCCCGACCACAGAGGGATGCCGGCCGCTTGTGCTGGCGAGCTGGTGACCGGCCTTCAGATGGTCGGCGCGGACCCAGGTGTGGGTGGTGTCGTCCCAGAACGGGTGGTTCGCAGTGGTGTGGAGGACTGCTGTGTCCCCTTGCCCGGCCGTGACGGTGATGTCGAGCAGATCTGTGTCGTGATTGATCCAAACATGCTCGACTTCACGGCCGCCCTTGTCGGAGCCGTTCGATGGATCGGCGGATTCGACTTGGTCGCCGAGCTTGATCTTCTTGATGGGCTTGGTCTTGCCGTTGGCGAGCAGGACGGGAGTGTCCGGCGCGAAACTGCACGGCATGCCCAGCTTGCCCCCCGCGTAACCAGCGATTGCTCCGGCGAGCGAGGAGAGGGCCAGCGCTGTCTTGTTGCTGCAGTCGTCGACGCACTGGGACACGAATCCGGACATGGCTCCGACCGCGGCGACGCATCCTGCACCTGCCGACTCGGGGCACAGTGCCGCGCCTATCAGGCCCACCGCGAGCCCCGCAAGGGTGCCCTTGGTGCCCTTCCAGATGTCTTCCCAGGTCAGGGGTCCGTTGATCGCCCATCGGAGACGCACCATGATGGCGTTGTAGGCGGAACTGCCGGGAACGTTCCACGTGGTGGGGCTCTCGCGAATCACCATGTGGAGATACGCGCGGAACTTCTGCAGACGATCCGGCGGAATCTTCTCAAGGAACTTCTGGGCAGCCGTCGTCGGAGGCTTGCTGCTGGGAGAGCTGCCGTTCCTGCTCGCGTTGCACGACTCGGTGGTGTAGTTCGCGCCGCAGCCGTTCAGGTGCCCCTTGGGGTGCTTGCTGTCCTTTTTGATCTGGTCGGGGTCGCTGGTCGGGGCGGTGCCGGGTCCGCCGGTCTCGTTGACGCACTCGACGGTGACGCAGTAGGAGCCGTAGAGGCCGGTGGGGTCGCTGCTGGTGACGGGGCTGTTGTTGGAGTAGGCGTAACCGTTGAGCAGTTGCGGTTTGGTCGGGTCCAGGACGGGGTCGACGGAGAGGAACCGACCGGTGTCCGGATCGTAGTCCCGGGCGCCGAGGTGGGTGAGTCCTGTACTCGGGTCGCTGGTGCCGCCGACGAAGCCCTTGTCTCCGGGCCAGCTCGAGGGCGTACTGCCACGCAGGGCACCGAAGGGAGTGGTGCGGCGCTGCTGCATGGTCAGGTCGGTGCTGTTGATGGCGAGTTGGCTGGTGCCCTGGTGGTCACCGATGAGGAAGGAGAGTTTGTTGTCGTCGGTGCGGATCGCCTGGTTTCCGTCGCCGAGGTCGTAGTAGCGGGTGGCGTGCGGGGTGGTCGATCCGGTGGCCAGGGTGATCTCGGTGTTGCCGAGGAACAGGGTGGTGGAGCTGTCCGTCCGGGTGATCAGCCGGATGCCGTCGGCGTCGTAGACATAGGAAGTGGTCGCGGTGCCGCCATGGCCGTCGTCCGCACTCACCTGGGCGAGATGGCCCTCGCTGTCCCAGATGAGGGTCTGCTTGCTCCCGGCAAGGGTGCGGGTCTGGGTGTTGCCGTCGTCGTCGTAGGTGTACGAGTCGGTCGAGGAGCCGCTGGGACCGGTTGAGTCCACCTGGCTCAGTGCGTGCGGGTGCGGGCCCCCGGCAGGGGGGTAGCTGTAGTTCTGGACGGTGTCCTGGGCCGGATCCCCGGTCAGGGAGTGGTCGGTCTCGGACTTGCGGTCGCCGACGGTGTCGTAACCGAAGGACTGCCAGTACGGTGCCGGGCCGCCGAGTACCGACGCCGAAGGGGTTGCTGCGCAGCCGGCGGATCCCTGTGCCCAGGCTTCGGTCAGTCGGCCGACGAAGTCATAGCTGAAGCACTGCGCGTCGGTGCCGTCCCGGGTGACGTCCGTGACGGAGGTGATGTTGCCGGCCTGGTCGTAGCCGTAGGTGGCGGACTTGTCGGTGCCGGGGACGTCCTGGCGGTCGACGCGGGAGTTGGACAGGCGCTGGGTGCCCCACTGGTAGGTGTTGGTGACCTGGGTCATCTTCTGCCCGGCCGCCTGGTAGGTGTACTGCAGCGGCTGGCCGATGTTGCTGTAGGTGGTA
Organism: Peterkaempfera podocarpi; assembly: GCF_042466665.1. Lineage (GTDB taxonomy): Bacteria > Actinomycetota > Actinomycetes > Streptomycetales > Streptomycetaceae > Peterkaempfera > Peterkaempfera podocarpi. Next base: position 8,346,586 of record NZ_CP162102.1, read on the forward strand.
CCGGTGATGTAGGTGGCGCCGCCGGAGCCGGAGAGGGTGACCGGTCGCAGCACGTCGTCGTAGGTGGGAAGGACCGCTTCGGCGGCGAGGCTTCCGGCCGCGGGGTAGCCGAGCGACTGGATGGTGCCGTCCGCGTTGTACTGCACGTTGCTCTGGTAGGAGCCGGCCAGCGAGCCCTCGGCGGCCGGGATGGTGGTGGTGGTGCGGTGCGGCCGGTAGAGGTTGTCGTACAGCTGGTAGGCCAGCGTGTAGGCGGAGCCGGTCGCGCCGCCGACGTAGCGGGTGGCGGAGGAGAGCTGGCCCTTGAAGCCGGTGGGGTCCCACACGTGCTTGGTCAGCAGCGGGCCGGTGGCGTCGCCGTCGTGGGTCTCGGTCTCGCGGCCGAGACCGTCGTAGAGGTGGGTGACCGACTTGCCGCGCTGGTCGGTGGTGGACACCAGCTGGTTGCGGTCGTCGAAGACGGAGGTGGTGGTCCCGTTGTCGGGGTCGACCGCCTGGTGCGGATTGCCGCGCTGGTCATAGGTGTAGGACCAGATGTTGCCGGCGGGGTCGGTCAGCTTCGCCAGCTTGCCCGAGGGTGTGTCGTCGTAGAGCGTCTTGTCGTAGGCGCCGGTCGGGGTGGACGCGTGGTACTGGTCCAGCTCGCGGGTGTTGCCCCGGGCGTCGACGATCGTGGTGGTCGGGGTGGCCCCCTGCGGCGGGGTCACCGTGGTGCGGTCACCGCCGTAGGCGGTGGTGGTGGTGGACAGCACCTGGCCGCCGTCGCTGTTGCCGGCCACCTGCTGGGTCTGGGTGATCCGGCCGAGTCCGTCGTAGTCGTTCCAGGTCTGCGTCTGCACCGCCGAAGGGGTGTCAGGCGAGGAGAGAACGGTCGAGGGCGCCTTGGCCGTGTAGTAGGGGGCGAAGGCCCTCTCCACCAGGCCGCGGGCATCGTAGAAGGTGTCGGCCACCAGCATGCCGCCCTGAGGGCCCGGTGTCTGGGTCTGTCGTGCCCGCAGGAAGCCGTCGTAGAAGGTGTAGCTGGTCTGCGTGCCCGTACCGGCAAGCGTGGTGGTGCCCACCGCAGTCGGCTTGCCGTCGGTGATGGTGTAGGAGAACGAGTAGTTGGGGGTCTGGCTACCGGCCTTGGACCGGTCGGCGAGCCAGATCTTCGCATTGCGGCCGAGCGCGTCGTAGACGGTGTCCGTGCGCTTGGAGTTGGTGTCCACCACGGTCAACGGCACGCCGCGCACCGCGTCCAGTGTGGCGGTGGTGGTCTGCGCGGTGGCGGAGATGCCGGGAGTGGCCGGCGGTGTTGTCACGGCCACCGTGGTCGGGAAACCGGTGGTCGGGGTGAAGACCATGGTGGTGGTGTGGCCGTCGTTGCGGTCGGTGCGCTGGGGGGTGCCGGTCTCGGTGGCCGTCACATTGCCGGTGAGATCCGTGGAGGAGACCACGCGCCCGTAGGCGTCGTAGGCCTTGCCGGACTCCAGATAGGTGATGGTGGTGCCGTCGTTGGAGTTCAGCGTCGCGAAATGCGTTGCGTCACCGAGGGTCGGTGCGGCGCCGTAGGCCTGCCCGTCGTAGGCGGTGAGGACATCGGAGATGACGTCCTTGGAGTAGTTCGGGGTGGCTGAGCAGGCCACGGACAGGGTCAGCACCCGCGCGGACGCTTCCAGGATCCAGGCGCTGGTGTTGTCCACGTACGTGGTCCTGGTGCACTGGTCGTCACTGGACGTGGACACATCGCCCTGGTCGTCGGTGGTGACGACGCGGCCTGCGGTGTTCTCGAAGGTGTTGGTGGCGTCGGTGCTCCGCCAGTTGGCGCCGGCGCCGTTGTCGAGCGAGGTCCAGGTGCGGGTCTCGGCGGTGCCGGTCAGGTTCGCGGCGATGGTGCCCCAGCTGCGGGTCACCGATGCGGTCTGGTGGTGCCACGGAGTGCTGACGGTCTTGTCCAGCACCTTGCCGCCGGGGCCGGAGTAGTCCTCCGTCTTGTACTCCACCCCGGACAGGGAGTCATGGTCGGTGATGGTGCCGCCGTTGTCATCCGAGACGCTCACGCTTCGGGTGCCGCCGGAGGTCTTGTCGCCGTCCATGCCGCGCAGGAAGTAGTGGTCGGTCTGCGAGAGCATCCCCACCGGGTCCTGCCCGCCGGTCTCCACCCGCACATGCCCGAACCCGCGGAAGGTGGACCAGGTCTTGTACTTCTCCTTGGTGAGGCCGTCGTCGGAGTCGAAGTGCCACGCAGTCCCGCCCAGGTAGTCGTACCTGGTCACCATGTCCGGGGCGGTCTTGGTGCGGTCGGTCTGGATGACCTGGTCCACCACGTACTTGTTGAACCACTGCAGGGACGGGTTCTCATCGCCCTGCTTGGTGAAGTACTGCGGGAAGCACAGCGTGGTGTTGGAGTCCGGGGTGGGGAGGTCGGAGGCGTCGCAGGCGGCGGTGGAGTAGGTGACGTCGATCTGCCCGCCGGACTCGTCGTCGACGGTCGCGAGGCGTTCCTTGATGAACGGCGAGGTGTTGTCACCGGGGATGTCCAGCCGGTTCGCCCGCTGGTCGTAGCCGAAGGTGACCTTCGGCAGGGTGATGTCGGGGGCGCCTTCGGGCGTGTCGGCCTTTCCTGTGTGCTGGATGGAGGCCAGTTCCAGCTGGTAGTCGATGTCGGCCATGCCCCACTGCTGGGCCAGGTCCCAGGAGTCCACCGGCGTGTAGGTGCCGTCGGACTTCAGCACCTGCGTCGTCACCGAGCTCAGTCGCGTGCGCGTCCAGAACGACGGGGCAAAGTTGCTGCAGTTGCCGCTGGACTTGCAGTTCAGGTCCCACGGCGTGTCGTACCAGTAGAAGGAGTTGGTGTCGATCTTCGCGGCGTCGCAGGTCCCGGAGGTGGTCTCCAGGCACCGCTCCGAGGAGGCGAAGTCCACCCGCGCGAGCGCCTTGGCCGAGTACACGGCGGTGGACTTCAGCCCGTACTCGATGTGGTCCAGGGAGCCGCCGCGGTCGTAGGCGGTGGGGCTGGAGGCGGTGTTGTCGCGGCCGTAGTAGCCGGACTCCTTGGTGTAGTAGTAGGCGATGGCGTTGCCGTGGGTGTCGACGGCGTAGTCCAGGTTCCACCGCCAGCCCTGCTGGCACCACGAGGCGGCATAGGTGGAGGCGTTGCAGGGCTCGCCGGAGTTGTTGCCGTAGACCGGCGCGGTCCAGGTGGAGTTGGTGGCCGTGTTGCCGCTGGCCCAGCCGGGCAGCCGGTTGTAGCCGAAGTAGTAGCGGGTGCCGTCGGTGGTGGTCACCCGCCAGTACTCGTCGTTGTGAGCGCCGTTGGAACGCACATCACTGGTGCTGCCGTAGATCCGGTCGACCTTTGTCCCGTCGTCGCCCTTGATGCGGAACGAGTTGGTGCCGGTCGCCACCAGCTGACCGGAGTGGCCGTTGAAGGAGATGGTCGCGTTGTCGTACGCCCAGCACAGGTCCCCGACCTTGTAACCCGAGGCGTCCTTCACCCCCTCGTCGGCACAGGGCTTGTAGCTGCGCTCGATCGACCCCGGCCACAGATTGAAGCCGTCGCCCACCCAGGACGCCTGGTTGTTGGTGTTGCTGGTCCGGCCGTCGACCCCGCTCGAGTCGTACGACAGACCCACGCTGGGGGCGAAGCTTCCCGGCACAGTCGGCACCGGCATGTCATAGGACCACGAGAAGTCACCCGTGTTCAGACCCACGTTGAACGTGGACGACGGAGAGAGCGAGGTGGCGGAGTAGTCCCCCTGGTCACTGGAGGCGCCCGTGGTCGCCGCCAGCACCACCGCACTGCTCTTCACGATGCCACTCGAGTAGCTGACGGCCTCACTCGAGGAGGTGGGACTTGCGGAACTCAACGCCACCTGATCGGCACTCAGCGTGTGCGAGACCGGATCGTTCGCCGTACGCAGCGGAGTCTGCCTCGTGCACGACGGCTTGGTCGGCGTGGTCAGCGCACACTCCGGCAGTTTCACCAGGTGCAACCGGGCCGTGTACGCGCCGCCGTAGGCCTGCGCATATCCGGAGTCGTCGACACGCACACCCACGGTGCTGCCACCAGAGCCCGGCTGCGATGTGACGGTGAACAGGAGTCCGTCCACCCCGGCAGCCCGCGCGGCCTTCTGATCGAGCACCCGCACCTGGGCGGCGCCCGCCAACGGAGCGGCCTTGCTCGCTTCCGCACCGGACACGGCCTTCGCGGAAACCGTGGACTTCCTTGGCGAGACCGCCAAGGACACCGGCAGGTCTCCGGCCCGTACGGCAACCGCCTTGCCGGATGCCGCAGGCAGGGTGACGGTGGCGCTGCCAGGCTCGGCCCAGGTGTGCTTGGGTGCCTGGGCGGGATGGTGGGGCAGGCCGTCGTGCTTGCGCGGCACCGTCGTGGTGACCGCGTGGCTGGCAACCGACTTTCCCGCAGATGGCCTGCCCGGCATGTCATCCGCCTGGGCCACAGGCGCAGCAGTCGCCTGCAGCACGCTGGCGACCAGTAGGCCACACAGAAGCAAGGTGACCTTGCCTTGTGCCCCACCCGGTGCCTTCCAGCCTCGTATCACGATCGTTCCGTCCCCATCCCTCGACGTCCGTCGCAGAATCGCTGCCGCAGTTCGGATGCGGCTCGCGCAGAAACTCGCGGTCACCTGGTTCAGCTCTCCTGGTTTGGCTCTCCTGGTGGGGCGGCGCACGGTGACCGTTGCGCCGCCCCGGGAGTTACTGCTTGGTCAGGGACCGGTGGTGGTGTTCAGATCGACGCCGGAGGCGAGTGCGGCGATCTGGGTGTCGGAGGCGACTCCGGTGAAGGCCCAGACGTCGTCGATGACGCCGGGCCAGTACTCGCCCCAGGTCGACGTGCCGGTCTTGATACGGCCCAGCTGCAGGCCCTTGGTCGCGTCGAACGGCAGGACGGAGGAGTTCCAGGACACCGTCTCGGTGCAGGTCGGATCGTCCGGCGTGCCGTCGTCGTCACTGTCCGAGCACAGGTTCTGCTGCAACTCGCCGTTGACATACAGCCGCATCTGCCCGGCCATCAGGTCGTAGACGACCGTGAGGTGATCCCACGCCCCGTTGCTCTGGAAACTGGTGTCCGGAGCAGTCGAGACGGTCGCCGACGTACTGTCCGCATTCGCCATCTGCAACTGCCAACTCCCCGCGTTCGCCGGGTCGCCGGAGTCGGGCACATACCGCACCGCGAAGCCGTTGGCGTTGGTCCCGGCCATACTCATCACCGTCACCGGCTTGGTCGGCCGCGCCGGCGTGGACACCCACGCGCTGACCGTGAAACTGGTGTTGGTGTGGATCGGCGAGACACTCGTCGACGCATACCCGGTGGACGTGCCGTTCAGCACCAGCGCGCCCATACCCACCACACTGCTGCCGCCGGTGGCATCGACCTGCGCGCCGGTGCCCAGCGTCAGCGGATGCTGATCTGCTGCGGTGGGCAGCGAGTCCGGTGAGACCTGCGGGGTGCCCGAGGCCGACTCCAGCGCCCACCGGCCGCCGACCTGAAACTGACTGTCATACATCGCCGCGGCCTCCGGCGCGGACAACGCCCGGTCGAACAACTGCACGTCGTCGACCTGCCCGGGGAAGAAACTCCCCGGCGCGCCGTCGTAGGACCCGGCGCCGATCTGGGTCGGGCCGCCGCCGTAGAACGGCGCGGTGAACGTGGTGGTCGCCACCCATGCCCCATTGACATACAGCCGCATGTCATCGGTGTTCGCATCGTAGGAACCCAGCACCTGCGTCCACACCCCCGCCGGGGAGCGGGTGGTGTCGCCCTGGGCGGCGCGCACGATCGTGGCGCTGTCGGAGTCCGCGGTGTAGGCGTCGAACGACCAGCCGTACGTGGCCGAGTAGTACAACTCGAAACCTGGACGATACGTGCCGATCTGGGTGGCGATGATCGCGGCATGACTCGGCTTGGTGGACAGTTTCGCCCAGCCCACCACCGAGAAACTGTGCACATTGTTGACATGCGAGGAACGCGTGGCCGCATACCCGGTGGTGCCGTCGAGCGTCAGCGCCTGATCCTGCGCACCCGCACCGCCCGCCGCCACACCCCCGTGGAAGACCGCCGGCTCCACATCCGCCCGCCCGCCCACCTGGGTAGTGGCGGTGCCGTCAGCCTGGGTGGCCGCCTCGTCCAGAGGGAAGACCGCACGGGCCGGACGCCCCGTCCCCAGCGGCTCGCCGTTGTACAGGTGCGCCACGTCACCGGCCACCAGCGCTTTGTCGAAGATCCGGACATCATCGATCGTGCCCGGGAAGAAACTCGCCGCGGAACCGGAGTAGTTGCCCGCCCCGATCTGCAGACCGCGCCGGGCATCCCATGGCGTGCTGTACGCGGTCGACCCGACCAGCTGGCCGTTCACGTACAACGACAGCACATCATCGATCGCGTTGAAGCTACCGAGCAGGTGGTACCACTGCCCCGCCACCACCCCACCGGAGGTTGAGGCCATCGCCCGCACCGGCGTCGCCGAGGCTGAGTCGGAGGAGTACTGGTTGAACACCCACCGGTCGTACACCTGGGAGTAGTACAGCTCGAAGCCCGGCGCATTGTTGCCCGGCTGCGCAGCGATGATCGCTGCAGTTGACGGCATCTGGTCGAGCTTCACCCACGCCGCCACCGAGAAACTGATGTCGGTGTGCACCGTCGGAATGTCGGACGCCAGATAGGAATCCGTCCCGTTGAACTCAACACCGGTACCCACCTTGCCCGGCACACTCAGCGTCGGGGAACCCACCAGGTCCAAGGTTCGGTCACCGGCCGTGCCGACGGCCTGCGTGGCACCGGCCGCATCGTCCAACTGCCACTGCGCTTCCGCCGGCTGTCCCTCCTTGACCCGGAACTCGTACACCTCCGGCTCGGAGATGTTCCCCGCACCGTCGTAGGCCACCGCGTTGACGAAGTTGGTGCCCGCCCGGGTCGGCCGGAACGTGGCCGTCTTCGCCGCGCCGCCCGAGGTGGTCACCGTGTGGTCGGCGTCGCAGACCGGATCGGCGTTCACCCCGTAGCAGTACTTGACCACGTCCGTGGCCGTGGAGTCGAAGGTGAACGTGCCGTCCCGGCCCACCCCGTCATACGACGGGTCGTTGGGGTCGGCGTCGTTGATGGCCGGATAGTCCCCGGAGGTGATCACCGGCCCGGCCGGCACGCTGGTGTCGTACACCCAGTAGCAGTCGGTCGCCGACCCCGTGTACGACCACGGCGAATAGCTGTAGTACGTCCCCTCGTCGTAGTCCTGCGAGCGGACCGCCCAGCCGATCGTCTTGTTCTTCGGAATCGCCTTCCCCGACAGCGTGGCCGTCAGCTTCGTGGAGAACGTCGACCCGGACTTCTTCGGCCCGATCTTCGCCGACGTCCACTGGGTCGTGAACCCCTTGCCGTCGCCCGCGTCCCACGACAGCTCGAACTGGACACTCACCTCGTCCCCGTCCGGGTCGGTCACATTCCCCGCCGTGATCGAGGGAAGCGACCCGATCCGCACCGGACTCGACGGACTGTGACACGAACCGCCCGGGCTCATCGACAGCTGCGACATGCTGATCTGCTTCGGCGGAGCGTTGTAGTGCACCCGCAGATACGCATCCCTGGAGAACCGCTTCCACCCGTACGGATCCGACTCGTCCGACGCCTGCAACCCGAAACTCGTCGTCGAGGAGTTGTGCGACGCGGCGTACTTCACCCCCGAGGTGGCATCGAACTCCACATCCGAGGCAGCGCAACCGGAATAGCCGTGCGCCTCGTTCACCGTGTCCAACAGGTCCAGCCAGTTGTCCGACGAGGAGTTCCACGTCGTCCCCGACGTGAACCCCTTCGTCCGCCACAACTCGACCTTCCTGGCACCACAACTCGCCGACCAGGTCTCATGCCCCACAAACGTGGCACTCAGGATCGACTTCCCCGCAAACCGCGACGTGGGGAAGGAGTAGAACAACCGCTTGGTGTCATTGGGCGCACAGTAGGACCAACCGCAGTAGCCCACCCCCTCATCCGCATCACCGTTGAAGTGATACTGCGGACTGGACGCCCAGTACTTCGACACCATCGTCCAGTCCCCCGCCTTCGGGGTATACGTCTGCGGATCGATGTACAAGGGGTAGGAGGTGGCCGCACCAGTCAGCAGGGACGCATCGGGCGTCAGCGTCAGCTGCGACGTTTTCGAGTCGACCGCGGCCACGATCGGCGCCACACGCGACGAATCCGTCGGACCCTGCGCCGGATCGCCACCGCCACTGTCCGAGGACGCATCCAGCATCCTCGCGCGGGCACCGGCGGCCGCACTGGCAGCGGCGCGGGTACTGGCGGTAGCGGTGGTGGTGGCGTCGGTACCGGAATCCCACATGATCGGCTTCGGTGCGGCGAACACCACACCGCCACCCGCACTGTCGGTGGCCTCCAGGCCCCCGTCCGCCGTCGTCGCCAACGTCAGGCCACTGGCCCGCACCCCGAACGTCAACCGCGCCAACGCCGGGTTCCTCGCCGCATCCGCGGTGTTGACCACCACCAGCTCATGGAACCCGTCGACATCCGCACGCATCTGCAGATCCACACCCGGCAGCACATCCGCGTAGGTCGCGGTGTCCCCACGCAGCGTCGGAGCCGGCAGCGCCGACGGCCAGGTGTACGACAACGTCCGCCCGGCACGATCCAACGTCACCAACGGACCCGAACCACCACCCGACAGCGTCATCCCCACCGCCGCCACCACAGGCCCGACACTCCCGTCCGACCGCTTCACCAGGGTGTTGTCAACCGCCTTCCACACCCCGCCCACCCGCGCCCGCACCGGCCGCAGATGCTGATCCGTCTCCAACCCGCCATCCGGGGTCGCATACGTCTCACTCGACTCATCACGCAGCGAGGAAATCTCGACCCGGTCCCCTGTGGACGCCGCTTCCGCCAGCGCCGCGGCTGTGCTCACCGCAGGCTTGACCGGCTGACCGGACGTCGAGACCCCGGCAGGAGCGGTTGCCGCGCCGGCGGCCAGCGGCGGCACCAACCCGGCCGCCAAACCTGTCACGACCAGCGTCGCCAACGCCCTACCCACGCGTACGCGCGTGCCCCCACCGGCCATAACACCCTCCCGCCGTATCGCTCCCACGAACGTGGCGCCGAGGACCCTCAGGCAGGGCACACCTGCCCGACGGAACGACCAGGCGCTGCACGCACGTGAACGATCCACGAAGATCGCGGACATGACAGTAGGAGGAGGGTCATGTACAGGTCCAGATGAATGGAATGGGACATCGTGCCCAACAGGCATCAAAGATCACGAAGTATTGAGTGATACATGTCACACGGCATAGCAATCGAGGTCACTGGGCTGCATCCTGCTCATCGGCCAGGAGGCATGCGGCGAGCGGCTCCATGGCTGCATCGAGATTCATGACCGCTACGCCGACCAGAACGGGTTTGACGAGAGCAGGCACACCCCGGCGGAGAGTGATGGCCGCCCGATCGACCTGAACCTGCCGGCAGCCGTCCACACCCGTTCGAGCGGTGCTCCGTCGGCGCTCCACGGCATGGCCGGGAACGCCGCACACGGTGAACGCACCTGCACGCACCCGACCGCGCAGCGCGGTGCGAGGGATCACTCCCGCGCCGGCGGGGAGGGCGAGCTGTGGGAGCAGCACGAGCCAGGGCCTGTCCTGGCGACCGTCTGGAGGGCGCCCCGGTGGTACTTGACCGGAGATCGCGGGAGGGGTGGACAGGCAGACGGACGGTGACTGGCGGCATGCGGCTGTCATGGCGCTCGGCAGGCTCGGGCGAAGCCATGACCACCGTGGCGATGCGCTGTGCCGCCTGTCGTCAGTGAGACGGAGGACCTACGAGAGATCCACGCGATGTCCGACCTACTCACCGAGCAGGTGTCCGGCAGGGGATGACTCCCTGCCGGACACCGCGCATCTGGTCCCGCTCGAACGGCCGAGGCAGTTCGCCGCGATCCTCACCGACTTCGTACGTCGCGGTCCAGGAACATGTCACTCCTGAGACGAGCGTGTGAGCGCCGGGGACGAACACTTCCGACGGCGCCCCACGATCATCTCTCCGACCCTGTTGCGGAGACGGTCCGCCGTTGCAACGGACGGAGGATCACCTACCCGGTCGATGACCGGATCGAGCCACTACCCGAGCGTCAAGTCGTCGACGTAGACGTTGGCTTGGCCGTACCAGCCGTGGACGAAGACGGTGACCGTTCCGCTGCTGCCGGTGGTGAAGGCGACCGTCAGCTTGTTCCAGCTGGTGCTGTTGGACCAGGTGCTGGCGCTGGCGCCGCCACTGACGCCGATGTAGGCGTAGGGGCCCTGGACCCAGCCGGACAAGGTGTAGCTGTGGTTGGGCGACAGGGTGACGGTCTGGTCGCATTCACCGGTGGCGCTGGAACTGGGGGTGACCTGGAGGGCGTGGCTGCCGGAGTGGACCGGGGTGGAGACCACGGTGCTGCCGGACTGGCAGGTCCAGGGGCTGAGGCTGCCGGTCTCGAAGCCGGCGTTGGTCAACGAACCCCCGCCGCCCCCGCCCCCGCCGCCGCTGGTGGTGACGGTGAGCGTGTAGGTCGCGGTGTGGCTGCCGGTCGAGGCGGTGCCGGTGACGGTGATCGGGTAGGTGCCCGCGGCCACGGAGGAGCCGACCGTCGCCGTCAGCGTCGAGCTGCCGCCGGAGGTGACGGAGGTGGGGCTGAGGGAGACGCTGACGCCGGAGGGCGCGCCCGAGGCGGAGAGGCTGACGGACTCGGCGCTGCCGGAGGTGACTGCGGTGGAGACGGTCGCGGTGGCGGAGCCGCCCTGCGCGACCGACGCGGAGCCCGGAGACAGGGCCAGCGAGAAGTCACTGGTCGTGCCGCCACCCCCGCCGCCCTGGTACCGGACGAACGCATCGGTGAACGCGAGGCTGCTCTGGCTGATCTCGCTGCACGTGGACAGCGAGTTGGCGCTGCCGCTGCACGCCTGGTCGCGGTTGACCGACCAGAACGCCAGCCGGCCGACACCGTGCTGCGCGGCGAAGCTCTCCACCGTCTGGGCATCTGCCAGGGTGAACGTGGAACCGTCGTCGTTCTTGCCGATCATCGGGGTGATCCCGAGGTTGGCGTAGGTGTAGCCGGAGTCGACGGACTGCATCTGCGCCAGCGTGGCCTGGGCGGCGGAGACCGCGCCCTGGCCCATCTCGGTGCCGGTACCCGCGTAGTAGTCCATGGTCATGATGTTGACCACGTCGATCCTGATGCCTGCGTTCTTCGCGGCCTTGAGGATGTTGACGCCGTCGTTGGTCAGACCGCTGGTCAGGACGGGCAGGGTCATGGAGAACCGCAGGCTGGGGTTGGATGCCTTGAGGTCCTTCATGGCCTGCATCTGGCGGGCCGCGGCGGCGGTGTCCGCGATGGCGGCGCCCTCGATGTCGAAGTCGAGCTGGGTCACGCCGTAGTCGTTGATGATGGCCTGGTACCCGGCGTCGATGCTGCTCTGCGTGGAGCAGGTCCAGGCGAGCGGCTCGCCGCTGGCGCCGCCGGAGGAGATGATGACGGAGGCGCCTTCGGACTTCGCCTTGGCGATCTCGGGGTCGGTGAAGGAGTCGGCACCGATGGGGAGGGTGTCGCCCCAGATCTGGGTACAGCCTTCGCCGAGCACAAAGGCCGCCGTGTAGGCCTTGAGCCCGTGTCCGGTTATGGCGGTGTCGAGCATGCCTTCCTGGCCGTTCGACATGTCGACGTAGGGGGCGACGGAGTAGACGTTGGTCGCGGCGGCGCTGCTGGTGGGAGCCAGAATGCCGACTGAGCCGGCGGTCGCGAGCGCGAGAGCGCAGGCGGATGCGGCAAATCTTGCCAAGCGCATGACAGTGACCCCTTCAGGGATGCCCGTCGGGTGTGGGGGGTGTGGGGGGATCGTGCCGCGCAGGCCTGGCGGTGGTACATACCAAACCTCCTGTACGCGTCCCCGTCAAGAGGACTAGACCAACTTGCGCTCGGCCGTGTATCGGAAGTGGATCTTGAGCGATAAATGATCGTGGTTCATGGAGGCGGAGAGATCTGAGACTGCGTTTGAGATCTCAATTCAGGCGATGCGCGGCTGTCCTGCCGGGATCGAAACCCGGTTGCACCGTGGTGAAGGATGAGGGACGTGGTTACCAAGGAACGGGCCGTGGAGCTGGTCGAGGCCCTGCTGTCGGAAGAACGGCAGGAGTCACCATGGATGGCGCAGCTGCCCGAGCCCGCTGTCGTCGGTGTGGAGGAGCACGCCTTCGGGTGGCTGGTCTTCTGGCAATCGGTGGAGTACATCCGCAGCGGCGACGTCGGGAAGATGCTGGTGGGCCACGGGCCCTATCTGGTGGACCGGCAGGATGGGAGCATCCACCACATCCCGGTCACCACCTACGGATGCGAGGGCTGGGAGGAGCTCTACCTCCAGCAGGTCAGGGGCGTTAAACCGCCCGATCCGCTGATCACGGCTGTCGAGGTTCTCGTGCACTCCGACGGGACGATGGCCGCCCTACGTCACGTACGGAGGCAGGCCCCCCTGATGGGACTGCAGCAGGCGAAGGCTTATGTCACGGCCATCCGGAACGGGAACGAGCCCCCGGAGGAGCTGGTCGGCCTCACGCCGAAGCAGGAGAAGCGCTCGCTTCTGTCGATCGAGACCCTGGCTGGCCCGGCTCGGTAGCGGTCCTGCAAATGGGACGGGGGCCTGGCCGCGTGGCCGGTCGACCTCGTGCGAGGCGGCGGACCATGACACCGATCATCGCCCAGCGGATCATCGTCTCCGAGTGGGCCGGGCTGGTCTCGTAGTCCCTGGCGAGGCGTCGGTGGGCAGTGAGCCACGAGAAGGTACGCTCCACCGCCCACCGCTTGGGCTGGACCTGGAAGCCGCGCTGAACTGGGTCTTTGCGGACGATTTCCAGGTCGCGGCCGAGAATCTGGGCAGTCCACTCGACCAGGCGGCCGGCGAAGCCCTGGTCCGCCCAGACCTTCCGGACCCCGGGGTGGTCAAGCCTGGTCCACAGCAACGGCCGCTTCGCGCCGTCGCGGTCCTGGATATTCGCCGCGACGACGTGGACGGCCAGGAGAAGGCCGAGGGTGTCGGTGACGATGAACCTCTTGCGGCCTTTTACCTTCTTGCCCGCGTCGAAGCCCCTGGTGGCAGCGGGGACGGTATCGGCGGTGCGAACGGACTGCGAGTCGATCAGGCCCGCGCTCGGCTCCGCGCCGCGGCCCTCGGCTTCACGAACCTTGCCCCGCAGGGCGTCATGGATGCGCTCGACGGTGCCGTCGTCGTGCCACCACGTGAAGTACCAGTACACCGTCGGCCACGGAGCGAAGTCCTTCGGCAGCTGCCGCCAGGCACACCCGGTCCGCACCACGTAGAAGATCGCGTCTACGATCCGCCGCCGTGGATGTTTCTCACGCCGGCCACCCTTCGGACCCACTCGCGCAGGCGGCAGCAACGGCTCCACCAGCGCCCACTGCTCATCCGTCAGGTCTGACGGATACCCACCCCCAGAAGTGACCACACAGAGCCCAACGACCTGCCCAGCCCCAGGACACGCCAGATCTCAAACACGGTCTGACAGACGACGGTCGACGGCGACGGCGACTGGAAGGCGGTGCCGCGGTTGACGTGCTTGCCGGGAGAGAGCCAGGTCGTAGCGCAGCGTGTGAGTGTCGAAGACCGTGCTGACTCCAAGTTTGGAACGGTACGGGCACCCGCTGCTTCAACAGGCGCCGCGGTGGGCGGGACGATGCTTGCGGTTTCGGCCATGGTTGGGACTGATCGAGTAAGTGCCTTTTTCCTCAAGCTCTTGACCATCCGCCAGCATGGTCCTGGAAGTACGTACCACCTGAGGGAAACCGCCGATGTCGGCTCGTGGTGCGCCATGTCCGTCTTCTCGACCGCCACCGTTTGGAGACAGCGATGTCTGACTTTGTCGCTGGACTGCCGTGTCTTGCTGCGGGGCACAGCCGGGGCCGCGGGCCTGTCGGCCCTCTGGGGGGACCTGCTGACCGCCTGCGGCGGCTTCCTTCGCCGGCAGGCGGCCGGTCACCTCCGCCCTCGCCAGCCTCCAGGGTCAGTTCGTCAGTGACCAGAACCTCATCGCGCCCCTGCGATCACCGCGGCCGCCCCTGCACTCGTCGTCCACCCGCTGCTGCGGCATTTCGTCACCTGCCTGGCGCTCGGCGCCGGCAAGGGCCGAACGCCCCGCACATCTCTCCCTCCGCGCATCGCGTGCACGTGATGCGGGCGAGCACCACCTGGGCTCGCCTCTTCCCTCACCGGCCCCGGACGAAGGGCCGACATCACATTCCGGAAAGGACGCAGACATGGCACCTGTCGGCCGTGCAGTCGGACGCCCCGTCCGCCTCGCGCTCCTGCGCTTACTCCTGGTGCTCGCCCTCGCCCTCGCCGGGACGCTGGTCGCCGGCGCCCACGGTGCCCACGCCGCCACCACGTCCACCAGCCAGTTCAAGGGCGTCAACTGGGCCGACCAGCGGGACAACTTCGTCAACGGCGTGCTGTACCCGTCCGGACTCAGCTCGTCCGACACGTACTCTTCCGCCGAGACGGTCGCCGGCCGGGTGGTCGGGCAGCTCTACGGCATCACCGGCGCCAACACAGTCCGCATGCCCATCAACGAGTCGACCGTGTCGACCAACTGGAGCGCCTACACCGGCGCGATCGACGGCGCGCTGAGCAAGGGCAACGTCATCCTCGCCTACTGGGCGTACAGCAACGGCGAACCCGCCAGCACCAGCGCGTTCAACTCGATGTGGGACACCGTCGTCGCGAAGTACGGCAGCAACCCGAACGCCTACTTCGAGGTCATCAACGAGCCCTACGGCTACAGCACCACCGACCTGGACAACCTCTACAACGGCTGGCTCACCCGGTACTCCGGCGTGCCCCGCGGCCACGTGATCCTCGACGGCGCCGGCTACGCCACCAACGTCGCCGCGGTCGGCAGCGACTCCCGCCTGGCCAACACCCTGCTGGCCGTGCACTACTACAGCTTCTTCGTCAGCTCGCCCTACAACGACGAGAACGAGTGGGCGACCGGCATCGCCGGCCTCATCGGCAGCTACGCCGGCCGGACGATCGCCACCGAGTGGGGCGCCCCGATGAGCCCGGGATCAAAGAACAACGTCTCGTACAACACCATCGACTACAGCATCCCCAGCGGGTCGTACTTCGCCGACTACGTCCGCGGCGTCAGCACCGAACTGCGGACCCTCGGCGTCGGCAGCGTCTACTGGCCCGGCCTGCGCGACGGCGACTGGTACAGCCTGACCAGCAGGACCGGCAGCGGCTCGTCCCTCGCGCTGTCGCTGGTCAACGGCTCCGGGCTGACCCGGCTGCAGTACGCCTGGGGCGTCGGCAACGGCGGCGGCACCTACGTGCGGATCAAGAACTCCGCCACCGGTCTCTACGTGGACAATGTGGGGAGCACCAGCAGCGGCTCGGCGGTGGACCAGTACAGCAGCAGCACCAGCAGCAACCAGCAGTGGGTCATCCAGAACGATGGCAACTACGTGCGCATCATGAACCGCGCCTCGGGTCTGTACCTGGACGGCCTGGGCTCCACTGGCAACGGCGCCGCGGTCGAGCAGTACAGCGACACCAACAGCACCAACCAGCAGTGGACCGTCGTCTCCAACGGCAACACGGTCTACGTCAAGAACCGCGCTACCGGCATGTACCTCGACGGCATGGGCCGCACCAGCAGCGGCTCCGGCCTGGCGCAGTACAGCAGCAGCGGCAGTGCCAACCAGCAGTGGACGATCACCGCGGCCGGCAGCTGACGCCACCGCCGGCCCGCCGGGGTCGTCCCTTCCGGGCCGGCGTTGCGCGCATCACCGGGTCATCCGGCACCGAGCTGGAGACTCGCACTTGCGACGCCCCGACCAGCAGCGGGTGCGCCAGTAGGCAACAGCGCCGGGCGGTTCGTCAGTTCGCGGGAGTTGACGGACCGCCCGCCGTCCATTCCAGTGCCCCGCGCAGATGGGTGCGGAACACCGGTTCGCGGTAGGCCTGGGGGAAGTGGCCCAGCGCGGTGACCAGGCAGCGTCCGGCACCGACCCGGTGGCACCACACCAGCGGGTGATCGACGAGCCCCATCTCGCCGCCCTCGTAGCAGTGTTCGTCGATGGAGGCGAGGACACGGACGCCCGCACGAGGGTCGGCGGTGAAGTCGTACCATTCGTCGGTCCAGGACCAGGACGTGGGCAGGGCGGCGGTCGCGGGGTGGCTGCGGTCCTCGACCAGGACCGTACCGGGCTGCGGGTCGGGGTGGCGGGTGAACCGGACACCGCCGAGGAGTTCGCCGAACCAGGGCCAGCCGCGTTCGGTGCCGGCCGCGGAGTGCAGGGCGAGAAACCCGCCGCCGCCGCGGACGTACGCCTCGAGCGTCCGGCGTGCGGCCGGGTCGAGGACGTCGCCGCTGGTGGACGCGAACACCGCCGCCACGCAGCCGTCGGCCGCCAACTCCTGTGCCAGAACCGCCGGCTCCTCGGTGTGTCGGACCGCCAACCCCAACTCGCCCGCCAGTTCCCCCAACGCGGCGACGGCGTCGGGGATGGAGTCGTGGCGGTAGCCGGTGGTGCGGGTGAAGACGACGATCCGCCCGACGGTCACTGGCCGCCCTCCGGGCGGTCGGCGGGCTGCAGCACGTCGGCGAGGCAGCAGTCGGGCATGGTGGTGACGACGGTGTCCGGGTGGGCGGCCCGGACGTCGGCGTTGGAGATCTCCACCTCGCTGTCCCCGGTGCAACCGACAGCGTCCACGCAGGCGCTCAGCTGCCGGACATCGATGTGCCCGTCGCCCGGCATGCCCCGGGACAGCAGGGTTCCGGCGGGAAGCGGCGTGATCCGGTCCCGGACCTGGAAGGACGCGACCCGCCGTCCGGCGCGGGCGATCTGCGCCTCGACGGCCGGGTCCCACCGTACGTGGCAGCGGTCGACCACGACATCGCCCCGCATGGACAGGATCCGGCCGATGTAGCCGTCGTCCACCAGCCGCTTGAGCTTGACCAGGCCCGGCAGATGCAGCTTGTCGTGGGCGACACCGTTCCTGACGCCGGCCGCACGGGCGGCGTGAGCGGGCGCCAGGGCGCCCTCGGTGCTTTCGCCGAGCGGCCGCTCGGTGTGGACGCCCTTGCCTGCCTCGCCGTCGGACAGCCGCAGGCCGCCGTTGTCGCGGACGGCCGGCAGGGAGCGGACGAGGTGCCGGCGGTAGCCCATGCGCCCGGTCGCGCCGTTGACGATGACGCCCAGCGGTGCCGTATTTATCGCGCGCCCCTCGTTCTCGGATTCTTGTGGATCGGCGGACAATCTCACCGGCCGTGCATGGCGCCCAGGTTGCGCCAGATGACGATGAGCGCGCAGCCGGGGACGGCGGTCAGGCCCAGCAGCGGTTGGCGGCCGATGGCGAGCAGCGCCACCGCGGCCACCGCCAGATTGAACAGAGCCAGCGGCCAGCGGCGCAGCAGCAGGTGGGCGGGCGCCAGCAGCGCCTGCCGACGGGGACGGGCCAACCGCCGCTCGCCGGCGGCGACGCGGGCCATGGCGGTGACGCCGGTGCCGAGCGCCAGCAGGGCGGCGACGGCCAGGGCGGGGCTGACGGCGAGGCCCAGCGCGGTGTGCCGCAGCAGGACCGCGTCGGTGCCGGCGGCCCAGGCCGGCAGGGTGTAGACCGCCCAGCGGGCGAGCGCCGGGCGGAAGGTGGCGCGGTAGGCGACCAGCAGGTCGGCGGCGCGGGCCTGCCCGTGGGCGTGCACCCGCTCCAGGTAGCCGAAGGCGCCGGCCAGGGCCGGCCCGACGAGCAGTGACAGCAGTACGAACGGGGCGGGTGCGCGCCAGGGGTGGCGGTCGGCGGCGAGCGCGGCCAGCAGCGGCGCCGTGGTGAGCGCCAGGCCGGCGTTGAGGACGAGCACATCGTGGACGTAGGACCAGATCAGGCCCCAGGTGTCGTAGCCGGCGTTGAACCGGGACGCCGGCGGCGCGGACGACGACGGGGAGGACACGGCCGGCGTCACCCCTTGAGTCCGCTGGTGGCGATGCCGCTGATGATGTAGCGCTGGCCCAGCAGGAAGATGACGAGGATCGGCACGACGGACAGCGCCGACCCCGCCATGATCATCGCGTACTGGACGTTGTACTCGCCGATGAACGACCGGAGGCCCAATTGCACGGTCCACAGGCTGTTGTCGGTCAGGTAGATGAACGGGCCCATGTAGTCGTTCCAGGTGGTGACGAAGGTCAGCAGTGCCAGGGCGGCCAGGGCGGGCTTGGACAGCGGCAGGATGATCCGTGCCCAGATGCCGTACTCGCTCAGCCCGTCGAGCCTGGCGGCCTCGCCCAGTTCCTCGGGGATGCTGAGGTAGTACTGCCGCATGAGGAACACGCCGAAGGCGCCGAACGCCTGCAGCAGGATGAGCGACCAGCGGGTGTTCACCAGGCCGAGCTTCTGCATGACGATGTACTGCGGGATCATGTACGCCTGCCACGGCACCGCGATGGTGGCGATGTAGCCGGCGAACAGCAGGTCCCGGCCGGGGAAGCGCATCCGGGCGAAGCCGTAGGCCGCGAAGCTGCCGGTGAGCACCTGCAGAAAGGTGATGACGACGCTCAGCAGGAGCGAGTTGCCGAGATAGCTGCCGAGCGGGATCTCGGTCCAGATCCTGCTCCAGTTGTCGAGATGCCAGTGCTGGGGGACCCACTGGATGGGCACGGTGAACACCTCGTTGTCGGCCTTCACCGAGGAGACCAGCATCCAGGCGAACGGCAGCAGGATCGTCACCGCCAGGACCACGAGCAGGACGTAGCCCAGGGCACGGCGGACGGTCGTCGCGGGGGTCCTGGTGGCGGTGCTCATTTCTCGCTCCTGCGCTGCGCCTGGAACTGGACGAGGGTGATGACGAGCACGACGAGGAACAGCGCCAGCGAGACGGCGGAGGCGTAGCCGAAGCGGCCCTTGGTGATGCCCTCGCGGTAGACGAGCTGGGAGAGCACCAGGGTGGCGCGGCCGGGCCCGCCGTTGGTCATCACCTGTACCAGGTCGAACACCTTGAAGCTCGAGATGGTGATCATGATGAGGACGAAGAAGGTGGTGGGCCGCAGCCCCGGCAGGGTGATGTGCCAGAACCGGTGCCAGGCACCCGCCCCGTCCACCCGCGCCTGCTCGTACAGCTCGGCCGGGACGGCCTGCAACCCGGCGAGGAACAGCACCATGTAGTAGCCCATGTCGCGCCAGGTGCTGGTGATGATCAGTGCCGGCATGGCCCAGTCGGTGGACGAGGTCCAGCCCGGCGGGTGAGCGATGCCCAGGTGCTCCAGGAACTGGTCGATGGGGCCGACGTCGGGACTGAACAGCATGTTCCACACCACGGCGACGGCCACCAGCGAGGTGACGTACGGGAAGAAGAAGGCGGTGCGCAGCAGGCGCACCCCGCGCAGTTTCTGGTTGAGCGCCACGGCCAGCCCGAGGGACACCAGCAGCGTGAGCGGGATGTGGCCTGCCGCGTACCAGCAGGTGTTCTGCAGCGCGGCCCAGAAGTTGTCGTCCCGCCAGAGCCTGCGGAAGTTGGCGAAGCCGATCCACCGCGGCGACGTGTACGAGTCCCAGTCGGTGAAGGAGACCACGAACGCGCCGAGGACCGGGACGAGCGTCAGAGCGCCGAAGCCGAGGAAGTTGGGCAGCAGGAAGCTCCAGCCGACCAGGGTGTTCCGGCGGCGCCGGCGGCGGGCCGCGGCGTTGTCGGTCTTCGGCGTCGTCGTCGGCGCCCCTGCTGCCGTGGCGGTGGCGGTCATGTCACCCGACCTCGTTCTTGACGCGGCTCTCCATCTCGGCGACGCCGGCGTCGACGGACTTCTGGCCGGTCATGACGAGCTGGTGCTCCTCGGTGAGGATCTGGTCGACGTCGGCGGACTTGTCGCTGACCGGCATCTCCAGCTGGACCTTGGTCGGCTCCATGGCGGCCTTGCTGACCGGGTCGCTCGGCATCCCGGGGGCGGCGAAGAAGGTCGACATGACGCTGGAGTCGCTGTATGCCGGGGTGATGCCGATCTTGGCGACGGCGGCGGCGCCCTCGGGGCCGGAGGCCCACTCGACGAACTTCTCGGCGTCGGGCTTGTCGGCGGCCTTCTTGTTGACACCGAACGCGGTCGGTGAGCCGAAGGTGACCGTCTGGCCGTTGTTCTGGACCTGCGGCAAGGGGGCGATGGCCCAGTCGATCGCGTTCTTGCCCTGGGTCTTCTCGCTGAGCAGGGCGGCGGCCCACCAGGTGCCCATGGGGACCAAGGCAGCCTTGCCGGTGGTGAACTGGGCGTCGTAGCCGGCCTGCTGGCTGGTGGCGGTGGCGAACGGCATGACGGCGCCGGCCTGCTGCAAGTCCAGGGCCACCTGGTACTGCGGCTTCAGCCAGCTGTAGTCGGGGCCGAGCAGATCGCCGCCGGTCTGTGCGGAGGCGACGGCCTGGACCACCGAGCGCCAGGTGTGCAGGTAGGCGCCGTACACCTTGTCCGCGCCGCTGCCGGTGGTGAGCCTCTTGGCGAGGGCCTCGAAGTCGGACCAGGTCAGGTGTGACATGTCGGTGTCGCCGACGAGCTTCTTGTTGTAGTACAGCACCCAGAAGTCCTGGCGGTACGGCAGGGCGTAGTACTTGCCGCTCAGTTTGAAGTCGTCCAGGCCGGCGTAGGAGGACTTGCTCGGCAGGGCGTTGACGGCGTCGGTGAGGTCCACCAGTTGGCCGCGGGTGCCGTACTGGCTGTAGTCGGTGACGTTCTTCACCGTGATGACGTCGGTCTTGTCGCCCCCCGCGAGCATGGCGGTGATCTTCTGCTCGTAGTCGGCGGAGAGGATGTCGACCGGTTGCACCGTGATGTTTGGATACTTGGCCTCAAAGCCGTCGATCAGAGCCTTGAACTCGGGGGTCGTGTCGTAGTTCCACAGCGCAACCTTGATGACGGTTTTACCGTTTGCGGTGTGGCTGCCACTGGAACTGCTGCTGCAGCCGGCGACTCCGGCCAGGGCGAGGGCGAGAACAGCCGGAATGACGCGGGCGGGGGTTCGTCTCATGGCTGGTGCGGCTCCTTTGCAGGCGGATGGCGGTGCGGCGCGGGTGGTGCCCGGGGGCGGTGGTGCCGAGTGGTGCGGTCGTGCCGAATGGTGCGGTCAGGCGCTTCGTCCCAGCGCCCAGCTCGTATAGGTGATTTCGGACGTCAGAGGCTGTCCGCTGGTCCAGCGGGCGACCTCGTCGAGGGTGTGGTCGGTGAGCCGGCCGATCTCGCTGCCCAGGGAGCCGGCGATATGCGGGGTGACCATGACCTGGGGGAGGTGCCGCAGTGGGGAGTCCGGCGGCAGCGGTTCGGGGTCGGTGACGTCGAGGATGGCGAACAGCCGTCCGGTGGCGCATTCGGCGGCGAGCGCATCGGAGTCGACGAGGGAGCCGCGAGCGGTGTTGATGACCGTGGCGTGGTCGGGCAGCCGGCTCAGCTGGTCGGCACCGATGAGGTGGTGGGTTTCGGGTGACTCGGGGGCGTGCAGTGACAGGACATCCACCCGTGGCAGCATCTCGTCCAGGGTGATCAGGGTGGCGCCGGCGGCGGCGACCTCCGCCGGGTCGGCGTAGGGGTCGGTGACCAGGCAGACGCAGCCGTCGAGCATCCCCAGCAGCCGCACCACCTTGCGTCCGATCCGGGAGAAGCCGACGACGCCCACGGTGCGGCGGAAGTTGGACAGGTCGCCGTGGCCGGTGACCAGGCTCCAGCCGCCGTAGGCGCGCTTGGCGTCGGCGGCCAGGAACGGGGCCTTCTTCCCGGCGAAGATGATCGCGGCGAGGGTGTACTCGGCGACGGGCACGGCGTTGGCCTCCGCAGCGCTGGTGACCCGGATGCCGCGCTGCCACACCTCGTCGGCGAGCAGGCCGCGGACACTGCCGGCGCAGTGCATGACGGCCTCCAACCTGTCTGCCTCGACGAGCAGTTCGGGGGTGAGCCGGGGGGCTCCCCAGGAGGTGAGCAGCAGGTTGGCACGGGAGAGCCGGCGGCGGGCCCGGGGACTGTCCAGCTCGTCGGTCCACAGCGGATCGCCCAGGGTGACCAGGCCACCGAGCCGGGCGAGCCGAGCGCCGTCGAAATGCGCGTCGAAGCTCGACCGGCCCATGATGACCAGTGCGTCGGGCTTGGTCCGCATGTGCTGTCAGCTCCCTTCCGTTCAGGCGGCTGTTGCGCGAGCGTCTCCGACACGTTCCATGTCGAACGCGACGGGATAGAAATAGGCCTGATCGTTCGACCTGCACCACAACCCGAACAACAATGCAGCGAAACGTTCATGACCGAACACGCGGTTGTGTGGGTTTCGCGTTCCTTCGGTATGGGAGGTCCAGCCTGTGTCCGACGCAAGGCTCTTCGCGGCACAGCGGCACGAGCGCATCCTCGACGAGCTGCGGCGGCACGGCGCGGTCCGCGTCCGCGAACTGGCGTCGCTGCTGGCCGTGAGCGAGTTGACGATACGGCGCGACATCGGCGCGCTGGCGGAGCGCGGGCTGCTGGCCAAGGTCCACGGCGGGGCGGTGCTGCCGTCCTGCACCCAGCCCGGTCCGGGCGCCGGGGCGAGCGGACCGGCGACCGCGGCGGGCGGGCCGCGACGCGGCCGGCTGCCCGGCGCGCCGTACACCATCGGCATGGTGGTGCCCTCGCTGGACTTCTACTGGCCGCAGGTGGTCATCGGCGCCCGCAGCGCCGCCGCCGCCCTCGGCGTCAACCTGCAGTTGCGGGGCTCCAGTTACGACCAGGCGGAGGACCGGCGGCAGATCGGGCGGCTGGTGGAGTCTCAGCAGGTGCAGGGGCTGTTGCTGGCGCCCAACCTGGACGGCCCGGGCGCGGAGGAGATCCTGGACTGGCTGGGCAACCTGCCGGTGCCGGTGGTACTGGTGGAGCGGCAGTCGGCCAGCTGGACGCCGACACCGCGGCAGCTGGAGTGGGTGCGCAGCGACCACGCGCTGGGCCTGGAGCTGGCGGTGCGGCACCTGCACGAGCACGGGCACCGCCGCATCTGCCTGGTGCTGTCCAAGGGCAGCCCCACCTCCCAGCATCTGGCGCTCGGCTGGCAACGCGCCTGTTCCGACCTGGGGCTGAGCGGCGGACTGCTGGTGCGCGAGAGCGTGTCACTGGACGTCCCCGGCCACCGGGAGATCATCGAGGGCCTGCTGGGAGGCTGCCGCGCCGCCCGGATCACCGCGCTGATCGTCCACAGCGACCCGGACGCCCTGTCCATCGCCCAGTACCTCACCGAGCAGGGCGTGCACATCCCCGAAGGCATGGCCATGGTCAGCTACGACGACGAGGTGGCACGGCTGGCCGAACCGGCCATGACCGCGGTGCGTCCGGCCAAGGCCCGGGTGGGTCGGGTGGCGGTGGAGATGATGGTCTCCCGCCTGGTCGAAGGCAGCCGCCGCCCGGTCCAACGCGTGCTGGTACTCCCGGAGCTGGTGATCCGCGACTCCTCGGTTCCGCTGCCGTGCGACGGTCGGGCGCCTGCGGAACGGCTCTGAGCGGTGATGTTCGTTCCTGTTCGATTCTCGGCGAAACGGTTGACCGCGATCACCGGCCAGGCTTGGCTGGCCGCCATGCCCGCTGGACTGCCACCCGAGGACCGGAAGCTCTCTCCGCACACCGGCTGGACCCGCGCCCACTGGGCAGCGCTCGCCGACCGGATGCTGGCCGCCATCGACGCCCACCGTTCCCCCAAGGGTGCGTTCGTCGACCTGCCCGGCCCGGCCGGCTCCAGCGGCGTCTGCTCCGACGGTCTCGAGGGCTACGCCCGCAGCCTGCTGCTGGCCGGCTTCCGCGTCCTGGGCGAGAACGGCGCCGACCCAGGCGGGCTGTTGGAGCGCTACGCCGAAGGCCTGGCCGCCGGCACCGACCCGAACTCACCCGAACACTGGCCCCGCCCCGACGAGTTGGGGCAGGCCAAGGTGGAGGCCGCGTCCATCGCGCTGATCCTGCAAGCCACCCGGCCCTGGCTCTGGGACCACCTGCCCGATCCGGTGCGGGAACGCACCGTCGACTGGCTCGCCACCGTCGTCGGCCAGCCCTACCCGCCGATCAACTGGGTCTGGTTCCGCATCGTCGTCGAGTCGTTCCTGCGCGAGGCCGGCGGCCCGTGGAGCCGCCACGACATCGAGGAGGACCTCGCCGTCCACGCCGGACTGCGCCGCCCCGGCGGCTGGCTCAGCGACGGCCCCGAACGCGCCTACGACCACTACACCGGCTGGGCCCTCCACCTCTACCCGCTGCTGTGGACCCACCTCTTCGACGTCACCGGCAGCCTCTGCCCCGCCGACCTGCGCAGCCAGTGGCAGGACGACCTCGCCGCCTACCTCGACGACGCCGTCCACCTCGTCGGCGCCAACGGCTCCCCCCTGCTCCAGGGCCGCAGCCTCACCTACCGCTTCGCCGCCGCCGGACCGCTGTGGGTCGGCGCCCTCACCGGCACCGGCCCCACCCCCGGCCTGCTGCGCCGCGCCGCCAGCGGCATGCTCAAGCACTTCCACGACCTCGGCTCGTTCGAACCCGACGGCATCCTGCGGCTCGGCTGGGCCGGCGACTGGCCCGCCATCCGCCAGACCTACTCCGGCCCCGGCTCCCCCTACTGGGCCGCCAAAGGGATGCTGGGCCTCGCCCTGCCCGCCGACCACCCCGCCTGGACCGAGCCGGAACAGCCGCTGCCCGTCGAACTCGGCGACATCGCACGGACGGTGACCGCACCCGGCTGGCTGGTCTCCGCCCGCCGCGAGGACGGCGTCGCCATCGTCCTCAACCACGGCACCGACCACGCCCGGCCCGGCGACATCAGCGGCGACAGCCCCCTCTACGCCCGCCTGGGCTACTCCACCGCCACCCTGCCGCCGCTCACGGGGCCCACCGCCGCCGACCCCGTCGACAACAGCGTCGTCCTCCTCGACGCCGACGGCCGCGCCAGCCATCGCACCGGCTTCGAGACGCTGTTCACCGCCGAACTGCCGCACGGCGTCCTCGCCGCCGCCTCCCGCGGCCGGGTCCACTGGGTCGACACCGCCGCCGACACCGGACCCGACCACGGCTCCGGCCGCCACGGCCCCGCCGTCGCCGGACCCGTCGTCACCGTCGCGTCCGTGCTGCGCGACGGCGTCGAGGTCCGCCTCGCCCGCGTCGAGGACAGCGGCGGCGAGGCCGACTGGATCGCGCTGCGGCTCGGCGGCTGGCCGGTCACCGCCGACACCGCACCCGCCGTCACCACCGGCCCCGGCCACATCGAAGCCACCGCCCCCCACCTGCGATCCGCCCTGCGCGACCTGGGCGGCTACGGCCGCACCGGACACCACACCGAGACCGGTACCTCCCCCCTCGGCCAGTGGACCGCCATCCCCTGGCTCGCCACCGACGGCCCCGTCCCGCCCGGCCGCCTCCTCGCCGCCGCCGTCCACCTCGCCCGCGCCGCCGTCCTCCCCGCCGACCCCCTCGTCACCGCCGACGGCGACGAGATCACCATCACCTGGCCCGACAGCGTGACCACACCCGTCTCCCTCGCCGCCCCGGGAGTTGAGGCATGAACCCCGCCCCGGGCACCCTCGGCCGGCGCCTCGCCCCCCTCCTCGACGGCGACACCCTCGCCGCCGCCCTCCGCGGCTGCGCCGACCGCCTCCCCGTCCCCCGCGCCGAGGACCGCGCCGCCTGGCAGCGCGTCACCCCCGCCTCCCGCACCGCCCTGCTGCGCGAGGCCGATGCCGAACTCGTCCGCCCCGCCCCTGTGCTGCGCGCCTCCGACTGGGCCCGCACCTTCCGCGACGGCGTCCGCACCGCCCACGAGGACGCCTTCCGTGCCCTGCGCCACCGCGCCGCCCTCCTCGCCACCGCCGCCGTCCTCGCCGACGACCACGCTGCCCCTGACGCCCCGCCCGGCGCAGCCCCCTACCTCGACGCCACCGCCGACTCCCTCCTCGCCGTCCTGGAGACCAGCACCTGGTGCTGGGCCCCCCACGACCGCCACACCGCCGACCGCCGCGAACAGCTCCCCGACCCCGACCGGCCGTTCCTCGACCTCGGAGTCGCGGAGGCCGCCCTGCTCCTCGCCTGGGCCGACCACGCCCTCGGCATCCGCCTCCAGGCCCGCCTCCCGGGCATCCGCCGCCGCATCCGCCGCGAGGTCCGGCTCCGCGTCCTCGAACCCTTCCGGAACACCCGCGACTGGCACTGGCTCGGGCTCCACGGCGACGCCCACAACTGGAACCCGTGGATCCACCACGCCGTCCTCACCTGCGCCCTGCTGCTCACCGACGACGGCCCCGCCGGACTGGCCGAACGCGCCGACCTGGTCCGCCTCGTGGTCGCCGGACTCGACCTCTTCGTCGACGTCCTGCCCGACGACGGCGGCATCGACGAAGGCATCTCCTACTGGTGGCTCGGCGCCGGCCAACTCCTCGAATGCCTCGACCTGCTCGCCGACGCCACTGCCGGCGCCCTCGACGCCCGCGACCTGCCCCTGCTGCGCCAACTCCTGCGCTACCCGCGGCGGGTCCACCTCGGCGGCAACTGGTACGCCAACGTCGGCGACGCCCCCGCGCGCCTCGACGGTCACCACCCCTGGCACCTCCCGCACCGCTGGGCCCGCCGCCTCGACGACCCCGCCACCGCCGCCCACGCCGCCGTCGCCGCGAGCGCCCACCCCGTCGACGCCCACCCGGAGCAGGGCCTGGGCCGCGCTCTCGCCGGGCTCAGCGACCCCCACTGGCGCGCCGCCCGCACCTCCGCCGACGCGTCCACGCCTACGACCGCACCCGCATCCGCACCCGACGCGCCCGGACCTGACCGCGACACCTGGCTGCCGCGCGTCGAACTGCTCGTCGCCCGCGAACGCGCCGGCGACACCGACGGCCTCACCCTCGCGGTCAAGGGCGGCCACAACGCCGAACGCCACAACCACCTCGATGTCGGCTCCTACCTCGTAGCCCTCGACGGCCGCCCCCTCGTCGTCGACATCGGCAAACCCACCTACACCGCCGCCAGCTTCGGCCCCGATCGCTACCAGGCCTGGCCCCTCGTCTCCGCCTGGCACAACACCCCCGAACCCGGCGGACACGGCCAACTCCCAGGCACCCGGCACCGCGCCCGCGACACCGAAGCCCACCTCGACGACGACACCGCCACCTTCCGCACCGACCTCGCCGCTGCCTACCCCGACGGACTCCTCCGCGCCTGGCACCGTACCGTCCACCTCCACCGCAGCCCCCGCCCCGAGATCCTCGTCGAGGACCACCCCGACGGCCTGCCACCCGGCACCACCGTCCGCCTCCACCACGTCCTTGCCGGACACGTCGCCCTCGCCGACGACCACGCCCTGCTCACCGCCCCCGGTGACCGCGTCCTCCGCCTCGACTGGGACCCTGCCCTGCTCACCCCCCACCTCACCCCCCGCCCCCTCGACGACCCCGAACTCACCGCTGTCTGGGGCCATTTCCTCACCCGACTCACCCTGACCACCGTCTTCGCCACCACCGGCGCCCACCCGCTGCTCCGCGTTCGCCTCAGCAGATCCCCTGACTGAGCACCTTGTGCTCCGTGACAACGACGCAGGTGTCGCAGTCCACCTGAGCTACGCCACCGTCACACAGCACGCCCTGATCGACCGGGCCCTGTACCGCCAAGTCCCCGACCGGACTGGATCAGGGTCAGGTGACTTGCTGGAACTCCTGGATCCGCTGGACCCTGATCGTCGCCGGGCTCTTGCCCGCGACGCTCGCCCGCACCGGCACAACGCCGGCTTCGGGAATGTCGCCCGAGTGCTGCGGCTGGTCTTCTCGGTCGACTGGTTGCCGAGGTGCGCCACCAACCGGGCCATCGCTGAACGGCTCGTCGCGACCGACAGCACCGCCAGGGCACACGCGGCACAGATTCTGCGCAAGTTCGCCGCCCGCAGCCTCGCGGAGGCGGTCGCCAGGTGCCTGCGGCTGCTCCACACCTCTCGACGGCAGAACCGGGGGTGCCGTTATCGAGGGGCGAACGAACCGACATGTAGCCGAGCGTGACGTGCTGGGTCCACCATGAGGGGTCCGGCTCTGCAGTGCCGGTCTCTTCGTCGTGCTCGCGCAGCATGCGCATGACGGTGGCGGGTGAGGGGCGCTTGCCCTTCTTCGCGCCTTTGGTGATGATGAGCCGGGCGGCGATATCGCGCAGGCTCATGTCCTGGTCGCGCAGGTGGAGGGCCATCGAGAGCATGGCGTCATCGGTGACGCCGGCGCCGGCGATGGTCTTGCCGCGCCTGCGGGCGGACTCGTGGCCTTCCAGGGTGCGGTCGCTGGCGCGCAGTTCGCGAGCGAGGACGACGGCCTTCTCCAGCTCTGGCCGCCGGGCGGATGGTGGCGGACATCACTGGGCAGCTGACGCCGCCGCAGGCCCCAGCCGCCTTCGGGTCGGCGCAGACCATTCCCCTCTGGTGGCAACGCGCGTTCTTGTGCGGGTTTCTCTTGAATCCCAGGCAAGCGTGTTCGTACCGGGCGTCCGCGGTGTCATGGGGCCGAGGTGGTGCACGGGGCTTGGACATCGGGACCGGCTGCGGGCGGCGCTGGTGGCCGGTCGGGTGAGCACAGTCAGTGAAAAGGCGACCGCGGTGGCGGCGGCGCCGACGACCACGCAGGTGACGAACCCCGCCCGGAGGCTGTGCGCGGTCCCGAGGAGTGGGCCGAAGGTGGCCACACCGATGGCCGCGCCGATCTGGCGGGAGGTGTTGAACATCGCGGACGCGGCTCCGTGCAGGGCGGGTTCGACGACCGCGATGGACTGGGAGGTCATGGTGGGCACGAGCAGTCCCGAGCAGAAACCTGCGGGGACGAGGGCAAGCACCAGCGGCCACAGCGCGGATGCGGTGCTGGCCCAGGCCACCGCGAGGAACGTGGTGGCCAGGACGGCCTGGCCGGTGCCGAGGAGGGCCGCGCGTCCGATGCGTTGCGCGAGCGGCGCGGCGCGGATACTGCCGATCGAGATGAGGCCGGTCAGGGGCAGGAACAACAGACCGCTGACGAGCGCGCTGAGTCCGCGGCCTTGCTGGAGCATCAGGCTCATCGCGAACAGCAGCCCGTAGAAGGCGAAGTTGAACAATGCTCCTTGAGCGGCTGTGGCGACGAATCTGCGGTCGGAGTAGATGCCTGGCGGCAAAACGGGTGCCCGGGTGGAGCGCTCGGCCCAGACGAAGCCGACGAGCCCGGAGACGGTCAGCGCGGCGGCAGTGATGACCGCAGGGCTGAGCCACCCCTGCGCGGGAGCTTCGATAAGCGTGAAGACCAGCCCGCCGATCAGGACGGTCGCACTGCCCATGCCTGCGACGTCGAGGCGCCGACTGCTCCGCGAGGCGACGGGAATCGAGTGGATACTCCACAGCACGGCCGGGACCCCGATGACCACGTTGACGGCGAACACGGCACGCCAGTTCGCCAGCGCGACGAGCGCCCCGCCCAGCAGGGGGCCGGCAGCCATCCCGATGCCGCCCGCGGCGGCCCACCAGCCCACCAGTCGGTGCCGGGCCTGCTCGTCGGGCGCGGACATGGTGGCCAGGACGAGCGCGCTCGGCAGCAGGAGAGCGGAACCCGCGCCCTGGACCAGCCGGGCGATGTTGAGCACCGGCATGGAACCGGCGGCCGCGCAGACCGCGGACGAGGCGGTGAAGACCAGCAGACCTGTCACGAAGGCCTGCTTCGCGCCGAGGGTGTCCGTGATCGCGCCGGCGCCGAGCATCACCGCGGCAAAGGAGAGGGTGTAGGCGTTGACCGCCCATTCGAGCTCGGACCGGGAGGCGTGCAGGTGCGAGGCGAGTTGGGCGAGGGTGAGGTTCACGATCGTGCCGTCGACGAAGACCATGAAGGCCGCGATCAGCGCGAGCGCCACGAGGCCCCGACGGTGTTCGGCGGCCACTACCGGACCGCCTGCGGTGCCATGGCGAACGCGGTGGCGACCGCCACGGCCAGGGGATCGCGGACGGGGCGGCCCAGGATGTCGGCGAGGTCGGGGCTGGTGCCGTCCAGGAAGCCGTGCCGGACACCGCTCGCGATCGAGGAGAGCATGGGCGGTTGGAAGGGCAGCAGTTCCGGCGTCGCGTGGAGCCTGCGCCGGTACTCGTCCAGGCCGATGGTCCGGTGCGGGACCCCGAGTCGGTCGGCTACGTCCGCCGCCGTGATCGGCGTGCCGACCAGGTCGTAGGTGCATCCGCTGTGGCGCGCGGGATCCGCCGCGACGACCGCCGCGGCCTCGGCGAGGTCCGCGCGGGCGACCGCAGCCAGGGCGCCGTCGCCGAACGCGGACTCCACCCCGCTGCCGGCCCACATCAGCAGACCGCCGAAGAGTTCGGCGTAAAGACCGTTGCGCAGGATCGTCCACGGCACACCGCGACCTCGCACGAGCCGTTCGGTCGCACGGTGCGCCAGCGCGAAACCGAGATGGTCGCCGGCACCGGTCAGGCTCGTGTAGACAACATGCCGCACCCCGTCTCGGGCGGCGGCGTCCAGGACAGCCGCGTGCCGCCTGATGACCTGGTCGTCCTCGGCGTAGCCGGCGGAGACCAGTACCAGGGTCGACACACCGGTGAGGTCGATGCCGGACGGCTCGTCGAAGTCCAGGAGCCGCGTCCCGTCGCCTGGGATTCGGCTGCCGCCTGTCGCGATCGCACCCCGGGCACGCAGCGCTGCCAGAGTGGCCGAGCCGAGGTTCCCGTTCGCTCCGGTCACCAAGATCATGTCAGTCACGTCTCCCGATGTGGTTCTCTTCAGTAACTACGCTTGATCCTTATCCGCCCACCAAGCGGCCACAAGGAGGCAGTTCGATGTCACCCACGCACACGCCGGTAACCACCCCACCCGCCGACCTCGATCCCTGCGGGCGCGAGGACCACCCGGATTGCGGGATCCGCGACGTCCTGGACCGCATCGGGGACAAGTGGTCGGTACTCGTGATCGTCGAACTTGCCGGCGGCTCGCGCCGCTTCCGGGAACTGCAACGCGCGATCGACGGCATCTCCCAGCGCATGCTCACGCTCACGGTGCGCAGGCTGGAACGCGACGGGCTCATCCTGCGCACCGTGTACCCGATGGTCCCGGCCCAGGTCGACTACCGCCTCACGGAAACCGGGGCCGGCCTCACCCACCTGGTCAAGGCACTCGCCGACTGGTCCCTCACCCATCGCGCCGTCATCGCCGAGGCACGGCACCACTACGACCAGACCCACCCCGACCACGACATCCGGTGACCGGCCCCGCCGTTGCCGCCGCGGCGCCGACGGCTCGTTGGGCTGAACGAGTGAACGCGGGCATGCCCGGCTGACGGGCTGACGGGCTGATGGCGAGGGGCGGGGCGTTCGGGATGGCGCGACATCTGGGGCTGGACGAGGTCGTCGACCACGTCACGCGGGACGGCGACGAGTCCCGCTGGCTGCGCAACAAGACCGGCGCGACCCGGCTCGGCTTCGCGGTGCAGTTGATGTTTCTGCTCTGGCGCGGCCGGTTCCCCAAGATGCGGTTGGAGCTGGCGGGCGACGCTGTCGAGCACGTCGCCCGCCAGGTCGGCGTCGCCGCCACCGACCTGGCGCTCTACGACCTCACCTCGCGGCAGGCCCAGCGGCACCGAACCGAGATCCGGGAGCTGACCGGCTGGCGCGAGTGCACCCGCACCGACCCGGTGAAGCTGACGTCCTGGCTGGTCGTCTGAAGCCCTCTGCCTCGGCGGCTACCCCCGACGCGGCCTGAACGACCCCGAACCAGGCCAAGGACCGGCGAACCTGGTCGCCTGTCACGCTCAGCTATATGTCGGTTGGCTGCGCCCTCGTCAACGAGACCCCAACCGGCCCGGCGGCCCGGAAGTGGGTCAGTAAGTGCCCGGCCGACGATCGGCCTGCCGGGCACGGCCTGGAGCGTGAGGTGAACGGGGGCGCGGTCTCGGGCGCCCTCAGGCGTCGGCCCCGCCCGGCTTGTCGAGGAGGGCAAGCTGCTCCTCGGTCAGGCGAAGGGCGCCGGCGGCGACGTTCTCGGCGAGGTGCGCCGGATTGGTGGTGCCAGGGATGGCCAGCAGGTGCGGACCACGGTGCAGTGTCCAGGCGAGCCGTACCTGTGCCGGCGTCGCGCCGTGAGCGCGGGCGACCGTATGGACGCGCGCGTCCTGCTCCGGGGCCGCGGCTGCCTCGCGCCGCAGGCCGGCAACGGCAAAGTACGGGACGAAGGCGATGCCCTGCTCCCGGCACAGGTCCACCATTCCGCTCTCGTCGGCGCGGCGCCAGTCCACACTGTAGGAGTTCTGCACGCAGACCACGGGCGCGATCGCCTGGGCCTCGGCTACGTGCTCAGGCCGGACGTTGGAGAGCCCGAGGTGCCGGACGAGACCCGCTGTGCGCAGCTCGGCGAGGGCGCCGAAGTGTTCGGCGATCGAGGCCATGCCGGGGCCGTTGCGGCGCAGGTTGACCACGTCCAGGTGGTCCCGGCCGAGCTGGCGGAGGTTTTCCTCGACCTGGCCGCGCAGCTGATCGGGGCGGGCCATGGTGAACCACTCGCCGGAGGGATCGCGCCCCGGACCGACTTTGGTCACCACCACTACGTCGTCGTGCCAGGATGAGAGGGCCCGGCTGATGAGCTCGTTGGCGGAGCGCAGCGGTGAGAAGTAGAAAGCCGCCGTGTCGATGTGGTTGACGCCCTGCTCGAACGCGCTGAGCAGCAGCCGGACGGCGACATCGCGGTCGATGGGCGTCCCGCCGGAGTTCCCCATTATCCCGTTGCCGGTCAGCCGCATCGCGCCGTAGCCGACACGGTTCACCTCCAGGTCACCGAGTCTCCAGGTCCCTGCCGCCGCTGCTGTGCTCACCGTGCTCCTTGACCCGTCGGTTCGTCAGGTTCTGGAGTATGGGACGCGGCGGGGTGCTGCGACAGATCAACAGGCTGGGCGAAATGTCACATCGGTATCGGGAACGAATCGTCGCCGCA
The DNA here is from genome assembly GCF_042466665.1 of Peterkaempfera podocarpi. Classification (GTDB taxonomy): domain Bacteria; phylum Actinomycetota; class Actinomycetes; order Streptomycetales; family Streptomycetaceae; genus Peterkaempfera; species Peterkaempfera podocarpi. Next base: position 8,379,551 of record NZ_CP162102.1, read on the forward strand.
CGGCCGTTGGACCTGCTGAGAGTTGTTCGAGCAGGACGTCGTTGTGGTGATCGCGCTGCATCGTGTGTCTGCACGCTTTCCGACCCGCCCCGTGCCGGTACGCCGAGCTGCAGAGATCGTGACGGTTGGTGCCGCCTCCTGCCGCGTCCACATCGAGACGCCGCGTGCCGGGCCGTTCGCTCACGCACACACGCTACGGACAGCCGACGACAGCGCCCTTCTGGCCGCCCTTCACGCCGGCTGCCAGACCTTCGTCCGCATCTTCCGGAGACCGGACATCACGAGCGCTCATGCACCGACCCTCGCCACCGCGCCATGCTGCCCAAGTGGTGGCGCGACCGCGGGTCGGGGCGGCGATGGACATGGTGTACCCGCGTGGGTCGGCCCAGCCGTGCCGATGAGACCGGCTGCGCCGGCCGCCCACGGTCCTTCGGCGAACGCCTCTCGGCCGCCCGCTCCAGCCCCCGGTTCCAGGACCGCCGGGTCGCGGACTGCGAAGCCCGGATCGCCGGCTCGCCGGCGTCGACGATGCCACCGGGCCGAATCGGGCCCCCAGAGGGGCCGGAACGGGGCTGAGGTGCCGAGACCCCCTTGCATCACAGCGGAGGGGCTGATAACCATCGTTAGCACTCTCGCCATGAGAGTGCTAACCAAGTGGCGCCGCATCAGCACGCGGGCACCAACCTGCTGAGTTGCGGCGCCTGGGACGGGGGTCAGGAGTGTTCGGTGTCCTGCGGGTCCGCGACTACCGACTGGTGGTGAGCGGTCAACTGCTTTCCAGCCTCGGAGACTGGCTGCTGCTGGTCGCGGCCCCCTTCTTTGTGCTCCGCCTGACCGGTTCGACACTGGCCACCGGGTTGTCCCTGGCCGCGGGGACCGTGCCGGCACTCCTGCTCGGCCCGGTGGCCGGTGTGTTCGCCGACCGCTGGGACCGGCGTCGCACCATGCTCGCCACCGACCTGCTGCGGGCCGCGACAGTCGCGCTCATGCTCCTGGTGCACCACCCCGGCCAGGTCTGGCTCATCTACATCGCGCTGATCGGCGAGGCGAGCTTCAGCCAGTTCTTCGCCCCCGCCCGCAAAGCCCTCATCCCCGCCTTGGTCGGACGCGGCCCGCAGCTGGGCGAGGCGAACTCCCTGGCCGCGCTCGTCTCCGGCACCGTCCAGCTCGTCGGCGGACCGCTCGGCGGCGCCCTCTACGTCCTGGTCGGCTTCGCACCCGTCGTGGCCGTCGACGCAGGAAGCTATCTCGCCTCAGCGGCCCTGACCGTTGTGATCAGCCACCGTCCCGCGACCAAGGCACCCCAACGCCTCGACGGCACTGCGCTGCAACGGTTCGCGGGCGAGTTGCGCGCCGGTGCGGCCCACATCCGCTCCACCCCCGGGCTTCCGATCCTCTTTATGGTGGCCGCCGTGTTCTTCCTCGGCAACGCGGCGCTGACCGCCCTGCTCGTGCCCTACGTCGGCACCGTCCTGCACGCCGCCCCGGGCATGCTCGGCTGGCTGTTCGCCGCGCTGGGGATCGGCTATCTCGCCGGAGCCCCGCTCAGTCGGTCCGTCACAGCCCGCTTCACCCCGCGCACGATCACGATCGGCAGCCTGGCCGCCCTGGGCGCAGTGTTCGCCGCCACCTTCAACACCCACCATGCTGCCTGGGACTTCGTCCTGTTCACCCTTATCGGACCGCCGGCGGTCTGCTTCCTGGTCACCGTCGACACCTTCATCGCCCGCCACACCCCCGACCACCTCCTCGGCCGTGTCAGCTCCGCCTACGGCATGGCACAGGCGGCAGCCACCCTGATCGGCATGCTCACCGGAGCCGTCCTCGGCCAGCAGATCGGCATCGGCGCCACCGTGAACCTGGCCGCCCTCGCCGTCGCCGCATCCGCCGCCACCGCGCTGCTGATCCCGCGCCACAGCCCAGCAGGTAGGATCACCGCGGACGGACCCTCGGTATCAGTTGGCTCTTGAGCCGACAACGACCCATCGCGCAGGGCTTCCTCGACGACAATGCAGGCGACGATCCACTCCGATGAGCGGCCCCGCACAGCACAGATCCATCGTCAGGGACATGTGGTCCATGAGTATTTGCAGTTCAGATCCGATATCCGAGCTCCTGCGGTCGGTAAACCGGACAGCCCGAGGGCGGCCTGGACCCAGGGCTTCGGCGTCCTCGCGTGATGCACGGTTTGATCAGGTGAGAACGCCGAAGCCCCGCACGCAGCGCCTGGTGTGCGGCGGGAGTGAGACGGCGATTATCTTTCGCTTTTTCGAAGAAGCAGGGAACGCACTGGCAAATGCCCCTTCAGATTGTGCCGAGGATGATATCCTTCAATTCGATCAGGGTTTTGATTCGATAGCTGGCCCGTGAGAAGTCATGTGCTTTTGTGAAGTCGTTGTAGACAATGGCACAGTCGATACCGGCTGCCACGGCCGAGTTCAGACCTCTGGATGAGTCCTCTACGACCAGCGTTTCGTCCTTGGCGGCTCCGAGGCGCTTCAATCCGGTCAGGTACGGTTCCGGGTGGGGCTTGGCGAGCCTGTAGTCTTCGCGAACAAGGACGAAATCCATGAACTGTCTGATGTGGCGCTTTTCATGGATGATGTCAAAATCCATACGTTTTGCAGTTGTCACGATGGCCATGCGGGCATATTTTGACAGTTCGGCAAGTGCGTCAACGACGCCTTCGATCTCGATCGCCTCCGTTCTGAGATACTCCTGATAGTAGTCATTGCGAACCTCGCGCTGCCTGCTGATGGCCCGTTCATCAATACCTGCCGCCCTGGCTTGGGCCCAAGTGCCCAATCCCCGACTCATGTCCCGGAGATATCGATCCTTGTCCAGAGTCACACCGATATCCGCCAGGGCGCGTTCTCCAGCTTTGTAGTACCAGAATTCTGTATCCACCAGAACGCCATCGTGATCGAAGAGTATGTACTTTTTCACTCTCTTTATCCTTTCCTGGGAGAGGGGCAGCCGGACAGGCGCGGCAGCTGTAGTCCGTGATCTCCAGCGTCGCCGATCATGTGGTTGCTGCTGCGGTGATCTCGTTCCAGCGGCGGTGGCAGCGCGTCCCCGACGCTGCTGTGAGGAAGCCGGGCGGGGCTCTCGTGGAGGCGTCTTCGCCCCCACGAGAGCCCCCTCTCGGTCAGCGGAGGCCGAGTTGACGAGTGGCTGCCTCGATCGTCTGCGCGAGGAGGACGGCGATGGTCATGGGACCGACACCACCGGGCACGGGGGTGATCAGGCTCGCCCGCTGCCGCGCGGTCTCAAAGTCGACGTCCCCGACGTTGCCCGGGTTGTAGCCCGCGTCGACCACCACAGCACCGGGCTTGATGTCCGCCCCGGCGATGAAGCGCGGACGACCGACCGCTGCGACCAGGACGTCGGCCTCGCGCACGATCGAGGGCAGGCCGACGGTACGGGAGTGGCAGTAGGTCACGGTGGCGTCCCGCCCGAGCAGGAGCATGCCGACGGGCTTGCCCAGGATGGCGCTGCGGCCCACCACCACGGCGTGCTTGCCGGCGAGGTCGACGCCGTATTCGTCCAGCAGACGCAGGATTCCTCCGGGTGTGCAGGAGACGAAGCCGGGCAGACCGAAGCCCATCGCCGCGAAGGAGTGCATGGTGACGCCGTCGACGTCCTTGTCCGGGGCGATCGCCTCGAACGCGGCACGTTCGTCGATGTGGTCGCCTACGGGGTGCTGCAGCAGGATGCCGTGCACCTGCGGATCCGCGGAGAGCGTGCCGACGGTGTCGACCAGTTCGGCGGTGCTCACCGAGGCGGGCAGTGCCACGTGTCGCGACACGATGCCGGCTTTCTCACACCTGGAACGCTTCATCCGGACATACGTGACGGACGCCGGGTCCTCGCCCACCAGCACCGTCGCCAGACCGGGCGCTGACCCGGTGCGCCGACGAATGTCTGCGGCGGCCGCCGAACTGGTCTCGGTGATGCGGCGGCGAGGTCGGTACCGTCCATCAGCCGCGCCTGGTGGGTGTCAGCCACGTGTCACTCCTGAGCTCCATACGAGTCGCCCAGGCGCACGGCAATGACGAGATGTCAGGCCGCTCCCCGGTGGTACTCCACCTCAGCGCCAGTCACGGCCCAGCCCCCACCATAGTCGAGAGGGCCTTCATGAAGAACTGGCTGGAGAGAGGAACGATCAACTCCACAGTCGCCGGACGAGCGAGGCTCCGTTCAGCTTCCTGCTGGTCCGCCGCCACCGCTACGCTTCGCCGAGCAGTAGTGCAGCGACCGCCTCCGGGGCCTCGTGCATGGCGTCGTGGCCGGTTGGGAGGTCGTGGACCTGCCACTCGGGATCGGCTTGGAGCCGGGTGCGGAGTTCAGCGAACGGCGTCCGGTCTTCCCATCCCGAGCAGTAGATGAACTCCCGACGGGGGACCTGCGCGAGCTTGCCGGCGAGCCGGATCGTCTGCAGGAACGAGGCGAGGGGCTGGGGACGGCGTCGGGGATCGCCGCCGTCGGGCGGTCGGACGGCGTAGCCGGTGGCCGCAGCGCCGGCGGCGGCCACTTCCCGGAAGTACTCGTTCGTTGACGACCACCAGGACTCGCCATCGCGCGGTACGAAGGCATCGAGATGCACGAGTCGCGAGATCCGGCCGTCGGCCCGGTCCGCGACGGCGGCAATCACCATCCCGGCGTAGCTGTGGCCGACCAGCGTCGCATCGTTGATGTGAGCGCGATCGAGGAGCCGCAATACGTCGTCGGCGTGCGTGTCGAGGTTGGCGGTCGCGACCGTCGTGTTGTCGTCGTCCGGCCGAAGACCGGTCAGGGTCAGGGTGTGAACGGTGTGACCGGCACGCTCCAGGAGCGGAACCACCGCCTCATATGACCAGGAGCCCTTCCAAGCGCCGGGCACGAGGACGAATGTCGCCATGCGTTTCTCCTTCTCCCAAGCCGCGGCATCGAGGCGCGCTGCCTCGATGTATGTGGTTCGGGTCCGGCGCTCTGCGCGGCTGAAGACCACTCCACATGGAGGAAGTCTCTACAGTTCAAGGTGTGGCTTGCCACCGCTAGGATGCCAACTGATGCCCGTTCACCGCCAACCTCGCCAGATTGCCGGGGCGATGTCACATGTGTGGCCGTCCGGCGGACGCCACCTGTGGCCGTCCGGCGCAACGAGCGAAGTGCAGTCGCACACACGGGGACACCTGGTATACGCCGCCAGCGGCGTCTTGGCAGTGCAGACCGGGCGCGGCACGTCGATCGTTCCCGCCAACCGGGTCGCCTGGACACCCGCCGGGTTCACGCACTGTCACCGCTCCCACGGCGACACCGATATGCGGATCGTCTTTCTCGCGCCATCCCTCGCCCGGCTCATACCAGACCGTCCCGCCGTGTTCCTGGCCTCCGGCCTCGCCCGCGAGGTCCTGCTCGCCCTGACCGGCCCCCGCCAGTACGACGACGCCGCGCCCGACTACAGCCGCTCCGCGCGCTCTCGGCTCCATCGTGTCCTCGTCGATGAACTTCGCGAAGCGGACGAACAGCCACTGCACCTGCCGGAGCCACGGGACGACCGACTCCAAGCCATCGCCCGGATGCTGTACGAGACGCCGGCAGACAACGCCACGCTGGCCGAACTCGGGAAGACGATCGGGGCCAGCACTCGCACCCTCAGCCGCCTGTTGCGCAATGAACTCGGCATGACCTTCTATGAGTGGCGCACGCAGATGCGCATCCACCATGCGCTCGTGCTCCTCGCCGACGGCCACGACACCATCCAAACCGCCCACGCCTGCGGGTGGGCCAACCCCAGCAGCTTCATCGCAGCGTTCACCAACATCGTCGGATCGACCCCGGGCCGCTACCGAGCCACGGGCCAGACGACCGCCCATGCATCTCAACTCCCGATGGTGGTCAAGTCCTCAGGGTGATTCGTACTCGCACCCCGGACCGGGGTGTAGCAGGATTTGGGCTCTGTCTCGCAAGCGGTGACAACGAAGTGTGACGGGCGTCGTTGGCTCTCGGAAGTGCAGGGGGTCGTGCGGCCCGCGTTTGTGCGCCAACGGGTGGCGCACAGAGGCTGGTTAGAATGCCGGCGTGGAGAAGCAGACGGTCAGGCGACAGGCTGTAGTGGCGGTCCTGTGCCAGGGCGGCCGGGTCTTGGTGATCCGGCGAGGTCCTCAGGCCCGGCTTTCTGGCTACTGGGCGCCGTTGAGCGGGAGGATTGAGCCAGGCGAGAGCCAGGAAGAAGCGCTGATCCGAGAAGTGCGCGAGGAAATTGGTCTTCAGGTCGCCGCTGGTAGGAAGGTCTGGGAGAGTACGACCGACGACGCTGCTTTTGTGCTCCACTGGTGGACAGCCACGGCCGAGGGCGGCGAACTGAGTCTTGATCCCGGGGAGGTCAGCGAGGTTCGGTGGGTCACTGCCGAGGAGTTCGGGCAGTTGCATCCTTCTTTCGAAGGGGACCAGCCCTTTTTTCAGGAGATTCTTCCGACGTTGTGACTCTGGTTGCCGCCTTATGGGCTGACGTTGGCCCACAGAGTCGTGCCGGGAACCGCGAGCGCCTCATGCGTCGTACCCCGCGCACCACCTGGACCGTCGGATCGGCCGAACAGCGCCGGCTGTCCTCGGGGGGTGAGTGCGCGGGGGAGTGGTCCGACTCAGCGGTGGCACTGCAGAGCGGACAGGTCGACAGCGTCGGCCATCGCCTGCATGCCCTTGTCGTTGGGATGGACGTGGTCGCCGCTGTCGAAGAACGGCATCATCTCCTGATGGTCGTACGGATTGCGCATGATCGCGTCGAAGTCCGTCACCGCGTCGAACGCACCACTGTTCCTGATCCAGTCGTTGACGCCCTGGCGTACGGCCTCACCGGCGGCGTCGTACTCGGACCAGCCCTTGTACGGCATGACCGTCGCGCCGACGACGCACGTGCCCGCCGCGTGTGCCCGGTCGATGATCTGCCGGTAGCCGGCGACCAGGTCGTTCACACTGACGCCGGTGTGGGCCTTGATGTCGTTGATGCCTTCGAGCAGGAACACCGTGCCGACCCCGGGCTGGGAGAGCACATCGCGCTGGAGTCTGTTCAGGGCGGCCTGTCCGTTGCCGTCGGCGAGGACCTTGTTGCCCGAGATCCCCTCGTTCGCCACACCCTTCACGGTGAGGCCGGACGCGGCCTGGAGCCGCCGGGAGAGGTAGTCGGGCCAGCGGCGGTTCTGGTCCGTGGTCGAGGCCCATCCGTCGGTGATGGAGTCGCCGAGGGTCACCACCGAGTCGACCGCCGTGGCGGTGTCCACGCTGACCGCGTCCAGCCAGTACCAGGAGCCCATCGGATCGGTCCAGTTGATCGCGGCCTCCTCGGCGGCGTGGTCGCCTGCCGTGGCGTAGGAGGTCTGCATGGCCATGCCGTGCCCGGTCGTCGGTCCCTGGGCGCCCGTCACATACAGGCTGATGACGAGATTGCTCTGGGCGGCGAGTGTCCCGGGCAGTGGATCGCTGAGCACGGTCCCACCGGCCGGGACGGTGACCGACGGCCCACCGCCGAACGTCAGCCGGCGGTTGGTGCCGTGGACCAGCTCCGCACCCTGCTGCTGCAGCCCGGCGTAGGCGCTCGCGAAGGTGACCGGGTGGTCGCCGAAGGCGTTGGAAAGGCGGATGCGCATGTCGGTGCCGCCGACGCTGGTGCGGACGATCAGCCGGTAGCTGCGGTCGGCGGGACCGGAGCCCTGCCGGTCGGCGCTGGCGCCCCAGGTGATCACGGAGTGTCGTCCCCGACCTGCCGGGTCCGCCGCTGTGCCCGCCCCGGTCTGCTGCTGTGGCTGCGCTGCCGTCGGAGGCGTGGATTGCGGCCGCGCCTGCGCCGCCCCTGGGGCGGTCAGGGGCAGGCAGACCGCCGTGATCAGGGCGGAGAGGGCGCCCAGTGTGCGTCGCCGGGACCTGGGCTGTACGCGCCGTCCACCGAGGTGTACCGGGTGGGCGCTCATCCGAGGTTCCTCAGCGTGACGGACTCACCGGGCTTGAGGCTGATCTGCTGCGAGGTTGCGCCGGCGACGACGGTCGTGGTGCGGCCGCCCACGCTTGTCAGCGTCGCCTGGGTGACTTTGCCGTTCTTCCAGCTGAGGGCGGCGACGAAGCCGCCGCGGACGCCCACCCCGGAGACCGAGCCGGAGGCCGCCCAGGCGGCGGGCAGCGCGGGCAGCAGCTCGATGTGGCCCGGACGTGAGTAGACCAGCATCTCGATGACCGCTGAGGGGGTGCCGAAGTTCGCGTCGATCTGGAAGATGCCGCGGCCCTGCTCGACCTGGTAGATGTCGAAGAGGTTCATCGCACTGCCGTTGCTGCCGTCCACCGACGGCTTCAGGTTGTGGACGACCAGCTGGTAGGCCTTCTCCGCGTCCTTCAGCCGTGCCCAGCACAGGCTCCGCCAGGCGTTGGCCCAGCCGAAGCTGTCCATGCCGCGCGCGGTGAGGAGTGCCGTCGCACCGGCGAGGATGTCCTTGGGGGTGGAGTCGTCGGGACGGATCCGGTCGCCGGGGAAGAGGCCGAACAGCGGGGAGAGGTGGCGGTGAGTGGTCTCGCCGAGGTTGTCGGGCGACATCCACTCCTCCAGCCAGCCGGTCGTGGGGCTGACCACGGGGAGGTACAGACGCTCACGCAGACCGTCGATGGTCCCGCTGTAGCCGGCGTCCCTGCCGAGCACCCGGGTCGCGGTGCGGTAGTTGCCGAAGAGGTTCCACACCAGCTCCTGGGCGTAGGTGATGCCCTTGGCGTCCAGCGGGCCCTGCTCGGGCGACCAGTCGCTGTCGGCGATCAGCACCTCGCGCGAGGCCCCGGAGGCGTCGGTGACGGTCGTGGTGAGGAGGCGGGCCTCCCAGAACTCCACGGCGCCCTTGATGAGGGGGTAGACCTTCTCGAGGTAGGCGCGGTCCTGGGTGTACTCGTAGTGCTCGAACAGGCTCTGGCAGAGCCAGGCGTTGCCGGCCGGATGCCACCACCAGCCGCCTCCGCCATAGGGGTTGGTGGAGATGGCCACGGTCCAGCCGGCGATCCTGCCGCTGGAGTTGCGGTACCGGTTGGCCGGGCTGTTGAACAGCCGCTGGGTGACGTCCGTCCAGGACGGGAGCTGCGCGAGGCAGTAGTCCGCGAAGGCGTCGAAGCAGTCGGACAGGCCTGCCCGGTCGGCCATCCAGTAGTTCATCTGGATGTTGATGTCGGTGTGGTAGTCACCCATCCAGTCCGGGTCGTTGCCGTCCAGCCACGGGCCCTGGAGGCCCATCGGCAGGCTGCCCCGCGATCCGGAGATCATCAGATAGCGGCCGAACTGCAGGTAGGCGGCCTCGAGTTCCGGGTCGGGGACGTTGTCCCGGTAGCGTGCCTGCACCCGTTCCCAGGTGTCCAGTTCGCGCTGTGCGGCGGAGGACGTGCCGAGGTCGACCTCCAGCTGTGCGAAGAGCGGGCGGAAGTCGGCCACATGGGTGTTCAGCAGGGTGCCCGCGGAGTGGGCGGCTGCGTTCCGGACCTTGGTGACGGCGAGGTGTTCCGGGTCCACGGACGGGTTGCGGAAGCCGGTGGCCGCGTCGGGTGCGTAGTCGGTGCCGCCGCTGACGACGACGGTGAGGTCCTTGCAGCCGCTGAAGGAGATCGACGCGCCGTGGACAGCGACCTTTCCGGTGCTGCTCGAGGCGGTGACGGCGGCGCCGTACTTCAGACCGTTGGCGCAGGAGCCGCCGAACGAGGCGTAGCGCCCCGTGCCCGAGGCGGTGGTGGACTCGCCGTGGGTGCCGGCGAGGGAGACGGTGCCGGTGTAGGCGCCGCCGCCCTGCTGGGAGAAGTGGAGGACGATGGCGTCGTCGGGCCGGCTGGCGAAGATCTGCCGCCGGTAGGTGGCACCGGAGATGTCGTACGAGGTGCTGACCAGGCCCTGGGCCAGGTCGAGGGAGCGGTGGTAGTTGTTGACGGAGCCCAGGTCGTGGTCGGGGATGTCGACGGTGAGCTCGGCCAGCAGGGTCAGGGAGCCGAAGTCGTCGCGGCCGTAGGGGAACTGGCCGTCGCTCTGCAGTGTGTCGTTGGGACCTCCGGTCCACAGGGTGGCATCGGTGATCGTCAGAAATTCGCTGGAGGGGTCGTTGCTCACGAGCGCCCCGAGGCGGCCGTTGCCGACCGGGAGCCCCTGCTCGATCATTGAGCCGGGGGAGCCGGGGGCCTGCCACCACAGCAGGTTCTTCGCGGCGTCGGCCGCGGTGAGCAGGGGCGACTCGGTGGGGCGCAGGGGCGCCGCCGAGGCGGTGAAGGCGGGGAGACCGCCGAGGGCGGTGGCTGCGCCGACGGCGGCGGCGAGCGTGAGGAAGCCTCTGCGGCCTGGGCGGTTGCCGCGCGGTTCGGTGTCCTGGATGTCCACGTTGTGCACTCCCTGTCCGGGGGACGGCTCATGCGGGACCGGCGGATGAGGACCGCCGGGCGTTGCGTGGGGGAACTCGACGGGCGTGGGGGGCCGGGGACGCCGGGGACGCCGGGGGCGGGTCCCCGGGCGCGGAGCCCGGGTGGTGTCACCGGGCCCCGCGGGGTCCGTCAGGGCGTCTGCGGTACGTCGATCCGGTCGATGTCGGGTGCGTATCCGCTGCCGCTGTCGAAGGTGATGGTGTTGGAGCCGGCCTTCAGGGCCAGCTGGACGCTCACGGTGTCGACCGTGCCCCAGTCGCCGGTGGAGGGGAACGGCAGGCTGGTGCCGTTGCCGGTGTTGGAGAACACGGTCACCGGGCGGGGGTCGCCGCTGACGTAGGCGACCTTGACGGTGTAGATCCCGTCCTTCTGCACGGTGATGTCGTTGAACTGGAGCTTGCCGCCGAGGTAGAGGTTGCCGACCTTGCTGCCGCCGGAGCAGGCGTCGCATCCGGCGACGGAGGCGTTGCCGCTGAGGGTGTTGGCTGCGGACTCGGCCTCGTAGCTCGTGGTCGCCACGGCGGTGCCGCCGGGCTTGACGGTGAACAGCCGGGAGCCGTGGGCGGGCAGCGCCTCGGTGATCCTGTTCTTGTACGTCCCGAGGTTCTGCTTGTTCCAGAGGTCGCGCACGGAGGCGTTGCCGGTGAATCCGAAGGATGCCCAGTCGGCGGTGACCGAGGCGGGTGAGTCGCCGAGGTTGAACAGCGCGACGGTGTAGCTGCCGTCGGAGTTCCTGGTGCCCCAGACCTGCTGGTCGCCCACCGGGGTGACAGGCCGCGCGACGGGTGAGTCGTTCTGGTCGACGGCGATGACTTCCTGGTTGGTCAGCAGGGAGACGCCGTAGCTGTCGAGCTTGGTGAGGTCGTCACCGGTGTACAGGGGCGACTTGTTGATGGCCCAGAGGGTCATGTAGCTCTGCCGCTCGGCCTTGGTGAGGCCGTCCATGGCCCCGTTGCCGACGTCGAGGGAGTCGAGGTCGTTCCAGCCGCCGGGGCCTGCCTTGTGGCTCCACGCGGGGGCGTCGTTCCATCGGTCGTTGACCGAGTTCTCCCAGCTGACGAGGGTGTTGCAGTAGCACTCCACGTCGGTTTCGATGCGCCAGCCGTTGGAGTACTGCTTCCAGTCGGCGGCGTGGCCGATGTCGAGCGACCAGGAGAGTTCCAGGTGGATGGGGCGTCCGGTGGCGGCGATGGCCTGGTGCCAGGCGGCGACGTCGGCCACGTTGTTGTAGTTGTCACCTGACTTGAACGAGCCGGGGCCGACACCGTCCAGCTTGAGGAAGTCGTAGCCCCAGTCGGCGAACATCTGCGCCTGTGAGTCGACGTACTTCTGCGCGCAGGGGTTGTCGAAGTCCAGTTTGTAGGAGCTGTCCCAGCCGTTGGTGGTGCGCAGGTCCGGGTAGACGATGTCGGCGGTGGTGCAGCCGGGGGCGTTCCAGACCGGTACCTTGCCGTCGCCGTAGGCCTCCTTCTCCAGGCCCACGGGCAGGTAGATGCCGGCCTTGAGGCCCTTGGCGTGGATGTGGTCGGCGACCGGCTTCATGCCGTCGGGGAATCGCAGCGGGTCGGGCGCCTGGCGGCCGTACTGGTCGTACTCGGGCTTCCAGGTGTTGTCGCGCCACCAGCCGGCGTCGATGTTGACGTAGTCGTAGCCGTACTTCTTGAGCTTGGTGGCGAGGGCGTCCGTCTGCTTCAGGACGTTCGCCTCGGTGAGGTAGCTGTAGTCGCCGTCGGGGTTCAGGCCCGGGTACTTGGAGGACTGCATGCTCCAGCTGGACCAGCCCATGTAGGGCTTGGCGGCTGCGCCGGAGGTGGTGTCCGCGGTGGTCGCGGCGGCGGTCGCGGCCGCGGTGTCGGCGGCTTCGGCCTGGGTGGCGGCGGCCGGGATGGATGTCGCCAGAGCGGCCGTCACGGCCAGCACGAGTGTGGCCCGTGCTGTCCGGGGCGAGGATCCGGCGGGGATTCCGGGCAGGGCTGAGTACGAGGGTGACCGCATGGGGTCGGACCTCCTGTGGTGGGGTCACGGGGATCGTGCGGTGGAGCCGGGCAGGGGATGGGCGCTGGGGACGCGGGGGCCGGTGTGTCACGGCGACCGGCCGGGCGTCGGCTCAGCCCTTGCCCGAGCCGATGGTGAGCCCGCTGATGAACTGGCGCTGCAGCGCGAAGTACACCAGCAGTGTGGGGATCGCGGTCATGAGGGCACCGGCCGCGATGAGGTTGGGGTTGGTGAAGTACTGGCCCTGGAGGTTGGCCAGTGCGGAGGTGATCGGACGCTTGTCGCCGGTCTCGATCAGCGCGAGGGACCAGAAGAAGTCGTTGTAGATCCAGATGGACTCCAGCGTCGCCAGCGCCGCGAACGCCGGGCGGCACAGCGGCAGCACGATCTGGAAGAACTGGCGCCACGCCGGGGCACCGTCGACCAGGGCGGCTTCGAAGATCTCCTTCGGGATCGTCTTCATGTAGTTGCTGAGCACGAACGTGCAGAAGCCGCACTGGTAGGCGATGTGGATGAAGATGATGCCCCAGAGCGAGTTGTAGACGAGCAGGGAGTCGCTCATCCACGACGGCAGCGGTATCAGCAGGTACAGCCGGTACAGCGGCGTGATCAGCACCTGTGCGGGGAGCAGGTTTCCCGCGGTGAAGAGCATCAGCAGCACGACGTTCCAGCGGAAGTCGAACCGTGAGACGAAGAACGCCACGGCCGCGGCGAACAGCAGGGTGCCGAGCACCGCCGGAATGGTGATGAGCACCGAGTTCCAGAAGAAGTGCGGCATCCCGGACTGACTCCAGGCGGCCGAGAAGTTCTGCAGACTGATGCTGTGCGGCCAGGACAGGTACCCGTGCCTGGTGGTGTCCGAGTAGGGCCGCAGGGAGGTGTAGACGGCCCACAGCAGCGGGACGAGCCACAGCAGCGCGATCCCGCCCAGCATGATGTGCCGTCCGGTCTGCCGTCTCGGCCGCCGGGGGGCGCCCGCGGTCTGCGTCAGCAGTGGCCGTGACCGGTGGGCCGGCGGCGTGGCGGTCACGGTCACTGGTCCTCCTTGCGGAAGGTCTGGACGAGGAAGGCCCCGATCGCGGCCAGTGAGACAAGGAGCAGGATGACTGCGAGCGCGGAGCCGTATCCGATGTGGCTGGACTCCCCGATGATGTTGTCGGTGATGAGCAGGGACAGGAGTTCCATGCCGGGCTTGCTGCCGGTGCCGCCGCCCAGCACATAGACGATGTCGAAGGCGCGCAGGGACTCCATGACGGTGACGACCAGGACGATGATGTTGACCGGCTTCAGGGCCGGCAGCACCACCCTCATGAACGTCTGGCGTCCGTTGGCGCCGTCGAGCGCGGCCGCCTCCTTCAGAGCGGGGTCGACGCCCTTGAGCCCCGCCAGGTAGAGGATCATGATGTAGCCGGTGTGCCGCCAGCCGGAGGCGACCAGTACGGCCCACAGGTTGAGGTGGGGGTCGCCGAGCCAGTCGATGTGATGGCCGAGCGCGCCGTCCAGAAGCCCGGTGTCGGGGTTGTAGATGATCTCCCAGATGAATCCGACGACCGCCAGGGAGAGCACCATCGGCGTGAAGATCGCGGTCTGGTAGACCCGGCTGAAACGGATCCTGCGGTCCAGCTGGTAGGCCAGGAAGACACCGAACGGGGTGGGCAGCAGCGCCGTGAACAGCAGCCAGACCACGTTGTGCCGGACAGCCGGCCAGAACGGCGGGTAGTTGGTGAGGATCTGGTGGTAGTTGTCCAGCCCGACCCAGCGGATGTCGGACAAGGTGAGGCCGTCCCAGCCGGTGAAGGACAGGCCGATGGAGGCCAGCGCCGGGAGCCACACGAAGACCAGCAGGGCGAGCAGCGGGATTCCGACGACAACTGTCAGGAAGAGGCGGTCACCAGGACCGAGCCGGCGAGGACGAGGGTGTGCGCGAGACGACGACCAGCGCGAGGGTCGCACGGAGGACATGGTGAACCTCTCCGGTGGGATCAGGCCGTGAAGAAGCGCGAGCGCTGCGACTCGATCTTCCTCAGCAGGGCCGAGCCGTCGTCGGGGTGGTTCAGCCACTCGGTGAAGCCGGGCTCGACCACGGTGGAGATGAACCCCGGGTCGCTGTCGCGGTCTCCGAACTGGGTGATGTGCTTGGCGCCGGCGATGAGTTCCGCGGACTTCTTCTGCAGCGCGTTGTACGAGCTGGTGTCGGCGCCGGAGTTGACGGCGATGTTGCTGGGGTCCACGCCCATGTACAGGCCTTCGGCCTTCGCGCTGCCGAGGAACTCCAGGAGCTTGGTGGCGCCGTCGTGGTTCTTCGGCCTGCGGCTGAGCATGAAGCCGTCGGTGGGCGCCTCGACGGTGTCCTGACCGTACGTCGGGTCGATCTCCGGGAAGGGGAAGAAGTCGATGTCGGAGCGGAGGGACTCGTCGGTGACCTGCTGGCCGAGGAAGAGGCCGATGATCGCCATGCCGGACTTCTTGTCGAGCAGGGACTGTGCAGCGTCCTGCCAGGAGCGGCCGCCGCCGCCCGTCTGGTAGTAGGGGGCGAGCTCCCGCCACAGGTCGATGGCCGGACGACGCGCTTGTCGGTCCAGGCGGCCTGGCCTCGCATCAGGGACATGTGGAAGTCGTAGCCGTTGGCGCGGAGGTTGAGGTAGTCGAATGCGCCGAGGATGCTCCAGCTGTCGCCGCCGCCGTAGCCGGAGGCGATCGGGGAGAGGCCGTCCTTCTGCATCTGCTTGGCGAGTGCGGTGAACTGGCTCCAGTTCGTGGGGATCTGGTAGCCGTGCTGCTGGAAGACGCTCTTGCGGTAGAAGACGGCCCACGGGTAGTTGTAGAGCGGGACGAAGTAGTACTTCCCGTCCTCCCCCCTGGACAGTTGCCTGGTCGCGTCGCTGAAGCCGGCGCCTATCGCGTCCCAGACGTCGTCCACGGGGCTGGCGAGGCCCTTCTTGGCGAAGTACTGCATGCGGTAGCCGGCGAACCAGGTGAAGACGTCGTCCGGGGTGCCCTGCAGATAGGTGGAGATGCTCTTCTGGAAGGTGTCATGGTCGACGGTGTTCGTCCTGACCGTGAGCTTGCTGTCCTTCTGGAAGGCGTCCGTCACCGCGCCGTAGGCCTTCTTCGGTGTGGCGTCCGCGCCGTTCGACCCGAAGGTCACCGTCTTGGGGTCGGACCCGGCCCCGCCGCCGCAGGCGGTGAGGGCGGGCACGGCCAGGGCGGCTGCCCCGACGCCGAACAGCCCCTGGAGCACGGTTCTGCGGTTGAGCCCCGCGGGAGTGTGAAAGCTGCGACTCTGCAGCGTCATTGCGACTCCTAGTGCGTGTCTGATCCGATGAAGGACTGGATCGCGGTGGCTGCGGCCCCGCGTGCCCACTCCTCGAAGGGCAGCGGACGTGTCATCACGTCGCACTGAGCGGCTGTGCCGAAGGCGGACGCGGCGAACGCGTCGCGGATGCCCTCGGCGAAAAGGTCGTAGGCGGCCAGGCCCTCGCCGGAGATGATCACTCGTTCCGAACCGAGCAGGTTGACCACCGAACCGATGGCCCTGCCGATGGCCTCGCCCGCCCGTGCGTAGACCTCCCGGACCCCGGGGTCTCCGCTGCGGGCCAGTTCCAGTGCCTCGGCCGCGGTGGTCACGGGCCTGCCCGTGGCGCTGCGCACGGCGCGCAGGATCGCGGGGTCGGCCGCGATGGCCTCGACGCAGCCGTTGTTGCCGCAGTGGCAGGGCGGGCCGAGCGGATCGATGGACAGATGTCCGATCTCGCCGGCCACGCCGTGCGCACCTGAGACCACCCGGCCGTGCACCACCAGACCGCAGCCGATGCCGGCGCCCACGGTGACCAGGGCGAAGTCGGACAGTCCGACTCCGGCCCCGAACCACTGCTCGGCGACCGTGAGCGCCCGCACGTCGTTGTCGACGGTGACCGGCAGCCCGGTCGCGGTCTCGACGATCTCGGCGAGCGGCACGTCCCGCCACTCCAGGAAGGGCGAGTAGCGGACCACGCCGGCTGCCCGGTCGACGTCACCCGAGACGGCGATGCCCAGGCCCCGCACCTGCACGCCGAATCCGTCGGCCTCCGTGAGAAGTTCGTGCACCAGCGCGGTGACGGAGGGGAGCACCGCCCCCGGCTCGCGGCCCGTGAGCCGTACGTGCCGGGCGACCCGGATCCGGCAGCACAGGTCGGCCAGCACGGCGATGATCTCGTCCCCGGTCACCTTGATCCCGATGAACAGTGCCCTGCCGGCGTCCACCCGTACCGGGTTGGCCGGACGTCCGACAGCGGGCCGCGCCCCTTCGTCCACGCCCTCGACCAGGTAGCCGACCTCCATCAGCGGCCGCACCGCCTTGGTGACCGCGGCAGAGGACAGCCCGGTCCGGCGAGCGATCTCGATCCGGGTGAGCGGGCCGTGGGAGAGGACGGTGGTGAAGACCAGGGAAGCGGCCGGCGTTGTCGCCGGGACCGCCTCATGAGGAGAGGTCGAGCGCATGGCCGGAAACCTAGGGTGATTCTTTTCCGCTGTCAATGAAAGAATCGGATCCCTTTGGAAGCCTCCTGCTCAGGGGTTCACAACCTGCAAAAGGTAGACACGGAGAGGGTGTTGACAGCTGATTGAAGGACGGGTTGGCTGCTCACTGCCCCTCTGTGGTGCTAACCGAACGTGAGGATCCATGGCTGCGATCTCCTTCGCCCCCGCATCCGGGGTCTGGCTGCTCTCCACCGCGCGCACGTCCTACGCGCTGCGGATCGACGACACGGGAGCGCCCTGCCACCTCGCATGGGGACCACGGCTGAGCCTCGCGGCGGCCGCGGACCTCATACCTCCCCCGGCCGTGGAGGTCAGCAGCTTCGAGGGCCGCCCGCCGGCCGGCGAGGAACTGCCCGTCGACGGAGGGGCCCGGTACGGGGCGCCATCCCTCCGCGTGCGGTTCGCCGACGGCACCCGTGCCTTCGAGTGGGAGCCCATGGGCCACCGCATCGACGAACAGACGCCCGGAGCGGCCGAACTGGCCCTGGAGTTCCGCGACCGCCACTACCCGCTGGCGGTCACCCTGCACTACCGGGTCCATGACGACACCGACGTCATCGAGCGCTGGACGGTGCTGCGCAACACCGGACAGCAACCGCTCTCCCTGCTGCGTGCGGACTCGGCCGCCTGGACGCTGCCGCCGCGCGACGACTACCGGATCAGTCATGTCACGGGCCAGTGGTCGTCGGAGAGCCTGCTGCACCGGGAGCCGCTGCCGCACAGCGAGACGGTGCTCACCAGCCGCCGCGGCATCACCAGCCACCATACGAGCCCCTGGGTGATGCTGGACGCCGGCGACGCCACGGAGGACCGGGGCGAGGTGTGGAGCGCGGCCCTGGCCTGGAGCGGCAGCTGGCACATCATCGTGCAGCGCACACCCGACGGACGTACGGCCTTCACCGGCGGTGCCGGCCAGGACGGTGCGTCACTGCCGCTCGCTCCGGGCGAGGAGTATGTGACCCCGTGCTGCGCGGCCGTGTACACCGACGGCGGCTTCGGCGCGGCGAGCCGCGCATGGCATGCGTATGTGATGGCCCATGTGCTCCCGCACCCAGACGAGTTGCGCCCCGTGCTCTTCAACTCCTGGGAGGCCACCGGCTTCGATGTCGACGAGGCCGGACAGAAGGCGCTCGCCGCCCGGGCGGCGGAGCTCGGGATCGAGCTCTATGTCGTCGACGACGGCTGGTTCGGCGCCCGCCGCGACGACAAGGCCGGGCTCGGCGACTGGTCACCGGCCCCCGACCGGTTCCCCGCAGGGCTGGGCCCGCTGGTCGAGGAGGTCCACCGGCTCGGAATGCGGTTCGGCCTGTGGGTGGAGCCCGAAATGGTCAACCCGGACAGCGACCTCTACCGCGCGCACCCCGACTGGGTCCTTCACTACCCCCACCGCACCCGCACCGAGCTGCGCAACCAACTGGTGCTCAACTTCGCACGTGACGACGTCGCCGCGTGGGCGTACGGATGGCTCACCCGACTGGTCGCGGACAACGGCATCGACTTCCTCAAGTGGGACATGAACCGCGCCCTCAGCGAGGCCGGCTGGCCCGGCCGCACGGACGGCCAGGACCTGCTGTGGACGCGGTATGTGCACAACCTCTACGACGTCATCGACCGGCTGCGCGCGGACCACCCGGGGCTGCGGATCGAGACGTGCAGCGGCGGCGGAGGCCGAATCGACCTGGGCATCCTCTCCCGTACGGACCAGGCGTGGCCGTCCGACAACACCGATGCCGCGGACCGGGTCTCCATCCAGTACGGCTTCAGCCAGATCTACCCGGCACGGACGATGGCGGCCTGGGTGACGGACGTTCCCAACCAGCTCACCGGCCGCTCGGTGCCGCTGCGCTACCGCTTCCATGTCGCGATGGCAGGGGTGCTGGCGGTGGGGGGCGATCTCGCCTGCTGGACACCGAAGGAGATCGCCCAGGGCGCGGAATTGGTCGCGGAGTACAAGGAGATCCGACACATCGTGCAGCACGGCATCCAACAGCGGCTCCGCTGTCCCGTCGATGACGCACCGTCCGCGGTGCAGTACACAACGGCCGACCGCAGGGAGGCATACGTGCTGGTGTGGCAGCGGGCGCCGCGCCACGGCACGCCGCGCCCCGCCCTCAGGCTGGCCGGGCTGGACCCCGCCGCGCGCTACCGCGACGTCCGGACCGGTGCCGTGCACCACGCGTCGGTGCTGACAGGGTACGGAATCACGCCCGACCTGCCGTGCGGTGACTGGTCGAGTACCTCCCTGCACCTGGTCAGGGTGGACGACGAGGGGGCCGGCGCCTGAGCGTCGAGCGGTGCCACGGCCGGTTGGAGGAACTGTCCCTGTCGGCATCCGACCCGAGGTGAGTGTGCCCGACGACAGCCGCCGCGTCCCGCCGAATTCTCTTTCGGCGGGACGCGGCGCAGTTCACGCCGCGCAGGGCGGGCCCCAGAGGCCGCCCTGCGCGGGGTGTTGTGCTGGTGCAGATTCTCCGCCCGATCTTGTGACTGTCCGTCCGTCGGTTCGTCGGACTGACCGTGGGCCGGGGGTGAGCTCACCGGTACGGGATGGGGACGGTTGCCGTCGTCCTTGCCGATGAGGAACGGGCGTTGTGAGGGGCGACGGGGTCATCGACAGGTGGTCGACAGCATCCGGTGCCGGGTGCTGACCGATGAGGATCCGGGCTCAGGCCGGAACAGCCGGCTTGAGCACCTCCTCGCACCACTGGCGGAAACCGGTGGGAGAGGGCTGCGCGGACTGGTGCTCGGCGTCGTACGCCCCGCCGATCTGGGCCGCGGCCATGTCGACCAGGCCCTGTGCCCAGGCCTCGCTGGCCCCGCGACTCAGAGCCGTCTCCTTGTACGCGTCGAGGGCAACCGGCTGGCAGCGGACCGGCCGCTCCAGCACCTCGGACATGATCTGAGCCATCTCCTCGGGGGTAATACGGTCGGGGCTGACCAGCGGGATGCCGTCCTGCCCGCTCCAGGAGTCGTCGAGCAGCAGCCGCGCGGCCGTCGCGGCGATGTCGCGGGTGGCGATCGTCGCGAGCACCCGGTCCGCCACGAACGGCAGGAAGAACGTCCCCTGGTCCCTGATCGCCTCGACCTGCATGAGCAGGTTCTCCATGAAGGCCGCCGCCCGCAGCGCCCGGAAGCTCACCCCCGTGGCCCTGATCAGCTCGTCCTTGGCCACGGACGCCGTCAGGTGCCCGGCGTTCTTCTCGATTCCGGTGCCCAGGGTCGATACGGCGACGACGCGCTTGACACCGTGACGGGTGATCGCCTCGCATGCGGGCCGGGTCCAGTTCAGGTAGTGCCCTTCGACGCTGTCCGTCCGGTGGTCCGGCGGCACCAGCCAGAACACGCTGTCCGCGCCCGCGAACGCCTCCATGACGACATCGGGGTCGCCGTGCGAGCCGGGGACGACCTCGACCCGATCGTGTGCCCGGGCAGGAAGCCGGGAAGGGTCACGGGCAATCACACGGATCGGCTGCTCGCCGGCGAGCAGGGCGTCGAGGACCTGGCGGCCGATCCGGCCGGTGGGAGTGGTGATGACAATCATGGAAGAAGCATCTGATCCGGATCGGCGGGACGGAAGGATCGCCAGGATCCAGCTTGTTACCCTCAGGGACATACCAAACGGAGGTGCCAGACCGTGGAGTCCCGCCCGCTGCGTTACTTTGTCGCCGTCGCCGAAGAACTCAACTTCGCCCGCGCAGCGACACGCCTCGGCATCTCCGCTCCGCCCCTGTCCCGCGCCATCCGCAACCTCGAAGCGGAGCTCGGCGTCTCCCTCTTCGAACGGACCACGCACAGCGTCACGCTGACCCCGGCCGGCACCGTACTGCTCGCGGAGGCACGGACCGCACTGGACGCCCTTCAGGCAGCCGGGCGCCGGGCCCAACGCGCGGCCGAGCCCAAGCTGGTGCTTGCCGTGAAGGCGGACGGCGACGGAGGCCTGCTGGAGGCCATCCTCGCCCGCTACACCGCCGAACCGGCGGCCGAGCCGGTCACCATCCGCCTCTCCGGCTGGCGCGACCAGCCGAGCCTGCTGCGCCAGGGCGAAGCCGACGCGGCCCTGATCTACGAACCGTTCGACCGCACCGGTCTCGACACGGAGCCGGTGACTGTCGAACGCCGCCTGGCCGCTCTCCCGGTCGGCCACCCGCTGGCCGCCCGGGAGCGCATCGCCCTCGCCGACCTCGGTCTCCCGCGCACCGAGCACGACTCCCAGGGATGCCTGGCCCGCCACCTCGACACGATCGTCGACCGGTACGCGATCCAGGACCTCGCCCAACTGCTCAAACTCGTCGAACTCGGAGACGTCATCACCCTGCTCCCGGAATCCGTGTGCACCCGGTACCCGCGACCGGGCATCGCGTACCGCGAGGTCCCGGACGCACCCCCGGCCACCCTGTCGATCGCCTGGCCCCAGCAGTCCCGCTCCAGGGCGACCGCGGCCCTGGTCCGCACAGCGACGTCAGTCGGCGGAACACACGGACAGCGACGCACGCCGTCAGGCGCTGGGCACCGCTGACCCGGCCGGTCCTGCAGCCCCGGCAGGGGGCAGGACGGCCCGCAACGCATCCGTTCAGCGCGTCAGGCCCGAGGCGCGGGAGTGAAGGCAAGCATGTCCGCGGGTTCTCCGGAGCGGGCAGCAGCGACCAGGGACAGCGAACGCATCCGGTCCTCCGGGTCGTACACCGGGGTCGAGAGCATCAGTCCATCCGCCCCGGTCTGCGGCGCCACGGCCGCGAGCCGTCGAAGCACCTCATCAGGGGTCCCATACGGGCCGGATGTGACAGGCGAAGGCGAGTGGCAACCCGAACTCGGCGGCGAGCTCGGCGCCGGCAACGCTCGATGACAGCAGCCACGGCTCGGGAAGCGTGTCCGCTCCCGGCAGTACTCGCCGGGCATCCGCATGCGCCAGGTATTCCAGCAGTTCGATGTGTATGGGGAACTGTCGCGTTGTTGGTGGTCGCTGCACCTCCGATGTGGTTCGGGTGCTCGTCGGTGAACGCTGCGAGCGCAGGTGTGGCCGGTCGAGCTCGGCCGCGAAGAAACGTGCCGCTGCGTTCAGGATCCCGTTCGCCCGCATAGGCCGAGCGGGATACGGGTGACACGGTGGGGCGCCGTAGGGGATCAGCGCCCCACCGCAGATCGACTGCCGCTTCCAACGCCCGGCTGGACGAGCGGCGTACGCCAGGCCGATCAGATGGCGAACGTCACCTGGTTGAGCTTGCCGGAGTCCTGGGCGGCGGCGTCCGTGATCTGCAGACGCCACAGACCGGCCCGGCGTTCGGCGGACAGGTCCACGGCGTAGTACTCGTTGATGTTGTCGGCGCTGCCGCCCTGCCGGTTGCGCAGTGGGTAGACCCGGCCGGAGGTGCCGATGAGGTTGATGATCAGGTCGCCCACGTAGGTGTGGGTGATGTCGACGTGGATCGAGGAGGTGGCGGAGGCGAAGCCGGCGGCGCTGTTGGGCGCGTCACGATAGACGGTGGACAGGTCGGGGATGGTCAGGACACGGTGGTCGGTCATCGTGGTCCAGGACCCGAACGAGGCGATGGTGAGGGTGAAGGTGGTGGTTGCGGTCTCGGGCAGGGCGTCGGTGGCTGTCGCCGTGACCGTGTAGGTGCCCGCCTGGGTGGGCATTCCGCTGACGACCCCGGTCACGGGGTCAAGGGCGAGGCCGGGAGGCAGCCCCTGCGCGGACCAGGTGACCGGAGATACGCCTCCGGTGGCGGTGAGGGTGAACTGGAGGGCGGGGTCCAGCGGCACGTTGAGGTTGAGGGTGACCGGCGCCACGGGACGTACGGAGAACAGGGGGAACGGGCAGGGGATGAGGAGCTGGGCGTTGCGGTTCTGGGCCGGGTTGTCACCGGGGACCGTCTCGCCGTCGCGTCGCAGATCGATGCCGCGGGAGACCTCCTGCGGGTCGTTGGTGGCCAGTTCGCGGCCCAGGGACGCCAGGCCGGCAGGCGTGCTGATGTCCCCGTTGTAACTCAGCGGCGCATCGGCGTCGATCATCGTGGTGAAGATGGAGAGCATGCCGTCGCCCTCGGCGACCTCGATGAGCCGGCTCTGGATGGGCCAGTCGATGTGGGAGGCGGTGTTGATCTCCCAGAAGCCGTTGCGGTTGGCGGTGTCGTCGAACTCGACGACGTGCGGCCACAGGTTGTTGGCGTGGGTATGCCCGTTGACGAGCATGATCACATTGGGGTAGCGCAGCAGCAGGTCGCGCACGGCTGGGCCCTGCTTGCCCGGGCTGTCCTTGGTCATGGTGGCGATGGTGTGATGGCAGAACAGGACGATCAGCTTGTCCTGGACCCCGGGGTTGGCGACGAAAGTGCCGCTGGTCAGATCGGGCCGGTAGCGGGAACTGCTGGCCCTGAGCTGAGTTTCCAGCCACGCGAACTGAGTGTTGTCGATGATGCCGTCGGCGCCGAAGCTGGTCTCGTCCACCGTGTCCAGGCAGATGAACTGGAACAGGTCGTCAGGCCCGGACGGGATCGCGTAGTAGCCGGTGCCGTGACTGTTCTCGAAGCCGTGGCCGACGGGGCCCGGCGCCGCGGTCGTGGTGAAGTGCTCCTGGATGAACTCGCTCTTGCCGAGCAGCCGCCGGTTCGCGTCCGCCCTCACCGTGTGGCTCTCGATGGAGAAGTCTCCGGTGAACACCGACTCCAGCACGTCCTCCAGGGCCGACACCGTGCTGCCGAGACGATCGGGCAGGCCGGTGACGCGGGCGATCTTGGAAGATCCGATGGCGATGTGGTTCAGCAGGTCTTCCGAGAAGAAGTCGGCGAGGCCGAGGTCCGCGTTGCCCTGCACCAGCAGGTCGTGGTTGCCGATGGCCGCGTACCACGGTATGCCCAGACCAGTGGCGGTGAACGCCTTGCGCGACGCGCTGAGCAAGCCCGGCACGGTGGGGAAGGCGGCGTACTTGGGACCCTGGAACTGCGGCTGGTCCTCGCAGATCCAGTACCGGGCGTCGGGCCCGCGGACTCCGCCGGACACGCTCTGGTCGCCGCCGCCGATGATGCCGGAGTCCGGCTGCACGGTGCCGCCGTCGAGCAGGTCGATGTACCAACGGGTCTCGTTGTACTGGGCGTTGTCGACCGCATCGCCCGTCACCAGCGTCAGCCTCAGCGGCAGGCCGGTCGCCGGGCCCTTGCCGAAACGCTGCACGGCCCGGCACATCGAGTCCGCGAGCTGCGCCGACAGCATCTCGTGCGGACGGTACGCGGAATCCGTGCCCCAACTCGCGAAGTGCGGGGCGCCGGCATCGTCGAACTCGTCCAGGTACTCCACCCGGGCCGGCGACTTCTGGTCCATGATCTGCATATCGGAGATCTGCGCGAAGGCGATCAGCGAGCGCGTCATCTGCGGTGGCGTGCCACTGGGGAAGATCCGGCGCACGAGGTGGGGCTCGCCGGGGCCCGTGGTGATCCCGAAGTAGCCGTTGCCGAGGTCGGTACGGACCAGGGTGCGGTCCAGCGTGGTGACCACCGGCCCGCTGTCCGCGGTCGCGGCGTGGGCCGTGGCGGCCCGCCCGCAGAGGTGTCCCAGGGGGTCCAGGGCGGTGATGAGCACTCCCAGGGTGCCGGCCGCCAGAACACTTCGCCGAGAGGGTTTCACGTCGACTCCTGTCGCAGCGCGGTAGCGCACGGAAAGGTCTGTGGGATGCCGGTCCGGAGACCCGCCGTAAGGGTGTGACGGCGAGTGGAACGGCATCGAGAGAATGAAGTACGGGCGAACGTCGGCGCAAGAGGGAACATCCACTGGGCCGGCCATGCAACCCGTGGGTGCTGAACGGATGTCACAGGATGGAACGTCAGTGAAATGCCAGTTGGCCAGCGCCATTCACGCGAGGAGGCAGGAAAGGTCCCCGTGCCCTTCCCGGGCTGACGAACGCTGCTGTGGTGGCGGCGCTCCGGCCCATCCTCGATGGCGGGCAGACCCTACCACCCCATGGTGATCTGCTGATGACGAGGCGACAGTTGACGATCAGAACCGGCCGGTCTGCGCCTTGTCCGTGTCGATGGAGCTCAGTCTGAGAGGCGCACGCCGATCCCGACGGAGTGCAGATGACCTGCCGAAACAGTGAGCGCGCCGAACCACACGGCGTGCTGGAGCCATGTCGGGGTGGCCGGCACAAGGAGGCAGAACCGCACCTGGCCCGGAACGGCGCCCGCGGAAGCGGGCGCACAGGGGATGCGGCCGTGGTGCGGCCCGGTCGAAGAGATTCCACTGTTCAACCTCTTGTACTGACCGGTAATCATGCCCCACTCTCAGTTCACCGGCCCTACCGCCCGTTCGTTCAGGCTCACTCGGTGGCGGCCCTCTTCAGCGACTCCGCTCGGCCCTCGCCCCCCTCAGGAGGTCTCCTGTGCCCCCGTTACGTGTCCGTACCTTCGTGGCCGCCATGAGTGTGACCCTCGGCGTGTGTGCCACCGTTCTGTCACCGAGTGCGTCAGCGGCTCCGGACCGATCGGCGGCGGCCGCGACGACCAGTGCGTCCTCGGTGGCGCCCTTCGTCGAGCCGTCGTTCGCGGCCACCTGCACCTGGCACGAGTTCGGGGAAGGCGAACAGCCCCCACTCTCGCTGTTGTTCGTCAATCCGTTGTGTGTGGAGTACAGCAAACGCGACATCACCTTCGACGACGGTGGCGCGCTCACCTTCCTGCTCGCCGAGCCGTCACGGTTCGCGGCCGCGTTGAGCACGTGCCGGTACTACCAGAAGGACCACTGGAGCGTGCAGACCACCACCGGGGCGACTCCGTTGGTTGCGTGGGACGGCCAGTACTGGTGGAACAAGGTCGCCCAGAAAGCAGGCGCGCGACTGACGAACTTCCGGATCGACGGAGTGCCGGTCGGTGTCGGGGACGTGGTCGTCGCGCTGCGGGCGGGCGGCTTCCCCAACGTGGCCGATGTGCTGGCCGCCTACGGACAGGACCCGGGTGAGAGCGGGGCCACCGTCGCGCTGCCCTTCGACCTGTACTGCGCGGTCCTGGGATGAGCGGTCCTGGGATGAGCGGCCCGGAGAGGCGCGACGTCGACCGTCGGACTGTACTCAAAGGACTGACCGCCGCAGTCGCGCTGCTGGGGGCCGGCCAGTTGGTGTCGCCCGGTTCCGCCGTGGCAGCCGACGGCGCGGCGGCCGAGAGCTGGACCGTGCAGACCCTCGAGGCGTTCGCCGACACTCTCATCCCCGGAGAGCGCCGCTATTCCGGGGACCTGGCCATAGCGGGCGCGGTCACCGGACCGGGCGCGGTACAGGCCGGTGTCGTCGACGTGCTCACGTCTCCCGATCTGCCGCTGGCGCCGCTGCTGCCGGAGATCGGCGCGCTGCTCAACGTCCGCGCCACCGCCTACGCCGTGGCCCACCTCATCATTTTGCCGGTGACCTCACCCCCGTTCGTCGGCCTGTCCTTCAACCACCGCACCAAGCTGGTCGGTGGACTGTTCGGCCCGGACGACCTGGACAGGCCCATCTGGCAGCTGCTCGCCCTCATCACCGGGCTGGCATTCGACACGGCTGCCCACCGTGACACCCGGGAGGCGCTGGCGGCCGGCCATCCCGGTCTGACGTGGCTGCGCTTCCCCAGCCCGGACCCCGACGGCCTGTGGCGGTTCCCGCAGTTCTCCTACGGCCGCGTCCTTGCGACCTCCCACCCGGCCACGACCGTCTCGGGGAGCCCGGCATGAGCGTGGAAACCACCGACGTCCTTGTCGTGGGCAGCGGGTTCGGCGGCGCCATTCCGGCTTATCACCTCGCCGCCGGGGGCGCCCGGGTCACCATTCTGGAGCGCGGGCCCCGGCTGGCGGCCGAAGACTTCGCCCACTCCTTGCAGTTGGGCACGTACAACCGCATCGTCGACGTCATCCAAGGCGACGGCGTCACCGTGGTGGCCGGGAACTGCGTCGGGGGCGGCAGCGTGGTGTACTTCGCGGCCTCCCTGCGTGCTCCCGCCTTCGCCTTTGAGCGCCGCGGATCGCTCGGCCGGCGCATCTGGCCTGCCTCCCTCACCCGTGCCGCGCTGGACCCGTGGTACGACCTGGTGGAGGAGACACTTCCAGTGACCCGTACGACCTGGGACGATGTGTCCTACGCCGGCGGGGTGCTGGCGGCGGCGTGCACCAGGGCCGGACACACCTGCAACCCGGTGCCGGTGGCCGTCGACACCAGCCGGTGCACCAACTGCAACTGGATGCTCTCCGGCTGCCGCTTCGATGCCAAACGCTCCATGCTGCTGAACTATCTGCCGGGAGCAGAGGCGTACGGAGCCGACATCCGGCCGCTGCACGAAGTGCAGGTTCTCGGGCCGTCCACAGAATCCGGTTACCGGTACTCCGTCGCATACACCGTCCTCGACCCGGACGACTACACCTGCACCACGGACGTCGGGGTCATCCACGCCAAGGTCGTGGTGCTGGCCGCGGGAGCCGTGGGCACGCCGGTGATACTCCAGCGGTCCGCGCTCACGCTGGGCGGCCTCCCGTCCGCGGTCGGCTGCTACTTCTCCGGCAACGGCGACCGGGTCAGCGTTGCCGACGTCACGAAGCCAAAGTGCGTTCCCTGCTGGGGTTGTCCCGGCCGGACGGAGTCGCGTACGAGGGACTGCCGATCGGCCGCCCCATCACCGCCGCCACCTATGACTACCTGGATCCGGCGGCCCCGGAGTTCAGCCGTTTCATGCTCCAGCAGATCTACTTCCCCACGATCACCAATCTCCTCGCCCAGACGACGACGTCACCCAGCTGGTTCGGCGTCGCCAAACGCGACATGCGAGCCAGGTGGCCTTCCTGGCTCACCCTGCTGGCCATGACCGAGGACGACAACGAAGGCACCTTCGGCACACCGCCGGTCACCGGAAGCTTCCTCCGCCTGGCGCCCGGACTCGGCGAGGGGACCATGCGGTTCCACCCCACGGCTCGTACCCGCGGCGCCTGGAACACCGCCGACGCTGCCCTGCGCTCCATCATGGAGAAGGACGGGCTCGCCCAGGTCCGCCCATGGGCAGAGGACCCGGCCGCGACCGTCACCGCCCACCCCATCGGTTCCGCACGCATCGGCGACGATCCGGCGACCAGCGCACTGACCGACACCCATGAACTACGCGGGCACCCCGGCATCTTTGTCACCGACAGCGCGGCTGTCCCGGCATCCCTGACCGTCAACCCCTCCCTGACCATTGCCGCGCTGGCTGAGCGGGCCACTCCGGGAATCGCGGTTCGCGCCAGGGAAGCGGGCGCTCCGGTCACCTACGTCGGAAGGTTGTGAGGGCTGCTCCACCAGCGTCCGGCCGTTGAGAGGATGAAGACGATCCTCGCCCATAGCCGATACTCCCGCCATCACGATGTACGGCTTGGTATCCGACTCCTGCCCCCGGAGGCGGTCAGCCACGGACTCCCGGGGCCGGTCGTCGCAGGTCGCACGTGGTCCGGGTGCCGGCCACACGGGCGCGGCCCGTCAGCCCTTCCGGCCCGGAGGATGGGTGGTGGCGCGCTGTCCCCACTCGGTGATCTCGGTGATGGTCCGGGCGCCGGAGACGACTGCGCAGGCGCAGATCAGCAGCAGGCCGACCAGGGGATACCACCGCCCGCGACGCGAACGGGGGTCGGGTACGCGCTGGAGGTGGGCGCGCAGGCGGCCGGTGTCGTGCGCTGGAGGGGGCCCAGTTTCGCCAGGGCGGCAGGGATCGAGGAGGATGGAGCGGCAGGCACGGGACCTCAATGTGATCAGCTGGCGTAGACACCCTGATGATCACCGGTCTCGTGCCTGTGCTGCTGTTGCATCAACTCCCGCTGAGCACGGACGATCTACGCGATCCCGGAGCTTGCAACCGCCCTGCAAACCGTCTCGTTGGACTCGACAGGTTCCGAGCCACACACCGGCCAAGGTCAGGGAGTTGCCAGGTCGGCCGTCATCCCCGCACGGAGTCTTCCGAACTGGGGCTGCAACTCGGGCGACCTGTCCAGATGCGGCAGCAGCGTCGCCGCGGCGTACAAGGTTGCCATCGGCTGCGCGTTGAAGACGACTTCGGACTGCGAGATGTCATGGGCGTCCCCTTGTGTCGAAAGTGAATCGATTCAACGAGCGTGGACATCCCAGACCTTAAGGATCCACTGCCCTGCTCGTCAAGAGAGCGGGAAAGCGCTGTCTGCAGCCGCTACACCTCGGGGCTCCCTCGGGCGATTGGTGGAACCACCCGCACAGACGCCCTGTGGGCCACCCTGGGGTGCCCCTGAGGCCCCGCCGCAGGGAGGCCACGGTGGCCCTCGTGGATGTCACGCACGCGGCGCTGATCTGGTACTTTCAGCGATCCTTCGCCGCAGCGCAAGCTGCCCCTTACGGAAGACGGCTCGTCAGGACTGCGGCATCCGACCCGGGTCCACGCCCGAGGGTGACCATGCACCTTGGAGCACACATGCGGTTGTCGCTCAGCGATGCATGCAGCTGAGGGCGAAGCATAGAAGGGGCTTACATCCATGGACCCATGGATCCCCTGGCTGCACCCCAAGTGCCGCTGGGGCGGCGCCACCAGCGGCACAGAGTGGAGGCTCATCCCGCTCGAGGATCAGCCGGACAGCCTTGACCGACGCGAGGCGCGGCGATAGCGTCCCCGGCCGTAGGAATCGAAACCTTTCAAGAGGTCGCACCACGCCTCGTCACCGCTTCTGAGTACCCGGGAGCTGGGCCCGGGGCGAGCCCCCGGTCAGCCACGAAGCCTGGTCGGTCGCGACTCCGTCGGCAGGAGAACCGAACACGGGACGCCTGCCGGCGACATGCCGGTTTTCTCCGGATCCAGGACGCGGGTGGGTTCTGCCGCGACGCGGAAGGCGGGACCGAATCAACAGCGCTGCCGGTGCCAGGAAATTTCAGGCTCCGGAAACTCACCATGCGACAGCGCGCACTCCCAAGTGCGCTCACAGCCGATCACAGGTCGGCGGTCAATCGGTCCACTCAAATCCAACCAGAGAGCGGTGAACAGCAATGGGCGACATGAACGGCATGAGCCGTCGACGCTTTGCCTACGGGGCGGCCACGGTTGCCGGCGCGGCATTGGTGCCGCTGACCTTCGGGGCTTCCGCAGCCCGCGCCGATGGCAGCAGCCTCTCCTACCAGGACACGTCCACGTCGATCACGGCGACGAACGGGGTGGTCACCTTCACCCTGCGCAAGTCCGATGGCGCGATGACCTCGCTCAAGCTCTCAGGCACGGAACTCATGGCCAACGGCGGCTACGCGTACTGGGACACCAACGAGACGGTTTTCGGGTATTTCGTGCTCGGCCACCACGAGCCCAGCCTGACGACCTACTCCGTCCGTCAGGGCTCAAACTTCCTCGACATTGCCATGGCGCACCCGGCCACGGCGGCGATGCCTCTGACGCTCGTCCAGCACTACATCCTCAAGGATGGGGAACCGGGCGTCCACATCGCCACCGAGATCTCCCACAAGGCGGGTGACGCTGCTGACAGCATAGCCCAGGCACGAACCGTCTTCAGGCTGGATCCTGCGATATTCACGAACATCTCGGTCGAGGACGATCCGATCGGGGTCACGTGGCGTCAGTCCAGTTCGACTCTTCCGACGCCGGCCAACCTCAAGGCCGCGCCTGCGGTGATGGACTCGACCTTTGACCTGCAGGGCCTGGGATCGCCCTACGGGCGCCGTTACTACACAAAGTACGACTGGTCGGTCTACTGGAAGGACCACGTCGTGCACGGCCTGTACGGCAACGGTTTTGGTGCCTGGCTGACGATGCCGAACAAGGAGGCTGAGAACGGTGGCCCCCTGCGGCAGGACCTTACGGCGCACCAGACCACTGACTCGCCTGTGCTGTTGAACATGATCCAGGCATCACATTTTGGCTCGAAGCCCATGGATGCGGTGGGCGACTGGGGGAAGACCTACGGCCCGTACTTCCTGTATCTGAACCAGGGCAATGACGGGGCGGCCATGCGCGCTGACGCGGTGAAGTGGGCCAACCCCGCCTTGCATCAGGACTTCTGGGACAACCTGGCGCTCCCGGGCTGGGTGACCACGAGTCAGCGGGGAACCGTCAAGGGCAAGCTCCACATGACTCATGGTTCCGTTCGGGGAGCCACGGTGGTGCTCTCCGACAACAACATCGAGTTCCAGCGTGCCTCCAGCGGCTACCAGTACTGGGTTGATGCCGAGCCCGACGGCAGCTTCAAGCTGACCGGTGTGCGCCCCGGCACCTATCGGCTTTCGGCGTACCGACCGGGGACGTTCGGCGAGTTCCAGTTGGACGACGTGCACGTCGGCGCCGGCCAAACTGTGTCCATGCCCCCGCTGAGTTGGGTGCCGCCGACTGCCGGCGAGACAGTCTGGCAGGTGGGCACGCCCACCCGTACTTCGGTAGAGTTCCGCAATGGCTGCGAGTTCCGCGAGTACGGCCTGAACCAGTCGTTCACTCAGTCCTTCCCTGGGGGAGTGGTGAACTATATGGCCGGGCAGAGTACGGTCCGGAACTGGAACTACGTTCAGTACCAGCAGGTCAACGGCACCACGATGCCGGCCTGGCGCGTGGAGTTCAACCTGCGCCAGACACCACGCCCGGGGGCGACTGCCACTTTGACGGTTGCCCTTGCCTCCTGGTCTCTGAGCAATGCCTTCACACCGCCGGCGGGAACCGTCGGACAGCTGAACATCACGGTGAACGGCAATGCAACGTTCGCCTGGCCCATCGAGCAGACCGAGGCGAGCAACGCCTCCTACCGCGGTGCCTGCTCCGGTCTGTACCTGCAGAGGCAGTTCGCGTTCGACGCCTCCGTCCTGGAAAGTGGGCAGAACGAGGTCGTCTTCCAGATCAACGACCCGAGCAACGGCCAGGTCAACGACGTCCTCTATGACGCCATTCGCCTGGAGATCGATTGAGTCGTCGGCCCCACCCTCTGACCGGTCAGTCCTGAGTGACGTTCTTGGATGCTGCCCGGGCGAGGGTCGCTGCCACGAGCGGTGGCCGGCAGATGCACGACCGCCCCGACCGCGGCGGTACCGGCCAGCGTCCGAGCACGCCCACGCGACGCGTGTGGACGTGATCGTGAAACGGATGACCAGACGGACTCAGACGGAGACCTCCTGGAGGCGCTGTGCCGTCGGCCGGCGGCGACACGTCGATGTCAGACCAAGGCGACCGGGCCCCGCCCCCTGGGCGGGGCCCGGTCAGGGTTCAGGAACCGGCGCTGCGCGCCTCGAACCGGTCCACGGCGATGGTTCCGGAATCGCCGCGCACGCCGAACATGAAGTGGTACGCCGAGCGCACGGCCGGGTTCGACAGGTCGAGGGCCGATCCGACGTCGGTCGACACCAGACGCTGCCACCGGCCGTCGTGCTCCACCCATGAGGTCATCGTGGTGCCATGGGTCTGCAGCGCCAGCCGGTCGCCGGGCACCAGGGTGACCGAGGCGCAGCAGGCGCCGGTGCCCGACGGGTTGAGCTGCCCGTTCACGCGGACGTCGATGCCGCTGGAGCGGTGGTGGTTGTTGTACCAGGCGCCGACATAGGTGGTGTCGTCGCGTACCAGACCGACGAACAGGCTGTCCTCGTTCGGCGCGTCGCCGATGAAGGCGGCCGGGTCGACGATGGTGACGGAGTCCGCCGAGGCGGGGCTGGTGCCGCGGTCGAGCAGCGTGAAGAACCGCTGGTCCGCGCTGCCGCGCAGGACCCCGTCGGCCACCGACAGCTCCGGTACCACCTCGTCCGCGAACGGCTGCCGCGCGGCGTAGTCCGCCCGGGTGTCTGTGGTGAAGTCGTCGGCGACCTGCCGGACAGGGTAGGCGTCGGGGTCGAAGGCGACCGTGAGCAGCTGCCGGGTGTGGGTGCTCACCACGGTGCCGCCGTCGGCTCGGTACGTGGCGGTGGCCACCAGCGCCGTGTCGGTTCCCGTCGCGCCGCCGGGCGACGTGACGGTGAACCGCCGCACCACCGATCCGCCCGGGGCAACCGCGTCCGGCTGTGCTGTGTCGGCGGGCTCCGCCGTCCAGCCGTCGGGCACGGCCAGCGAGACCGCGGGGTCGAGCAGCCGCCGGTGGGTGGTGTTGGCGACCGTCACGGCGACGGTCGTGGGCCCGTCCACCGGCACGGCGCCGTCGGCGTCCCGGGGCCCGACGGTGACCTCCGCGTCGCGGCTGGAGGGCGCCCACGACTGGAACTCGCTGACGCCCACGTAGGCGCCCTGGGGGTTGGTGAACAGCAGCCGGACGCGCTCGGTGGTGACGGCCGGGAAGGTGATCCGGTTGAGGCCGTTGCCCGCCGGCTGGGCCTGCTCACGCTGCTGGCCGGGGACGTCGGTCCAGCTGCTGCCGGTCCAGTACTGCAGCCGGTAGTCGGAGGCCGGGCGTACGCCTCCGCCGTCATCGTAGCCGTACCAGCGGATGTCGCTCACCGGCGTGGGGACGCCGAAGTCGACGCCGTACCAGTCCTGGGCGTTGGGCGAGGAGTAGTTGGTCCACCGGGTGTTCTCCGGCACCTCGTTGAACCACACCTTGCCGTCCAGGGCGTTCCAGGCGTTGTCGTTGCGCCAGGTGTAGGACGTGATCGGCTTGGGGAAGCCGCGCCGCAGCGGGTTGGCCGCGTCGTTCACCAGCCCGGTGCCGGTGTCCTGGCGGCTGCCGCCCTGGGACGGCCCGACCGGCACGGTCAGGTCGCGCAGCTCGGCCGAGCTGCGCACCAACTCGCCGTCCACGTAGACGCGCATGCCGGCGCCCTGGTGGTAGTGGGTGCCGTCGCGGTCCCACAGGACGGTGACGTTGTGGCCGTGGTACGGGGCGTTCTCCACCGCGTAGTGGTCCCAGTCGGCCGGGACCAGCGGCTGGATGCGCAGCTGCGCACCGTCCTGCGGCCGGAGCCCGAGCAGCCCGGAGAGGACCAGGTCGTTGAAGGTCGAGTGGTTGTAGTCCTCGCTGTGGTTGTTGCCGTCGTAGATCCAGGTGTTCTGGTCCGGCGCGTGCGCCTCGGCGACGTAGGGGCGGCCGTTCCGGTACTGCGTCTGGGCGTACGTCGCCAGGGCGGCGGCGTAGTCGGCCCGGGTGACGACCTGCTGGGCAGGCTGGTCGTCGAGCTCGTCGGCCAGCCCGCTGAGGGTCTGTGAGGTCGAGAACGGCCAGCTCGGCCCGTCCCAGCGGCAGCAGTCCCCGGCCTCGTGCATGAACCAGGAGCTGCGTCGCTCGGCGGTGGTCGGACCGTAGGGTGCGGCGAAGCCCTGCGGGTCCAGCAGCTGGGCCCAGGCGGGGGCGTCAGCGGGGTCCGCGGCGCCGAACTGCCACGGGATGTAGCCGATCTCCTCCCGGGTGTCGACCAGCTTGTGCTCCGGGTTGTCGTCGCGCGGCATGGTCATGAAGAACTGCCGGCTCGGGTCCCACAGCCACTGGTGCATCGCGGTCTTGAGCGCGGCCGCCCGGGCCTTGTACTCGTGGGCGGTGGTGTCGTCTCCGGCCAGCGCCGCGATCCGGCTGATCGCCATGGCGTCGCCGTACTGGTAGGAGCTGAGCGTCGGCCGGTAGCCGGCGCCGCCGTGGTACGGGTCGCCGGAGGTGTACGAGGATGCCGAGAACTCCATGGCGTCCCAGACCGGCACCGACCAGTAGAGGCCGAGTTCGGGGGTGTACTGCTTGTCCCAGCCGCGGTACTGCCGCTTCAGCTCCGGGAGCAGTTTGACCAGCTGCCCGAAGTCGCCGGTGACCTGGGCCCTGGCATAGGCGGCGCTGGCCGCCCAGAAGCTGTACTCGTGGGCCCAGTCGGTGGTGTCGGCGTTGACGTTGTCGGTCGCGGGCTTCGGGGCGGAGCCGGGGCCGCTGAGCCAGAACCGGGTGTAGTCGTCGAGGTAGCTGCGGTCGCGCAGCCAGCGCCCCTCGCTGATCTGGTGGCCGGCGGCGGCATTGACGGCCTGGTACGGGGCGGCGTAGCCGCAGCAGTCGAGGAACTCGGTGAGGATCCAGCCGTTGGCCGGATCGGTGTACCGCAGGTGCTCCTTCCAGACCCGCCACCGGTAGTAGTAGACGTCCTGGATGGTGCGGTCGGGAAGGTCGACGAACGGGATGTTCGCCTCGTACCACTGCTGGTCGTTGAAGCCTGCGAGGTAGGAGGCGTGGTCCAGTACATGGGTGCCGGGCCCGACGGCCGGCCCGGCCGCGGCCGCCGGGCGGTCCGCGACGGGTTCCGCGGCCGCGGCTCCGGTGCCGGCCAGCCCGGTCGCACCGGCGACGGTCAGGCTGACGGCGGCGAGCAGCGCGGACAGCCGGAGCCTGGTCCGGTTTGCGGCTGCAGGGCCGCTCTGTCTCTGGGGCATGGTGGATGACGTCCTTTCGGCAGGCGGGGCAGGCGGGGCAGGCGGGGCAGGCGGGGCAGGTCGGGCGGGGGGCGGGGCGCCTGGCGTGCGGACTCGGCGCCCCGCCCCGGCGGGGTCAGCCGTCGCCGGACTCACGCAGGGTGAGCAGGGCCGGCCAGGTGCCGGCGGAGTTGTCGGCCGACAGCCAGGTGCTGAGGTGGGGCGAGCGCACCGCCGGCGGCTCGGCGGGCGGCCTGATCGGGTCGAACGAAAAGTCTGTCGCGGGCTGCCCGGTTGAGCGCGGGGATGGATCCGGGGCTGTGGCGGCTGCGGCGGGCTGTGCCGCACCGGGCAGCAGTGAGGCACCGAGCGCCGTCACACCCGCCACGCCGGGCCGGCGCATGAGGTTGCGGCGGGTGAGGCCGTTCTCCGGGGATGCGGGCTCCTGCGAAGCAGGGACGGCGGCGTCACGGTGCCGGCGCATCGGATCCTCCGAGGCTGAAGTGAGGGAAGCGGCTCATGGGCAGGCGTCTGCGCGCCGGTCGCCGGAGTGGGGCGACGGGGCGTCAACGCGATGCGGACACGGGTTTATAACGTTGCACAGCTGAAGTCGACGAGAATGACAGCACGACTCGGCTGCCCTGTCCAGACTCTGGTGCCGGCCGGCGGAGCCGGGCGTGCGCGCGAGGTCGGCCTCGCGCAGCTGTCGCCCCGCGGGGGCGCCGTAGCCGGCGGTGTCGCGGCTGAGCGCGGTGAGCGACGGTTGGACCAGCTCGCAGAAGGCGGAGTCGTCCCAGGCCACCCGGGAGACCTGAGCCGGCACCCACAGGCCCGGCGTCTGTCCCCGCGCAGCGGATCCGGCGCCACAGCGTCCCCAGCAGGCTGACCTACGATGGCCCGGGGTCCGCACCAGCCGGACCACCACGGA
This sequence comes from Peterkaempfera podocarpi, assembly GCF_042466665.1. Classification (GTDB taxonomy): domain Bacteria; phylum Actinomycetota; class Actinomycetes; order Streptomycetales; family Streptomycetaceae; genus Peterkaempfera; species Peterkaempfera podocarpi. The sequence continues at coordinate 8,415,674 of NZ_CP162102.1, forward strand.
AACGCGGGGGCTTTATGATCTGCCGTCCAAACCGAACCGGAGAGAGATCCGATGAGTGAAGCCGTGCCGCACACGCCGTCCTGCTGCGCGCCTGCGCGTGACGCGGGGGGCGGTCACGGCCCGGCCGTCGGCGCATCGGCCGCCCCGACCGTGACCACGGTTGCCACGATCGCGCCGCCGATCGTGCGGATGGCATCCGCAGACGGCTCGGCGCGCCTCGGACCGGCGGTTGCCGAACGGAGTGCTCAGGAAGGCGGGTTGGGGAACGCTGAGCGGACGGCGCGCACCGAAGGGCGCGCGGCTGACCGCGCGTCGGCGCGCGCTGACGCCACGGTGCACCTGCCCGGCGGCTCGTTCCTGATGGGCACCGATGACACCGAGGGCTTCGCGGCCGACGGCGAGGGGCCGATCCGGCAGGTGACCCTACGCCCTTTCCGGATCGACGTACATGCGGTGAGCAATGAGCGGTTCGCCGCCTTCGTGGACGACACCGGTTATGTCACCGAGGCCGAACGGTTCGGCTGGTCCTTCGTCTTCGCCGGCTTCCTGCCTGCGGCGCTGCGACGGGGGGCGGCCCGGCCGGAGCAGACACCGTGGTGGTGCGGAGTGGCCGGCGCCCACTGGCGGTCCCCGCTGGGACCTGGCAGCGGGCTCGACGGGCTGGCCGTCCACCCTGTGGTGCACGTGTCGTGGCGGGACGCCGCCGCGTACTGCCGCTGGGCCGGCGGGCGGCTGCCCACCGAGGCGGAATGGGAGTACGCGGCCCGCGGTGGACTGGAGCAGCGCCGTTACCCCTGGGGGGACGACCTGACGCCCGGTGGCGAGCACCGCTGCAACATCTGGCAGGGCCACTTCCCGACCAGGAACACTGCGGAGGACGGCTACAAGGGCACCGCGCCTGTGGACGCGTTCGAACCCAACGGCTTCGGCCTGTACAACATGGCGGGCAACGTCTGGGAATGGTGCGCCGACTGGTGGACCACCGACCACTCCGCCGGCCACCGGAGCAACCCGGCGGGCCCGTTGCGTGGAACCTCGCGGGTGATGCGCGGTGGTTCGTACCTGTGCCACGGCTCGTACTGCAACCGGTACCGCGTCGCCGCGCGCACCGCCAATACGCCGGACAGTACGACCGGCAACCTCGGTTTCCGGTGCGTCCGCGACGTCTGAGCAGAGGCGAGCCGGCCGAGACGCGGTCAGGGTAGGCCCGGAACGCAGAGGATGCCTTGTGGCCTGCGGGAAGGGGAACTCTCCACGGTTCCGTCAGACAGGGACAACAAGGCGTCGTCCGCGTCTTTCCCACGCTTCGGTAGCGGTCTCGGCCGCCTTCGACGCCGCGAACCCGGTCGCGGGCGCCGGGTTGGTGCCGCTGGTCCGGCCGGCCGAGGTGGGGCCCTCCGGTGCTGGTCGCCGGCGGTGTCCGCAGCGGCGGAGCAGCCGACAGCGCCGGAGCGCATCCCGCAGCGAAGGTGATGGGCCCGCTGCGGCGATGTGCGCCGGGACCGACGCGTGGCGCCATCGACCGGCTGCGCCACGGCGCCATGCACCGGCTGTGCTCCGGGGTGCGCGCCATCGACGCTGGGCACCTTCCGGAGCGCCTTCAGGCATGGCTGCGTTAGCCAACTCCGAGCTTTCATGGAGAGTTCTCTGCCAACCCGGTCCAGCGCACCCCGCTGCTGCGCAGGGCCGAGCAGGTCGCCTCCGTCGATGTGCTCCCACCCGGCGGTGTGTACGGGCGTGCTGACCAAGGCGCCGAGGTCGGCCCGCCGCAAGGACAGCGAACGCTGCAAGCGGCCTGTCTGCCGGGACGGTTACGCGGAGACCGGCGCGGTGGATTCAGATTCAACGAGTTGCCCGGAGTGCGGCGGGCGGACGGTGGACCGAACGGCCCCGCGGCGGCCCGAACATGAACGCGTGTGACGCGAGCGTTGCCAGCGCATAAAAGTTCCCGGATCTGCTGGGAGCCTTCATGCCCCGTCAAATGGGCCCAGAACAGGGCGAATACCGGTCGGCGCACGGTGGGTCGCCCCCAGAATGCTTTTTTCCGGAGTGTTGACGAAAATATCTCCGGGTCAGCATCCTGTCCGCATGCAGCAACAAGACGGCCTCCTGTCACGCCTGCGCCGGGGGCACGAGCAGCTGGTGCTGGACCTGCTGCGCCAACACGGTCCGCTCAGCAGAGGCGAGTTGGGCGCTCGCTGCGGCCTGTCCCGCACGACGCTCTACGACATCGTGGGCGCACTGCTCGCCAACGGTGCCATCGTCGCCTCCGCGCCGGAGGCCGCCCAGCGCAGGCGGGGCCGGCCAGTGGAGCGACTCGCCCTCAACCCCGGTGCCGGACACGCGATCGGCATCGACTTCGCGCGGCGTGCGGTGCATGTGGCAGCCGTCAACGTCGCCCACGAGGTGGTCGGTTCGGCGAGCGAACCGCACGGCCCTGACCTCGGCTGGGAGCAGCGGATCGAACTGGCCCAGCACCTGGTCGGCACGCTGGCCGGGGACTCGCTGGGCCTCGGGGCGCTCAGCGCGATCGGTGTGGGCGTCGTCGGCCCGGTCGGCCGACAGGGGGACGGGCCGGGCGGGGATAGTCGGTGGGAGGCGCTGCCCCCGCTGCTGCGGGAGCGGTTCGGTGTGCCGGTCCTGGTCGACAACAACACGCGGCTCGCCGCTCTTGCGGAGGCCACGTGGGGCGCGGCGGCCGGCGGCGGGGACGTGCTGTATCTGCGGCTGTCGCACGGCGTCGGCGGCGGGCTGGTGGTCGGCGGCGCCCTGCACCGCGGCGCGTACGGACTGTCCGGAGAGTTCGGCCACATCAGCGTGGAACCGGGTGGCGCGCCCTGTGAGTGCGGCGGCACCGGATGCCTGGAGACGGTGGCCTCGGTGGGAGCGGTGCTCGGCGCGTTTCGCGCAGCGGGCGGGCGGGCCGACGACGTTCCCTCGCTCGCCGCTGCGGCTCGCGCCGGGGACAGCGCGGCCCTGGGGGTCCTGGACGAGGTGGGGACCCGGGTCGGCACGGTATTGGCCGCGGTGTCCAACGCCATCGGCCCGGGCGTCATCGTCCTCGGCGGTGAACTGGCCACGGTGGGCGAAGCATTGACCGGAGCGGTGCAGCGCGCCCTGACCGCCCGGCTGCTGCCGGCCTCCCGGACCCGGGTGGATCTGCGGGCCGCCGCCCTCGGCGAGGTGGGTGCCGCCCTCGGCGGCATCGCACTGGTCCTGCGGGAGTCGCCGTTGCTGTCGCACTATCCGGTGCCGCCTGGACTCGAAGAGCCCGGAGAGGACTCCCCATGACGTCGTCACGTGTGGCAGGCAGGCGCCCGGGCTCCTCACACGGCCGTGGCAGGTGGGGGATTGCCTTGGTGGCACCGACGGCCGCGCAGGAGGGCCCGCAGGACCGTCGTTGCGCCCGTGTGCGAGGGCGACGGCCGCTTGGGTGCGGTGCTTGCCCGCGGCTCACTCAACCCGATCAAGAAGGCAGCGAGGCATGAACCGAGCGAGGCAACGATGGACGTGATCACCACCGGGAAGGCCGCCGCCGAACCGGCCACGGGGACGCCTGCGGCGCCGACGCGGCCGCAGGCGGCGCGGCGCCGCAGGGTCCCGCCGCTCGTGCTCAACCTGATCGCCCTCGCGCTCGGCCTGGGCGTGTGGGCCCTGCTGGCCTCGCGCGGGGTCGGCGACCTGCCCGGCCCCGTCGCGGTGGGGCGGCGGGCCGGGGAGATGCTCGGTGACGGCACGTTGGAGGGCGATATGCTCGCCAGCCTGCGCCGGGTCTTCACCGGGTTCGCGCTCGGCACGGCCCTGGCGGTGGCCCTCGGTTTCCTGATGGGCTGGTACCCGGTGGTGCGCGGCCTGTGCGAGCCGTACATCCAGTTCTTCCGCACCATTCCGCCGCTGGCACTCATCCCGCTGGCGATCGTGCTGATGGGCATCGGCGAGACCCCGAAGATCTTCGTGATCTTCCTGGCGGCCTTCCTGTCCAGCGTCGTCGCGACCTTCCAGGGCGTGGTCGACGTGGACCGGACGCTGATCGACGCGGCACGGGTGCTGGGGGCAGGCGACTGGACCATCTTCCGGAAGGTCGTCATCCCGGCGTCCACCCCGTTCATCCTGGTCGGCATGCGGATCGGGCTCGGCTCCGCGTGGGCGACCGTGGTCGCCGCCGAACTCATCGCCGCCCAGGAGGGCCTCGGCTTCCGTATGCAGCACGCCGAGACGTACTACGACCTCGACACGATCTTCGTGGGACTGATCGCCATCGGCGTGCTCGGCCTGGTCATGGACCGGCTGCTGCTGCTCGCCGAGCGCCGTCTCACCACTTGGCAGGAGCGCCGATGACTCACAAGATCTCCTTCCGGGACGTCGTGAAGACCTTCCCGATGAAGAACGGTACTTTCGACGCGCTCGGCGGCGTGTCCCTGGACATCGGGGAGCGGGAGTTCGTGACGGTCGTCGGCCCGTCCGGATGCGGCAAGAGCACGCTGCTGAGCATGGCCGCCGGGCTGGTCGAGCCGACGTCGGGCGACGTCGTCGTGGACGGCCGGCCGGTCACCGGGCCCGGCCCCGACCGCGGGGTGATCTTCCAGCAGTACGCGCTCTTCCCCTGGCTGACCGTGCGTCGCAACGTCGAGTTCGGACTGCAGCTGACGTCGATGCCCGCCAAGGAACGCAAGGCCAGGGCCGACCACGCCATCGAGCTGGTGGGCCTGACCGACTTCGCCGACGCACTGCCCAAGACGCTGTCGGGCGGCATGAAGCAGCGCTGCGCCATCGCCCGCGCCTATGCGGTGGACCCCGAAGTCCTGCTGATGGACGAGCCGTTCGGCGCGCTGGACGCACTGACCCGGGTGCAGCTGCAGGACCAGTTGCTCGACACCTGGAGCAAGGAGCGGCGCACCGTCATGTTCATCACCCACGACGTGGAGGAGGCGGTCTACCTGGCGAACCGCGTCGTGGTGATGGCCGCCCGGCCCGGTCGCGTCCACTCGGTGGTCGACGTGGACCTGCCGTACCCCAGGACCGAGGAGATGCGGCTCTCGCCCGAGTTCGCCGAACTGCGCAACCGGGTCTGGTACTCCGTCTACCACCAGGACCCGGCCGCCGCCCCCGCCTGACCGCCCGGCGACCCCCTCCGTTCGGCTCCCCGCTCCCGTGAGCGGGGGCCCTGCTTTGCCCTGCCCAACCCGGTCCGCCCAACTCCGCCCAGCAGCATCACACGTACCCCGAAGGGACCACCTCGTCATGACCACGATGACCCGACGCGGCTTCATCGCCGCACTCTCCGCAACCGCACTGTCACTCAGTGCCACATCATGCTCCTCGTCCGGCTCCGGCGGCGGTACAAAGGTCCGCTTCGGCTACATCGCGGACTTCAACGGCTCCAGCCTGCTGGCGATCGCGGACAAGCAGGGCCTGTGGAAGAAGGCCGGGCTCAGCCCGAGCATCAAGGTCTTCACCAACGGGCCCATCCAGATCCAGGCACTGGGCGCCGGCGACCTCGACTTCGGCTACATCGGGCCCGGCGCGCTGTGGCTGCCCGCGACCGGCAAGGCCAAGGTCATCGCGATCGACACGCTCACCTACGCCGACCGTGTCATCGCCCAGCCGGGCATCACCACGATCGAAGGGCTGAGGGGCAAGAAGGTCGGTGTGCCGGAGGGCACTTCCGGCGAGATGGTGCTCAACCTCGCCCTGAAGCGGGCGGGTATGACGATGTCGGACATCGTGAAGGTCCCGATGGACGCCCCGACCATCGTCTCGGCTTTCTCCGCGGGGCAGATCGACGGCGCCGGGTTCTGGTATCCGCTGATCGGCACGATCAAGCAGCGGGTGCCCGGGCTCCACGAAGTCGCCAGCGACCGGGACTTCACCGCCAACGCCTTCCCCACCGCGTTCGTCTCCGGCCCGAAGACCGACCCGGCGCTCACTGAGAAGGTCGTCAAGGTGCTGCAGCAGGCCAACGACTGGCGGGCGGCGCACAAGGACGAGGCGATCGGCCTGGCGGCCGACCTCCTCCAGGTCGACCGGGACAAGGTCAAGGCCGACGCCGCCAACGTCGAGATGCTGACGACCGCCGATCTGGTGGCCAAGTCGCAGGACGGCACCATCGACAACTGGCTCAACGGCATGGCGGACTTCTTCGTCGGCTCCGGCCAGCTGAAGTCCCGCCCCGCACCCTCGTCGTACTACGACGGCGCCCGCTACGCGAAGGTGTACGGAAAGTGAACCTGCTCTTCCTGATGACCGACCAGCACCGGGTGGACACCCTGGGCTGTTACGGCAACCCCCATGTGGCGACCCCCAACCTGGACCGGCTCGCGGCCACCGGCACCCGGTTCGACCGCTTCTACACCCCGACCGCCATCTGCACCCCCGCCCGGGCCAGCCTCCTCACCGGGCAGGCGCCGTTCCGGCACCGGCTGCTCGCCAACTACGAGCGCAACGTCGGCTACCTGGAGGATCTGCGCGAGGACGCCTTCACCTTCCCCAGCGCGCTCGCCGAACGGGACTACCAACTCGGCCTGATCGGCAAGTGGCACGGCGGAACCCACCGCAACGCCGCCTCGTACGGGTTCGAGGGGCCGGACCTGCCCGGCTGGCACAACCCGGTCGACCACCCCGACTACCTCGCCTACCTGGCCGAGCGCGACCTGCCCCCGTACCGGATCTCCGAGTTGGTGCGCGGCACCACGCCCAACGGCAACCCGGGCAACCTGCTGGCGGCTCGGCTGCACCAGCCGGTCGAGGCCACATTCGAGTACTACCTGGCCACCCGGGCCATCGAGCACCTGGACCGGTATGCCGCGACCGGCCGCCCGTTCTTCCTGGCCACGCACTTCTTCGGGCCGCACCTGCCCTACCTGCTGCCCGATGCGTACTTCGATCTCTACGACCCGGACCTCGTCGAACTACCGCCCTCCATCGCCGAGACGTTCGAGGGCAAGCCGCCCGTCCAGCGCAACTACAGCGCGCACTGGACGTTCGACACCATGCCGATCGAGGTGACGCGCAAACTCATCGCCGTCTACTGGGGCTACGTCACCCTGATCGACGAGCAGATCGGGCGCATCCTGACCCGGCTGGACGAACTCGGCCTGGCCGACGACACATCGGTGTTCTTCACCGCCGACCACGGCGAGTTCACCGGCGCGCACCGCCTGCACGACAAGGGCCCGGCGATGTACGAGGACATCTACCGCATCCCCGGGATCATCCGGGTGCCCGGCGCCGCCCCGCAGGTCCGACGCGAGTTCGTGACCCTGACCGACTGCACGGCCACCCTCCTCGACCTCGCGGGCTGCGACACCTCCCAGGCGGTGGACAGCCGCAGCCTGCTGCCGCTGATCCGCGGTGAACACCCGCAGTGGCCCGAGGAGTTGCTCGCCGAGTTCCATGGCCACCACTTCCCCTACCCGCAGCGCATGATCCGCGACGACCGCTACAAGCTCGTCGTCAACCCCGAGTCCCTCAACGAGCTCTACGACCTGTCCGCCGATCCGCACGAACTCGTCAACCGCTATCCGCACCCCGAGATGGAACCGGTCCGCCGGCGCCTGACGCGGCGGCTCTACGACCTGCTCAGGGAGCGCGGCGACAACTTCTACCACTGGATGACGCCGATGTTCGACATCGGCGCCTCCGACTACGACGCCACCCTCAGCTCGTTCGAGCCCGACAGCGCGTCGTAGCTCCCCGGTACCTGACCTCATCGAGACGATCACGGAGCCGATCATGACCCAGGCACCAGGACAACGGCCCGCGCCCCGCTCCGCGCGCCGACCCCGAGCACGGCGGTGGCGCGCGACCGCTGTCGCCACCGGCGCCCTGCTCGCGGCACTGATCGCGGAACCGCTCCCCCCGGCGGGCGCGGTCGCGGACCACACCCCGCACAAGGACCCGCACACGGCGGCAGCCACGTACACCAACCCGGTGACCGCGGGAGTCGTCGACACCTTCCCCGACCCGTCGATACTCCGCGGAAAGGACGGGTACTGGTACGCGTACGGCACGCAGAACCCGGTCTTCCAGTCCAGCGGCGAGGACGGCGAGCACATCCTGCCGATCCTGCGCTCGGCCGACATGGTGCACTGGACGTACGCGGGGGACGTCTTCACCCCGCAGACCGAGCCCGCCTGGGAGAACGGCTCCAGGCTGTGGGCGCCCGACATCCGCTACACCGACGGCCACTACAACCTCTTCTATGCCGTCTCGGCGCAGAACACCTTCGCAGTGGCGACCGCCCCCACCCCCACCGGCCCATGGACCGACCAGGGCGCGGTGCTGCCGTCGCCCAGCGGGTGCCCGACCAACAACATCGACGAGGCCCAGTTCACCGACCAGGGCGGCACGCCCTACATGTACTGGGGCAGCTACGACACCCTCTGCGTCGCACAGATGAACGGTGACCGCACCCGGACCGTCGGCGCGGTCACCCAGGTCGCCCGCGGCCGCAGGATGGAAGGCGCGTTCGTCGTCCGGCGCGGCGACTTCTACTACCTCTTCTACTCCGACGCGGGCTGCTGCGACGGCGCCTACAGCGGCTACCAGGTCAAGGTCGGCCGTGCGACCAGCCCGACCGGACCGTTCACCGACGCGCAGGGCGTCGACCTGATGGAGCTCACCAGCAAGGGCTCGGTGGTGGCGGGCGCCAATGGCAACCGGTGGATCGGCCCGGGGCACAACGCGATCCAGACCGACCTGTCCGGCCAGGACTGGCTGGTCTACCACGCCATCCCGTCCGACGACCCGGACCTGAAACCGGCCTCGGGCGGCACCCTCAAGCTCAGCCGGCGCCCCATGCTCATCGACCGGCTCGACTGGATCGACGGCTGGCCCGTGCTGCGGGCCGGCGCCGGCCCCTCCGACACACCGCAGACCGCCCCGGTGGCCTCCTGGACCGCGGGCGGCACCTTCAACGACGGTTCGCTGAGCGGCTGGCACACCGCCGGCGCGCACGCCGCGCCCTGGACGCTGGCCACCGGCCAGGACACCGGACCGTACGCGGTGCACACGGGCGGCGCGAGCACGCCGGCCTTCCTGGTCACCGACGGCCGGGCGCCGGCGGATCTGCGGGCCGAGGCGGACCTGCGGGTCACCTCGACGGGTGGCCGGGCCGGCCTGGTCGTGGACTACCGCAACCCGTCGAACTACGTCGTCGCCTGGCTCGACCACGACCGCAACGCCCTGGTGACGGACGTGGTCGAGGACGGCCGCAGCGCCGGCGAGCAGTCGACCCCGCTGCCCGGCGGCTTCCAGTGGGAGGCGTGGCGCAACGTCGCCGTCGAGATCCGCGGCACCCGCATGACCACCGAGGTGAGCGCCGACCGCCTGGGCGACGCCGTCGCCACCCAGACCCGCGACCTGCCCGCGTCCGCGGCCAGGGCGGGCGCCGTCGGCACCGCCGCCCTCGGCGGGGAGACGGCCGCCGACAACGTGGGCGCCGCGGCGCTCTACACCCCCGTCACCACGCGGGTGCCCGAACCGCGACCGGGCGCTCTGCTCCCCGCGTACAGCGACGACTTCGACACCGCCACCGTGCCCGGCACCACCGCCGACTCGCCGTGGACCTGGGTGCGCGGACCGGCCTCCGGGGTGGCCGTGACCGGCAGCGCGCTGTCGTGGCCCACCCAGGGCGCCGAGCTGTACACGAACACCAACACCGCGTCGGTCCTCACCCGGCCCGCGCCCTCGGGCGACTACACGGTGGAGACGAAGATCGAGTTCGCGCCGGCGAAGAGCAACCAGCAGGCGGGCATTGCCCTGTACGAGAACGACGACCGCTACTTCAAGCTCGCGCACTCCGTACTGCCCCTCAACAACGGCGGCGGGGCGCTGCTGAACGTGACGGAGTTCGGCAAGGAGGGCGAGCGCCCGACGACGACCCCGCCGACTGCCGTCGCCTATGCCCCGATGTTCGGCGGGCCGACGGCGGACACGATGTGGATGCGGCTGCGCTACCACGCCGACACGGTCCACAACGAGAGCGAGGTCACGGCCTCCACCAGCCGCGACGGCAGGAGCTGGGTGAGCTCCGGCACCTGGACGCTGCCCCGCCAGGGGCCGCTCAGGATTGCCCTGTTCTCCATGAACACCGCAGGCGCGGTCGCGCAGTTCGACTACGTCCACACATACGGCGGCTGAGCGCCTGCGGCGGCTCGGCCGCCCGCAGTTCAAGGGCTCGTAGTTCGACCGGCCGTGACGCCGCCCTTCCTGCCCGTGGGAAGGGCGGCGCCGCGGGCATTCCCGGCGCGGCCGGGCCCCTACGGACTAAATGCGACCACCGGTGAACTGGCGGCGGCAGACGTGAAGGACGCCTTCGCACACGGTCTGTTGCCTGACCCTTGGGGATGATGGGACGCTGTGACCGCGCCTTGGTCTGACCCATGGAGGATGGAGTTCCGGTGCGCATCGCCGATGTGCGGACCTGCACAGTCGAACCCCAACACGATGAGGCGAACCGCATTCTGCGCGCCCGCTGACCGGCGAGCCCGGCGGTGGGCTGCGCCTCCCCGCCGGCCCCCGCCCGGGCGAGGTCGACGAGGACTTCGTCGTCCGCAACGCACAAGTGATCACGGCAGGTTGACCTCTCCCGGACGTGCCTCCCCGGATCGCGGATCCCGGGCGCGCCCTCGGACCGACCGAGCAGAAAGGACCCACTGCCTCATGCGTGAGGAGACCGTCCGCAGCGATGTCACCGTCATCGGTGGCGGCCTGGCCGGCGTGTGTGCGGCGATCGCCGCCGCCCGGCTCGGCCGCACCGTGGCCCTGGTGCACAACCGCCCTGTGCTGGGTGGCAATTCCAGCAGCGAGGTACGGGTGTGGGTGTGCGGGGCGACCGCCCACGGGGTGCACCGCTGGGCCCGTGAGACCGGCATCATGGGCGAGCTGTATCTCGAGAACCAGTTCCGCAATCCGGAGGGGAATCCCTATTACTGGGATCAGGTCGTGCTCGACGCGGTGCTCGCCGAGCCGCACCTGCGGCTCTTCCTCAACACGGACGTCCGCGACGTCACTGCGGAGCACGGCCGGCGGATCGAGTCCGTCACCGGCTGGACCATGGGCTCCGAGCGTCTGACAACGTTTTCCTCGCCGGTCTTCGTCGACTGCACCGGCGACGGCCTGATCGGCCACCTCGCGGGCGCCGACCACCGCATCGGCCGCGAGTCCCGGGCCGAGTACGGCGAGGAGTGGGCGCCGCCGGAGCCCGACCGGCAACTGCTCGGCAGCACCATCCTCTTCTACACCAAGGACGCCGGGCACCCCGTGAAGTACGTGGCGCCCGCCTTCGCCAAGAACATCCTCCAGACCCCCATCCCCGAGCACCGGCTGATCCGCACCGGCGACAACGGCTGCGACTACTGGTGGGTCGAGTGGGGCGGCGAGCTGGACACGGTGCACGACAACGAGCGCATCCGCGACGAGCTGTGGTCCGTCGTCCACGGCATCTGGGACCACATCAAGAACAGCGGCCGGTTCGACGCCGACCACCTCACCCTGGAGTGGGTCGGCGCGATCCCCGGCAAGCGCGAGTACCGCCGCTTCCTCGGTGACCACGTGCTCACCCAGACCGAGGTGATGGCCCAGGAGCCCTTCGAGGACCGGGTCGCGTTCGGCGGCTGGTCGGTGGACCTGCATCCGGTCGAAGGCATGTACGCCGAGGAGCCAGGCGCCCGCCAGCGTTACTCCGACGGCGTCTACCACATCCCGTTCCGCTGCCTCTACTCACGCAACGTCGGCAACCTCCTCTTCGCCGGGCGCAACATCTCGGCCACCCACATCGCCTTCGGCTCCACCCGGGTCATGGCCACCTGCGCCACCCTCGGCGAGGCCGCGGGCACGGGCGCGGCCCTGTGCGCCGCGCAGGGGCTGACTCCGCGCGAGCTGGCGGCCCGCCGACTGCCGCTCCTCCAGCAGACCCTGCTCCGGCAGGACGCCTCGCTGGTCGGCGTGCGCAACACCGACCCGGACGACCTGGCCCGCACCGCACGCGTCACCGCCTCCAGCACGCTCACCCGGCTCGAGGTGGAGCCCGGACCCGGCACCCGCACCACGCCATGCCCGCTGGACCGGGACCTCGCCCTCGTCCTCCCCGTCGACCCGCGGCTGGAGGGCGTGGAACTGCTGGTCGACGCGCGCGCCGACACCGAGCTGACCGTCGAGCTCTGGGACACCCTGCGCGGCGAGAACGCCGTACCCGCCCGCCGCCTGGCCTCACGCACGGTGCCCGTCCCGGAGGGCAAGGAGCAGTGGGTGTCCCTCGACCTGGCGTGGGAACCGGACGAGCCGTGCAACGCCGTGATGGTCGTACGGGCCGATCCGCATGCGTCGTTGCACCTCGCCGACGAGCGGCGCACCGGCGTGCTCTGCCTGGCCCACAAGCTCGTGGGGGAGCCGGGGGTCGACCATGACATCCCGGAGGAGGACGGCCAGCCGGTCGCCGAGTGGGTCGCCCGGGGCCTGCGTCGCCGCAGCTTCTGCTTCCGTGCCGGGCCGACCCGGGCGTACGCCCCGGACAAGTCCGTCGGCGGTTACCAGCGGCCCTTCGCGGGGCCGCAACTGTGGCACGCGGGCGAGTCGGGGGAGGCGTGGCTGCGGCTCGACTGGGACGCGCCGGTGGAGATCGGCACGGTGCACCTCGTCCTGGACGACGACGTGGACGAGTACCTCAACAATCTGCACCGGCACCGCACGGAGTTCGAGGTGATGCCGGAGCTGGTCCGCGACTACCGCATCGAGGTGCTGGCGGACGACGGCAGCTGGACGGCGGTCGCCGAGGAAACCGGCAACCGCCGCCGCCACCGGGTCCACCGGTTCGCCGCCGTCCGGACCACCGCGCTGCGGGTGGTGGCGGAGGCGACGAACGGCGCACCGGAGGTCCGGATCGTGGCGCTGCGCGCCTACTCCTGACCGGTCCTCGCGTCCCGCCACTGGGACCATGCGGACCATGCGTCGGCCGTGCCGCCGGCGCGGAGGCTGCGGACCCGGGCCCGTATCGCGCGCCCGGGGCCCAGCCCCTCGATGCGGTGGAAGCCGCGGACGGAGGTGGTCAGGGAGCGGAAGGGTTCATCGGCGCGGGCGTCGGCGACCTCGACGGCGTACGCCTGGTCCTCCGCCGCGCCTCGCCACACGAGGACCGCACCGCCCGCGACCGGCACGAGCGCCTGCACGTCGGGCGGCAGCGACCCCGCGCCCGCCCGGGGGAGGAGACCGGCCGTCCATGCGGAGGCCGTCTCGCCGGCGGCCGAGACGGCGACGACGCGCACCCGGTACGGGGTCCCGTTGACCAGTCCGGTGAGGTCGCCGTGGTCGTCCTGGTACACCGTGCGGCAGTGGGTCCCGGTGTCCGCGCCTGCCTGCGCCGCCGCCTCCACGCGGTATGCCTCGGCCGTCGCGACACGGTCGAAGGCCACCCGTACCGCGCCGTCCGCCACGACGGTCTGGGTGACCCGGGGGGCGGCCGGGGCGGCCAGGGCCCGGTCGGCGACCGCCACCTCGTACCCCAGGGGGTCGATCAGCCCGACGTGCTCGGCGACGGCCTCCTTCTCCGGCCGTCCGCCCGTCCGCCGCCACTCCACCTCCCGGCCGAGGGGCCTGTCCCCGGGTGCGATCTCGGGCAGCGGGATGCAGCGCTCGGCGAGCGTGCCGCCGTCGGCGTCCATCACCCGCCAGGCCAGCCGGTAGCCGCGCAGGACCCGGCTGGGGAGCTCGCCCGCGCCCCGCGGGACAACCGTGATCCGGGTGGTGCCGTCCGGTTCCGACGGGTCGAGGGACAGCTCCCCGACCGGGGCGAACGCGGCGCGCATCCGGTCGTAGCTGCGCTTCGGTGCGCCCCATTCGGTCTGCACGCCCCACCCCCGCAGCTGGTTGGGGGAGGTCCCCTCGAAACGGCTGCGGTAGTCGTCGAAGGTCCACCGGGAGGCACCGAACACCCAGGGCAGCCCGGACAGCTCCGCAGGGATCCGGTCGTCGTCCTGCGAGACGTACTCGACGCTCTCCCGGTCGGCGGTGAAGGTGTAGCCGTCGTTGCTGAACTCGCTGACGAAGACCGGCTTGTCCGGGTAGTGCGCGCGCAGCCGCCGCAGCCGCGCGGTGTAGTCCCGGTACATGTTGACCGAGAGGAAGTCGGTGTACTGCAGGGCTTCGTCCTGCGGGCCGTCGATCGCGTCGAAGGTGTTGCTGGCGTACGTCAGGGGGCGTGAGTCGTCGAGCTCGGCGCGGGTGTGGTCGATCAGCGCCTTGACGAAGGTGCGGCCGGCCTCCTCGGTGCCCCTGATCTCGTTCGCCACGGACCACGCGACGATGCAGGCGTGGTTGGCGTCCCGGTGCACCATCTCGCGTAGCTCGGGCTTCCAGCACTCGGGGTCGAGGCAGGCGTCCTTCCCCCAGACGGAGATCTCGGCGATGTTGAGCATCCCGATCTCGTCCAGGTGGTCGAGGACTTCGGGCGCCTGCGGGACGTGGTGGATACGGGTCATGGCCGCCCCGGCCTGCTTCATACGGTCGAGCTCGACGCGGACGGCGGACAGCGGCTCGGTGGCGCCGTGCACACGGTCGCCGGGGACGCGGTTGAAGCCCGCGGTGCGGATGCGCTCGCCGTTGAGGACCAGGCCGTCCGGCAGCACCTCGATCCTGCGGATGCCGAAGCGGTCGGAGAGGGCGTGGACCAGTTCGTCGCCGGCGGTGAGGGCGAGGGTGGAGCGGTAGAGCGCAGGACGGTCGGGGGACCACAGCTCGTACGAGCCCGGGGGCAGGGCGGTCGTCAGGCGGACGGTCGCCGCGGCGCCGGCCGGCACGGTCACCTCCTGGCCGGTGGCCGGTGCGGGCAGGGCGTCGCCCGTGTCGGTGAGCGTGCCGTCGAGGCGTACGGTCCGGTCGCGGGCGGAGGCGTTGGAGAGGGTGACCTTGATGGTCACCTCGGCGGTGCCCGTGCCCAGGTCGGGCTCGGCGGTGACGTGCTGCCGCTCGATGCGCACCGCGGGGTCGACGGTGAGGGTGACGGGGCGGGAGATTCCGCCCCAGGGCCAGGTCGCGCCGACGGCCTCGTCGTTGTTCGCCCGGACGGTGAGGGTGTTGGCGCTGCCGTCGGTCGTCAGCAGCTCGGTGATGTCGTACTCGAAGGGCGTGTACCCGCCGACGTGGGTGCCGAGCAGGGTGTCGCCCAGCCAGACCGTTGCCGTGCAGCCGACGGCTTCGAAGTGCAGCCGGGCGATTCTGTCGTCTTCGAGCGGTGGTGTGGTGATGGTCCGCCGGTACCAGCCGTCCCCCTGGTGGTCCGCGTACGCGCTGTGCATGTCCCAGTTGCCCGGCACGGGCAGCCTGTCCCATGTCGCCGCGTCGGGGTCGGTGGTGAACTCCCAGATTCCGCCGAGGTCGGTGGTGTGCTGTCCGGCGAGTATCTGGTGGCCGGGCCCGGACGTCAGGGGGCGCAGCGGTCGGCTCATGAGGAGGGTTCCTTTCGGGCGAGCCGGCCGCCGGGGCCGGCTCGGACGGCGTGTGCGTGGTGGCCGGGCCCGGTCGAGGCCTGGTCCGCGTACTGGCGTACCTGTCCGGCCGACCCCGACCCCGACCCCGACCCCGCCCCCGGACACCGGGGCCGACCGCGGCCGGCGGGCCGGACACCGGCAGCGCGGCGAGGATCCCGCCGGAGTGGTCCGGTGCGGGCGCGGCCAGGCAGGCCCGGCCGCGCCCCGGCTCCTCGACCTCAGTGGCGTAGCCGCGCGAGCGCGCCTCGGTGACGGTTGGGTACCGGGCGTGGTCGGTTTCCCTCCGGGCGGGGTCAGGCTCCGGTGGAGCGGCGCAGCCGCAGCTCGCCGCCGATGGTCAACTGGGGTGCCACCTCCTCGTTCCGAAGTTGCGCCAGCAACGTGTGCGCGGCGATCTGCCCCATCCGGCGGTAGTCGCAGCGGACTGTGGTCAGGGCCGGGGTGACGTAGCTGGCCAGACTGATGTCGTCGAACCCGGCCACGGCCATCTCATCGGGGACCTTCACCCCGTACTCCGCGAGCACGGACAGTCCGGCGATCGCCATGAGGTCGTTGGCGTAGAAGATCGCCGTGGGGCGCGACGCCCGGTCGAGGGCGAGGAGTTCGCGGGTGGCCCGCGCGCCGCCGTCGGTGGTGAAGTCGCCCGTGACCACGGGCCCGGGTTCGAGGCCTGCCTCGACCAGGGTGTCCTCCCACAGCTGTCGGCGGCGTCGGGCGTGACGCAGGCTCGGGGTCCCCGCGACGTGGGCGATGGTGTGGTGGCCCTGGGCGATGAGGTGGCGGGTGAGCTCGCGGACCAGGTTGGCGCTGCCGGTGCTGACCCACGGGAAGGGGCACGTGCGGGCCGGTGATCCGGCCACCACGACCCGGGCGCCCAGTCGGCTGAGCCATTCGAAGCGCGGGTCGCGGTGGCGCAGGTCGGTCAGCAGGAACCCGTCGACCCGGCGCTCGCCGGCCAGTTGCTCGTAGCACTCGCGTTCGGTGTGGGAGTCGGCGACGAACCGCAGCACTGCCGCGTACCCGACCGGGGTGAGTGCGCTCTCCACTCCGGCCAGGAACGCTGCGAAGAACGGGTCGAGTTCGAGGAGTTCCGTCGGCCGGCGCAGCACCACCCCCACGGCGTGCGCAGGACCGCCTCTGACGGCGCGGGCGGCGGTGCTGGGGGTCCAGCTGAGCTCGGCTGCTGCGGCCCGGATCCGCGCCATGGTGCCGGGGCTGATGCCCTTGCCCCCGTTGAATGTGCGGGACACGGCGCCTTTGGAAACCCCGGCGCGGGCGGCCACATCGGAGATGGTCGGCCGCCGATGTGAGTCCTGTCGCTGTTCGGTCACGTGTCCAGGTTAGCCATCAACAGGCGAGCTGGCACCCAGCAGGTATACCGGTTTCTCAACTCAGCCTCTCCTGCGGCATGGTCCGAAGGCCAAAAAAATCACCCAATCATGGACAAATAGGGATGAACAACCCCAGTATGCATGACCATCAACTGGTCGTGAGCAAAGTATTGACCCGTAGTGAGTGAATCGGTTTACTTCCGAGGCGAGTTGGAGCACGCAGTATCGCTGTCACCCCGTCAGCTCCCTGGCTGGCGGGTCCATGAGTGGCGTCCGGGGAGATCGCGCCTCTTCACTCCCTCGCCGCAACCACCGGTGCGACCGCACCGCAGGAATCCCCTTGCCGGAAACCCCTGCGCCGAGGACAAGGAGTCACCACATGAGATCACCATGGTCCAGAATCGCCGCCTGCTGCACCGCGGGGATACTCGCGGCCGGCGCAGCCGCCTGCTCGTCCTCGGGCTCCGGCAGCGCCGCCGACGCCAAGGGCGGGAAGGTCACGATCACGGTGACGGACATGCCTCCGACGACGCAGCCGGCGTCACGCAAGGAGTTCACCGACCGGGTGGCGGCCTTCGAGCGCGCCAACCCGGACATCGACATCAAGCCGACCGAAGCGGTGTGGGACGCCAAGACCTTCACCGCCCGGCTGGCCGGAGGCCAGCTCGAGACCGTGTTCATCGTGCCGCTCACCGAGCCCCAGGGGCTCATCAAGCGCGGCCAGATCGCGGACATCACCGACGAGGTGAAGGCACTGCCGAACGCCGCCCAGTTCGACAGTCGCTCGCTGGCTCCGGGCACGGGTGCGGACGGCCACATCCACGGCCTGCCCACCAGCGAGTACGCCCTCTCCCTGGTCTACAACCGGGAGCTGTTCAAGAAGGCGGGGCTCGACCCGGACAACCCGCCGAAGACCTGGGACGAGGTCCGGACCGCCGCTAAGGCGATCTCGGAGAAGACGGGCCTGCCCGGTTACGCGCAGCCGACGACCAACAACACGGGCGGCTGGACGCTGACCGCCGTGACCTACACCTACGGCGGCGTGGACGAGAAGGAGGAGGGCGGCAAGCAGGTCGCCGCCTTCAATGACGCGCCGATGCAGCAGGCCCTGGAATGGCTCAAGGAACTGCGCTGGCAGGACGACTCCATGGGGAGCCAGCAGCTGCGGGACAGCGCGGAGATCCAGAAGTCGTTCTCCGCCGGCCGCATCGGCATGATGATCGCGACACCGAGCACCTTCGACGAGCACATCACCAAGTACAACGGTGACCCGGCGATCTACGGCGTCGCCGCGCTGCCCTCGGGGGGCACGCCGGCCACCCTGTTGGGCGGCAAGATGGCCGTGGTGAACCCGAAGGCCGGCGAAGCCGAGCGCAAGGCCGCGGTGAAGTGGATCGACTACTACTTCCTCACGGCCAAGCACGACCCGAAGGAGGCAGGTGCGCGGGCGAAGGCGAAGGCCGCGGACGGCATCCCGGTGGGGACACCGACCGTTCCCCTCTACCAGCCCGCCGTCAGCGCCCCTGTCGATCAGGCCATCAACGAGCACGCCACCGTCCCGCTCAAGAACTTCGCACCCTTCCTCGCCGGTGTGAAGCAGCAGAAGTTCGTCACCGAGCCCTCGGTGGCAGCCCAGGACCTGTATGCCGCTCTGGACTCCGCAGTGACGGCCGTGCTCACCCGCGAGAGCGCCGACCCGAAGGCCGAGCTGGAGAAGGCGGAGAAGAAGGCCGTCGCCGCGCTGGAGCGAGCCCAGCGATGACCGTCGTCCACCCGGTCGGTGACGCCACCGCCACGCCCTCGCGGGCAGCGCAGCCGGGTGCCGGGCCAGGCCGCCGCAGCCTGCGGCGGCCTGGCCGGACCCGGCGGGCTCGGCGCGGTTTCGGCTTTGCCTCGCTGCTCTTCCTGTTGCCACTGCTGCTGGCCTTCGGCTACTTCGCCTGGTGGCCGATCGGCCAGAGCGTCATCCTCAGCGTCCAGCGGACCAACCTGGTCAGCGAGCCCACCTGGGTCGGACTGGACAACTTCCGCTACCTGTTCAACGACCCCCTGCTGTGGACCACGCTGCGCAACACCGTCTGGTTCGTGGTCCTGGCCCTGGTCTTCGGGTTCCCGGTGCCCATCATGCTGGCGCTGCTCGTCTCGGAGCTCCGGCGCCTCGGCGGGGTCTTCCGGGTGCTGGTCTACCTGCCCGCGGTGGTGCCGCCGGTGGTCGCGCTGATGCTCTGGCGCTGGTTCTACGACGCGGACTTCGGCCTCTTCAACCAGGTCCTGGGCCACGTCGGCCTCGGCCCGTACCCCTGGCTGCAGTCGGCGGGCACCGCGATGCCGAGCCTGGTACTGGCTGCCACCTGGGCGCACGCGGGCAGCACCACCCTGATCTACATGGCTGCGCTGGCCAGCGTGCCGGCCGACCTGTACGAGGCCGCCGAGCTGGACGGCGCCTCGATCTGGCGCCGGGTGTGGCATGTGACGCTGCCGCAGATGCGCGGTGTGATCCTCATCATGCTGCTGCTCCAGATCATCGGCACCTTCCAGATCTTCACCGAGCCCTTCATCCTCACCGACGGCGGACCGGAGGACTCGACCACGACCATCCTCCTCCTGATCTACCGGTACGCGTTCCTCGACGGTGACTACGGGACGGCCGCCGCGCTCAGCGTGCTGCTGGCCCTGGTGCTGGCCGCCCTGTCCGCCGTCTACCTGCGCCTGACCCGCAAGTGGAGCACAGCATGAACGACGACGAGCAGTCCCGGGGCGTGATCTCGTCGGCCGACCGGCGCCGCCGCTCCGTACGCTGGACGCTGGGCATCTCCCACCCCATCATCCTGACGGCCGTCGCGATCGCCGGCCTCGGCCCGATCCTCTGGACGGCGAAGGGCGCCGTCTCCTCCACGCAGGAGTTCATCCAGCACCCGTTGCGGCTCTGGCCGTCCGTCTTCCAGTGGGGGAACATCACCTCCGCCTGGGCGGAACTCAGGCTCGGCCACTACCTGCTCAACACGCTGCTCCTGGTCGGGGGCTCCTGGTTCTTCCAGCTGCTGGTGGCGACCGGCGGCGCCTACGCCCTGTCGGTGCTCCGCCCCCGCTACGGGCGCGTCGTCTACTATTCGGTGCTTGCCACGCTGTTCATCCCGGGCACCACCTCGCTGGTGGCGCTCTACATGGTGGTCCTGAAGCTTCCGCTCACCGGCGGCTCCATCGCCAACACTCCTTGGGCGGTGTGGCTGCCGGCCGGAGCCCATGCCTTCAACGTACTGATCATGAAGCAGTTCTTCGACGGCCTGCCCCGCGAGCTCCACGAGGCGGCACAGGTCGACGGAGCCGGGCCGTGGCGGCTCTTCTGGCTGATCGTTATGCCGATGTCCGGTCCGATCATCGCGGTGGTGTCCCTGCTGTCGGTCATGGGCGCGTGGAAGGAGTTCCTCTGGCCGATGATCGTCATCTCCGACACCGAGGCTCAACCGCTGTCGGTCGCCCTGCCGCGACTCGCCGAGAACGCGCAACAGAACCAGGTCATCGCCGGGATGCTGCTCACCATCATCCCGCCTCTGCTGCTCTTCCTGATGTTCCAGCGGCACATCGTCCGCGGAATCAACTTCACCGGTCTGAAGGGATGAAAGGGGTGACCGCATGACCCTGCACACCATACGAAGCCACCGGCTGATGCGTATGGCGCTGGCGGTACTGCTGATGTTCCTCTCCGCCCAGTTGCTGGGCGCCGGGCACGCTCAGGCTGCGACGATCACCGACGGGAACTACTACGCCAGCAGTGCACCCACCTCGGGGTGTCCGGACTCGGTCAGTGACCGTCTGGTCGCCTTCCAGAGCAGCAAGCTCTTCAACGGCAACACGGCCGACTGCGTCGGATGGGAGGGTTCCGGGAGCGCGCCCAAGAGCGTCACCCTTGTCTTCGACCTGCTCTACGACCGCCCGCTCAGCACCGTCTCGATCACCAGCACGGCGCCGAACAGCTACTGGGGCTTCGACGAGATCGAGGTCACCTATCGCCCCGAGGCGTCCGACGCCTACCGCGTCGTCGACAGCGAAGCCTGGGATCGCAGCCAGCTGGTCTACCAGCGGGACGTCGCGATGAACAACGCGCAGGCCCGGTTCGTGCGTATCAAGCTGACGCGGGTCAACCAGTACCTGCACTTCCCGCTCTCCGAGGTCACGTTCACGACCGGTGGCGCCGCCGCCGACCCGACCCCGGACCCCTACACCCAGGCACAGATGCAGGACGAGGCAACCCGCGCCACCCGGCTGGTCGACGGCTACGGCCAGTACCTCTACGGGACCTGGTCCGGCAAGCTCACCTCCGACCAGCAGCTGAAGCAGGACGCCACGGACGAGGCCGCCGCGCTGGCCGGCGTCACGCTGGACACGAGCACGTACGACCAGTACGGAGGCGTGAAGGCGCTGGGCAAGTCCACCATCCTCGGCAACGGCTTCTTCCGGCTGGAGAAGGACGACCAGGGCAAGTGGTGGTTCAGGACCCCCGACGGATACAAGTTCATCCTCAAGGGAGTCGACTCCACCTCCGCGGGCGACTGGGGCTACGGCACGGCCGTCAATGACGCCGACGGCAACCAGCGTGGGGAGTTCTCCACACTGCCCGACCCCAGTACCTACGCCGCCGCCTACAGCACCGACGGCGCGGTGAGCTTCGTCAAGGCGAACCTCATGCGCAAGTACAGCGTCACGGACTGGCAGACCCCGTGGCGCGACATCACCAAGAAGCGCCTGATCAAGTGGGGCTTCAACGCCCAGTCCAAGTGGTCCCGTGACGGGGGTCTCCAGATGCCCTGGATCGGCCAGCTCACGGCACCGTCATCGGACAAGGTGAAGCGCGTCTCGTACGCCATCGACCCGTTCGACCCGAACTTCGGCCCGCAGCTCGACGCGCAGTTCAGTGATCCGACCGGCACCGTCCTCACCAATGCCAACAGCCCTTGGCTGATCGGCTACTTCTTCGACAACGAACGGGGCTGGGACGACAGCGTCATGACCGCGGTGCTGGACAGCGGCAGCACCCAGCCGGCCAAGCAGGCCTTCGTCGCGTACATGATCGACACCTACGGCCTGACGGAAGCCGACAGCATGCTGGGGCACCCCGGAGCCACGCAGGAGGGCCTGGAGGGCGCGAAACTCGCCGCCAACGTGCCCAGTGGCAGTGCCCTGCGCACCGCGTTCATCGGCGAGGCCTCCAAGGCGTACTACTCGACCATCCGGACGGCCCTCAACAAGTACGACAGCAACCACCTGTTCCTGGGCTCCGCCCTGGTGCCGGGCTGGCGCTCCACCCTGGCCTGGGAGGTCTGCGGGCGGCAGTACCTGGACGCGATCTCCGTCGACGCCTACAACAGCACCGCGAACTACCTGGCCGCATACGAGCCGTACGACAAGCCGGTGCTGAACCTGGAGCACTCCTTCAACGTCCACGACCGGGGTCTGCGCGCCATCAACCCCGGTCTCCTCGCCGACGACACCGCCGACCGCGGCACCATGCACCAGCAGTTCACCTGGGCGCAGGCCGCGAGCCCGGTCTACGTGGGGTCCGGCTGGTTCAGCTACTACGACGAGCCCGTCACCGGCCGCGCGTCCGATGGCGAGAACTTCAACTTCGGCCTGGTCAACCAGCAGGACCAGCCCTATACCGCGATGACCGACATCATGACGCAGACCCACCAGCAGCTGGAACAGAAACGCACGGACGCGCCCCTCCCCTCCACCGGAACCCAATCCGTCTGCCCGGACTGAGCAAAGGAGCCCGATCGATGATCTCGCGACGCACCCTGATACGCAGCGTCCCCGTCGCCGCGCTCGCCGGAGCGCTCGCCGCGCCCCGGCTCGCCTCACCCGCGTACGCGGCGGAACCCGCCCAGGCCGCGAGCGACAGCTGGCTGGTGGACCGCTACGGCCAGGCCCTGAACCTGGACTGGCCCGGCAAGGTCGTCTCCGACGAGCAGCTGCGCCGGGAGTACGCCGAGGAGGCGGCCCGGCTGGCCCGGGTCCGTCCGGACCGGCGCCGGTACGACCGGTACGGCGGCCTGAAGGAACTCGGCAGACACCGCGCCACCGGCTACTTCCGGTTCGAGCAGGTCGACGGCCGCTGGTGGTTCGTCACCCCCGCCGGCCACCTGTTCTTCCTCAAGGCGGTGGACGCCTTCTCCCCCGAGGAGTGGGGCTACGGCACCTGGTGGAAGAAGACGGACGGCACACCCCTGGACCTCTTCGCCGAGCTGCCGGACCCGGAGAGGTTCGCGGCCTGCTACACCGAGGGTGAGAAGGGCTACTGCGTCAGCTTCCTCAAGGCGAATCTGATGCGGAAGTACGGGGACGACTACCTGCGCAGGTGGCGGGAGACGTCCCGGAAGCGCATGATCGACTGGGGGTTCAACGCCCAGGGCAAGTGGACGCGCGACCCCGAGGTCGTCATGCCGTACATCGCCCAGGCACCGACGCCCCCCGACGTGATCCGGGTGCAGTGGGGCATCGACCCGTTCGACCCGGAGTTCTCGGCCAAGCTGGACCGCACCTTCGACCTGGAGCAGTACCGCAAGGACCCGTGGCTCATCGGGTACTTCTTCGAGAACGAACGCGGCTGGAGCCGCGACGTCGTCACCGACGTGGTCAAGCGCGACTCCACCCTCGCGGCCAAGACCGCCTTCGTGGACTACCTGACCGAGACCTACGGCGGTGACCTGAACCGGGTCAACGTCCTGCTCGGCACCAGCGCGGAGTCGTTCCAGGCCCTGGCGGACACCCCGCTCACCATCGGCAAGGTGCCCGACGCGGACGTCAAGGCGTTCATCACGCTCGCCTCGGAGACGTACTTCAGGAAGGTGCGCGAGGCGATCATGAAGCAGGACCCGAACCACCTCTTCCTCGGCGGCTCCCTGGTACCCACCTGGCGCACCAGCCCGGAGTGGAACGTCGGCGGGCGCGACCACCTCGACGCCATCTCCTTCGACTGGTACTCGACGAGCGTCGACTACCTGCGGCAGTACGAGGGCTACGGCAAGCCGATCCTCAACCTGGAGTTCGCCTTCATGGTCCCCGACCGGGGGCTGACCGCCGCCAACGCGGTGACCACGGCGACCAGCCAGGCCGACCGGGGCGAGAAGTACCGGGCCTTCGTCGAGGCACAGGCCAAGAGCCCGGCGTTCGTCGGCTTCGGCTGGTTCGCCGCCTACGACCAGGCGGTGACCCACAAGCCGGGGGCCACCGAGGCGTTCAACGTCGGGCTGACCAACCAGCAGGACCAGCCGTACCACGAGATGACCGACGTCATGCGGGAGGTGAACCGCGGTATCGAGGCGGTCCACCTCCAGGCACCGCCCCTCGCCTGACCTCGCATCGCCCATCCGGCCGGGTCCTCCGGCGGCTCCCCCCGCGGGAGGACCCGGCCGGATGCCAACGCCGTGCATGCCGTCCATCCGGCGCCGGACATCCAGTGAATGAAACGGAGAACAGATGACCGACCCCCGTTCCCGCCCAGCCTCCGACCTCGGCAGCAGCACCTCTCTGCCCCGGCCGGCCCCCACGCTCGACTCCGGCCCCTGGCTCGGCGCGAACTACTGGTCGCGGCACGGCAGTCTGTTCATGTGGCGGGACTACAACGACGAGGTCGTCCGCGAGGAGCTGCACACCCTGCGGGAGCACGGCGTCAATGTCACCCGGTCGTTCCTGTTCTGGCCGGACTTCCACCCGGCGCCCGACCGGATCGACGAGGACTTCGTCGAGCGGTACCGGCAGTTCCTGCACACCAGCGCGGAGATGGGCCTGCCCACGATCCCGACCTTCCTGGTCGGCCATATGTCCGGCGAGGACTGGCACGTGCCGTGGCGGGAGGGCCGCAATTACTACACGGACGGCTTCATGCTGGGCCAGCAGGCGTTCTTCATCCGCGAGATCGTCCGCCGGATCGGCGCGGAGCCGGCGGTGGCGGGCTGGCTGATCAGCAATGAGTTCCCGATCTTCGCAGGGCCGGCCACCCCCGACGAGGTCCGGGCCTGGGGCCTGATCTGCAGCCACGCCGTACGGGCGGGCGGCTCCCAGCTGCCGGTTTCGCTGGGCGACGGCGCCTGGACCAAGGAGATCACCGGCAAGGAGAACGGCTTCCGGATCCGGCGCCAGGACGACCTGGTCGACTTCGTCGGCCCGCACACCTACCCCATGGGCGACGACCAGGTACGGGTCCACACCGCGGCGGCCTGGGCGTGCGAGCTGAGCCACTTCGGCAAGCCGGTGGTGATGGAGGAGTTCGGCGTCTCCGCGGCCCTGTCCTCCGAGCGGAACGCCGCCCACTACTACCGGCAGGTGCTGCACCACACGCTGCTGGCCGGCGCCACCGGCTGGCTCGCGTGGAACAACACCGACTTCGCCCTGGAGTCGGTCGACCCCTACCGGCACCGCCCCTTCGAGCTGGGCTTCGGCATCACCCGCGCCGACGGCACGCCCAAACCCGCCCTGGAGGAGATCCACACCTTCCGGAAGATCCTCGACGAGGTCGACTTCGCCCACTGCGCCCGGCCCGACACCGACACCTCGATCCTGATCCCGTCCCACCTGGAGGAGCACCCCCGGGTGTCGGCCGCGGAGCGGACCGCCATCGCGGCGGTCAGCCATCACGCGTACCTCGCGGCGAAGGCCGCCGACCTCACCCCGGGCCTGGCCCGCGAGCTGGACGCGCCGCGCCGCACCCCGCTGGTGCTCGTCCCCTCCAACAAGCTGCTGACCGCGCCGACCTTCGACCTGCTGCTGGACTGGGCAGACCAGGGCAGCCACGTGTACCTGTCCTGGTTCGCCGGCGCCGGCGGCTCCCACCGCGGCGCCTGGTGGCCGCCCCTGGAACGGCTGATCGGCGCCTCGCACACGCTCCGATACGGCCTGAACGAGCCGGTCGACCCGGTCGTCACCTGGGAGTTCTGCGAACCGCTCGGCGACCTCAAGGCCGGTGACACCCTGCGCTTCCCCGTCTCGGGGCCGGCCGACGCCCGGGCC
The DNA here is from genome assembly GCF_042466665.1 of Peterkaempfera podocarpi. Taxonomy (GTDB): domain Bacteria; phylum Actinomycetota; class Actinomycetes; order Streptomycetales; family Streptomycetaceae; genus Peterkaempfera; species Peterkaempfera podocarpi. The sequence continues at coordinate 8,441,493 of NZ_CP162102.1, forward strand.
GTGCTGCCGCTCGACGAGGAGACGGCCGAGTGCACGGTCCTCGCCCGCGACGACCGGGGCCGCCCGGCGCTGGTGCAGCGCGACCACGGCAAGGGCGCGGTGTACCTGTCCACCTACCCCGTGGAGTTCTTCGGGTCCGCGACGCCCGACGCCCACCGTGACGACGCCGTGCACCGCCTCTACCGCGCCCTGGCGGTACGGGCGGGCCTGCGTCCCTTCCTCACCGTCGACGACCACCGCATCCATGTCGACGGCCTGGTGCACGCCGAGGGGCAGCGGTACGTATGGCTGGTCAACGTGTCCGGCGACACGGTCACCGCGCACCCGGAACCGGACGTCCCCGGCGTTCGGCTGACGGACGTGCTGGACGGCGGGGACCTCACCGAGCAGGTCGTGCTGGAACCGTTCGGGGTCGTGGTGGCGCGGGTGGTGGCGTCATGACGGTGCTGCAGCAGACGTCCGGGCTGCCGGTGTTCTCCGTGGACCGCTTCGGGGCGGCGGCCGACGGCCGTACCAAGGACACCGCGGCGGTCCAGGCGGCGATCGACGCGGCCCACGCGGCCGGCGGCGGCATCGCCCACCTCCCGCCCGGGACCTACCTGTCCGGCGGCATCGAGCTCAGGAGCCGGGTCACCCTGCACCTGGAGGCCGGGGCGACCCTCCTCGGCTCCACCGACCTCGCGGACTACCCGCCGCACGAAGGGCCGCCCGCCGACTGCGACGCCGGCCAGCGGCACCTGGTGTTCGCCCGGGGCGCCACCGACATCGCCATCACCGGCACCGGCACCATCGACGGCCAAGGCCCGGCCTTCTGGGAACCGTCCGGACGGCCGCCCACGCCACCGGACCGGCACTGGGCCGACGTCGTCACCCACAACTGGAAGCCGGTCGGCAACAACGACCGCCCCTCGCCCATGGTCGAACTCGCCGAGTGCCGCAACGTACGCATCGAAGGCGTCACCCTGCGCAACTCCCCGGGCTGGACGCTGCGCCCGATCGCCTGCGACACCGTGATGATCCGCGGCGTCATCATCCGCAACCGGATCGACGGCATCAACACCGACGGCATCGACCCGACCGCGTGCCAGAACGTGTTCATCGCCGACTGCGACATCGAGACCGGTGACGACGCGATCTGCCTGAAGAGCGAGAACCCCTACGGCGACCTCCGGGTCACCCGGAACGTCGTCATCACCAACTGCGTGCTGTCCTGCTGCTGCAACGCCTTCAAACTCGGCACCGCGACCCGCGGCGGCTTCGAGGACATCACCTTCACCAACTCCGTGGTCCACAACGGCGACGTGCCGCTCAATGAACGCGTCATCTCCGGCATCGCCATCGAGATGGTGGACGGCGGCTGGGTCGACGGCGTCACCGTCTCCGACATCCGGATGCGCAACACCCGTACGCCGATCTTCATCCGGCTCGGCAACCGGGGATGGGGCCAGCCCAGCCCGGTGCCCGGCAGGCTGCGCAGGGTGCGGATCTCCGGGATCGACGCCACCGGAGCGATCCTCACCTCCTCGATCACCGGACTCGCCGAGCAGCCCGTCGAGGATGTCACCCTCTCCGGCATCCGCATCGAAACGGACGAGGGCGGACTGCGCGAGTGGGTGGACCGGGAGATTCCGGAGGAGGTCGCGGAGTACCCGGAGGCCCGGATGTTCGGCCGTCTGCCCGCCTACGGCCTCTACATTCGGCACGCCCGCGGAATCCGGGTCGCCGGGGCGGAGATCCGCTCCACCGTGTCGGATCCGCGCCCGCTGCTCGTCGCGGACGATGTGGCCGGCCTCGTGGTGGAGTCACTGGACGGTACGGCCCCCGGCCCGGGCACCGCCCTGCTGGATCTGCGGGACACCCGGGACGCCTTCGTCACCGGCTGCCGCGCCCCGCGCGGCACCGACGTCTTTCTCCGAGCAGGTGGGAGCCGGTCGCAGGACATCGCCCTCGCGGGAAACGCACTGTCCCGGGCCGCCGTGCCGGTCGAGACCACCGGCGGTGCGTCGTCGGACAGCGTGACAGGAGGCGGCACGGCCTGACGGGCCCTCGCTACGAGTGGCCGTCCGCAGCCGGGGTCTCCGCCGCTCGTCCCGTGTTTGCTCGGGATCCCCCTCGTCGACCGGATCGCGGGCGGCATCAGCCACCAGCTGCGTCCGTCGGACCGCGGCCTACGGGCTTCACGGCCTTGGCTCCGTCCAGCCCGGCGTCTGCGTGAACAGGCGAAACATGTGCTCGAGGTCGAAGCGGCGGAGGAAGGACAGTCGGCAGCGGTAGACGTCCTCGGGGCGGTGGTGCGATTCGCAGAGACAGCGTGTGGGGTGGGCGGCCGAGGCCGCCCACCCCACACGCTGTCAGGGCTCAGCCGATCACCTGCGGCTCTCCAAGAATCTCGCCGACCGCGTCCACCGCTGCGATGCGTGCGGCCTGGAAGGCGACCGGGACATGGTCTCCGCCGCCCTGGCAGCGCACATCCGCCTCGACAACCCGGACGACCCCAGCACCGCGGGCCTGGACACGTCCAGACCCGCATCACACAGATCTTGTTTGCGAAGGGGCTGCAAGAAGCCCTGCCGAGTCAACCGCAGCGCGGTGCCCGCCCCACCCGGGGCCGCACCGCCGCGCCAGCCCCGACCCCGGGGATCCCCCGGCAGCGGGCTTCCGCTCGGCGAAACACCACCCACCGGAACCGGCCCACCCCGAATGAGACCCGACCCGCAACCACGCGGCACAAGGCCCACGTCGGAACAGCCGGCCCTGCAGAGATCCCCTCAACCAGAGGCCAACTCCCCGCAGGGACTGGTGGGATGGCGTCACCATTGCGTGATGACTCTTAGGGAAGTCCTAAGGTCCGGCTCGGGTGGCCTGAAGGGGCGGCTGGTGTGCTGACAGCAGCCACCAGAAAGGAGGCGCACAATGCGCCACACATCCGCAGCGCTGGCCGCCGCGACAGCGCTCGTCCTCGCCGTGGGAGCGAGCTCGGCCGTGGCGGCCGGCACGTCCGACGGCAAGGGGGCCGGCAGCACGGGCCACGGCAAGACCGTCGTCCAGTGCTCGCCGGACAAGCCGGACAGCAAGCTGGAGAACGCCCTCAGGAACGTCAAGATCGCGCTCGGCAAGAGCGGCGGCAAGCTCACCGACCGGATCGTGGCGACCTTCGCCAAGGAGACGGGCATGCCCGTGGCCAAGGCGCGGGCGCTGCTGGAGAAGCTCATCAAGGGGGCGCCGGGCGGTACAAAGCCGGGTGACCCGGGCAGCAAGGGGGACAAGGGCGGCGCCCCGGCCTTCAGCGCCGCTGACCTCGCCAAGGTCCTCGGCGTGTCGACGGCGAAGGCCCAGGCCGCGCTGGACGCCCTGCAGAAGCTCGCCACCGGCCCGAAGGGGCACGTCGACGAGACCACCCCGGCGTACGCGGCGATCGCCGCCAAGCTCGGGGTGAGCCCGCAGCAGCTCACGAACGCGATCATCCAGCTCAAGAAGGCGACGGCCAAGCCGGCCCCGGGGAAGCCGGGCGAGGACAAGCCGGCGCCGGGCAAGGACGGCAAGGACGGCAAGGACAAGCCGGCTCCCGGGAAGGACGGGAAGTCGGGGAAGGACGACAAGGGAAAGCCCAGCAAGGGCAAGCCTGGTGAGTGCAAGCCGGGCGAGCCCGCACCGGGCAAGCCGGGCGGCGGGAAGCCGGGTGAGCCCGCACCGGGCAAGCCGGGCGGCGGGAAGCCCGTGCCGGGCACGTCCTCGCCCGGGAAGCCCGGGGGCGGCAAGCCGGCTGTGGCGCCCGCGCTTGAGTCCAACTGATGTCGCGCTGACAAGCGGTAGGGGATCCTTGCGCCATGCGAGTACTGGTGGTTGACGACGATGACGCGGTGCGCCGTTCGCTGGTGCACGCCCTGACCCGGGACGGGTACGAGGTCACGGTCGCGGCGGACGGTATCGCCGCGCTGGAGTCGCTGGCCGCCGGGCAGCAGGACGCGGTGGTCCTGGACATCCTCATGCCGGAACCGAACGGCCTTGAGGTGTGCCGCCGGGTGCGGGCCCGGGGGGACCGCACCCCCATCCTGATGCTCACCGCCCGCGACCTGGTCGTCGACCGGGTCGCGGGCCTCGACGCGGGCGCTGACGACTACCTGGCGAAGCCCTTCGCTCTGGAGGAGTTGCGCGCCAGGATCCGCGCCCTGCTGCGGCGCAGCGGCGCCGACCAGGAGGTGCTGCGCTTCGCCGACCTGGAGCTGCACACGGCCGCCTGCCAGGCGTCCCGCGGCGACCGCATCCTGGACCTGACCAGAACGGAGTACGCGCTGCTCGAGCTCTTCCTGCGCAATCCGCGCCGGGTGCTGAGCCGTACGCTGATCTTCGACTCGGTCTGGGGCTACGACTTCGGGCCGTCGTCCAACGCCCTGTGGGTGTATATGAGTTACCTGCGGGCCAAGCTGGAGGCGGGCGGTGAGCCGCGGCTCGTCCAGACCGTGCGCGGGCTCGGGTACGTGCTGCGGGAGGAGCCGTGAGCCTGCGCAACAGGCTGGCGTCCGCGGGCGCCGCGGCGGTGCTCGCTGCGCTGGTGCTGGCCTCGGTAGTGCTGTATCCAGCGCTGAGCGTCAATCTGAACGATCGCCGTGACGCCGAGTTGGTGTCGGCGGCGAACCAAGCGCCGGAGGTGGTGAAGGGGTTCAAGCAGAAGAGTGCACTGGCGGAGCAGGACGGAGAGGGACCGGACGAGGTCGTCATCCCGACGAAGCCGGTCTCCGTCGGCTCCACGACGCTGCAGTTCGTCCTGCCGACGGTCGCCGAGGGGCCGACGGACGGGTTCGTCGGCGTCAGTGACGTGGACGTCCAGGTCGCCGAGGGCACCCGCCCCGCGTACTTCCATGACGCCGACTGGGGTGGCACGCACTACCGCATCTACACCACGCAGCTGGCGGACAGCAACGGTGGCCTGGTGCGCACCTATGTACCAACGGCGGTCGTGCACAGCACCCTGCGGCAGCTTGCGATGCTGCTGGTCGGGATCACCGCGGGCGGCTGCCTCCTGGCCGCGGTGGCGGGGCGGTTGGCGGCCGGGCGGGTACTGCGGCCGGTGCGGCGGCTGACCGAGACCGTCGAGCACGTCACGGCGACACAGGACCTGACGGCCCGTCTGCATGTCGACGGACGGGACGAAATAGCCCGCCTCACCCGGTCGTTCGCTGCGATGATGGCGGCGCTGGAGGAGTCGGTGGGCGCGCAGCGGCGGCTCGTCGCGGATGCCTCGCACGAACTGCGTACCCCGCTCACCAGCTTGACCACCAACCTGGAACTGCTCGGCGAGGGGCCGGGCCTGGCCGACCTGCAGGCCCCCGTGCTGCTCGGCGAGGCCCGCGCGCAGGCCGCGGAGCTGACTTCTCTCGTCAACGACCTGGTGGATCTGGGGCGTTACGGCGGTGTGCGGACGCACACCGAGGACACCCGGCTCGACCTGCTGGCCCGGCGGGCCCTGGACCGGTCGGCGACGCGTTCGCCGCGGCTGCGGTTCGCCGCGGAACTGGCGCCGTGCATGGTGCACGCCGACCCGGACGCGGTGGAGCGGGCGATCGGCAACCTGGTGGACAACGCGGTGAAGTGGAGTCCCGAAAACGGGCAGATCACCGTATCCACCACAGCGGACGGCACGGTGTCGGTCTGCGACCAGGGGCCCGGAATCCCGGCGGCCGACCTGCCCTTCGTCTTCGACCGCTTCTACCGTTCACCGACCGCGCGATCCCTGCCGGGTTCCGGGCTCGGACTTGCGATCGTTCGGCAGATCGCCGAGACACACGGCGGCGGCGTGGCCGCCGAACCGCTGCCGCAGGGCGTACGACTGCGACTGTGGCTGCCACCGGTGAGCCTGGCGGCGGAGCAGCCGGACGGGCCGACAGCCCCGCAGGCGGGTTGACGGTGGGCCCGGGGGACCGTACCTCAGCGCTCGCGTTTTCTTCGCCGGCCCACCGTTCCCGCGTACTCCAACCACCCCTGTTCACGGCCTGCGCGCGCCCATCCGGTAGGTAGGCACCACACCCCGCACGTCCGACGCCTCATCCCCCTCACCTTGGCGGGTCCCGCCGGATGCGCCCTGTGCACGGTACGCGACAGAGATTCGGTGCGGACGTCTCACTCGTCCCAGAAGGCCGCAGGTCGGCCTCTGGCTCACACAGCTTGCCGGCATGCCCTCCACAGTGAGGTCGCCCCCGAGCGTGGACACCGGGATTGGTGTTGCGGGGTCGAGGCCGGCGGAGTCGGTCGACCGCTGTGCGAACTCGCTGGGTGTGAGCCGGCTGTCCGGCCCGGGGTGTGTGCGGGGGCGTTCGGGCCGGACGGACGCCCGGCCGCTGTCCCTGGGAGCAACCATGTCCGGGCACCTGGAACTGCCGATGGGTCTTCGCGTTCGGCCGCGGTGCGTTGACCGGCTTCCCTGGCGTGACCGTTCCTGTCGCCGATCGGCGTGATGTTCGCGCAGGGCCGTCGGGCATGTGAGGCGAGGCAAGTGGAGTGGGCCGGTTGCCGCGGGGGTGTGCCGGGTGTCGATGTTCTTGCTCACGTGTCCTTCTCCTTGTCGGATCGGGGGTCGATTCAGGTTCCTGGGCGCCCGGCAGCCGTCCAGGCGGCGTACTCCTGGCGGACGTAGCAGCGGTGGCCGGGGGCGGGCGTGATCGCGTTGGGGTGGTGCGGGCCGGCCACCAGGCCGGGATGGCGACGGTCGTGCAGGACGAGTTGCTCGGCGGTCTCTGCGGCGGCTGCGACCGGGCAGGGGTCGGGGTTGTCGAGGGCCATCCGGTCCATGAGGGCGGCCCGTCGTAGCAGCCAGGCGCGTTCGGCGGCCGTCGCATCGACCGGGGGGCCGGTGACGGGCCCGGCCTGGCGGCCGTCGCGTTGGGCCCCGATGGCGAGCACCTGGTGCAATTCGCGGTGCAGGTCCGGCGCATCCGCGTATGCCTCGTGCGGGGTCGGGGCGTCGATTGCCTCACCGCTGTTCGGGGTGACGTACATGTTCACACCTCCGTCGGTACGCAGGAGTCGGCGCCGCAGCGTCGTGTTCCGGGCGGGGTCGCCGTGGTCGAGGGCCGGTGGGTGTGCGGCGGATCGCATGTGCTCCCGGGCCGGGCCCGGGCCGCGGTCGACGGGGCACGACGTGTGGGTCGCGAGGGCCCCGGCGGGGCCGTCGGGTGACCGGGTGCCGCAGCCGCTCCGGTGACCCGACGCTGTGCTGAGGTGCCGGCCGTGGCAGGGGGCAGCGCTTGGTGCGGAACGTCCGGCCCGGTCATGGCGAGCACCTGAGGCAGGCGCGGACCTCGCGGCCGCTGTGTGTCTGGTGGACCTCGGTCGACTGGGCGAGGTACTGGACGATGCCGGTGCCGCGGCCGTGTTCGTCCGGGGCGACGGCGGGACGCTGGCGTTCCACTGCCGTGCCGGAGTCGGTGACCACGATGTGCAGAGTGCCGTCGTCGAGGGCGAGCAGCAGGGTCATGCGTTCGCGGCCGTACTGGGCGGCGTTGGCGGCGAGTTCGTCGACGATGAGAACGGCGGAGTCCCGCTCGCTGGCGGGCACGCTCCAGGTCTCCAGCAGATCGTCCGCGAAGTGACGAGCGGCGGAGACATGCGCCTCCTGTGCGGGCAGGGTGAGCAGCGCCTCGTGGCGGCCGGGCTGGCCGAGCAGTGAACTGGGGCTGGGGGAATCGGTCACAAACATGGTTTCTGGCTCTTCTGTGGATGTGCGGAGAGCGGAACGGGGGAGAGCTCCAACAATGTCGGGGCTGTCACTGGGTTCGATCCTGAAGGGGCGCGCTCATTCAGTTCCACGGACGATGCATGGCGAACGGTTCGAGTTGTTCGCCCTTTTTGTTTGACTTCTTGCGAGTCACGACAATGGCGGCGGCGTGGCTGGGCTCACTCGCCTCCGCCCGGGCTCGTGGCCGTACTCGGCCGGATCGGGCACCGGCAGCTCGCTCCCTCGCCCGCGGTCTTTCGGGCGGTCCTGCGGGAACGTCGCGCCGCAGGGCCGGACTAGCGTCCCTGCCCGTGTCTCGGATCGGTCGCGGCCCGAACGGCGTGCAGGCGCCCTGGGCTGTCTTCTCCGGGCTGCACGGACTTCGGGGGAAAAGGCGAGTTGGGGCCGCCGGCCGTTCGGTGAACCGCATACCTCTGCTTGCGCGCGGGACGGGGACTACTTCGGCTGGCCCCTTGCTGAGGTCCAGGGCGGCGCCAGCGGCCACCCGGAGAGGGGGTGCACGCCGCGTCGGCGCACTCATGCATCAAGTCGGCTGGGGGCGCGGCCGGTTCGCCGGAGCCGGGGCGCGGGCCACCGGCTCCCGGAGGCCGTCGGCCTCGCCTCACGCCTGGATGGTGACCAGTCTCTGACCGTTGTCTGCGAGGATCTCGAAGTGGTCGATGGCTCCCGGGAACATGGCAACCGCCCCTGGCACCGTGGTGCCGGAAGGGTACTCGCCCGCCCGCCAGGTGGCGCCTTCCGCCCTGGCTCCGCCGGGTCCAACCGCCTCCAGTCGGCAGGTGATTCCAGCGGGCGCCCCCTTGGCGGAGACCTGTAGGACACTGCCCCAGGCAGAAGGCCAGACCTTCACCGAGGCGGAGACGCCGGTGGTGGGGTCGCTTCCGGAGAAGGAGCGCAAGGCGGCCGGTGCGGTCGGCCCGGGCGGCGCCGCCTGACTGCCCACGGATCCGACGGCCGCCAGCCATGTGCCGCCGGCCGCTGCCGCGATGAACGTCAGCGAGGCGGCCGCGCCGGCCAGTTGCAGACGCCAGGTCCTGCGGCGGCGGGCCGCGGCCTGCTGGAGCAGTCTGTCCAGCACGCCCCCTGCCGGTGCCTCCGACGCTGCGGGCACGGCGGGCCGCTCGTGCGGGCCCTGCGCGCTTTCGGCCGCCCGTGCCACCAACAGGTCGGCCAGGTGCCCGTCGGCTGTCGGCACCGTCCGGCCTGAGGCTTCGGCTTCGGTCACCGTCGCGAGCAGCGCGGGCAGTCCCGCCAGCCGGGTGTGTTCGGCCCGGCATTCGGCGCATTCCGCGAGGTGGATGCGCACCTGCTCCATCTCGGCCGGGGGCAGCGTGCCCAGGATGTATCCCCCCAGTGCCAGTCGGAGGACGTCGTGCTTCGCACTCATCGCAGCCACCTCCTGCCCGCCACGGTCGTCATGGCTCGATGCCCCGTTCCTGCAGCGCCAGCCGCAGGGCGTGCAGGGCGTAGTACGTCCGCGACTTCACGGTGCCCAGCGGGATGCCCAGCACCTGTGCGGCCTCTGCCATGGTTCGGCCCCGGTAGTAGGTCTCCAGGAGGACGGCGCGGTGGTCCGGGGAGAGCGACCGGACGGCGTCGGCAATCGCCCAGCTCTGCAGTGCCTGCTCGATCTGGTCCTCGCCCGGCGTCTGCTCGGCGGCCCGCTGAAGGGCCTCGCCGCCGGCCTCGGGTGGTCTGGCCTGCCGGGCCCGGTGGGCGTCGATGACCAGGTGCCGGGCGACCGTACAGAGCCATGCCCGGGCCGGGCCGCGTGCGGGGTCGAAGGCGGCGGGGTGCTGCCACGCCCGCAGCAGTGTCTCCTGCACCACGTCCTCTGCCCATTGCCAATCTCCCGAGGTCAGTCGCAGCACGTAGTGGAACAGGGCTCCTGCGTGCTCTGCGTACAGGGTGCGCAGCAGTTCCTCGTCTGCGGTCGAAAGCGCCCCTCTACCAGTGACACGGTGCGCGGAGCGATTGGGATCGGTCCTCGGACCACGTTTTCGGGCACTCCACGGCATAGGCCGATCATCGCGCATATGCCCTGCTTTGTCCTGTAACGCACAGCATGGAGCGGTGACGATTTGTATGCGTCTCGGTTGATATGTCCCTGCCGGGCCTTGTGGCTCGGGAGGGCCAAGCGTGGGCGGGTCCCGGGAGGCCGGCTGATCTGCGGCGATGCCAAGAAGTCTGACAAAAAGTGCAAATCTGCTGAACCGTGGGATGCCCGCCGTCCGTGGAGCCGGACAAGAGCCGCATCACGCGACGCAATTCCTCATCGATTCCCCCACGCAGCAAAGGACGGACCAAAGATGACCGAGGTACACCACGCAACGGACGCGCTGCTGGCACCGGCCAAGCCCACCCCGCCCCCGCGCATCCATGCAGGCGCCACCGTGCGGTCCCCGCCGGTGCCCGGCGCACACCACGGCGACGGCCCTACGCGCACCGCGATTGAGGGCCGCGCGACCACCGGGACAGAACTCCGCCCGGCTCCGCGTGCGCACCACCCGTACGGACACCGCCGACCTGCCCCGAGTCACTCGCTCCCCACGGGGGAACTGCCCCACGCCGCCCGCACCTTCGCGGCGCACAAGGGTGGATCTTCAGCGCGGGACACGTCGAGGCGGCCCGCCGGCCCGGGACCGCACCCGTGCCCGTTTACCGGGTCCGTGAGGGCCACGCGCCCATGAACACGCCACCCACCACATATTCCTGCGGCTACGTGCGCCGAGCCGGCGCAGCCACCATCTCCGCCTGACCAGTGAGGAACGCACACCATGCACCTGAACTTTCACACACGAGGCCGACGGGCACGCGCCGCCGCCGGGCTGGCTGTCGCCGGCGTCGCCGCTGCCGGCGCGGTGGGGCTTCTCAGCTCATGCGGCCAGTCGTCGCAGTCCTCCGCCAACGCAGCCGGCGCCATCACACCCGGCCGGGGTCAGCACCAGACGGTGGGGATGCCCGGCGCCACGGGGTCAGGGAACGGCTCCGCCGCCGGTGCCTCGCCGATGCCCAGTATGAGCATGCCCATGAGTCCCTCGAGCACGGGCGCGCCGGCCGCGCCGGTGAACGGGAACGCGGTGGCGATCAAGAACTTCGCATTCTCCCCGGCCACACTGAAGATCAAAGCGGGCACGAAGGTGACGTGGACCAACCAGGACACTGACGCCCACACCGTCACCAGCGCCGGATCGGGCGGCCCGTTGCATTCGGCCGCCCTGGCCACCCATGCCTCCTACAGCTACACGTTCACCAAGCCCGGCACCTATGCCTACCTCTGCACCATCCATCCGTTCATGACCGCCACCGTGGAGGTGACCCGATGACCGACCACTACGACAGCCACGACGGAGCGCCGGCCGACAACGGTCAGCCCGACATCGAACACGGCATGACGCGACGTCAACTCCTGCGACACGCAGGATGGTTCGGCGGCGCGGTGGTGCTGACCGTGGCGAGTGGAGAGGTGATAAGCCACATCGCCGGCTCCAGGGATACCAACGCCGGGGCCGTGGCCGGGACCGCCGCAGCGGGAAGCGGCGCGCTGCGGTTCGTGCAGGTCTCCGACAGCCACATCGGGTTCCAGGGCCCGGCGAACACGGATGTGGTCGGCTCCTTCGCCGAAGCGGTCAAGCAGGTCAACTCGCTCGGATTCAGACCTGACTTCGTCATGCACAGCGGCGATCTGACCCACCTGTCCACAGCCGGGCAGTTCGACCAGGTCAAGCAGATGATGGCCGGAATGAGGACCGACCGCGTCTTCACCGTGCCGGGCGAGCACGACTCCATCGGCGATGCCGGCCGTGCCTACCGGCGGACCTTCGGCATGGGCACGCTCGGCGACGGCTGGTACAGCTTCGACACCCACGGCGTGCACTTCATCGCCCTGGTCAACACCCTGAGCCTGGAGAAGCTCGGCCACCTCGGCGACGACCAGATCGACTTCGTTCGCAAGGACATCGCCGGACTGTCGTCGGACACCCCCATCGTGGTCTTCAGCCACATCCCGCTGTTCGCCATGTACCCGAAGTGGGGCTGGAGCACCGACGACGCCCTCAAGGTCATCGCCATGCTGCGCCGCTTCTCCTCCGTCACCTGTCTCAACGGGCACGTCCACCAGCTGTTCACCAAGACGGACGGCAACATCACCTTCCACTCCGCCACCACCACCGCCTACCCCCTGCCCAAACCGGGCCACGGCCCCGCCCCCACCCCGCAGGTCGTCCCCGCCCGGCAGCTCAAAGACGCACTCGGCATCCGCAGCGTCGGCTACCGCCAAGGAGACCGCGAACTGGCCATCAAGGACCAGAGGCTGGCATGAACACCCACAGATTCCTCACCCCCACCCTGCGGGCGATGACCGCCGCGACCCTCGCCGCCAGCGGATACATTCACGCCCAGCTCTACATCGACGGGTACCGCTTCATCCACATCATCGGCCCCCTGTTCCTGCTCCAGGCCGGCGCTTCCTTCGCCCTCGCCGCCCTGCTGCTGATCGGGACACCACCCCTGCTGCTGAGGGCCGCCGCGGCAGGCGCCGCGCTCGGCGCTCTCGGCGGCTTCACCGCTTCGCGCACCGTGGGAGTGTTCGGATTCACCGAGCACGGTCTGCAGCCCGCGCCACAGGCCGTCCTCAGCCTTCTCGCCGAAACCGGCACACTGCTCCTCCTCGCCGTCTGGCAGGCAACCCTGACCAGACAAACCCACACGGTCCGACCGCCCGTCAGGACACCCGACCGGGCCACCACCCGCCGACCACCCAACTGAACCACCAAGCCACCCGGGATGCCTGCGTCCTGGCTCAAGGTGCGGCGGGACCGGCACAACCGCACACCGCTGCACGGGCTGTCACGACGGAGACTGTTTGCGGCTGGACGGTGTTCGTGCCCTTCTTGCTCGATGAGGAGATCTGGTTGCCCATCGACTCCGGCTGCTGCGATTCGACGATGGTCGCGGGCGCTCCCCAGGTGCTATCGCTCGCGCAGAAGCCGGCAGCAGCCGTCGATGTGGCGCCCAGGACCCCAGCGACATGCGACAACCTCGACCTGAGCATGTGGTTCAGGGACGGAGCGGCGAAGGAACTGGCTGGCAATCGACCAGGGCCGTGGAGTGATCCCTTGCGCCGGGCCTCCCTCCGGCACCGGCGTGTGGCCACAGTCCGGGACAGGCACCGCCACCGCGCCAGTCCGTCGGGTACGGGCGCCAGAGGACGCCCAGGAGCAGGAATGGCCGCAGCGCAGGTCCGTATGCAAACATGACGAACCGCGTAAGCGGGCCGACGACGGGGGGCCGGGTACGGATGGGCTTGTTTGTGCTGCTACGCCTGCGGGCACACCGACTGCCTGCGGCGGCCGCACTGCTGACGGTCCTTCTGGCCGGCACCGTCCTCGGCGCACTCGCCGGGGTCACCTCCGCCGTGGGCGACGCCGCGGTCCGCGAGGCGCTGCAGAGCACCGACGCCGCAGCGACCCCGCTGCTGCTCCAGCGGAACGTCGAGCACGAGGGACTGCCGGCCGCCGACGCACAGGTGCGGACGATCGCCGCGCAGGCGTTCCCGGGTCTGCCGACCTCGGTGGCCGCGCTTGCCGAGTCCGACCCGTACGGCCTGCCCGGCCCGGCGACCGGTGGCAATACGGACATCACCGTGCTGGCCACCCCGGACCGGTCGAAGCTGCTACTGGCCTCCGGCAGTTGGCCAGGGCCCGCCGAGCCCGGCTCGCCGATCCCCGTCGCCGTGCCGCTGGCGGCGGCCGCCCGGTTCGGCGCCGAACCCGGCCGCACCGCCGCGACGGGGGACGTGCACTCCCTGGCCGACCGGCTCACCGGAAAGACTCTGCCGATCCGCATCACCGGCGTGTACACCATCCGTGACCCCGCCGACCGCTACTGGCAGCTCGACCCGCTGGGCGGCAAGGGGACCTCGAGCGCCACACCGGACTCCAGCTTCACCAGCTACGGCCCGCTGCTCGTCGACACCGCTGCCCTCAGCACCGGGGCCGTACCGCAGCGCCAGGTCTTCTGGCAGGTCACCGCAGACTTCCGGGCCATGACCGCAGCACGCCTGGGCCCGGTTGCCGCCGCGCAGAGCGCCGTCGTGCATCGGCTCAACACGGCAGCAAGCAGCTCCGGGCAGAACGTCAGCGCGACGAGCGACCTGCCGACCCTGCTCACACAGCTGCAGCAGACGGTGCTGCTGGCCCGCTCCGCGCTGCTGGTGACGATGCTCCAGCTCGCCCTGCTCGCCGTGACGACGCTGCTGCTCGTCGCCCGCCTGCTCGCCGCGCAACACCGATCGGGCGACGCGCTGCTGCGCGCTCGTGGTGCCGCGCCGGGCCGGATCGCGGCGCTGGCAGTGGTCGAGACGGCGCTGCTGGCGCTGCCCGCCGCCGTGCTGGCGCCGCTGCTGGCCGGGCCGTTGGTGCGTCTGCTGGGCGAGTACGGTCCGCTCGCGGCGTCCGGGGTGCGGCTGGACGGCCCGGTGCCGGCCGCCGCGGGCTGGGCCGCGGGGGCTGCCGTCGTGGGCGCACTGGTGCTGTTCGCTCCCGTCCTGGCCCGCCTGCGGACCGGCCCTGCGCAGCCCGGAGGCCGCCAGTCCGCACTTTCGGGCATCCTGCGCGGGGGCGCCGACGCGGCCCTGGTGGCACTTGCCGTCGCTGCGTACTGGCAGCTCAGCCACAGTGGCTCGAGCGGCGCGCTGTCCCCGGACAGTTCCGGCGTGCTGGGCATCGACCCGGTTCTGGTGGCTGCCCCGGCGCTGGCGCTGTGCGCCGGAACGGTGCTGACGCTGCGCCTGCTGCCGCCCGCGGCACACCTGGCCGAGCGGCTCACCGCGCGACTGCGCGGCCTGCCCGGCGCGCTGGCGGGCTGGGAGGTCTCCCGGCGGCCGCAGCAGGCGGCGGGACCCGTGCTGGTGCTGGCCCTCGCCTCCGCGATCGGCACCCTTGCCGTGGGCCAGGGTGCTTCTTGGGAGCGCTCCCAACGCGACCAGGCGGCCTTCGACACCGGCGGCGACGTGCGTGTGGCCGGCAGCGACACCCCCGGGTTCGGACAGGGCGGCCTCTACGCTGCACTGCCCGGCGTCACCCGGGCGGTCCCGGTCGCGCGTACCTCACTGCCGCTGGGCGCGGACCGGATCGGTGAGCTGCTGGCCCTGGACACCCGCGCCGAGGGCGGCTCGTACCCGCTCCGCTCCGACCTGGCCGACCGCGACGCAGCCCGGCTGCTCGGCCCGCTCGCCGACCTGCCGGAGACGGATGCCCAGCGCGGTATCCCGCTGCCCGGCCGCCGGCGGCCGCGCTGACCCTCGACGTCAGCGCCACGCTGACGCCCGGATCCAGCGCGGCGTCCATGGACCAGGCCACCGACCAAGTCGTCCTGCAGGTCACCGACCGCTACGACATGCACTGGACGCTGCCCACCATCGACGTGCCGACCGACGGCCGACCGCACTCCGTGCGCGCCGACCTGGCGGCAGCGGCCGGCGACGGCACCCCCGCCTACCCTCTGACCCTCAGCGGACTGACCGTCACCACTCCGGAGGCGCAAGTCGCGCCGGTGCAGCAGGACTTCGTGGTCCGCGCCGTGCGCGCCGACGCGACACCCGCATCCGTCCCGCGCGCTTTCGCCTGGAAGGCGTCGTACGACGACGGCATGCCGGACGGCACTGTCGTCGCCGCCCCGGACGGAGTCCCGGCCGTCGAGGGGAGCCCGAGCCGGCCGATCGCGCTGACGCTCGACCCCGGAATCACCACGCTGCGGCCCGACCGCGGCTCGCTCGGCACGCTGCCCGGCGTCGCCGACCGGCGCTTCCTGGAGTCCAGCGGCGCGCACGTCGGCAATGTGGTGCCGCTCCGGTTCGGCTCCGGGGTGATCCGGGTGCGCATCACCGCGGCCGTCAGCGCGCTGCCGGGCACCGGGGCCGCCGCCGAGCAGGGCCTCACCGGCCGCCTGGCCCAGAGCGGCGACAACGGATCCGACGGCTACGGCGGGGCGCTGCTGGTCGACCTGGCCGCCTTCGACCGGCGGGCCGACGCCGCCCTCATCGCGCCGATTCTGCAGCACGAGTGGTGGCTGGACGTCAGCGGTGCGCCCGGCGCCGCCGAGCGCACCGCCGCCGCGATCCGGGCCCGTCCCGGGAGGCGAAGCGTGTTCGTGCGCGACCAGGTCACCGCAGAGCTTCTGCACGACCCGCTGGGGACCGGCCCCGAGTCGGCGCTGCTGGCCGCGTCCGTCCTGGCCGCGCTGCTCGCCGCAGTCGGCTTCGGCGCGGAGGCCTCCGGCGCGGTACGCCGGCGCGCCGGCGAGGCGGCCGTGCTGCGCGCGCTCGGCGCGCCCCGGCGCCTGGTGGCCCGCAGCACCGCGGCCGTGCTGGCGCTGCCGGTGCTGCTCGGCGTGGCCACCGGCGCGCTGCTGGGCGAGGCACTGACGCGGCTCGTCGTCCCACTGCTGGTGCTGACCCCGCAGGCGACCCCGCCTGTACCCGCCGTCCAGGTGCTGCTGCCCGCCGCACCGCTGGCGCTGCTGCTCGTGGGGGTCGGCGGCGTGCCGCTCCTGGTGGCGGCGCTGTCCGGGCGCCGAGGTGGCGACCCGGCCCGCAGCCTGCGTCGATCGGAGGAGTCATGACCGCCGCCCGCCGCCGGGCCCTCGCGCCGTGGACCCGCACCCAGCTGCGCACAGCGTCCGGCGCCGCCGCCGCGCTGTGCCTGCTGGTTCTGGCGACGGCCTTCCTCGCGGCGGCCCTGCCGTCCGCCTCCGCCCGTGCCGACGACACCGCCCTGCGCCGCCGGATCGCCGCCACCGACCTGCAGGGGCGCAGCATCACGGGCACCACGGACCCCGGTTTCTTCGGCGCCGGGGGCGCCATGACGGCGGCGAAGGTCCAGAACGCGCTGGAGGCGCTTGTCCGTCCCCCGCTGGTGGTGGACAAGGCCACCAGCAGCTACGGCGACCGCGGCCTGGAGACCGTCAGCCTGACCGGGAGGAACATGCCGCGACCCGATGGGCTGGCGCCGGTCGTCGCCCTGGCCTGGCAACCGGGCCAGGCCGCGCACGTGCATCTGGTCGAGGGCAGGCTGCCGCACGACCCCGTTCCCCCGCGAGGACCCGACGAACAGGTCACCCGGCTGGTGCTGGAGACCGCGGTGAGCGAGCAGACCGCGCGGATCCTCGGCGTGCACGCCGGTGCCCGGCTGAGCACCGGAACGGTGGTCACGCTGGAGGTCGTCGGTGTGTACCGGCCGCTGGATCCGTCTCTGCCCTACTGGGTCGCCGACCAGCGGCTGCTGCGCCCCGAGCTGGACTACACCACGTCGCAGGCGCGGTACTGGAACGTCGAGGGCCTGGTCGCCCCTGGCGCGACCGACTGGTTCACCTACTATTTCGGCGGCAGCCTGGCGTACTGGTGGCTGCCCCTGGTGCCGGGGAGCCTGCACGCCGACGAGGTCGGCGCCGCCCGGGGCAGGCTGGCCGGCCTGCTGTCCGGCCCCGAGGCTCTCGCCGCGCTGGGCATGGCAGATTTCGGGGACGACGGCATCACGCTGACCAGCGGGTTGCCCCGCGTTCTGGACGAGTTCAACCGGCGGGAGAGCGCCCTCCACACGATGCTCGCCGTCGGTGCGGCCGGTGCGGCCGGCGCCGCCGCGGCTGTGCTGCTGATGGCCGCCGGGCTCGCAGCGGAGCGCCGGGCGCGCGAGGTCGCGCTGCTGCGGGCCCGCGGGGGCGGGATGGCGGGGCTCGGGCTGCGGTTGCTGGCCGAGACCGCCGCCGCGACCACGCCCGGCGCGGCAGCCGGCACGGCGCTGGCCCTGGTGCTGCTGCCCACGCGGCACGTGGGTACGCCGGTGCTCGCCGGCGTGGCCGTATGGGCACTGGCCACCATCGGCGTCCCGGTCCGCATCCTGGCGCGGCACCGGGTGCTGCGGGCGATCGGCCGCGGCGACGATGTGCTGACGGCGCGTCCGACGCGGCGGCGCACGGTGGCGGAGCTCGCGGTGGCTCTCGCGGCGGTCGCCGCCGTCGCCTCGGTGCGCCGCCGCGGCACGGCGTCCGGCGCGGACCTCTTGCTGACCTGTGCACCGGTGCTGCTCGGACTGGTCGGCGCGATCGTGGTGGCGCGGCTGTACCCCGGGCCGCTGCGGGCGGTCGGACGTCTGTGGTCCCGTCGCCGCTCCGTATCCGGTTTCCTTGGCCTGGCCCGCGCCGGACGGGCCCCCGCCGGCTCCGCACTGCTGCACACCCTCGCCCTGCTGCTGGCTCTCACCGCGGCCGTCTTCGGCACCGAGATGCTCGCCGGTATCACGCAGACCTGGGACCACACGGCGGCGGTGCAGGTCGGCGCCGACGCCCGGGTCGAGGGCAGCTCGGCGCTGCCGCCCGCCCTGGTCACCGCGGTGAGCCGCAGCCCCGGCGTGCGCTCGGTCGTCCCGGTCGACCACCCCGGCGGCGGCTCGCTCGGCAACGGCACCCACTACCAGCTCTACGCCGTCGACCCGCAGGCCTACTCCGCCCTGGCCCGGAAGCTGGGGACGGCGCAGCCTCTGCCCACAACGCTGTTGGACGGCGGCGGCAGCGGCCCGCTGCCCGCGCTGGCCTCACCCGCACTGGCACGCCGCATCGGCACGCAGCTCGTCCACCGCAACGACATCGTCGGCACGTACCAGCTCAAGGTGGTCGGCACGGTGGGCGGCACGCTGTTCACCCCGGACGGCAACATACTGGTCGTGTCCGCCCCGGCGCTGGCCCGGACCACCGGGCTGCACCGGCTCGCCCCGGAGCTGCTGCTCATCGACGGCCCGGTCGACGGGCCGGCCCTGCACGCGACGGTGGCGCGCGCCCACACGACGGCGTCGGTCGAGGTCCGCTCGGAGGTGGTGTCCGCCCTGGACCGGCAGCCCGAGCAGGCCTCGGCGACCACCCTCTACCTGGCCATGGTGGCGGCGGCCGCGCTGTTCGCCGCACTCGCGGTGCTGCTGGCACTGCTGCACGCCGCACCGGGTCGGGCGGCGCTGCTGGCGCGGCTGCGCACCATGGGGCTGACGCCCAGTCAGGGCTACCGGCTGATCCTGGTGGAGGCGCTGCCGCAGGTGCTGGCCGGTGTGGTCGCAGGCATCGCGGTGGGGCTGGCGGCAGTGCCGCTGTTCGGCCCGTCCGTGGACCTGGCCGCGCTGGCCGGCACGGCGGACGCGCCGGGCGCCGGCCCTCCGGCGCTGCGGCCGGCGCTGCTGCCACTGGCCGGGCCGGGCTTGGCAGTGCTGCTGCTCGCGGTGGCCGTGGTCGCCGTGGAGGCCGCGGTGGTGGGACGACGACAGCTGACGACCGAACTGAGAGCGGGGGACCAGAGATGAGCACGAGCGGCGGCCTGCACCCGGCAGACCGGGAGCACCGCGAGGCCGGACCGAGCCTCGACGAGCTGCGCGCTCGCGTGGCCGCGGAGCGCGAACGGCCCGGCTACGGCCATGACGCGCTCATCACCTGTGACCGGCTGGTGCGGATCTTCTCCACGGACGGCGTGGAGGTGCAGGCGCTGCAGGGCGTGGACCTGACTGTGGCACCCGGAGAGCTGATGGCCCTGGTGGGAGCATCCGGCAGCGGCAAGTCGACGCTGCTGCGGATCCTGGCGGGCCTGGACGTACCGACGGCCGGCCGGTCGGTGGTGGCGGGCTGCGACCTGCTGACGATGGGCGCGGCCGAGCGGCTGCGCTACCGGCGGGAGGTGGTCGGCTTCGTATGGCAGCAGACCGCGCACAACCTGCTTCCCTATCTGACAGGCATTCAGAATGTCGCGATGCCCATGCAGTTGAGCGGTGGTCCGGCCGGTTCCAGGTGGGGCCGGCGTCGACGGTTGCGTGCCGGACGCGCGGCGGACCTGCTGGAGCTGCTGCAGGTGGGTCACTGCCGGGACCGTCGTCCGGAGCAGATGTCCGGCGGCGAGCAGCAGCGCGTCGCGATCGCGGTGGCGCTGGCGAACAACCCGGGTGTGGTGCTCGCGGACGAACCGACCGGTGAGTTGGACGCGGAGACCGGCGCGATGATCTTCGATGCGTTCCGCACGGTCAACCGGGAGCTCGGCTCAACCGTGGTGATCGTGACGCATGACCCGGCGGTGGCGGGGGAGGTGCGCCGCTCAGTGGCGTTCCGGGACGGCCGGGCCAGCTCGGAGGTGCTGCGCCGGTTCGCCACCGACGAGCACGGCGAGGAGTCCGTCGAGGAGCGCGAGTACGCGGTTCTGGACCGGGCCGGCCGGCTGCAGCTGCCGCGCCAGTTCCTGGAGGCACTGGGCATGGAGCACCGGGTCGAGGTCTCACTGGAGCCCGACCACGTCGGGGTGTGGCCCGAACACGGCACCGCTCCTGCCGCGGGGCGGCGGGAGGACGGCGTGGGGGAGGACGGCACAGGGGAGGGCGGCGCCGGGGAGGACGTGGGGCGGAGCGCGTGAGCTCGCGTCTCCAGGCGCGGCGTTCGCGCAGCCGGTTGCGGAGGGCGCCGAGCCGCGGGGGCCGGGTGCGGGCCTGGGCGGCGGTGGCCGTGCGCAGCCGGATCGCGGCCAGCAGCAGCGCACCGGCCGGGGCGGACCGGCCGCCGCCCCGGGACCAGCCGGGGGTCTCGCGCAGTGCAACTGCTTCAGGTGGTGAGGGACATCGACGCGAGACGGGATCCGACGCGTGTCGTCAGATCGTCTCGCCGAGATCCTCGTGGAGTCGTGCCAGGTCCTGAGTGCTCGGCCGCCGGTTCTTGGTGAGCCGGGTCAAGTGTGCTTCGAGGGCGTCGAGCTGCTCGGCTCCGATCTGCGCCGCCCAGCGGTCGCGCACCTCGGTGAAGAGCGCCGCGCCGAGGGTCATCATGTCGTGGCCGCAGGCTGTGACGCGCAGTCGTTTAAGGCGTGCGTCGCTCGGGTCGGCCTCGCGTTCGACGTATCCGAGCCGCTCGAGGGCGGCGATCGTCTTGGCGGCTGCCTGCTTGGACACCGACAGGCTGCGGCCGAGTTCCGCGGCTGTGTCTGCTCCCTCGTCGATGGCGCGCAGGGCGGGCTCGTGGCCTGCGCGCACGCCTTCGTGTCCGCGGCTCGCCAGCTCGCCGTGCACCTCGTCCACCATCGACTGGAAGCCGCCGAGCAGCAGCAGCGCAAGCTCAGCGCCTGGTGACCGTGCCATACGACGCATCATACGAGAGCCCCGCCGGGGTCGACAACCTGGCTGTCGACCTATAGGTTGACAACCAGGTTGTCGACCAGATGGAGGGCAACAATGAACCCCACGACCCGCGGCGCCACCATTCCGGGCGCCCAGCACCACCGCATCAGCCTCAACGGCACGCAACTGCACTACGTCTCAGCCGGAACGTCCGGATCCCCCGTCATGCTGGTCCACGGCTTTCCGGAAACCTGGTGGGTCTTCCACAAACTGATCCCCTTGCTCAGCCGGCACCACCGGGTGTTCGCCCCGGACCTGCGCGGCTTCGGCGACTCCGCCACCGCCGCGACGGACCACGACAGTGCGACCGCGGCCCAGGACCTGAGCGAGCTGATCGCCCGGCTCGACCTCGGCCCCGTCCACCTCACCGGCCAGGACATCAGCGGCCCCACCACGTTCCGCGTCACCGCCACACACCCGGACCTTGTGCGAAGCTACGCCGCGATCGAGACCGGGCTGCCCGGGTTCGGCGTCGAAAGGCTCGCGGACGTCACTCACGGCGGTGCCTGGCACATCGGTGTTCTCGTCGCCCCCGGCATCCCGGAGATGCTGCTCACCGGGCGGGAGCGCGTATTCCTCGCCGACTACGCCCTGCCCTCCCTCTGCGCGACCCCTGATGCGTTCACCGACCAGGACATCGACGAGCTCACCCGCTCCTACGCGCGACCCGACGCGTTCAACGGCGCCGCCGGGCTCTACCGATCGATGCTCAGGGAAGGCGAGGAGATCCGGAAACTGGCGTCCCAGCACCTCGCCACGCCCGTGCTCGCCGTCGGAGGCAGGTCAGGAGACTTCACGCCGGCGACACTGCGCCAGGTCACCAAGGACGTGAGCTCCGTCTCGCTCGACGGCATCGGCCACTACGCGGCGATGGAAGCACCCGGGCGGCTCGCGGAGGCCCTCCTCTCCTTCTACCGGACAATCGACAGCGCGGAATGACACACAGGCCCGGACTGAGCGCAGAACAGGCGCGCCTTCCGACGCGGGGTGGCCTCCACCGTACGAGCAACGCGGTCACACGGTGAAGGTCAGGCGGGCGGCCCCGATGCGAAGGTGAGCGGAACCGGCGTCCGTAGCAGCCGCGCGCACGGACGCGTCATGACGCACCGCCTGCCGAGTGGAGCAGGCACGACGAGCGACTCGCGCGCTCGACCCGACCCGGCGTCACAGCCAGCCGCTGCGGGCGGCGATCGCTCCGGCCTGGAAGCGGTTGGCGGCCCCCAACGACTCCAGCAGGCGGCTCATCCGGCGCCGCATGGTACGTACCGACCAGCCGAGCTGTCGGGCTATCGCCTCGTCCTTGAGGCCGCTGACCAGGAGCATCAGGAGCTGACGGTCCTCCTCGCCGAGCGGGTCCGCGGTGGGTGCGCCGAGCGGGGTGGCCTGCCGCCAGCACATCTCCCAGTAGTCGATGAGCGAGTCCAGCAGCGCGGAGGGGCGGATGACCGCGGCGCGTACGTCGGTGAGGTCCAGCGACAGCGGCATCAGAGCGAGCCGGCGGTCGGCTATGGCGAGTTTGACCCTCAGCCCTGGCAGCACCCGTGCCTGTTCGCCGTGGTGGACGAGGTCTCGGATGTCCCTGAGGACGCCCGGCCACTCCAGGGCCTCCGGGGCGTAGACCGAGCGGTACACCACGCCGCGGGCCAGGGCGGTCGCCTCCACCGGATTCGAGGTGGTCAGCGCATACGGCGGCCGGTCCAGGGTGATGACCTCCTTGCGCGCCTCCTGTTGCAGTCGTACGAACCAACGGCCCAGCTCCTCGCTGCCGGTGGCGAGCTCGACCTCCTCGGTGGCGGCGTTCCGGGCCCCGGCGAAGAGCTCGGACAGCTCCGTTGCCGCCGACCGGACCCGGTCCAGGTCCAGGGTCCGTCCCCTGATCAGAGCCTCCAGCGCCGCCTGCGGCTCGATGGCCGTGTAGCGGCGGCGGGCTCCGGCGAGCCGGCTCACCAGCCCTTGCTCGCACAGCCGGTCCAGAGCCCGGACGATCCGCTCGGCGGAGCAGTCGAGGTCGGCTTCGAGTTCGCTGGGGCGCGCCGTGTGCCTTGCAAGGACCGCACGGTAGACGCTCTCGTCGAACGGAGCGACACCCACGGCTGAGAGCTGCTTGATCATGCAACTACCTTGGCCCACGGGTGCCACTGACAGCAATGGGCCACGGCGAATCGTTGCATCCGCAAACAGCTCCCCGTAAGACCTTCCCCATGGCGATATCGATACGAAGATCACTCAATGTCGGGCTGGCAGCCGTCGTGGTGGGAGGCCTCCTCTCGTGGGTTCCGCCCGCAGCCGGCTCGGGGGCCCCCGGTCCCGAACGGCGGGTGATCGTCGAACTCTCCGGAGCCGCCGCGATCACCGCCGCGCCCGCCGGCACGGCACCGTCAGCCCGAGCCGCCGAAGTCACCACCGCACGCCGCTCGGTGGCATCCCGGCAGCAGGACTTCCTCGGCAAGGCCGCACGGGCCGGCCTGCACCCCGCCGCGGTCCGCACATTCAACCTCCTGGTCAACGCCGTGGCGATGACCGTCTCCGCCGACGAAATCCCAGGACTGTCCGCGATGCCGGGCGTCACGGCCGTCGTCCCGGACATCCCGGTGCGGGCCCAGACCGACGTCAGCGTTCCGCTCATCGGCGCGCCCCAGGTGTGGAAGCGCCAGGACCCGTCGGGCAAGGCCGTGCGAGGGGCAGGGGTGACGGTCGCCGTCATCGATTCGGGCGTGGACTACACCCACCCCGACCTCGGCGGCGGATTCGGCCCCGGGCACAAGGTCGTCGCCGGGTACGACTTCGTCAACAACGACGCCGACCCGATGGACGACAACGGCCACGGCACCCACGTCGCCGGGATCATCGCGGGCAAGGCCGCGGAGCAGGGCGGGATCACCGGCGTTGCCCCGGACGCCACCATCGTCGCCTACAAGGTGATGGACGACCAGGGCAGCGGCTACGAGTCCGACATCATCGCGGGTGTCGAGGCGGCAAGCGACCCCGCGAACCCGCATCGCGCCGACGTCATCAACATGAGTCTGGGCGGCTCCGGCGACGGCACCGACCCGCTGGGTCTGGCCGCGACCGCCGCCACCCGGGCAGGCGTCGTGGTGGTGGCAGCCGCCGGGAACTACGGCCCCGGTCCGGACACGGTCACCACCCCCGCGTCCGCCGACGGGGTCATCGCCGTCGGGGCGTCCACGAGCAACCTCGTGCTGCCCACGGCCTATCTGGCCGGCCCCCACCCCCAACTCCTCCAGACCAACCGTGAAACCATGTCGGCGAACCCGCCGACCAAGCCGTTCACGGCCCAGGTCGTGGACGCCGGCTCGGGCAGCGCCGAGGACTGGTCCCGGGTGGGCGACGTCCACGGCAAGATCGTGCTGGTCCAGGCGACCCCGGACCTGGAGCTGGCCCGCGAGGCGGAGCAGCGCGGGGCCCTCGCCCTGCTGATCGGCCCCCTGTACAGCGGCGGAGGAGACCCGCAACGCACCGCGGCCGGCGACGGGACCGTCGCCGTCACCGCCGGCGCCCCCGGCATCGCCGCCTCCGGCGATTCCCAGCGCATGGACAAGCTGGTCGTCCTCAGCATGGACATGGGCCAGTACCAGGAACTGAGCACTCGCCTGGCAGCCAAGCCCGTCTCCGTCACCGTCCGCGGCACCGACGCCACGGACCAGATCGCCTCCTTCTCCTCCCGCGGCCCCTCGCCGCGCTACGAGTTGAAGCCTGACCTGGTGGCGCCGGGCGTGGAGATCCGCTCCACCGTGCCGAAGAGCCTGTACGCACCCGGTGAGTTCCGGATGTCCGGAACCTCGATGGCCGCCCCGCACGTCGCGGGCGCCGCCGCCCTGCTCCGCCAACTGCACCCGGGACAGTCGCCGGACACGGTGAAGTCGGCCCTGGTCGGCACGGCCAAACCGCTGGACGGCTCGGAACCCACCACCCAGGGCGCCGGTCGCCTCGACGTGGCCGCGGCAGCGAACGCCGTCGTCACCGCCACGCCCGCCAGCCTCTCCTTCGGGCTCGCCGACCTCTCCCGGCCGACGATCGGCGGCACCAGGACGGTGACACTGCGCAACTCCGGGACGCGGCGACTGACCGCGACCCTGAGGACGAGCGGCGCCGCCGAGGTCAGCCCGCAGCACATCGACATCGCTGCGGGGGGTACCGCCACGGCCGCCGTCACGATCCGGACGGCGCGGCCCACCGCCGACACCGAAGTCACCGGACGTCTCACCGTCACCGCCGGCAGCGGACCGGCGATCACCGTTCCCTACCTGCTGGTCGCACAGCATCTGATCGCGCAGGCCTCGCCCGATCCCAGCGACGGCCACTCCACGGTGTTCGTCTACAGCCCGACCGCCCTCAGCGGCCCGCCCACCGTCACCGTGACCCCGCCGCACGGCAACGCCACCACGGTCACCACCGTCCTCGACCACGGCACCTGGTACCGGGCCGCGGTGACCGGGCGGAGCGCCGGGGCGTACAAGGTGACGGTCGCCGGAACGGCCGCCACCGGTCAGCGGCTTGTCGGCTCCGACGCCTTCGAGGTCACCCCCGAGGACAGCAGGGGCAGCCAGTGGGAGCCCGTGGGCCCCAACACCGACGGCGGCCAGCTCACCACCGTCCCCCGTGCGCCGCGTCAGGCCGTACTGACCGAGTACCGCAAGGCCGGCCCCTGGCTCACCACCGACAGCGGCGCGACCTGGACCCAGCTCAACCGGCTCCCGATGGCCAGGGGCAACGGCACGGTCGTCGTCGACACCAATGACTCGAGCCGCTGGTGGTACGCCGTCAACGGCGACGGCGACGCATCGACAGCGCAGCTGATGCAGGGCACCATCCTGCGGACCCGGGACCGGGGCCGCACATGGCAGACCCTCGACGTCCCCGACACCCATATCGCCGCACTGGTCACCGACGAGCAGACCCACACCCTGATCGCCGTGACCGACGCCGGACTCCTCGTCAGCACCGACACGGGCGACACGTGGACCGCATACCCCGTCGGAGTGTCCGGCGACGTCACGGGGGCGGCGGTCTCCGGCGACGACCTCTACCTCTCGACCCCGGCGGGCATCTGGGTACGCTCCGGCGTGCTCTCGGGCAACCTCACGGACTCCCGGCAGGTCTACGACTCGCCCGACTTCACCACCCAGCGGCTGGCCGCGGACGGCTCCGTCGTCGTCGCCTATGACGCAGAGGCCGGTCTGGTCGGCTCGTACGACCAGGGCAAGACCTGGTCCACCCTGCACACCGTCGACGACGCGGTCACCAGCCTGAAGGTCTCGGGCGACGAGGTGTTCCTCGGGACGACCGGGGTGAGCTGGCTGGGCCGGAACGACGGCCGCACCTGGGCGCCGATTCCCATGCCGCAGCTCAACACCGCGCCCAGCGACTACGACCGGTGGGCGGACGGATCGTTCACGGTGTCCACCGATCTGGCCGGCCTCTACCGGGCAGCCGCCCCCGGCAGCGACTACCGCCGGATCGGCGTCCAGGGCGGGACCGCGTACGACCTCGCAGTCACCGGGAACACCCTCCTGGCCGGAACGGAAACCGGCATCCAGCGGGCTCAACTGCCCGTCAGCGCCCCGGAATGGGGACCGTCCGGCAACGAGGGACGCATCGGGGAGAGGGTCGGCCTGGTCGCGGTGTCCCCCAAGAACCCCAAGGTGGTGTGGAAGGTCACCTCCTCCGCGGTGGGCACCTTCTCCGTCTCGCGGAGCGAGGACAGCGGCAGCACCTGGGAGCAGAAGACCACCTTCGGGGGCCAACCGAAGACACTCACCGTCGACCCCGCCGATCCGCAGCGCGTACTCGTCGGCTACGAGTCCCTGGGCGACTCGGGCCTCTTCGCGACCGCCGACAACGGTGCGACGTGGAAGGCGCTGCACCACGATGCCAGCTACGACGCCGTGATCGGTGACCCGCACAACCCGATGCGCCTGTGGCTGGGCAACGCCCAGGGCCTGTACCGCTCGGACGACGGCGGGGCGACCGTCACGCAGGTCACCGAGGGGGCCGTCTCAGCGATCGACCTCGACGGCACCCGGCTGCTCGTCGGGGGCGGCGGCATCCGGGTGAGCAGCGACGGCGGCCGGACCTGGCGTACCGCGGACACCGGGGGCCTGCCGACGCGAGTCTCGGACCTGCTCCGCGTCGGCAGCACGCTCTACGCGGCCACGACACGCTACTCACCCAACGACCTGCCCAAGGGCGGCCGTGGCGTGCTGCGCAGTACCGACAACGGCCTGACCTGGAGCAACATCTCCAACGGGCTGCAGAATCTGGACGCCACCAAGCTCGCGGCCAGCCCCGACGGTGCCTACCTGTACGTCGGCACCATCAGCGGAGGGGTGCACCGTCTGAAGGTGCGCTGACCTCGACCAGCCACACGGGGGGCGACTCGCACAGAGCCGCCCCCCGTGTGCGTCGGCGTCCAGCCGGCGGACGGGGAGTGCACGGCCAGCCGCGGCGCGGTCGAGCGTGACATCGCCGGGGCTGGACGGGTGCCCCCGGACGTGCGCGTGCATGGGCTGCGCAGCCTTGCAGCCCCCAGCTCGACAGCCCCCGCTCGGGCCAGGGTCGCGGGCCGTCGGCTGGTGCACCGAGTGGCTCGACGCGTGCGAACGCGCCCACGTCATGGTCGTTCAGCCGTGCGTCGCTCAGCCGCACTGCCGAGTGCCTGCATCGTGACCGGCTGCGGTGGCGAACAGTCAGGCGATTCAGTAACCCGCGGTGAAGCGGCGTTGTACAAACCGAGGCAGCTCGACCTCGTCGATCAGAGCCACCGCTGCATCCTCTGTGGAGATCCGGCTGATCCCCTCGGCATCGCGGATGGTCTGATCGCCACCGATACGGAAACGCCCGGTGCGTTCGCCGGGGCCGATGTGCTGGGAAGGACTGAAGTAGGTCCACAGGCGGTTGGAGGTGCGCAGCGTGTTCAACGCCTCCAGGTGGCCGCGTACGGCAGCCGCGAACTCCCGGGGGACACCGAGCTCGTCCAGGGTCTGGTGGAGCAGCTCGGCCGATTCGGCCAGGACCGTCCCGGGATGTACTTCCAGGGTTCCCGCACCGCCGACCACGATGAGGCGCGTGCGGGGATGCGTCTCCAGCGCTTTGAGCAGAGCGCGGGCAACGGCCGGATACAACTCGGGGCTGGCGATGGAACGCTGCAGCATGTCGGCGGAGTCGACCGCAGCGTTGCCCGGCTGGTAGGCGCTGATCAGCACATCGAGCCCGGGAAGTACAGCGCTGATGCTCACGGGATCGAGCGCGTCGACACTGCGCCAGGTGACTCCCGGCCGCTGTTCGGCGGCGGCGTGCGGGCCCGCGTCACGACTGAGCGCGGTGACGAGATGGCCCCGGCTGAGAGCCTCGTTGACAACCCGGCTTCCGATGGTTCCTGTCGCCCCGATGACTGCGATGTGCATGGTTCTCCTCTGATGCTGGGGCCTGAGGTGATGTGCTGTCCGACGCGGCGCCGGGAGCCGTTGCGTGGCTGCTCCGCCGACGTCCTGAGTTCTGCGGGTGATGTGGGGTGGGCTCGAATGCGTTCTCCGCAGACACAGGTGATGGCCGGTTCCACTGAACCGGCGGTGCGCCGGCGCGGCCAGCGGCCGCGCCGTCGTTGCGGCCCGAGCCATCCCAACGGACGGTCTGGCTCGCCGGGTAGCGGGACAGGGTCAGCCGCGTCATCGCACGCGACAATCCCGGCGACGTCCGCGGTCATCCCCGGGATACTGGTCGCCCATGGATGAGGTCAAAGTTGTCGTCGCCCATTCCGAGCGCGCGACCCTGCGCGTCGGCGACGTATTCCTGAAGGTGGACGCCGATCAGGCGCGCATCGACGTCGAGGTCGAGGCGATGGCCTTGGTGCCGGTCCCGACTCCGGAGGTCCTGTGGCACAAGCCGCCCGTGCTCGCGATCGCCGCCGTCCCGGGGACGGCGCTCGGCCGTCTCGGTGAGCCGTCGACCGCGTCGTCGACGGCGTGGGCCGCGGCGGGTGCCGCCATCCGGCAGTTGCACGAGGCGCCGTTGCCGCCCTGGCCCGGCCGGCGCCGCCGGAGTCCCGACGAGTTGGCGGCGGAACTCGACGGCGAGTGCGAGTTGCTCGTGACAAACGGCGTCCTGCCCGCCGACCTGGTCACCCGCAACCGCCAGGTCGCCGAGGCCGCGATCCGGCCGTGGACTCCCGTGTTCACGCACGGCGACCTGCAGGTCGAGCACGTCTTCGTCGACGGCGACGAGGTCACCGGCATCATCGACTGGTCCGAGGCGGGCCGGGGTGATGCCCTTTTCGACCTCGCCACGTTCACACTCGGACACGAGGAGCACCTCGACGACGTCATCGCCGGTTATGGCACCGACGTCGACCTCGACGTGATCCGCGCGTGGTGGTCGTTGCGAAGCCTGCTGGGGGTTCGCTGGCTGGTCGAGCACGGCTTCGACCCGTTCGCGCCGGGCTGTGAGGTCGACGTGCTGAAATCCCGGATGTGAGGCTGCGCGATCCCGACTGCTGCAAGCGCGTTCTGACTGCTGTTCAGACGCCGTACCACGACGTCCCACATCCTGATCACGCCATCGTGTCCCACCGAAGCCAGAGCCGAGTCGGTTGGGAAGCACTTCGCGCGGACCTGGTCTGCTCGGCGGCCGCCCGACCCTGGGCCCGAACGGCCTCGCCGTGACCGAGGCCACGCAGGCTGCCCTCGACGGCCTCGCCGCCATCGACACCGTCATGCGTGCGGTGGAGACCGTCAGCGCCTACTTCACCGGCGCGATCAGACGCGAGATCACGAATCTGCGGGTCGAGCGCGCCACGGGCCTGCCCCGGCGCGACTGGCAGCGCACCTCCGGCCCGCATGTGGCGAGGATGTTGGCCACGGGCCGCTTCCCGGCGCTGGCCAAGGAGGTGTACGACGGCACGGACGTGGACGCCTGGGAGCGTGTCTCAGTAACGGGACGAGCCTGTCATCGGCGATTCGTTCCGCTGATTCGGAATGTCACGTCGCTTTTCCGCCAGCGGAGGTGGTCTCGCTCGCGAGAGAGTCAGTGACGGCTCGTGTTCCTGATCGCGGGTCTGTCTGTCTGAATCCTCCGCGAAAGGTGCAGCACATGCACGTCGTCCCTGAGCTCAAGGTCTTGTACTTCGGGACTCCGGTGGTGCTGATCAGTTCACTCAACGAAGACGGCACTCCGAACCTGGCGCCGATGTCCTCCGCGTGGTGGTTGGGCCAGGCCTGCATGCTCGGTCTTGGTAACAGTGCCCAGACCACGGCGAACCTGCTGCGGGATGGTGAGTGCGTGCTCAACCTGCCCTCATCGGCGATGGTCGATACCGTTGACCGGATCGCGCTCACCACCGGGAAGCCGGCCGTGTCGGACTACAAGGCGAAGCAGGGCTACCGTTACGAGCCGGACAAGTTCTCGGCCGCACAGCTGACCGAGCAGGCATCGGACCTGGTCCGAGCCCCCAGGGTCGCGGAATGTCCGGTCCAGCTGGAGTGCCGGGTCGTCTCGGCCCATCCCTTCGGCAGTCCCATTCCCCACGCCACCGCCTTCCAGGTCGAGGTCCTTCGTGCCCATGTCGAAGAGGAACTGGTCATCCCGGGGACGCACTACGTGGACCCGCTCGGCTGGGACCCGCTGATTATGAAGTTCTGCGAGTTCTTCGGCGGCGGACACAACGTTCATCCGTCGAGACTCGCTGAAGGCTGGAACATGCCTCACCAGCGCCAGTCGACAGCCGTCTGAGCCGGTGCCCGGCGTCTGCCTGGCTGCATGCCCTGATCATTCATACGAAATGATCAGGGCATGCGTGGTGGGGATGGACTGTTCGAGGTCGAGCCGGTCGAGCCGAAGCGGCCGCAAGCGCGTCTGGCGGCGGTGGACAAACGGTTCTGGGCGTTCGACCCGAACCAAGTTCTGCTGCTGCCGCCGTCGCTGGACGACTGGCTGCCCGAGGGACATCTGGCCCGGTTCGTCGCCGACCTGTTCACCCAGTCCCTGCACCTTGCGCAGAAACTCGGCGTGGTCACGATGGGCCGCGTCGCGCTGGACGGCACGAAACTGGAAGCCAACGCCTCCAAGCACAAGGCGATGAGCTACGGCCGTCTGGTCGAGAAGGAAGAGCGGGTCGAGGCCGAGATTGCCGCCCTGGAGGCCCAAGCCGGGGCCCTGGTCGCGGATGCCGAGATCACCGACGAAGCCGAGGACGCAGGTTCGGACCCGACGGCAAGGAAGCCGACCTGCCCGCCGAGCTGGACCGCCGCGAGAAGCGCTTGGCGAAGCTGCAGGCCGCCCGCGCGTAGATTGAGGCCGAGGCCGCGCAGAAAGCACGACGCCACGCCGAGGACAAGGAGCGCCGCCGCCAGGAACGCGTCGGCACCCGCGACGAGCAGGCCGTCACCGAGGTCGGCGAGCAGGCCGCCAAGACGGCCCGCCCAAAGCCGAAGGCCCAGGCCAACTTCACCGACCCAGACTTGCGGATCATGCAGAACAGCGGCGGCGCCTTCATCCAGGCCTACAACGCCCAGGCCGTCGTCGACGAGGCCCACCAGGTCATCACCGCCGCCGACGTCACCACGAACGCCTCCGACGCACTGAACTACACAACGATGCTCGACCAGTCGGCCGCGAACACCGGCACGCATCCCAAGCAGGCCCTCATGGACGCTGGGTACTGCTCCGAGACCAACCTCGAAGCCGCCAGAGAGCGCCAACTGTCCTACGGGGAAGAAACGTTCATGGCCACCGGCCGACTCGACCACGACGAGCAGGTCCCGCCGGCACCCCGCGGACGCATCCCCACCGGCGCCACACTGAAGGAGCGCATGGCCCGCAAGCTGTGGACGAAGCCGGGCCGGAAGTCCTACAGCCGCCGCAAGGCCATCGTCGAACCCGTCCTCGACCAGATCACGACCTGCCAGAACGGCCGCCAGCTCTTCCTGCACGGCGAAGACGGAGCCCGCGGCGAATGGCGCCTGCTCGCCGCCTGCCGCAACTTCCGCAAGTCCTTCCGGCACATCGGCACTGCCAGACTGGCCGCAGCGATCGCCTGACCGGCCCGGACCAGGCCCCGCAGAATCCCACGCCCGGTCCCGGCGGAGCCCCAGGCCCAGCAGACCCAGCCATCTCGTTCCAACCGCCACCACCGGGTGACCGAGAGCCACCCCCACGACCACGATCACCCGACCGCTTGCCGGTTACCGAGACGCGCTCCTAGGCATCCTTTGCGACCGGTCTGGACTGGGTCCTCGACGCCGTCGCCGCCAAACTCACCCAGCCGCCGGCGTGACGCTCAGCTCCTGCCGGAAGTGAGCGAGGCCGGGGCCGGTGTCCACAGGCCGTGCGCTCTTGCGCCGCCACCTCATAACCTTGGTGCTGCCATCTTGGGCGCGCCGGGAGCGTCCGTTTCTTGGACCGGGTTGTGGGAGGGCCGCAAGCCGGTCGCCTTCAAGGAAGCCGGCACACGACAGGCGCGACGGGAGTTCAATGAATCCGGACCTTTCGGGGGCCGTCGGCGCCGCGGATCCCAGCAGATCCGTTGGTGATTGATGATGCGGATGCTCGAATATGCGATCTCGCATGGGCAGTGGACGCACTGCCTCCCCGTCAGGGAGGGATTCCGGCGCAGCCGTCCTCCGGCGGGGTGACGCGTCCGCCGTCCCCTCGTCGGAGGCACCTAGCATGTCCATCCGGAGCCGTCGTCGGGCGGCGGATCTCCTTGCGGTGAGGGCGTGGTGGAGCAGGTGGCGGTCGTCGACACCCGCAGGTTCTGGGAGCTGCTGCGGGCGGTGCCGGTGCCGGACGACGCGGAGTTCCTGTACGGGCCGGATCCGGATGGGCGGCGTCGCGAACACAATCTGCGGCGCTACCACGAGCTGACGGCCGCCTCGATGGCCGCCGGCGGCCTGCGGGTGATGATGGTGGGCGAGGCGCCCGGCTATCGCGGGCACACGGTGTCGGGGGTGCCGTTCACGAGCGTGCGGCAGCTGATGTCCAGGCCTGGGCTCATCACCGGTGCTCCGCAGGGTGACGGTTTCACATTGCCGGAGCATCCTGCCGCGACCTGGGAGCAGTCTTCCGGGATCGTCTGGCGGGCGTTGGCGGGGTGGCGCGGAGCGCTCCCGCTGATGTGGGCGATCTACCCCAACCACCCGCACGAGCCGGGCCGTCCGGCGACCAACCGGGCGCCTCGGGCGACCGAGGTGGCCGCCGGCGTGCCGATCGCGCTCGCACTGGCGGAGGCGTTCGGCATCACGACGTTCCTCGCGGTCGGCCGCAAGGCCCAGGGCGCCCTGGCCCGCGCCGGCATCGGAGCGACCCCCGTCCGCCACCCGGCCCAGGGCGGCGCCCGGGCGTTCACCGAGCAGCTCGCCGCGTTCAACGCCGCGGCGCACGAGAGGCGTTGACCCGCTCGACGACGCAGGCCCGGGTATCCGGGTGACCGTGGTCGCGGACGGCCTCGCGGAGACCCTGCTGGTCGCCACAGGCCGCTCGCCCAAGGTCACGGCCGCTGCTGTCGGGCAGCCAGGCATCTGGCAGTGACCAGATCCCTCCCCTCGGCCGCGTCCCGGCTGAGCACTCACCGCAGGGCACCGACTCGGCCGGTATCGCGCTGCGCACCCGCTCTCGGCGCTGGTGAGACTGTTCGAACGGGGAGCCGACGACCTGCACGCACTGAACCACACGCCCCCGCAGATCGCCGCCGAACTGTCCGTGGCCAGGCCATCTCCTCGGGGCGCTGCCGGAGCGGGTCGCGTACGTGAGGCGATCCCCTGCCCCCGCAGGAGCGGCAACCGGTACGGTGGGCGGTGCAGCGTCGTTAAGGAGAACCCCCATGAGCGCGCAGCAGGCCGAGCAGCCCGCCGATCCGCGAGTCCGCTCGTTCCCTCGCACGATCGAGGCCGTACGTGCAGCCATCCCGGACGAGAAGCAGCGCAAGCAGTTCCTGGAGCTGGTCATGGCCACCCCGGCCGAGGACCTCCAGGACGTGGTGTCGGCCCGGTGGTTCGAGCTCATGCTCGACAAGGTGCCGGGCGCAGACGAGCGGCTGGCCGACGCCCGGCTGGGCGTCAACCAGGTGCCGCTGCCCGAACCGCTGCTCGTCGACGGGGAGTGACGGGCGCCTTGCCACAGAGATGGACCGTGAGCCTGGACCTCCGGGCCGCACAGACTCTTACCGACATGCACAAGGCAGGCGAGGAACGGCTCCACGACGCCATCGTGCTGTTCGCCCGCGCCCTGGCCATCGAAGTCGCCGCCGCGGCCGCCGCCGGCAAGCCGCTGGCGGGCACCAGGCTCACGGACGGCCGCTATGCGGTAGACATCCACCGCGAACCGGTCCTCCTGTACTACCTGCCAGACCCGGACGCGGCCGCGCTGCGCGTGACGGACCTGATCTGGCTCGCACTCTGAACCCGTCTGGCCCCGCCACCGGATGTCTCCTGACCTGCGTGCTTGAGCGGAGCATCGCATGGAGGCGGCGTGCCTGCGGGGGCGAGGGTCGTCGAGCTTGGTGAACGGCATCCGCTGCTCCGCCGTGATCTCCTCCCACGTCGGCCTCGGGGCCGGGGGCCATGTCGGCCGTCTTCGCCGAGTTCGAAGCCGACCTGCTGGAGAAGCGCAGCCGCGAAGGCATCGCCGTCGCACCCGCCCTTGCCGACCAGGCCTGGACGCCAGCTCACTGTCGGACTCTCACCGCGTCGTGCGCCGAGGGGCGAACATCGCGTGGCCCGGGACCGGGCTCGCCCGACTGAGGCGCCGCCCCGCACCCGCTGCCTGCCGGGGTGTCGGTACGGCGCCGCATCCACACCGCAGCAGGAAAATCCAGGTGCCGCGGTTGCCGCTCGTCCCTACGCTTCCCGGCATGGAGACCACCGGGGCTGGACACCTCGTGAACGTCGTGGATGTCGAAGCCACCTGCTGGGCCGGCGGCCAACCGCCGGGTGCGGTCAGCGAGATCATCGAGATCGGGCTGACGGTCGTCGATCTGGCCACCGCGGAGCGTGTCGCCCGGCATCGGATCCTGGTGCGTCCCGCCCGGTCCACGGTCAGCGCGTTCTGCACGGAGTTGACCGGGCTCACGCAATACGAGGTGGATGGAGGGGTCAGCTTCGTCGAGGCGTGTCGGCTGTTGGCGGCCGAACACGACGCCGGGTCCCGCCCGTGGGCCAGTTGGGGCGACTACGACCGCCACCAGTTCACCCGGCAGTGCCAGGACACCCGGACGCCCTATCCCTTCGGCCGGCACCACACCAACGCCAAGGCGGCCTTCACCGAGGCATACGGCCTACGCAAACGCCCGGGCATGGCGCAGGCCTTGGAGATCGCCGGGCGGCGGCTCGAAGGCCGTCACCACCGCGGCGAGGATGACGCCTGGAACATTGCTGCCCTCGTTCTCCACTTGTCCGGGCAAGGTGCTTGGCCGGATCCGTGCTGACCGCACCGTCGAGATCGACCCGAACCACTCTGATATTGAGGGCCTGACCGAGGAGAACGACGCTCCCAGTGCCGCCGCCCGCGATGGCGCCCGCAGTCGTACGTTCGAGGCTGGGCGACGTGACGGCTACAGGCCCGCTTGGGTCAGCAGCCACTCCATGTGTTCGGCTGGAAGGAACGGCGAGGCACCGGCGGCCTCCGCGACGTGCTCCGAGGGGTCGGCGAGGAGTCGCAGCAGAGCTGGGAGCGGGAGGTTGCGGTGGGGTGCGACTGCGCGGCGGACGCGGTCTTCCGGGTCGGAGGCCAGCTTCTCGGCGAGTTCCGAAGGTAGATCCGGATCGCGGGGTGCGAAGGAGCGGAGTCGGGGTTCAGGGTCGGTGGCGAAGCGGCGCAGGGTTTCTGACCCGAACGTCAAGACCTCCTTCGTGTCCCACCAGAACGTGAACTTGTCCCGCCGGCGGTAGCGGCGTTCGATGGTCTCGGCGGTCGCGGGATCAACCAGGTGCGGGGCGGTGCTGGCCATGGTGAGGCGGACCATCTCCTCTTTGTCGCCGAGCAGCCGGGCCACCGCGCCGGCGGGAAGGTCCTTGCTGAGTGCCGCTGAGACTCGGAAGCTGACATAGGGCGAGTCGATGTGTGGCAGCGGATCGGCCGTAACCCATTGCAGGCGCAGGATCCGCAGTTCCGTGGGTGCGAAGGCGTCTTGATACCAGTGCAGGACTGTTTCATCGTCGGCGTCCGGGCCCGGGTCCGCCGTCGAACGCGCAAGCTCATGGACCGAGGCGTGGATCTGCGCCCGCACGTGCTTCGGCGTGTCCGGCCGGGCGAAGATCTTCACCCGGACGCTCAAGGCCGGATCGACGGCAAGGACCTCGCGGACCGACGGAGGCAAGTCGGGATGCCGGGCGAGCTCAGCGCGCACCTTACTGTCCGGATCCTCGGCGAGCCGCCGGAAGGTGTCCGCGTCGAGAACGGCGTGAATCACCGCGCCCGCCCGGGTCACAGGGTCCGCCAACAGCGCAGGCAGCAGGTCCGAGGGCGGTATCGGATGCGGCCGATGCGCGAAGTAGGTGGAACAGGCCGCAGCGCGGACCATGGCCTCGGGATCGGTCAGCAGGATCCGACGGACCTCTTCCGGCGCTTGTGTCCAGTGCGTCGCCAGCGTGGCGCGGATCGCAGGGGCGGAGTCGGCGGCGAGGCGGGCCCGGAGGTCGGGCGGCGTGCAATGGTGCTTGGCCAGGTACTCGCGGACCTGTGGATCGGGGTCATCGATGAGCTGCTCCAGCATCTCCCTCGGTGCGGTGGCGGCGTGGATGACGAGCGCGGACCGCACCGCCTTGTCCGGATGGGCGGCCAGACGGATGCGGAACCGGCCCGGCAGCCGGTCGTTGAGCGCCAGGCTGTGCAGCAGCCAGTGGTCGTCGGTTGCGATGATCTCAGCGATCATGTCCTCGGTGAGGTCCTGACGCTTCGCCACCTTCCCCCATCCCCGCCGCCAGGCGAACAGTCGCCGGACCATGGCGCCCGGCAGGGCGGAGTTCATCGCCAGCCCGTCCATCACCTTGTCGATGTGGACCGGGGTCGGGGCGTCAGAGTCCATGCGGGCAGGATGCCAGACGGGCTTGGTTGCGACGCTGCGGGGCCGCGGCTGCCACCGACGAGGGCTCGCATCGAGGGGCGAGATGCGGCGGTGTCCTGAACAGCGCCGACCGCTCCGCCGACAGCATCCGGCCCTGGGGAACGCGCGCCGGCAGATTCGTCAGGACACTCATCCGGCCCGGCGATTCTCACTTCCTGTAACTAGATGTTACGAACCGTTACGCTGGTGGTGTTGTGGTACTCCGACCAACGGCACCGCGGATGTCCGGACCGCGTCCTCAGTCCGTCGTCGTGGTCTGAACGTCCGCTGTAAGGGAGAGCGTCTGTCCGGCAGCCGTACGCCTGCCGGTCGCCGTCCATCGGGAGACCACCCGCAGAGCGGCAGAACCACTCGGACAACGAGGAAGGCGCCATGAGGATGAGTGAAGAGAGACGGGTGGGCGAATGACCGCCGACGACCCGGGCCTGGTGCCGGACTGGCCCTGGCCCGCCGTCCAGATCATGGCCGACGGCCGGGTCGAGGTCGACGGCATCGCAGTGCCTGTGCCCGAGGGCCTGGACGCCGACGGTGTACGCCGCTGGGCGGTGGCGCACGCCGCCCGGCAGTACGCGCGGATCGGCCGCCCGATCCGGGTCACCGCCATCGACCCCGACGGCACTCGCCGACCGCTGATCGTCCACCCCGACGGCGCCGTCCTCCAGGCCCTCGAACCCGAACCCCCGCACCGCACCGGGCACAGACTCCGCCCCGTCGGCCGACCGGAGGGCTCCGGCCGAGGCACCTCCCGGTCCCGGAGGCTGACCGGGGCGGCCTTCCTCGTCTCCGGCGTCCTGGGTCTCGCGCTGGTCGCCCTGGTCGCCGCCCCCGGCGCCCACCACCTGGGCCAGGCGTCGCAGGGGCCGGCCTTCCCGCCCCGGGCCACCCCGCCGTTGCCCAACCTCTCACCGCCGGCACTGCGCCCCGAGCCCGAAGGCGCCCCGACACCGACCACCACCTCGGCCGGGGAGCCTGACCTGCTTCCTTCGGCTGCCCCGAGTCCGCAGGTCACCAGCATGCAGCCTGCGGACCGGGCCCCGTCGATCCCCGAGGTTCCCCACCCCGTCCAGAGGCACCACGCCCTGAAGCACCGCACCCCTGAGCGCCTCAGGTTTCAGATCCCCAAGGGAAGCAAGGGCTTCCGTTTCACGGTCCCCAAGGGTTCCTGCCACGCGCTCGCCAAGGAGGGCGGTCTCCCTGGACGCCTCTTCACTGCCTGTCGCAGCCTCTTCGAGTGAGTCCCGTCCGCGGGACCCGAACGCCTTCTCGGAGGTCCTGAACACCCCGGTCACGACAGGCCGGGTGAAGACCGATCAGCCCGTTCGCCTGATCGGCGACTACGGGACCGGCGAGTCCCATCTGCGGGGCGTCGGCAGGGACGGTCTCTTCGGCCGGGTCGTCCGGCCGTGAACGGTCCCGGCTTGTGGGGGTCCCGGCCTGCGCTGCGGGCTCTGCAGAGCTGTGCGGTGTCGGCGTTCGCGTGAACTCACGTACGCCGACACCGGCACCCCTGACGCATCCCTCGCCCGGCAACGGACATCACCGCGAGACCGCCCCCTGAGGACCCGGCTCGTTGTGAGGTGAGCAGGTCGCCTGATCCCCAGCCAGGGGCCCACTGCTGTGGCCGGCAGCGTTCACCGGAGCGCCCGGTCACCGAAGGGCAACTTGGTGACGTCGCTGGTCGCAGCGCTACTCTTTCGTGGTGACCGAAATCCAGGAACCCCGCGCCGTCGTCGTCGCGTTGACGGATGTTGCTGTCCACCGCCGTACCACCGGACAGGAGGTCATCCTCGACGGGATCACCTGGACCGTCCGGTCTGGCGAGCATTGGGCGCTGTTGGGGGCCAACGGCGCAGGCAAGTCCACCCTGCTGCGGCTCGCCGGGGCGGTCATGTACCCCACCGCCGGCACGGTCGAGGTCCTCGGCGATCGACTCGGCCGCGTCGACATGCGCGAGCTGCGAGCGCGCGTCGGCCTGGTGTCCGCGGCTCAGAAGGTCCCGCTGGACGCCACCGCCCACACCATTGTCCTCACGGGGGCGACCGGCACGGTACAGCCGCTCTGGCGCAAGTACGACGCTGCGACCCGTGAGCGTGCCCACGTCCTGCTCGCCGAGCTCGGGTGCAAGGAGCTCGCCGATCGCCGTTTCGGCGACTGCTCGGGCGGCCAGCGCGCCCGGATCCTCATCTGCCGTGCCTTGATGGCCGATCCGTCGCTGCTCCTGCTCGACGAGCCGTTCAACGCCCTTGACCTGCCCTCCCGCGAGGACCTCGTGGACGCACTGCACCGGCTTGCGGCCGACCGGGCCGGCCTTGCCACCGTCACGGTCACCCACCATGTGGAGGAACTCCCGCCCAGCACCACGCATGCCTTCCTGCTCAAGGAGGGCCGCGAGCTGGCATCCGGTCCGGTCGACGGCGTGCTCACCCAGGACAACATGACGGTCTGCTTCGGACGTCCCATTCGGGTATCCCGCCACGACGGCCGGTGGTACGCACGCTCGGGCCGCTGAGCGCCACCACGTAACGCGGCCGGCGGCGGCACAGCCTTCGCCTGCGGGCCCTGCACACAGGCCGCCTTCCTGTGGCAGTGCTGATCAACTGCACAGGATCCGCGTCCGACAGCGTCCGCCGAACCTCAGCCAGAGCCTCTCGCCCGCGGACCTCACGATGAGCATCATTCCTCACGGAATGTGCGTCAGGTCCCCCATCGGAGAGGGTGTGTCGAGGTTTCCGGAAAGGGCTGTCGATCAATGGCTACTCGAACGGTGCTCAGAGGCAGCAGCGGTCGGAGTGGACGAGGCAGCGCGATGAGCCGGGCCAGCAGTGGCCGGGTAGTGATGGGGGGCGACGCGTACATGGATGGTCACTCCGATGATCTCGACCAGGATCTGGGGCGCTACGACCACCGCAACGATGGTGGGGCGCTGGGCCATGTCTGGCGTTGCGGTCAATTCCGGGTTACGACGCGGCGAGGCGCGTCACGGTCAGGGCGAACGCCTCAGTTTCGCCCCATCACCCCTTGAAGGCGCAGCGCGCGACGCCGCCGAGATTGAGCGGTCGTGTCGCTGTGTACTGCCTTTGCGGCGCAGGTAGCCGGAGGTGTTGCATTGCGAGACCGTCCATGTGATGCGTAGCACTTCTGGGTGCCTCGGGTCGGGGTGTGCGCGATCATGACCGGATGAACGCTCGTTTCCTGGGGATCGCCGAGCTGGTCGAGGCCCCGTCCGTGGCGGTCGTAGTCGACGTCATGCGTGCTTTCACGGTGGCTGCCTGGGCTTTTGCCCAGGGGGCGGAAAAGATCGTGCTTGCGGAGTCGCTGGACGAGGCGCTCGCGCTCAAGGCTCGACACCCGGATTGGGTGGCACTCAAAGACGGTCCGTCTGCGCCTGGGTTCGACGCCGTCAACTCGCCGGGCCTACTGCGGTTCGTCGACCTTGGCGGACGGACCGTGGTGCAGAAGACCACGGCAGGCACAGTCGGTGCTCTTGCGGTCAAGGAGGCGTCGCTGGTGCTGTGCGCCAGTTTCGTGGTGGCGGAGGCGACGGCTCGGCTCTTGCGGGCACGCGAGTGTGACAGTGTCACGTTCGTGGTCACCGGCGAGGACGGGCGCGCCGATGAAGATCTGGCGTGCGCTCAATACATCGCTCGGAGGGCCGCCGAGGCGGGGACGGATGCGGCTCAGTTCCTGCGCCGCGCCGGCGAGTCGCGCGCGGCCTCCGAGCTGGCGGAGGGCGTGCGTCAAGGAGTTCATCCTGATGACGTCGCACTCTGTCTCGAGCTCGACCGGTTCCCCTTTGCCATGGTGGCGGCCTTGGAGGACTCGCTCATGGTCCTCCGTCCATGCGCCGTGCCTTCGCTGAACGACGGGGCTTGATCCAAAGCCTGGGCTGGAGGCAGTGCCCGAGGGTGGTGTGCCGGGACGGGCCCGGTGCTCGGCGCGCAGTGCGGTCTGTGTCGGCCGGTCGGAAGGGGAGGCAGGGCGCATCGCTTCGGCGGCGGGTCCGGCGTTCTCGTACGGCCGTTGGCGGCTCTGTCCCGCGACAGGGAGTCCCGGCGAGAAGGGTGTGGCTGCGGGCAGGGAAGCGGCGGCGAATGCGCATCGCCTCACCGGGCAGGTCAGCCGCGGCGAGGCAGCTGACCTGCCGCGGCCGGCAGCGAGATGGTCCCCTGCGGCAGCGGGTGACAGGACCCGGGGCTGGATCACGCGGCACGCGGGAGTACGGCCGTGGTCGGCTCGGGTCCTGAGCGGTCGCAGATGCGGGCCAGGCGGGGAGTCGTCAGCGTCACCGCTGCCCGGGTCAGGTGCGCTCGGCTGCGCTGCGGCTACCGTTCGTGGCCGCGCTGAGGAGTGGGGGGATGGTGGGTACTTCGATGGCGTTGGCGATGTCTTCGGCGGTCATCTGGAACTGGACGGGGTAGGCGTGACGCTGGGTGCGCCGTTCGGGTTCGGTGGTGCGCCACATGTACAGGCAGCGCGGGCACTGGAGGACCTCCCACACCCCCGGGTCGGGGGAGGTCGTGATCGTCTCGATGGTGTTGCACGCGCAGCGCGGGCAGGTCATCTGTGGACTCCTTCGGGCGTGGTGGGGATTGTCAGCGGTCGGCGAGCAGGGACTGGAGCCGTGCGGCCCATGCGGCGGTCTCCGGGAGGTCCTTGGCCGGGGTGCTGAAGTTGCCGCGGTGGTCGGGGGAGATCGGCGTCGTGGCGTCGATGATCATCTTGCTGGTGATGCCAGCGGGCTGCGAGGCGGGTGCCAGTTCCACCACCGAAAGGTTCGGGATGATGACGACGTCTTCCTTGGGGTTGACCTTGGCGGACTGGGCCCAGAGCACCTGGGGCAGGTTGAACGGGTCGACGTCCTCGTCCACGACGATGACCTGGGTGACGTAGCCGAGGCCGTGCGGGGTGGTCATCGCGCGCATGCCGACGGCCTTGGCGAATCCTCCGTAGCGCTTCTTGGTGGAGATGATCACCAGCAGCCCGTGGGTGTACATGGCGTTGACGGCCTGCACCTCGGGGAACTCCGCGCGCAGCTGCTTCAGCAGCGGGACGCAGGTGTTGGGGCCGACGAGGTAGTCGCACTCCGTCCAGGGCATCCCCAGGTACAGCGACTCGAAGACGGGGGCGGTGCGGTAGGAGACCCGGTCGATGCGGACCACGGGCATCCGCCGCCCGCCGGAGTAGTGACCGGTGAACTCCCCGAAGGGGCCCTCGATCTGACGCACCCGCGACTCGATGACGCCCTCGATGACCACCTCGGAGCCCCACGGCACGTCGAACCCGGTCAGGGGTGCGGTGGCGATGGGCATGGGGGCGCCGCGCAGCGCGCCGGCCATCTCGTACTCGGACTGGTCGTAGGCCATGGGCATCCCGGCCACGATCGGTACCACTGGGTCGTTGCCGAGAGTGATCGCCACGGGAAGGTCCTCGCCGCGCTCCTCGGCCATGCGCAGGTGCTTGGCGATGTCGTGCATCGGGACGGGCTGCAGCGCGAGCCGGTTGCGGCCGATCACCTCGATGCGGTAGGTGCCGAGGTTCTGCTTGCCGAAGTGGTCCGGGTCCTGGGGGTCACGGGAGACGACCGCTGCCTTGTCGAGGTAGAAGCCTCCGTCGCCGTCGTTGAGGCGGAACAGCGGCAGGATCCGGAAGAGATCGACGTCCT
Source organism: Peterkaempfera podocarpi (assembly GCF_042466665.1). Lineage (GTDB taxonomy): Bacteria > Actinomycetota > Actinomycetes > Streptomycetales > Streptomycetaceae > Peterkaempfera > Peterkaempfera podocarpi. The sequence continues at coordinate 8,484,146 of NZ_CP162102.1, forward strand.
TCCCCTCCATGGTGTTCTGCCGCCAGGGCGCGTCCTCACGGCGTTCGGGGATGACGGGGAACGCGTCCCAGCGCCGGGCGAACTCCTCCACCTGCTCCTTGGTCGTGGTCTCCTTGGGCAGGCCCAGGGCCAGCGCGTGGTTGCGCCACGAGCCGTGGACGTTCATCACGACGCGGGCGTCGGTGAATCCCTTGATGCGGTCGAACCACAGGGCGGGTGCTCCGTCGCCGATGCGTCCGCAGGCGTTGGCCGCCGCCGCGATGTCCGGTTCGGGAAGGACCTCGTCCGCGATACGCAGCAGCTGGCCCTCCTTCTCCAGTGTCTCCAGGAACGACCGCAGGTCGTCGTATGCCATGGCTGACTCCTTTGCGAAATGATCAGGCGGCGGGCGCGGCGGGCGGAGCAGGCGGTGAGGGCGTGGAGGTGTGCTGCCTGGCGGCGCGCATGCCCTCCCAGCGCCTGGCGTCGGCGACGGGCAGGTCGAACTGGTCGAGGATGCGGACCACGATGTGGTCGACGAGATCGTCGATGCTCCGCGGGTGGTTGTAGAAGGCGGGCATCGGCGGCACGATCTGCACGCCCTTGCGCGCCAGGTCGAGCATGTTCTCCAGGTGGATCTCGCTGAGCGGCGTCTCCCTCGGGACGAGCACCAGCTTGCGACGCTCCTTGAGCACCACGTCCGCGGCCCGCGCCACCAGGCCCTCCGCATACCCGGAGCGGATACCGGCCAGGGTCTTCATGGAGCACGGCACGATCACCATGCCGTCCGTGCGGAACGAGCCCGAGGAGATCACCGCGCCCTGGTCCTCGGGACCGTGCACGACATCGGCCAGGTCGCAGATCTCACGTACGCTGCGGCCGGTCTCCAACTCGGCGGTGGCACGGGCCCAGCGGCTCATCACGAGGTGCGTCTCGACGCCGGGCAACTGCGCCAGCACCTCCAGCACCCGCACCCCGAACACCGCTCCGGTGGCCCCGGTCATTCCCACAATCAGTCGCACCGCGTCCCGACTCCTCGTCCTCGCGCTTCGCCGTTCACCAGCGACGCTAGGAGCGGCACCCGCCGTGACCGGGGTACGCTCGGGACTGGGCATGGGAAAAAACGGACACCCTCGGTCCGCGGTGAGGCGGAACGGACGGGACGCCGGAAGGATGCGGGATGGCCAAGCGACCGGGATCACAGATCACGGACGTCGCCTACCGGCCTTCGCTGGGCGCCCCCATCGGCATGGACGTCCTGGACTTCGAGGAACTACAGGCCCGTGGCCGCCGCCGCGGCATCGACCTGTCGACGCCCCAGCGCCCGACGTTCCACCACCTGCTCCACCTGCACCAGGGCTCGCCCCCGCTGGTGCACACAGTGGACTTCTCGGACGTCACCCTCGCGCCCGGCAGCTGGCTGTGGATCCGCCCGGGGCAGGTCCACCAGTACGGCGGCGACCTGCGGCAGGTCCGCGGCACCATCGTGATCTGGCAGCCCGGCTTCGTGGTCACCAGCACCCCGTACGAGCAGGCGCCCCTGCTTCCCGCCGGCGCCCACGAACGCGCCGTCACGCTTGCCCTGCAGCATCTGAGCCAGGAGTACGCCGACGTCGGCTCGATCCCCCTGGACGCACACATCGAAGTGCTGCGCATGCTGTTGGCGGTGCTCCTGCTCCGCCTCGCCCACGCGGGGCCGGCTCCCGCGGCGGCCGCGCCCCACGATGGGCCCTTCGAGCGGTTCCGGGCCGCCGTGGAGCGTGACTTCATGCGCAGCCATCGCGTCGCCGACTATGCCGCGGCGCTCGGCTACAGTCCGCGGACCCTGACCCGGGCCACCGCAGCCGCCACCGGATCCACCGCGAAGCGGTATCTGGACGCCCGGATCCTGCTGGAAGCCAAACGCCTGCTCGTCCACTCCGACTCCTCTGCGGCCGACATCGCGCGGCGGCTGGGATTCCAGGAGCCCGGTGACTTCGCCAAGTTCTTCCGCAAACGCCAGGGCTGCCCAGCCCTGGCGTTCCGGGCCGCGGCCCGCGGGACGCCACCGCCTCCCGGGGACGCGAGCCCGTGAACGGGTGACCTTGTGGTCCGGGCGAGGGTGCATGCGGGGCTGCGAAGGCCCGGGCAGGTCCGGGGCCGCGGTATCGGCAACGGTGCGCGGAGGCCTGCGGCGGTGGCGGCGGTGGGTGGTGTCGCACGCGGCGGGTCGGGCCCTGGAGTTCGTCGGCAGGGACGTGTCTGCGGGGATGGGTGTACCTGCCTGGTGGAGGGTGCCCGTTGCGTGCCCGTACGGGTGGCACCTGCAGGCCATGACCTGCGGTTATGCGCAGCAGCGGTACTCCCTGCCCGACGCCGGCCCACGTGGTTGCGGAATATCCGGTTCTACCCTGGGAAGGCGCCCCCATGTCGGCGCTGCGGTCGAACCGCGCGCCATCTGCGCACACCCCTCGTCTGCGTGGAGAGGCGGCATGTCCGATGGACCCTGCAACCCGCACCCGCAAGATCACTCGGTTGTTCGCCGCTGCTGGAACGGTCCGGAGCGCGGGGGTCGCACTGCCCGCAACCGCCACAGCCCAGGGCGACACGAACGTCTCCGTGGGCCGGACTCGGAACCACACCAAGTATGGGCGATGCGCGGCTTCTCTCGCGGCTGTCGCCGGCCTGCTCCTCGCCTCCGTAGCCGAGGCCCGCGCCGAGCCCCTGGTGAGCGACATGCCACCCGTCAGCTGCCCCGTTCCCTGGCTGTGCGGATACACCGGAGCCGCATACAGCGGAACTGCCAGCGCCATCAGAGGCGATGTCAATCCTTCGTTGCCGTCGACGGCCGACTATGTGGGGTTCCACACCGGCCGCTCGGTCTTCAACAACACAGGCGAGTGTGCCGTCGTCTACAACCGGGCCCATTATCAAGGACAGAGCCTCACGGTCAGACCGCAGGCGGGAATCCGCAACCTGCCCGCCTCCTTCGGCCACATCCTCTCCATCCGGTTCGCCATGTGCCAGGGGCGCTGAGAGCTTGCAGCTGGCTCTTGGTCATAAGGCTCCAGGGTGACGATGCGTCCCTTTCCGGCGTATCACCGAGGAGCGACTCATCAGCGACTGCGGGCCCAGGAGGCAGCCGAGCTGCCTCGGCTATTCGCTCGGACGCTTGCCGTAGTAGGAGCTCACGGTGCCGGCCAGCTTCCGTTGGATCGAACGCAGCGTCCTGATCGTGGCCTCGTCAGTGAGCCCTGTGGTGGTCGACCATTCGACGCCGGAGCCGGCGAGGTCGCTGACGAAGACGATCTCTGTCGCGAGGAGGGCTCGCGCCCAGTCCACCGCCTTGAGCGGGACGTCATCTCCAAGCGCGACTCTCAGCATGCGGCACCGGTCGACGAGATCCCGTGCGTCTGCGAACCCCATGCCCACGGCGAGGTGGTCGCTGCACCGAGCCGGGGCCATCCCATTCGAGGAGGGACCGTCGCAGCGTCCAACATCTGCTGGTGGTAGCTCCGGCTGACCGCCCTTGCCGTTCATCCACGCCGGGACCGGCATCGCGTCCCGCACGGCCGCCCACTCCGCATCCGACATGTCCGAGGGGTACCGAGGCTCGCGGTCCGGATGGCCACCCGCGTTGCCGAACCGGTGAGCGAGGCAATCACACGACCGGGGAGCCGAGTTGGACTCCACAAGCACTGAACCGCAAGATTGCGACACAAGGGCCTCCCGGCCGGCTCGTTCGGACTTCGACAATCCCGAGCTGGACAGGAGGGCCCGCCTTCATGCATGTCGGAGCCGGAGATCACGCGACCGAGTCGCCGCACTCGAACTGGTGTCGGCGTACGCATCCATCCTGCTCCCCAGCCGGGTACAGACGAGCGTGCTCAGTTCGCCGGACGCCACAGCGCCCAGGGCACCCGGTGACCCACGACGTCATCGATCTCGACGAGCGCCACCGGATCGACGATCTGGCCATCCGCACCCCGGCCGCCGGACACGGTCGCTCACCGCCGAATCAGACGCCTTCGCGCAGGTACAGGTCGCGCAGCAGGCCGATCTCGCCGCCGTGATGTGTGACCTCTTTCAGAGCGTGCAGTGCGAGCTTCAGATAGGTCTCATCGGCCCAACCGCCTGGACCCATGCCTATCGGCGCCAGGAGGCGCTTGTCGCCGAGGGCTGCGATACGGGAGACGAAGTGCTCCCAGTCCTCGGCCAGCGCCTGGACGCCCTCTTTCGCGGTGCCCGGCCACTCGTGGCGGTCGTCGAGCTCGGGAACGTCGTCGAAGAAGTGGATCACATAGCCGCGCAGGCAGAGGCTGCCGATGTGCCAGATGCGCCAGACGATCGTCGTGAAGGGGTCCTGTGCCTCCGGACCCGATTCCGGAAACAGCGTGGCGACGCGGAAGACACCGTCGTCGCCGGGGCGGACGCTGATGCAGTCACTGACCGGCTCCCAGTGGTACTCGGCGTCGGTCAAGCCCTCCAGGCGCTCGAACAACCGGAATCGCACGTTTTCGAAGATCGCGAGAATGTCGCGCGTGACGGGCTCGGGCACGATCACGTCAGCCATGTCAGCTCCAGGGCACGGTGATTCCGGGGCGGTCGGGATGATCAGGATGGGCGGGTCGGTCGGCTCGGTCAACTGCCTCCGCAGCGTCGGCGTCACCGCGCAGCCCAGCGTTTTCACATGGAAGGGGAGGCGGCGGTGTGGGGTGCGGTGTTGCTACTGGCAGGTCTGGCCGTCCTCGGGGCCGACGCCCATGAGGCCACGATCCAGCACCGTCTCCCACGCGAGGGGTCCGCGTCAGGGGCCTGGTGGTCCGCCACCGCGTGCAAAGCTCCGCAAAGGATGGCACTGCCTACTACGTGGTGGTCGAATTCGTTGATGCACGGGGTAGTCGGCACACGTTCGAGGCCAGGTCATCCGGAGTCAAGGGGCTTCCCGTGGGCGGCGGGATCCCAGTGCGCTACCTTCCGGACACCCCGCAGGCGGCAGCACGAATCGATCTCACCAGGAGACGGATTGGGGATGTCGCGTTTCGTCTCGCGGGCGGCAGCCTGTTCACGGCCAAATGGACAGCCTTCATGCACGCCGGAGCCAAAGATCATGCGACCGAGGCCCCACGCTCGAACTCGCGTCCAACGAGATCGGTGCGATAACGGCTTCTCAGCTCGGCTGTTCGGCCAGGGCAAGGATGATTCCGCTCGGCCCGCGGAGATAGCAGAGCAGGTAGCTGTCCTCGTAGCGAGTCACCTCGCCAACGAGTTCGGCGCCGTGTGCGCGGAGGCGGGCGAGGGTGTCCTCGATGTCGTCGACGGCGAACATGACGCGATGCAGGCCCAGCGTGTTCGCCGGGGTGATCTCCGGCTTGGGGGTGATCGCCTTCGGGGTGTGATACTTCGCCAGTTCGATCCGGCCCGGTGCGTTCGGGATCCGCATCATCGCGATCTCGCTTCGCATGTCGTCGAGCCCGACGACGTTTTCCGCCCAGCGTCCTTCGATCGGCATCCTGCCCTCCAGCTCCATGCCGAGTTCGGTGAAGAAGGCGATGGCGGCGTCGAGGTCGTCGACGACGATGCCGACATTGTCCATGCGCTGAAGGGGCATGTCCTCAAGGATAGGGGCCGGGTCCGACGCCGCCGGCTCAGCCGGCCGTCTCGCCGGTCACCGCCCGGCGGATGAGCTGCAGCGGACAGGACGCCGGCCCAAGCCCACCGTACGTGAGGCTCGCTAAGTGGTCGGCTCCGTAAATCCTTCGGGGGTTGATCAAGTTGCCGTCCGGCGGAGGATTCTTGCCGGTGATCGGCGGTGTGCAGGTCGAGCCTAGACGAGTAGATCCGAAGTTCGGGCCCGCCAAAGGGGCGAGGGTGTCCAAGATCAGTTTGTGACGACCGACCTGAACACCCTCTTGACTGCACTGTACGTGAAGATCGACGACGAGATAGGAGGAACGCGATGGATGGGACGCCCTCCTCTGCTCAGCGACTCCGAACTCGTCTGCCTTGCGGTGGCGCAGGCACTCCTCGGCTACCACTCCGAGGCCCGCTGGCTGCGCTACGCCCGCAAGCACCTGTGCGGCATGTTCCCGTACCTGCCTCAGCGCGCGGGCTACAACAAGCGCCTACGCGCGGCATTACCGCTGGTCAAGCGCCTGATCAGGGAGCTGGCCATGGACAGCGACTTCTGGACGGACACGGTGTGGATCACCGATTCGACCCCGGTGCCGTGCGACATGTCGCGCCCGACCGTCCAGCGCTCGCACCTGGCGGGCTGGGCCGGCTACGGCTACTGCGCGTCCCACTCCCGCTTCTTCTGGGGCCTGCGTCTGTACCTGGTCTGCACGCCGACGGGCATGCCGATCATGTGGGCGCTGGCCAACCCGAAGATCGGCGAGCGCGAGGTCCTGGCGGCAATGTTCGACGTCGACGCCGAGCTGGTCGCCGAGCGCGAGGGCATCCTGCTCATCTCGGACAAGGGCTTCGCCTCAAAACCGTTCGAGAACGAGCTCGCCGAGCGCGGAGTCGAGCTCCTGCGGCCCTCGCTCAAGCGCGAGAAGCAGCGCTACGGCGAGCCCATGCTCAAGAAGGTCCGTCAGCTGATCGAGTCGGTCAACGACACCCTCAAAGGCCAGCTCGACCTGGAACAACACGGCGGGCGGACCTTCGAGGGCGTCGCGATCCGCGTCGCCCAACGCGTCCTGGCGATGGCCGCCGGCATCTGGCACAACAACCAGACCGGCGCACCAGTCACCCGCTCACTGACCGCCTACGACCACTAATCACATCGGATCTACTCGTCTAGGAGGTCTTCTCGTCGGCGCTGATGACGTTCTCGTCGGCGTCGAGCGGGGTGCCTGCCAGGCGCGGGCGTACAGGTCCAGCACACGCCGGGCTTTGACGCGGAAGCCGGGGTCGGTGATGAAGATCCAGGAGCGGTGCTGCCAGGGCTTGAGCGCGTCATCGGCCAGCCAGCGGCGCACGGTGGACGCCGACATGAACGCGGTGATGCCCCGCCGGGTGGCCTCATAGGCCAGTTCCGGGCATGACCAGCGCGACAGCGGCACTCCGCTCTCGGCGGGCAGCCGGCAGGCCGGCGCCTTGACCTCGGCAACTTGCAGCGGCGTGAACACCGGTGGGCGGCCGCAGCGTTGACGGTCTTTGAGCCCGGGCAAGTCCTGTTCGGCGAACCGGCCACGCCAGCGGCGCACGGTGTCCAGGCGCAGCCCCATCTCCTGGGCGATACGCGCGTTGGAGCGTCCGCGCGCGCGTGCGGCACCACCTGCGCACGCACCCGCAGTCGGTGCTCGGTCTTGTGGCCGTAGGCCATCGTCTTCAGCCGCGCGCGTTCGGCGGCACTCGGGGCCATCGGACAGGCAGTGCGGAGGGGCACGGCGGGCGAGCCGATCGGCCGGAGTGGATCACTGGCAAGCCGCAGCGTTCCCCACCCGCCGTGGCAGTGGAGCCCAGGCATCGCGGCGGTCAGCGGGCGCCGAGCTTGGACTGACCAGATCACTCCGTCACGGGCAGGCACTCGGCGAGCAGGTCGACGACGTCGCGCCAGGCTCGCTGTGCGTGCTGTGGGTGGTAGCCGACGCCGGGGACCGTGGGGTGGTCGACCGGCGGGTGGTGGAAGGCGTGCAAGGCGCCGCCATAGACCACGAGGCGCCAGTCGACGCCCGCGGCCTGCATCTCAGCGGTGAACGCGTCCCGCTGCGCGGGAGGCATGATCGGGTCTTCCGACCCGACCCCGGCCCACACCGGGCAGCGGATGCGCGCCGCCTCGCCCGGTCGGCCCGTGGTAGTTGCGTTGACTGTTCCGATCGCGCGCAGGTTGACGCCGTCGCGGCCGAGTTCCAGCCCGATGGCGCCCCCGGTGCCGTAGCCGATGGCGGCGATCCGGTCGGGGTCGGTCTGTGGTTCGGTGCGCAACACGTCGAGCGCCGCATGGCCGATGACCCGCATCCGGTCGGGATCAGCGAGCAGCGGCAGGCAGCGGGCCAGCATCTCCTCGGGGTCGCCCAAATAGCGCCCGCCGTGAAGGTCGAAGGCCAGCGCCACGTATCCCAGCTCGGCGAGAGCATCGGCCCGGCGGCGCTCGACGTCGCTGAGCCCCATGCCCTCTGGTCCGAGCAGCACCGCGGGCCGGCGGTCGACACCGGCCGGGAGCGCGAGGTGCCCGATCATCGTCAAACCGTCGGCCGGATACTCGACTGTACGCGTCGTAATTGTCGTCATGAGACTGGACCGTAGTGACCGTCGACTCCGGCCGGGCCGGGGTTCGCCGCTGGCAGAACAGCGCGGATGCCCCTCTGCAATGCGGCGGTGGCCCACAAGATCCGTCACAACCCCCGTTCCCACGGCGGCACCTGCGCCGGCACCACGCACGACACAGGTTCCGGAGTCAACCCCGAAGGATTTACAGAGCCGACCACTAGGGCGCGTATTCGATTGTGATCAATGGGCGGTCCGCGTGAGGTCCTTGATCCAGATCATCGACGCGCGAAGGTGGAGGCCGGCGAGGTAACTCTTGGGCGTCTTGTCATAGCGAGTCGCGACGCCTCGCCAGGCCTTCAGCTTGTTGATCAGGCGCTCGACGGTGTTCCGCTCCTTGTAGAGGTCGGCGTCGTGGCCGACAGGTCGGCCGCCCCTGCCGCCCTTCTTCTTCCGGTTGGCGGCCTGGTCCTTCTTCTCCGGGATGACGGCCTTGATGCCGCGTTTCCGCAGATAGGCGCGGTTACCGCGAGACGAATACGCCTTGTCCCCGGCAACCGCGTCGGGCCGGGTGCGGGGACGACCGACGGGCCCCCTGACCCGTACCTTCTCAAGCACGGGGATGAACTGTGGGCTGTCCGCGGCCTGCCCTGCGGTCAGGGCGAGCACCAGCGGGCGGCACTTCCGGTCGGCGGCGACATGAATCTTGCTGGTCTGCCCGCCCCTCGAGCGCCCGAGCAGGGCAGCCTTCAATCGAAGCTTGTGCCGGCGCCGGAGGCGTCGTCGCTCGTCCCGCTCGGGGTCGTTTCCGGTGTCCTGCCCGTCTTGTCCTTCCTGGTCGCCCCCCTTTGCCGGGCCTTCTCCTCCTCGACGGCGGCCTTCTCCAGGGCGGTGAGGACGTCCTCAGTCAGGTGCATCCCGGCAGCGTCGTGGTGCGCGCGTGCGGTGGTCGAGTCCACACTGACCAGGGACAAGTCCACCTCACCCCGCTTTGCGGCCTCCGCGATCAGGCCCTCCAGCAGGGCTTCGAACACACCGGTGTCACGCCACTGCCGGAACCGGTTGGAGACGGTCGACCAGGCACCGAACTCCGTCGGCATCTCCCGCCACTGCCCGCCCGTCTTGAACCGCCAGATCACGCCCTCGAACTGCTGCCGCAGCCGCTCAGGGTATGGCCCGTACTCACCTATCGGCAGGTACGGCTCGACGAACTCCCACTCCGCGTCGGTCAGTTGCACCTGTGTCATGCAAGACGATCTACCGGATCAGACCCCGTGGCGAGGGCGAATCCCGCAGATTGATCACGACCCGATACGCGCCCTAAGCGTCAGCGGCCAGGAGTGCGACGCCCAGCAGCAGCAAGAACGCGCCACAGCAGGCCATGAGGCCTCCCATCAAGCGGAAGAACCCTCTTCCCAATTGAGGCGTCTCGGGCGTGATCAGGCGCATCGACGCTTGAGCCTTACGTTCGGCGCTGGCCTGACGGAGGCCCTCCAGAGCGTCTGCCGCTCCCCGGATGTTGAAGGCCATCGCACTGCCGGCCACAGCTCCTGCGAGGCCGAACAGAGCCAAGAGGATCAGGCCCCCAACCGGTGGCGAGTACTCATCGGCGGTGGCGAGAAGATTTACAAGCATGAGGGGATCCTGTCAGTACAGGGGTCGCGCCGGATCACATCGTGATCACGATTGATTCGACGGATCCCCTCCTGGTCCACATCGCCGGGCCGTCTGCGGGCCCTGCGAGAGTGCCGGCGATGGCAGTGACGAGCCGTGGGAGCGTCCGGGGCGCATACCTGGAGTGGCAAGCGGGCGTGTGGCTACGCGGAGCCTCTCGTGCATGTCGGAGGCGATGAGCGGGCGCTGCGGTCCGGTGCGTCACGACGAGACGCCGCGTTGGAGGACCGGCGTCGGATGACCTGGGCGTGGCGGGCTGCACCGAAGTGTTGGCGCGTGATTCAGCTGTCCAGCCCATCGAAGTGGCACCGAGACCTCCGACGTACCACAGTGGACGTATTGCCGTCTGTGCATGCGCGCCCCCGAGTGCATGCGCAGACGGCGGTTCGATGGCGGCGTCCTGGTCAGCCGCCGGGTGGGCTACTGGAGTTGTCATCCGTGCGGTCCGTCCGGTTCGGGTTCAGGTGCCGAGGCCCGCGACGCCGAGCAGTTTCTGCGCCGATGTGTGCTGCCGATCCGGACGTCGTGGCTGGTCTGCCACGGCCTGCCCCGTACGGCGATGGTGGTGTCGGTTCTTCGGGGTCTCTGCCGTCTCCGGCCGCTCCGCAGCCGGTCGGGATCGGCGTGGTGGAAGCGGTCGCGTGGCGGGCGCCGGAGGCGGGTATCTGCTGGCGCTGGCGGTGTGTTTGACGGCGTACCGGCGGTTGGGGTGTTCCCTGAAGGTGGTCGGCGCCCCGGCGGTGGCCGTCGGCGCTGTCTATCCGCGATCTGAACTTGGGGTGGCGGTGCCGCCGGGGGTCGTTTCGACTTTCGAGTAGAGGATCTCGCGGGCCTGCTCTGCGGCCCGGGCGAGGCTTTCGGCGACGAAGTCGAGGAAGCGGGCGACGTTTTCCAGGCGGACGGCGGCGGGGGTGCCGGGGCCGAGGACGTCGGCGCCCTGCCGTGCGATCTGGACCTGCTGGGTGAGGGAGCGGACGCTGGCGACCGTGGACTGGTACCAGAGGTCCTCGTCGACGACGTAGCGCTCACGGCGGCGCTCGTCGGGTTCCCTGCGGACGAGGGCCTGGCTCTCCAGGAAGGCGATGGATTTGGAGATGGTGGCCGGGCTGACCTGAAGGCGCTGGGCGAGTTCGGATGCCGTCAGACTGCCGCCGTCAGTGGTGAGGAGGCAGACCATCACCCGCGCCATAGTCTTGGGCAGGCCCGATTGCATCATGACGGTGGTGAACAGTTCCTCGTACTCGCGGACGGCCTCGGCGTCGCGTCCGTGCGGCAGGGCGGCGGCCTGCGACCCTGCGGGCGAGGCGGGCCTGCGCCGGCGGGTGCGCCGTTCGGTGGCGCGGTGGGCCAGGTCGGCGCGGTATCCGGTGGGGCCGCCGTTGCGCATCACCTCACGGGTGATCGTCGAGGTCGGGCGCTCGAGACCTCTGGCGATCTCCGCGTAGGCGAGGCCGTCGGCGAGCCCCAGTGCGATCTGCTGGCGGTCCTGCTGGGTGAGCCTGCCTCCCGGCATTGCGGCCTCCTTCGTGGATCCTGAGGATTCCAGCATAGCGTTCACATCCATCTCATTGCAACACTCGCAGTAGACTGATGTTGCGTTACATTCAGAACCACTGCAACGATTTCCTGGCCTTGGCCTGCACTGACGCCAATTTTGCGCAACAAGCTAGTTGTCAGACCCTTGAACGCAACGTAGCTTTTCCAGTGTTCGAAACAACGACTCGCCGAGGAGAGCACGATGCAGAAGTTCGCCACCGCCGCCCCGATCTCCGCCGTCCTGGACATCCCCTCGGGTCGCGTGCAGATCATCGCCGCCGACCGGGCCGACACCGCGGTCGAGGTCCTGCCCGCGAACGCTTCGAGGAGCCGCGATGTGAAGGCGGCAGAGCAGACCACGGTCGAGTATGCCGACGGAGTCCTGCGCGTCGAGGTCCCGGCGAAGAACCAGTACCTCGGCCCCTCCGGGTCCATCGAGGTGACGGTCCAGCTGCCGGCCGGGTCCCGTGTCGAGGCGAAGGCTGCCAGCGCCGAGTTCCGAGCCGTCGGCCGCCTGGGCGACGTCGCCTTCGAGGGTGCGTACCACCAGATCAAGATCGACGAGGCCGCGAGCGTCCGTCTCACCGCGGTCGACGGCGACGTCGAGGTCGGCCGGCTGGGCGGCCCCGCGCAGATCAGCACCGCACGGGGTGACATCCGGATCGCCGAGGCCGTGCACGGCAGGGTCGTGCTGCGCACCCAGTCCGGCGACATCTCCGTCGGCGCCGCCCGCGGAGTCTCCGCCTCCCTGGACGCCGGCACCACCTACGGCCGCGTCAGCAACGCCCTGAAGAACGACGGCGCCGCCGAACTCGACATCCACGCGACCACCTCCCAGGGCGACATCACCGCCCGCAGCCTCTGACCCGCAGCCCCTGGAAGGCGCACCCGTCTGCGCAAGTCCCACGGCAAGGTGGTGCTCGACGGCCTCAACCTCACGGTGCCGGCCGGCAGGATCGTCTCCCTGCTCGGCCCGAACGGCGCCGGCAAGACCGCCGCCGTCAAGATCCTCTCCACCCTCATCACCGCCGACGCCAGCGACCTGCAATCGGCGGCCACGACCTGGCCGCCGACCCGCAGGCCGTGCTGGCCGCGGTCGGCATCACCGGGCAGTTCTCCGCCGTCGACAGCCTGATCGTGGGCGCACCGTCCACGGCGGTGAAACAGGCCGGCGCCCTGACCCACCACACCCTCGGAGACGGCGACTACCGGCATGTCCTCCGGGTGCACGCCGGGGTCACCGTGGCCCAGGCGTACCTCAGTGCAGGCAATGCGGTCGCCGAGATCGGCCGGGTGCCGGCCACCGGTCAACGGGAACGACGTCCCGGGTATCTGGTGCTGCCGCGGACATGGCGGCGAGCCAGGCCGAGCCGCCGGCGGGGCCGCTGGCCGTGCCGGCACCGGAGGCCTCGGCGCGGGTGCTGGCACGGTTCACCGACGCCGTGCCCCCCTTCTGGTCGAGGTCCGTACGGTGGAGGTGCTCGCCGACTTCCTGGCCGGCCGGTTCGGTGCTCGGGCCGAGAAGGTCTGGGGACCCCGACGTCAGACCTTCCGGATCCGGTCGGCGATCTGGGGTCTCGCCGCGAACCCGGCCGCCTTGTATGTGGCGACACCGCCGACGTTGGAGCTCGGCGTGCACACGCGCACGCTTGACGAGCCCATCTCCCGCAGTGCGGCCGCCCCGGCGACGGTGATCGCCCGGCCGTAGCCGCGGCCGCGGTGGTCCGCGTGGACGCCCATCGGCTCGACCAGTCCCGCCTTCCCCGGGCCGGCCGACCAGACCGTCACCACCGCCGCGGGGTTGCTCTGGTCGTCGTAAGCACCCAGGCATCGGGCGTCGGCGTAGAACGGTGCCGCGGACATCTTGTGCCGGTACTCGCGCGTGGGCCTCGTGGTGTTGAACGCGGACCGCAGGACGTCGGCGAAGTCCTGTGCCTGCTCCAGGCCGATCTCCTTGATCCGCACGCCGGGGTCCTCCACCGCTTCGGCGAGGTCGCGGAAGAGCGGCGTCCACGGCTCGTCGACGCCCCAGCCCTCCTTGGTCAACAGGTCGTGGAGCAGCAGGCCCTGCGGCGCCTCGATGGATACCGCTCCTTCCGGCAGCACGCCGCGCTCAGGCAGGGAGAAGTCCTCGACGAGCCGCCGCGCCAAGTTCTCGTCATGGAAAGCGTCGGATGCGACCGTCATCCGCACCACCGTCGGCGAATCCAGCATCCCGACAGCGAGGATCCGTCCGTCCCGGCTCCAGGTCCGGATTGCCGCTGCCGTCTCGGCCGTTCCGAACCGGTAGTTCCAGCCGATGTCCCCGGGATGCAGTTGCATCGGCGCTTGGTCGTGCTGCCACTCCCGCAGCGCCGCGATAGCCTCGCGCGCTCCGTCGGCCGTCGGCGTGCTCAGCACAATCGTCATGGCCTGGATCAGACACCCCGTCTCGGTGGCGGGCAACCGATTAACTGCCCAAGCGCTTCGAGGTGATGGTGGCGGGAGGTCGATGGCGAGTCCGATCCCGGCGAGGAAGCAGTCGAGGACGTCGGGACGGTTACTGGAGGCGCTTGACTCCGTCGCGCACGAGCGAGGCGAGTCGGTCGAGGGCAACGCTGGAGAGGTTCGCGAGGCTGTGTTCCACGGGGGCCCAAAGGTACTCGACCGCGTTCAGCTTGGGTGCGTAGGCGGGCGCAGGATAAACACCGTCAGCCAGGCGCGTGCGTCGATCAGGTCGCGCATCTTGTGGGAAACATGGGTGTTCAGGCGGTCCCATACGAGCACAATCAGCGCCTTGACCAGTTATTGCACGCCGTCGACGAGGGCGATGCAGTCGCGCTGCTCAGGGCCTCACTCCGCGCGCAGTGCCACTGCGGTCCGAGCCCGGGCGGCCCAGCCGGCCGGGAGCATGGCGCCCAGCAGGGCGATGATCAGGCCGCCGAGGCCCAGCGCGGCCGGCTCGGCGAGGTGGTAGACCGAGAGGACCTGCACCGGCAGTGCGGTGCCGGCACGCCGGCCGACCAGCGGCATCACCACCGCGTGCAGGGCCATCCCCGCTGGGACCCCGACCAGGCCGATCCCGGCCACGGAGGCCAGCACCGACGCCACGGTCTGACGCGGCGTCATGCCCAGCGCCTTGCAGACTCCGAGCTCGCGCACCCGCTCCCGGGTGTCCAGCACCACGCTGTTGAGCACCCCGAGCCCGGCGACCACGACGAGCATCAGCGAGAGCAGCCCGGCCAGCGCGTCCAGCATGATGATCTTCGCGTGCCAGCCACCGCCGCCGCCCGGGATGACCGAGGCGCCCAGTGGCTGGACGGCTCGGCTCAGTTCCGAGACATAGTCCATCGGCGAGACACCCGCCCCGGTCCGCACCCCGTAGAGCTCGGTCACCAGGGCCGTCGCCCGGACGGCGACCACAACGTTCCCGCGCTGCTGGCGATGGCTCTCGACGAACTTGGTCCCGCCATCTATCCGTACGGCTGCAGTGGCCCTGGTCTTCGTCCAGTGCGCTGACGGATGTCTCCGTTGACGACCTCCTCGACTCCGGCACCCTCGAGGAAGACGCTGACGTGGTGATCCTCATCCATCGCAAGGACGCCAACGAGAGCGGGTCACCCGGGGCCGGCGCCTGTCCTATCCACCCTGGTGACCCAGATCAGCCGCCTCGAAGCGGACCTTGGACAGCCCCTCTTTGCGGAGGATCTTTGCGGTGGCATTGGTGTGCTGGCGTGGGGGCCGAGGGGGAGGCCCTTATTGATGCCTGCTTTGCCGTGTGGACGGCAGGTTTTGCTCGGCCCAGACGAGCTTGCCGCCCGTTGCGGAGCGGAAGCCCCACCTGCTGGACAACTGGGCAATCAGGAAGAGTCCTCGGCCGTTTTCGTCGACGATGCGGGCATGGCGCAGGCGCGGGTAGCACTTTCCGCTGTCAAAGACTTCGCAGGTCAGGACTTGGTGCCGGATGAGCCGTAGCCGGATCGGGCCGGTGCCGTGGTGGATAGCGTTGGTGACCAGTTCGCTGATGATCAGCTCCATGGTGGGCACGAGATGCTCCAGTCCCCATTCGCCGAGTTGATGGGCGGCCAGGTGCCGGGCGGTGCTGACGACGGCCGGCTCGGTGGGCAGGTCCCAGGAGGCGATGTGGGCCGCGTCGAGTGTGTGGATCCGGACAAGGAGCAAGGTGACGTCGTCGGATGCTGCCTGGGTCGGCACGGTTTCCATCACTGAGGAGCACAGGTCTTCCAGGGACTGTTCGGGTTGTGCCAGGGCGGTGCTGAGGCGGTGCATGCCGACGTCGATGTCGTCGTCACGGGATTCGACCAGGCCGTCGGTGTAGAACGCGAGCAGGCTGCCTTCGGGCAGGTCCACTTCCACGGCGTCGAAGGGGACCAGCCCGAGGCCGAGGCCGAGTGGGGCTCCGGCGGGCAGGTCGGGGAAGGTGACCTGGCCGTGTGTGTCGATGATCGCAGGCGGGGGGTGCCCGGCCCGTGCCATGGTGCACTTCTGGGTGACCGGGTCGTAGACGGCGTACAGACAGGTGGCACCGACGACCGTGGGGGTCTGGTCCGCGACGTCGGCGTCTTGCTCGGCCAGTCGCTGGACGCTGTCATCGAGGTGGGCCAGCAGTTCGTCGGGAGGCAGTTCCAGGTCGGCGAGCGTGCGTACGGCGGTGCGGAGCCTGCCCATGGTCGCCGCGGCGTTGATGCCGTGTCCCACGACGTCACCGACGACGAGGGCCACCCGGGCGCCGGACAGCGGGATCACATCGAACCAGTCGCCTCCGACGCCGGCGTCCATGTCGGCCGGCAAGTAGCGCCCGGCCGTCTCGACCGCCACGCCGCCCATCAGACGCTGGGGGAGCAGGTTGCGTTGCAGCGCGAGAGCCGTGGTGTGTTCGCGAGTGTATTGGCGGGCGTTGTCCAGGGACAGCGCGGCCCGGGTGACCAGCTCCTCAGCCAGGAGCAGGTCATCCTCCTGGAATGGCGTCGGGTCCTCGGTGCGTGCGAACAACGCCACGCCCAACACAGAGCGCCGGGCACGGATGGGCACGATCATCAGGGAGTGCACCCCGTTCTCACGGATCTTTTGCGCCCGTGCCGGGTCGTGGTCGATCCATGTCCCAGGGGTGGTATCCAGTACCGGTTCCAGGTGGGACCTTCCCGTGCGCAGTGCGCTGGCGAGCGGCGAGGTCGGGGGGACGGAAATTGTCTCCCCTCGCGCAAACGTCGACTCTGGGATCCCCGGGTGGATCGAGGCCATACCGGCACGGCGGAACACAGGGGGGCGATCGTCCGTTGTGTCGATTCGGGCAGCGGGCTCATTGCCGAATGAAACCGACTCTGCCAGGTCGACGGTCACGTAGTCGGCCAACAGGGGCACGGCGAGGCTGGCCAGTTCCTGTCCGGTCTGCATGACGTCCAAGGTGCTCCCGATGCGCGTGCTGGCCTGGCTGAGGACGGCAAGGCGCTCGCGCACCCGCTGGTTGCTGGTGACATCCACGGTCAAGGAGCACACCCCCAGTGCCTGGCCGTCCGCGTCCTGGAGGCAGAAGAACGAGGCCGAGAATGCGTGTTCCCGGCGCGGATCTTCCGGCGGCCATGCCCGGTACTCGTGGACCGCGGAGGTGCCGCTCGCCAGCACCTGCCGCATCACCGCTTCAAGGGCCTCGGCCTCGAAGCCGGGCAGGGAATCCTTCAGGCGGCGTCCGAACCTCCGGTCACGGGGAATGCCGTCATGCTCCATCGTGTCGTTCACCCAGGTACAGCGCAGCTGCGGGTCACGAATGGCGATGCCGACCGGTGCGCGGGCAAGCAGAGACTCCCGCACCGACCCGTTCGTCATCCCCGAGGAGAGCGCGCCCATGTCGGTCAGGGATACCAGCCACCGATGGGTTGCGTCCTGTCCCCACAGCAGCGACAGGCGCAGACTCAGGTTGAGCGTACGGCCGTCGCGGTGGCGGAACGCCGCGGTGCCGGACCAGCCACCTTGGGCACGGCATTGCTCGGCGAACGCTGATACCCCCAGCGCCTCCTCGGAGGACGGCAGCACGAGTGTGGCGGACCGGCCCACCACGTCCTCAGCGCAGTACCCAACAAGGTGCTGAGCGGCTTGCGTCCACGCGACGACCGTCCCCTGCTCGTCGATCATCGCTATCGCTGCGTCGGATATCTCGCGGGGCCTCAGCGGCTCCAGGAGTGCGGTCTGGTCAGTGTTCAACATGATGGTTCCCATCAGATGCGTAGGTGTGTAGCTGCAAGGAGAAGCCGATCCTCAGGAGGGTTGCTGCTGCGGCGGCCAAGGCCACGACGGGAGAGGATCGGGGCCTGGCGGTGGGAGAAGCGGAGTGAGGGCCATGAGGCCGACGATCGCCTCAGCACGGCGGGCGCTCCCGTGTTGCCCGATACCGTCCACGCGGGTCATGGCCCGCTGCAGCCCCTTGGGCGGCTGACGTGAGGTCAGCGTCCGGGAAACGGCTCCTTCACCTCCTGCACCACCCCGCCGTTGCCGTCCGGGGCGCTGAAGGTGAGGGAGGCGTAGGCGACACGGGCAGGGTGCGGGCGGGACACCCGGCCCTGGCCTGGGCCGTGGTGAACGACCCTTTCGGCATCGTGGCCGTGCTGGAGGAGCCATCCAGCATCGTGGAACACCTCGCCGGCGTCGATGCTGCGGCCGACGAACTGCGCACGGATCCTCGATATCGGAGACGATGAGGCACCGCCGTGTTGGGCAGCACCACGGGCCCGTCGTACGGGCCGCGCTTCCTCAGCTCCAGGACCTCGGTCGCTTCGTCCGGCGTGCCCACGCCGCCGGGCATCACCCCTACTGCGCCGGACACAGCGAGCAGCCGTGCCTTCCGTTCGGCGAGATCCCTGGCGAACATCATGTCGTCGGCGTCCTTCCTGACCCACTTCCGGAGAAAATCGACCGAGATCCCCGTGAGCCACCCTCCTGACGCCTGCACTCCGGCGGTGACGTCCTTCATCAGCCCGGCATCGGGTCCGCCCCACACCAGGGTGCGGGGCGGACCTGCCGATGAGCTCGCCGAACTTGCGGGTCGGCTGGGTGCAGAGCTCGTCGAGGTCAGTGGCTGAGAGGAAGACACCGATGGTCATCGGGGGCGGGCGCTGTTGCAGTCATGACCCGAGCGTATGGGCGCGTCCGCCCACACGCGCGGACCACTTTCTGAGCAAAAGACCGGACCACTTCGCGCCGAACGGCCATGCGGGCCCCTGGGCGCCGCCTGTCAGGCCGGTTGCACCGCGAAGCGCCACGTCGTATGCCCGGGGTGCCGTGCCCGGGAGCGGGTTGGCCTCGGTTCCCGGTGCGGACATGTGATCGAGGTCTGCTCGGCCCGGTTCAGCGTGGGGGAAGCGGAAGCGCAGGGTTCGGTCGTTCCACCTGGGGTCGGGGATCTCCAGTACTCTCCGGAGCTGGTCGACGGCTGCCCTGCCGGCACCGGCCTCATCCTCGACGCACGGCCGAGCCTGCGTGGTCGCAGGCGACGGTCACCCCCACGACACCCACCTTTGACCTGGGCGGATAGAGGTCGAGAACGACGTCGAGCCCCAGCCGGCCGACCTCGGCGAGCAGGTGGTCCGACAGGACGCAGCCCCCTGACCGTTCTCGCTGCCGAAACCGAGATGCAGCTCCGGATCACCTGTCGACAGACAGACGGATCATTTCCTGGCGACACCCGTTGACCAGGCGGACCAGCGCCGCAACGTGCTCCTCGAGCCGGCTGTCGCTTCCCCGCCACTACGCCGGGTCCACGCGCTGGTCTCCCGCCGGGCACTGCTCGGGTTTCGGGGACTCATCAAGCTCCCCTGCTCGAACTGCTCGTCGGGGATGATCCCCAGGCGAACCGGGATCTCCTCAGCGCGGACCGTCAGGCTCGTGATCCGGATCGACCCGGCCGACGACGTCGTGTCCGGCAACGGCGAGTGCATCGTCAGGGATTCTGGTACGTCCTCGCGATCGCAGGCCAGTCAGGGGAAGGCCGGCGCATACCTCAGGCTCCCCGTCCAGCCCGCCCACCCGACATCACCCCATCAAGTTCAGTAGCGAAGCGGCGGTGCGTCGACTTCGGGAGACCTCGCGAAGGTCTGCACGTAGTCGATGGCTGCCTGCAACGCGTCCTTGAGCGGGGTGATGTCCCGAGCGACCTGAGAGAGGAGCATGCCGCCCTGGAACGCGGAGAGAAGCAGATTGGCCAGCTGCGTCGGATCCGCATCGGTGCTGATGCGGCCGAGTCGCTGCATGTGCTGGAGCCCGTCGCGGAAGATGTCCCGCCACTGATCGAACGCGCTCGCGAGCTCATCGTGAACGTCAAGGTCGGTCTTGATGATCTCGCTCGCGAGGGAGCCGAGGCTGCAGCCTTCCTGGTAGGCGCGCTCGTAGCCGACGTAGAAATTCGCCCACTGCCGAAACGCGTCGAGATCCTCGAAGGCGGCGAATCGCTCACCGCGATGCAATGCGAGGACACGATCGGCCTGCCACGCGATGACGGCCAGGACGAGACTCTCCTTGGTCGGGAAGTAGTGGTTGAGCTGCGACCCGCTGACGCCGGCTGCGCGACGGAGCTGCTCGTTGTTCGTCGCGTGGACACCCTTGGTGTAGATGAGTTCCGCGGCCTGCTCCAGGATCCGGGCACGCGTGGCCTGGCCCTTGTCCGTGAGCTTGTGAGGCACCCGAGCCCGTGTCGTGGCTTCCATACGTCACACCCTACCGCAGAGTGGGCTTGACAGCCCAGTCCTGCTGATGTTCACTTCGAGAAGTGGGCTGGGAAGCCCAAAAAATGCCCGGCTTGACCTGGGCCCGGCGACCACTCGCACACCTACCGGAGGTTGATCCGCTATGTCGCGACTGAACACTCCCTCTCTCGACGACGCCCCCGCAGGCGCACGAGGCATCCTCGACACGTTCGACGCGCAGTTCGGTTTCGTCCCGAACATGTTCAAGACCATCGCGTCGAACCCGACTGTTCTGGACGCCGTCGTGACCCTGCAGGGCACCATGAGTCGCGTTCTGGACGCGAAGACGCGGCACACCATCGCGCTCGCGGTCTCGGAGGCCAACGGTTGCGGCTACTGCCTGGCGATTCACACGTATGTGTCGTCCGAACTCGGCGGGATGTCGAGCGAGGACATCCACCTGGCTCGCGCCGGGAGCTCGGTCGACCCCAAGCGGGCCGCAGTCGCTCGCTTCGCCCAGCAGGTGGTCGAGAGCCGCGGCCGCGTCAGCGACGCAGACCTCGCGGCTGTGCGAGGCGCCGGCTACACCGACCCGCAGATCCTGGCGATCGTCACGGTCGCAGTGCAGGCACTGCTGACCAACTTCCTCAACAACGTCAACCAGACCGACATCGACATCCCCTCCGCCGGCTCGATCGGCATGCCCGGTTGAGCACTGGAACCCCATCAAGGGCGCGGACCTGGCCTCATACCTCGCAGGTCACGCGATCGTGAAGATCAACTGGTCGCGATCGGTCGCCCTTGGACCGTTGGCGCCGCGCGATCCGTCACGGCTGAGCCCACGGATCAGAGATCGGCCAACGACTGTGAGGTGAGGCGTTCCTGACGGGTGACCTGCGAAGGACAGGCCCAGCCGGTCGACCCCTCACCGCTCCCAAACGATCATTCAGGAAAGGTTCGATATGCCGGGCTCCGAACTCTATGAGAAGTTCATGGCGCTGCACACCCGCGACGGTGGCCTCGTCATGCCGAACGCCTGGGACGGCCTTTCGGCGCTGGTACTGGCTGATGCCGGCTTTGAGGCGATCGCGACATCGTCGGCGGCGCTCGCCGCCACGCTTGGCCGCTTCGACGGACGTCACAGCGTCACCCGCGAGGAACATCTCGAACATGCTCGGCTGCTCGGCCGGGTCACCGGACTGCCTGTCAACGGAGACTTCGAGGACGGTTACGGCGTCACGCCCGAGGACGTCGCCACGACCGTGGAAGCCGCCGTCGAATTCGGCCTGGCCGGGATCGGGATCGAAGACACCTCGGGCAACCCCGATCAGCCGATTCGCGGCTTCGACGAGGCTGTCAGCCGCGTACGCAGCGCTGTCGACGCGGCCAAGGGGCGCATCGTCATCACCGGTCGCACCGACAACTTTCTTCACGGGCGACCCGACCTTGAGGACACCATCCGCCGCTTGACAGCCTTCGCTGAGGCGGGCGCCGATGTGCTCTACGCGCCGCTCCCGCCCGACCTGGAGGCACTCGTCGCGATCGTCGCCGCGGTCGCGCCGACACCGGTCAACGTCCTCATCTCACCATCGGACAAAGTGCTGACCGTCGCTGAGCTGCAGGGGGTCGGGGTCAAACGCATCAGCCTGGGCCCGGCGCTCTACACCCACGCCGCGGGTGCACTCGAACAGGCCGCTCGGGCTCTCGTCGCGGGCGATCTCGCCTCTGCGACGACAGGTATGAGCTTCGACCGCATCAACGAACTGCTCGCCCGCACCACGAACTAGCCAAACCCCACGACTCACCGCCCTCCCCCTACTGATCACACGACCAAAGGCAGGTTGACATGAATCTCGACAAGCTCATGAACAAGCACCTCACCAGGTACTTCGACGCCAGCAAGACCATCCCGGAGGAGACGCTCCAGCAACTGCTGAGGTTCCTGCGTTCGACGCCGTCGTCGACGAACATCCAGCCCAACCACTTCTACGTCCTCGCCACGCCCGAAGGTAAGGAGCGGCTCGCGGCCAACCTGGGCGAACGATTCCAGGACAACGGCGAGAAGATCCTGAACGCCTCACACACCGTCATCCTCACCACCAGGGCAGATCTCCCCGAGAGCCACCTGGACGCGGTGTTCGCCAAGGAGAGGGCCGACGGCCGGTTCCCCGGCCCGGCCAAGCACGATCTGTGGGAGTCAATGACCCGCGACTTCCTCAATCTGCGCAACTACGGCTACAAGGACGTGAACCACTGGATGGAAAAGCAGACCTACCTGGCCATGGGTCTGACCATGATGGCGGCTGCTGAGCTCGGCGTCGAAGCCATGCCGCTCGAAGGGTTCGACCCGACCAGCGTCGACAAGGCCTTCAAGATCCGCGAAACCGGACACACCACCACCGTGCTGCTGGCGCTCGGCTACCCCGACCCCACGAAGGTATACACCAGCCCGGTCTCGCGGTTCGAGCCCGACCAGCTGTTCACCTTCATCTGAACATGCACAGCATGGGGAACGGCTGAAGTACACAGACCGCGGACACCTCGATCCTCGCTGCCGGTCCAGCCCAGGGCCGGGGGCGAGTGTCGTACTCAGCACAACCCACGCCGATTATTTAGCATTAAGGCAAATATGCCTCAGCGCCAAAGTAATGCCGTGGAGTGAAGAAATGGCGGCCGGCCTGTACCCGCCGTCGGCCGGACCGAGTGAAGGGATAGCCATGAAGGCAAGCGGAGTGTCCGGACCCGAGGCGGACGTCGTCCTCCTGGAGGTGCCTGAGCCGCCGGCTCCTGGCGCTGGTCAGCTTCTGCTGGAGGTGGAGACGGCCGGCGTCGGTCCGTGGGATCAGTTGCTGAACGGTGCGGGCTGGGATGTGGGGCTGCGTCCGCCGGCGGCGCTGGGTGTCGAGGGCGTCGGCCGGGTTGTGGCCATGGGTCCTGACGTCGAGGGCTTTGCTGTCGGTGACCGGGTGCTTGCGCATGAGGCCCCGTTGCCCGGTGGCAGTGGCTTCTGGGCTGAGCGGGTGCTGATCACTGCGGCCAGTGCCGCGATCTGCCCAGCGGGGCTGGATCCGGTGCAGGCGGGCGCGCTCCCGATTGCCGGGCTCACGGCGTACCAGTCGCTGGAGGCGCTGGGACTCAACCAGGGACAACGGCTTCTGATCACCAATGGTGGTGGGGCGACCGGTGTGCTGGCCTTGCAGATTGCTGCTGCTCGGGGGATCGAGGTGACGGTGACGGCGTCCGCTTCGGCTGCTGAGCGCCTGCGTCGCCTGGGTGCGCTGGAGGTTATCGATTACCACGACTCGGATTGGACGGGTCGGGTTCGCGGCAGGTTCGATGGTGCGCTGATCGCTGTTGAAGGTACCGCGCAGGCCGCGCTGTCGCTGCTGCGGGACGGCGGGCGTCTGGTGTCACTGACCTCGGACGCGCCGGCGGAGGAGCGCGGTATCACCAGCACAGACCTCTACGTCCGGCCCGATGCCGCTCAGCTTGCCCATCTGGCGCAGGCGCTCGTGGAGGGGAAGCTGAAGCAGAACGTGGAAGCGCTCCCGTTGAGTGAAGGGCCGGCCGCTTTCGCCCGGGTGTCCACCGGGCAGGCCGGCGGCAAGAAGATCGTGCTCACCTGAGTACATCCACGACGGGGTGGCGCCGGGCCCTGGCACCGGTTCACGGCGCCCGCCGGACACGGCACGGCCGTGCCGTCCAGGCGGGGCGCGCATCAGGCGGCCGCGCCGATTCACCGTGGGGGGCGACCGCCGGTCGGGTTCCGCGTTCCGGAACACGTCCCCAGGAACAGCCGTACGGCCGGACGTGATCACAGACCGAGCGGCGGCGGACAAGTGGCGTCCATGCGATCGGGAAGCCCGCGCAACCGCGCAGAGCGAGCAGCCGGCGCTACGGCGGACCAAGCCATCGGCCCGCTGCGCCGCGCACTCGAAAAAGGCTGCGTCGTGACGGCCCGGGAGGCGGGGCACGCAGACGTGACAGGAAAGGTCGAGGAGCGATGGGAATAATCACTGAGGACATGCGGCAGATCGTCACCAGCGCCAAGCTTGCGTTCGTTGCGACGGTCTGCGAAGACGGCTCTCCGAACCTCTCCCCGAAGGGGTCCGTGCGCGTCTACGACGACGATCACCTGGTATTCATGAACATGGCCTCGCCCCGAACGGCGGAGAATCTGCGGCACAATCCGCGGGTTGAGGTCAACGTGATCGACTTCCTGCTCCGGCGGGGGTACCGCTTCAAGGGGACAGCCGAGATCCGCGAGGAAGGCGACCCGGTGTACGACTGGTCTCGCCAGTGGGTGCTGAATCCACGGCGATCCCATCTACCCGTGCCACGAGGCCGTACTCATTCGGGTGGACCGGGCGCTGCGGGTGGACTCTCCCGCGTACACGTTCGGGCACGCGAACGAGGACGACCTGAAGCATGAGTGGGCCGCCAACTACGGTGTGACATACGGGTGATGCGACATGAGCTGCCTGTCACGCAGGGCCCGCAGAAGATCACGATCTGTGGCCGCCCCTGCCTGACAGGCAGTGCGGGCCTGGACGACTTCCAGGTCCGCCGCTACGACGGCCGGCACCGCCACATCACCTTGGCCATGGCCGCCCACGCCTGCCTGACCGTCCTGCGCGACCGGAAGCTGGATACCGGGGAGACAGAAACGGATCCTCGGGCCTTGCCCCCCTCAGCCTTCCCGAGCTCAGACGCCTGATCGCCCGGCTCGCCCACCGCCGGCCGGCACCCCTCGACCACGTCCGGCACTGGTCACACTCGCGCCGCCGACGACAACACCAAACCCGCACCAGCCACTACGAACAACGCGGCCACACACCACCAGAACCTGCCCACCCATCACAGCAAAGACCGCTGCAGAACTAGGGCAGCACCCTGCACAGTGCGTCCAGTGCACCTGCCCACGCGCTGTCCGAGGGCGCCGCGTAATTGACCACCAGGGCGTCCCGTTCGGGCAACTGCCATCCGCAGTCCGCCACTTCGTAGCGGAACTGCGTCAACCCCCTGATCGCCAGACCTTTCCGCGCCGCAGCCTGGTCCACCGAGCTTTCGGTTCCACGCGGAAGTTCGAGGACCGTCTGCAGTCCTGCAGCCATCCCGGTCACACGAATGCCCGGTGCCCTCTCGCGCAGGACCTCGACCAATTGCTCGCGGCGACGCCGGTAGCGCAGCCGCATCGAGCGCACATGACGGTCGTACGCACCCGAGGCGATGAATTCCGCCAGCGTCAGCTGCTCCAGGGCGCTCGTCATGTAGTCGCCGTGCCCTTTGGCCGTCACGATCTCCGGTATGAGTTCCTCCGGCAGCACCATCCATCCGAGCCGCACCCCCGGCGCCAGGGACTTGCTCACGGAACCGAAGTACACCACCCGCTCCGGATCGAGGCTTTGCAGGGCACCCACCGGCTGACGGTCGTACCGGAACTCCCCGTCATAGTCGTCCTCCAGGACCAGGCCCCCGGTGGCACGTGCCCAGTCGACGGCTGCCGTACGCCGGTCCGGGCTGAGCGCGACCCCCGTCGGGTACTGGTGCGCCGGTGTCAGCAACACCGCCCCCACATCGCGCAGTCGCGCCAGGTCATCGATGCGTGCACCATGGTCATCGACACAGAGGGGCGGGGTGTGCAGACCGGCATTCGCCAGCAGGCCGCGATACAGGCCGAGTCCGTAAGCCTCGACGGCCACCCCTCGAACCTGCCGCACCCTGAGCGCCTGCGCCATCAGCGCCAGGCCGTGGTGGAAACCGGAACAGATGACGATCCGCTCCGGCTGGGCGTACACCCCGCGGGCCCGCGCCAGGTAGTCCGCGAGCGCGGTGCGCAGCTCCATCCGGCCGCGTGCGTCGCCGTAGCCGAAGGCGTCGTGCGGCGCGGCGGTCAAAGCCCGGCGGGCCACGGTGAGCCACTGCGTGCGCGGAAAGGTCGCGAGGTCCGGTGCACCCGTCTGCAGGTCGTACCGGGGACGGGGCTCATCCGGGCTTGTGCGGAGAGCCTCGGGCGCGGGCCTGTGCGGCTCGACCCGGGTGGTGGCCACCCGGGTGCCGGAGCCCTGCTGGGCGGTGAGCCAGCCCTCGGCGACCAGCTCGGCGTAGGACTCGACCACGGTGTTGCGGGAGACGCCGAGATCCGCAGCGAGTGAGCGGGAGGCCGGCAGCCGGCTGCCGGGCGCCAGCCGTCCCGTGCGCACGGCCTCCCTCAAGGCGTCAGTGAGCCCTGCACGCAGCCCGGGTCCGTGCAGCTCCAGATGCAGGTCGGCACCGAACGCGGGGGGCGGACCGGCCGCGGAATTGGTCCGGGAATCTGTCACGTAAATGAACCATACCCCCGTACCATCGACTGGCCAGTCGTGCCAATTGGCCGCGCTGCGCACCACCGCAACCTCGTCGCGGTGACGACCGCGCGCCGTGTCGTTCCGCGAGCGTGTTCGCCGCAAGCGCGGACTGGTCGGCGTGATCGTTTGTATTGATCTTGCCAAGCTGGGAGTTGAGACCCCTGGTCACATGCACGGCGATGCGGCATGGCCAGTGGTGGTGGCGGTCGCCGGCTTCCTCGGCGGCGGGCTGCTTCCCCGCCGGCCGGACCGCGACCACGCGAAAGCGCGAGGTCATGGGTCCCCTGCTGCCCTGGCGCGAGACCACCGGCCTGGCGGCGCTCGGCCCGCCTTCGGCGGCCGGTTCGGCGAGTGGGCGGACCGCCACCACGTAGGCCAGGCGCTGCGCGGCCAGAGCGAGCCGCAAGGGAGTGCTCCGCCTCCAGAGACTGTCCGCCCGATCTTGTGACTATCCGCTTGTGGGGTCGTTGGTCTGGTCATGGGGCGGGGTGATCTCAGGGATGCAGAGCGGGAGCGGTTGCGGCCGTTCTTGCCGGTGGCCGCTCGGCGCGCTCCAGGCGCTGGTGCCGGATCCGGTCCACTTGGGCCCGAAGCCTCGGCCTGCTCGACCGCGGCGAGGGAGACCTCCAGGGCGGCCGGTGCCATCGCCTGCAACAGCAGGACGGTGACGTGGCCGTCGACGAAGCGGCCGGCCAGCTGCTGGCAGGTGGGCCGCCCGTAGTGGCTCTTGGCGCGGGCGCACACATACCCCGGGTGCAGTTTCCCGCCTGCGCCGCGCTGGTAGCGCACGGTCATCCGCGTGCCGCAACGTCCGCAGACCACGAGCCTGGCCAGCAGTGCGGGGCCGTCGCGCACCGCACCGAGACTCTGGTCCCGTGACCGGTTGGCTTCCATCCGCGCAAGGTTCCGCTCGTGCTGGTCGACCCTGATGCAGGCGGGCAGCAGGCCCGGCAGGCGCACGAACCAGTCCTCGCGGCGGGTGCGGACCGGGCCGGGGCACGGCCGCCCCGCCTGGCGTCGGCGCGGGTCGCGTCTGCTGCGTCCGTAGACGTAGATTCCAGCGTAGGCCGGGTTGCGGAGCTGCAGTACGACCCGATTCGGCCTGCGCCAGGCAAGTTCCCCGCGTTCGGGGCCTTCCCGCAGCCGCACCCCGACGGCGGCGCAGGTATGGTCGCGATCACCCTCGGCGAGGCCCGGCGACTGTTCACCGGCCTCCCGACCCGGGCCACGACCGCGGCCCAGCACATCCTGTCCTGTTCCCGATCCCGCCGACGGCACCACCACGGCGCCCGCCGGGCCCACTGTCAACGATGCGAAGGCAGCATCGCCGCAGCCCACCGACTCGAGCTACGGATGTGTGCTGGAGAGTGACGTCAGGAACTGCCCGCGGTGCCGAGGTGCCGGGCAAAGAACCGGACAGAGCTGTCGATTTCGAAGGACGGGACTCGAAAGTGGCTGCCGGGGTTGGCATGCAGGGTCTTCTCGGTGGAGCCGAGTGCCTCGAACAGCTTCATGACGGAGTCCCGCGGATTCCCTTCATCGTCCCACTGCAGCAGGAACTCGACCGGGACGGTGATCTGCTTCGCGGCGTCGATGAGCCACTCGCTTCCGATGAGGCCAAGGACAGCCGCCGTGATACGCGGTTCGGCCGCGACGAGGCGGATGCCCATCTCGCCGGCATTGGACAGGCCGTAATACCCGACGGGCTGACCCTCGCCGACGGAGTCCAGCTTCTGGAGTTCGTCCAGGGTGGTCTGCCAGTCGGGTATGAGCTGTGACGCCACGACTTCGGCGAGGGCAGGCTCCGCCGGGCCGAAGGGCTGGCCCGCCGCCTTCCGTTCGTCGATGACCGCGACCAGCCGCCGGATCTCCGGGTGCTCGGGCCTGTCGCCGGTACCGGGCGCGTCGATCGCGGCAACCGCGAAACCGCAGGAGGTGACGTAGGGGAAGGCTCGGGAGACGACCTCCCATCCCTTCTTGTGCTGGCCACCGCCGTGCCCGATCAAGACCAGCGGCCGGGGGCCGGAGCCCGCAGCGGGCGTCCACAGCGCCCCAGGAATCTCCCCGACAGTGAAGAGCTGCTCGCGGACGCCGTCAGCGACAGTTTCTGAGATTATGCGCACGCGTACATGCCAGCAGACGCGCCGCCGACGTCGCAAGCGGATTACCAGGCGACCAGGCCGGAGAAGTGAGCCTGGCCAGGACCGGACGGCTGCTGCACCTCTTCACCGACCACCCGACCGACGTCGTCCACGCCCTGCCCTGGAGGCGACGACGCCACCAGTGGCAGCCCGCCAGGCCCACTACCGACGACGCGGACACTCGACCCAGGCCAGCAGCCAGATCTACGGCTGCAGTGGGACGGCGGCACTTCGTTCACGCGGAACTGCTGTGCGTCTGGTAGGCGCAGCGGGCTGGATGAATACCGACGTGAAAGACAGCCTCGGCGGACGAAGGGTCAGTAGGCACGGCGTCCGTGGCGGGCGCGGGTTCCGGTCCTGCCGGTTGCGCCGTGCGGGCCCAGTCGGCCGGCGGCGACCCGGGCAGACCGAGGCCTTCGGCCAGGCGGATCAGAGGCCGCGTCACCTGTGCGGCGGTCACGGTGGAGACCATCGCCCGGCCGCCTCCTCCCTCCGAGAGGCAGTCAGCAGGGAGCAGTGTCTGCCCGCGACGTCAGCGGCCCGGCGCCGGCGGATCCCACGCTGCGCATCCCGGACCGGCGCCACAACGCGGGCAGAGCAGCAGGTCTCCGGGCTGGATTCTCGCGCACCAACACATCCGCGATGAGCGGGGCCTCGCCCATGCAGGGCATACACGGTGTCGCGGACGTCAGACGCGACGGTGTACGCGTCGGCAGAAGCCCCGCCCCTCCACCGCGCTGCTGTCCCTGTGACCGACTGTGGGCCTGCGCCCCGCCGGGGACCAGCACAGCGCCCAGATGCAGGACCTGTTCCCGCATCCGGCGATCCTGGGGACTCCAGCCAACGTGCCGAAAGCCACCCGCCCCAGACCCAGCCGCCCCATAGGGTCGCACCCCCGCACCCCGCCACTCCGTCGGCGGGAAACAGCACAAAGCAGGCAGCCATCGACGCAGCAGGACCGAAGGGAAGACTTAAGATCAAGCTCAGTATGAGTCGGCTTGTCTTGCGCTGAGACCGAGTGACGTACACGTGGGCGACCTCACCGGTATTCCGCGCCGAGCATCTGCCGGGGGCGGGGATCGACGGGACAAGGAGCACATGGTGGTGACAGCGCACAGCGACACGCTGCGGGACGATGACCGGACCGCTGTCGAAGGCGACGGAACCGGGCGGATCCAGTCGGCTGAAGGGGCGGTCAAGGGGAGCGAGCCGGCCGTGGCAGACGGCACGGAGCCGCTCGATTCAAAGGCAGTGCTCGCCGCGACGCCGCAGGCCGGCGCCACCACCGTCGTCGACGGCTCGGCCGTGGTGGACGGAGGCGAGCCGATCGCGGGTCTACTGGCACATTTCCCCGGGCGGCCCGCCGCTGCGCCGCGAACACTGCTGGATGTCTTTGAGGCCACGGTACGGGCCCACCCGCACGAGGCAGCGCTCGACGACGGCCGTACCGCCCTCACCTACCGGACGCTGGCCGCCGAAGTCGAGGCGCTGCGCCAGCGGCTCGCGGCCTCGGGCGTCGGCGCGGGCGACCGGGTGGGCGTCCGGATGCCGTCGGGCACCAACGACCTCTACATCGGCATCCTGGCCGTCCTCGCCGTAGGCGCCGCGTACGTCCCCCTGGACGCCGAGGACCCGGACGAGCGCGCGGAACTCGTCTTCGGGGAGGCAGCGGTGAGGGCCGTCCTCGGGGCCCAGCGCCGTCTCACCCTGGCGGGAAGCGGTGCCGTCCGCGCCCCTCAGCGTCGTCCCGTGCCCGAGGACGATGCCTGGATCATCTTCACCTCCGGTTCCACCGGGAAGCCCAAGGGAGTCGCCGTCACCCACCGCAACGCGGCGGCGTTCGTCGATGCCGAGGCCGGGCTCTTCCTGCAGGAGGAGCCGGTCGGGCCGGGTGATCGGGTGATGGCGGGCCTGTCGGTCGCCTTCGACGCCTCCTGCGAGGAGATGTGGCTCGCCTGGCGCAACGGCGCGTGCTTGGTGCCCGTGCCGCGCTCCCAGGTGCGCAGCGGCGCAGACCTGGGCTCCTGGCTCGCCGAGCAGGAGATCACGGTGGTCTCCACCGTGCCGACGCTGGCCGCGCTGTGGCCCGCCGAGGCGCTCAATGAGGTGCGGCTGCTGATCTTCGGTGGCGAGGCGTGCCCACCCGAACTGGTCGATCGTCTGGTCACCGAGGGCCGCGAAGTCTGGAACACCTACGGCCCCACCGAGGCGACCGTAGTGGCCTGCGGCGCGCTCCTGACCGGTCAGGGGCCGGTCAGGATCGGCCTGCCGCTGGACGGCTGGGAGCTGGCCGTGGTGGACGAGGCCGGCGTACCCGTGCCGATGGGCGGAAGCGGCCAGCTCATCATCGGAGGCGTCGGCCTGGCCCGCTACCTCGACCCCGCCAAGGACGCCGAAAAGTATGCCCCGCTGGAGTCCCTCGGCTGGTCCCGCGCTTATCGCAGCGGCGACCTCGTCCGGGCCGAGCCCGACGGGCTGGTCTTCTTGGGCCGCGCCGACGAGCAGGTCAAGCTCGGCGGCCGGCGCATCGAACTCGGCGAGGTGGACGCCGCGCTCCAGTCGCTGCCCGGCGTGGCCGGCGCCGCCGCGGCGGTCCGCACCGCCCGGCACGGCAACCAGCTCCTGGTCGGCTACGTGGTGACCATCGACGGCTGGGATCGGGCCGCGGCCGTCGACCTGCTGCGCGCGCAGTTGCCGGCCCCGCTCGTACCGCTGCTCGCCCCCATCGACGTTCTGCCCACCCGCACCTCTGGCAAGGTGGACCGCGCGGCCCTGCCGTGGCCGCTGCCGGGCGCCGCGGAGGGTGGCGGGGAACCGGGCACGGCAAGCCCAGCCGTGCACCTCACCGCCACCGAGGCGTGGATCGCCGAGCAGTGGTCCGAGGTCCTCGGTGTGCCGGTCACCGACGGCCGCGACGACTTCTTCGCGATCGGCGGCAGCAGCCTGGCCGCCGCCCAGCTCACCACTCTGCTGCGCGGCCGCTACCCGGCGATCGCCGTACTCGACATCTACCAGCACCCCACTATCCGCAAATTTGCCCGGATGCTGGAGGGCGCGGCACCTACCGAGACCGGGGAGCGCGAGGTCTCGCCCGTACCGACCCGCGCCAAGATCGTCCAACTGCTCCTACTGCTGCCCCTGTTCACTCTGGCCGGGTTGCGCTGGACGGTCGCGCTGCTGGCCCTGGGCAACGTCCTGGCATGGTTCGGCGGGTTTCCGTGGGCGCCGACCGCCTCCTGGTGGCTGGTCACGGCCGCCGGCGCGGTGCTGTTCAGCCCGCCGGGCCGGCTCGCGATCTCCGCTGCCGGGGCGCGCTGTCTGCTGGCCGGGGTGCGCCCCGGCAGCCACCCGCGCGGCGGCAGCGTCCACCTGCGGCTGTGGGCCGCCGAGCGGCTCGCCGAGGTCGCCGGGGCAACGTCCCTGTCCGGAGCATGGCTGATCCGATACGGCCGTGCCCTTGGCGCCCGGATCGGCCCCGACGTGGACCTGCATTCGCTGCCGCCGGTCACCGGGATGCTCAAACTCGGCCGGGGTTGCGCCATCGAGGCGGAAGCAGACCTCTCCGGTTACTGGTTGGACGGGGACCGGCTGCACATCGGAGCGGTGAAGGTCGGTTCCTGCGCGGTCGTCGGCACCCGCAGCACCCTGCTTCCCGGCGCCCGCGTCGGCAAGCGAGCCCAGGTGGAGGCCGGTTCCAGCGTCATCGGGCAGGTGCCCACAGGCCAGCGCTGGGGCGGCGCGCCCGCCGTCAAACTCGGCCGGGCCGAACGGCGTTGGCCCAAGCAGCGCCCCCCGCGCCGGGCCCGATGGGCCGCCGCCTACGGCGCCAGCGGGTCCGGCCTGAGCCTGCTTCCGGTGGCCGCCGCGGTCGCCGCCCTCGCCGTGGCCAGCGCTATTGTTCCGGCCGACGTCGGCCTCAGCGGCGCGCTGCGCGGCGCATTGGCCAGCCTGGTGCCCGCCACCGTGGCGTTCGGGTTGACGTACGCCGTGCTGCTGTGGGCCGCCGTCCGGCTGCTGAGTATCGGCCTGCGCCCCGGCTGGCACCCCCTCCACAGCAGGTTGGGCTGGCAGGCATGGACGATCAGCCAGCTGATGGACGCGGCCCGACAGACACTCTTCCCGCTCTACGCAGGGCTGATCACCCCTGCTTGGTTGCGCGCTTTGGGCATGAAGATCGGCCGCCGGGCCGAGGTGTCCACCGTACTCGCGCTGCCGAGCCTTACCACTGTCGGAAACGGTGCCTTCCTGGCCGACGACGCCCTGGTCGCCCCCTACCAGCTGGGCGGCGGCTGGCTGCGGATCGGCGCCGCAGAGATCGGCGAGCGGGCCTTCCTTGGCAACTCCGGCATGACCGCCCCGGGGCGCATCGTGCCCGACCGCGGATTGGTGGGCGTGCTGTCGGCCACACCGAAGAAGGCCAAGGAGGGCCGCTCGTACCTGGGGATGCCGCCGGTGCGTCTGCCCCGCTCGGCCGACAGCGTCGATCAGAGCCTGACCTACGAACCGCCGGCCCGGCTGGTGTGGGCGCGCGGCCTGGTCGAGGTGTGCCGGTTGGTACCCGTCCTTGCGTCCGCCGCCCTTGCCGTCCTGACGCTGGCCGCACTCGCCAAGCTGGCCGAGGCCAGTTCCCCGCTGCTGGCCGCACTGGCGTCCGGTCTCGTACTGCTGACCGCGGGCACGGCGGCAGCCCTTGTGTCCATCACCGCCAAGTGGCTGCTCGTCGGAAAGTTCCGGGCCGTGGAGCACCCGCTGTGGAGCAGCTTCGTGTGGCGTAACGAGCTCGCGGACACCTTTGTCGAAGTGTTGGCAGTGCCCTGGCTGGTCGGCTGGGTGCCCGGCACCCCGGTGATGAGCCTGTGGCTGCGCGGGCTGGGGGCCACGATCGGCCGGGGCGTGTGGTGCGAGAGCTACTGGCTGCCCGAGGCCGACCTGGTCACCCTGGAGGACGCGGTGAGCGTCAACCGGGGCTGCGTTCTGCAGACCCACCTCTTTCACGACCGGATCATGCGGATGGATACGGTGATCCTGCGCGCGGGCTCGACGCTCGGACCAGGCGGCATCGTTCTGCCGGGCGGCAAGATCGGCGCCCGAAGCACGCTGGGACCGGCCTCACTGGTCATGCGCGCGGAGTCCATTCCGCCGGACAGCCGGTGGCTGGGTAACCCCGCCGAGGCCTGGTCCAGGCAAGGATGAGGCACGGCTCGATGCAGCACGGTCCGTCCGCGGACCACGAGGGAGAACTGGACCGTTGAGTCAGAAGCAGACAGCCGCCCCCGACCCGGACCCTTACTTCCCCACCCACGGTGACACCCGGTACCGGATCACCGCTACGAGCTCGCGCTGGCCTACCGGCCCGCGACCAACCGGCTCAGCGGCACTGCACGCCTCAGCGGTATAGCCAACTGCGGGCCGCTGCGCGAGTTCTCTCTGGACCTGGCCGATTTTCGGCTGAAGCGGGTGACGGTCGACGGCCGTACCACGCACTACAGCCACCGGGACGGCAAACTGCGGATTCGCCCGGCGAAAGCCCTGGAGGCAGGGACGGCGTTCACCGTCGAGGTGCACTACACCGGTAACCCGGCGCCGATCCGCAGCCACTGGGGCGGTCTGGGCTGGGAGGAACTGACCGACGGCGCCCTGGTCGCCAGCCAGCCGATCGGCGCCCCCTCCTGGTATCCGTGCAACGACCGCCCTGGAGACAAGGCGTCCTACCAGATCTCCCTCACTGCACCGTCCTCGTACACCGTGGTCGCCGGTGGCCGGCTGCTGACCAGGACCACCCGGGCCAGCAGCACCACCTGGGTGTACGAGCAGCCCGCGCCCACCTCCAGCTACCTGGTCGGCCTCTCCGTCGGCCGGTACGAAACCGTGCGGTTCGCCGACCAGGCCCAATCGCTCGACACCCGCCCGCCGGTGCCGCAGACGGCATACGTGCCGGCCCGGCTGGTACCGGAGTTCACCACGGACTTCGCCCGGCAGCCACGGATGATGGAGTTCTTCGAGGACGTCTTCGGGCCATACCCGTTCAATGAGTACGCCGTGGTTGTCGCGGACGAGGAACTGGAGGTCCCGGTGGAGGCGCAGGGGCTGGCCACGTTCGGGGCGAACCACCTCGGCGGGCGACGCGGCTCGGAGCGTTTGGTCGCCCACGAACTGGCCCACCAGTGGTTCGGCAACAGCCTCACCGTCGCGGACTGGCGACACATCTGGCTCAACGAGGGCTTCGCCAAATATGCGGAGTGGCTCTGGTCAGAGCACGCCGGAGGCCCTTCGGCCCAGACCCTGGCCGCCCGGGCGCACGCCAATCTACGGTGGCACCAGCAGGACCTACGGCTGGCCGATCCGGGACAGCGGTTGATGTTCGACGACCGGCTGTACGAACGCGGTGGACTCGCAGTCCACGCCGTGCGCTGCGCGCTGGGCGACGGGCCCTTCTTCCGAATGCTCAAGCGCTGGACGGCGATCCACCGCCACGGCCTCGTGACCACCTCCGACTTCGCCGCCCACGCCCAGCAGTACACCGCCCGGCCGCTCGGCCTGATCATCGACGCATGGGTACGGCAGCCCGCGCTGCCACCGCTGCCCGGCGCGGAATAGGTCAGCGGACCGCCCGCCGGACCCTGTGCTGCAAGCGGAGCCGCTGGTCGCAACGGATGCGGCCTCGGGGATCAGCGGAACCCGTGGTTGTCGGCGAGATTGATTACGGTCCCTGGGGTGCCACCCCTGCCTGCTACCGGTCTTCTCCCGAGAGTCCGAGAGGGCGCCGGGCTTCAGCCCGGTGGTGAATCGGACTCCCGCGGCGCGGGACCGGATTGGGCGTGCCGCCAAGTGGTTGGCGAACCGCAGGTTGGGCGGCCGGCCTGCAGACCCACACCCCACCCGCAGCACTCAACCGAGCCCCCGTCCACGAAACTGGCTGGCTCGCTTTGGGGGATTGCCCTCGGTCGGGGGCTTGCGGCGCAGGGTCACCGCGGTTGGCGGCCCTCACAACACGGCGGCAAGAAACGTCTTCGTGCGGGGATTGCGGGGGTTGGTGAGCAACTCGGCTGGGGTGCCCTGTTCGACGGCGGCGCCGTCTGCGAAGAAGGTGAGGGTGTCGCCGACCTCCCGGGCGAAGCCGATCTCATGGGTGACCACCACCATGGTCATGCCGTCCCGGGCAAGCTCCTTCATCACCTCCAGCACCTCGTCGACGAGTTCCGGGTCGAGGGCCGAAGTCGGCTCGTCGAACAGCATCAGGGTCGGGTTCATGGCCAGCGCTCGGGCGATGGCCACCCGCTGTTGCTGTCCGCCGGAGAGCTGGTGCGGGCGCTTGTGCGCGTGGTCGGCGAGGCCCACCCGGTCCAGGGTCTCCATCGCGCTCGCCCGGGCCTGGGCCGGGTTTCGACCGAGTACATGGACCGGGGCGCAGGCCACGTTCTCCAGTGCCGTCTGGTGGGCGAACAGGTTGAACCGCTGGAAGACCATGCCGATCCGGGTTCGGAAGGCGGCGTACTCCTTCGGCGACCACGGGTGGTACTTGCCGTCGTGCAGGCTGTACCCGACCTGTTCGCCGAGTACCTCCAGGCTGCCGCCCATGACGGGCTCCAGCCCGTTCATGCAGCGCAGAAAGGTCGACTTGCCGGAGCCCGACGGGCCGATGATGCAGCTCACCTCTCCAGTGGCGACCGTGAAGTCGACGCTGTTGAGCACCTGCACATCGCCGTAGCTCATCCGGACCCCGCCGGCGGTGACCGCGTTCATGCCGTCACCGTCCGCCGGGGGAGGATACGGGCGGCCAGGCCACCGGGACGTACCAGGCGCACGGCGTCGGAGCCGAATCGCTGCTCCAGCCTGCTCTGCAGGAAGGTCGCAACGGCGGTCATGACCATGTACCACAGGCTTG
Organism: Peterkaempfera podocarpi; assembly: GCF_042466665.1. Lineage (GTDB taxonomy): Bacteria > Actinomycetota > Actinomycetes > Streptomycetales > Streptomycetaceae > Peterkaempfera > Peterkaempfera podocarpi. The sequence continues at coordinate 8,520,573 of NZ_CP162102.1, forward strand.
CCACGATCAGCAGCTCCATGATCAGGTTGTTGGCCTTGTAGATCTGGCTGGCATTGGTCATCAGGTCGTGACCGGCCACCACATAGACCAGGGAGGTGGTCTTGAGCATCGAGATGAACTCGTTGCCCGTGGGAGGGATGATGATCCGCAGGGCTTGGGGCAGCACGATGATGCGCATCCGCTTGGCAGGGGTCATACCCAGCGCGTAAGCCGCCTCGGTCTGTCCCCGGTCGACTGCCTGGATGCCGGCGCGCACCGTTTCGGCGAAGTACGCCGCGAGGTTCAACCCGAGGCCAAGCATCGCCGAGGTGAAGCCGGTCATCACCTGGTTGGTGTCCCATCTCAGACCGATGTCGGTGAAGGGGACCTTCAGCACCAGCGAGGGGAAGAGGAACGCCAGGTTGTACCAGAAGATCAGCTGCACCAGCAGCGGCGTTCCGCGGAAGAACCCGATGTACAGCGTGGCCAGCCAGCGCAGTACCGGGCTGTGCGCGAGCCGCATCACGGCGAGCAGCACTCCCAGGCCAAGGCCGATGACGGTGGCCAGGACCGAGATCTCGACGGTCACCGCGATGCCGGAGAGGATCTCCTGGTCGAACAGGTAGTGCCCGACCTGGCTCCAGTCCAGACGTGGGTTGGCCACCACCAGGGTGGCCAGCCATCCGAAGACCAGGAGGGCGCCGCCGCCGGCCAGCCAGCGGCCCCAGTGCGATGAGCGGGCAACCGGTACCCCGCTGATGGGTTCGCTGCGCACGTTACTTCCCGCCGTTGACGACGGCCGAGGCGACCGCCAACTGATCCAGGCCCCAGGCGTGGAGGATCTTGCCGTAGTCGCCGCTCTTGATCAGCGAGTTCAAAGCCGCCTGGACGGCGGAGACCACCTGCTGGTTGTCCTTGTTGATGCCGATGCCCCAGGGGCTCTCGGTGCCGGGGACGGCGATGGCGTCGGTGCCGGTCCTGGGGTCGGCCGCTTTGGACGCCGCGACGACGTAGTCGGTGATGTTGGCCTGCGCACGGCCGTTGCCCACCTGGAGCAGAGCCTCCTGGTCGCCGGCGAACTTCAGGATGCCGGCTGCGGCCTTGCCGCTCTTCTTGCAGGCAGCGGAGACCGAGTTGGCCAGCGCCAGCGACGAGCCGTTGTCCACCACGGAGATCGTCTTGCCGCAGAGGTCGGCCGTGGTCCGGATGCCGGCCGGGTTGCCCTTCTTGACCAGCATGCCGGCGCCGGCCTGCACGTAGTCGACGAAGGACACCTTGGCCTGGCGCTCGGCGGTGTCGGACATCGACGACAGGATGACGTCGTAACGGCCTGTGAGGACGCCGGGAATCTGCGCGTTGAAGTCCTCGTTGGCCACGGTGACCCGGGTGCCGAGCTTGCGGGCGATGGCACGGGCGAGGGACGGGTCGAGTCCCACCGGGGTCTTGCCGTCGCCGGCGAAGATCTCCATCGGGGGATAGCCGACTGAGGTCGTCACCTTCAACACGCCGCCCGGCACCTTCCCGGCCAGGGCCGGGTCCGGGGTGATGGCATCGATGACGGACGCGGCCTTGTCGTCGGCGGGCGCCTGGTCCAGGGAGGCCGTGGCGGAGGGCTGGTCGGCGGCCTTGGCCGAGCCGTTGAGGCTCTGCGCGCCGCACGCCGAGGTCGCTGCGATGAGCAGCACCGTGCCCAGGGCGATCCGGGTCTTCACGAGGGTGGCTCCTTACGATCTGCGCCAGCGGACTTCGCCGCCGACGACAGTGGTGAGAACCTGCGTGTGCAGGACTGGGTCGACAAAGGGATCCGTGTCGACCGCGATGAGATCGGCCAGCCGGCCGGGCGCGAGGACGCCCTTGACGGCCTCCTCGCCACTGGCATAGGCGGAGCCGAGGGTGTGCGCAGTGAGCGCCTCCGCCATGCTCAGCCGCTCCTGCGGCTGCCATCCGCCGGGCGGCGTGCCGTCCGACCTGGTGCGGGTCACCGCCGCGTGCAGGGCGGGGAATGGATTGGGGTGCTCCACCGGGGCGTCCGACCCGAAGGCCAGCGGGACGCCCGTGTTGAGCATCGTGCGCCAGGCATAGGACGACAGCTGCTGCTCCGCCAGGAGCGAGTCGACCAGGTCGATGTCACTGGTGCAGTGCACCGGCTGCATCGAGGCCACGACGCCGAGCCTGGCCATCCGCAGGATGTCCGCGCGCCGCAGGTGCTGCGCGTGCTCGATGCGGTTGCGCAGCCTACCCCGGGTGCCCACCTCCTCATACGCGTCCAGGACGAGGTGGTTGGCCTGGTCGCCGATGGCGTGCGTGGCCACGGCGATGCCCGCCGCGTTGGCGCGGCGGATGAGCCGCAGCAACTCGTCATAGGGGGTGACGGCTATACCGACGTTGTGCGAGTCACCTGAGAAGGGCCTGCTCATGTGGCAGGTGTGCGACCCCAGCGCCCCGTCGCTGAACAGCTTGACCGGCCCGGTGCTGAACCATGCGTCGCCCTGGCCGGTGAAACGGCCCTCCTCGATGGCCGCGTCCAGATGCTTGACCGGGATCGCCTTGTGCACCCGCAATTTGAGCTCACCGGCGCCGTACATCTCCAGATACGCCGCCCGGCAGTCCTCGCCGTCGATGTCGTGCACACTGGTGAGCCCGAGCGCCAGCAACTCCTCCTGGGCCGCGCGTAGTTGCGGCCGCAGCTCCCCCCCGGTCATCAGCTCGCGCAGCGGGTAGGAGGCGGACTCCCGCAGGATGCCGGTCGGCTCGCCGGCGGCGTCCCGGGCGATCTCGCCGCCCACCGGGTCCGGCGTCGTGCGGTCGATACCGACCATACGCAGCGCCACCGAGTTCACCCAGACCGTATGACCGTCGATACTGGGCAGCGCCACCGGGCGATCGGGGCAGACCGCATCGAGCGCCAGCCGGTCCGGCTGCACGGGTCGTTCCCAGGTGTTGCTGTTCCAGCGGCCGCCGAACAGCCACGCTCCGGGAGCCAGCCGCATGGCGTGCTCCGAGATCGCCGCCAGCGCCTCCTCCAGGCAGCGGGCGTCCCGCAGGTCCACCTCGCTCAGTCCGCGGGCGTAGTTGGCGGTGTGGATGTGGCTGTCGTTCAAGCCCGGCAGAACCGCGGCCCCGTCCAGGTCGACGAGCTCGGCCGACGGCCCGACGGCCTTGCGAACCTCCGACTCCTCACCGGCCGCGACGATCGTCTCGCCGTCCACAGCCAGTGCCTGGACCAGCGGTTTCGCACGGTCACCGGTATAGATTCGGGCGTTGCGGAATACGTGCATGCGGGGAACTGTAGGGTTCCAGGCTGCCCCTTCAGAACCCCCTTCAAGACGACACTCGGAATGCCTGAGAGTAAGGATTACTTATGCTCAAGCCAGAGCATCTGCTGACGCTCCGTGAGGTCGTCCAGCGCGGTTCCTTCGCCGCTGCCGCCAACCGGCTCGGCTACACGGCCTCCGCCGTCTCCCAGCAGATGGCAGCACTGGAGCGGGAGACCGGGGTACGGCTGTTCCACCGCTCGGCGCGCAAGGTGCTGGCCACCAGCGCCGCCGAGGTCATGGCCAGACACGCCGCCATCGTCCTGGCCGACATCGACCGCCTGGTCGCCGCCGTTGAGCAGGAGCACCGCAATACCATCCGCGAGATCCGCTTGGGCGTCTTCCCCAGCTTCGGCATGCATGTGCTGCCCGGCGTCCTCCAGCAGACGGGCACCGCGATCCGGCTGTCCGTGGCCGAGCCGTCGCAGCTCATCCCGGCCTTGGGCACCGGCGGCGAGCTGGACGCGGCCGTGGTCTACCAGGTGGGGAACTCCGGGCTCGCCTGGCCCTCGGTCCTGCACCGCCATTGGATCGCGGAGGACCCCTTCCGCCTGGTCGTTCCCGCCTCATGGCCGACGCTGGCACCGTACCAACCCGAGCAGCTCATGGACCTGCCGTGGATCATGCATCAGCCCGGCAGCAGCGACGCCCTGTTCTTCGACGGCGTCTTCGCAAGCTGGAGCCTGCACCCCAGGGCCGCGGGCTATTCGGACGACTTCGGCACCACATTGGCGATGGTCGGTGCCGGTATGGGCGCCGCGCTGGTGCCCTTGCTGGCACTGCGCGGCCACAAGGACGACGTGAGCGTGATCGAGGTGCCCTGGCTCAACATCAGCCGGAGCATCTTCGCCCTGGTCCACCCCGACCGCGAAACGGCCGCACTGCGCTCCCTGCTGGACACGCTGGTACTCGCCAACCCCGAGGCGGCGGCATAGCCGCCGACCGCGCCAGCCAGCCCCGGGCCTTGGCCGCCGCCTCCTGCGGTACACGTGCTGTCGCGTCCGGCCGACGCTGAGACGGTCGATCTGCGGGTCTGGCCGGCCCCGGGCGTGCTCGTGATCTTCTGTCCGACGTCTGCCGCGGAGATCGACTTCGATGTCGACCTTCGCGAGCTGCAGGGCCAGGAAGGAGTGGACATGCTGTGCCGGTTGTCGGCCGGCGGCTGGGCAAGCCGGTGACCAAGGCCGCCGAAGGCGACTACGGGAACCCAGTGCTCGGGTTCGATCCTGCGGCCGACTGCGTGGTGCTGATGGCGGACCCGCAGCACGGCCAATCCTCCCCGCGCTCGTGAGGATGGTCCTGGTCCGCCAGTTAGAGATCCTCGTGCTCGCGTGGCTGCTCCCTGTGCCTGCTTTGCTGTGTTTCGCGCAGGAGCGTTTGTTACCTGGGACCACGCTGGTGCGTCGTCCACGGCCACTGCTGACGGCCGCCCCACCCTGGCCAGATCTCGCGGTTGCGCCGTCAGCCCGGTGAGTTGGTGAGCCAGGTGGTCCGGCGTGCCCTGTCCTCGGGCGGCAGCCCGCACTGCAGACCGTTCTCGTCGGCGGCGTTGAACACCCACAGGCCTGTGTCGCCGAGCGCGAGGACCAGGCCGGTCACCACCCACGCCGATGACACCCTCCCGCTGCTCGCATCGGTCAGGCGCAGGTCGTACTCGGTGACGCCGACCCCCGTCACCACACGCCCCACTGCCTCACCCATAGCCGGGTGGGCATGGCTGCGCCACTGCAGGGTCCACTCGTTCCACCACGCCGCACAACTGGCGACGTCGACGGCAGCCTCAGTGACGGACAGCAGGTCGAGCTGATTGACGCACATCGCGATCTGCCGCTCGCCGAAGGCAAGCAGGACAGGCAGGTCAGCGAACCACTCGTCCTCCTCGACGATCCACACCCCCCACGCTCCGCCGATCGCCTGACCGACCAGCCCACGCAGCCACGCCCCTTCGAACTCCACGACTTCGGCCGCGCTGCGCCACCAGCGCGGCTGCCACCCCTCGATGCCCCATGTTGCGTCCACACGATCCAGCCCACACCTCGGCATGCCCCGTGTGCCACCCGATTTCCGTGGCTGACGATGCCCCGAGACAGGACCGCCCGGCCGACGCCGGCGGCCGGGTCCGCCCCCGGCACAACCCCTGTAGCTGTCCCAGTATCGGCTGGGAGCGGTCCAGCACTCGGATCTGCAAAGGTGGTCAAGATCTGATGGCGGACGGGATGCAGTCGAGAGGACAGGGCCGTCAGCCGGGTTGCCTTATTTGACCAGCACGCCGGCGCCGGTCTGCACGTAGTCGACGAAGGACACCTTGGCCTGGCGCTCCGCGGTGTCGGACATCGACGACCGGATGATGTCGTAGCGGCCTGTGAGGTCCGAAGCCCCCCGTTGCGCGCCACGAGGGTATCGGCGGATCAGCGCCGGGACCTGGCCGCGGTTCTGCGCCGGGCTTTGCTCCGCGCCGCGCCGGAATCCTTGACCAGGATCTGGCGCGGCGGCCGGCACTGGTTACGAGGGGAACATTTCTTCAAGACACCAGGGAGTCGCGCTTGTGATGCTGCGAGTGTGTCCAAGAACCTCGTCTGCTCCCCGTTCCCGTCTCTTCAGCGGCCTCGGTACGGTGTCGACGCGCCGGCGGTCCCGGCTGTCAACGGTGCCGCCGGGCTGGCCTGCTGCCTGGCCGCCGCCCGGTGGCGGCGGGGATGGATCACGGTGGCGGCCGGGGGAGCGGTGCTGCTCGCGTTCACTGTCGTTTATCTGCACCGAACGCTGCGCGGCAAGCTGCGCGTCTGGGAGCGGGAACTGGACCGGATCGGCCTGAAGGGTGACGAGCGGCTGCTGGATTTGGGCTGCGGTCGCGGCGCGGTACTGATCGAGGCAGCCAGACGGCTCCCCTCGGGACGCGCCCACGGCGTGGGCCTGTGGTCCGGAAAGGACCAGAGCGGCAACAATCCCGAAGCCACGCTCGGCAACGCCGCCGCGGCCCGGGTCGCCGACCGGGTGGAGGTGCACACAGCCGACATGACCGCGCTGCCGTTCGCGGACGGCTCCTTCGATGTCGTGACAAGCGCACTGGCCATCCACAACATCCCGTCGACCGAGAGCCGCTACCGTGCGGTGGACGAGGCCATGCGGGTGCTGCGCCCGGGCGGGCAGCTGCTCATCGCGGACCTCTGGTGGATGGCCAGGACGTATGCCGCGCACCTCGGGCAGGGCACGCTGCGCCCACTCGGGCCCGCGTACTGGTACGGCGGCCCGTGGCTCGGCATCACACTGCTGCATGTCGTCAAGGTGCGCCGGCCGGGAGGCACGGATTCATGCTGACTGCGGCCGCGATTCCTTGGAGCAGGCTGATGGCCAGGCAGCAGTTGTTGCTGCTGATTTCGTCGCTCAGCTCGATGGTGCTGTTCACGCTTGCGACGATCCCCGCGGCCGTCCGGATTGGGCTGAGTTCTCACCAGCCGCTGAGCTGGCTGGTCACCGTCGTGGTCTACGCACTTCTGGTGGTACGCCGGCGGTTCCCGCTCGGCATCGTGGCGGTCGCCGTCATCGGATCGGTCGTGCTGATGGCCGATGGGATGGCCTACCCGCTGACCTTGCTGGCGCTCTTCGGCGCGCTGTACGGGGTCGCGCTGGAATCCTCCCCGGGCCGGGCGCTCGCGGTCGGCGCCACCGTCAAGGCGACGCTGCTCGCCGGCTCGCTCATCACCCATCCCGGCATCACGGGCGTCGTCATCGTGCTGTGGGCGGCGCTGGCGGTCACCACCGGCAGCGCCGCCCGCAGCCACCGTGCCTACCTCGCCGAGGCCGAGGAGCGTGCCAGACGCGCCGAGCAGACCAGGGAGGACGAGGCAAACCGCCGCGTCACCGAGGAACGGCTGCGAATCGCACGGGAGCTGCACGACGCCGTCGGCCACCATGTCGCCCTGATCAACGTGCAGGCTGGCGCGCTGGCCTGTCTGCTCGACGACGAGGACCGATCCCAGGCCATGGAGTCGGTCACACATATCCAGCAGGCCAGCGAGGAAGCCCTCGAGGAACTGCGACTGACCGTCGGGCTGCTGCGCGAGCCCGGCGCGGCCGAGCCGGCCGAGCCGGCGGAGCCAGTGCCGGGTCTTGACAGGCTGGGAGAACTGATCTGCTCATTCGCCGGCGCGGGCCTGCGAGTCACCCGCGAGGTGACCGGTGAGGCCAGGCCGTTGCCCGAGGCAGTGGAGCTGACTGCCTACCGGGTCATCCAGGAGTCGCTGACCAATACCCGCAAGCACGCCGGCTGCGACACCGCGGTGGTGCGGCTTGGATACGCGCCTGGGGCGCTCAGGCTGGCGGTCGAGGACGAGGGTACGTCGGTTGCTTGGAGCGGCCTGCGCACGCCCGGAGGACACGGCATCGTGGGCATGCGGGAGCGGGTGGCTGCCGTGGGCGGACGGCTGGCGGTTGGGCCCCGGCCCGAGGGAGGCTACCGCGTCTTCGCCGAGCTTCCGCTGCGAGCGGCCGGGATGGAGGGCTCATGAATGGGACCGCGTCCGCCGCCACGGTGCCGATCCGTGTGGTCCTCGCCGACGACCAGGATCTTGTCCGCGCGGGCCTGCGGCTGGTGATCGATCGTGCGCCAGGGCTGACAGTCGTGGGCGAGGCAGCCACCGGCCACGACGCGGTCCGGCTCGCCCACGAGGCACGCCCCGACGTCGTCCTGATGGACATCCGGATGCCAGGCCTTGACGGGCTGGCCGCAACCCGGCGGATGGCCGCTGACGACAGCCTCGCCGGAGTGCGGGTGCTGATCCTGACGACGTTCGAGGTCGACGAGTACGTCTTCGAGGCGCTGCGGTCGGGGGCCAGCGGGTTCCTCGGCAAAGGCGCGCGCCCGGAGGTCCTGATCGAGGCGATTCGCACGGTCGCCCGCGGCGACGCGCTGCTTTCGCCGTCCGCCACCCGGGGCCTTGTCACCAGGTTCCTCACGCTGCACGACAGCGAGCCGGTTCGCCCCTCGCCGCTGCTTGCCACCCTCACCGATCGCGAGCGGCAGGTGGTAGCCCTGGTCGCCGATGGCATGTCCAACACGGAGATCGCCTGTCAGCTGACGCTCAGCCCGCTCACCGTCAAGACCCACGCCAACCACGCCATGACCAAGCTCGGCGCACGCGACCGCGCACAACTCGTCGTTCTTGCCTATCAGACCGGCCTGGCCAGCGCGCCACGTCCCCGTCCATGAGCGTCCCCGTCGCCACGAGGACGACCACGAGCGCCGTACCGGGGTACCGCCGCAGGAGAAGCGCCGCACCGCTGCCGGGCAACTGAGAGCCGCCACGCGACCGTGACCCCGTTCGGGACAGTGCTGCTGGTCATCGGCAGCCGAGTAGCCCGGCGACGGAAAGGGGACGGTTGCTTTCCCATGTACTGCGACCGGGACGAGGACAGCGCGAGGTAGTTGCTGAGGTATCTGACCGCGATGACCTGCACTGCCCGGTGTTCACTGGCACCAGCAGCAAGGACTCTTCGGGCTGGATCCCTGATTGCCGAGCCGGTGAAGGACGACTTCTGCAGCGTGCCGGACCGGGATGCCGCACTGGCGGGACCCTCCGAAGTGATCGGCGCACAGCTGGGGGGAGATCCACGAGCCGTACAGCGGCTTCGATGCGGTGGCTTCCGAGTTGGCTGCTTCCCTCCGCCGGCCGAACTGGTCCCAGGCCGGTCGGGATGCCCGAGATCAGGACTACCGCCAACGCAGTAGGCGCAGCCGCAAACCGCGCCGGATGGCGCGGTAGCGCCTCGGGCAATCGCTGCGGCCGGCCGGTGACTGAGGCAGCTGAGACCCCGACGATGAGGAGCCGAACGGAACGGAACGGAGGATCATGTCCGCCCTTGCACGCTGGTGCTATCAGCACCGCTTCATCGTGATCACTGCCTGGGTAGGTCTCCTCATCGCCCTGGCGGTGATGTCGCAGACGGTGAAGACAACGTACGACAACTCGCTCACACTGCCAGGAACAGGCTCGGGCAGCGCCCAGGAACTGCTGCAGCGGTCAGCGCCGGCCCAGGCGGGCGACTCCGACCAGATCGTCTGGCACGTGAGCGATGGCAACGCCACCGATCCGGCCGTTGAGCAGCGGATGTCGGCGATGCTCGCGCAGGTGTCGCACCTTCCCGAGGTGGCCTCGGTCGCCAGCCCCTACCAGCCGGGCGGCAAGGTCCAGGTGAGCGCGGACGGGCGCACCGCGTATGCCACGGTGACCTTCACCGACCAGGCAGACAACCTGGACCACGCCGACATCAACCAGGTGATCGCGGCGGCGACTGCCGCCCGCGAGCCGGGCCTCGCGGTCGAGCTCGGAGGCAAGGCGATCGCGGGCGCCGAGGAGACGCCGGCGTCGGACACGTCGCTGATCGGCATCGTCGCGGCCGCCGTCATCCTGCTCATCGCGTTCGGATCGGTGCTTGCGATGGCGCTGCCGATCGTGACCGCGGTGGCCGGGGTGGGCAGCGGCCTGCTGCTCATGGCCCCGCTCAGCCACCTGATGTCCGTGAACGGCATCGCGCCGATCCTCGGCGCGCTGATCGGCCTTGGCGTCGGGGTCGACTACGCCCTGTTCATCGTGACCAGGCACCGCCGCGGCCTGCAGTCCGGGCTGGACCCGGAGCAGTCGGCAGTGCAAGCGCTCAACACCTCTGGCCGCGCGGTTCTGTTCGCCGGCGGCACGGTGTGCATCGCCCTGCTCGGGCTGCTATCCGTCAACCTGCAGTTCATCAACGGCCTGGCCGTCCCGGCGGCGATCACCGTGGTGTGCACCGTGGCCGCGGCCGTCACGCTGCTGCCCGCGCTTCTCGGAGTGCTTGGCCTGCGCGTGCTGAGTCGCAGGCAAGGCCGCGGGCTGCAGTCCGGCGGGCTGGGCCAGGCGGAGAGCGGCAGCGGCCTGTGGGCACGCTGGTCGCGCATCGTGCCGCGGTTCCCCGCCGTGCTCGCCGCCTTGGGGCTCGCCGTCATGCTCGTGGTGTCCGCTCCCGCGCTGCACCTGCGGCTGGGCTTTGCCGACGCGTCCAACGACCCCAAGTCGACCCACACCTACAAGGCCTACGACATGCTCGCCGAGGGGTTCGGGCCGGGCTTCAACGGCCCGCTGCTCCTGGTCGCCCAGACTCAGTCCGCGGCCGACCGCGCCGCGCTTGACCGGCTCGACCGCGCGCTCACCGCCGTGCCCGGGGTGGCCGCCGTGGAGACCGCGCAAACCATGCCAGGCGCCGGGCCGACGGTCGAGGTGACCCAGGTCCTCCCCGCCACAGCGCCCGAAGACCCGGCCACCTCCACCCTGATCAACCAACTGCGCAGCACGGTCGTACCGCGCTACACGCACGGCACCACGCTGCAGGTCTACGTAGGTGGCCTGACGGCCACGTTCATCGACTTCGCGACGGTGACAAGCGACAAGCTGCCCTGGCTCCTCACCACCATCGTGGGTTTCAGCTTCCTGCTGCTCGTGCTTGCCTTCCGCAGCCTGCTCATCCCCGCGATCACAGCGGTGCTCAACCTGCTGTCGGCGGCAGCCTCGTTCGGCGTACTCACCGCGTTCTTCCAATGGGGCTGGGGAACCAACGCGCTCGGCCTCGGCTCGCCCAGCCCTGTCGAGGGCTACCTGCCCGAGCTGGTGCTGGCGGTCCTGTTCGGCCTGTCCATGGACTACCAGGTCTTCCTGGTGAGCAGGATGGCCGAGGAATGGTCGCACACCCGTGACAACGCCCGTTCGGTGCTCGCCGGCGTGACCCACACCGCACGGGTGATCACCGCCGCAGCAATGATCATGATTGCGGTGTTCGCCGCATTCGTGTTCACGGGCCAGCGCGGCATCGCCGAGTTCGGCATCGGGCTGGCCGCCGCCGTGGCGTTGGACGCCTTCGTCCTGCGGACGGTGCTCGTACCGGCCGTGATGTACCTGTGCGGCCGGGCCAACTGGTGGCTGCCCCGCTGGTTGGACCGCCGCCTGCCGCACCTGGCCATCGAGCCGCCCGCGGAGGAGCAGCCCACCCGCGTGCCCGGACCCGCCCTCGTCTGACCGCATAGCCGCAGAGCCGCGGCGGTGCATCACGGTCAGACCGGAAGCACCGCCGTGGCGCCGAGACGTAGGGTGCCCGTCGAGCTGCGTGCGTGCGGGCGGCCCGGACGAGGTCGCGGTAGTCGGTCCAGGCGAAGCTCTCGCGTCGGCCCGGCGGGTGTCGGGAGGTGGCCGGGCATGTAGCCGCTGGGGCTGCCGTTCCCCGATGGGGCTGGGTGATCTGCCGGACAAGGCGCCTGGGTGGCTGCTTCAGTGGGCAGGAAACGGGAGTGGACCAGGATGTCCGGCAGAGGTTACGGGGGAGGGACTGGTGGCTGAGTGGACCCGACAGGGCTTCTGTGGACGCTGCGGCAGGTGGATGCACGTACGGGAAGAACGTCCGCAGCAGGGGGCAGGGGAGTTGCTCCACGAGAGCTGTCCGTACGACCCGGTCAACCCCCACGGTGCGCCGGTCTGGAACATCCCGTACCGACGGCTCGCTCCGACCGGGGAACTGATCCGGAGTGGTGTGGTGCTACGGGCCGAGTGGCCGGCCGGCAGCCCGGGTGCGCCTGGTGCCGATGCTGTTCCGGAGGGAACGGAGCACGACGGCGTGGTCTGCGGGCTGGTGTGCGTGGTGCTCGCCCACACTCTGACCAGGGGAGGCGACGCCGTGATGAAGGTACGGGCGGCCTCCACCGGCCCCCTGCGGTCACCGGACCCGCGCACCCACGCCCTCCCGGAGACGGCGGAGTTCGCCCGCCGGATGCCGCTGGAGTGTGCGGGGGCGCTGGTGGAACTCGGCTTCGGCCGCACCGATCTGCCCATGCTCAGAGCCTTCGTCTTCAGCAGGCTGCACGATGTGGAGATGTTCCGCCGACGCAGCACCAGCCAGTGGGGCGCGGTGGATTGGTGGGGTGACACATGGCCTGCCGAGGCCTTCACCTTCGACGAAGTCGAGGCGCTGGTGGGCGCAGGCGTCGGCCACTGGCGGGCCACGACCCTCCGGAGGGCGGGCTACCGCACCGTCGAGGAGATCGTCACGGCCACTCCGCCGGCCATCCCGGACTCGGCGACCCGCATCGTGATCAAGCGCCCGCACGGGAAGGAGGGCCGGACCCAGGTTACCGACGATCCGGCCCGGGCCCGGGCCTGGCTGGCGGAACCGCCGAACCGCTGGCGAGAGGATCTCGTGACAGCGGATTCCGGGCCCCGGGTCCTGTACGCGGCACACGACTACTCGGTCTGGGACGACGACGTGCTGCTGCCTGCCACCGAGTGGCTCGATCGCCACGCCCTGCCCATCGACCGGGTCGGCCTGTCCCCGACCGCCCTCAGGGGGCTCCAGCTGTGCGTGAGTGCGGTCGCACCGCTGGTCGACGCGGCGGTGTGGAAGCCCCTGCTGCGGGCGACCGGACATCACCCGGAAACCGTGGCATCGGCCCACGGAGTCCACCTCGTCCGGCACCGGTTCGACATCCCCGGCGGCCAGGAAGTCCTGCTGTGGGAGTCCACTCTCGGCGCTGCGGGCTCCTTCGCGGCCTTCGCCGACGAGGACGCGGCTCGCGCCCACCACAGGAAACGCCGCGCCTACGTGAGCGTTCACGGCCTCGACACGCCCGGGGCCTATGAGCGCTGGGCGGCCAGATACGAGAGGTACGGCCCCGACGAACCGGCCTGATCGCCGGGCTCGGTACGGCCGCGGGCGAAGGCTGCCGGGGTGGTGCTCCCGGTCCGGTGCGCCGCTCTGTCCGCGACGTCGGAGAAGACTTGTCCCCTCCAGTGCTCGGCCACGCCCTTTGCGAGCGTGAACTGCCCCGGCGCGTCCTCGACCAGCCAGCCGCGGGCCACCAGGCGTTTCGTCTTCGAGCGCAGTGTCTCCACACTGGCCGACGCCGCCTCCAGGCCGAAGGTGACGGCCATTTCCTGGCAGGTCAGCGGCCTTTGGCCGAGCCGTTGCTGTCCGCGAGCGCGTGCAGGATGCGCTGGTAGTCCCGCAAGAGCGCCGCCCAGGCCGGCTCCATCCTCACCTCAGCCTGATCCGTGCGTCAGGCGCCAGAAACGCCGTGGCCGACCATGGCGAGCGGCTTCACGACGGAGTCGAACGTCTTCTCGTCGACGTGGCCGCTCGCCAGGGCGGCCTCCTTGAGCGTCTGGTCGTTGGCCAGGGCGGATTCGGCGATGTGCGCGGCGTTCTGGTACCCGATCACGGGGCTCAGCGCCGTGACCAGCATCAGGCTCTCGTCCACGTACTGGGAGATCCTGTCCCGGTTGAGCTCGGTGCCGCTGACGGAGAACTCTCTGAACTTTTCCATTCCGTCGGCGAGGATGCGCGCGGAGTGGAGGAAGTTGTTGATGATGACCGGCCGCATGGCGTTCAACTCGAAGTTGCCCTGGCTGCCGGCGAAGGCGACTGCCGTGTCGTTGCCCAGAACCTGAATCGCAATCATGACGATCGCTTCGCACTGGGTCGGATTGACCTTGCCAGGCATGATCGATGAGCCGGGCTCGTTCTGCGGAAGCTGCAGCTCGGCGAATCCGGTGCGCGGTCCCGAGGCCAGCCACCGCATGTCGTTGGCGATCTTCATCAACGCGACGGCCAGCCCGCGCAGTGCCGCGTGCGCCCGCACCATGGGGTCCAGGGACCCTTGTGCCATGAACTTGTTCTCGGCCGTGACGAAGCTCCTACCGGTCAGCTCGGCGATCTGGCTCGCGACGTCGCGGCTGAAGCCTGCGGGCGCGTTCAGTCCTGTGCCGACGGCGGTGCCTCCCAGGGCCAGTTCGAGTAGACCCAGGCGGCTGCGCTTGATTTCCTCGATGCAGGCGCGCAGTTGTGCTGCATAGCCGGACCACTCCTGCCCCACGGTGAGCGGGACGGCGTCCTCGAGGTGCGTGCGGCCGATCTTGACGATCTCCTCCCATTCCGTGGCTTTGGCCTCGATGGACGCGGCGAGCTCCTGGGCCTGCGGCAGCAGATGCTCGTCGACTTCCTGCACGGAGGCGATGTGCATCGCCGTCGGGAAGCTGTCGTTGCTGGACTGCCCCATGTTGACGTCGTCGTTCGGGGCGACCGGCTTCTGGGTCCCGAGCGTGCCGCCGAGCAGCTGCGACGCGCGATTGGAGATGACCTCGTTGACGTTCATGTTGCTCTGGGTGCCCGACCCCGTCTGCCACACGAAGAGCGGAAAATGCTCGTCGAGCTTCCCCGCGATGGCCTCCTCCGCCGCCCGCACGATGGCCTGCTCCTTCCACGTGGGCAGCCGCCCGGCGGCAGCGTTCACGAGCGCTGCCGCCTTCTTCACGTAGCCGTAGGCGTGGTAGACCTCCTTCGGCATCCGGTCGCCGCCGATGGAGAAGTGGAGGAGCGAGCGCTGGGTCTGCGCCCCCCAGTACCGGTCTGCCGGCACCTCGACCATGCCCATGCTGTCGAATTCCTGCCGACTGCCGGCGGCCTGGATCCCGATCGGCAGGTCCCGCATCTTCGGGGTCGACTGGTGACCGCTCATTGCCGGCCCTCCAGGTCGTCCGTGCGATAGACCGGCTCCCACATTGCGTCCTGGACCGCCTGAACGAGGTTGTCGTGAGACTTTGTTGCGACACCGTCCGCTGCCGCGGCTTTGGCGACGGCGACCGCGACCGTCGCGGACGACGCCCTCAGGTTCGCAACCGGTGGCAGGAGCGATGCTCCGGGCGCCGACACATCGACCTGGCCCGCCACCGCCTCGGCGGCGGCGAGCAGCATGTTGTCCGTCACGCGGCCGGCGCCGGAGACGATCGTGCCGAGACCGAGCCCTGGGTAGAGGAGGGCATTGTTGGCCTGCCCGATCTCGTAGGAAACCCCGTTGTACTGCACCGGCTCGACGGGGATGCCGACCGCCATCAGTGCCCTGCCCTCGGACCAGGGCACCGCATCCGACGGCATGACCTCAATGCGACTCGTCGGGTTCGACAAAGGCAGCAGGATCGGACGCTCGACACCCTCCGACAGCGCCCGCACGACGTCCTCGGTGAACGCACCGTGGGCCGTGGAGGTGCCGATGAGGATGGTCGGCTTGACGTGTCGGATCGTGGTGACCAGATCGATCTCGCCGTCGGACCACTCGCCGACCGCGGACTGGGACCGCGCATAGACCTGCTGGTAGTCGGGGAGGTCCCGCATGTCATCGGTCACCAGGCCGTGGATGTCGATGAGCCAGATGTTCTTCTTCGCCTCGTCGGGGGTCGCACCGTCCCGCAGCATCGCTGCGTGGATCTGGTCGGCCATACCGGTGCCGGCGGTGCCCGCACCGAAGACGACGAGTCGTTGGTCGCGCCAGCGTCCCCCGGTGACTTTCAGAGCCGAGAACACGGAAGCCATCACGATCGCGCCGGTGCCCTGCATGTCGTCGTTGAAGATCCGGTACGTGTCGGAGTTCTCCACCAGGATCCGCCGGGCGTTCGACGGCCCGAAGTCCTCGAAGTGCAGGAGCGCGTTCGGGAACAGCTCGGACGCGGTCCGGAGGTAGAGAGCGATGAAGTCGTCGTAGCGCCGGCCGGTGCCCCGTGCGTGCCGATTGCCCAGATAGGACGGATTGTTGAGCAGCTGCTCGTTGTCCGTTCCCACGTCGAGGTTCACGGCAATGACGCGGTTGGGGTCGATGCCGGCAGCCGCGGTGTAGACGGCGAGTTTCCCGATGGAGATGTCGGTCCCGTTGACGCCCCAGTCCCCGATACCCAGGATCTCCTGGGCGTCGGAGACGACGATCAGATCGACGTCGTCCGCGCCGAGGCCGAGCGATTGGAACGAGGCCTTCATGTCCTCCGGGCGATCGATCGACAGGTACACCGCGCGTGAGTCGCGGTAGTCGACCGACCACTTCTCGATCGCCTCGCCGACCGTGGGGTCGTAGACGACGGGCAGCAACTCCTCGAGGTGGTCGGCGAGCAGCTTGAAGTACAGCACCTGGTTCCGGTCGTGGACCTCGTTGAGGTAGATGTACTTGTGCAGGTTGGAGGGCTGCTGCAGCAGCTGCGCGTAGGCCCGGCCGGCCTGCTCGTCGAGGGTCTCGACCGCCGCCGGCAGCCGCCCCGTGATCCCCAGCCTCGCCCGCTCCTCCAGCGTGAACGCCGTCCCGCGGTTGCGATACCGATCCTCCAGCACGGTTGCCTTGACTGGCATTGTGGTGCACCTCCAGCTGTTCACGGCCACCCCGTGCCGCAAGGGGGCGCTCTGAACTCGCACTCCCCCCACGGCGGATCCCACTCGGCCCTGCCACTCGCTGTCACCCCGGGGGCGTCAGGCGACGACGGGAGTCTCAGGCTGCATCTCGTAGGAGTGCTGGATGGCCGGATGGCGGGTCCCGAGACCGTCCGTGACTCTGCGCTCCCAAGGAACCTGCTGGAGGTGCTTGGTCTCCTCAAGCATCGACTTGGGCTCCAGGTTGCGGTAGCTGTCGACCTCTCCGGCGGCGACGGCCGTCAGCGTGGCGTAGACCGCTTCAGGGTCGAACTGCGAGCGGGGGAAGGCGAGCTTCGAATAGTCGAAGAGCCGCTGCGACGCGTCGTCCTCCCAACTTTCCCAAGTCTGGAACATCCGGTCGTTGAAGCCGGTCAGGAATGGCCCCGGGTTGACCGTGGCGACTTCGATGTTGTACTCCTGCAGCTCGTAGGCCATGGTCTCGGCGATAGCCTCGATCGCGTGCTTCGAGGCCGAGTAGATGCCAGTGAACGGGTTGACGTTCAAGCCTTCGCGCGAGGACACCCAAACGACGCGTCCGGCCCCGCGCTTGGCCATCTGCTTGACGATTCCCTGAGTGAGGACGAGCGGCCCTGTGACGTTGACCTCGAACTGGTGCCGAATATTCGACTCGGGAATGTCGACCGTGGATCCACCCTCACCGACACCGGCGTTGTTCACCAGGATCTCCACACCCCAGTCGAGGGCCTTGCGACGGTCTCCGTCGTTCGTCACGTCGAGCTTCTCGACCTGAAGCTTGACCCCGCGCTCAGCCGCCTTCCACTTCAGCGTCTGCACCTGGGCGTAGATCTCCACGCCGGCGATCACGTCGAAGCCCCTCTCGGCAAGGCGCATAGCGGCTTCGAACCCGAAGCCGGTGCCTGCTCCCGTGATGAGGACCTTCTTCAGTGCTGCCTTCGCCTTCGCCATGTCGAGTGCTTCCTTTCGAGTCCCAGTTCACTCGACGGCTCGAGTCCCGGTCACTCCATGCCCTGCAGGGAGCGACACACTGCAGGGCAAAGCGCCAGACGAGGCACCTTCCCCGACAGCGGCTCGGCGCAAAGCCGAGGTTGAGTGGGGTGACTGCGGCCGAGCCTCAAAGCCGCCCACGCAGCGTCACCTGGATCTGCAGATCAAGTACCAGCGATCCCGACGCCGCACCTGAGATTCAGTCTGAGCCCGCAAGTGGCTCCCCGCAACACTTCAGAGAGCCGGCTCCCGGGAGAGCAGCCGACCCAGCGATGGTCTCCAGCTGGGCCGACTCACGCGCTCGGGCGAGCCGCCGCCGGCACCATGCTCTGCTGCGCTGTCCAAGGCACGACGGAGGTGACTCGCCGTAAAGCCGTGGGTGAGTCTCGGTTGCCGCGAGCCGCGCTGCTCCGATCGACGAGTTCGGCCGCTGCTCAGGTGGAGAGCTCGGGGTGCTCCGCTGCCGACGAGGTCACCGAAGTAGGGCGAGGCTTGTTGCGGGCAAGCCGTTCGAGACGTCTGCCGGGGTCCGGATAGGTCGGGATCACGTGTCGACCCCAGGTTCCGTTGACGAGGCCGGCGAACGCACCGTACAGGCCGAGCGCCGCAGTGAGGAATCCGAAGCCGCTTCCAACCCTGATCAACGTGATGGATTGAACGAACTCGCCCGCCGTGAGCAAGGAGACGTTGATGGTAGTGGCGACGAATGCGGCCAGGAGCACGCCCGTCGTTCGAGCTGCCGCAAGCGTGAGCACAAGGAGGATCACTGCCCACGGCAGTAGAAACTGACCCGTCCCCGTGTGGGCCTGTTCGGCAGGCAGAGTGACCACGATGTACTTGGCGTAGACCACGAAGCACAGCCAGAACGCGCCCAACACGGTGAATGCGGTGGCGCCGAGCCTGCTGCCCTGCCTGAACTCGAAGATTCCAGCGATCATCTGGACAAGGCCGCCCACGAAGAACTCGAGCGGGAACGCTGCAGGAAAGAGAGCCGGATTGATGCCGGCGTTGAAGAAACTCTGGATGATGTTTGCCATGCTGAACGCAATGAGGCCGAGCGGCGCAGGGTCGGGCGCGGTGAGTCCGGGCGGCGGAGCCACCGGTACGGACGACGATGGATTCGGCACAGAATTCCCTATCTTGCGTCTCGTTATGCCGCTCGTGTCTCACTGCTCTATGCAAGAGCGTCGGCCGACAGGCTGCTTGTAGTTCGCCGGAGATGAAACCGAGGCGATCAAGAGACACTGAAGACGTCGTTTCTTATGGCGTGATCGTTCGTTGGGTCGTGCATGACGGATCTCGTGGAACGGCTGGTTCCGGACGGATTGTGGGTCTCGTTCAGACGGGTGGTGCCGCCGACGGTGGTGATACGCCCGCAGGGCGGTGGCTGACGTCGGGCGGGTGACCGTGAGGCTCTGGCTGCGATCGTCTTCGTGGCGACTTCGGGTTGCACCTGGCGGCAGCTGCCGCCGGTGTTCGGCCCGAGCCGGCAGACGGTCTACCGCAGGCTTGCCCAGTGGAGCCGGGACCGGGTCTGGGAGAAGCTCTACCGCGTGATCCTCGACGAACTCGGAGCGCGGGGCAAGCTGGACTGGTCGCGGTGCGCGATCGACTCGGTCAGTCTGCGGGCGGCAAAGGGGGGCCACTGACGGGACCGAATCCCACCGACCGCGGCAAGCTGGGATCGAAGATCCACCTGATCTGCGACAGGAACGGGCTGCCGCTGTCCCTGGGCATCTCCGGCGCGAACATGCACGACAGCCAGGGCCTAGCTAGAACGGCCTAGAACCGCTCGTCCGGGGCATTCCGCCCATCCGGTCCCGCTGCGGACCCCGGCACCGACGGCCGGCGAAACTGCACGCGGACAAGGGCTATGACTACGACCACCTGCGTCGATGGCTGCGCAAGCGTGGCATCCGCACCCGCATCGCCCGCAAGGGCGTCGAGTCCTCGCGGCAGCTGGGCTGACACCGATGGGTGGTTGAGACCGTGTCCTGGCTGGCGGGCTGCCGTCGGCCCCATCGCCGCTATGAACGCGTGGCCGAACCGCTGCCGAGCAGACGCACTGCTCCACCGAGCCGCCATCGGCTGGGCGGGGCCCGCCTGGCGCCATGCCCTGCCGTCACAGAGCACGCACATGTGCGTCGACCAGCGCCACCAGTGCACGCACCGCCGCAGAGGGTCGGCGAGCCGAGGGGGTGCCGAGGTGGATGCTCCAACGCAGGGCCGGCCCGCGGACACTGAGCATGCGCAGCTCGGCAGTCTGCGGAACAGCGAACACCGGGAGGAACGCCACGCCGAGGCCGTGGCGGACCAGTGAGGCCCCCACGGTGATGTCAGGGACTTCCAGTGCGACCCGGCGGTCCAGTCCTGCTGCGGCGAAGGCGCGGTCGACGACCTCCCGGTTGCCGTAGCCAGGCGGGAAGTCGACAAACGGCTCGTTCGCGAGTTCGGCGAGTGTCACATCGTCGCGTTTCGCGAGCGGGTGGTCCGCGGGAACGACGGGGAACAGGGGTACGGTGGCCAGTCGCCGGGCGTCAATCCCCGCCGGCCTGCGCTCGGGCAGCGAGAGGAAGGCGACATCCAGGTCTCCGGTGAGCAGGGACTGGGCGAGTCCCGCGGAACCGGTGGTCGCCAGCCTCAGCCGTACGTCGATGCCCCGGTGCGTGGCATGGAGCTGCCCGAGGAGCCCAGGCAGGTCGACGACTTCGACCGAGGCCATGGAGCCGACGTTCACCGTGCCCAGCACGGCGTCCTGCGCCTCCCTCACAGCATCCCGAGCTGTTTGTGCGGCCCGCAGAGTGCTGCGGGCCTCCGGGAGGAGGGCGGCCCCCGCTCCGGTCAGCTGCACTCTTTGCGACGTGCGCTCGAACAGGGCGCAGCCGAGCTCGCGCTCCAGGGACCGGATCGCGGCGGAGACCCCGGACTGCACCACGTGCAGACGGCGAGCGGCCCTGGTGAAACTCAGCTCCTCGGCCACAGCGATGAAGTGCTCCAGCTGGCGTAGTTCCATATGGCGAATCATCTCTGATCATGATGGACACAAGCAAAATCATTCGCTGGTGGTAATGCTTGCTGGTAGAGACGATGGGGAGACCGCACCTGTCCCAGGAGGGGATCTCGCTGCCTGCCATCTCACGCCCGACGCCCCCGTCTGCCGCCTTCGGGCCCCCGGCCGCGCCGGCCGCTGCCGCACGTCCTGCCGTCGAGCCGCGGCGACCTGTGCGGCCGCCGACTATGTACGGTGGCCGTCGTGCCTCGCACACCACCGGCTTCTGGTTCGTGGCGCTGTCGCTCACCGTGCTGATGGCTTTTGGGACCGCGCCGACTCCGCTGTGGCCCCTGTATCAGGCTCGGGATCAGTTCGGAGCCACGACGGTCACGCTTGCCTATGCCTCGATGGTCGTGGGCGCGGGAGCAGCCTTCCTCACGTTGGGCCACCTCTCGGACCGGCTCGGGCGGCGCCGCATGATCGTCCCAGCACTACTGGTGGGCATCACCGCCTCGGTCGTGCTGATTGCCTGGCAGGACCTGCCGGCCCTGTTCGTCGGGCGGATCCTCAACGGCGTCGGCCTGGGCCTGATGGCCTCGACCGCGACCGCCTATCTGCACGACCTCCATGCTCGGACCCGGCCCGCCCGAACCAACTCCGCGCTGCCCGGAATCGTGGCAACCGCCGCCAACCTCGGCGGCCTGGCCACTGGTCCGCTCGTCGCAGGAGCCATCGCCCAGTGGCTACCCGAGCCGCTGGTCACCGTTCAAGCCCTGTTCATCGCCGCGATGGCGCTCTGCGTGGCGTTGGTGGTGTCCACTCCGGAGACCGTGGACCGCACGACGTCATCGGCCGCACCGCCGAGCCGATTCGCCCTGCGCCCCGCCAGTCGTGCGGCCTTCTGCGCGGCCGGCGCCCTGGGTGGCTGCGCCTTCGCGATCCTGGGCCTGATCTCCTCGCTGGGAGCCGCCATACTCCACGACAGGATCCACAACGACTCGCACCTCATCGCGGGTCTGGCACCGTTCTTGATGTTCGGCTCGGCCGCCACCGCTCAACTGGTGCTGGGACGCCTGGCCCTGTCCCGCATTCTGACCGTGGGCGTCCTGATCTTCCCCATGGGCCTCGCGCTGTGCGCCGTGGCTCTCAGCCATCCGCTGCTGTCGCTGTACCTGGTCGCCGTGAGCCTCTCGGGGGCGGGCGCCGGCCTGCTGTTCAAGGCAGGTCTCGACCAGGCCGCGGCGGTGGCCGCCCCCGCATCCCGGGCGGGAGTCCTCGCCATCTATTTCGTCATTTCGTACATCGGCATGGGCCTGCCCGCCGTCCTCTTCAGTATCACCTTGCGTCATGCAGGCATCGGGACGGTGATGGCCGGCTTCGCCGCGGTCCTGTCCGCAGGGGCCGCCACCGCGGCGGCGGTCGCCCTTCGCGGGCGGCCACCTCACGGCTCACAGCAGCCGGACTCCGGTCCGAAGCGGGGCTGACGGCTGGGTGATGCCTGGCCGTCCAGGTCCGTGATGGCAACCAGTGGCCGTCCTGGAGGCCTCTTTAGCGGGGGCTGGGCGCAACTTCGGCGGCTTCCGGGGTGTCCGAGAGGGCGTTGAACCGAGAACCGAACCTTGGGGTCCGGCCAAGGTGAGCCCGAAAGCCGCCATGTGATGATCTTGAAGTCCTGAGTGTCGGTTCCGCTCTACCGCCGAGGGGTCGGCAGTATCTCGGGTTTCGCTGTTGCGACCTCTCCCGGTTCCGCCCTCGCGATGATCCCGCGCGGGCGTGTGCGGCACGTCCGGCAGGCCGGGCACCGGGTGGGGATGGATGACTTCGATCGAGCGGACCGCGTATCCGCGGTTCATACGGCTGATCACCGCGCGTGAGCTGCACGTGTTCTTCGCGCCGTCCGAGGAGGAGCGGGCCTGGGCGGAGGCTGCGACGGACTCGGATGAGCACTGGCTCACGCTGCTGCTGGCACTGAAGGCGTATCAGCGGATGGGGTGCTTCCCCAAGGCGCACGACGTGCCGGACCAGGTGGTGGAGTTCGTCCGCCGGGCGGCGGAGCTGCCGGAGCACACCCTGCCGGTGTACGGGTTCGGCCGGGCCGCATCAGGGCGGGAGCCCTGATACCTGCAGCACCTTCGGGCCGGTGCCGCCCTGGCGGAGAACGGCACGTGACCCCGGGACCGGGGGCGGCCTGGGGCCATGTGACGGGAGTTGCCTTCGGGAGCGTCCGCGTCCCCGGCCGGGTGTGGGCCGGGGCGGCCGGCGTCAGGCGTGGGCGGGCTGGGCGTGGGTGTGCCAGGCGTTGTAGCCGCCGAGGAGGTCGGAGACGTCGGTGAGGCCGTGGTGGCGCAGGAGGCTGGCGGCGATGGAGGAGCGGTGGCCGCTGGCGCAGTGGACGACCAGGGGCCGGTCGGTGGGGATCTCGTTCAGGCGGTGGGGGAGTTCGGCCAGGGCGATGTGCAGGGAGCCCTCGATGTGGCCGGCTTCGCGTTCGCCGCAGGTGCGCACGTCCAGGACGACGGGCGGCTGCTCGCCGGCGAGCGCGGTGCGGAGCTGGTCGGCGGTGAGGCGGCTGGCGGGGGTGACGTCGTCGGCCAGGGCGGGCAGGGCGTTGCCGGGGTTGCGCAGGTAGCCGGCGATGCGGTCGAAGCCGATGCGGGCGAGACGGGTGATGACCTCGTCCTCGCGGTCCTGCGGGGCGATGATCGCGATGTCGCTCTCGGGGCTGAGGACGGTGCCGGCCTGCTCGGCGAAGCGGCCGTCGACGGGCACGTTGATGGCGCCGCGGACGTGCCCGGTGCCGAAGTCCTGGGGGTTGCGGGCGTCGAGGACGACGGCGCCGGCTGCGCGGGCCTCCTTGAAGCCTTCGGGGCACAGGGGGCGGGCGGGGTTGCGGTCGAGCAGGGGGTGGTTCTGCCGGTTGAGGGTGGCGTCGTGGCCGAAGTAGGCGGGGGCGGCGGACTGGCCGGCGGTGACCAGGGCGACGAAGGTGTCCTGGTCCATGGGCTGGCAGGCGTAGTTGGTCAGGCGCTGCATGCCGATGGTGGACTGCTTCTCGGACGAGAGGTTCTTGCCGCAGGCGGAGCCGGCGCCGTGGGCGGGGAAGACGCGGACGTCGTCGGGCAGGGCCATGAGCTTGTTGTGGACGCTGTCGTAGAGCATCGCGCCGAGTTCGTCGGCGGTGACGCCGGCGGAGGCGAGCAGGTCGGGGCGGCCGACGTCGCCGATGAACAGGGCGTCGCCGGTGAGCACGCCGTAGGGGGCGTCGTCGGCGGCGTGCTCGTGGACGAGAACGCTGACCGACTCGGGGGTGTGTCCCGGGGTTTCCATGATCTGCAGGGTGACGTCGCCGAGGGAGATGCGTTCGCCGTCGGCCAGGTGGCGGACGGGGTACTCGGTCTCGGCGCGGCGGCCGTAGCCGATCCAGGCGCCGGTGCGGGCGGCGAGTTCCAGGTGGCCGGCGAGGAAGTCGGCGTGGAAGTGGGTGTTGATCACGCCGACGACGGTCAGGCCGCGGGCGGTGGCGTCGGCGAGGTACTCGTCGACGTCCCGTCGGGGGTCGACGATCACGGCCTGGCCGGTGGTCTCGTCAGCGATCAGGTACGAGGCCTGGGACAGGCAGTCGAGGTAGTACTGGCTGAAGATCACGGATTGTCTCCTCGTCGGGGCCTGTGGGGGCTGACCACACCCTCCAACATACCCCTGGGGGTATGAGTTCCAGAGCCGGTCCAGTGTGACGCTTCGAACGCCCTGCGGCCGCCCGCCGGATACCAGGGGGGGTATAGGCTGGGAGGCGAAGCATACCCCCAGGGGTATTGAGAAGGATCTCGGGACCGCCCCCACCGCTCCCCAGAGCCGGGCATGTCACCGGCCCCTCTTCCACTGTGCCCCCGCAGGTCAGAAAAGGACGAGCACCATGTTCTCCACCCGGACCCCGGCCCTTGCCGAGATATCCCCGGCCGACGCCCAGCAGCGTGCCGCCACCGGCGAGGCCGTGCTGCTGGACGTACGCGAGGCCGACGAGTACCGGGCGGGTCACGCCCCCGGCGCGCTGTGGCACACCCTGGGCGAGGTGGCCTCCGGTGCCGGGCTGCCGGCCGAGGCCGGCGGGCACCCGCTACTGGTGATCTGCCGCTCCGGGAACCGGTCGGGCAAGGCCGCCGAGATCCTGGCCAGGCGCGGCCTGGGAGCCTGGAACGTCACCGGCGGGATGCGCGCCTGGGCCGACGCAGGCCTGCCGGTGCACGACGCTGCGGGAAACGGCGGGCGGGTGCTGTGACCACGCTTGTGCTCGCCCTGATCGCCGGGGCCGTGGTCGGCCTGGCGCTGGGCGGCCTGGGTGGCGGCGGCAGCATGCTCGCCGTCCCCGCCCTGATCTACCTGCTGGGCTTCGCACCCGCCCAGGCGACCACCGCGGCCCTGCTGATCGTGGCGGCCACGTCGGTGACCGGTCTGCTGGCCCACGCTCGGGCCGGCCGGGTCCGCTGGCGCACCGGCGCCCTGTTCGCCGCGGCTGGCCTGCCTGCCGCGGCCGCCACCGGGGCGCTGTCCTCGGCCATCCCGGGCGCGGTGCTGACCTGCGCCTTCGCGGTGCTGGCGGCGGTCGCGGCCGGGCGGATGCTCGCCTCGCGCCGCAAGGCCGCGGCGGCGAAGGCGGCGGACGCAGGCCGTTCGGCCGCGACCGGTGCCGGGCTCGGCGCGGTCACCGGCCTGCTCGGCGTCGGCGGCGGCTTCCTCGCCGTCCCCGCCCTGGTCTCCGTCCTGGCCCTGCCCATGGCCGAGGCGGTCGGCACCAGCCTGCTGGTCATCACCGCCAACAGCACCGCCGCCCTGATCCCCCGGCTGGCCACCGCGACCGGCATCGACTGGGCCGTCGTCGGACCCTTCACCGCCACCGCGATCCTCGGCGCCTGGGACGGCAAACGCCTGGCCGGCAAGCTCTCCGGCGCCACCCTGCAGAAAATCTTCGCCGGAGCCCTGCTCGCGGTCGCTGCCCTGATGCTCCTCGACGCCCTCACCTGACCAGGTCGTCCCCGACCCGGGTTCCCCCTCTCGTCCAGCCGGGCGCCCGTTCCGCCCAACCCCGCCCCACCCCCGGGGTCGGACCTCTTTGCCTCACACCCCATGGAAGGAAACCCCCTCATGGCCACCACCTCGTTGACCGTCCAGGAACTGCAGCCCCGCCTGGAGCAGCTGACCGTGATCGATGTGCGTTCTCCCGGTGAGTTCGCCTCGGGGCACATCCCCGGCGCCCACAACGTCCCCCTGGACCAGGTCCAGCAGGCCCTGCCCGTGCTGCGCAAGGTCGCCGAGCGCGGCGAGATCGCCGTGGTGTGCGCCTCCGGTGCCCGCTCGCAGAACGCCTGCAACCAGCTCGCGGCCGCCGGTATCGCCGCCGCCACCGTGGTCGGTGGCACCTCCGCCTGGGCCCAGGACGGCAAGCCCCTCAACCGGCCCGCCGGCGCCCGCACCGTGTGGGCCATGGACCGCCAGGTCCGCCTCGCCGCCGGCACCCTGGTCCTGATCGGCCTGCTCGGCGACCTCGCCCTGCCCGGCCTGCGCTGGCTGTCCGCCGGCGTCGGCGCCGGCCTGGTCTTCTCCGCCCTGACCAACACCTGCGCCATGGGCAACATGCTCGGCAAGCTCCCCTACAACCGGCGCGCCCATCAGGCGTTCGACCTGAACGCCGCCCTGAACGCCCTGCGAGGCTGACACCTCGACGGCATTCCCAGCCCCCGTTGCTGATTCACCATGATCATCCCGTGGCGGCTTCTGGGCTCACCTTGGCTGCATCCCAACCTCGGCGGGGCAGGCGGCAGCGCCCGGCCTGCGGAGCGGAACGGACATCGTGGCCGGTGGGTGATCAGCAGGAGGCCGGGCGGGCGAATGGCAGTTCGACGCTCGGCTTGCGTACGGTTGCCCGGCGAACGGCGCGGCCGGGGATCAGGCCGGCGCCGACCCGGCGGCCGTGGCGTGAATCTTCGTGGCGCCCGGCGTGTGGTGGCGGTGCTCCGGGTGACGCCATGGCGAGGTACATCGTGGAGGCCGGGTTGGGACTCCGCGTAGCGAACCGCAACCGGGCCCTTGCGGAACCGCTGGGTGGCGTCGGTCGGTGGTGGGCAAAACGGCGGCCGACGCCTTCCTCAGCGCCGACGTCGTCCTCACCGCTCTCGCCGACGAGCAGGTGGTCTCCGAGGTCATGAACCTGGCGCGGGGACGGCCTCGGCGATGATGCGGTGTGGGTGCAGTCGTGCGGATGCCCGCGACGTCCAACCGTTCCTGGACGCCCTGGGATCCCGCACCGTCCGGCGTGACGAGGTGGGATGCAGGGCCCCGAACTTGCTGCCGCCGTCACCGAACCGCTCGTTCTCGATCTGACAGGACCGGGCGCCACCACCGTCACGGTCCACCCCGCGGCCCGGCCGGGCGGGCAACTGGGCTCGCAGCCCTTGGGGGTGTGCGAGCCCAGTTACGCCCAACCGGTCAGGGGCGACAGACACACGCCGACGCAGGGTGGTCAGGCGCGGTGGTACTGGATGGGGGAGGGGACCTGACCGCCGAGTTCTTCGGCGGCGCGGCGCGCCCAGTAGGGGTTGCGCAGCAGTTCCCGGGCCAGGAGGACGGCGTCTGCCTTTCCGGAGGTGAGGATCTCCTGGGCCTGGGCCGGCTCGGTGATCATGCCGACTGCCGCCACCGGCATCCCCGTTTCGTTGCGGACGCGCTCGGCGAAGGGCACCTGGTAGCCCGGACCGGTGACGATCTTCGCGTCAGGGACGTTGGCGCCGGTGGAGATGTCCATCAGGTCCACTCCGCGGGCCTGGAGCTCCTTGGCGAATCGGACGGTGTCGTCCGCGGTCCACCCTTCCCGGGCGTCCTCGGGGTTCTCAGTGAGCCAGTCCGTGGCGGAGATGCGGAAGAAGACCGGAAGGTCGTCCGGCCACGCGGCGCGCACGGCGTCGACGACCTCCAGGGCGAACCGGGTGCGCCCCTCGAACGAGCCGCCGTACTCGTCGGTGCGGTGGTTGCTGTGGGGGGAGAGGAACTGGTGGATCAGGTAGCCGTGTGCTCCGTGGATCTCGGCGACCTCGAATCCGGCCGCGAGCGCGCGCTCGGCGGCCTCGGCGAACTCCCGAACGATGGCCCGGATGCCTGCTGTGGTGAGTTCCTCGGGGGTCGTCGATGTGTCGCTGAAGGGAAGAGCGCTGGGGCCGACAGGGGTCCAGCCATGGGCCTCGCCCGGAGCGATCCGGCGTCCGCGGTCGACCCAGGTCCGCTCGGTGGAGGCCTTCCGACCCGCGTGGGCCAGCTGGATACCGGCAACGGTGCCCTGTGTCTTCAGGAACGCGGTGATGCGCTGGAAGGCGGAGACCTGTGTGTCGTTCCAGATGCCCAGGTCATAGGGGGAGATCCGGCCCTCGGGGCTGACGGCCGTGGCCTCGGTGATGATCAGGCCGGTGCCGCCGGAGGCACGCGCGGCGAGGTGAGCGAAGTGCCAGTCCGTCGGGACGCCGACCGCTTCGCCCTCTGGCGCCGCACTGTACTGGCACATCGCCGCCATCCAGATGCGGTTGGGGATGGTCAGTGACCTGAGGGTGTAGGGGGTGAAGAGGGAAATCAACTCGATGACTCCTATGCGTGGCCTGGCGGTCCTGCGGCGAAGCGCCGTGATCGGCTCGTGTCGGCTGAGCGGCGGTTCTGGGTAACAAGAGCACTGGCATGCGGGGTGATTATTTCGGCTTGTAACCCGCGTATGAAAGTTTTCCGGGCGGCCCCAGCTCTGGTCGGCCTGCCAGGGGCTCCTCAGGGGAGTGCGTGCACGCCGACCGGCACCGCTCGCCGGGTGCCGGCGCTGCGCCGCGAGGCGGTCGCGTAACTGGTGAGGTCGGCGTCACGCCCGCCTCAAACAGGGCAGGCAGCCGAACGCCGCCGACTGCTCGACCTGGCGCGCACGCAGACCACCCCGACCGATCGGCGATGCCGGATCTCGCCCGGATGATGATTCGGGCCTTCATTCTGCGTCGTCCGGGGTTCATCCGGCACGGCCAGGCGACACCGTCAGCACAGCGCGACAATGAGGGTAACCCCCCGCAGGGAGACAGCTCATGGCCAACGAAGACGCTATTCCCAATATCAACCCCGCGGTACCTCCGAGCGGCGACGGCTGCTTCGAGTGCCTGGCAGGCGACGCCCCCGGCTGGTGGTTCCATCTGCGCCGCTGCGCCGCATGCGGACACATCGGCTGCTGCGACTCTTCTCCCGCGCAGCACGCTACCCAGCACGCACGCGAGGCCGGCCACGCGTATTTCGCCAGCTACGAGCCCGGGGAGAGCTGGCTGTGGAATATCGACACCGAGCAGTTCTACACCGGCGCGCCCGTGCTTGCTCCGCCCGCCGCACACCCGGCATCCCAACCCGTTCCGGGACCTCGAGGCCGTGTGCCGGACGACTGGCAGCAACAGCTCCACTGACGGCTGAGTGCCGCCCCCCGCCCAGAAGTACGCAAAGGAGCGCCCCGAAGGACTTCCGGAATCGACCACTAAAGCGACTTGTGCATGGCCTCCAGGCCGTCGCGGTAAATGCTGGTGAAGAGTGCGACCACTTCGTCTTCCGTAGCGCCCTCAGGGGTGAACCGCCCCCACCACTGCACTTCGGCGGCCTGGGGATCTCCGGTCACCGCATACACCCGTAGCGTGGACAGGTAGTCCACTACCGGGAACGGCGCCTGAAGGATGGCGTAGCTGTAGCGGCGCTCGGTCTCGTTGAACTCCACGAGACGCTCGATGATGACGTCGCCGTCAGGGTTGGTCAGCCTCCGGGTGCGGCCCCCTTCTTCCAGGGTGCTGCTGGCGATGTAGGGCAGCCATTCGGGCAGCGAACCAAAGCCGCCGACCAGGTGCCACACACGGTCGGGGGAGGCCGGGACGATCCGGCTCACCGAGGTCGAAGCCATGACGTACCTCCAGACGTGTCACTGCGGAATCCGGTGAGGGCCGGGGCGGCTCAGGCGCCACCCGGCAGGGGGGCCTGCGGGC
This sequence comes from Peterkaempfera podocarpi, assembly GCF_042466665.1. GTDB lineage: Bacteria > Actinomycetota > Actinomycetes > Streptomycetales > Streptomycetaceae > Peterkaempfera > Peterkaempfera podocarpi. The sequence goes on from NZ_CP162102.1 coordinate 8,550,092, forward strand.
TGATCAGCTCGTTCTCACGCAGCTCCCGCCAGAAGGCAACCGGGACCTGCTCGTGGAGGGCGGCGAGGTCCTCGGCGATGCGGCTGGGCTTGGTCGCGCCGGGGATCACGGCAACGGATACCGGGTGGGCGAGGCAGAAGTGCACAGCAGCGGCCTTGATGCTCACTCCGTGACGGTCGGCGATCTCCTTGATGCGCCGGACCCGTTCGATGATCTCCGGGGGCGCCTCCTGGTACTCGAAGTGGGCACCGCCGGCCAGGATGCCGGAGCTGTAGGGGCCTCCGATGACCATGCCGACGCCCTGCTCCTCTGCCATGGGCAGCAGTCGCTGCAGGGCGTGCTCGTGATCCAGCAGCGTGTAACGCCCGGCGAGGAGGAATCCGTCGGGCTGCGGCTCTTCCAGAGCCAGGGTCAGCTCGATCGGCTCGGTGCGGTTGACTCCAAGCCCCCATGCCTTGATGACGCCCTCGTCCCGCAGCCGGGACAGGACACGGAAAGCTCCAGTGCGGGCTTCTTCGAATTTGCTCAGCCACAGATCGCCGTGGAAGTCCTGGGCGATGTCGTGCACCCAGACCAGGTCCAGCCGGTCCACACCGAGACGCTTCAGACTGCCCTCGATCGACCGCTCAGTGGCCTCGGCCGTCCACTCGTGCACGATCTTGTTCGGACGGCCATGCTCGAACAGGCTCCCCTTCTCGCCGAGATCACGGGTGCCGGAATCGACCTCGTCCAGGATGACGCGGCCGACCTTCGTGGACAGCACGAACTGCTCCCGCGGCTTGTGCGACAGCAGCCCTCCCAGCCGGATCTCCGCAAGGCCCGCCCCGTAAAGCGGAGCGGTGTCGTAGTAGCGAATGCCTTGATCCCAGGCAGCATCCAGCGTTGCGGTCACCTCGTCGTCCGGAACCGCGCGGAACATGTTGCCCATCGGAGCTGTACCGAAGCCGATGCGGTCGGGAAGGATCTTGCCAAGTCTCATGGAATTGGTCCTTTCGAAGTGGCTGGCCTTCGGGCGGAGAATCGCTCCATGTGCCGGGTCGCCGTCAGGGGCCCACCCGCACCGGAGCACCGACATCCGTCGCGGGTGCCTTTCCCCTGCCCGTGTCCCCCGGGCGGCGACGCCCAACGGGAAGCAGCCCGGTCGGGGGTCCGCGCGAAGCCCGCCCACGTCGCAGACGGCGACGCCCGCCGATCCAGGCGCCCAGCCCCCAGCCGTGAGTCGCACTGCGCTCAAGAGTGACTGCCCGCCACCACTGCCGGTCAGGGGCCACATGCCAGCACGGGGCGCCCGCGGCGATGGACGCCGAAACTCGGCATCACGGGATCACATGTATCGCCTCCACGCTCCTCAGGGCGTCCCGTCATGTCCGATTAAGGTGCTTCCATCAGAGTATTTCTCGCTTGCCGCATGTTCGCACCACCTCGGCCGACACGATCCGACCAAGGGCGCACACGGGGGTTTTCGCTCGGGACAGGCAGCAAGGCCCCACTCCCAGCGGAGCCGTTCACCGGGCGGCTTGCGCAACCGCCTTGTTCACCGGCGTGTCCCCGCCGATCAACTCCAGCGTCCGCCCTGCCGTCCCCGGCTCGTCGAGCAGGCCGACGAGCACGGCCGCCACATCGTCGCGCGTGACGTCCGCACGCCCGGTGGACTCGGCCAGCGTCACAAGGCCAGTGCCCGGTTCATCGGTCAGCCGGCCCGGCCGCAGGATGGTCCAATCGAGCCCGGTCCGCGCCCGCACGTCCGCATCCGCAGCGCCCTTGGCCCGCAGATACGCGGCGAACCCCGGGTCGGTGCCCTCCGGGGGCTCTCGGTCCACGCGCATCGCAGACACCACGATGAAGCGCCGCACCCCGGCCGCCTCAGCCGCATCCGCGAACAGGACAGCCGCCGCGTGGTCGACCGTGCTCTTGCGGGTGATCCCACTGCCCGCCCCGGCTCCAGCCGCGAAGACGACCGCGTCCGCGGCTTCCACATGCCCGGCGACGTCACCGACCGTTGCCGATTCCAGGTCGCACACGACGGGCTCGGCGCCCACCGCCAGCAGATCGCCCGCCTGCTCCGGCCTGCGGATGATCCCTACGGCGTCGTCCCCGCGCGCGGCGAGCAGCCTTTCGAGCCGCAGCGCGATCTGACCATGACCACCAGCGATGACGATGCGCATACACCGCATCGTAGGCTCCGACGATCGCCTGCTGCTCGGCGAGCTCGTCGCCGGCGTCGGCCGCGAGCGACGTGAGGACGACCGCCGCCAGCACCACGAGTTCCCGGAACAGCCGGGGCATGACCGCCTTTGCGGCCGGACGGTCGCAGGCCTCACCACTCCCGCCGAGAACCCGGTCGCCGCACCGACTGAAACCGGAGGGCGATGTACGCCAGGTGCGTGCGCCCGGGCTGTCGGCTCGAGGTCGTGCCGCTCCCTACGGGCGGTCGGGGCCGCGGGCCGGCGCCATGTGCAGCGCGCTGCCGAGCGCGGGGTGACGACGCCCGCTCGACATCGTGGAGCACATCGTCAGCAACGGGGCCCGGCCGGATGCGCGTTGGGTGGCCGTTCGCTGATCCGCGGGCTGTCGCCGGCCCGGGTGAGGGCTGGGGGCGTCGGCACCGACCGCGCCTCGACGTATCCCTGCGCCCGCGACAGCAAGCCGGACACCCTCACCGCGTTCCGGCTCCGCCGCGGCGGGTTGGCGGAACTCCCGCAGCGCATGGGCGCATTGCGGCCCGTGCGGTCGACACGCGGGCCGGGAGTCGGCGAGCGGCGCGGTCCGGGTGCCTCGCCGGTGCCGGACCCGGGTGGCGGCGGGCGCCGTCCAGTGGCCGGGGATCGTGAAGCGGCTGGGACTGGTCGTGGTGGCGGGCCGGCCTGTCTGTGACGTCGCGTCAGAAAAATTATCGGTCATCCGAAGAACTCTCCACCGGGCGGGGTGATCCCACTGAGGACATGCATCACATCACGGCGGCCGAGGCACTCCGCGTCAGCGGAATGCGGCAGCCGCCGTGGGACGCGTCCGTGCCCAACACGTCGGACGTAGAAGGGATCCGTGAATCCGTGGATCGAATAAGAGGGAGACGGCCGGCCATACGCACGGCCGACGCGGGCTGGAGGACCGGGACACTGGCGGTGGTGGTCTCCACCCTGGTGGTCGGATCACTGGCCTCCTCCCAGGCCGTGGCCGCGTCGCCGGCGGGCAACGCGGCCGCCCGGGCAGCTGCCGTCGCCGACAGCGGCGACCCGGTCGTCCGGCTGCGCCAGGAGGTGCGGTCCGGGTCTTTGCTGGCCGGGCACGGCGTGCGCGCCGTCTGCCCGCAGTGCGCGGCCCAGATCGTCACCGCGAAGAACGGCAGCGCCACGCCGCTGCGCACGTCCGCGCCGGCGGGCTACGGTCCGCAGGACCTGGCCAAGGCGTACGGTCTGCCCGCGACGTCCAAGAGCACGGCGACCATCGCGATCATCGACGCGGGCGTGGATGCCACCCTCGCCTCCGACCTGGCCACCTACCGCTCCACCTACGGCCTGCCGGCCTGCGACACGGCCTCCGGCTGCCTCACCCTGAAGAACTACACCGGTGGCAAGCAGCCGGCGCCGCAGAAGCACGGCGCCGGAGCGGCTCTCGAGGAAGAACTCGCCGTCGAGACCTCGCTCGACCTCGACGCGGCCTCCGCCGCGTGCCCCTCCTGCCGCCTGATGGAAATCTCCGTGCCCTGGCAGGACGGCGAGGACGACAACGACGTCTCCACCGGCGACTTCGCCACGGCGGTGAACACCGCGGTGGCCTCCCACGCCTCCGCGGTCAGCATCAGCTACGGCTACACCGCGGACGTGACCAACACCAGCGGCGTCGACCTGAAGGCGCTCACGCGCAAGGGTGTCGCGATCACCGCCTCCACCGGGGACTCCGGCTTCAACGGCGGCATCCACCAGTCCTGGCCGTCCAACCTGCCCTCGGTGATCGCTGTGGGCGGCGTCACCCTGCCCACCACCGGCCCGGCGACCGCCTGGTGGGCCGCGGGCAGCGGCTGCGAGACCGACTTCGCCGCCGCGACCGGGCAGCCCGCCTCGGCCACCGCCGCATGCGGCCATCACCGGGCCGCCGCCGACGTGTCCGCGGACGCCGACCCGGCGACCGGCCTGGCCGTCTACGACACCTACGCGCCGAGCAGCGGCGAGCCCAACGACTGGACGATTGTGGGCGGCACGAGCGCCTCCGCACCGTACATCGCGGGCCTGTACGCCCGCGCCGGCCACCTGGCCTCCGTCCAGGGCCCCAACACCCTCTACAAGGCCCCGAAGTCCGACTTCACGGACATCACCAGCGGCAACAACGAGGACTACCACCAGTGCGCCGACTACCCCGGCATCAGCGCATCGCTGTGCAACGCCGCCGCGGGCTGGGACGGACTGACCGGAATCGGCATGCCCCACAGCCTCGGCGCGTTCTGATCCGCACCTTCCACCGACGAGAAAGACAAGGACCCATCCCCATGCGTCCAAGAACTCGGGCCACAGCGATCGCGGCGGCGCTGTCCGCCGCGCTCCTGACCGGCTCCGGAATGGCCAGCGCCACCACTGCCGCCGCCCCCGCTGCCCCTGCCTCCAAGGCAGCGGTCCGGCCCTGCACCGCCAACAACGTGTCGTTCTACTTCGGCGGCTTCTCCTACGGGCTCAGCCACCGCAGCTTCGACCTCACGCTGCTCGCACACGACGGAATCACCTGCAGCCTCAGCGACACCCCCCTGATCACCGTCAGCTCTCCGCCGGACGAGACCAGGAAGGTCCCCGTGACCGTCAACGGCCGCGGTGGCACCCTCGTGCTGCGCTCCGACTCGCCGCTGCACGCGACCGTCTTCTACTCCGCCCCTGACACGCAAGAAGACAAGCGGGAGGTCAACGGCCTCACGCTTGCCATGCCCGACGGGACCAGCCGCGTGACGAGCTTCCTCTTCCCCGGCACGACCGACATCTACAAGGGCGGCGTGTCCGTCACGTCGTGGGAGACCGGTATCGGCATGGGCGAGGGCGAGGAGCACTGACTGAGCGCGCTGACGCCGGTCAGGTCCCCGTGTCGGCACGGGGGACCTGACCGCCGTACAGCTGATCGCTGCGTCATCACCCGGTGAGCGTGTCCTGGTGGCAGGGACTCGTACCCGGGTATCGGGAGACCGAAGCCGGCGGCGGCACGCGAAGGCGTCCCGAGCCGCGTCGGGTACGACGAGGGGCCCGGCCATCCGGTCCGGGCCCCTTCCGACCGACATCCTGCATCACGCCCGACGGAGCCGTTCGTTCTCCACGGCGCCGAGAGCGATGGCGATCCGAACACCGGTCGCGGCGACTTCCTCGCGCAGTTTTCGGCGTTACCGGCAGCCCCGGGGTCAGGGCGTCCTCATGATCGGCAGTGGTGCACCCGGGCCCGAGGCCGGCGACCGCTCTACGGATGGCGCCGCGGTTGAGGCCAGGCTCGCGGGCCAGGGCGGCGATGGACCGGCCGTCCATTACGCGACGCGGACGGCGTCGGTCTCCTGTCCCGCTTCATGCCTGGATCCCTCCCTCTGAACCTTCCCCCTGCCTGCACCCAGGCACCCAGCAGCGCGCACACATTCCCCGCCACCACCAGGACGGCACCCATGAGTGAGTCCGACACGGCGTCCGCCGATCCGTCAGAAGATCCGCCGGAACGCTGTGCATTGCTGCCCGCCGCTGCGTGACGACGTCGAACAATGACTCTGCGCCCGGGGGCACCGGGGGCGTCTCGGCCCCGCCGCACCGCCGGGGTGCCGTCGTGCGTACGCTGGCACCCCGCTGCTCGAGGGAGGAACCTTGGGAAAGTTGCTGGAGTCGGTGCATCTCGCCGACGGCGAAGAGCTGGCCTGCGTCATGGTGGAGCCGGATGACCCGATCCGCCCCGAACACGTCGTGATCATGCATGGTGCGGGCAGCGGCAGCAAGACCCGGACGCTACCCCTCGCCGAGACCTTCGCCGCGGCCGGCCACCGTGCGATCGCGTTCGACTTCTCCGGCCACGGGGCGAGCACCGGGATGCTGTCGGAGCTGAGCCTGCGGCGCCGCTTCGAGCAGGCCCGCAGCGTCATCGACCACCACACCGGCGACGCGCCGTTGATCCTGGTCGGGTTCAGCATGAGCGGCCAGACCGTCGCCGACCTCACCGACCACTACCGCGACCGCGTGGGAACCATCTGCCTGTGCGCACCTGCCGCCTACGCTCCCGACGCGTGGGACGTGCGCTTCGGGGACGGCTTCACCGATCTGATCCGCCAGCCCCGCAGTTGGACGGCCAGCCGCACCTTTGCAACGTTCCGTGCCTTCGCCGGCCGGGCCGTCCTCGCTCTCCCTGAGCACGACGCGGTGATCCCGCCGGGGGTGACGCTCCGCATCGAGGCAGCACTGCGGACCCAGGCTCGGTTCCAGAAGTTCGTCTTCACGGAAGCGGATCACCGTCTTGGCCTGTGGCTGGCGGAGCACCCGGAGGACCGGCGGCGGCTGGTGGACCTGTGCACGTCGGCTGAGGGCACTGCGGTCCAGTGAGGCTCGAAGCATTCGCAGGAGGCCTTGCGGTCCCCTGGGAGCGGCCCCAGGCTCTAGCCGACGGCGACGAGCACGCGAGCGCCAGCAGACTGCAACAGGTGACGACAGCGCTGCCCAACGGCGGTGACCGGTCAGTCTCGGGTGGCGCCCTCGGGCCAGATGACGCGTGCGGGGACGCCGGTGCGACAGGCGTAGGCGACGACGTCGGTGGTGCCGCCGTAGCCGCGGGGCTGCCAGCCCATCCCACACGGCGATCAGCCCTTGCTTCCTGCACATCGGTGCCACCGATTCACCTCCGACTCAAGGTCGAACCCATGGGGACACCCCCGCCGCCTGCCCGGTGGCGGCGGGGGCGGCCGGCTCTGCCGGTCAGCCGCCGGCGCCCACGTAGAGCGCGATGGCGTCACCTGTACCGACCGTGGCGGTGAACTGCCCGGAGGAGTTCACCGTGTACTTCGGGCCGGTGCAGCCACCGCCGCTGCTCGGGTCGCCGTGCTGGACGTCGCAGTAGCTGCCGGCCGGCAGCGAAGTCTGGAAGGTCCGGGTGATCGAACCGCCCTCATGGTTGATGGCGACGTAGCCCTTGCTGCCGCGGCCGAAGGCGATGGCGTTGTTGCCGTTGTCCCACCAGTTGGTCACCGAGGTTCCGGCCACCGCGTTGCGGAAGGCGACCATGTTCATGATCTGGCGCCAGTAGTGCTGGCACTTCCAGCCGTCGCTGAAGCAGGCGTTGACCGTGCCGCCGTTGGGCGGTCCGGCGTCGATGTCGCTGAACTCGTAGCCGGAGTAGACGTTGGGCGAGCCGTAGGGCCAGGCCAGCAGGTAGACGTTGGCCAGGGTGTAGGTGTTGCCGTTCTTGTAGTTCAGCGTGGAGCCGTTGCGCTCGGTGTCCCAGTTGTCCACGAAGGTGCGGGCCTGGTTGCTGGGCAGGTAGCCGGCGCCCCAGGAGGCGCCCCAGCTGCTGAGGTAGGCCAGCTTCTCGCTGGTGAAGATGCGCTTGAGATCGTAGGCGCCCATGAACTCGTCGACGTCGCCGGTGCCGGTGTACTCGGTCGGCTGCACCGCCTCGCCGGATCCGTAGATGACCTCCTGCACCCAGAAGATGCCCGGCTTGCTCAGCTTGGCCTTGATCGCCGACAGGTCGGAGGCCGCGATGTGCTTGGCGGCGTCGACCCGGAAGCCGTCCACGCCGAGCGAGATCAGGTCGTTCAGGTAGCCGGCGATGGTGGAGCGTACGTAGTCGCTGCCGGTGTCCAGGTCCGCCAGGCCCGACAGCTCGCAGTTCTGTACGTTGGAGCGGTCGGCGTAGTTGGAGATGTTCTGCCGGCAGGAGTGGAAGTCCTGGTCCTGGTAGTAACCGGGGTAGTTGTACTTGCTGTAGACCGTCCCTCCGGTCCCGGTGCCGGAGCCGGCGCTCATGTGGTTGATCACGGCGTCGGAGATCACCTTCACCCCGGCCGCATGGCAGGTGCTCACCATGCTCTGGAACGCGGCCCGGTCGCCGAGCCGTCCGGCGATCTTGTAGCTGACCGGCTGGTAGCTGGTCCACCACTGGGAGCCCTGGATGTGCTCCTGCGGCGGGGAGACCTCGACGTAGCCGTACCCCTTGGGGCCCAGGACGTTGGTGCACTCCCGGGCCACAGAGGAGAACTTCCACTCGAAGAGAGTGGCGGTGACGTCCTTGCTGCCGGGCGGCGTCGCATGCGCGACCGGCGCCGAGGCGAGGCCGCCGGCCAGCGAGACAGCCAGCGCGGCGGAGAGGGCGGCAGCGCGGAGGCTGCGCGGGGTTCTGGTGATCACGGCGTCTCCCGGGTGGGGTGGGGGCAACGCTTTGCTGAAACTTGCCGAAAGTCATTCCGGTGGCTGGAACCTAGGGCCACGATGTGGGCACGTCAATACATGTGGCAGAGACAGCAGAACCGCTGAGGTTGCCGGGTCGAGCTGCGCGCGTCGAGAACGGCATCCACGCATGTGGACAGCGTCAGCGAGCGTTCCCGCGAGCCGGAATCGAACGCACTGAAGGGTCCAGCCCTTCGGCGTTGAAGGTGTTCAGTGCCTGCAACGCCGGAGTGCCCATGGTGGCAGTCATTGGTGCGGTGAACTGCTCGGATGACTTATCGGCACCCGCACTGTCCCGCCGCCGCCGAGGTCAACGCGACAGCGTGGGCATGAAGCCGGCACCGTGGCCACCAAGAGCTGTCCCGGCTCGCCACGCTGCCGCTGACGTTCAACACCCATCCTCAACAGGAGACCGCTGACGACGCCTCGGTGAACACCGCGGTGAAGGTCGGCTCGCGTCTGCTGATCGGCGGGGGCCAGACGGTCGACCATGTGGAGTCTCCATACGTGTTCGCGTCCGACGACGCGGGAGCGACCGTGCATCGTGTGCCGCTGCCGCCGATCGACGGCGGGCAGCCGTCCACCCCTGTGGGCGACTTCGGCGTCAATGCCAAGGATGTCGTCGGTTTCGGCGCGGCGGCGACCAACGCCTTCGACTTCCACCCCACGGGCACGATCCCCTTCTGGCACAGTGTGGACGGCGGTGCGCACTGGACGTCCGGCAGGATCACCGGGATGCCGCCGGGCACACGGGTGCACAGCGTCCTGTACGCGTCGGGCAACTGGTTCGCCGTGGGCGGCTACGCCAGGGCCGGCGCCTTCTACGACTCCCTCCCGCTGGTCCTCACCAGCCAGGACGGCACCCACTGGATCCGGGTGGACAGTTCGGCGATGGGCACCGGTGAGATCACCGCTGCGACCGTCGACTCTTCGGGCCGCCCGGTCCTGGTCGGCTCGACCCCCCAGCCCAAGTCCAAGCCGAACGCGGCTGCGGTGCGGTGCGGTTCCGTCTGGGTCGGCAACGGGACGACCACGGGCTGGAAGCGGGGTGGCCTCGGCTGCAGCGAGGACCCCCCGACCGCGGCGGCCACCCTCGCGGACGGACGCGTGCTGATCGCGGGAAACCGGGACCTCTGGCTTTCTTGAAGCCAACGGCCAGCACTGTCAGGGGTCCTCAGCGGCCTTCAGCAGGGTCGACGGCGAGGAACGCCGGGACGACGGCCGGTGCCGGTGCCGCTCTGAAATGCCTGGCTGCAGGTCGTAGGGGGTCTGGTGGCGCTCAGGGTCGCGTGGGGAGATGCCGTGGATGATTGCCTCATGGCAAGCTCGGACTGCACGGCGTTGCGCATGCTCTACCTGATCTTCGTCCGGCTCCTCGGTCTACTCCTACTTCTCTCCCGTACCGACCGGGCCATGGACGTAGAGCTGCTCGCCTTGCGCCACGAGGTTGCCGTGCTGCGTCGGCAGCTCGGTGTCCGCCCGCGGCTGACCTGGCCGGAGCGCGCCGTGCTCGCTGCTCTCGCCCGGCGGCTGCCGACGCGGCTGCGTCGGCATCGTCTGGTCGCCCCCGGCACCCTGCTGTCCTGGCACCGCCGGCTGGTGCGCTGGAAGTGGCGGGCCCACTGAGCCCGTGCTCGCGAGCCGACGTAGAGCCCCTTCCGAAGGGCTGCCGGGCTCGGCCGTGTAGGCAATGACCCGCTGATCTGCGCTGCCGGGGATGGACAGGCTCTGGAACGACAACTCCATGACCCCCGCCTGCGGGTGATCAATGTGTTTGACGCCCTCCACACAGGTACGCACCACGTGGCTGGCCCACAGAGCGGCGAACTTGTCGCTCCGGACGGCCAGCTCGCCGATCAACTCTTTCAGCCTGCGGTCGTCGGGATACCGGCCAGCCGTCAGCCGCAGGGAGGCCACAGCCAACCGGGCCTCCTCCTCCCACCGGGGGTACAGGGTTTGGGCTTCCCGGCTCAGAAAGAGGATCTCGGTCAGGTTGGGCCGGCGTGTCGACCGCACCGGGGAGTCCGCGGGAAGGTGGCCGGCCAGCAGGAGATGCCCGAGCCGGTTCCACGCCAGGATGTCATTGCACCTGTTGAGGACCACGGCGGGCACCTCGGTCATGGCATCGAGGAGTTGGATCACGCTGGGTGGCGCGGTTTCGGTGTGCCGCACCTTGTTCCCGCGGTCGGTCACAGGTCGGGCCAGGTCTTGCAGATGGGCCCTCTCGTCGTCACTCAACCTCAGTGTGCGGGCGATGGCGTCCAGGACGGAGTCGGACACGCTGTCGGCGCGCCCCTGCTCCAGCCGCGTGTAGTGGGTGACGCTGACGCCGGCCAGCAGGGCCAGTTCTTCCCTGCGCAAGCCAGGCACCCGGCGTCTTGAACCATAGGACGGCAGGCCGACCTCCTCCGGGGTGAGCTCGGCGCGCCTGGTCCTGAGGAAGCCGCCGAGTTCGGAGTAGGAGGTGGGATCCGGGGAAAGCTTCGGCATCGTCTGCTCCTGATCGGTCGATGGCTGCCCGCTCACGAGGTCCGGGACCGCCGCGTGGCGGATGGACAACCGGTGTACAGGTCGCCCTCCGGGACCGACGTCAATCGTAGGGTGAATATTTCCCCTTGCCGCCTTTCGTGGGTAGCCATGGTTTGGCTACCCACGTCAGTGCCCACCACCGCAAAGGCAGTCAAAGCAGGGGACTGGGTGGGCCGTCTCACTCGACGCAGGATCGGTTGCACAACGATCTCCGCGAAGAGCGAATCGAGGATTCGGTATGTCGGTAACCGAGAACGCGGATACTTCCGCAGTCCTCCCCGGGTGGGTCGAAGGAACGCCCAGGAGCCTGACACCCAGGCTCCGTCTGGTCCTGCTGGTCCTGCTGGCGGCACAGTTCATGCTGGCCGTGGACTTCTCCATTTTGAACGTGGCACTGCCCACGATCGGAGAGGACCTGGGTTTCTCGCTGGCCAACCTCCAGTGGATCGCAACCGCTTTCGCCCTCTGCGCCGCGGGCTTCACCCTGTTGTTCGGCCGCATCGGGGACCTGTTCGGTCGACGTCGGCTGTTCCTGGGCGGCCTGGCCGTACTGGGCCTGGCCTCCTTGGCCGGAGGGCTTGCCCCCAACCCCGAGGTGCTGATCGTCGCCCGGATCTTCCAGGGCCTGGCCACCGCCGCCGTAACCCCAGCGGGTCTGTCGCTGCTGACCACGTCCTTCCCCGAGGGTCCCATGCGCGACAAGGCTCTCGGGCTGAACGGGGCGCTGATGTCGGCCGGATTCACCACCGGGGCGATCCTCGGCGGCCTCCTCACCGACCTGCTGTCATGGCGCTGGTCCTTCCTGATCAACGTACCGGTGGCGCTGGTGGTGCTGCTGGTCGCTCCCTCGGTGATCCGTGAGTCGCGTCCGACGGAACGCCCCCGCCTGGATGCGCCTGGCGCACTGAGCGTCACCCTGGGGCTGCTCGCCGTTGTGTTCGGGCTGACCCAGGCAGGCGAGCGGGGCTGGACCTCGGCCACCGCACGTGGCGCCATCGCGGCTGGTGTGATTCTGCTGCTCGTCTTCTACGCGGTCGAGCGACGGCACCCTGCCCCGCTGGTGCCCGTGACCGTGCTGCGCAGGCACAGCGTGGTGTGGGGCAATGTCGCGGGGCTGATCGCCTTCCTCACCGAGACTTCTCTGGTCTTCCTGCTCACCCTCTACCTCCAGAAGGTACTGGGTTTCTCACCGCTGGCCGCAGGGCTCTCCTTCGGAGTCCTGGGCGCAGGAACAGTGGTAGGCGGTTCGACCGCCCCCCGGGTCATCGGCCGCATCGGCACGCGCTCCACCCTGATCGTGGGCGGGCTGCTCCAGGCCGTTTCCACTTTCGCCCTTCTGGGCCTGGGCACAACCACGGGCAGCTCGCTGTCCCTGCTGCTGATCACCACTTTCACCGGCGGTATCGGGAACATGCTGGTGATCGTCGGATTCATGGTCACCGCAACCTCTGGGCTGCCCGACCACGAACAGGGACTGGCCACCGGCCTCGCCACCATGACCCAGCAGATCGGCATCACCATGGGAACGCCGATCATGAGCGCCGTGGCCACTGCCCAGATCTCCGAAGCCGCGGCCAGTGCCGTACTGCACGGCATCACCGTGGCCATCACGGTGAACGCTGTGATCGTCCTGATGGGTGTGGCCGCTGTCCTGCTGTTCATCCGCAAGCAGGCTGCGGTGCAGGCAGGTTGAACTCCGGACACGTCTGTCCGGGCCCGGCCAAGGCGGTCTGTCGCCCGCCGTGGCCGGGCTCATGGCCAAGGAAGGCGAGATGAGCCCACAGGATCTGCCGACAGCGGTGCACTGGCGGGCACTCACCGCCAGGCACAACGGCCACCGGGTACCCGTCCACATCCAGTGGCCGGCCGGGGCCAGCCACGGCTGGCTCGTATGGGCCCACGGGGGCAGTTGGCAGGCCGGCTCTGCAGAGGCATGGCAGGGCGTCACCGCCCGGCTCGCACTGGGCGAGCGGCTGGTCGCGGGCGGTGTGGGGCCGTGTGCCCGGCCGGATCGAGGCGCGGGCCCCGGGACGGCTCGGAGGGCCGCCCCGGGGACGAAGGGTTGCGGACACTACCGTCCGGTGTAGGTGAATTCGTCGGCCGGGCTGGTGGGAGAGGTGGCCTTGCCGACCGTCACGGTGATGTTCACCGTCTGGTGGACGTCGAGCAGATCGGGCGCGGTGGCGATGAGCTGGCCGGTGGAGACGAACGTGACCGAACTCGACGCCGCCTCCTTGAAGTGCACGGTGGCGCCCTTGGCGAAGCCCGAGCCGCTGATGGTGACCGGGGTGCCGACCTTCCCGCTGGTCGGGCCGACCGCGCTGACCACCACCGGTGCGGGTCCGCCGTAGGCGAACTGTCCCATTGCGACGGCCGGGGAGGTGCCGAGGGTGTTGGTGACGCGGACATGGACGACGCCGGATCCGTTGGGGACCTTGGCGGTGATGCTCATGCCGGAAGGGTCGACGTTGCGCGTGATGCAGGCGAAGTGGCCGAAGTCGACCATGCTGTCCGCACTGAAACCGGTGCCGTGGATGGTCACCGTGGTGCCCGGTGCGCCGAAGGTGGGGGTCACATAGGTCACCACCGGTCCGGGCGGGACGGGGGGTGCGTCCAGCAGGTCCAGGTAGGTGGAGTTGGCGTGCTGGAAGGCGATCTGGCCGAGGAAGTCCTGGGTGGTCTTGTTCACCAGGTTCTTGGCAAGCTTCGTGTATCCCGTGTTCATCGGGACGAGTGTGCCGGGCTGTACGTAGACGTTGCCCTTGGTCCGCTCGTCGATCGCCCCGATGAGCAGTCTCACTTCATCGGTCGCCTGCGGTCCCGGGCCCGGGTACCAGTCGCGGGTGACGAGGAGATCGGCCCACGCGTGCGGTACCAGGTCGTAGGCGTTGTTCTGGCGTTCGTCGACGACCCACGGCACGGAGTCGAAGTAATCGACGAAGCTCTGCACGCCGGCCGTGGGGGCAGCATAGGTGATCACCGCGAACCGCGACTGTTTCGGCCAGGTCTTTGCCTGCAGGTACGGCGCGAGCATGGTGGCGATGCAACCGCCCAGGCTGTGGCCGGTCACATAGACGGTCGGCTGCGGCGAGGAGGACGCCGACCCGAGCGCAGCGGCGAGCGCCTCAACGAGCGTGAGATTCGGGGAGGGCGAGACGATCGAGCGGGCGCCGACAACCCGCTTGAACGCATCCATCGCCCCCTTGGAGACGGCGACGGGCTTCGGCGACCCGCTCTCGGGGAACGGGACGACCGTGCCGACATCGAGGTCCTCGAGGATGTCGGTGAGATCGGCGTCCGTTCCGCGAGCGGCCACGGCGAACTCGTTCGAGCCGTTGGTGCTCTGTGCGATGTAGGCCATGTTGGCGTTGGCCTCGCTCAGGGCGAGCCACACCAGCTTCCACTCACCCTGCGTCGCAAGGCTGCGGTTGTTCAGTTGCGCGTTGATGCCGGTGATGATTCGTTTGGTCTGAACCTCCAGGGTTTCCCCGGACGGACGCGGGGTGGCCCCGGTGGCTGTAAGTGCAGCCAGGGTCATGGTCACCTGGGCGATTGTCGGATCGGGTGCCATCGTCGTTACTGCTCCTCGGATGTCTTGCCGGTACGGAGGCGGGACGGCCCTCGGCAGCATCAGGGCATGGCAGCGCCGAACAGGCCGTCAGATTGGATCGCATACAATCAGACCTCTCTTTTGGACTGTCCGGCGCTTTTCCGACCTTCGGGTTGGCGAGGTTCACCTTGGTGGCGGCGCGTCATACGTACGTGCGGTTCGCCGAGCCGGGTGCGCAGCGCGGGCGCCGGAGCTGTGGCGTGCGGGGTCAGGCCCGGGGCGGCCGGGGGGCGATGCCGTCGGGGCGGATGAGGCGGCGGCCCAGAGATCGCCGCGGCGGGTGCAGGGGTGGCCTCCCGGGGCGGCAGGTGGCCCCGCTATCCGGCCGCATTCGTGAGGACTCGGTTGCGGCCCAGGGCGAGGAGGCTTCCGACGCGCGGGCTCCCATGGCGCGAAGCGTCACATTCCTCGCGCTTGCCTTTTTCGGTACCTGGGCTGGTCGGACCGCCTCAGCGCTCGTCGACTCTGCGCAGCCCGGGCCAGTCCAGCAGGAGTTGCCGGGTACGCGGAAGCTTGGCGACGACCAGATCGTAGGAGTCCTCGATCAACTCGCGGACCAGGTCGTCGGGCAGTGATCCGCCGAGGAGCACCGTGTTCCCATGGCGCTTCTCGGGATGGTCCAGTTTCACTGAGACGGCCGCAGCCAGGCCGTTGCCGATCCGCTCGGCACTGACATCGGGGTTCGTTGCTGTCAGCAGACGCCGTTCCCGCGCGTAGGCGTCGCCGGCGGATGCCACCCCGTCGCGGAAGCCGCTGCGTGTGTGCCCTCTGCGGAGGCGACCCGACCCCGTGGAGACGGACCGCGGCGCCGGGCCGCCCGCCCGCCCCGTGAGGGGCGAGACGGGCGACCCGGCGCCGGTGGCGGTCCGATCGGAGATCAGATCAGCTCGCGGTGCAGGTAGCGTCGGAGCGGTGTTGCTGCCGCTGTAGTTGGCGTTGAAGCCGAAGGTGGTGCTGCCACCCGCGGTGATGGCGCCGTTGGAGGTCGTGTTGTTCACCGTGACGCCCGTGCCGGACTGGGTGTAGGTGCCGTTCCACAGGCTGGTGATGGTCTGGTTGCCGGGGAAGGTCCAGGCGACCTTCCAGCCCTTGGTGGCGGCGGTCCCGTTGTTCTTGACGGTCACTGTGCCGGTGAACCCGGAGCCCCAGTCCTGGCTGTTGGCGTAGGTCGCCGAGCAGCCGCTGCTGGTGCCACCGCCGCCGGTGCTGCCACCGCTGCTCGCGGCGGTGGTGGCGTTGACGGCGGTGGAGGCGGCGGAGGTGTTGCCGGCCGCGTCGTAGGCCGAGACCGTGTAGCTGTACGCCGTGGAGGCGGACAGGCCGCTGTCGGTGTAGCTGGTGCCCGAGGTCGTGCCGACCTTGGTGCCGTTGCGGTACACGTTGTAGCCGGTGACAGCGGTGTTGTCCGTGGAGGCGGTCCAGGACAGCGACGCGGAGCTGCTGGTGGTGCCGGTGACCCTCAGACCGCTCGGGACCGACGGAGCGGTGGTGTCACTGGTGCTGCCGCCGGTGGTGCCGCCGGTGGAGGAGCCCTGGCTCACCTTGATGTTGGAGTTGCCGCTGCTCCCGTAGCCCTCGGTGGCCAGGATCTCGTAGTTCGGGGTGCCGAGGTTCAGGCCCGCGGTTGCCCAAGCCTTGAAGAAGTTGTCCACGGTGATGGTGCCGCCGGTGCGCTTCGACTGGCGGATCGCCCAGAACTGCTTGAACGTCGCGGTGCCCTGGATGGACGGCTGGTTGACGCGGTCCGTCTGGTACAGGTCGTAGGTGCTGCCGTCGCTGACGACTGAGCCCAGCTTGGTGGCGCCGGAACTCGGGTTGTAGTTGCCGTAGTTGTCGACGATGTAGTACTCGATGAGCGGGTTCGTGGTCCAGCCGTACAGCGACAGGTAGCAGTTGCCGTTGCAGTTCCATGTGCCCGAGTAGGTCACGGGCGCGGTCGTGCCCGGGTTCCAGCCCTTGCCGGCCACGAAGTTGGTGACGTTGGTCCAGGTGGTGCTGTAGCCGTTGCTTCCATCGAGCGTCATGGAGGCCTGGCCGCTGTCCTGGCTCCAGAACGAGTAGAAGTACCCGCCGTCGGTGTTGGTGGTGTTCGAGGTGACGACGGTGGAGGCGTTGGCGGTGCTGGGCACGGCGACGACGGCTGCGAGGGCGAGCACCAGGATGCGTGCCTTGCTGACGGTCCGCCAGAGACGGCCACCACTAGGACGCTTGGAGCGAGTGAAGTTCACGTATCTGCGTTCCTTCTCGGGAAAGCTGACGGGAGGGCAGCTGCATGGCGCGACCCGGCGCAGCGCCGTCGGCCGCGGTGGCGGCCGGCGTGCGGGTGTCGTGCGACGCGGCAGGGGTGGCCAGGCGCCGTACGCCGGAGGCCGGAGAACATCAAGGCCGAACCGCGATGGGCGGCTTGGGCCGGCAGTGGTGTGGCCTGCCGACGGCGATGATGTTGGACCGGAGCTGTCGGGCTGTCAACACTTTCGGCAGTTGTTGCGAAAACATTCTGTCGACGTGGAATCCTATGGGCAAAAGTTTTGCCTGGTAGCAGGCTTCTTCTGGGCGTCCGCCTGCTTAATCTCGCCGATGTGGGATGTGTCGGGTGAAGGGGTGTGGCTTTGGAGGGAGTCGCCATTGCGAAAGTTTCGGACCGTGGTCCGATCATTGTGTGCAGCCGGTGCGGGGAGGAGCACGCCGGCGGTCCCGGACGGCGCGCCGCATAACGGCTCGCTTCACCACGATCCGGATGACGCACCCCGACGGCATCCAGCCGGGCGCGGTCCGGCTGGACAACGCTCCAGCGGGCTCGGAGATGACGCAGCGCGGACGGCTTCATCGTGGGCGGCCCGAAGCTTGGCACGGGCACCAACGCCGAGCACAGCATCACCGTCGCGCAACTGCCCGACGCCGCCGAACTGGTCTTCACGACGTTGGAGACCCACAGCCATGGCACGGTCTCCCGCTGGATCCAGCTCCCGGACGGGCAGAGCGAACCGGAATGCCCCGCGCCGGTGCTGAAACTCAAGGCCACTACCGCAGGCGGCGCGCCCGCCCCCCGTACCTCTCCCGGCGGCGCCGCCTGGGCCTCACCCCCTTCTGCCGCCGCATCGTCTGCTGCTCCTCAGGCAGTAGCAGGCAGGCAGAACAGCGGCGGCTCGTCGGGAGTCGCGGTGCTCATCAACCTGCGAGCCGCCCTGGCTGTTGCTGTCGCCGGCTGGCTGATCCGACGCCGCCACGGCTGAGCCCATCACCTGCGACAAGCCGGTGGGGGACCCGTCCTGCACGGACCGGCCCCCACCTCGCACGGTCAGCGGCTGAAAATGGCGGCCACCGCGCGCCGCATCACCGAGATGGTGCGGCGCCGGTCCGTGCTCCTCGGTGCGAGCGGGGGTTGGACGACAGCCGAGCCCTGCACTGCCTTCGCCGTCGGGCACGGGAGAGGCTCAGGTCGAGAGCGGGCGGCTTCGGCGCGCACCAACGCGGCCATAGCTGAGTAGAGGTCCAGGGGCATGGCGATATCTCCTGCGAAGCTGATCCAGGGCGTGTGAGGGACGCACTGTCACCCAGGCCACAGCGCCAGAACAGCGCGGGGCGCAAGGGCAGCACGGGGACGCTCAGCAGCGCAGGACCACAGTCCTCACCGGAAAACCGCCGGGTTCCTTCGTGCAAGCCGCGCCCGCGAGGACAGCCGACCCACCGTCGGGTCCGGTTGTCGTCCCAATTGTGGCTACGGCGGCAGTGTCGTCCGTCACCGCACCAACGGGGCGCAGATGACGGGCCGCGCGCGGACTCTCACACGCGCTGCCTCCGGCGCCATGACCACAGGTGCCCTCCCCGGGCTGGGCCACCACGGCCGCGCCGCAGCCGCGAGCAGGCGCTGACGTCGGCGTCAGCGCCTGCTCGACACGGTTGGTGCAGTGGGCGGTGTCAGGAAGGGGCATATGCCGGGACCCGGGTGTCAGCACGGCGTGCAGCAGCGCCAGCATCGCGACTGCCACGCACGCGCGCAGCGTGAGGCCCGCGATGCCGCCACGGACACGGCCGTTGCTGATCACATGACACTCCCGAAGATCAGGTTCCACTTAACCCTTCGAAGGTGGCATCAGCCCAGCCCGTTCACCCGCAAGGGTGAGGAATTCGTCCCTTTCGGTGAAGCGCAAGCCGCCAGCGCCACAAATGCTCACAAGAACTCGCGCATCGGCCCGCCGCCCCACCCCTTGCTCCTGGCCAGCCAGAAGACGGGTCCTGGCCAACGGGGACGGCCCGGTCGTCATGGCCCGCGCTGACATGGATGCCCTTCCTGTACGCGAAGAAACCGGACTGCCCTACGCCTCCAGATGCGTCCGGTGTACGCTCCCGGGCACCGCACCAAGACGCTCGACCATCCGGAGGCTGGTGCGCTGCGGTTGAACTGCGACGTCCTGCTCGTGCCCGAGGACGACCAGGAGGTCGTCCTGATGACGGCCGACCCCGGCTCGCCAGCCGTACGGGCCCTGCGAGGGCAGGCAGGGCAAGCAGCCTGACGCAGCGTGAATCCGGGCTGGGGCTGCTGGGACCGTGCGCGGCTGAGCAACAGTCCTGCAAGGAGGCCTTCCGCGGCGTTGACGAGGTCTTCTGCAACACCGGCTTCTTCGCCACCGCCAGCCCCCCGCCAGGAGTACGCGCAGGGGCTGCGGGTCGTGCGCGCGGCAGCTGGCCACCACCGGCTGGGACGGCACCACCGGCGGATGACCACGCCGGCGCAATCGCACCGCTCCTGGCGGCGACGCAGTCTCCCGTGAGGCACATCTGGCACAACTACCTCGCCCGGTACCTTACGAAGGCCTCGGCAACGGCAACTGCCCAACAACGCACCGATCTGACGATATGTCACCAAAGTGCAATCCCGTCGGCGTCTTTGAGTCGATTCCCACACCGCTCGGATCGAAAGGCGCATGCGCGAGGGCAGCACCGCCGTCACAACTGCGCATGCGGACGACCGGCCACGGAACCGAGAGGTCGGGTCCACGGTTCATGCCCGCCTGGACTGTGACGTCCTCACCGTCGACGGCGCCGGCCTGTGGATCGCCGCCGTCACCGCTCCGAGGGGGGCCCACGGCAGATGCCATGTTATTGCCGTCCTCCTCGGCATCACCGTCCGGGCGGAGGCGCCCGCACGTGGCAGCTATCGCGTGACGCGTACCTGGAGGATAAGGTCGCGGGGCTCGGCGAAGCCGATGCTGCGATAGAGCGCCTCGCCGTCGGAGGTGGAGGCCAGGCGTACGGTCGTGGCGGCCGTCTCGTCGGTGAACCAGGTCAGCAGTGCGCTCATGCAGGCGCGGGCGAGTCCGCGGTTGCGGAAGTCCGGTGACGTGAAGACGTTGGCGATCTCTCCGCGTTGCCCGCTGCGGTTGCGCGGGCTCGGGGCGTGGTCGTCGATGGTGCCAACGGCACAGCCGACCACGCCGGAGGACAGCTCGGCTGGCCGGTTGCCCATCGTCAGGATGGCGACGCCAACGCGCAGGTGTCCCACGAACGCTCCGTTCCTCTGGGCCGGTTGCCGCGATGGTAACCGCCCGGTGAACCCGCTACTGACCAACGGAGGTCACGCGATGCCGACCCCTCGCCTCGGCGACTACATCACCGGGCCCGCTGACGGCCTGCTGGACGGCACCCCCTACGAGGGCCTGGAGAAGGCTGACCTGGCGCACTTCCTCGCCTGCTGGGATGACCGGCACCGCCAGGCCCTGGTCGGCCTCACCGATCGCATCCACCGCAGTGCCAGGATCCATCCCACCGCGATCATCGGCGGTGACGTCATCATCGGGCCTGGGTCCGGGTGTGGGAGTTCTCCCTGGGTCAGGAGGCGGACAAGGGCCCGGTGGCGCACGGCTGGCCGGACCAGACCTGGACGCTGTCCCGGATCAAGACGCTCATCGGACGCCGGTTCCACAAGAGCTTCACCCTGTCGGGCATCGCGCAGATGCTTTGCCGGCGCGGTTGGAGCCGGCAGGTCCCCGACCGCCGCGCGCTGGAACGCGACGATGCCGCGGTGGCGGGCTGGGTGAAGGAGACCTGACCGTCCACGGAAGCACCGCGGCGACGCTCGACGCCTACCTCGTCTTCAAGGACGAGGCCGGATTCTCGATGACGCCGCCGACCGCCGGCACATGGTCCCGCCGCGGGACCACACCGATCGTCACGGTGCGCGGACGCTCCCCAGTGCCGCATCTCCATCGCAGCCCTGGCCTGCGACAAACCCGGCACCGCATCACTACGTCTGTAGTTGACGGTAGTCCCACCCGTGCCGCGTGCCTGGCGTGCCCGGACGCCGCAGCCCCCGGTGCCACACCGGGGGCTGCGCGCATATCGCCCGAGGTGGTGGACCGGTGGTGCGGAGCCCCCGAGGTTGACGAGACCCTGGGGCACATCGCGATCACAGCACCGTCACAACCACCACGGCGCCGTCGCTGAGGCGGGATGCTGCTCGGATGCGCACACCCGCCGCCATCGCCGCACTCGCCGCCGCACTCGCGCTCACCGCCTGCAGCAGTGCCGCCAAGCCTGCCCGCCCCGACCAGCCCCACGGCAGCAGCCCTGGCCGCCAACGACGACGCCGGCAAAGGAGCCCTTGAGGACGCTGTACGCGCCTACTCCGACGCGTACTTCAAGCCCGACGCCGCGGCGGCGTACAGGATGCTGTCCACGCGGTGCTCGGCCAAGATTGATCAGCAGGTCTACAAGGCGCAGCTCGACGCCGCAGTGAAGACCTACGGCCACCAGGACATCAAGTCGGTGACCGTCAACCAGCGCTCCGACGATCTCGCCCGCGTCTCCTACAACTACAGCGTGCCCGCGCTCGACCAGGCCGGGCAGCCGTGGGTACGCGAGAACGGCATCTGGCGATACGACGCCTGCTGACACCCTGCGATCTCGGCCCCGCCATAGCCCACGCGCGGCAATCAAGGCGAGCAGCCCCGGAGTGCACCGCATCATCGCAGTAGAACAGGTCTGTCCCGACACACGTCTCGGGGTGATGAACCGGTCCACCCTCGGGACGTGTGACTCCCGTCCTCCCCGGACGCTGGCTGCCGCAAGCTGCAAGCGAGCAGACACGCGCGGGTACCTGTGGTCGCTTCGCCACAGCCACCGCGTTCTGGATCACGGACGGTCCTGTCGTCAGACCCTGACTCTGTACCCGCAGCCAGCCGGCACTGGCGCGCAACTGCGCATCGTCTTCGACTCAGGCCCGGGCAGATACGTCCCGGGGGCGTGCCCTTCGGTTCCGGCGACGCCGGTTACGTCCGGGGCAACTCTTTGAACCTGCACGAGCCCGGGGCCGTCCGTACCCTTCTCGACGCGGCTTTGGCCGGTGGCTGGAAGCCCGATGAGGGGGGTGGTTGAGCTCGATGGGTGGCCTCTTCTGGAGTCGTTGACCGGGCAATCGTGAACGATCTCCCTCAGGGACGCGGTAGACGGCCGGGCCGGTGACGTGAGGCACGCGTGGGCCTGCTGGGGCACCGGGACGGCGGACACGCCCCCCACAAAGAGGCAATGTCTGGATCGTTCCTCAATAGTGCAGATTGTCAGGGCAGGGTCGTAGCGATATAACCACTATGTGTGAGGATCGATTGCCGTGGTCACTGTCAGTGATGCCTTCTATCGGGTGCTTCGCCGTCACGGGGTGACGGCTGTCTTCGGGAACCCGGGCTCCAACGAGCTGTCGTTCCTGACGGGGCTCCCGGACGACATTCCGTACTACCTCGTTCTCCAGGAGGGCGCCGCGATCGCGATCGCGGACGGGTACGCGCAGGCCTCCGGCACGATCGGCTTCCTGAACCTGCATGCGGCCTCGGGCACCGGCAACTCGATGGGTTGTATGACCAACACCGCGGATTGCCACACCCCGATGGTCATCATGGCCGGGCAGCAGGCGCGCCGGTATGTGCCGGTCGGGGCGATGCTCACCAACGTGGACCCGGTCAAGCTCGGCGACCCGTTGGTGAAGTGGTCGGGCGAGCCGCTGCGGCCGCAGGACGGCCCGGCGCTGGTGTCCAAGGGGCTGATGCTCGCTGACTCAGCACCCCGTGGCGTGGTCTACCTGTCCGTTCCCCTGGACGACTGGACGCAGCCGGCCGAGGACGGCGCTCTCGAGCTGCTCGCCGAGCGGGAGGTCATCGGCGACCCGGTCCTGTCACAGAAAGCGCTGGACACCCTGGTCGAGGCGCTGAACGGCGCATCGGCGCCGGCTCTCGTGCTGGGCCCCGGCGCCGACACAGAGGAAGGGTACGCTGCGGCGGTCGCGCTGGCCGAGCGCGCCCGGCTGCCCGTCTGGATCGCTCCCAGCCCGCCGCGCTCGCCGTTCCCGACCCGGCACCGCTGCTATCAGGGGCAACTTCCCTCAGCTGCGGGCGCGGTCGCGGAGATCCTGGGGCAGTACGACACGGTGGTCTGCTTCGGAGCGCCCGTCTTCCGCTACCACGCACCGAGCGACGACGCTTTCATGCGGCCCGGGGTGAGCGTGCACGCGGTCACCGACGACCCCGACGAGGCGGCCCGTGCCCCGTTCGGGCGCATCGCGATCGGTGACCCGTCGGATGCGCTCGTGCGGGTGGCCGCGGCGGTTGCCGAGAGCGACCGCGCGTGGCCGCCGGCCCGCGCGCTGCCGGAAGCCGACACCAGCGGACCGCACTTCACGGCTGAGGCCATCCTCGACGCGATCAACCGCGGGAAAACGGACGACACCGTCATCGCCCTGGAATGGACCTCCTCTGACGAACTGCGCGATCGCCTCACCATCACCCGGGCCAAGTCGCTGTTCTACTGCGCCGCCGGAGGCTTGGGGTGGGGCCTGCCTGCGGCCATCGGGCTGAAGCTGGGGTGCCCGGAGCGTCCCGTGGTCGCGCTGATCGGCGACGGCGCCATGCAGTACACCCCTGCCGCGCTGTGGACAGCAGCCCGCCACCAGGTGGCCGTCACGTACGTTGTCTGCACCAACACCAAGTACCGGGCGCTGGAGGAGTTCTCCGAACTGCTGCACGTCCCCAAGGGCGAGTACCTCGACATCTCCGGGCTCAACGTGCTGGACATCGCCCGGGGCTACGGTGTGGAGACGCACCGAGCCGAATCCCTGGACGACCTGACCGACTACATCCGGCAGGGAGCGAACGCGAAGGGCCCCCGCATGGTGGAGATCCTCCAGCGATAGCCGTGCCCCGAAGCAGGCACCTGCTGCGGGCCTGCTCCCAGGCGTAGAAGCTGTAGAAGCCGCGGTCGGCGGTCAGCAACATGTCCGGTGACAAGTGCTCGTACAGCGAGTAGGCCAGGGTCTGCTCGCCAGCCCAGCAGCCGGCCACGCCGGCGGCGACAGGAGAGTGGGTGGCGCACTCGCCGATCGCGACGATGCGAGCCTGCGGGTGGACGGTCGCGTCGCCGCCGTGGTCACGGCCGAACTCGGCGACATTCGCCTCGGTGTCGGGCAGGTCCAGGACGAACCCGTCGATGGCCATGAGCCGCCACCGTCCCAGCCAGGCGCCCGGGGTGGCGGCAGTCGCCGCGGGCCGGGCCAGCTACGTGAAGACCTCGCGCAGCACCTCCGGGCCGAGCCGCTTCCTCGCCTGCGTGATCGCGCCGCGTGAGGGCGACTGCCACGACGAGCCCGGCACCATGACGAGCAGCCCGGTCAGCTGCTCCGCGACTTCCTCGTAGTCGTCGTCGGGGAACAGGCACAGCGCCACCAGCAGGTGGACGACCAGGTGTGCTGGGAGCTTGCGAACCCGCTCTTCCCGGCAGCCGTCCGCCTTGATCGCCTCGTCCAGCACGTCCCTCGGGATCAGCGAGGTGAGCGCCCCCAGAGACACCAGATCCGTCAGGCGGCCGACGCCGCTCTCCGCCCCTGCGACATCTACGGAGGGTACCAACTCCCAACTCAGCCTTATCTCAACGGCATTGGGCTCCGGAGCCCCGCCGTCGGGACAGTGGCCCTCCCGGCAGCGGGGCTCACGCGCCATGATCGACTGCGGCGGCTTTCGACCCTCTCAGGAGCCCTGGGGAAAGTCTGCGCTGCGCGAGGCCGCTTCGAGGGCCTGCAGTTCTGCTGTCATGTCTGCAAGCTGCCCCTTGACGGCCTCGTAGCCGTCGGCGCCCAAGACGATACGGTGGGGCGGGGTGGCGCTGTTCATCGCGTCCAGGACGGCGCGGACTCCGCGGTGAGGGTCCCCGGGCTGCTGATCATTCTGTTCGATCATGGTGGAGCGGACGGACTGGATCAGGGGCCGGTAGGCGTCGACCGTCTCGTTCACGGCGTCGTCGGCGAACGAGGCGTAGGCGTGCGTTCGGAAGGCACCCGGCTCCACGGCCAGGACCTTGATGCCGAACGGGGCAACTTCGTGGCGCAGCGCGTCGGTGAGCCCTTCGATGGCGTACTTGGCGGCGCTGTAGTAGCCGAAGCCCGGCACGCTGCGCAGGCCGGCGACGGAGGACATGTTGATGACCCATCCGTTGCCACGCTCTCGCATGCCCGGCAGGGCCGCGCGGAGCATCTGCGTGACGGAGAAGAAGTTCAGCTCGAAAGAAGTCCTGACGTCGCTGTCGGGCGTGCCCTCGACGGAGCCGTACCAACCCCGGCCGGCGTTGTTGACCAGGACGTCGATACCGCCGAAATGCTCTTCGGCGGCCGCGACGGCCTCCTGGACCTGCTGAGCGTCGGTGACGTCCAGGGGGTGGACAAGCACCCTGTCGCCGTGGCGGGCGGCCCACTCATCGAGCAGGTGAGGTCGGCGGCCGGTGAGGACGACGTTGTCTCCCTGTTCCAGGGCGGCGTCGGCATAGGCCATGCCGAATCCGCCGGGGGTGCCGCCGGTGATGAACCAGGTCCTCATGTTGGTGGCGCTCCAGTCAGAGTTGGGTGAGCAAGGGGTGGCGGGGGCTTGGTCAGGGGGCGATGCTCAGTTCGCGGATCAGTCCATGGGCCAGGGTGAAGCGGTAGCGCAGGTCGACCGTTCCGCCGGGGAAGTTCCCTTCGAGACGCTGGTGGATGGTGTATCGGTCGGCTGCGTCACGCTCGGTGCCGGTGAGCGTGGTCGTGTACGTGTACTCGCTGTCGGTCTGCCCGAGCCATCCAGTGATGGCCTCGGCTCCCTTGTAGGTGTGCCCGTCGTCCGTCACGGTCGCGTGCGGCGCGAAGGCCGCCGCGGCAGCGGAGGGGTCTTTGGCGGCGCGGCCCGACAGGTAGCGGGTAACCGCCTCGGGCAGGTCGGCCGGATCGATCGACGTCGGGTTCTGAGTCATGAGCTCTTCCTACGGGTGGGCAGGGTCGGCATCACGGGATGCGGCCCGCTTACTGCTAGAATAGAAGTTAGTGACTTCTACTTTAGCAGTAGCTTCGGGAGGTGCCATGTCGAGTCGCATGCGACTGGAGGACCGGGAGTGTCCGCTGTCGACGACGGTGCAGCACGTCGGCGAGTGGTGGACTCTGTTGATCTTGCATGATGCCTTCGACGGCTATAGGCGCTTTGACCAGTTTCAGCAGAATCTAAATATTTCCACCAGTATGCTCACCGCACGGCTGAAGACGCTGGTCGCCGATGACTTGCTGGAACGACGGCTGTACCAGGACAAGCCGGCCCGCTATGAGTACGTGCTCACCGAGCGGGGCCGGTCCCTCCGTCCGGTGATCGTGGCTCTTGCCGCTTGGGGAAACCGGCACCTGACACCGCAGGAGCGATCCATGATCTTGGTGGACGCGGCCAACGGCGAGGAGGTCGAGCCGGTCCTGGTCGACGCCCGTACAGGAAGACGCCTCGACGATAGTGAGGCGTTCGTCTTCACCGCCGGTCCTGCCGCAAGCGCTCCCATGCGCTCGCGGTACACGGAGCTGCGCAGCCAGCTGCAGGGCAGGACTGACGCGACATAGGCGTGCCCAGCCGCCGCCACACGCAGCGCCCCGACGTCATTGCAGCAAGGCCGAGGAAGGCCGGACGGGAGGGTGCAGCCCGGCCTCGGGGGTCGTGTCCGCTGTAGGGGTGAGCGCGGGCGGACGGGGGGTTGGTCTGCGCTGGGCGCGGCGGACGGATCAGGGGCGCGTTTCGCTTCGGCGTGATCACGGTTTCGAGGGACTGGTTGCCATGGCTGCTGGCAGGACGATGACCATCGGTGACTTCCTGATCCGTCGCCTCCGGGAGGCGGGAGTCTCCCATGTATTCGGGGTCCCCGGGAGACTTCAATTTGGAGTTCATGCAGCAGATCGAGGACGGCGGTGTCGTCGAGTGGGTGGGGACGTGCACTGAGCTGAACGGGGCCCACGCGGCGGACGGTTACGCGCGGCTGAGCGGCCTGGGCGGGGTGGTAGTGACGCACGGGGTCGGAGCGTTGAGCGCTATCAAGGGGGTCGCGGGTGCCCACAGCGAGCATGTGCCGGTGGTGCGCGTTGCCGGGGCGCTTCCGGCAGTGGCGCTGGAGCGGAACCTGCTGCACCACACGTTCGCAGATGGCGGGCGAGGGGAGTTCCTGCGGGCGTACGCCCAGGTCACTGCCGCGACAGCGAGCATCAGCCCGCAGAACGCCGCGATGGAGATCGACCGGCTGATCACGACAGCGTGGCGAATGAAGCGCCCGGTCTATTTGGAGCTGCCGTCCGACGTGGCGTATCTGGAAGTGGAGGTGTGCTGGCTGTTCCAGTGGATGCCGCCCGGCTACCGACACCACGGCGTCCTACGGCTGGAGCCCGCGATCCTCGCCTACATGGCGCAGAGAGAAGTCGAGACGTCCCTGCATGCCGCCCGCCGCAGGTTCTCTGCCGCGCGTGCGGATTTCCGGGAGGCGGGCCTGGAGCCCGACGCGATCGAGAAAGCCCTCGGCGTCTACTCCGAGGATGGCGCCCGACTCGCGCAGCTGGAGCGGCAGGTCAACCTGCTCGCTGACGCGCTGATCCGTGGGGTGCGGTGGCGGCCGCCGTCAAGGCAGCCCAGGATGACAGCACCCGGCGCCGCGGCGGCATGGGATAGGGCGTCTCTTGTGAGGGCCCCCGGGGAGAGCTTCTGAGGATCAGACCTTCACCCAGAAGGGGTCTGTGTCCAAGATCCGGTTCGCTGTGTAGAAGTTATTGATCCGCCAGCTCTGCCCCTGATTCTCGTCTCCGGGCACCCATGCCCACATGTTCTCGCCGTTCCGCACGGGAACGCCGCCCTCGTAGGTGCTGGCAAAGGGGTATTCGTCGCAGGTATCGCCAGGATTCTGTGGATCACCGGTGTTAGAGCGGCCGCACACCGCCCTCCGGTTCTTGTCGATCGCCGAGTCGTTCCGCAAGCGAGTCAAAGGGGTGCCGCCGACTTTCCCCAAGCCGGTGGCGGCTTGGATGCGGAGAATGTTTTTGGCGATCGTCGGCAGTTCTGTCATCGAGGTCATGGTGGGGGTGTACTGCTTGATGATGCACCCGGCATTCTGGTTTCCCATGGTGTCGTCACAGCGCACGATGCTGCCGGCATATAGGTCTCCCGGCCCGGTTCGGAGCACAGGATGCTTCGCCGTCTCCAGAAATTCAGCCTTGATCTCGTCCTTCTTGTCCTCGGCGACAGCGTCGTTGAAGGTGAACGTGCCCCCCCATTCCTGGCCCGGCAGCCACAGCGGGCCGGAGGCGGTGCCCGTGACGGTGCAGCTGCCGCCACACTTGGCCGTGACGGTCAAGGCCAGCCCGGGAATCAGCGTGCCACGAGCACCCAGGACCTTGACATGCACAACGCCGGTGAACCGTCGGCTGTTGACCACGGTGTGCCACCCGATGGTGATCCGGTACTGAACCCAGGCCACGGGCACCGGAAGGCCGGCCATGTAGAGCTGCCAGGGACGCGTTGTGTAGGTGTCGCAGGAAGTGAACCGCGTGGCCTTCGGGCAGTCGGAGGTCTCTCTGACACCGGACGGGACCCGTTTCAGCCGCGAGGCGCCCTGCATCGTCGCTGCGGTGGGCGTGGAGTTGGCCGCCGGTGGGGGACTGTGGGTTGTCGGGGCTGGTGACGTGGCGGCCCAGGAGGCAGTGCTGGGTAGCAGCAAGGCCGGCACTATGGCCGCCAGCACTGCCAGGCGATGGGTGTGTTGTGAGCGCATGACAACCTCATTCGTCGGAGAGAACACGACGGTGCTGCACCGGGAAACCGTGTCGAGAGGTAGCAGCTAAGGGCCGCCGAAGCTTGTGACCGGCGCGCCGAGGGCCCGGCGCAGTTGCTTCGCGATTGCCCGGTTCTGCTGGGCATCCTCGATCTGTCCAGGACTTCCCACGCTGTCCGCAACCTTTGCCCAGTGCTCCAATACAGCCAGAACCAGGGACCATTGCGATTCGCTCAGCGAGATAGTGACCCGCTGGTCAGGCCGGGAGCCGCTTGGCCAGTCGGGTAGCGCCTCCCAGCCGACCCGCTGGATCGCCTGGGCCATCTCCACAACGTGCCTGGGGTCGCCCTTCTCAGCTTCCACACTGACCTCGTTGTTTATCTCGGAGTCGATAGCCAGCCAGTGTTCCACGAGTATCTCTGTCGAATGGAGGCTGGATTCAACAGGGTCTGTGGCGGGCGACGCGGGCGCCTTGTTCTCCGAGCTGCCTTCCATCAGCGGCTCCCGAGTTGAGGCGGGCTGGACTTTTGTATTTCCATGCTCGACCGGGGGCGTGACCTTGATGTGACGCCGGCGTGACTGCTGCAGGCGCGGAATGTCTTCCCGAGGTGCTGCTGCAGCATGTCCGCCGGCTCAGACCCCCAGGTGGCAGCCGCCGCCGGGGCGGGATGGGATAGAGGCGGCGGCCGGCACGTGGAGACACCAGGTCGCCCTCGCCTGTGGGAGGTGCACCGGTGCCGCAGACCATCGCCAAGGTCCACATCTCGTTCGGCCTCGGGTCCATCCCCGTGACCGTGTGCGCGGCCACGGAGCCGCACACCGTCCCCCTGCACCAGGTCCACGAGAAGGACGGCGGCCGCATCCGGCAGAAGCGGTACTGCGAGATCGAGAACGTCGAGGTGCCCTACAGCGAGGTCGTGCGCGGCTACGAGGCCCCCGACGGCCGGAGCGTGGTGCTCACCAAGGACGACCTCGCCGACCTGCCCCTGCCCACCGCCAAGAGCATCGAAGTGCTGGCGTTCGTCGCCGGCACCGACATCGACCCGCTGGCCTACGACAAGCCGTACTACTGAACTTGATCGGGTGATGTCGGGCAGTTTGCCTGACAGCGTGCGGTCGGGGTCGGTAGTCCTGGAACAGTGAGATATCCGCAGGGTGGTGGCTTGACGGACGCCGAGAGAGTGGTGCGAGAGCGGGTCCGGCTCCAGGCCGTGGCTGGCTTCGAGGCCGGCGAGAAGAATCGGGAGATCGCTGCCACGTTGCGGGTCTCGGAGCGGTCGGTGGAACGCTGGCGGCGGCTGTGGCGCGAGGAGGGCCTGGCCGGGGTGGCGTCGAAGGGTTCGCCTGGTCGGCCTCGACTGTCGGACATGCAGATAGCCAGGCTGGAGCGGGAGTTGGAGCGCGGACCGCTGGCCCATGGGTGGTCCGATCAGCGGTGGACGCTGGCCCGGGTGAAGACGATGATCGGCCGCCTGTTCCATGTCTCGTACACCGTGGAGGGCACGTGGCGGCTGCTGCGGCGGCACGGCTGGTCCTGGCAGCAGCCCGCCCGGCGCGCGATCGAGCGCGACGACGACGCGGTGGAGCTGTGGAGGCGGGAGGTCTGGCCGCGGGTAAGAGCACCGCGGCGGTGAACAACGCCTGGGTGGTCTTCGAGGACGAGGCCGGCCAGTCGATGACGCCGCCGCGTGCCAGGACCTGGGGCCGCCAGGGCGTCACCCCGGTCGTCCGTGTGCGCGGACGGGGCTCGGGCCGTGTTTCCATGGCGGGGATGACCTGCTACAAGCCCGGCGAGCGGTCCCGGCTGATCTACGCGATCCGCGAGTACCGCGGCCGCAAGGACGAACCGAAGGGCTTCGGTTGGAAGGACTGCCGCGACCTGATCATCCGCGCCCACATCCAGCTCGGTGGCCCGATCATCCTGGTCTGGGACAACCTGCGCATGCACCTGGTCGCACCGCTGCGGGAGTTCTTCGAGGCCAACACCGCCTGGCTGACCGTGTTCCAGCTACCGACCTACGCACCGGACCTCAACCCGCAGGAGGGCGTCTGGTCGCTGGTCAAACGCGGCATCGGCAACCTTGCCGCAGCCGACCTCAGCCAGATCACCCGCGCGGTGAAGCGCAAGCTCAAGATGCTGCAGTACCGGCCGGAAGTCATCGACGGCTGCTTGGCCGGCACCGGATTGACCCTCGGCACGTGATCGGTGTCGCGGAGGTGGTCGCTTCGGTCGCCTGGATGCTTCCGCCGTCCAGGTGGGCCTCCCTTCGCCCAGGCCTTGGAATTCGGTTGCTGCCAGCCCAGCGTCTGCGCTGATACTTCGGCATGAGCAGATTCGCACAGGTCATCGTGTTGGCACCGTACGCAGAGGACGTGATGGAGCCACTGACGCGGCCGGATGACTCACGCACCTGGCGCGGCTGCTTCAAGCGGATCGAAATGTACGGCGATGGGTGGGTGATCGATTTCGAGCGAGTGCGCCCTCGATCGGGGCTGCTTCGGCATCTGGAGTCCCTGACCTGGCCGTATCCGGCGAGTGTGCAGGTG
Source organism: Peterkaempfera podocarpi (assembly GCF_042466665.1). Classification (GTDB taxonomy): domain Bacteria; phylum Actinomycetota; class Actinomycetes; order Streptomycetales; family Streptomycetaceae; genus Peterkaempfera; species Peterkaempfera podocarpi. Next base: position 8,581,229 of record NZ_CP162102.1, read on the forward strand.
CTCATCCATGACGAGGAGGACGACTGCTTCGGGGTGTGGATGATGCGCGACGGCGTGTTGGCCGAAGTGCCGCTCCCGGGCCATAGGCGCCTGCATGGCCCGGCACCGGCAACCGATGAATTTCCGCCCGACCCGGGCCTGCTGTGGCGGACAGAGACAGCCGTGCCCACCGGCTTCTCAACGGACCGCCAGGACCAGCGCCCCGCCTGGTAAGCCGAGCCAGCAACTGCAAGTCGACCGAAGTCCGACCGATACCGGAGGTCAGGCCGACATCACGAGTTCAAGTTCAGTACCTCGGCGCAGACGGGGCCGCAGCCGGCCGCCCGTACGTCCTGCTGCGGGACGCTCTCGTCGAGTCGGGGCAGGTCGCGATCTGCCGGGTGGCCGTGCGCAGCCGTGAGTCGCTGGCCGTCCTCCACGTCCGAGATGACGTGCTGGTGCTCCACACCCTGCTGTGGCCGGACGAGATCCGCCCCACCGCGGGCATCGCCCCCGTTGCGCCCGAGCTGCGCCGCCAGGAGCTGCAGATGGCCCGCTCCCTGATGCAGGTCATCTCGGAGGACTTCCGCCTCGAGGAGCAGCGTGACGAGTACCGGCACGCGCTGGAGCAGGTTGTCGAGGCCAAGCTCGCCGGTGTTGAGCCGCCGCACGCGCCGGGGGCCCGGGTGCTTCCGGCCGGGGTGGTGGACCTGATGGCTGCGTTGCAGGCCACGGTGGATGAGGCGAGGGCGCACCGCCATGGCGACGAGGCACCGTCGGCATCTCCGCAGGGGAAAACGCAGCGGAAGCACAAGGGCGAGGCGACCGGCGCGCAGAAGAAGGCGGCAGCGAAGAAGCCGGCCCGCAGGCATAGCGCCGGGTAGGCGAGTGGAAGCCCGGCGCCGAGGTGGCCCTGGGTGCGGCGTCGGCATCCCATGTACTCCAGGGCCGTCAGGGGAACGGGGGAGGAGGTGTTGGACACGGCCATCATGTCGCCACGGTCGCCTATGGCCGGCTGGGCGGCGGGTATCCGCGGCGCTGCATGGAATGCCGGATGACCTCGATCCCTGCGACCGAGATGTACGAGGCGCTCTTCGGCGCCACCGAGGACAACGGCCGCACCCAGGAGCAGTGGGCCAAGAGTGACAACCACTCCGGAAGTGGGATCTGGTCGGGCCGGCTGGCCGGCCTTCCGGTGCAGGGTCCTGGCCCGGCTGGAGTACCTGCGCTGTGAGCACCCTGAGGTGTTCGTACGCTCCCTTCCCAAGGTCACTGCTGCTATCTGACGTCCCGCCAGGCAATGTCGCGTCCGCCCCCCGGAGGATGACCAGTGGTCCTTGGCGCCGTCGACTTCGGGCTGCCGACTCCCGCGATCCACCGGGCTGGCCGCGAACTCCCATGGCCGCGCCTCCTCGCCGGAACCGCTGCCGTGGTCAGGGATTGGTCGGCCGTCGCGTGTAGCCCCGTCGCGTCCGCTGACGCCCGGTCGGCAATCCCTGCCGGAGGGCGCCGGCACGAGATCGCCTCCCCGCGAGTCGCTGTGGCGCGGCACCGCTGGCGGATCCTGTCCCGTGCGGCGCGCCGGAGTTGGCGGTACACAACCGGCGCCCTTACGTTAAGACCACTACATGTAGTAGCGATGTCGCATTCTCGCCCCACACATTGTGGTGCGGCTCCCGTCTGCCCTATCGATCTGGTAAGGACCTCTTGATGGCGCAACGATCTGTGGAAACCTCGGCGCCTGTGTTCAGCGACGGCTCGGTGGCGCTGCCCCGCCCCTTGCAGCGGCCTCCGCGTCGGCTGCACTCGCACACCACATCGTTCACGGTCGGCGAGGGCAAGGGGTACCTGACGGTGGCCCGCACCGCCGACGGTCAGCCGGCGGAGGCTCTGATCCGGATGGCCAAGCAGGGGTCGACACTGGCGGGGATGATGGACGCCTTCTCCACCACGATCACCCGTGGTCTGCGCCACGGCGTGCCGCTCGAGGTGTTCTGCGTCGACTACGTGGGCATGCGGTTCGCACCCGCCGGACTGACGAACGATCCGGATATCCGCCAGGCCAGCTCGGTTATGGACTACGTCGGACGGCGCCTGGCGCTGGACTACCTGCCGTACGAGGTCCGAGTCGGCATGGGTGTGCTGACCGCCGAAGAGCGTCGGACGAAGGAGGCCCTGGACGGCGTCGACGACGCGGTGTGGTCGGACTTCGTCGGGCTGGCCATGTCGGTGCCGAGCGCGCGGTGACGCCGCAACGCGGCGGGGCCGGTTGCAGGGATCGCGCTCTGGCAACCAGCCCGCCGCCTTTTGCTCACCCTCCGAACCAACTGGGCGCGACCGCCAACGCGGTGCCGATATCCCGCACGATGAGGACCTCCGGCAGCATGTCGAACGAATAGACTGGCTCACCGACGTAGATCACGGGCACGCCGCCGCCAGAGCGCACCCGATCTCGGTGCTCAGCCCGGCGCTGCGCCACGACATGGCCAGGCCGATCAGGATCCGTGACCGCGCTGACTGTCAACAACGCTCGTGGTCAATACACCTGTGAGGTCTGAGCGCACCGCGAAGCTGCCCAAATGACCACGCGCTGGTTCCCCTTGACGGTGTCCAGGTGCGGGCGGGGAAGCTACCGAGAAGACGTGTGGGCCGAAGCGGCCCCGGGCGACCACGGCAGCGAGCGCCAGCAGGACGACGTTCACAGTGATCATCTGGAACTCTCTGCGGCGGCCGTGGGTGACGGTCGCGCCGATCATCAGTACCACGAGTCCGGGAGCGGCCACGGGAGCCAGGATCTCCCCGACGCCGACCAGGGGCGGGAGGATCAGGCCCAGATCGGCAAGGACCTCCAGAGCGCCGATCAGCTTGACCGGGCCGGCGCCGAAGTCCGCGGCCCAGCCCGGCCCGGAAGCTGCCAGCTGCTCCGGGGTGCGGCTGAGCTTCATCGCTCCGGCCACCATGAACACCGCCGCCAGCACACCCGCGACGATCCACAAGAAGACGTTCATCGGGACCCACCACTCCACTCAGAAACTTCAAGGTTGGATCAACCATGCCCGAGCATATGCTTCAAGCTAAGAGCAATCCGGTTCATCATTCATTCCATGCTTGGAGTATGTTGGGGGCATGGAAGACGCACAGGACTCCGCCGGGCCGCGCTGGCTCGACGCCGACGAGCAGCAGCAGTGGTACGCGTTCGCCTACGTGCTGACCCAGCTCCCGGCTGCGCTGGAATCGCAGATGCAGCGCGACGCGGGGATCGCCCACTTCGACTACATGGTGCTGTCCGCGCTGTCGATGGCGCCCGAGAGCACCCTGCGGATGAGCGAGCTGGCCCGGTACGCGGGCAGCACGCTCTCCCGGCTGTCGAACGTGGTCATCCGGCTGGAGAAGCGCGGCTGGGTACGCCGCCACCCCGACCCCTCCGACGGCCGAGCCACGCTGGCCACCCTTACCAACGACGGCCAGGACAAGGTCACCGCTGCGGCCCCCGGGCACGCGGCGACGGTACGCCGCTTGGTCTTCGACCCGCTCACCAAGGCACAGCAGCGTCAGCTCGGCTCCGTCTCCCAGCGCATCCTCGGCGCCCTGGAGGCACCGTGCCCCACCGACTGGCCCGGCGCCACCCCACCGGCCGACCAGAACTGACCTCCGCCCGGCCATCCGGCCGCGCTCGCGACCCCTACTCGTTCAGGAGTGCGCATGCCCACCATCGCCATCGTCGGAGCCGGCCCCGGGCTCGGCCTGTCCATCGCCAAGGTCTTCGGCGGCCACGGCTTCGACGTCGCCCTGATCTCCCGCAGCAAGGACAAGCTCGACGCACTGGTCTCTGACCTCGCCGAGGCCGGCATCACCGCGGAAGGCTTCCCCGCCGACGTCGCGGACCCGGCCCAGCTCTCCGGCGCGCTCCAGGCGGCGATCGGACGGTTCGGACGGATCGACGTCCTGGAGTTCTCCCCGCACCCCGGCCTGTCGATGACCTCACCCAAGGACGTGACCGTCGAGAACCTGCGCCCGCAGGTCGACGCGCTGCTCTACGGCGCGGTCGCGGCGGTCCAGGCGGTGCTCCCGGGGATGCTGGAGGCCGGTTCCGGCACGCTGCTGTTCAGCACCGGCGGCGGTGCGATCAACCCCTACCCGATGCTCGCCGACGTCAACATCGCCCAGGCCGGCCAGCGGAACTGGGCGATCAACCTGCACAACACCCTCGCGGAGTCGGGCATCTACGCGGCCAACGTCGCCATCAACCTCCTGATCGGCACCCAGGCTCCCGAAGGTGTTCCCCATCGCGCGCCCGACGAGATCGCCCTCGACTACTGGACGCTGCACACCACCCGCACCCAGGCCGAGCACTTCGTCGCCTGAACCCAGCCAGCGCACCGCCTACGGGCTGCCCACGGGCGCCCACCGGTCCTCACCCCCGTCGACCGGTCAGCGCCCGCCCCTTTTCCCGGGAGCATCATGAAGACCATCGTCATCGCCGGCGGCAACAGCGGCATCGGCCGCCAAGCCGCCCGCGACCTCCTCGCGGACGGCCACCGGCTCGTCCTGGCAGGCCGCGACCCGAGCAAGGGTGAGGCCGCCCTCGCTTCCTTCGGCACCGCCAGAGACCGGGCGTCCTTCCTCGCGGCCGACCTGTCCACCCACGACGGCGTCCGTGAAGCCGCCGGTCGCATCCTCGACGAGCACCAGAGCCTCGACGCCCTCGTCCACACCACCGGGGTGCTCACCATGCAGGAGAGCCGCACGGCCGACGGGCTCCACCCGTTCTTCGCGGTCAACTACCTCAGTCGCTACCACCTCACCCAGCTCCTCCTGCCTGCCCTCCGCCGGTCCGAGCGGCCCACCGTGCTGATGATGACCGCCGCCGTCCCGCCGACCAACGACGCCGACTTCACCCGCTTCCCCGAGTTCGCCCCGTTCAACTTCGGCCGCGACCGCAAGCCGGTCCAGCTTGCCAACCACCACTACGCCGCCCACCTCACCCGCGCCGAACCCGGCCTCGCCGCCGGAGTTATCAACGCGGGCGCCGTGAAGACCGACATCATGCGTGCCACCCCCTGGTACATGCGCGCCGGCGCCAAGATCCTCGGACCGGTCGTCTTCGACTCCGTCGAGACCGCCGCCCACAACGTGGTCGAAGCGACGCGACGCGACGACTGGAAGACACCCCACTACTGGGGAAAGCCCGGCCGCTTCGAACAGCACACACCGATCACCCTCAACAACACGACCACCCAGCACCTCATGGACACCAGCAACAGCCTCACCTGCGCCTGACCGACCGTCTCGGCAGTCCGAACCCGCGCGCCGCAAGCCCCCAACCGGGCTCGAGGCGCGCGGGTTTCTGCATATCAACTTCCTGGATTCCGCAAACCCGCGCGCTGCCGACTGGGTGATGGCGAAGATCCGCCAGGGCGAGGTTGGACACCGCGGTGCCGAGCGCAGGCTGACCGCGCTCGGGGCGCGGCCGCGCCGGCCTGATGAGCCCAGGGGGCGTGGTTGACGGAGGCGCTGGAGGCTGTCTCAAAACCTGTGGACGGAGAAGACCCGGACGGTGTCGGGCTGCGATTGCGGAGGTCAGGGGCTTCTCATCCCAGTGTGAGCCAGGTGGTACCCAGCCTGGCGATCTGGGAGGACTCTTCCGGCTCCAGCGGTTCTCGTCCGGTGATCTTGCGAAGAAACCGGGCACGGCTCCAACCCAGCTCGGTCATCCCGCCCGTGTCCGGTCCGGCGAGAAGTTCCAGCAGCAGATCTCCGGCTGGCGACGTCAGCCATGCCTCACGTTCAAGCGCATCGGCCAAGTCGACCCCGTGCACGGCGACTTCGAAGACGCGCGTCAGCATGAAGTCGGCGAGCAACATGGCGTCGCCGTGCCGTGTCCGCACCACCCGGCGCTCCGGCTCCTTCCGGCACAGCCCCTGCGCCTTCCGCCAGGTTTGGGTGAAGTCGGCGACGAGCTCGGCTCCTGAGCGATGACGAGCGGCGCGATCTCGTCCCAACTCGATGCGGGCCGCGTTGGTCGCGGTGCTGAAGCGGCGGTCCGGCCTGTAGTACTCGGTCGCGGAGACCTCCGGGATCTCGGGAGCCTGACCTTCGATCATGTCGGGCACCCAGTCCAGGACGACGCAGACATGGCCCAGCAGTTCACGGGCAGACCACGGTGAGCACCGTGTTGGGCGGTTCCACGCCGCTTCCGGTAGCCGCGCGACTCCCGGGCCGAGCGCCTCGGCCTCTGTCTCGAACGCGTCCAACACCCGGGCGAGATCCATGATCGTCAGGCTACCAGCGGGCCCCGTACCGGCCTGCGGTCAGGCTGCAGCCGCAGTTTCCGGACGTTCGACCAGGAGACCGTTCTCGAACCTGGCGCCGGCGCGGACGAGGGGGACCAGGTGGGTGCCGGTGATCGCCCGCCAGCGGGTCTGGGCGGACTCGACGAGCTTGAACACCATCGCGAGGGCGGCGGCCGGGCTGCCGGCGCCGCGGGTGACCTTGGTGCGGAGCTTGACGGTGGAGAACGTGGACTCGATGGGGTTGGTGGTCCGCAGGAGGGTCCAGTGTTCGGTCGGGAAGTCGTAGAACGCCAGCAGTTCCTCGCGGTCCTCCGCGATCATCCGCCGACACGCTCGCACCGGGCGGCCGATCCCCCTCGTGACTCGCTACGACCCGCACGACAAGGTCTGGAGCCCTCCGATGCCGTTCCTGTTCCAGCGACAGAACGGCACGGTTCCCGCAGTCTTCAACATCGGCACGATCCAGAAGATGATCGAGCGGCGCTGCCTCGCCCTCGCCGAAGTTCACCCCGGCTTCAAGGGGCTGAAGTTCACCCCGCACGACTTCCGCCGGATCTTCATCACCGAACTCGTCAACAGCGGCCTGCCCATCCACATCGGCGCGGCCCTCCTCGGACACCTGAATGTCCAGACCACTCGCGGCTACGTCGCGGTGTTCGACGAAGACGTCATCCGCCACTACCTGGAGCACCTGGAACACCGGCGCCAGATCCGTCCCACCGACGAATACCGGGACACCACCTCGGACGAGTGGACCGAGTTCGAGGAGCACTTCGACCGCCGCAAGGTCGAACTCGGCTCCTGCGGACGCCCCTACGGCACCCCCTGCCAGCACGAACACGCCTGCATCCGCTGCCCGATGCTGCACGTCAACCCCAAGATGCTGACCCGACTCGCAGAGCTGGAAGCCGACCTACTCAACCGCCGAACACGCGCCGAAGCCGAGGGCAAGGCCGGCGAGACAGAAGGTATCGACCTCACTCTCACGTTCCTCCGCGCCAAGCGCGAGGAAACCCAACGACGAGCCCGACGCCCCGCCGTCGACCTAGGCATCCCCAAACCACGAACCGACCCCTCAACTCGGGAGACCCTTTGACCAGTCACATACCCCTAGACCGCCTGACCCGCCCGCACCCATGTCCGGTCCTGTGTCAGGTACTCGTCCACCTTCAGGCCCACCTCCGCGAGCGCCGCCTCGAACTGGTCCTTCGTCAGCGGCCTGGACAGGAACGTCTGGGTCCAAGTGGCGTCCGGGAACTCGTACTCCGCATAAACCGAGTTCGCCCCATCACCGGTCGACTCCGCCGACACGATTCGCACGGTGAAACCACTGGGGTCGACACGCTCACGCGGCAGGTTCGTGTGCCACTCCTCCCCCTCACGCTGGATCAGCACGCAGCCGTCCGGCGCAAGATGCCTTACACAGGTACGCAGCAGTGCTCGCCGCACTTCAACATCTCCGGCGTGCACCAGGAACGACGCCAGCATCACCACGTCGAACGCCTCACCAAGGTCCAGTTCCTCGATCGAGCTGAGGATCGTCCGCGCGCCACGGACGCGGTCCAGCATCTCCTGCGACTCGTCCACCGCAGTCACCGAAAAACCCCGTTCGAGGAGAGGGTGAGTCATACGCCCCACGCCGCATCCCAGCTCCAGGATGCGCGCACCAACTGGTACGGCAGCGGCGACGATGTCCGGCTCGGCCCCGACCGGCAGCCGCGAGTAAAGCTCGACCGCGCACCCGTCGGGGGTGACGGCCCCAGGTCCCGTTCCCTGATGTCCCGCTCGCATGTTCAGCTCCATGCCCGTCCAACGGACCCGCCGGGACGAGCGTTCCCCGGGCATGCGGAATTCCTCATTGGACGCCCAGCAGGAGACAACTCGGCACGACCCGCCCTCAGGGATGTCGAAGCCAGGTTGACTGAGAGTCCGGCCACCCTTTCGGGTGAAGTGCAGATAAGCGGGTGGCCCGCCAGGGTCGCTGGCGGGCCACCCGCATCTTCAGAACCTCTACGAGCCGGAGACTTGTCGACCCCTCCCCCGCTCCACCGCGGCGTTCTCCTCGCGGGGCTCACGGCGTTGACTTCTGGACCGAGCCAGTTGAACCACCCGAAACGAAGGCCAACAGACGGGCAGCCAATAGGGAGCCGGGCGCCAGCAACCGGGCCCGCAACAACGCCGCCAAGCGCACCGAGCAGCTCCGAGCCGTCCGCGAGACCGAGACAGGCCGGGTCGGCCACACCGCCTACGCCGCAGAGCGCGCCGTCACCGGCTACCTCGATCACCACAAGACGCTGCGCCCCGGAGGCGCCTTTGACAGCGGCCACCAGGATTTCCCCACGTACGGCCACTTGGCATAGTTGCGCAGAGTAACCGATGGCAGGCCGTGACGATTGGCGTGTTCTCTCGCCCGTTATGCCGAGGTGTCATGGCTGGTCTCTGACCCAGTGGTCGCCCACCGTTCCGGCCACCCGTGGATCCGGGCCACTACCGGGGCGACGCGCCGGGCGTCGGCTCCAGCCGGGGCTTGCCGATCCTGGCGTGTGGCTGCTGGGATCGCCGAGGGCAGGTGCGGCGGTTCGGCTGGGGCGGCTTGGGCGCGTGTCCGCGCCGGTTGCCTGATGCTGCCTGGGGTGATGATCTTGGTGGGAAAGAAAATCTCGCGCAGGTGTCGATTTGGCCCTTGGCCGTACGTGTAGGGGGTGAACGGGCCGTAGAGGAGTGGTCCGCAGGAGCAAGGGAGTATCTGATGCGCAAGGTCAACGCCACGCTGTCCATCACCGTCGACGGGGTCGTCCAGGGTCTGGGTCGTCCGGACGAGGACACCCGCGGCGGCTTCACCCACGGTGGCTGGGGCGGCCCGTACAACGACGCCGTCATGGGCCAGGAGATGGGCAAGAGCATGAGCAGGCCCACCGACATGCTGTTCGGCCACCGGACCTGGGCGGACTTCATCACCGCCTGGGGCATCCGCACCGACGGGAACCCGTTCACCACGCACATGAACGCGGCCACCAAGTACGTGGTCTCCCGGACGCTGGAGAACGCCGACACTTGGCAGAACTCGATCCTGCTGTCCGGCGACGCAGCCGAGACGGTGGCCAAGCTCAAGGCCGAGGACGGCAAGGATCTCACGATCATCGGCAGCGTCTCGCTGGTCCGCGACCTGCACGCGGCCGGCCTGGTCGACACCTACCAGCTGCTGATCCACCCGCTCACCCTGGGCACCGGCACCCGGCTGTTCGAGGGCCCGCTGCCGCTGACCGAGTTCGAGCTCACCGGTAGCGTCTCCACCACCAAGGGCGTGATCATCGCCAACTACACCCGCAAGTAGGAACCCATGACGAAGTACCTCCTGTCGATCTACCAGCCCGAAGGCAAGGCGGACCCCGAGGCCATGGCCAAGATCAAGGCCGACCTGCACCAGCTCAACGAGGAGCTGCGCGACAGCGGCTCCTGGGTGTTCACCGGCGGCCTGCACGGCCCGGGCACGGCGACCGTCGTGCACGCGGACGGCCTGCTCACCGACGGCCCCTACGTCGAGGGCAAGGAGCACGTCGGCGGGATCTGGGTGATCACCGCACCGGACCTGGACGCGGCGCTGGAGTGGGGCCGCAGGGCCGCAGCCGCGACGACGCTGCCGATCGAGGTCCGCCCGTTCCAGGATGTCGAACCGTATTGAGCCCGACCCCGGAACAGATCGCGGCCGTGTTCCGCGCCGAGTACGGCAGAGCCGTCGCCGTACTCGTGCGCGGACTCGGCGACATCGGCATGGCCGAGGACGCCGTCGCGGACGCCTTCACCACGGCCCTGGAGCGCTGGCCGGCCGACGGCCTGCCACCCAGTCCGGCCGGCTGGATCATCACCACCGCCCGTAACCGGGCCATCGACCAGCTGCGCCGCGAAGCGGTCCGCGCGCACAAGCACGCCGAGGCACTCCTCGTGCACGCCGGCGACGAACCCGAGGAGGAAGGTCCCGTGCGCGACGACCGCCTGCGGCTGGTGTTCACGTGCTGCCACCCCGCCCTGGCGATGCCCGCGCAGGTGGCCCTCACCCTGCGCCTGCTCGGCGGACTCACCACCACCGAGATCGGCCACGCCTTCCTTGTACCCGAGCCCACGATGGCCCAGCGCCTGGTCCGCGCGAAGGCGAAGATACGCGACGCCAAGATCCCCTACCGGGTACCCTGCGACGCCGACCTGCCCGACCGCCTCCGCGCGGTCCTCGCTGTCCTCTACCTGATCTTCAACGAGGGCTACGTCGCCTCCTCCGGCACCGAACTCGTCCGGGAGGACCTGTGCGCCGAGGCGATCCGCCTCGCCCGCCTCCTGGTCGAGCTGATGCCCGACGAGCCGGAGGCGGCGGGACTCCTCGCGCTGATGCTGCTGATCGACGCCCGCCGCGACGCCCGCACCGACCCGGACGGCGGCTTCGTCCGCCTCGGCGACCAAGACCGCTCCCGCTGGAACGCCGCTCTGGTCGCCGAGGGCCGCACGATCGTCCGGGCGTGCCTGCGCCGCAACCAGCCCGGCCGCTACCAGATCCTGGCCGCGATAAACGCCGTGCACACCGACCCCGTCACCGACTGGACTCAGATCCTCGCGCTCTACGACCAGCTTGTGCTCTTCGACGGGGGCCCGGTCGTCGCACTCCACCGCGCCGTCGCCCTCGCCGAGGTCCACGGCCCGCAGACGGCACTTGACGTAGTCGATGACCTCGACCTCGGGAACTACTACCTGTTCCATGCCATCCGCGGCGACCTCCTCGCCCGCCTCGGACGCACCACGGAAGCTGCGCAAGCCCTCGACACTGCGGCCCAGCTCACCGAGAACCAGTCGGAGCGGGCGTTCCTGGCCGCCCGCCGCAACCTTCTCGGCTAACCGGTCGCTCCTGCCGCCCTACTCAGCGGCAGAGAGGTCACACAAGGTGATATTGATGGCCCGTTGCCTCCCCAGCAGATGGCCGCCAGTGGGGATTGTGAACTGGCCGCTGGCGCGCCTTCCGCGGGAGCGCCACCGCCGCTCGCGCCACCTACCTGCTCGAAGGCACCGACGACGACACCAAGAGCCGCGCCCACAAGCGCCTGCTGTTCCTGCGCAGCCGCTGAACGGGCAGGGCCGCCCCACCGCGCTTCGTACCCAGCGGGGCGGCCACAGGTCACCATCCCCACCGCGCGTGCGTCGCGGCCGGCCGCTGCCTGGACACCGAACTGATCCGCCGATGCCGCAGATCCGGGCGACCACCGTGGCAGCACTCCCGCGGCGCGGCGGGCGCGTCCGTTCCGCCGGCCCCATGTGCCGCCCGGCGCCGGCTTCCCCCTTTATCCCTGAGGGGTCCGGCTGGTACCCCGGCTGGACTGCGCCTCCAGCCCTGCCGCGCCGACGGCCTGAAAGAAGCAGTCGTTGAGGACGCCGGGATGACGCGTCTTGGCGAGGTGCGTCAGCATCGTGCGCAGGCGCCGCTCGTCCGCGCGGCACGATGTGGGTCCGCCACGAGGTACGGGTGCGGCGCGGCGAACCCCAGCACTTCCGGCGCCCCAAGGTCGGCGACCTGACGCTGGTCATCGAGGTCATGCGATTCGGCGACGACGGCCGGCGGATGACGGTCTACCAGGCCGAGCCCGGCAGCGCCGACGAGGCGGCGCTCGGGAAGCTCGCCGCGCTCTGACCGGGTCCACCGATGACGCCGTCATCGGATGAGCGGCCGCCCGAGCGAGCCAACAACCCCGCCCAAGGGCTGTCGCCGAGAGCGACCAGGACGAAGCGTTCGCGCGGCGGGTCGGACACAAACGGTCGCCATGCCATCCCGCCATCCGCCGCGACGGCGGTCCGGGCTCGCAGGGTGATCAGGTTCTGGCTGTGGCGCAGGTGGTGGCGGTACAGGGCCCGACTGTGCGCGTCGACGGTACGTAGCCGTGGTGACCAGCCGTGGCCGGCTAGGTGGGCCAGGACGCCTTCGACGAAGTGCGGGTTGCGCTCGGCCGGGAACCACAGCAGTTCCTGGCCCGCGAGGTCGGCCCAGGACAGGGCCGCGTGGTCGGCCAGCGGATGGTCGGGGCGCAGCAGCACGCCAAGCGGCTCGTCGGCCAGGGTCAGCGTGGCCAGGTCGTCGATGTCGTGGAAGACGCGCATCACCCCGAAGGCCAGGGTGCCGGCCCGCAACAGGTCGAGCTGCTGCGGGGAGTCGGCCTCGGCGAACTCGACGTCCAGGTATCCGTCTTCGGCCAGGACCCGCTCGACCCGCGCCAGCAGGTGCTCCGGAACGGTGCCGCAGACCCCTACGTGCACCGGACAGCGCGCGTCGCGCGCCTGCACCAGCGACGACTCGATCTCGGCCAGGGTACGACTGGCGCTCGCGTACAGGATCCGGCCGCCCTCGGTCAGCTCCATCCCCTTGGGCCTGCGGTGGAACAGCTTGGCCCCGACTCGGCGTTCCAGGGCGCTGATCTGCTGGCTCAGGCTGGGCTGCGCGATCCGCAGCACCCGTGCGGCCTCCGTGATCGTGCCCTCCTCGGCGACGGCGACGAAGTAGCGGAGATGACGAAGTTCGACGCCTTGGTGGTCGTGCATGTCCGCTCCTTGCGCTCGCGATAGGTCCGAGCCTATGGGGCGGCCTCGTGGAGCTATTGGCGTGGACCGGATCGCGGGGGTTCTACTGGGGCCGAAGATTCGATCCGGTCCTGTTGAACGGAGCAACTCGTCATGGACGATCCCTCTTCCCACGCCGGCGTCGGGTTCGTTGCCGCCGCTACCCACTATGACGCCGTCGTCCTCGGCCCCGGACCTGGCGGCTACACCGCGGCCATCCGCGCGACACAGCCGGGGCTGCGCACTGCGGTTGTCGAGGCCAAGTACTGAGGCGGCGTGTGCCTCAACGTCGGTTGTATCCCATCCAAGGCCCTGCTGTGCAACGCCGAACTGGCACACAACATCACCAAGGAGGCCGACCCGTTCGGCATCCGCTCCGAGAGCCCCATCAGCCTCGACTACCGCGTGGCGTTCCAGCGCTCCTGCCCGAGCTGACGCCGGCGCGGATGTGGGATCTCACAGCGTACGAGATCGCCAGGAACATCCATGCCCACCCGACGCTCGGGGAAGCCGTCAAGGAAGCCGTCCACGGCCTCGTCGGTCCGATGATCAATCTCTGAGAGCTGAGGAACCACCAATGAAGATCGCCGATTTTCCCGCGTCGGCGGCGCGGGCCAGTGTGGCGGCCGCCTTGACGGAGGACAGGGCCGCCGACGACATCACCACCTTGTGGAGCGTCCCGGCCGATCTGATCGCCACCGCCGAGATCAGCACCCGCCAGCCCGGTGTCGCCGCCGGAATCCCCGTGGTCCACGAAGTCTTCGCCCAAACCGACCCGGAGGTCGAGGTCGAGACTCTGGTCGCGGACGGCGAGCGAGTGCAGACCGGGGACGTCCTGGTGCGGCTGACCGGATCGGCTCGCAGCCTGATCACCGCCGAGCGCACGGTGCTGAACTTCCTGCAGCGCCTGTGCGGCATCGCCACCGTCACCGACGGCTTCGTCCAAGCCGTGGCCGGAACCCCGGCGCGGATCCTGGACACCCGCAAGACCGCCCCGGGGCTGCGGGCGCTGGACAAGTACGCCGTCACCGCCGGCGGCGGCAGCAACCACCGGCTCACCCTGGCGGCGATGGTCCTGCTGAAGGAGAACCACATCACCGCGGCCGGCGGGGTGACCGCGGCGATCAATGCGGTCCGGAAGGGAATGGCCGATTCCGGGACGAGCGTGCCGATCGACGTCGAAGTGCAGACCGTCGCGCAGGCCCGCGAAGCCATGGAAGCGGGAGCCGGCTGGCTCATGCTCGACAACATGGAGGTGGCCGACATCGAAGAAGTGACGCGCATGAGGGCCGGCAGTTCCGGCGGTTCGGAGATCCTCCTGGAGGCCTCCGGCAACGTCACCCTGGACCGGGTTCGGGCCCTTGCCGACGCCGGCGTCGACCTCATCTCGATCGGCGCCCTGACGCACAGCGCGCCCGCGCTCGACCTGACGATGCTGCTCACGATGGACGCGGCGCCATGCCCGAGGTGACTATCGTCGACGCGTGCCGGCGGCAGGGCCAGGGCGGCAGTCCGACCGCCGTGCTCGACGACGCGCCCTTCACCGATGCCGAGCGACGGCGCATCCCTGCTGCGACAGGCACCTCGCACGCGGTCTTCATCGCTGCGGTGGACGGCGAGGATCAGGCTCGACCGTCGTATCGGCTCCGGTTCTTCACCGGCGAAGGCGAGTTGCCCGCCTGCGGTCACGGCACAGTCGCCGCACTGGCGCTGCTCGCTCTGCGCCACAGCGGCGACGCCGATTACCGGGCCGCGCTGCACACCACACGTCGCGTATTCGAAGGCTGGGCGAAGCGAGAACACGACGGCCTGACGGCCACTTTCGACCCGGGCCCGATCAGCGCGCGGGACGCCGGGGAACCCGAACTCCGGGCGATCGCGACGGCCCTCGGCCTGATGAACGAAGCCCTTCCCGACGGCGCCTGCGTGGCCTCACCCGGCCGGCCACGGCTGCTGGTACCCGTGCGATCGCGCACCGTGCTGGCCGAACTCCGTCCGGACTTCACGGCACTGCGCCGTGCCTGTGACCGCTACGGACTGCTGGGCTGCTACGCCTACTCGATCCCCGATGCGGACGGTCGGGCGGCGGCGCGGATGTTCGCCCCGTCGATCGGCGTCCCCGAGGATGTCGCCAACGCCAACAGCACCGCATGTCTGGCCGTGTATCTCGCGGATCAGGGCGTCACCGGCATCGCGGTCGACATGGGCGATCACCTCGGCCATCCGTCCACGATCACCGCCAACGCACAACGCAGCGCGTCCGGCACCCTGATCCGCCTGGGCGGCGCCGCAGAAATCGCGCGCGCTGTCCGCCTTCCCCGGCTCGGCTGACACGAAGGCGGCTCGCGGTGGTCAGCAGACCAACGAGGACGGCCGCCGACGCTCGTCCGAGACCAACCCGTACGTCAGATGCACTCATCCCCACACTGGAGATTCCATGCCCAAGGGCTACTGGGTCAGCGTCTACCGCACCATTTCAGACCCTGAGAAGCTGGCTGCTTACAACAAGCTGGCCGGTCCGGCCGTCGCGGCCGGGGGCGGTCGGACCTTCGTCCGTGGCGGTCGGGTCGTGGCGCATGACGCCGGAATCGCCGAGCGCACCGTCCTGATCGAGTTCGACAGCTTCGAGCAGGCCGTCGCGGCACACGAGAGCGCGGCCTACCAGGAGGCGCTGGTCACCCTCTCCGACGGCGTCGAGCGCGACTTCCGCATCGTCGAAGGCATCGACTGACCGAGGTCCAGTCAGATCTGCACTCTGGCTGCCTCGCAACCCGGTTCCCTCGCGCCCGCATTGGCTCGCGCGCCGACAGGCGGACCCTTCCGGGGTGAAGATGAAGCCGTCCCTGAACAGGAGGGTACCGCCGTCCCGGAAGGCCCAGAGGGCGGGTTCGCCATGGACGGAGGCCGACGACGGGCTTGGGCTCGGGACGAAGCTGTTCCAGAGGTGGAAGCAGAGCAGGCCGTCATGCGCGTGGTGGGTGGGGAGGCTGCGGTTGCTTGCGAGGGCTCTCTACGTGCTCGGGAAGAGGGCCGGTCAGGCGCCGATCGGTCCAGTCACGGGGATTCAGTGGTGGGCGGGTTGAGGACGATCTTGCCCGGTGCGCTGTTCGCCAGCGTAACCACGCTCTCGACGTTGGACCGTACCTCGTCCCAGCGGCGCCGGAAGGTGCAGTAGGCGATGGCATCAAGGCCGATGTGGATGAGGTACGCGTGGAGGCGCTCACGCAGATGCGTCGGGAGCGGGCCGGTGGCGTACCAGTGGGCCAGCAGCTCCGCGTAGATATCGACCGCGCGCCACTGCGGATACCACGGCCACCAGTAGATGAGCCAGGCCGCATCGTAGAGGCTGTCGCCGTACATGCTGTTACCCCAGTCCAGGACCGCAGTGACCGTGTCACCGGCAACGAGGACGTTGCGGCTGAGCAGGTCGCCGTGAATCACGCGGCGCTCGTCGGGCAGATACGGCGCCAGTGCGACGAGCGCTTCCAGACCAGCCTGAATGGGCCCGAGCCCAATCTCGGAGTCGGCCAGCGCCGCTCGCCAGCCGGGCACCCGCGCCGTCTCGGTCCCGATGGCCAGGAGCGCATCCACCCAGGAGTCATACGGAGCCCGCCCATCCGGAGTCCAGATGCCGTAGCCACCAGTGCCGGCAACCTCGATTCTGCCGATGTCGTCAAGCGCGGCCAGCAGGCTCGGCAGGACCAGCGCCACGTCGGCACCGGACAGGTCATCGAACGCGATCCCCTGCGCTCGAGCCGAGATCGCATAGTGCCAGCCGTCGACCACGCCCCTCGCCGGCACCGGCGGGACGGGCAGGTCGGGCCCGGCGAGACGCGCAGCCAGCTCGTCCTTGGCGAAGTCTGCCCCATGCGCGCCGAGGCGCAGCACCATCTCCGCGCCGTCGATGGTCAGCTCGAACGCCTCAGACCAGGCGCCGGCCGCGAGCGGCAGTGGTTCGCTCGCGCGACTCCCGAAGATCGTGTGCACCAGCCGCCGCGCCAGGTCCAGCGTCACGGCTGGGGGAGGCTCAGTCGGCATCCAGCGATGCTGGTGCTGTGACCGCATAGGTTCACCAAGTTAGGTACGTTCACTCGGGCCGTGCTGCCTTCCACGTCCACGACGTTGGGCGGGGCAGACCGCCCAGGTGCCCGCGTCCGGTGCACCACAGCAGCACTCGGACGGGCTCGCCGGGCGGAGCGTCGGGGAACAGCCGGTCGAGCACGGCGGCGCAGAGCGGTGCCGGTGGCAGCCAGTCCACGCCCAATCCGCGGGTGATGTCGTAGGTGTGCAGCAGGATCTCACCGACGCCCATCGCCGCGAACCCCGTCGGGTCGCACGGGCCCCAGTGCCAGGCCCGCAGGGACGGGTCGGCGGTGGCCAGCGCGCCGCCGAGCAGTCCGCCGCAGGCGGCGGCCACCTGCAGCACCACGGCAGGCGAGGCGGTGGGGCGCACGTGCAGATCGAAGGGGAGGTAGGCGTCGGTCGGGCGCACGGCCAGCTGGCCCGCGTAGGCCAGCAGGTCGTGGCCGATGTGCGCGGCCGCCTGCCGGCAGCTCCACTCCAGCGGGCCGGCAGGCACCGTCCAATCCTCGCCCGTGCGAGGCCCCAGTACCTCCAGCATCTCCGCCACGGCGGCCTGCACGTCTTGGTGGTCCATGCGGTTCTCCTCGCAACGCACGTGGTGGTGCGGCTGAGCTGTATTGACCACGAGCGTTGTCAACAGTGGGCGGCGGAGACGTGATCAAGGTTGGCGGCGCGTTATGGGCAAGGGGAAGCCGGCTGGAGCCGTGTGGTCGCCCACCGTCTCATCTCGTGGACGCCGTTTCATCGCACGATCTCTCCTCGGGGGGTTCAGTCTGCACGAGGGCGCCTGACGCGCGATCAGGCATGCGGCGCGCCACCGTCCGCCGCCAGGCGCGTGAGCCACTCACGCAGCAGGCGCTGCTCGGCGTCGCTCAGGACATCGGCGTCGTCGGGGAGGGCGGCACGCAGCGCGCGGGCCGCCGCGGCGGGACCGGACTCCGCGGCGGGGACCGCCGGTTCGGCGCGGGTGACGGCCGCGACCATGGACTCGCGCAGGACGGTCAACAGTGCCGGATTGCGGCGGTCTGCGGGGGTGGAGTGCCAGGTGGTGACCGCGCCCTGGCCGGTTGCCTGGATGATCTGGGCGGCCAGCTCCTCGTCGACCCGCAGCCACCCCCCGGCCGCCAGTCGACGCACCCGCCGATGGAGGATCTTCAAGCCCGCGCGGTGTGCTGCGTCCGATCCCCGGCTGGTGGCCCGGTTCATCACCGCGAACAACTCGGGGCGGGAGACCCCGAACTCGACCACCATGTCCCAGCCGCGGCGCAGCTCCTCCACCGGGTCCTGCGGGGCGGGGTCGGGCTGCGTGCGCTTTCTCTCCAGGAACTGCGCGTAGCCGTGCTCGGCGACAGCCTCAAGAAGCCCCTCCTTGTCGCCGAAGAGGCGGTAGATCGCTGGCGGCTGCATTCCGGCCGCCGCGGCGACCGCGCGGGTGCTCACCGCGTCAGGGCCGCCGTTCTCCAGCAGCTCGACGGCGGCCTCGACGATGCGGCGCCGAGGGCTGTCGGTTGAGTCGCGCGTGGCCATGAACCGATGGTACCGAGGATCTGGTTCCATCGGAATTTCCAGTGTTACCATTTTAGTGATTCCATCGGAAACAACGTCGGGGGAACCCAATGATCATCGTTACCGGAGCCACCGGAAAGCTCGGCCGCCGCACCGTCGAACGCCTCCTGGAGCGCGTCCCCGCCGACCGCGTCGGCGTCAGCGTCCGCGACCCCCGCAAGGCCCAGGACCTCGCCGACCGCGGCGTCCGCGTCCGGCACGGCAGCTTCGACGACCCCGCCTCGCTCGTGCACTCCTTCGAGGGCGCCGAGCAACTACTCCTCGTCTCCCTCGACCGCACGGGCCAGGAGTGCGTCAGCGGCCACCGCGCCGCCATCGACGCCGCCGTGCAGGTCGGCGTCGGCCGCATCCTCTACACCAGCCAGATGGGCGCCGCCCACGACGCCCGCTTCCAGGCATGCCGCGACCACGCCCAGACCGAAGACCTGTTGCGCGCCACCGGCCTGCCCTGGACCGCGCTGCGCAACGGCTTCTACGCCTCCAGCGCCCTGCAGTTCCTGGAGTCCACCCGCCACACCGGCGACATCGCACTCCCCGCCGACGGCCCCGTCGCCTGGACCGGCCACGACGACCTCGCCGAGGCTACCGCGGTGATCCTCGCCGAGGAGGCCCGCTTCGAGGGGCCCACCCCGCCGCTCACCGGCCCGGCGGCACTCGACTTCGACACCATCGCCGAGATCGCGTCCCAGACCACCGGACGGCCCTTCACCCGCACCGTCGTCCCCGACGACGCCTTCCGCGAGCAGATCCTGGCGCACGGCGCCCCGGCCCCGATCGCCGACCTGATGCTGAGCATCTTCGCTGCGGCGAGGAACGGCGAGTTCACCGCTGTCGACTCGACGCTGGCCGAGCTGATCGGGCGAGAGCCCGCCACCTTCCGCACCCAGCTGGAGCGTGCCTGGGCCGAAGAGAACCAGTGGGACGCGCAGACGACCCCGGCCTGACTCGCCGCCCACAAAGGCTCCTCTTCTGTCGCCCGAGGACGTCGATCACCAGATCGGCGGCCTCGGGCGACAAATCCAGGCTCCGCATCAGATTCCGCACCATCCCAGAGGTTTCCCGTGCCCCACCCCCGTGCTCCACCCCGCATACCCGGTTGACCATCCACGGCAGACGGCTCCCCGTCGACCGGGTCCGCGCAGGCAGGCCCATCGCCCAGTTGCGCACGAAGGTCACCCAGGGTGCGGGCAGCCCCGCGCCGGCCGTGGCGATGGTGTTCAAGCCCGTGGAGCCCGCCCAAGCCCGCTGGCGCGCGACCACCGGAGCCCACCTGGCTCCCCTGGTCCGGGCCGGTGCGAAGTTCGAGAACGGCGCCCTGGTCGCGCGAGAGGAGCTTGTGGCATGAGCGAGCGGGTCCGAGTGTGGTGTCTGCGGCACGGCGAGTCGCAGAACGTCACGGACAACGTCGCCGGGGCCGTCCCGCGCGCTCCGCTGACCGAGCGAGGCCGAGAGCAGGCCGCTCTCGCAGCTCGGACTTTGGCCGGCGAGCGGATCGGCGCGGTCTATGCCAGCACGGCCTTGCGCGCACGGCAGACCGCCCAGCCGCTGGCCGCCGCTGCCGGCGTTGAGGTCCAGGCCCTGCCCGGCCTCGTGGAGGTCGGCATCGGCAGGCACGAGGGAAGCAGCGATCCGGACGTCCGACGGCAGACCGCCGACGTGCTCCGTTCCTGGGTGGTCGACAACGACCTGACACAGCAGGTGGCGGATGGTGAGAGCGGCTTCGCGGTCACGACACGCATGGACAAGGCGTTCCAAGCCATCGCCGAGCAACACCGGGGCGAGACCGTCGCCGTCGTCGGCCACGTCGCCAGTCTCACGGTCGCCCTCAGCCAGCTCTGCACCCTCGGAGCCGCGGTCTGGGGCACTCCACTGCCCCATGCGCTGCCATTCCTCATCGAAGGGGACGGCTCCACCTGGCGCTGCCCCTCATGGCCAGACGCGAAGTGACGCCCACCGCAACCTGACGACCCTGCAGCTCATGTGCCAGCTGGTCGGCGCCGTCGAGCCAGGCCCTCACCCAGGCGGCCCCCACCCCACCCCCAACGCACCGGTGCCGGGGCCGCCCCCGCCGCCCGGTCCGCGCCCCCACCCCCCGACGCGTACCGGGCGGCCCCGCACCCCACCTCTTCCACCCATCCCGCCCGATCCGACTGTCTGGAGTCGCCCCTGCCCTCACCCCCAGTGTCGGCGGCACTGGGGGTTGCGGGCGCGGCCGCCGAGCCGCAACTGGCCGCACTGCTGGGAAGAGGCTGCATTCGCGGGCGGAGCAGATCACCGCCGCGGGCCTGGCGGCTGGCGATACCGCCAGGCCCAGTGGTCGTACCGGCGCTGGAGAGCTACCACTCGATAGAGCTACCACTCGATCAAGTCCGGTCGTGGCCGGAACCCTGGCGTCGAATGGGAGGACCTCGCCTGGCTGAACGATTCGGTGAGCACGCTGAGAACCTATGACCTGGCCCGGCGTCTTCGACAGCTACATGCCGGCACGGGTCCGCCGGCCTGGCGGGCGCGATCTCCTTCCTGGAGCACCGGATGGGCACCGGGTTGGGTGAGGTCGACCGGGCACTGACCCAGCCGATCTGCAGCGGAGCGCTGGAGGGGCTGCGCGGGGATGAGCGTCAGATCCACGGCCGCACCGGCGCAGTGTGCGCAAACCTCGACGGGGAAGACAAAGGCGCTGGCTGGGCATTGACGCTCAGCCGGGTCCTTGATGCCGACCCGGTGCAGTCGATCCTCATACGGTGCAACCCTGCGGGCTTGCTCGGCCGAGCTGCGAGGCCCCTCGACGACGAGAAACCTGATCCCCGCGGGAGCTTCCCAGCTGCCAACCTCAGGCGGTCGAGCACGCCGCCCCTGACCCGCCCATAGCTCACCGCCTCGTCCCTCAGCACTGTCGCCGCAGAGGTGGCAACCTCCACGAGAGGTTCGCCGCAGTCCGCCACAGGCGTGTCGATCACCCGGGGATCGTTCGACAAGATCATGCTGCGTGAGTGTCATGACTCCGGCCCCTAGACGAGTAGATCCGAAGTTCGGGCCGCCAAAGGGGCGAGGGTGCCCAAGATCAGTTTGTGACGACCGACCTGAACACCCTCTTGACTGCACTGTACGTGAAGATCGACGACGAGATAGGAGGAACGCGATGGATGGGACGCCCTCCTCTGCTCAGCGACTCCGAACTCGTCTGCCTTGCGGTGGCGCAGGCACTCCTCGGCTACCACTCCGAGGCCCGCTGGCTGCGCTACGCCCGCAAGCACCTGTGCGGCATGTTCCCGTACCTGCCTCAGCGCGCGGGCTACAACAAGCGCCTACGTGCGGCATTACCGCTGGTCAAGCGCCTGATCAGGGAGCTGGCCATGGACAGCGACTTCTGGACGGACACGGTGTGGATCACCGATTCGACCCCGGTGTCGTGCGGCATGTCGCGCCCGACCGTCCAGCGCTCGCACCTGGCGGGCTGGGCCGGCTACGGCTACTGCGCGTCCCACTCCCGCTTCTTCTGGGGCCTGCGTCTGTACCTGGTGTGCACGCCGACGGGCATGCCGATCATGTGGGCGCTGGCCAACCCGAAGATCGGCGAGCGCGAGGTCCTGGCGGCGATGTTCGACGTCGATGCCGAGCTGGTCGCCGAGCGCGAGGGCATCCTGCTCATCTCGGACAAGGGCTTCGCCTCAAAGCAGTTCGAGAACGAGCTCGCCGAGCGCGGAGTCGAGCTCCTGCGGCCCTCGCTCAAGCGCGAGAAGGAGCGTTACGGCGAGCCCATGCTCAAGAAGGTCCGTCAGCTGATCGAGTCGGTCAACGACACCCTCAAAGGGCAGCTCGACCTGGAACAACACGGCGGGCGGACCTTCGAGGGCGTCGCGATCCGCGTCGCCCAGCGCGTCCTGGCGATGGCCGCAGGCATCTGGCACAACAACCAGACCGGCGCACCAGTCACCCGCTCACTGACCGCCTACGACCACTAATCACATCGGATCTACTCGTCTAGTGGTGGGGGTGAAGCGGGCCGGGCGCCCCGAACGCTTGCGGTCGGCCAGGGTTGGCAGCCCGTCGTCGGCGAACCGTCCGCGCCAGGTTCGCACGGTGTCCACGTGCAGGTGGGTCTCGGCGGCGATCCGCGCGTCGCTGCGTCCGCGTGCTGCCAGCAGCACGACCGTCGCCCGTTGCCGGGTTTGATGGGGAGTCTTGTGGCCGTAGGCCATCTTCTTCAGCCGGTGCCGCTCGGAGGCGGTCAGCGCCACGGACACGGCGGGACGGGAAGGCATCGCAGACGGGGCGGCCGAATCTTCCGGGGCGGGTACGCAGTGATGGGGCTCCCTGCGCGTGAAGTCGCCGAGACCTCAGGTGCGGCGCGGGACGGTCGCGTGGCGGGTCTGCTGGATCAGCACGGTGGTGGCTCTCTCCAGGAGTGCGCAGAGCGCGGCGTGTTCGGAGGGAGTGAACGCGTCGGTGAGTGCGCGCTCAAGGATGATCACCTCCTGGTAGGCGCGGTCCAGGAGCGCCCGGCCCTGGTCGGTGAGGGTGGCGATCTGCACCTTGGCATGCACCGGGGACGTCTGGCGGCGGATGAGCTGCTTGGTCTCCATGTTGGTGAGCACGCTGCCCATGCTCTGCTGGGTCACCCCGCAGGAGCGGGCCAGTTGAGAGCCGGACATGCCGCCCTCACGGGAGAGGGCCAGCAGCACCATGTACTGGGTCATGGTCAGCCCGTAGGTGCGCAGCACCGCCTCGTGGTGCGCCATCAGCGCCTGCTCCGACCGCCTGATCCGGGTGCAGAGGTCATCTTCGACCGAGGCTTCCGCCATGTACTCCCACTCCATTGACAGATTCATGCGTTGACTCAGGAACCTTACACAACTACCGTCCTCGACAGTAAGGATACTGAGTCAACGCAAGGAGCTGTAACCGTGAAGGCTGTCCTTCTTGACGCCGAAAACCACTACCGCATCACAGAACTCGACGAGCCCGCACCCGGCCCCGGCCAGGTGGCGATCCGCGTCGCCTACGCAGGCGTCCAGTGGGGCGACACCATGGTCCGGGACGGCCACTTCCCCGTGCCGCGTCCCTTCGTGCCCGGCTTCGAGGCGTCCGGACACATCGTCGCGGTCGGCGACGACGTGGACCCAGGCCGTATCGGTGAACCCGTCACAGGGCTGACCACCGCAGGTGCCTTCGCCGAAGTGGCCGTAGCACCCGCCGTACTCACGCTGGACATTGGCGACATGCCGCTACGGACGGCAGCAGGCATCGGCTGGGGGGCGCCGACCGCCTACGACCTGATCAACACCGCCTCGCGTGTACGGCCCGGCGAGAGCGTGCTGGTCCACGCCGCCGCCGGCTCGGTGGGCACCCTGGCAGCCCAGTTCGCCCGGCTGGTCGGCGCCGGCCGAATCGTCGGAGTGGCGGGCAGCACCGCCAGAGCCGACTACGCCGCCCAGTTCGGCTACGACCGGATCCTCCTGCGCGAGGAATTCCCGGCCAAACTCGGCGACGAGAAGTTCGATGTGATCCTCGACCCGGTCGGCGGCCCTACCCGCCACGCCGGCCTCGACCAGCTCGCAGCACACGGCCGACTGGTGGCGTATGGCAACCTCAGCACCTACGAACCAGTCCTGGCCAACACCAACGACCTTCTCATGCAGGGCAAATCCCTCATGACCTACAACAGCAACCTGCTCAGCCAGACCCATCCTGAGCAACTCGCCGACAGCGCCCGCCGCGCACTCGGCCTCGTCGCCGACGGCCACGTGCGCGTCGACATCACCGCCGAATATGACCTCACAGACCTGGCCGGCGCCGTACAACGGCTCGCCGATGGCTCCACCCACGGCAAGAGCATCCTCCGGGTCTCCTGACAACACATGCAGACTGGGCAGCGACCTTGGTCGCTGCCCAGTGCTGGTGAGAGGTCGTACGGGATCGTTCCGCTCTTTCGGCGTAGTCCCTTCCTGGCGGGACGTGTAAGGGGTCGGGGCTCCCTCGCAGGCGGAGTGCCCGGCACAGCCACACCAATCACCTCAACCCTCGCAGGACTTCGAGCGCCGACCACTTAGACACCTGAATGATCACGGATCCCGTGTCCGCTCTGTCATCCCCCCAACCTGCGGCATCCTCACGCCAGTTGGACGATCCCGGGAACTTGCGCAAGCCCTGGTCCGGCACCCCCATGTGCGGTGAAGGAAAACCTCATGGAACCCCGTCTCGACCTGCTTGTACCATACCCGGGCCGACGGCTCTTGGTTCCTGCATCTCGGTGTCACCGATTCGTCTCCGACTCAAGGTCGAACCAGATCTACGTGTATCTGCCAGGGAGTCAGAATGTCTTCTCAGCACGCCCTGCTTCCACGTTCGGCACCGGCCGCCTCGGGAATCTCGTCCCGTTCGATCGCCGCGCTGCTGGACCGGCTCGAAGCACGATCCGTCGAGTGCCACTCCCTCATGGTCGTGCACCGCGGTCACGTCGTCGCCGAAGGCTGGTGGGCGCCGTACTCGGCCGACCGCCCACACCTTCTCTACTCGCTGACCAAGTCGTTCACGTCGATCGCGGTGGGGCTCGCGGTCGCCGACGGGCTACTCTCGCTGGACGATCGAGTGGTGCACGTGTTGCCCGACCACGTTCCGGCCGGCGTCTCGGAGCAGGGAAGCCGCATCACCGTTCACCACCTGCTGTCCATGACAGCCGGGCACCCCACGGACAGCCTGGCCGAGGCCTGGGAGCTGGAACCCGATGATTTGGTGAAGGGCTTCCTGGGCCTGCCGTTTGCCAACGCCGAGGGAACGCGGCACACCTACGACAACTCAACCACCTACATCCTGGCCCGGTTGGTGGAACGGGTCACGGGGTGCGGCCTCCCGGAGTTCCTCGACGAGCGCCTCTTCAAGCCAATGGGCGTTGACCACGCCGAATGGGACCGGGTGAAGAGCGGTGCCGCCTTCGGATTCCATGGACTGCACCTCACGACCGAGGCCATTGCCGCCTTCGGCGAGCTGCTGCTGCGTGGCGGCCTCTGGGGCGACCAGCGGCTCGTCCCGCGCGAATGGGTGGAGTTGGCGACCAGTCGGCACATCGACAGCAAGTGGATCCTGGATGGATCGGATCAGGCGGACTTCTCCTACGGCTACGGCTACCAGTTCTGGATGTCGCGTCACGGCTACCACGGTCATGGCTCCTTCGGACAGCAGTGTGTGGTGGTCCCGTCGCACGATCTCGTGGTCGCCGTGACCGCCCAAGGGGAGTCTCAGGAAGTGCTCGACGCCATGTGGGAGTGCCTGCTGCCCGGCGTGGGCCAGGCGGCAAGCACCCAGGACGACGAGATCCTCGCCGATCGGCTGCAGCGGCTGTCATTGCTGCCGTTGCCGGGGTCGGCCGACCCTGGGCGTTCGGCCAGCGCGAAACTTGACGCCTCCGCTGAGGGGTCGGCCCTGCCCGACGGCACGATGGTGATCATCGATCCCACCGACGGCGGATGGCTCGTACGGTTCGAGTCGCTCCTCGACGTTGAGGTCGGCCACGGCGACTGGCGGGAAAGCTCCCCACTCGGCCGACCTGTCGTCGCGACCGGTGCCTGGCAGGGAAGCACATTCGTCGCCGATCTCTACGTCGTCACCACCCCGCACCGAGTTCGGCTGGTCGTCGACGCCGAGGCGGGGACCGCGACGGCGACATGGAGCACCGTGCCCCTGACCGGCCCCAGCCTGGAGTTGCATGTGCGGTCCCCTCTGATGACACGACCTGACGTCGCATAGGAGACGCCGGCTGAGGGGGAGTTACCGAAGGGCGAGGCGAGGATCCCCATCGGGCGGCGGACCTTCACGGTCACGCTGCGCCCTGCAGCACGATGTGCTGCAGGGCGCGGCCCCTCCACGTTCGTCAGTCCGCCAGGGGCCGGCGGAGTCCCGATGCCGAGGCGGTCGTAGCGAGCATTCCGACCGCCTCGCGTGTCAGCTGCTTGCTGACACGCGAGGCGACCGGCGATCTCCTGCCAAGTGCGAAGCCGTGGACGAAGATCTCCCAGCCCCGGATCTCGACCTCCGGCAGGCCGATTGATGCAACCAGCGGGGGCAACGACGCTCTTGGATCTCACCTCTTCAGTCACATCGTGGTCACCACGGCATGGACTGCCCGTGAGGTAGAGGCAGATAGGCAGGGGGCACCAGCTGGCGCCACGCGCGTGCTCCGGGCGGCCGAGACCGAGTCCGGTGCTTGTCGCTGTCGGTGCGTCAGACGGCTGGCTTGGGGGTCAGCCCGGTGGTGAGCAGTGCGGTGATCTCATCGGCGAGGCGCGGGCCGAGTTCGCCCCAGCCGTCCTTGTAGCCGTAGACGCTGGCCAGGGTGCGGGCCTCGTAGTCGCCGTTCATGATCTCGATGTCGTTGGCGGTGATGAGTGCTGGGTGGGCGACGCCGACAGCGGACGAAACCTTGAGCAGCTCCTTGCGCAGGGCCCGCAGGTAGACAGCGGCCCGGGTGGCCTTCGAGGTCGGATCGAGGCCGCGGGCCAGCCATGGGTTCTGGGTGGCGATGCCGGTGGGACACATGTCGGTGTGGCACTTCTGCGACTGGATGCAGCCGATGGACAGCATCGCCTCACGGGCCACGTTGATCATGTCGGCACCCAGAGCGAAGGCGACTGCGGCGTTCTCGGGCAGTCCGAGTTTGCCGGAGCCGATGAAGGTCAGCTCGTCGGTCAGTCCCAGCTCGGCGAAGGTGCGGTAGACCCGGGAGAAGCCCATTCGGAACGGCAGCGACACCGAGTCGGTGAAGATCAGCGGCGCCGCCCCGGTGCCGCCCTCGCCGCCGTCGACGGTCACGAAGTCGACACCACGGTCACCACGCGCCATCATCCTGGCCAGCTCCTGCCAGAAGCCCATCTCTCCCACCGCGCTCTTGACCCCGACCGGCAGGCCGGTCTCGGTGGCAAGCAGTTCCACGAAGTCGAGCATCGAGTCGACGTCGTTGAACGCGGTGTGCCGCGACGGGGAGAGGCAGTCCTTGCCGACAGGGATGCCGCGGATCCCGGCGATCTCCGGGGTCACCTTCGCGCCCGGCAGCATTCCGCCCAGCCCAGGCTTGGCGCCTTGGGAGAGCTTGATCTCTATCGCCTTGACCGGGGCGCCGGCGACCACATCCTTGAGCTTGTCGAGGTTGAAGCTGCCGTCCTCGTTGCGGCAGCCGAAGTACGCCGTCCCGATCTGCAGGACGAGGTCTCCGCCGTTGCGGTGGTACGGCGAGAGGCCGCCTTCGCCCGTGTTGTGCATCGTGCCCGCCAGTGCCGCCCCCTTGTTGAGCGCCGTGACGGCCGCGCCGGAGAGCGATCCGAAGCTCATCGCCGAGATGTTCACCACGCTCGCAGGCCGGAACGCCTTGGCCCGCCCGCGCGGCCCGCCCAGCACCTTGGCCGAGGGCAGTGGGGCCTGCGGGTCGTGCGCGTCGGGCAGCGGGCCGGCGAACGTGCGCTGCTTCACGTAGGCGTGCCCCTGCACGTGCTCGACGTCGACGTCGGTTCCGAACCCGAAGTAGTTGTTCTCCTCCTTCGCCGACGCATAGATCCAGCTGCGCTGGTCACGACTGAAGGGTCGCTCCTCCTCGTTGGAGGTCACGATGTACTGGCGCAGCTCCGGCCCGATCCTCTCCAACAGGTACCGGGCGTGCCCGACGACCGGGAAGTTGCGGAGCAGTGCGTGCTTCTTCTGGATGAGGTCGCGGGCAGCCAGGACCGCCAACGCTGTTGCGGCGGCTGCGCCGATCCTCCGGGCGTGCATGAACAGTCCTCCTCGATGCACGACTCCATCGCCGAGCAATGGACGTCGTTGTGTTGTGTTGCGTTGCGCGACGGGCACGGTCTGTCAAGCGTCAGCGTCCGTCGAAGAAGGGCGAATGGCGCCGTTGCCGCAATGGCTCCCACCAGGGCGGATGAGCTCCTCGGCAGCAGCAGCGCGGGTCAGCCGGTACGTCGGTCGGACATCGACCCTTGTACCGCTCAATCAGGTCGCACCAGTCGGCCTCGACCCGCTCCAGGGACATCCCACGGCGGCGCGACGGGTGGTCGACGAGCGTCGTCTCCGGATGGCCGAGCAGCGTGCCTGCGGCCGCTCCCGCTGGTGCCGGTGACCTCGAAGGCGATTGCACCGTTGCCGAGACAGGGAGCAGGCAGGACGCGGGTCTTCCCAGCAGTCACGGTTCTGTCGGCCTCAGTCGTGGTCCGGTGCGAGGTGCAGCACATCAGAGCCGTCCGCAGGCCGGCGAGGGTCTTCTCGGCGTCGCTCGCCCCGTAGGCGGCGATGTGGCCGAACAACAGGCCGATCATGTGGGTGGTTTGCAGGTAGTCGGTATCGGCCGGCCCGGTCGGCT
The DNA here is from genome assembly GCF_042466665.1 of Peterkaempfera podocarpi. Lineage (GTDB taxonomy): Bacteria > Actinomycetota > Actinomycetes > Streptomycetales > Streptomycetaceae > Peterkaempfera > Peterkaempfera podocarpi. The sequence goes on from NZ_CP162102.1 coordinate 8,610,083, forward strand.
CGATGGCGCCATCGTCACCGGCGATGTCCGCGATCGCCCGCGAGGAGGCGGGCTTCGCGGTGTCCGTCGCGCTTGCGAACAGCGTGTCGTCCTCAGCGGCGGCGTGCACCGCGAAACCGGCCGGAAGGTCCGTGCCGGACAGCGCTGCACCCTTCGGCTGGGCCGCAGTCAGCGGCGCTGCACGCTGTGCGGCGGCAGTCGGCATGGTGGCCGAGGCGCCTGCGGGAGCCGAGGCCTGGGTGGTCGAAGTGCCGTCGGCGTGGCTGCCGCCGCTGCTCCAGCCGGCCACGCCGAGCGCGACGTCGGAGTCGGGCGCGGCGGTGCGCAGTATCGGACGGGCGGTGCAGGTCATGGGCGGCCTCCCTTGGCGCGACGCCGGTTGCAGCGCCGCTCACTGTAGACACCAGGGAATCTGTCCGTACGACCAGACCCCCCGCTCGCAAGAGGAAGGTGTGACCGACAGACCGCCACGTACCGGTCAGCTCCACAGCGCCCTGGGGGCTTGGCTGCCCCACCGGCAAGCCCGTGAGCCTGACCCTTGGCGAGCTGAGGGATCAGATGGGGGCGTCCGGCGGTCGGTCGGCACGCTGCCGACGAGGAAGGCGGCTCCGGCGGCGGGAAGTCGGTCCCGCACCAGTTCGTGGGCGGTGGGTGCGGGGTCGTCCGTGAACGCAGCCCACGTGCCGCGTCGATCTCCTTGGAGGGGGCGGGTGCACTTCCCGGAGGCGCGCACCACATAGCCACGCGACCGTCTGCTATACCCCGCTTGGCGGGACGCCATCCTGATCGCCGACCGGGACCTCGTTGCGGACAGCACCTGGCAAGGTCGGCCTGTGGGCTGAAGTGCCGCACTTCCGGTCCTTGCCTGAGGACGGTCGAGGGAGGTGCCAGCTGCAGTTTCCTGGCACTCGAACCCACCAGTAACTTGGGGGAGGGTGACGCCGACGGGCAGACCATCTCGGTCTCGACCGTCCAGGACGGCGTCACCACCGCGGCCGGCACCGGCATCCAGTGCTGCGTCTACGCTCGCCGGCTGACCCCGGACGCGGCTGTCCGGGCGCTCCCCCTGGGACCGCCCGGACCACGGGACTCCGCAGCACGGGCTGCAGCACTGCGGTCCGTCAGGGGTGCTCCCGGCCCACTCCCCGCAGGTAGGTCTTCACCAGCACATCGGCTGCCTGTCCCGCGTCAAGGTCGGGCAGCTCGTTGGTGGCCGTGTGCAGAAGCTGCCGCAGAAGCGCGTCGGCCCATCCGGCCGGCAGGTCGGCGCGCAGCAGTCCTTCGTCGGTGGCGCGTTGGAGGAATGTGCCGACCTCCGCGATGAACCGGTCGCGGCGGGCCCGGATCGTCTGGTCGGCGCGCATGCGGCCGAGTTCCACGGGCCAGGTGCGGTTGACGGTGATGATGCCCTCGGCATAGCGGTGGAGAGCCACGGCGACCGGGGCGTGAGCGAGCCGGGCGGCGTCGATCGCCTGCTCGATCGCGTCGAGGCGGGCCTGGTAGATGGCGGCCAGCAGCTCTTCGCGGGAGGCGAACCGCCGGTAGACGGTGCGCCGGTCAACCCCGGCGGCGGCAGCAATGGCGGCGATGCTCGCGGAGGGGTCCTCGGCCAGCAGGCGGGCGCCTGTGGTCAGGACGGTTTGCAGGTTGCGGGCGGCGTCGGCTCTCATCGCCACAGTCTAACCATCGGTGCCGCACATACTGAGACTATCGACACATGGGAGTACCCATACTCATCACAAGCGCTACATTGGTGTGACAGTTAACAAAGGACGTTCCGAACAGCAGGCGGGAAGAACATGATCATCAACGACAGGCTCTACATCGGCGGCGTATGGACCTCGCCGAGCGACTCGGCGCTCACGCTCGACGTCCGCTCCCCGCACGACCGGTCCGTCATCGGCCGCGCCGCCCAGGCCGCCCCCGCGGATGTGGACCTGGCGGTAGCCGCGGCGCGCAAGGCCTTCGACGAAGGGACGTGGCCGCGGACCGCCCCGACCGAGCGGATCGCGGTCCTCCGGCGCCTGAACACGCTGCGTGAGGAGCGCGCGGCAGAGATCGCCGCGCTCATCGCCCGCGAGAACGGTTCGGCAGGCTGGTTCACCAGGGCAGGGCAGCCGGGGCTGTCCCGGCAGGCCGACGCCTATCTGAAGGCGGCGGAGGAGTTCGGCTGGGAGGAGACGCTCGAGCCCTCCGACCCCGCGCTTCCCTTCCGCAGCGTGGTGCGTCGCGAGGCGATCGGCGTGGTCGCCGCCGTCATCCCGTGGAACTCCCCGTTCTCGGCCGCGCTGGCAAAGCTCATCCCGGCGCTGCTCGCGGGCAACACGGTCGTGCTGAAGACCTCCCCGGAGAACTCGCTCAGCATGAACCTGCTCGCGGAGCTGCTGGATGCAGCAGGCCTGCCGCAGGGCGTGGTCAGCGTGCTCCACGCCGGCCGGGAGACCAGCGAGTACCTGGTCTCGCACCCGGACGTCGACAAGATCGCCTTCACCGGGTCCACTCGCGCCGGTCGGCGGATCGCCTCGATCGCCGGTGAGCAGCTGAAGCGAGTCAGCCTGGAGCTGGGCGGCAAGTCTGCGGCGATCATCCTCGAGGACGCCGACCTGCCGAAGGCCGTTGCCGGCCTGAAGTTCGCCTCGCTGCTCAACAATGGCGAGGCATGTATCGCCCAGACGCGGATCCTGGCACCGCGCTCGCGGTACGAGGAGGTCGTCACGGCGGTCAAGGGGCTCGTCGAGTCGCTGAAGGTGGGCGACCCCGCCGACGAGGACACCTTCATCGGCCCGATGATTCGCCCGGACCAGCAGCAGCGTGTGCGGGACTACATCCGGCTGGGCATCGACGAGGGGGCGCGCCTGGTCACCGGAGGTCCGGAGGTCCCCCTGGGGCTGGAGGGCGGCAACTACGTCACCCCGACCGTGTTTGCCGACGTCGACAACACGATGCGGATCGCCCAGGAGGAGGTCTTCGGCCCGGTGCTGGTGGTCATCGCGTACGACGACGAGGAAGACGCGGTGCGGATCGCCAACGATTCGGAGTACGGCCTCTCCGGCGGTGTCTGGTCCTCCGACGAACAGCATGCGTTGGCCGTCGCCCGGCGCGTGCGGACCGGCACGGTCACCGTCAACGGTGCCCCGATCGGCTTCGACGGCCCGTTCGGCGGCTTCAAGGCCAGCGGCATCGGCCGCGAGTACGGGGCTACTGGACTGGCCGGCTACGTCGAGTACAAGACGATCACCGTCTGACGGGGTCCCGGTGTCCAGCGGCATGCGGCGCGGTCTGCGCTCCACCCGCAGCGCGGACCGCGCCGCGACCTCCCGGGGCGCGACCCGCTGACCCGCCGGCCCGCGACCAAGGACCTCGGAGACCCCGCCACCAGGACGGCCATCCGGCGCCCCCTGTCGATGAACAGAAACACCGCAGAGTCCGATCCCGAACGTCACCCAGCCGCGCTCATCGAATGCGGCTGTGTGGATCCGGACTGAGTCGCCGGACCGCGCGAGCCGCTGAGGTGGCGGCCCGCGCGGCGGGTCGGACTCGTTCCGGGAGGCGTCAGCCGGTGAAGCCGGCGAACATCTTGGAGAACTGGTACGGCGTCTGCGTCACGTTGGTGCACTGGGAGAGCCCGCCGTGGCAGGCGTTGGCATCCCGGGTCATCTCCCAGAAGGCCAGCTCACCGAGGTGGTTCTGCTGGGCGAAGGTGACCAGCTGCTGGGCGTCGGTCAGGCCGAACACCTCGGAGGGGTTGTCGTTCTGGCCCAGCATCAGCGTCACACCGACCTTGGCCCAGGCCTGGGCGTCGGTCAGATTCGTCCAGACCGACTTGATCTGGGCCTGGGTCGCCTGTGCCGACTGGATCACGTAGGCGCCCATCTTGCCGCTCGGGTTCGGCGCCGCCGAGTCGCCGAAGTCCATCGACATCGCGTTGACCACGTCCACCGACAGACCCGCGTTCTTCGCGGACTGGAGTACGTAGAGGCCGTCCGCGGTCAGGCCGGTGGGCAGGACCGGCAGGGTCAGGCTGACCTTGAGGTCACGGCCCTTGGCCCGCTGCGCGGCCTGGACCTGCGCGACCGCCGCGGAGCGGCGGTCGATCGAGGCATGGTCGGCGACCGCGCCGCCCTCGATGTCGAAGTCGATCCGGTCAAGACCGTAGACGTCGACGACCTTCTGGTACTGCGCTGCGAGCGAGGCGACGGTGGTGCAGGACTGCGCCAGTTCGGTGCCGTTGGCGCCGCCGAAGGAGGGCCGGACGTCTCCTCCCGCAGCGCGGATGGCGTCCATGTCGGCCTTGTCCCAGCCGGTCGCGGGGTCGTAGGCGCCGAACCAGCTCGCGGTACAGGGGGTGCTGCCGTTGATGATGAAGGCGAGTGAGAACTGCTTGAGGCCGCTCGCCGCGGCGAGCGCCGGCAGGCTCGGCGTCGGGTATGCGCCCAGGTCGACGTAGGGGGCGGACGCGCCGGGGACCGTACCGCTGCCGGCGGTGGCCGACACCGTGGCCGAGACGGGGGACTCGTTCCCGGTGGCGTCGAAGGCCGAGACGCCGATGACGTGGGTGCTGCCCTGGAGCAGGCCGGTCAGGTTCGCGCTGGTGCCGGTGACGGTGGCGACCTTGGCGCCCGACTCCCACAGGTGGTAGCCGGCGAGGGACTGGTTGTCCGTGGCGGCGTTCCAGGAGAGGGAGACGCTGCCGACGCCGGTGCCGGTGACCTTCAGGCCGGTGGGGGTGGTCGGTGCGGTGGTGTCCGGGGGCAGGCCCTCGCAGGGCTGGTTGTTGATGGTGCAGTTGGCGGGTGCGGTCTGGGCCGTACTCCCGTTGGAGACGTCGAACCCGACCACGGCCGCCGTCGCACCGGGCGCGAGGGCACCCGCCCAATCAGGAGGGGTGATCGTGTAGCGCGTGCCACCGGTGACGGCGGCGGAGGTCAGGTTGCCGTTCCACGCGCTGCTGATGCTCTCCCCGGACGGCAGGAAGAAGGAGAGTGACCAGGTGCTGACCGAGGCGTTCGTGTGGTTGGTGATCGTGTAACCGGCCTCAAAACCGGTCTGCCAGTTCTGGGTGACTGCATAGGCGGCGATCAGTCCGGTCAGGCCGGTGTCGGCGTGCGCCTGTCCGGCGGAGAGGGGAGCGGTAGCCATGGCTGCGGCCGAAACGGCGGCAAGGGGCAAGGTGACGCGCCTCATGGGCGGGTACTCCTGGGCTGGTGGGCGGCGCGGCGAACCGCGCCGCCGGGTTGTGTGGGGGATGCAGCCGCGCGGCCCCACACAAGATGGTCCAGACCAATCGTCGCGTCAATAGGAAAGTTTCCTATCAGTTGAAACTTCTCGACTTCTTTTCAGGCAGGGAATTGACGCCCCATCACCTTGAGCGGCCGTTACGACGCACTTAAGGCCGGCTTAGGTTTTGAGCCTGGAACCGCCGACTGGCCGCACGGCCGGCGTGCCGTCCTCGCCGTCCTCGCCGTACGGGCACTGGACCGCCGGGCAGGCCACGTCACATCGGGCCAGGCCGGTCTCGCAACGGGTCGGTTCAGGACGCCGGGCGGGGCGCCGGCAGCCGGGGGACGCTGCCGACCAGGCGGCGGGTGTACGGGTGCGTGGGCGCGCTCAGGACGTCGCCGGTGTCGCCCTGCTCGACGATCCGCCCGTGCTCCAGCACGGCGGTGTGCTCGCACAGCGCGGCGACCACCGACAGGTCGTGCGAGACCATCGCGATGGTCAGCCCCCGCCGCTCCTTGAGCTCCGCGAGCAGGTCCACGATCCGCACCCGGGTGGTCACGTCCAGCGCGCTGACCGGCTCGTCCGCCAGCAGGACGCGCGGGTCGCAGACGATGGCCCGGGCGATCGCGATGCGCTGCCGCTGGCCGCCGGAGAACTCGTGCGGGTAGCGGTCCGCCGCGTCCGCGGGCAGGCCCACCGACTCCAGGGCCGCGGCGACCCGCGGATCGCGGGTGCCCGCACGTCCGGCCGGAGCCAGCCCGAGCGAGCGCAGCGGCTCGGAGACGACGGCGCGCACCCGGGCGCGGGGGTCCAGCGAGGAGTACGGGTCCTGGAAGACCGGCTGCACCGACCGGCGGAAGGTCCGCATCCGGGTACGGTCGCCGAGGGCCAGCGGCTCCCCGTCGAAGAGGATCCGCCCGCTGGTCGGGGCGGTCAGCCCGAGCAGCAGGCGCAGCAGTGTGGTCTTGCCGGTGCCGGACTCGCCGACCAGGGCGAGGCTGCGCCCGGGCCGGAGCGCCAGGCTGATGTCGTGCAGTACGGGGGAGCCGGCGCCGCGGTAGGTGAAGCCCACTTCGCGGGCCTCCAGCAGCGGGCTGCCCGCGGCCTCGTCCGAGGTCGCCGGCCCGGCCAGGGGAGTGGTGCTCATCGCTTCGCCGTCCGTTCCAGGGCGCTTTCCAGCCGCCGGGCGCTGCCGACCAGTTCACGGGTGTAGGCGTGGGTCGGCGAGTGCACGATCTGCTCGACGCTGCCCTGCTCGACCAGCTGCCCGTTGCGCAGCACCAGCACCCGCTCGGTCACGGCCGAGACGACCGCCAGGTCGTGGCTGACGAAGAGCAGGGCCATCCCCCGCTCGGCCACCTGGGCGCCGAGCAGCTCCAGGATCTCCTCCTGCACTGTCACATCCAGGGCGGTGGTCGGCTCGTCCGCGATCAGCAGCGCGGGGTCGCAGGCCAGGGCCATGGCGATGGCCACCCGCTGGCGCTGGCCACCGGAGATCTCGTGCGGGAAGGCCCGCGCGATCCGGTCCGGGTCGGGCAGCACCTGGGCGAGCGCGTCGCGCACCGCCTGGCGGAGCGCCGCGCCGCGCAGCCCCTTGAGGCGGCGCAGCGGCTCGGCGACCTGCTGTCCGACCCGCATCAGCGGGTCGAGCGCGGTCAGCGGTTCCTGGAAGACCACGGTGGCCGCACGCCCGCGCAGCCCCAGCAGCCGGCGTTCGCCGGCGGCGACGACATCGGTGCGGGGCAGCCCCGGGGCGTCGAGCACGATCGACCCGGAGGCGGTCATCCCGGGCGGCAGCAGGCCCATGACGGCAAGCGTGGTGAGCGACTTGCCGGAGCCCGACTCGCCGATCAGGCCGATCCGCTCGCCCGCGTCGAGCGAGAAGGAGAGGTCCGAGACCAGTTCGCGGCCGTCCTCGGTACGGATGGTCAGACCCTGGACGTCGAGCAGGCTCATGCGCGCTTCCTCCTGGTCGGGTCGAGGGCGTCCCGCAGGCCGTCCGCGATCAGGTTGACGCCGAGCACCAGCACCACCAGCAGCACGCCCGGGGCTATCACGCCGGCGGGGGCGGTGTAGACGGTGGCCTGTGCCTCCTCCAGCATCCGGCCCCAGGAGGCGTTCGGCGGCGGGGCGCCCAGGCCCAGGTAGGAGAGGCTGGCCTCGGCGAGTACCGCGACCCCGAACTGCAGGGCCAGGTTGACCACCAGGGTCGGCCAGATGTTGGGCAGCACATGGCCGGTGACGATCCGCACCCAGCCGGTGCCGGAGGTCCGTGCGGCGGTGATGTACTCCTGCGCCAGGACCCGCTTGACCAGCACCCGGGACAGCCGGGCCACCACCGCGACCATGCCGAGCCCGATCGCGAGCACCGCCGAGCCGAGCGAGGCCGAGCGGGCGGCCACCACCAGCATGGCGAGCAGCAGGGTGGGGAAGGCGATCAGGACGTCCAGCAGTGCGGAGAGCGCATCGTCCAGCCAGCGTCCGGCGAAGCCGGTGGCGATGCCGGCGAGCACGCCGAGCACGCCGCCGATCGCCACCGCACCGGCCCCCGCGCCGAGCGCGATCCGGGCGCCGACCATCACCTGGGTGAGCAGGTCCCGGCCCAGCTTGTCGGTGCCCAGCAGATGCGGCCAGCCCGGTGCGATGAGCCGGCCGCCGGTCATGTCGGACGGGTCGTACGGCAGCCAGACCAGGGAGACCAGCGCGACCAGGACGATCAGGCCGAACAGCACGGCCCCGCTGACCAGGGTCCAGGAGCGGACGCGCTTCATCGGGTGCCTCCGGCAGAGGGAGCGGCGGCCCCGGAGAGCCGCCCGCGCAGGCGGGGGTCGATCAGGCGCTGCACCAGGTCGGCCAGGAAGCCGATCACCAGGACCGCGAGGGTGCTCACCAGCAGCACCCCCTGGATGACCGGGTAGTCGTGCTGCGAGATCGCCTGGGCGAGCTGGCTGCCGAGCCCGGGCAGCGCGAAGACGTTCTCCACCACCACGGCGCCCAGCAGCGTGGTGGCGAGCTCGATGCCCAGCACCGAGATCACCGGCACCACGCCGTTGCGCAGGCCGTGCCGCCACATCGCGCCGCGGAACGAGGCGCCGAGTGCCCGCGCGGTGCGCAGGTAGTCGCTGCCGAGTACATCCAGCGCGGCCGAGCGGACATAGCGGGTGAGGGAGGCGGCCATCACCAGGGCCACCGTGACCACCGGCAGCACCAGTGACCGCACGGCGTTGCCCGGGTCCGACCAGCCGTCCTGCGGGAAGCCGCCGGCCGGCAGCACCCGCAGGTGCAGCGCGAAGACGGTGACCAGGATCATGCCGACCCAGAACACCGGCACCGCGATGCCCAGCTGGGAGACCGCGCTCAGCAGCGTGCCGTACCAGGTACGGGAGCGGTGCGCGGCGATGAACCCGGCGGGCAGCGCGATCAGCACGGCCAGCACGAAGGCCGACAGGGTCAGCGGGACGGTGACGTTCAGCCGGGTGACGATCTCCGAGCCCACCGGCAGCGAGCTGACGAAGGAGTGCCCCAGGTCGAGCGTCGCCAACTGGTGGAGCCAGGTGCCGAACTGCTGCAGCAGCGGCTGGTCGGTGCCCAGCTCGTGCCGGGCCGCCGCGATCTGGTCGGGGTCGGCCCCGACCGAGACCAGGGCGTTCGCCGGATCGCCGGGCAGCAGCCGCAGCAGCAGGAACAGCACCACGCTGGCCAGCAGCAGCGAGACGACCAGGAAGCCGAGCCGCCGCAGCAGATAGCCCGCCATGCCGGTGGGTCGGGTCATCAGCTCGACTTCTTGATGCCGTAGGCGAAGAACTGCGAGTTCAGGCCGTTGAGCGGGTAGCCGGTGACCTTGGCGGAGGAGACCACGATCTGCGGGTACAGGTACAGCCAGTCACTGGCCGCGTCCTGGGCGATCTGCTCGTTGACCTTCTTCAGCAGCGCGGTCTGCTGCGCCGCGGTGCCGGACTGCTCGGCCTGGTCGACCCACGTGGTCACCTGGGGGTTGTCGTAGCCCCAGTAGAAGTCGGGGTTGCCGTACCAGACCACGTCGCGGTCGTTGACGTGCTCCTGGAGCGTCGCGGTGAAGTCGTGGTTCTGGTAGACCTTCGTGTACCACTCGTCCGGGGTGATCACATTGATCTTGACGGTGATGCCGACCTTCGCCAGCGCGGCCTTGATGAAGGTGGCCGCGGTCGGGTGCGGGTCGTAGTTCGGCGTGTCCAGCGTGAAGCTGAAGCCGTTCGCATAGCCCGCCTGCGCCAGCTCCTTCTTGGCCAGCGCGGTGTCGTACGGGTTGACCTTGGTCAGGTCCTCGTACCACGGGTCGGTCGGCGGGACCATCGAGCCGATCAGGGTGCCGTAGTCGCCCCAGACCGACTGCAGCAGCTGCTTGTTGTCGATCGCCGAGGTGACGGCCTTGCGGACCAGGGCGTTGTCGAAGGGCTTGGCCTTGTCGTTGAAGGCCAGCAGCAGCTTGGTGGTGGAGTGGCCGTCGTTGACCTTGTAGCTGGGGTTGCTCTTGAACTGGTCGAGCGCGTCCGGGCTCTGCTCGCTGGTGACCACGTCCACGGCGTTGGTCAGCAGGGCGTTGTTGAGCGCGGTGGCGTCCTTGTAGTAGTGGAAGACCGCCTTGGCGTTGGAGGCCTTGGTTCCCCAGTAGCCGCTCCAGCGGGCCAGGCTGAGGGCCGAGCCGCGGGTCCACTTGTCCAGCTTGTACGGGCCGGTGCCGGCCTCGGAGGTCTTGAGGTCGCCGGCCTGGTGGTCGATGATCCAGACGTAGCTGAGGTTGTAGACGAACGAGATCGACTTGGAGCTGAGGGTCACCTTCACGGTGTCCGCGGCCGGGGTGTCGATGCTCTTGACGACCTCGAGGTTGCTCTTGCGCGCGGACTTGGAGTCCTTGGCGAGCACCTTCTCGATGCTGTACTTCACATCCGCCGAGGTGAGCGGGTGGCCGGTGTGGAAGGTCACACCGCTGCGCAGCTTGAAGGTGTAGGTCAGGCCGTCCGGGCTGACCGAGTAGCTCTGCGCCAGCAGGTTCTGCACCTTGCCGTCGTCGGTGAGCTTGAAGAGCCCCTCGTAGACATTGCCGTTGAGCGCCTCGGTGACGCCCTGGCCGCCACCGGCGGTGTTGTCCAGGTTCTGCGGCTCGTAGAGCGAGCCGATCGCCACGGCGGCGTCGGGGTTGTACGCACCCGAGCCGCCGGAGGCGGAGGAGTTCGAGCCGCCGCCGGAGCCGCACGCGGCCAGGGTGAGGCTGAGGGCGGCGGCCAGGGCGCCGCCGAGGACGGGGAGGGTCTTGATGCGCATGAAAGGCTCCGGAGCAGCAGGCAGCATGTGGCCGCAGGCATGACGGTCAGAAGAGGGCGCGCGTGCGCCGACCGCTGGGGGTCGGGCGGGTGACGGGGCTGGGGGAGAGCCGGGGACGGCTCAGTGGACGGAGTGGCCGTCGCGGAGGACCAGCTGCTTCTCACCGGCTTCGACAGCCAGGTGGAGGCGGTTCTGCCGCGGCGGCATCGGACAGTTGTACTGGGCCGAGAAGCCGCACGGCGGTACAAAGGCCCGGTTGAAGTCCAGGACGACGGTGTCGCTGCCCGCCTCGCGCGGAACGAACAGGAAGCGCCCCGCGCCGTAGGTGTCGGCTCCGTTGGTGGGGTCGCCGAAGACCAGCAGCAGCGTGCCCTCGTCGTCGAACGCGTGCAGGGCGTAGTCCACGCCGTCGAGAGTGAACCGGATGTCACCGGGGACCGGGAGGTCGCGGGTGGCCCCGGCGTCGCGGATGTGCTCGAACGGGATCCGGCGCTCCTCCGAAACCGGCACAAAGGCGGCCTCGACCACCCACTCCGGGTTGAAGGGGTAGCGGTCGATCCGCTCGAAGTGCCGGATGGCGGGCGAGTCGGCGTCCCAGAACCGCAGCGCGTGCTGCGGCAGGCCGGTGGCCAGGTCGGTGCGCCGGACAGTGGTGACCGTCACACTCTCCGGCAGCCCCGCACGGGCCGACTCGAGGTCCGGCGACTCGCCCTCCGGCAGCCAGCGGGTCTCCACCAGCGCGAGGTTCCCCTGCGGTGCGGTCACTGCCGCCTCGCGGCTCCGACACCATGCCTCCCAGCCGTCCTGGGCGTCGGCGAGGCTCGGGGCGCGAAGGGCATGGTGCATGGGGCTACTCACTCACTGGGGCTAAGCATTGCTTTCGTCAGACATTACATCTGGTTATCGCACTGTCGTACCGCCTGTCCGTCATTCAAGACATCGTGTGGACACTGGCCGCCGTCCGGGTCGCTGCGCGAACCGCGGGCACGGCGCGGCCCAAAGGCCAGGTGGCGGCGTACGCCGGCCCCGGCAGGGACGATGCAGTGCCACCCCCGGCCGCACCGGACCGGTCAGGCCGGGGGCGGCAGTACCGGCTTGGTGCGGCCTGCGGGCCGCGCCCCGCCCGGACCGGCGGTGCGCCCGTACGGGGCGAGCCGGCGCAGGGCGAGTTCGGCCGGGAGGGCTGCCCCGTCGGGGACGGCCGCGTCGTCGAAGGCGGCGCCGGGAGCGTGATCGCCCGGGGCCGTGGTCGATGCCGGCCGCGATACCGGTGTCGGTGTCGGTGCCGGTGTGGGTGGCTACGTCGGGGTGTACCTGAACCTGCACACCACTCCGCCGGTGTTCCCTGTCGCAGGTGCGGCCTGGGAAGAGGAGGCGTCCGGGTGCAGAACGGGGGAGGTGCCTGCGGGTGCGGTGTCAGGCCAGCACTTCCCGAAGCCAGGCCCTTTCGGCACGGCTGGTGGCGCGGGCGATGGTGAGCATGCCGCGCCGGTAGGGGTCGTCGGTGTCCTCGACGCCCAGTCGGCGGTCACCGTCGTAGAAGAAGCTCGCGGGCTGTTCCAGGAAATCCAATCGCCGACGCAGTACTGCGTGCTGGTCGGCGGTGTCGGGCAGGTGGGACAGGAAGGCCAAGATCGTGAAGTATCGGCTGCTGTCGCTGATGTCCAGGCCCCCGGCATCCCGCAGTCGGCACAGCAGTTCGCAGTGGCCGGCGTTGGTCAGGCTCAGGGTGTGCCGCTGAGCGGCCGAGGAGCCCCGTTCGGTCCGCCGGTCGAGCATCCCGGCACTGACCAGCCGGTTGATCGCAGGGTAGAGGCTGCCGTCGCTGACCGGCCGGACATGGCCGGACAAGTGCGCTATCCGGTGGCGCAGTTGATAGCCGTGCAGCGGTCCCTCGGCCAGAAATCCCAGGATCGCAAGTTCGAGCATGCTGCTATTCTCGCACTCGAAACGAGGTACCTCGAATCGAGGCAGGAGTCGGGATGGCATACACCGAGGACTGGGTGATCACACGGGCGCGCAACGCTTACGAGCGTGGCCGGGCCTCGTTCGACGTACGGGCCGAACGGACGGCACTGCTGGTGATCGATATGCAAGACGAATTCGTCCGGCCCGGCTGGAGTCCCTACTGGGTGCCCGCGGCCACTCGGATGGCGCCCCGGTTGCACCAACTGGTCGAAGAATGCCGGGCAGCTTCTGTCCCGGTGCTGTGGACCATCTTCGACGAGACCCATCTCGGACTGGACCGGCCGCACGCCTTACGGTTCCTCCCGCATGCCGACACCGACTGGCGCCGACCGGGCCCCGCCGAAGTGTGGGCCCCGATGGGCCGACGCCCCGAAGAGGCCCTCATCCGCAAGCCCTCCTATGGGGCGTTCTACGACACCCCGCTCGACACGATGCTCCGCAACCTCGGCCGCGACACGGTCATCGTCACGGGAACGCTCACCAACTACTGTTGCGGCACCACGGCCCGGCAGGCATACGAACGCGGCTACAAGGTCATCTTCGGCTCCGACGTCACAGCCACCGACGACGAGTCCAGGCAGGAACCTGAACTCGCGGTCCTGCGCAAGGGTTTCGCCCTCGTGCTGACCGCCGAGGAGATCACCGACCGGCTGACAACACCGACATACTGATGCCCGTCGTACTCGCTCACCAGGGGCCTTCACCGCCATGACGTGTAAGCACCTGGGATCAACCCGGGTCCCACAAGGGGGCAGAGGCCCCGCCCCCTGATCGCATCAAGACCTGTGGACGGGAGTCGCACCGACCCAGCGGTGATAGGCGCCGACGTCGACGTTGCTGCCGCACACGATGGTGACCACGTGTCGGCCGTCGAAGCGGTCGCGGTCCTCGAGGATCGCCGCGATGCCGAGCGCGGCCGACGGTTCTACGACGAGACCGGCATGGTCAAGGAGCATCCGCATGCCGGCGACGATCGACGCTTCCTGGACCAGGACGGCGTCGTCGGCGACCAGGAGGAGGTCGTTCAGAACGGCCGGGATGGGACGCCGGCCGGCGACGCCGTCAGCGATGGTGTTGGTCGAGTCGGTGGTGACGACGCGCCGCCGGTGCCACGAGTGCGTCATCGCCGGTGCGCCCAGCGGCTGGACGCAGATCACCTCGGCTTCGGGTGCCATGGCCTTCATGACATGGCCCACGCCAGTGGCCAGTGCCCCGCCGCCGAGAGCGATCAGGACGGCGTCGAATGACGGCGCGGCATCCACCAGTTCCAGGCCGATGGTCGCCGCGCCCTCGCAGGTCTCGATGTCCAGGCTGTCCTCGACCAGCCGGATGCCGTCGCAGCGCGCGATGGCCGCGGCCCGCTCGCGCGCGATCTCGTGGTCGCCATCCACCAGCTCCAGCCTGGCGTCCAGCGCGCGGATGCGATCAAGCTTGGCCACAGTCGCAAAACGGGATGCCACAACGGTGACGTCCAGCCCGCGGCCGCGACCGGACCACGCGAGGGCCTGGCCAAGGTTGCCCGCGCTCGCACACACGACGGCTCGCGAGCCATTGTCAGCGAGCAGACTCGCGACGACCTCGGTGCCGCGGGCCTTGAAGCTGCGGACCGGGTTCGCCGTTTCGAGCTTGATGCTCACCATGCACCCGAGAACCGGCTCCAGCGCCTCGCACCGATACAGCGGAGTGTCGAGAAAAACCGGGTCGATCACCCGGCGAGCCGCCCGGATCCGAGCAGTGTCGAGGCGCGTCTCCTGCATGACACATCAGCGTAAGGGCCGCCGGCGCTGCACCACGACCGCTCGGTGAGCCAGGATCATGCGGGGCATCGGAAGGAACCGCCCCCGGATAGCCGTGGGTGGTGGGGGCGAGGTTCGGGACGGCGCGGGTGGACGGGCTATTGCGCGTCGTGGGGGCGGGGGTGTCGGGGGTGGTGGTGCTCGGTCAGGACGCTGAGCAGGTGGATGAGTTCGTCCTGCTGGACGGGGGTGAGGGGGGCGAGGAGCTCGCGCTGAGCGTCGGTGATGAGCGTATCGAGGCGTTCCAGGCGGCTGCGGCCGGTGGGGGTGAGGGTGATGACGTTGCGGCGGCGGTCGGCGGGGTCGGGTTCGCGGCGGATGCATCCGGTGTCGGCGAGCTCATTGAGGACGGCGACCATGTCGCTGCGGTAGATGCCGGTGCGGCGGCTGAGTTCGGCCTGGCTGGCGGCGCCGGCCTCGGTGAGTGCGACCAGTACGGCGAAGTGCCACTTGCGTGCGCCTTCGGCGGCGAGGCGCTCGCTGACGAGCCGGTCGGCGACGATCGCGGCCCGGGCCATCAGGCGGCTGGGGATTGTGCGCAGCCGGGCGGGGGTGGGTTCGGGGGTCGAGCTCATGGGGGGATCCTCCGCCTCTTGTGTTAGTGCCACTAACAGTCTACCTTCGTTAGTGCCACTAACGTTTCGACCGCGAGTGAACCTCTGGAGTGAAGACCGTGATCAAGCCGTTCCGCATCGACATCCCCCAGGCCGACCTCGACGACCTGGCCGACCGCCTCTCCCGCACCCGCTGGCCCAATGAGGTCGCCGACGCCGGATGGGACTACGGCTTCCCGCTGGCGCGACTCAAGGAGCTCGCCGAACACTGGCGCACCGGGTACGACTGGCGTGCGCATGAGGCCGAGCTCAACGAGCTCCCGCACTTCACCACCGAGATCGAGGGCCAGAACATCCACTTCGTCCATGTGCGGTCCCCGAAGCCGGACGCGCTCGCGCTGATCCTCACCCACGGCTGGCCCGGCTCGTTCCTGGAGTTCCTCGACGTCATCGAGCCGCTGTCACGCGACTTCCACCTGGTGATCCCGTCCATACCGGGTTACGGCTTCTCCGGACCGACCCACGAGGGCGGCTGGGACGCCGTCCGGATCGCGCGGGCCTGGGCCGAGTTGATGCACCGGCTCGGCTATGAGCGCTACGGCGCGCAGGGCGGCGACTTCGGCGCTGGCATATCGACGGCGCTCGGCGCGGTGGCACCCGAGCAGGTCGTCGGGGTCCACGTCAACTACCTCCCGACCCGGCCGGACCCGGACGCCGGCATTGAGCTGTCCGAATCGGACGAGGCCCGGCTGGACAAGGTCAGGCAGCTGATGGCCAACCGTCCGCCGTACCAGGCCCTCCAGGCCCTCACCCCCCAGACCATCGGCTATGCGCTGACCGACTCGCCGGTCGGCCAGCTGGCCTGGATCGCCGAACGCTTCGCGCAGTGGACCGACCCGCGTACGCCGGTCAGCGACGACCGGATGCTCACCGACATCTCGCTGTACTGGCTCACCGCCACCGCGGCCTCCTCGGCGCGGCTGCACCACGATGTTCCCCGCGGGCGGAGCGTGCCGTGTCCGGTGCCGCTCGGCGTGGCAGTGTTCGCGCACGACATCACGCAGTCGGTGCGACCGCTGGCCGAGCGACTGTACGACATCAGGCACTGGTCGGAGTTCGAGCGCGGCGGCCACTTCGCCGCAATGGAAGTGCCCGAGCTGCTCGCCCAGGACGTCCGGGACTTCTTCCTCACCGCCGTCAAGCACGACTAGCGGGTCGTCGCCAGGAAGCACTGCCGGCCGTCGGCATCACCGCCGGCACCGTCGTTCCTCCACAGCCTTGATCGGCTTCGGTCCGAACTCCCTCATCCAGGTCTCCTCGGCCGCCGCCGTCGCCTGGCTGACGCCGCCCGTGAGCACGCCGTACGCGAGACCCACGAGAGGACAGCTCTGCAGATCCGGCGACCACCGCACTGGCGCAGCCGGGTGCGCCAGTGCGGCGTTGGGCAGGCGGGGTCTGAAGCCGCCGGGCTGGCCGGCCTGTTGCTCGAGGTGTGGGGCCTGGGTTCCGCGTCGGGCGGCCTCTGGTACGGAGCCCGGCCGCCGCGTTCGCCGCTGCCCCGGCAGCTCGCATGGCTGCTCGGTTGTGTGTCCCTGAGCCTCGCGATACTCGCCGTCGTGCCGGACCCGTGGGTGCTGGGCGTCGCCCTCGTGCTCGGCGGCGGCGTCATCGCACCCGTCCCCACGGTCTACGTCTCCCTCGTGGGCCGGATCGTGCCCGCGAGCATGCTCACTGAGGCACACGCCTGGATTGCCACCGTCCCCGCCGCCGCCAACGCGGTCGGCGGAGCGGCCGCAGGCACCATCGTGGACAGCCCCGGGGGCGTGCCCTGGGCCTTCGCTCTGGCGGGCCTGGTCGTCGCCGTTGCCGCGGTGACGGCCGCATGGCCGTCCGGGCCGATCAGCCGGGCTGACGCCGACACCGAAAGGACAACCGCGGCCGGGACGGATGACGACGCCACCGGCCCGACCGCGTGAACACGCCCCTTTGACCGCCGCGCACTCGAGCCGCCGGCGCGGTCCGCACGAGGAAGACCGGCCGTCCCGCAGAGCTGTGCGTCCAGTGCCTGGTGCAGGACGTGCTCACGCCGTCGGATCACACCAGGGCGGTCGGCAGACCGGGCCCAAGGGCGACGGGTGCCCCGGCGAGGCAGGAGCGGTAGACGGCCTGCACCACCTCCACGACGTGCCGGCCGTGGCCGGCGGCCACTGCGGGGGCTGTTCACCGCGAACCGCCGCGGCAAAGGCCTGCAGCTGGCTGTGGAAGGCATAGGGCACGTCGAGTGCGGACTCCTCGGCGAGACGTGGCTCACACCCTCCCGGGGCGGTGCAAGGCCGGCCGAGCTGCCGGCGCAGACGCGGACGGTGCAGCGCCGGCGGCGTCAGCTGCGGCGGTCCGCGGGCCCGGCTACTCGAACGCCGATGCGTGCAGGGCGTACAGCTCCGCGTACAGGCCGGAGGCCCGCATGAGGTCGTCGTGGCTGCCGGCTTCGGCGATGCGGCCGTCGGCGACGACGAGGATCTGGTCGGCCATGCTCACGGTGGAGAAGCGGTGGGAGACAAGGACGGTGACGGCGCCGGTCTCGCGTCCGACCCGGCGGGCGTTCCGGGCGTACTGCTCGAAGAGCTGGTGCTCGGCTTCCGCGTCGAGTGCGGAGGTCGGCTCGTCGAGAACGAGCAGCATCGGCAGCTCCCGCATCATGGCGCGGCCGAGGGCCAGCCGCTGCCACTGGCCGCCGGACAGTTCGGTCCCGTCGGTCCAGCTGCGGCCGAGCTGGGTGGCGAGGCCGTCGTCGAGGCGGTCCAGGACAAGCGTGGCGTCCGCGCGTTCCAGGGCCGCCAGGACGGCGGCCTCGTCGTCCAGGTGCGACAGGTCCCCGACTCCGACGGTGCGCTGGGCGGGCAGTTCGAAGCGGACGAAGTCCTGGAACCCGGCGGCGATGCGGGCGCGCCAGTCGTCGAGCGGGAAGCGGGTGATGTCGGTGCCGTCGATGGTGATGGTGCCCTGGGTGACGTCGTAGAAGCGGCAGAGCAGCTTGACGAGGGTGGTCTTGCCCGCGCCGTTCTCGCCCACGATGGCGACCGTGGATCCGGCGGGGAAGTGCAGGTTGACCTCGCTGAGGATGGGCCGGTCGGTGCCCGGATAGGTGAAGGCGACGTCGCGCAGTTCGATGCCGTCCCGGATGGCGGTGGGCAGCGGGCTGTCCGGGGGTGGCGGCTGCTGGGAGGCGATGAGTTCGCGCAGCCAGCGCAGCCGGTTGAGGGCGTTGGCGACCCGCTGCAGCTTCTGCAGGAGGTCCAGCCCGGTGGTGACCTGTGCGTTGATCTGAGCGGCCAGGGTGACGACCAGGACCACGTCGCCGACCTGTCGGTGGCCTCGGACCGCCTGCAGTAGGACCAGCAGCACCGCGACGACATAGGCGACGGCGAAGAACAGCTGGCCGAGGGCGCTGACCACGGTGGCGCGCAGCTGGCCCGCGCGCAGCACGTGGCTGGCGCCGTCCCACTGCTGTGCCTGCCGGCGCGTGACCTCCTGCTGCAGCCGCAGCACGCGCAGCTCCTTGGCGGTGGCGGCGGTGGTGGCCAGGTTGTAGAGGTGTTCGGCCTGGCGCAGCTGCGTGGCGGCGGCGCTGCGGGAGCGGTCGATGACCCGCTGCGCGCGTTGGCCGCTCCACACCGGGGGCAGTGCCGCGACGGGGAGCAGCAGCAGCCACGGGTCGACACGGACCAGGAGGATGCTGGTCAGGACCATGCCCACGAGGAGTGACACCGCGGTGAGCAGACCGGTCATGCCGACGTCGAAGGTGCTCAGCTCGCGGCGCAGTACGGCGATCTTGTCGGCGTACTCCGCGCGTTCGTGGTGCTCGATCCGGGCCGAGCCGTTCGCGAGCGCCATCAGTTCGGCGTTGAGGTCCACCTTCACCAGGTCGCAGGTCTCGACGTAGGGCACGTAGGAGAAGTGGTGCAGCAGCAGCACCCCGATCGCGGACACGGCGATCGCGATGCCGTAGCCGAGCATCGATCCGGGCCTGTGCGCGACGGCGGCGTTGACCCCGCCCTTCAGACCGACGGCGAGGACCGGCCAGGCCAGCCCCTCCAGGAGCACCAGGACGGTCGAGAGCAGCATGCGGGCGCGGCTGGTGCGCAACGCGATCGTGTAGAGCTGCCAGCAGCCGGCGAGGGCGTCCTTCACTGCACGGTCTCCTTCTTCTCGGTCTCGTCGTTCTCCTCGTTGCCTTCGGCGTCGAGACCGGCGGCGAAGCGTTCGGCCTGCAGGTGGAAGAGCTCCGCGTAGCGTCCGCCTCGGGCCAGCAGCGACTCGTGGGTCCCGTCCTCGATGACCCGGCCGTGTTCGAGGACGACGATGCGGTCGGCGCGGCGGACGCTCGAGAAGCGGTGCGAGATGAGCAGTGTGGTGAGTCCCCGGGTCAGTTCGACGAACGAGTCGAAGAACTCCGCCTCGGCCCTGACGTCGAGGGCGGCGGTGGGTTCGTCGAGCACCAGGACCTTGGCTCCGGAGTCCACTGCGTACAGGGCGCGGGCGATGGCGATGCGCTGCCACTGGCCGCCGGAGAGGTCCGCGCCGTCCTCGTACTGCCGGTTCAGTACGGTGTCGAAGCCCCGTGGCAGCGCCTCGATGGTGTCGACCATGCCGACCTTGTCGGCGGCGGCCCGCACGGCCGTCGCCTCCACCGGCCGCTCGATCGTCCCGACGGTGATGTTGTCCGTGACGGAGAGCTCGTACCGGGTGAAGTCCTGGAAGATGACGCCGATCTGACGCCGCCAGGCGTCGACGGCGTAGCGCCGTACGTCGGTGCCGTCGATCCGCACCGTCCCCGAGGTCGGCTCGTACAGCCGGGTCAGCAGCTTCACCAGGGTGGTCTTGCCGGCGCCGTTGAGGCCGACGATCGCGGTGCATTCACCCGCGTTGAGGGTCAGGTCCAGTCCGTCGAGGACCGGGCGGCCGCTCCCGGGGTAGGAGAACGACACCTTCTCGAAGGCCACGTCACGGTTGGGCAGGCCGGCGGCTGTGGCGAGTTCCCCGTCGGGGATGTCGGCGTCCTTGGTTTGGGACACCTTCTGTTCGAAGTCGTGCAGTGCCGGGATGGCGTTCATTCCGGCCTGCGTCGGGAAGTCCGCCTCGTGGTAGAAGGTGCCGAGCAGGATCGCGGCGATCGAGGTCTGCAGGCCGAGCGCCAGTTGAGTGAGTGTCATATGGCCCTGTGTGGCGCTGCGGATGAGGTACGCGACGGCGAGCGAGTCGACGACCAGGCCGATGGCGGCGAACACCAGGAAGTTGTAGGTGTTGTGTCGGCGGCGGGCCCGAAATACCGGCCGCAGTGACTCGACCGCGCTGGCGCGGAATTCCTTGGTGATCCAGTCCGTCAGCCCGAAGACCCGCAGCTCCTTCGCCGTGGCGGCCGACAGGCCCAGCCCGCGGAAGTAGTCGCTGCGGCGCCGGTGCGGTCCGATCACGGGCCACAGCCGGCTCCAGTACCGCAGTCCGCCGCGGTGCCCGTAGCGGAACAGCATGGTCGACCCGAGCAGCGCCGCGGTCACCCACCAACTGCTGACCACCCCGGCGAGCACGGTGTAGCCGAGCAGACTCGAGTACCTCGTCACATAGCGCAACATGCCGGCCGCGGCGTCACCCGGCGACTGCCAGCCGCTGCTGAGCTGCTCCGTCGCCTCTTCGAGCCGGTCGAGCGTCGCCGGGTCCTCCATCGGCCCGATTCCGGTGGACTGCAGCGACGCGGAGATCAGCCGTCGGTGGAACCGCCCGTCGACCCGGTGTTTCATCACCTCGCCGAGCGCGGACTGCAGCGGCACGAGGACCTGCTGCACCAGGAAGGCCCCGGAGGCCAGCAGGAACGCCTGGATCAGTGAATGCCACTGCGGGGAGCCGGTGCCGTGCTCCACGGCGCCGGGTACCCGGCCGATGACCCAGCTGGAGAACAGCACGAACAGCACCGGCAGGACGCCCGCGACCAGATCGACCACGGTGAGCAGGCACAGCAGCGGCCAACCCGCTGCGGGAAGCATGCGAATAACCAGCCATCGGGCCCGCAGCACCTCGTCGGACCATTTTCGCCACCATGTGCGCACGGCGCCCCTCCCCGGTCAACAAGATCGAAATCTTGTTCCTCGGCCGACGCTGCGTCAAGTTCTTTTTTCAAATCATGACTTATGTGTTCGTGTCGAATGAGCGACGGGACATTCGACCGCAGTTCGGCTGTCCAGGTCAGGGGCAGTCGTAGTCGAAGCCGGCCGAGGCCTGGAGCGCGCGGGGAGCGGTGAGCTGGAGGGTGGCGGTGCCGTGGAAGGATCCGTGGCCCTGGACGGTCCAGCGCAGGGGCACCTGGACCTGGTGGGATCCCTCGGCCACCTGCTGGGTCATCGGACCGGAGTCCGTGCCGTCGCTGCGTACCCAGCGGAAGCGGAGGGTGCCGCCGTGGCCGTTGGTGCGGACGGTCGCGGTGACGGTGGCCGTGGCGTCGCAGCCGAGCCGCGCCGGGGTGGTGGCCGCGGTCACGCCCTGCACCGCGAGCGAGGGGCCGAACTGCCGCCAGAACAGATAGCCGAGGACGGCCAGCAGCACCGCACCGGCCAGGATGTAGCGCCGCCATGCCTGGGGTCTGCGCGCCGCAGGCTGCGGTGCGGCCGGGACCGTGCCGCCGCGCCACACCTCGACGGTGCGGGCGGTTTGCGGGTCGGGCACGCCCGGGCCGAACCGGATCAGCGGCTCGGCCTCGGACTGCGGTGGGTCCGGCTCCGGAGCCGGGGTCCAATCGCGCACGGTGGGCTGGTACGGAGCCGGCTCGCGCACGGTGGGCTGGTACGGGGCCGGCTCGTGCGCGGTGGGCTGGTACGGGGTCGGCTCGTGCGCGGTGGGCTGGTACGGGGTTGCGGGCGGGGGTGCGTCTTGGGGTGCGTCCTGGGGTTGCGGCCTGCGTCGCAGGTGCACGGTGCCGTCGTCGGACGGCGGTGGCACGCGGGGGTCGTTCGGCGCGGTCATCGGATGGGGCACCCTTCGTACGCGGAGCTGGAGGGACTCTGCGGCGCGGCCGGCGCGGTGCCGACCTGGACACCGAGGTAGAGGCCGCAGAGGCTGGAGCTGAAGGTGTGGGTGAGGGTCACCGTGTACTGGGTGCTGCCTTCCCTGACCACCGACTGCCGTTCGGTCTGTCCGCCGGGTGCCTTGTCGGTGTTGGCGAACCAGTCCGCATTGACGGTCACCTCACCGGTCCCGTCGGTGGTGATCACCACGGTCACCGTTCCCGTATAGCCGTCGGCAGCCTGTGTCACGGAGAACTCGCCCATCCGGAGGCTCACCACCTGCGTCGCCCGGGGCGGGCTCGCCGTCGGCGTGGGAGTAGGCGTCGGTGTGGGCGTGGCGGACGCCGGGGGTTGTGACGTGGCCGGGGGAGCGGACGCAGACGTGGCCGGGGGAGTGGACGGCGTACTCGTGGTCGCCGAGGGGCCGGACGACGGGCTGCCGCTCGTTGCGCCGGCACTCGCAGTTGTGCTGGCACTGGCACTGGCACTGGCACTCGCAGTCGCGCCGGCGCTCGCACTCGCCGAGGGCGACGGGCCGGCGCTCGGGCCGGTGCCGTCGCTCGGACCGGCCGTCACCGAGGTCACCACCGTGGGGGTCGCCCCGCCGGACGCGTGGTTGTCGTGGTGGTGGCCGCCCACCGCACCGGAGGCGACAGCAGACAGGACGCAGATCGCGACCACGCCCGCCACCACGGCCCACAGCACCCTGTGTCTCAGAAGGTGCCGCATCCACGGGCGCGATAGGCCGGCGCCGAGGACGGTGGTGGCCAGCGCCGTGCTCGAGCCCGGGATCCCACCCGCCGAAGGGAAGAGCAATGGCAGCAGAGCGGCCAGTGCAGCGAGCTTGCGCTGACCGCGCTCCTCCCAGTCCGGCCCGTACGCGGCACCCGCCACCACCTCCAGCTCGGCGACGAAGGCCGCCGCGCTCTCCGGCCGCTGGGCGGCCTCCTTGGCCAGCCCGCGCCGGATCAGCGGACGAACCGCCTCCGGCGCCAGCTCGTCCGGGATCGGCGCGGTGGTGTGCTGGACGACCAGCTCGGCGAAGGTCGCCCCGTTGTACGGCCGCGAGCCGGTGAGGCACTCGAAGAACGTCGCCGTCGCCGCATACACATCCCCCGCCGGGGAGGCCGGGAGGCCGCTCCACTGCTCCGGGGCCATGTACGGCGGCGTACCGGCGATCCCGCCGTCCCCGCCGCTCGGCACCGCGATCCCGAAGTCCACCAGCTTGGACGAGCCGTCGGCCGCGACCAGCACGTTCTCCGGCTTGTAGTCCCGGTGCACCACACCGCGCTCATGTGCGGCCGCCAAACCCAGCAGCGAGCCCTTGAGCACCACCAGCGCCGCCTCCGGGCCGGTCGCCCCGGCCTGGCGCAGCAGCGCCCGCAAGGCGATGCCGTCGACCAGCTCCATGACGATCGCCGCGCCGTCAGGGCCCTCCACATACTCGTAGAGCCGCACCACGTACGGAGAGGCGAGCTCCCCCAGCAGCCGAGCCTCGGCCCGGAACTCCGCGAGGAAGTCCGGATCGGTGCGCAACTCCTCCCCGAGATATTTGACGGCGACCGGTGTCCCCGTCGCCTCGTGTACGGCGAGCACCACCCGCCCGCTCGCCCCCGACCCCAGCTCCCGGGTGTGCTGATATCCCGGAACGATCCACGGCATCGCCCCGCCCCCTCTCCCCTGGGGCGAAGGTAGCGCCACGGCCGTCACGACACAGCCCCCGCGAGGTCACAAAACCGGTGCGGTTGCGGGTGCGGCCGGTCAGCCTTCGGCGGGTTCCCACCATTGGTTGTTGGTGGCTGCTTGGGCTACCGGTTCGATGATCTCCCAGCCCTCGGTGATCAGTCCCTGGTCGAAGCGCCAGATGTCGACGACCGCGATCTCTGGCCCGGCATCGGGGAGTTGTCGCCGTGAGTGCATGATGACGTGGTCGTCGTCGGCGAGGAGGTGGTGGATGTGGATCTGCATCCGAGCGACGGGGGTGAGGGCGGTGCGTACGGCGGTGAGCCATTCGGCTTTGGTCGAGGTGGAGTGGGGCCTGTGGTGGACGAAGTCGTCGCTCAGCAACGGTGCGAGGGCGTCGGTGCTGCCCGTCTCGAGGAGCTTCGTCAGCGCCTGCTGGACGATGGTCTTGTTGTCTGTGGTCATGGGGGGAGTGTTTCCGTGGTCGTGCCGGTTGTCGATGAAGTGGGATGTCATGGCGTGCGGCTCGGCGGTGAGTAGGCTCGATGACCGTGCATACGGTGGGGGAGCTCCTGCGGCAGTGGCGGCATCGCCGACGGCTCAGCCAGCTCGATCTGGCGATCGCGGCTGACGTGTCGGCTCGTCATGTCAGTCTGGTCGAGACGGGCAAGTCCCACCCGAGCGCGGAGATGGTTCTGCGACTCGCCGACCAGCTCGAGGTGCCGTTGCGAGAGCGCAACCGGTTGTTGCTCGCGGCCGGCTTCGCACCCCGGTATGCGGAGCGGCCGCTTGAGGACGGTGCGCTGTCGGCGGCCAGGGACGCGGTTGCCAGGGTGTTGCGTGCGCATGAGCCGTACCCGGCGGTGGCCTTCGACCGCCGGTGGAACATCGTGATGGCCAACCGCGCGCTCGAACCGTTCTTCGCGGGTGTCGATCCGGACCTGCTGCGGCCGCCGATCAATCTGCTGCGGCTGGGGCTGGATCCGCGGGGGTTCGCGCCGTGGGTCGTCAACCTGGCGGATGTGCGGGTGGTGTTCCGCTCCCGCATCAGGCGTCAGCTCGCCGTTGCTCCCGACGCCGAGCTCACCGCGCTGTACGAGGAACTGCTGGAGCCCGACCCCGGGGACGGTTCGGGCCGTTCGGTCGAATCCGATGTCGTGCTCCCTATGATCCTTCGCTTCGACGGACGGGAGCTGCGGCTGTTCTCGACCATCACCACGTTCGGGACCCCGATGGACATCACGCTGGAAGAGGTCGCGATCGAGTTGTACTACCCGGGGGACGCGCAGAGCGCCGCCTACTTCGAGGGTCCAACGACGGCGTCGGAGCGGCAGCCGGCCCCTGACCGGCGAGGATTGGGTGGTCACTGACCCGGTCGGTGCGCAAGCGGTCCCTTCCTCACTCGACGGAGTCGTTCGTGCCGGCGGGAGAGGTGGACGTGCCGGTGGGTACCGGTGTCCGCATCCGCCGGGTCGCCGCCCTCGGGGGCAGCCGCGTTGAGTTCGGAGACGGTGGGCAGACGCCTCGCGGCGGCCGGTGTACCGCTGGAGCGGGCGCCACTGCCGGACTTCGGCGGTGGTGTGACAGCCCGCAGAAGGCAGTACGGCATGGGGCCGTTGGCCTGTTTGATCTCCACGTACCAGACAACTCGCGCGGGTGTGTCCATGTCCCGACACCCACCGGCCGAGATCATGCGCAGGTCGGCCCATTAGGGTCGGAGACATGACGACGCCTCTTGCCAGCAGTGTCTTCGACTCGCTCCGCCTCGACGCCGTACCCGACCAGGAGGCGCTGCGTCGGGTCTACGAACTCCCCGGCGACGCGGCCGTGCGCAAGCAGATGACCGAACTCACCGAGCAGACCCGGCGGTTGATCGGCTGCTCATCGCTGGTCCTGATCGCCAGCGCGGACGCCGAGGGCAACTGTGACGTCTCGCCGCGCGGTGGCCCCGCCGGGTTCGTCGCCGTCCTGGACGCACGGACGGTGGCGATTCCGGACGCGACCGGCAACAAGCGCCTGGACACCCTGCAGAACGTCGTCGCCACCGGACGGGCCGGGCTGCTGTTCGTCATCCCCGGGCGCACCACCACCCTGCGGGTGAACGGCCGGGCTGTCGTCTCCACCCGTCCGGAGCTGCTGTCGCAGCTGACCGCCGTAGGCAAGCCGCCGGCCAGCGCGCTGGTGCTGGGGATCGAGGAGGTCTACCCGCACTGCCCGAAGTCGCTGCTGCGCAGCGGGGCCTGGAAGCCCGAGCAGTGGCTGCCGGCGGACGCCCAGCCGACCTCGGCCGAGGTGACGCTGGCCCAGCTGCGGATGCCGGAGCTGACGATCGCCGACATCGAGCAGACGGAGGCGGACTCGCTGAAGTACCGGTACGAATAGCAGGCCGACCTGCGATTCCTGAACCGCCGGCCGGCCGAACCCCCGGACCAGCACGCCCCGAGATCAATCGCGGGACAGCCCGTAAGAGCTCCCGCAGATGGGCGGGGGGAGCGCCGGCAGCGACGCGGACACAGGTCCCGATGGTGACTGCGATGTGACATTCGGTCACCACCGGGACCCGTGCCTGCCCTGCCGTCATGGCGGGTGTGCGTGCAAGATCTCGTTCAGGGCCACACGGCTCGGGATCGGCTTTCAGCCGGGATGACGCCGGCGAGGCATCCGGATGGGGATGAAGGGCCTGATCCGGCCCACAGTCCGTCTGAGATCGTGACGGCACTGCATGGCCTCAGCTGGGTGCTGCCCGGACGTGCGTGCGGGTCGCCTCGCAGCGCATGAGATGAGCGACGTAGTCAGTCGTGTGTTCGGTCGACGACGGGCACGGCCGTGACGGGGTTGTGGCCCGCGGCGACCAGCCGCATGACGAATCCCGCCACGTCCTCAAGCTGCCGGGCGTGCTCCAGCCCGCCGATCACGGCGGGCACGCCACCGAGGTCGCGGATCAGCGCGGCGGCGATGTCGAGCGCCGCGTCGTCGTCGCCGCACATCGCCACGGTTCGCTTCGGTTGCCCCGCCGGCGTCGGCGCCAACCAGCTCGTCCCTGCGAACAGGTGCAGCGCCTTGACCACGCGGCTGCCTATGGCTCGCTCGGCTATGTGCTGTACCGCCGACCTGGTGGGCGGCTTGAGCAGACCAGAGGCGTAGTCCACCGCGTTGGTGCAGTCGATCACGGCTTTGCCCGCCAGCGACCCCTTGTCGGCCTCGGCGAGTGCGAGTGCCTGGTCGAGCCCCTCCCACGCCACTGCCACGACCACGACATCGCTCGCCCTCGCCACCTGCACGGGGCCGACCGCCTCGACCGCGTCGCCGAGCCGCTCGGCGATCGCCCGAGCATTGTCCTGTGAACGGCCTCCGACGAGGACGTGATGTCCATGTTGCGTCCACGCCTCCGCCAGGGCCGAGGCCATCACTCCGGTGCCCAGAATTCCGATACGCACGTTGCGCTCCCATTCCTTGAAGGCCTGATGCCTCGCTACGGTAGGGACCTCGGGCCTACCAATCGGTAGGCCCGGATCCGGTAGGAAGGGACGCGTGAACAACCACTGCCCACCCTTCGTCGCGGACTGCGCGGTACGCCTGGCCGCCGACTTGATCGCTCACACCTGGGACCCGGTGGTGTTGATGGCGCTGCGCGCGGGCAAGCGCCGCCGGATCGACCTGCTGAGTGGCATCGCAGGCGTCAGCGACAAGGTCCTGACCCAGACGCTTCGCCGTCTGCATGCCAACGGCCTGATCGTACGGATCGCCACGTCAGCCGACCGCTCCGTGGCGTACGAGCTGTCCGAGTTGGGCGGCAGCCTCGCTGACGGACCGCTGGCTGCCCTCGGCCAGTGGGCGATCGATCACGCCGATCAGGTCCTTGCTGCTCAAGAGCACCACAGCACCGGCATCGGCAATCGAGCAGCGCTCGGATAAGAGGTCCTGGAGGCCCCTGTCTCCGTTGTGGTCGGTGATCGCGTCCTGTTCAAGGCACTGATGATCGGCGGCCACACGTTCACCGTCCGACGTCATCAACACGACCTGGACGGTCTCCCCGGTGGTGCCGCGGGTCGACCATCTCTTCATTCGCCGTACCGCGCTTGCCGGGCTGGTTCTGGTGCGAGGGTTCGCTGGTATGGGATTCCGAGGTCGACAGCGCGGCGTGACCGACGGTCGATCTGGGCGAGGAGGTTGTCGCGGATCTCCACGATGCGGGCCCGTTGCGCGGGGTCGGGCCAGTGCATCGGACACCGCAGGCGAGCTTCTCTGAACTACGTCAGCCTGGTCGGGTTCTGATCAGCACGTATTGTCAAGTGACGACCTCCACGGAAGCGGGCCGGGGGAACGGCATCATTCCCATCCCAAGGGCCAGTCCAGGTCTCGTTGCCCTGCAGCCTCGATCTCAAGGCGCCGGGGAACACGCCATGCGCACCATCGAGCGCCTTCCACGGGGCGGTCGGGCCATGGAATCGTCGCGCGGCGATAGCGCGCGTCGATTCCATCACGATGCCGCGCCAACCGGCGTCGCGTGATATCGGCGACTCCATCGACCTCGGCCAGGCGCGCATGGATGAGGTATTCGGCAAGAGCAGGGCTGCGGTGGTGGCCGTCAAGCTGTCCAGTACCGGTATGCCTCCACCCATTGCCATCCTTCGGGAAGCGGCGAGGGAGTCGGCAGGTCGAGAATGCCGACGGCTTGGCGGTGCCGGCCACTGCGGCACACAGCAACGATGCCGCTGCCCGGTCGCAGGTCGACGGCGATGACGCTCACGGTGATGCCCAGGACGGTGGTGTCGAACGGCAGAGCCAGGCAGTCGGCGATCACCGTGTGGAAGGCGTCGAGTTGTTCGTGCTCGCCGTAGGCGTCCACCGTAGCTTCTGCGACCAGCGCGTCGAGTTCGGCGGAAGTGGGTCTCTTCATGGGCGTTGCCGCCGCCCGGTACGCAGGAGTTGGGCGAGGCGACTGCCGACCGGGCTGATGCTCGGCCAGGGCTCCTGCTGGAAATGAGCCTTCTTCCGGCGCTGGAGAAGCGCCTCGCCGTGGCTGCTCCAGGTGAACGACGGCTTGCGCAGCAGCTTGCGGAAGACGGCATCGGCGCCCTCGGGATGCCGCTCGGCGAGCCTGCGGATCACCGCCGGGGAGACGGAGTCGTCGTCCAGGTACTTCCGTAGCCGGGCCATACGATCGCGGTTACCTGCCCTGTCAGGAGCGGCGAACAGTTCGTCGAGCGCCCCGAAGTCGGCGTAGTAGGCGAGCCCTTCGTCCGCGTCGTAGAGCACGCCGACCGTCTCTGCCGCACAGAGTTCTGCGGGTAGCTGACTCAGTTCGTCGAGGGTGGGGCCGTGGGCCGCGGCATCGGCGGTCCGGTCCGGTGGGAGCCCGGCGGCGACTTTCTCCTGCCGGAGGCGGTGGTATTCGTACAGCCGCGCCTGGGCCTCCTGGGGCTCCAGGACGAGGAGGTCGGTGCCGAAGAGTTCGACGAAATCGGCGCGTGCCTCGGCCTGCATCTCATGAGCGAGCCGTACCAGCTCGGGGTTGCGGCGCAGCAGGCGTGGGTGGGCGGTCAGGGTTTCGAGGGCGGCTTGGGCGAGCTCGGGGCCCGCGGAGGGGCGGTAGGTGGCCAGGTTGCCGCTGATAAGCCAGGCGTCGGTGGCCGGATGGACGGGGACGAGTCTGGCCACGACGAACATCCCGGTGCGCAGCTTGCGCAGCGCGCGGCGCCCCATGTTCGAGTGGGTCGGGTAGGTCAGGTCGTCGAGCAGGTTGTGCAGGACGACGGCGTCGTTGTCCCAGCCGTGGACCTCGAAGATCCCTTCGACGACGTCACGCCAGCCGAGCACCATCGCGCGCTCGTCCTCGGACAGTGCGGGTCGGCGTTCGGCAACGAAGCGTTCCACGACGGTGGACCCGTCCGGCAGCCGATGCTCCAGCGTGAAGTGGTCGACGACGGCGATGAACGTCTGCTCGTCGAGGAAACCGTGCTCGTCGGCGGCGTCATCCAGTCGTGCCTCGAGTCTTCGGGAGAAACGCGAGCTCTGCGCGAAGGCCACGAGCTCTCCCTTGAGGTCGCCGGCGCGGGCGACGAGTTGTCCGATGTGTGGCGCAGTTACTCCGTCGGTTTCCACAGCTCGCCTGTCGTTGTGTCCGGTGCGGGTGTCGGTGCCAGGGGTGGCCGGTGTGCCGGTCAGGTGTCTTGGCTGTCGAGGGGCGTGCTGAGGCGGTGGGCCAGTTGCTCGGCGTTCAGTGCGCGCAGGGCCGCGTCAACGGCGTTGCGGTCACGGGGATCGACACCGCGCGCGGTGAGGGCGGCGGCCGCCTGCTTGGCAGGCCCCCATGCCGAGCTGTCGTCGAAGGCAGCCCGGAAGCCGGGCATGTGGGTTTTGACCGCCGCGGCGACAGGGGTGATCCACTTCGGTGCCACGCCGCGTTCGGTGAGGGCGAACCGGACCCACTGTTCCAGGGCGTCTGGCAGCAGTCGGCGTTGGTCGCGGTCGAGTACGGCCTTGCGGGGCAGCCAGTCACCGAGGAAGATCGCGACCTGGCTCGGACTCCAGGCGAGCGGGCCGCGGCTGAGGTAGTTCTCCCCGTAATCGAGGAACAACTCGCCCAGTGACCTGAGGACGTCCGTGTCGCCCTGCTCGGTGGCCCGGACCCCGGATGCCGTGAAGGAGTCGAGCAACCGCTCACGCTCGCCGGTGTCCAGCGGCTGGTGGTCAGGCCAGTCGGGCAGGTGGTCCCGGCTGCGGGCCCAGGCCAGCGCCCGCAACTCGATGAAGTCCGGGTCGTCCTGTCGGGGCCAGGTCATGTCGGTCACCCGCAGCCCGGCTGCGAGATCCGAGAGAGTGTCCTCCACCGGCTGCTCGGTCAGTGGCATCGGGACCGCATCGGGCTCGTGCATGTCCTCCCAGGCGAGCGCGGCATTGGGAGCCAGCAGCGCCAGCTTCCCGAGTAGGGTGCCGCCGACCTCGTCGACCTGCACCATCAGGGTGTGCGGGACCGGGCCGTCGTACGCGATGAACAGCACCCGCTCGCTGTCCCACACATCCACCGCGCACCAGGCACGCACCGCGCGGTGCTCCGGTTCCCCGAACCAGGTAGGCAACGGCTGTGATTCGGCGAGGATCTCCACCGTGCCGCGGAGCATCGACCGGCTCCTCCCTGGGGTGACCCGCTCAAGGGCGGCCACCGCGGCAAGACCGGACGCCGAGGGCCTCGTCGAGGCCCGACCCGCCACCTCCAGGCAGAGCGTCTCTTCCGGCTCACGTTCCGTCATGCCGGCGGCAGACCAGGCCGCGCCCAGGACGCCGCTTGCCCACACCTCCGCCTGCAGCACGTCGCCCGTGCTTACGTGCAGGGCGCGGGCCTCAGGCAGCACACGGTCCGACAGACGCTGCGGACCCGGAGCACGACGCACCGGCTTCTTGGCGCCGCTGGGCTTCCGGCGGCCTCGGCTCTTCGGCATGCGGGCAGTCTGGCAGAGTCGAACGAGGCGGGGGCCCATGCGGCTGGACATACCCCCTGTCGGGTGGTGCCCGGAGGGTACGCGCCCCTGGCCAGCGGTAGTGCGTGCAGCTTGCGATCCTGTCCTGGGATGCCCACGATGAGCGGTCCTGTTCTGGTGCGGCGGCGATGGAGCCGGCCGACATTGCCCGCGTCCTCGAGGTCTACGCCCAGCGTGGCATCACCCCGCGCGGCAGCACGGCCGTGTCGCGCCTGGAGCAGATGACGGCGCTTCGCCCGCCGTGAGCTGCCCCGCATTTAGCCCTCGACTTCACCGCCGACATGTTCAACCAGAGCGTCTGCGTCGGGCCGGCCGGCTGATCACTTCGGCAGGTACCAGGGGCTGTCAGCGCAGCCCGGCGAAGAGGTCGTTCTCGGGCACGGCCGCGCCGGTGGTGTCCCGGACCCGGACGAAGGTCTCCACGCCCATCAGTTGCGTGAACCTCTCCCTGCCCATCCTCAGGAAGAAGATGTTCTCGCCCTGGCTGGCGTGCGCGGCCAGGGCGTCGAACTTCTGACCGCCGAACTCGGTGGTGTCCACCCAGGTGGTGATTTCCTCGTCCGGGAGTCCGATTGCGGGGATCGCGGCGGCCTCGGC
The DNA here is from genome assembly GCF_042466665.1 of Peterkaempfera podocarpi. GTDB lineage: Bacteria > Actinomycetota > Actinomycetes > Streptomycetales > Streptomycetaceae > Peterkaempfera > Peterkaempfera podocarpi. The sequence goes on from NZ_CP162102.1 coordinate 8,641,738, forward strand.
CGGATCCGGCTCCTCCCAGTCCGCGCCGAACTCGCGCATGACCTCCCCGAACCGCTGCATCATCGAGCGCGGTGCCGTCGTCCAGTACACCTTCGGCGTCATCTCGGTCATCGCCAGCGCCGCCATCGTGATGCGGTTCGCCTGGATGTGGTCGGGGTGGCCGTAGAACCCGTTCTCGTCGTAGGTCACGACCACATCGGGCTCGTAGCGCCGCAGGAGCTCGGCGAGACGGGCTGCGCCCTCCTCCACAGGCGTGTGCCAGAAGGACCCGGGGGCGTCGTTGGCCGGCCAGCCCATCATCCCGGAGTCGGCGTAACCCAACATCTCCAGGTGGCTGACCTTCAAGACTTCGCAGCTCGCTTTGAGTTCTTGAAGCCGCATCGCGGCCACGGCCTGCGGATCGTGCCCCGGCTCGCCAGGCTTGACACCCCCCGCCCCGTCCCCGCAACCGCCGTCGGTACACGTGACGAGAACCGTGCGCATGCCCTCCCGCGCATAGCGCGCGAGGACACCTCCTGTTCCCGTGGCCTCGTCGTCGGGATGGGCGTGCACCGCCATCAGCGTCAAGGGCCGGTGGTCCATCTCAGTCCTCCGATGCAAAAAGTGCCGAACCGAATCTGCGGCACACGGGCAGTGCGCCGCTCGAACAGCCATCGTCGCCGGTAAGCAGTGGGGCGGTCCTCGACTGGTAGAGCATGCCCAGCCGATCCTATCCACACTGCACAAGGTGACCCGCACGCTACTCTCCCTCCCATCTGCGTTGTTCCGCGGTGATACGGCGAAGGACCCTGAGCCCTGCAGGCCGAGCGGGGCCGCCATTGGGAGACCCCGCCCAGCCACCCGTTCCGTGCCCGAGGAACACCGGACGTCGGGGAGGGCGGCTTCGAGCGCCCCGACGGGTTCGGCCTGACCGCCCACTGACGGGGCCACCTCACTGCCTACGTCGCCGCAGGTTGCGGCTTCAGGCCTCCGTCCGAGTCTCTCCGGCACTGCTCGCCGTACCGCCTGACCGCCTGGACGCGGCGCGGGTCCTCGAAGGCTCGACAGGTCCGCCGGACGGCGACGGGCGGGTGTCACCGGCGGTACCGCTGGAATCGGTCGGCCTGGCGGTGCCCATGCTGCTGTCACCGGCATGGGACATCGAGCTGCCGGCTCCCGAGGGGCTGCGCTGCAGGATCGTGGAGACGGCGGCGGCCGTGCTCGAGCGGCGCCTGCCGGTGGGGACATCGGGCCGGGCGGGGACCGGCGACCTCAGCAGCAGTCCGGCGGACAGGGTCGCCAGCAGCGCGAGAGCGGCGAGGACCCCAAAGCCGTAGCGCGTGTCACTGTGGTCGGTGACCGTCGCGACAAGGAACATCACCCCGACCGTAGCCGCCAGCCCGCCACCATTTGCGAGCCCGAAGGCCCTGCCCACCGAGGCATCGTCGGCCGAGGCCATCAGCATGGTGCGGGAGGCGATCCGGGCTTGCCCGAAGAAGAACGCACCCACGGGCACCCCGACGACATATCCGGCGATCCCGAACTGACTCTGCAACACCAGGCCGACACTGCAGAGCAGAAAGCCTGCGACGGCGATCCGGAGGTCTGGACGGCGTCTGCTGACGATCCGGTAGGCACCGGTGGATACGAGGAAACCGAGACACCCGAGGGCGTCCACGGCACCGAACGTCGCGGCACCCAGGTGAAGTTCACCGATCACGGCGGTGGGCAGCAGGGCGTTGAAGACCGTGACGACCACACTCCCCTGAGCGTAGAGCAGGATGAAGCTGCGCATCCGCAGCGGCCCGCGCACAACCGCCCGGGCCGGCGCCTGTTCCCCGGCGACGGTGACTGTCGGCACCCCGCCCGGGCGACGCCCCACGGCAGCGACGCAGAGCGCCGAGACCAGGAAAGTCCCGGCATTGAACACCAGCAGCGGCACGGCACCGAACGCCTGGACGCACAGCCCGCCGATAGTCGCCGACAGCAGCATCCCCGCCTGGGTTCCCATCTCGTAGCGGGCATTGAACCGCCCCAGCCGCTCCGCCTGAATCCGTTCCTTGATCAGCGCGGAGCTGGCGGGAAAAAACAGTGCACCGACCACGGCGAGCGCCAGATTGGCGCCGTAGATCCCGGATCCCGGGGCACCACCACAGGCCAGCCACAGCGGCAGTCCGAGGGCCAGCGCCGCGCTGGTGACATCGCAGCCGATCCACAGGGCCCGCCGGTCGAAGCGGTCGGCGAGCCGGCCGGAGTACGGCGACAGCAGCGCCTGGGGCCCGGCGACCGCGATGAACAGCCAGCCCACGGCCAACATGGTCCGCTGCTCCCTGATCATGAGCAACGCGGCGACGATGAGCTGGACGTTATTGCCGAGAGCGGTGGCAAACGCAGCGGACACAAACAGCCGCTCGGTGCGGCGGGAGTGGTGGCTGAGGATCATGGCACCACTATCCGGAAGTCCGCTGACATCTTGTGTCAGCGAAGTTCTCGCACAACAGCCCCCGTTGGGCGACGGCATCTTCACCGTGGCTCGGGTGATGTCCCGCCTGGAGCCCACGGCTCTCACGCCGCGGCTTGGGATGCCTGTCGAGGCGGCTGTTCATCTCCCGCTCGAACCGTCCGGACGGGCTCACAGGAACGTTGGGGCGGTGCCTTGCCGGCTGGAACAGCAGCTTTGTCGGCGACGGGTGAATCGAGGTTCTGGATCACTTTCCGTGCCAGAGCCACGGAGCGTCACCGGAACCGCGATCACGAACGGCTGTGGCTGCTGTACCCGCCTCATGGACAGCCAGAGCAATCGGTTGTCCATGAGCGCCGCCCCAAGGCAGAATGAGCGTGTGGCAACGTGAAGAGCACCGGCTGGCCGGAAGTCATGGCGCAAGGTGGGAAATGGCTGGTCCGTCCGCGACGGTGACCGCTGGATCTGCCTCGTGTGCCACGAGCCTGTGCGCTCCTACCAGTACCGCTTCTATCCGCCCGAGTCCTCCAGCTTCGAGCGCTGCATCGGGTTTGCCTGGTGTTCGGCGTGCCGGATCTACTCGGGCAACATGGTCTACGTTCCTCGCAAGCGCGTCCTGGTCGACGCCCTCGCCTCGCTACCCGCCGATGACCGCGACCGGTTGCTCCGGAATGAGGTCGCACTGATCGAATACTTCGACAGCCGCGGCCTCGGCCAGCACTGACCCGAGCCCCCATCCTCGGCGTGCTGCGCCGCCTGCAGTCGTGCCCACCCCCCCGCGTCGACCCGGGGTGAGGACCGCCGCTCGGTTCCGTTTCTCGGCCCCCGCTCTGTTCCTTGCCGATCAGCGCTCCTCCCGCAGCCGGCCAGTGGCTCATTGCTGCCGCTGACCCAGGTGCTGCGCGGCACCGTGAGCACCTTGCAACCACTTACTCCGATATCGTAATATCCGATATCGTGAAGTCAGAATCCGTATCACCGGGCAGGTCTGCGCTGCTGGCCTTGCAACGCGCGACCCACGCCACCTTGCACCTGATCGCCACTGAACTCGTCGACCTCGACCTGACCGTCTCCGAGATCAACGCACTGGCCAACCTCGCCGACGGCCAGGGCCGCACCGTCTCCCAGTTGGGGGCCGCGGTCGGCGCCCGCCCCACGACGCTGACCAGCGTGCTGGACCGGCTGGAACGCCGCGGCCACATCACCCGCGGCACGCGCGCCGGCGACCGCCGCTCGGTACTCATCGAACTCACCGACTCCGGGCGCGCAGCGGCCGCCGTCATCACCCAGACCCTGACCACCATGGAAACCCGCACGCTGGCCGGCCTGCCCGCCGAAGCGGTCGCCGGCTTCTATGCCGTTCTGGACGCGCTGGTCAAGGAGGGGCCATGACCACAGAAGACCACGAACCGCACTCCGGCCACGCCGCACATCTCCACGGGCTGCTCAAGAGGCTGACCGCCCCAGCCAAGCGCCTTCGGCGGCATCTGCACGCAGGCCACGGCGCGACCGAGGAGTCCTCGCCATTCGCTCAGCTGATGGGGGAGGTGATGGCGAACGCCGAGCGGTTCGGGCACCGCCAGCACGTCCAGCTGACCTGGCTGGCCGTCCGGCGCTACGGCACCAGTGCGGCGGTCGACCTGGTCAGCGACGGCATCCAGCGCACCGCCCGCTACGCGGGCGCCCCGCAGAAGTACAACGCCACCGTCAGTCGGGCCTGGGTCGAACTGGTGGGCCACCACGCCGAGCAGTCGGACACCGTCGACTTCGAGGCCTTCGCCGACCAAAACCCTGCGCTGTTCGACAAGAAGCTGCTCACCGGCTTCTACCGGTCCTCGACGCTGGCAAGCGGCCCGGCCAGGACCGGCTGGGTCGAACCGGACCTCGCTCCGTTCCCCTGGCAGCAAGCCGACAGGTGAGACGGGACTCAAACGCATCCGCTCTGTCGGCCGGTCCGTCCGACCTGCGGGGGCTGAAGCTCGCCTGCAGGGTCGGCAACGGCCCTGCCGATCGCCGGCAGGATCACGTGGTCGACCGGCGCCGCGGAGGCCGCGGCGAGGGTGAGCATCGCGCTGAAGGCGATCTGCAGGCGGTCGTCGGAGTCCCGGCGGCCCGCGGTGACCAGGGTGATCGCCAGGACGGCGGCGACCGTTCCGACGGCCGAGCCGAGCAGCCAGGCGACCGAGAGGGCCAGTGAGGTCCCGGCGATCCGGGTGAGAGTGCTGTGCAGGGCCCGGTTCACCGAGCGGTAGGCAGTGGAGGAGTTCACCATCAGCAGGGCGCCGGCCACGGCCAGGTACTGATCCTGGCCGGGCAGCCAGCTGGCGGTGAGGCCCCACGCGGCCAGGGCGGCGATCAGGCTCTTGAGGAGGTGCACCGCGGAGTGGCTGCCGCCCGAGCGGGACACCACAGGCCGCCGGACCGCCCCGATCATGGAAAGTTGCACACATTACCTTTCGGCTTGGACCAGGTCACCTTGCTTGAGCTCGTGAGGGGCCATCGCCTCGTCGGCGCAGATTCGTGCAGAGATGAATCCCGCCTGCAGGGCAGCGCGCAGTGGTCAGGCGCAGGCCACCGTCGCCAGGAAAGCTCTCCGGGTCCCGCGCGTTCAGGCGGGTGGCGGTCGTGAGCTGTCCGGGTGAGTCCAACGTATTGCCCGCAGGGGCCGGGCCGATTGCGGGCAGGCTGCAGGTGCAGGTCGCGGTGGGCGCGTCCAAGGAATTCCCCGAGCCCTTGGAAAGAGCTGCCGCGATGGCGCCCCGGGAGGACAGGCTCCCGGGGCGACCCCCCGCACATCTCGACGCTGCACCGGACGCTGCAACCGGGGAATTCGCCCGGACGCGGAGTGTCAGTGGCGCTGGAAGCCGACTGCGGGGCGAGGCAGTCCCGCTGTGAAGGCCTTGGACGTCTTGAACGCTTTGACGGCTGAGGCCAGGCCGGCCTGCACGTCGCCCGTGTCGAACAGCGGCATGGCGCATCCGGACCGGTCGAGGGCCAGTCGGCTGATCAGCACCTCACCGCCGACCAGCGCAAGGGGATGCCACGATCACCTCACTGGGCCTCGGTGGAACGGTCGTCCTCGGCGGTACGGGTGGCCCGGACCGGGACGTGCGTGCCGCGCTCGTGAAGGTGGGCCGCCGGTGTGCGGTCAAGGAGGAGGCTGAGAACCGCTGTTGAACGGCATGAACGAGTTCTCGGGACCACCTTCTCGTGGTGATCCCGGTGGTGCCGTGCGGCCTGTGCAAGGTCCATGTCGAATACAGCGGTGAGAGAGTCGGATGAGCGTTCCGTCGGGGTTTCCCGCCAGCACGGCCTGGCGGGAAACCCCGCGACGACCAGAGCCCTTGCCGCGTTCGGCGGTGGGGATCCCGGCGCTGCCAGTCCCACGCCGCTCACCGGCTTATCGGCCGTCCGGATGCCGCGGGGTCGTGCAGAGGTGGTTCCGATGTGGGAGGCCACGCGACAGACCTCGCGCCCCACCCGCGGCCCCGGGCTTCAGCCCCGGGTCACCTGGACGGCACGCCCTCCAGGTCGTACTGGTACTGGTGGCTGGTGTGCGTGGGCAGGTAGCCGAGCGCGTCGTTGATCCGCCTGATGTGGGGGTTGGCGTCAGCGGTGTCCGTGAGCAGGCCGTCGAGGAGCGGATACCGCATCCGGGCGTGCCGGACGGACGCGGCCTTCATCCACAATCCCAGGCCATGCCCGCGGTGCTCGGGCAGGACCGCAGTGCCGTAGTGCCGGGCGTTGCGCTCGCCGTCGCCGGGAACGGCCAGTTCGGTGAACCCGGCGACTGCCCCGTCCGACTCGCTGACGGCGACGACGGTGTGCAGGACGTCGCCCCCTGACTCGACCGCCGCCACGGCGGCCCGAACGCGCTCCAGGTCCCAGGGCACGGCATGGAAGTCGGCACCGCCGGACGGCGTGTCGTTCATGGCACGGCGGGACGCGACAAAGGTGTCGGCGAGTTCGTCCGGGACCATGCCCTCCCAGGACACGAGCCGGTAGCCGGGGTGCGGCTCCTCGACGATCCCGGTCACCGCCGCGAGGTCCGTATCGGCCAGCGACAGCCGAGCCGAGGTCAGAGTCAGGACCGTGTGAAAGCCACGGGCTGCCAGAACCCTTTCGGCGGGGGAACCGGCCTCCACATGCGCGATGACGCGTCGGCGGCCGTGTCCGTGCGCGGCGGCCACCGCCGCATCCAGGAGACGCACACCCGTGTCATCGAGCGACTCGTCGGGACGCACATGCAGTTCCAGCCCCGCGAGGTGGTCCTGCCCCGCCCGGGTGAACACGCGCAGGAAGGCCGACCCGACAGGAGCGCCGGTGGTGTCGCACGCGAGCCAGGCCAGGCGGTGGCTGGAGGCACTGACGTCGGGGTCGATCAGAGCGATGATGCGGGAGGACATGGCGTCTCCATGCACAGTGGGTGGCGGGACGGGGGCAAGGCTGCCCGCCTTCGCGGACAAGGGACGGAGTCGCCCCGGATGCAGCGGCGCCGGCGCCCCGGAACGTCATGTGACGGCACGTCAGTGGACAGCGCGTGCCGCGTCGCGCAGCCTGCGCCACCTGTAGCCCACGGACGCCGGCCCCGCGCTCCCGGAGCCGGGTCCACCGGTCTCCCAGTCCTGGGCCGCCTCGGCGAACGTCGCTTCGGCCCGCATCGCCCGGGCCGACCGTTGCGCCTTCCCGGCTCGGGCGGCCAGCCGCAGGTCCTCCGCCCCGATCGTCTCCAGCTGCGCCCGGACGTGGCTGAGCAGCGTGGCACAGGCCTCGGAGATCGCGCTCTCGCCCAGCGGGCGCGCCGGCAGGTCGAGCCCTTCGGACAACCGCTGCTCCAGGGCCGTCCGCAGATCCTGCAGAGAGATGTCGCGGATGGTCAGTGACAGGTGGGCGGACAGTCCGGCGGTACCCACCGCGCGGTGCGCGAAGCCCCGGGGGACGTACAGCACACTGCCGGGCTCCAGGACGCTGTGCAGGAGCCGCCGGGAGTGTTCGTCGTCCGGGAGTTCACCCGGCGACCAGTCCGCCACCGCCGGTGCGTCGTGGACGTACCAGGTCTTCCGTCCGGCCACCTGGAGGACGAACACGTCGGCGTCGTCGCGGTGCACCGCGAGACCTTGACCGCCGGCGGGTGTGACGAAGAAGAACGCCTCGACGTGCCGGCCGATCTCCTCGCCCAACCGCGCCACCAGTTCGCTCGTCGGGGCGTGCCACTGGTCGACGCACCGCAGGAGCAGCGTCGCTCCGCCGCGCAGGAGCGAGACGACCTTCGCGCGATGGGCGAAGCCATGGTGCGCCGTGCCGTTGACCATGCGGGACGTGGTGTAGGCCTCGGGCGGGACGATGACCTTGTTGGAGCGGACCATCTCCAGATAGGGGGTGCGCAGCAGCCCTTGGTCGAAGGCGGCGTCCAACCCCTCGAGGTCGAACGGCGAGGTGAACCTCTCCGGTGCGAAGACCGCGGGCTTGCGCTGCCACTGCGTTGCGGCGAAGCTCTCGACGTCGCCGACCCAGTCGGCCAGCGTGGGTGATTCCATGGTGCTTTCCCGTGGTGTCAGGGTGTTCAGTGCGTGTGGCCGAGGGGGTCCGCCCGGAACGGGGCGTGGGCGGGTTGCGCACGGGAGGGGTCGTGCGTGGGGGTCGCGCCGCGTTCGTGGACAGCGGCGGGAGAGGGAGCGTGGTGCCTGGTCATGCTCCGGCTCCCGCTTCGAACCGTACGGAGAGCAGGGAGCGCAGGGGGATGTGCGTCTCCTGCCGCGAGCCGCGAATGGCGAGCCGGTTGTCGAAGGCGACGTCCAGCAGACTCTCGGCCAGGGGCACGACCAGGTGCTTGGCCCAGCAGCGGGCACCGTCGAACCCGAACGGCATGAACGCGGGCGTCTTCTCCGGGTCCGCCACGCCGGCCCACCGCTCGGGTCGGAACTCCAGCGGCTCGGACCAGTATCTCGGGTCACGGTGCATGAGGAGCGGGAGAAGCGCGAGGTTGTCCTCGGGGCGGATCTCCGGGTGGAGTCCGGTGTACTCCTCCCCGCCTTTGCGGAACAGCATCCACGCAGGCGGGAGCAGCCGCAGCGTCTCCCACAGGACTGCGGTGAGGTCGGCTCGAGGTCGCCTCTGCGGACAGGCCGGTCCCATGAGCCACAGGGCGTTGGCGGCGAGTGCGGCCACGCCGTCGCAGAGAGTCGCCGTCGCCCGCCGGTACAACGCGATGGCCTGCCTGCGGCCCTGGGTGTCGGAAGCGCCGCGGATCTGCTCGGCGAGCGCGGTGCCCCCGCCCTGGACGTCGGATCCGGGCCAGAGGGTGACGGCCCGGTCGACGATCCGGGAGAGCGTGTCGGAGCGGGTGACGCCGCGTTTCGACAACAAGGAGACCGGGAGGGGGTCGGACGAGAACAGCCACGCACGCAGGTAGGAGGTGGCGGCGTCGGGCCAGGCACCGGACAGCCCGCGCGCCGGGGGCGGGGGAGTCCCGATGCCCGCCATGACGTCCTGCCCCAGCGCGCGGATCGTCTGTGTCGCGCTGTCGTGGTGGACGTCCGCTCCTGCGGCGGGCTTGTAGACCGAACGCTCCGATGGCAGCACAGGGCGCGCGGCGACGATGTCGGAGATCAGGGGGAAGTCGGAGACGCCGATCGTGGTCGCGTCGATCCGAAAGACTCTCTCTTCTCTGGCCAGCAGGGCCTGGATCCGCGGGGCGAATACGACGGAATGGTCGCGTATTTTTGTGGGCGCCGGTTCTTCCACGAGAAATCCGCCTCCATTGGAGTGGCGATGGCATGCGTTCCCCACGCGGCAGGCGGAGAATTCTGGGCGTTGAACGGGCAGGACCGCCGCTTTGCGGCCCGGCCTGCGACGGAGTCCGACGCGGGGCGCGGCCGTCGGGGACTGCGGCAACCAGGGGTTCTGTACCGCCGTGGGAGGACGCGGCGTGGTCGCGTCCTCCCACGGAGACGGTGCGTCAGATCACGTGGTACGGCCACGCGTTGCTGGCGAGGTCCTCATTGTGCTTGAACTTCTTCACGAGCGCCTTGATGGTCTTCATGACTACTCCATTCCTTGGTGCGAGGCGCGACGGAGCGAGGATGCCCGCGCCGTCATTTCCATTCGGCATTCCGATCCGGAAGCCGAGCGATCTCATTGGATCCCGGGCCGGAACCGAAAGCGAGAGTCCCTGACGCCGCCTTTACGGACGATGAGGTGATCTTGACGGCGCGCTCACGTCAGAGCGGCATCATCCATGCGGTATGCCCTATTTCATGGCGATTCGCGCGTCTGGACCGGCAGCGATGACCGCGGGTCGGGCTGAGACGGAGACCGACAGGGCCCTCACCCCCTACCTACGGGTGCAAAGCGACGAGGAACGCGGGATGGCAAAGCCGCCGCCCTCAGGGAGGGGGGTGCGCCCCCCACGGGGCGTCGGCTGTCTCCATGGATCAGCGGCCGTGGCAAGGGTCCCCTCCGCACAGCGGCGACGATCGGGTGGTGGACGGGCACCGCTGCCGGTCGGTGATGGCGCCAGATGACAAACCCGGTCCGGCGATCGTGGTGGAAGACACCGACGTCGGCGGGCACCGGATAGTGACCTGGGTGGAACACGGCACAGCCATCACCCCGGCGCTGGTGGCCCGGACGAGCCGCCGTGCGCAGCACTCGGGCCGGGCCCCTCATCAGCGCCGCCCCCAGGTCGTCACCCGCCTCCACCAGGAAGGGGAGGCAGCGGACTGAAGGCTGCGCCCAGGAGCACCGTCCACACCGCACCAGGGAGGCCGGACACAGCAAGGAACGCCGACGGTCGGCCGCGGACTACCCAGCAGGGGGCGTCGCGGGATGTCCGCTCGACGGCGCCGGACCCACCCACCAGCCCGGGGGTCGCGCCGGAGCCCAGTCGGGTCCCCGGTGTGCGAGCCACCACTCTCCGATCGTGTGGAACTTCTCCTCGAACGCGCTGTCCCGGCCGACGAACGGCGTACTGCTCGGTGCCCGAAGGCGGGTACGGCGTCCACCCTCTTCGTACAGCACGACCGCGCGCTCCCCGAGGGCGGATTCGACCTGGACGCCCTGGATCCGGGACCATGGAATGCTGCGGCGGCCCCAGCCGTACACGATCGCTGCCGAAGGTGTGAGGGCGATGCCGTGCCGGTGGGACATAGTCGCCAGGACCAGCAGCCCGAGGACGATCCCGGCCGCCGTCTGCATGAGGCCGGTGTACAACCCGAGCACGGGAGTGGCGACACCCGCCATCACATAGGCAGGAAACACCGGCCACAGGCGCTGCATCAGCGTCATCCGATACCGGATCGGCTCTACGTACACCGTCCCGGACCGCTCGCTCTCGGTCATGCTTCCCCCACGACATCCCAGAACCGCTTCCGCGGCCACCAGGAAAGCACGGCGCCCCGCAGAGGGAGCGTCCAGGGGGTTCCTCCAGGCTGGCAAGCGGGCACGCTGTCGCGAGGGGTCGCGTCCGGGTATCTGTGGACAACAGGGAACGCGAGCACAAGTTCCAGGCAGGAGGCCCGAGTCCGCACAAGGGGGAACCCCCGCTTGTCCCGGCGAGCATCGAGGCCGTGCGTGAGCCCGATCCCGGCTGTGCTCAACGCACGTCCACGTAGTCCTGCCAGCTCGGGGAGCCCGTGTGGAAGACGTCGTCAGTAACCTTCGTAGCGGACAGTGAGGGCGGCCATGAAGGCTTGCGCTGCGTCCGCGGCACTGCCACGGTGGTGCGACCAGTTGTCGGGGGAGGGCGGACCGGCTGGCGGGCCCGGTGGCCGAGCCATGGTTAGGCCTCCGCGTCGGTGTGACAGGAAGTCCCGGCTCGCAGGGCGCTGCGTAACGCCGGATCCGTTCGGTGTGGGTCAGGGCTGGACGGCCCCAAGCGGAGACGATAGAGCTTGACGCTGCTCCAAGGGCGCATGCCATCCCGGTCACGCCTGGTCTCGGGCGGGTGGCGGGCTCTCGGGCCACACTTCGAATGCCTGTGAGATCCCGGCCGGCGGTCCGGCACGGAAGCGGTTGCGGATCAGCGCTGCGACCTTTGCCACGGCATCGGGTCTACCGCCCAGCTCCACCTTCACCGGGCCGGCACCAGCACCTGCGCGGGCAACCGACTGTGCGGCGGGTTCTGCGATCGGGGCCGACGTGTCCACCTGCCAGCGGGTGCGGACCACCTGATCGGCGGGTGATACGTAGTCCCCTGCCGTGCCTGGGCCGGGGACAGTGATCAGCCTGAACGACTGGCCTACCGTGTCGGCGACCACGTGTGCCACGGGCAGCGCACCAGAGATCGACATGTGCACCATTGCGCTAGGTTCCCGCGAGGGGCTGGTACTGGTCATCGGTCTCCTCAGCGGTCGGTTCCTCTCTCAGGGTCTGCCGATGGCGGGCCTGCGGCATCTGGGCAGCAGGGAGTCTCCGGTCCCCGCGTACACCGGGCGGCGAGGCGCGTGCGCAAACGGCTACGACGCCGGGTTCCCTTTCGGCTCCCTGGCCGCGGGAGTCCCCGCGCTGTAACGTTTTGATCAAGCAGTCGTGGTTCCGAAGTTCTGGCCCGCGACTACATGCTCCAGGCGTTATTGCTGTCCAGCGCCTCTCCGGACCAAGGCGATCACCTCCGGGGCGCGCACGTGCGGGACCCGACCAGTTCCCTTAGGGAGAAGCGCATGGCTACTGGCACTGAGGGTTTTCCCACCTCAGGCTGATGTAGCCAGTTCGAGGGCGAGGACGGCCTTGACGATGTTGGTGATGCGGGTGGTGCTGCAGCGGAGCTTGCGCAGGAGACGCCAGGTCTTGAGGAGGTGCGGAACTGCCGCACTCCCCGAAGACGCCACCGCCCACCTCCCGGCCCTCGGCATCCTCCGACCCACCCTCGCCCCGCTGCGCCCGCCCTGACGGTGCTCACATCGAGTCGCATTCGCGAGCGGATCGGCGCACGTCACGGGCGTGGTCGGGGAGTGCACCTGCTCGGCCCCAGCGCGGACCATGCTGCGCCGCGGGACGCCCGCCCGGCCATTCGGGTGTCTCGGAAACCACGGCCGTGCCATAGTGGCGGCGCACAACTGTCCCCGGGGGAGGCCAGGATGAGCATCACGGTCGAGACGTGCACCGTCGCCGGACGGTCGACTGCGATCGGCGCGGCGGGTCCGTAGACGCTGGTGGTGGACCGCCCCGTGCCGTCGGGCGGCGGACTCGGATTCAACGGCGGGCAGCTGTTGTATCTCGCGGTCGCCGCATGCGTGTCCAACGATCTGTTCCGCGAGGCGGACGCCTCGGGAATCTCCCTGCATCGCGTTGCGGTACGGGTGGCGGGCGAGTTCACCGGCGAGCCGGCCGTGTCGGCACCGATCTCGTACAGCGTGGAGATCAGCGGTGACGCCTCCGAGGATCGACTGCGTGCACTGGTCGCCCACGTGGACCGGATCGCGGAGATCCCCAACTCGTTGCGCGGCGGTACGGAGCTGCGGCTTGACGCGACACAGGTGACCGCAGCGGACGGCTGACGGCAGCCCACCTGCGCCCTCGTCCGCCACGGGCTCGGTGGGGCCGCGGGCGTACCACCCTTGGGCGGACGGTCAGGGCCAGGTGAGTCCGGCGAGCCATGCCGAAGCCGCACCGCTGCTCCCCGCCTTCCGGCCGGTGACCGACGACGCCTCGGGCCGGGCTCTGGTGGTGTTCCGGCGGCTGGTCCCCGCAGGGGCCGGTGGGAGCAGCAGCGGGCGGTCCCGGCGCCCCGTACGTGGCCGTCGGCAGCGGACGACGGCCACGTGGTCGTCACGGTGGTGATGGCACGGCACGCGGCTGCCGGCTGCCGCTCCAAGGACTCCGCGCGCCGCCCGCTCTCCACCAGCGGTGACTCTTCCCTGGCAGCTGCACCGGGGGAGGAGGACGCGCCGCGGTGCCGCCAGGAGTGCCCAGGCCGACGCCCGGCCGGAGGTCCTGGGCGGGTTCGGCCTACTGCTGCGCCGACTGGGGGTCCTCAGCAGCGGGCCCGGGGCGCGCCCGCAGGCCGGCCCGCGGGGAGGGTTCGATCACCCGCCTCCGGCGGAACCGTTCAGGCGTCGATGATCACCGGGATGATCATGGGCTTGCGGCGGTGGGTGCGCCAGGCCCAGGCGCCGACGGCGCGGGTGATCAGCTGTTCAAGCTGGTGCACCTCGCCGATGCCTTCCTGCGCGGCCTTGGCCAGTGCCTTCTCGATGGCGGGGATCACCGGCTCGAAGGTGGTGTCGTCGTGGACGAAGCCCCGGGCCAGGAAGTCCGGCGGCTCGGCGAGCTCGCCGGTGTCGGCGTCGACGATGGCGACGACGGTGACGACGCCCTCGTCGGCAAGGGTCCGCCGGTCCTTCAGGGAGCCCTCGGTGGCACCGCCGACCGTCATGCCGTCGACGTACACGTAGCCGGCGGGGACCTTGCCCGTGACCTTGGCGCGTCCGTCGATCAGGTCGACGACGACGCCGTCCTCGACGATCAGGGCGCGGTCGCGCGCAACCCCGGTGCGCACCGCGATCTCGGCGTTGGCCTGCAGGTGGCGCCACTCGCCGTGCACGGGCATGACGTTGGCGGGCTTGACGATGTTGTAGCAGTAGGCGAGCTCGCCGGCGCTGGCATGGCCGGAGACGTGCACCTTGGCGTTGCCCTTGTGGACGACGTTCGCGCCCCAGCGGGCGAGGCCGTTGATCACCCGGTAGATGGCGCTCTCGTTGCCGGGGATCAGGGAGCTGGCGAGCAGGACGGTGTCGCCCTTGCCGATCCGGATCTCGTGCTCTCGGTTGGCCATCCGCGACAGCGCGGCCATCGGCTCGCCCTGGGAGCCGGTGCAGACCAGGCAGACCTTCTCGTCGGGCATGCCGTCCAGCTCCCGGGGCTGCACCAGCAGGCCGGGCGGAACGGTGAGGTAGCCGAGCTCCTGGGCGATGCCCATATTGCGCACCATGGACCGGCCGACGAAGGCGACCTTGCGGCCGTGCGCGTGGGCGGCGTCCAGCACCTGCTGGATGCGGTGCACATGGCTGGCGAAACTGGAGACGATCACGCGGCGGGGTGCGGTGCGGAAGACCTGCTCGATCGCCGGGTTGAGGTCGCGCTCGGAGATGGTGAACCCGGGGACCTCGGCGTTGGTGGAGTCGGTGAGGAAGAGGTCTACGCCCTCCTCGCCGAGCCGTGAGAAGGCCCGCAGGTCGGTGATGCGGGAGTCCAGCGGGAACTGGTCCATCTTGAAGTCGCCGGTGTGCAGCACCAGCCCGGCGCGGGTGCGCAGGGCCACGGCCAGGCCGTCGGGGATGGAGTGGTTGACGGCGACGAACTCGCACTCGAACGGCCCGAAGCGGCGGCGGTCGCCCTCCTTGACCCGCACCGACTTCGGGATGATGCGGTGCTCCTTGAGCTTGGCCTCCAGGAAGGCCAGCGTCAGCCGCGAGCCGACGACGGGGATGTCGCTCCGCTCGCGCAGCAGATAGGGCACACCGCCGATGTGGTCCTCGTGGCCGTGGGTGAGGACGATCGCCTCGATGTCGTCCAGGCGGTCGCGGATCGAGGTGAAGTCGGGGAGGATCACATCCACGCCGGGCTGGGTCTCCTCGGGGAAGAGCACGCCGCAGTCGACCACGAGCAGCCGTCCGGCGTGCTCGAAGACGGTCATGTTGCGGCCGATCTCCCCCAGCCCGCCCAGGGGGACAATCCGCAGGGCGCCATCGGGCAGCGGCGGCGGCGGCCCCAGTTCCGGGTGCGGGTGACTCATGATCTCACGCTACCTGACAGTTGCCTGCCGCGATGGCGGCAGCCTCGGCGCTCTCGCAGAGCTGGACGTGGGCGGCCCCGTGGTGCAGTGCAACGTTGGTCGGACCGAATGCGGTCCACACGGGGTTGCCGTCGCCGCCGAGCCGGGCGGCCTGGTCGAGGAGATCCGACGCGGTCGCGGCCGCGGCCGTATCGGCTCCCGCCTTTTCGGCGGGCTGCTCAGTGACACATCCGGTCCCCGCGGCGCTGTCGGCAGCACTTGCCCCGTGACGCCGGCCGCGAGCGGTGCACGACCTGGGCGCGGGCCTGCTGGACCTCGCACTGGCCACCGTTGCCCTCAACGCGGACAGGCGGGTAACGGCCACGACGTTTCTTCACCTGACAAGGACCTTCGACAACCCTGTTGTCCAGTTCGGACGCGTTGGTGATGCTCGAGGTGCGCGCCGAGATGCGCGGCGTGGCTGGGACCGGCGCCGGCCGCCGGTGCCGGCTGGAGGCGCTGCTGCCCGGCGGGTATGGGGGGACGTGTCGCGGTCCGGCCCGCGCCGCCGGCCGCCGCAGCTGTCGGACTGCCGCCCATGCGCGCGGAGTTCGAACGTATCCTCAGCAAGGCGCGGACCGGTGACCGTCAGGAGCACCAGGTGTCGCGTGAGGCAGGTCCCATCCCTGCTGCACCGGGATTGACATACAGTCATGTCCGCCTGGT
Organism: Peterkaempfera podocarpi; assembly: GCF_042466665.1. Lineage (GTDB taxonomy): Bacteria > Actinomycetota > Actinomycetes > Streptomycetales > Streptomycetaceae > Peterkaempfera > Peterkaempfera podocarpi. Next base: position 8,657,616 of record NZ_CP162102.1, read on the forward strand.
CGGCCTGCTGAACCCTCTTGCGTGGAAACCAGAACAGGAGTGATGCAATGAGTGGCTTCTTACCGGTCGCTTTGCCCTTCGACGGTGAACCCGGCGCCGCTCCCGCACGGCTGCCGTTGTCGAGCGTGGACTCATGGCAGGAGGTGCGGACATGCGCCGTATCTGCCTGACCGTACCGACGAACCGGGAGTGCACCGACACACTCGCGGAGGTCGTCGCGGAGGCGGCCTATGCCGCCAAGTACTTCGACGTCGAGGTCTGCCTGCTGGTTTTGGATTCCTCGGCGGACTTCGCGGCACACGCCCGCGTGCTGAGCGGGGCCGAGAACGTCTGGCACCTGGACGAGCCGGCCCAGCGTGAGTTCCTGGGGCGGGTGATCCGGCGCTCGGGTGTCTCCAAGCCCGACCTGATGGCTGATCTGATGCTCCCGGACGGCCTCTCGTACGGCGCCTGCACCAACCGCGCCTTCCTGATCGCGGCCGCGCTGGGATGCGAGTCCGTGCACCGCCGCGACTCGGACAGCTTCTTCCAGACGTACAACGGGGAGAAGATCTTTCCGATCCACGCGGAACTGCTGTCACTCGGCAAGCCCGCGCACCAGTCCCCGGCCGCCGAGCACCGGCTGGACCCATCGTTGCGGGACGCCGCGGTGGCCATGGTCGGCGCCTCGTTCGTCGGTGAGATGTCCGTGGACCTCGGCGAGATACGCGGCCAGGAGGGGTACTACGACCTGGTCAGCCTCTGGGCCGCGGACGGTACCTCGGACGAGGAGAAACGCGCCCTGGTCGAGGAGTCGTTCACCGGCAGCGAGTCGTTCAGTGGCGACCAGTCCGTCCTCACCGTGGTCGACCCGATGCGAGTGGACATGCACAACATCAGCTTTCACGGGCTGCACGAGAGGATTCCGCTGCTGCCGGCCACGGACACCATCGGCAGCGACTACTTCCTCATCCACGTCGCACACAGGGCCCGGCTGCCGGGAGTCCTGCACAACCGCCACATCGTCAACTTCCACACGTCCGAGCGCAAGACCGATGTCGGGTTCGTGGCCTACCAGATGCGATTCGCGAAGTTCATCCTGTCCATGTACTACCTCCACTTCATCTACCAGCGGATGACCGACGACAACCCGGCCACGATCGCCGCGATCGTCCGGGAGAGCACCTGCCAGAGCCGGGAACCCAACGAGGCCAGGATCGACCGCCTGGAGCGCGCCTACCGCAGGATCGGCGGCCGGTTCGCGGTTGTCGCCGACCGGATCCGCGATCAGCGGGAACGCCTGCTCATCGAGGCCCGCCGGGACATCGAGGACTTCGCGCTGCTCATCGACGCGTGGGCGCCGCTGGTCACTGCTGCCCGTACCACGAGCGTCCGCCATGTCTGAGCGGCGCCACGTACGGTCCGCCCTTCTCGCCGCCGACCAGGACACGATCGTCTATGACCTGACCGGCATCGAGAGGCAATACCACACCCTATGCAGCGAACTGCCGGGCATCACCGTGCGATTCGCGACGAAGGCGTGCCCGGTGGACGAGGTACTCGCCTGTCTGGCCGACCGCGGCGCGGGCTTCGACGCGGCCAGCCCCGGCGAGATCCGGCAGGCCCTGCGGACCGGCGTCGCGCCGCAGGACGTGCACTACGGAAACACCGTCAAGTCCGACTCCGAGATCGCCGCCGCTCACCGGCTGGGCATCACCACGTTCGCCACCGACTGCGTCGAGGACGTACGGGCGATCGCCCGCCACGCCCCGGGCGCCAGGGTGTTCTGCCGCGTTGCCACCAGCGGCGAGGGTGCGCTGTGGGGACTCACCGGCAAGTGCGGCACCGACGACCCCGTCGGCGTCCTCGACGAAGCACGCCGGCACGGGCTCATCCCGGCCGGACTGTCCATCCACGTGGGGTCGCAGCAGATGACTGCACGTGCCTGGCAGATGGCCCTCGATGACCTCGCAGCTGTCCTGCCCGAACTGGAATCACGGGGCATCCGCCTCGACCACATCAACCTCGGCGGGGGACTACCCGCCCAGGGCTACCTCGACCGTGACGGCGCCCCGATGACTCCACCGACTGCGGAGATCTTCGCGGCCGTCCGCGCCGGCATGCAGCGACTGCGGGACGCGTCGCGCGGCGATCTCGAGTTCATCGTCGAGCCGGGACGGCATCTCGTAGCCGACCACGGCACGATCCGCACCCACGTCACCCGGCTGACCACACGCCGGCGCACATGGCTCTACCTGAGCTGCGGCCGGTTCAACGGGCTGTACGAGGCCGACCAGCTCGGCTACCGCCTGGAATTCCCCACCCGCACCGGCGGCCGGAGCGTATCGGCCGTCGTCGCCGGGCCCACCTGCGACAGCGACGACACGTTCGGCGGCGCGCCGCTGCCGGTACCCATCGATCTCGCCTCGGGGGATCCGGTGTGGATACACTCCGCCGGCGCCTACTCCGTCAGCTACACCACGCAGGGCTTCAACGGCTACGACCCGCTCCCCTGCGTGACCGTTCGCGCGGAACGAGTCCGGCCGATCAGCGCCGACGACTGGGACACCATCGTCACGCTGGAGGCGGGCGCGTACGGCGCGAGCGGGATCTCCGAGAGCCGGGCCGTGCTTGAGTCCCGGGCCCGCACCTCGCCGGAGACCTCGTTCGTCCTGGACGCCGGCGAACGCGTCGGCGGATATCTCCTCGCCCTGCCCTACCCGCCGTTCCGGTTTCCCGACCTGGCCCGCGCCGAGGACACCGTCCACCGTTCGTCGAACCTGCATCTGCACGACATCGTGATCGGCGACGACTTCCGCCGCCGCGGCTGGGCGAAACACCTGCTGCGGCACCTCACCGATATCGCCAGCTCCTCCGGGTACGAGCGGATCTCCCTGGTCGCCGTCGGCGGAACCACCGGTTTCTGGTCCGCACGCGGCTACCACGTCCACCCTGAGATCCCGCTGCCGCCCGGGTACGGCCCGGACGCCGTCTACATGTCCCGCGTGATCGCGGGCACAACTGAGCTTGGTGTCTGAGGTCGGACCCGCCGCCCGCGTCTGCTCCTCGGGCTGTGGGGACGGGTGGCGGCCAGGGTGGCATTCCCAGGTGATCAGCAGCGTGCGGGTGCCGTCGGTGGCGACGGTCTTCTCGCGACAGCCCCAACACCACGCGGAAGGAGCGAGCGAACATCGGATCGACGATACGGCAGCCCCAGCGCCCGCAACACAGGCGCGTTCGGCCTGCGAGATCCTCGGCCTTGCGGCGACCGCGGCCCGGGCGGCCACCTGCCCCGGGTCCTGGTCGATGCCCAGCGTCATGAGCAGTTCGCGCCGCCACTCCTCCACCCCCGGCCAGCCGGACCGCTGCTCGGCCGCCCAGCCTCCAGGCAACTCGCCCCCGAAGACGGTGTCGCCGGGCGGCAGCGCCCATCCACCCTGCCGGCTGCTGCGAGCCACCAGCCCTGGAAGACCTTCACCGACGTCGAGTTCGCCACCGCCGAATGGATCGACTGGCACAACCACCAGCGCCTACACAGCGTCCTCGACCACAGCACACCAGCCGAGTACAAAACCGCCTACCCTCACCACCGAACCCACGCCGACAGACCCGTCAGCGCGTGACATCCCGCTCGGCACCAGATCCGGTGCGGTTCCGTGCCTGCTGCTGAACCCACTGAGGGTGCCGAAACCCGGTTGCCCGGGTCGCCCGGAGACCTGAATGATCTCTGCCGGGCCAGGCGAGGAGGATCCATATGGGGACGTTCAGGCGCACCAACGTGTTCTACGGCGTCGACCACGAGCAGGTGTACGCCGCGCTGGAGGAGTTCTGGCACCACGAGGAGCACACGCTCAAGCTCGAGGACGTCAACGACGTCAACCTCGACTCCTACGCCCTGCACGAGCGGCACGGCGACTGGACCGTGCTGGAATGGACCCGGGGCTGGGAGTGGGATCTGCGCCGGCGCGCCCAACTTCACGTCTCGCGTGTCTTCGACTGCCCCGGGCTGCTGGTCTTCATCTACGACGACGATTTCTGGGGCTGCGAGCTGTTCCACCACGGCGCGGCGATCGACCAGTTTCAGCAGGAGACCGACAACATCGGCTCGTTCTTCGGCGATCTTCCGTGCCAGGGCCGCCCCGATCTCCTGCTCGCCCAGTTTCCGGCTCTGGACCTGGACATCGAGCATGCCCGTGCCTATCTGACGCACTACAGCATTCACGACCCCGCGTACGATGACATCGACTGGGAGGACGAGCACGACCCTCGCAACAGTCCTGTCCGACCGGGCGACGGGTTCGGCCGCCTCGAAGGAGGCGTCTACTGGAACTTCCAGGACTTCCTCGGCGTCGGCCGTGGCCCCGTCTGGCGGAGGTTCACCACCCTGCCGCAGGCACCCTGAGAACGGACGACCGAAGGCAGCCGCCTCGCTGACCCCGGACGCATCCCGGCGAGTACAAACCCAGGTGACTGGTGGTCGGCGGACGTCTACGCTCCGATGGAAGCCCAGACCGGCACTTCCCCACTGAAGCGGAGCGATCATGGCTGATCGGCCGAGTGGTCAGCGACTCTATGACTGGGGGCGTTCCCGGTTCGCGGGCCAGCCTGCTCCGGTCGTCTGGGCCGGCGGGGTTCTACGCACTGCGAGTAGGGCCCTCGGGGACTTCCCGGAGATAGACGCAGCTTTGCTGCTGGCCGAGACGGAGGAACAGTGGGTGCACGCCCGTGCGGTCTTCGCTCGTCTTCGACACCGAAGCCTGGACACGACCCGCCCGCTGACCGAGGAACAGTTCCTCCTGTTCACCCTCGCCGAGCTCGTCGCGAAGGTGGCCCACAACGCTGCAGGCGTGCGACCCCCGTTCGACCATGACTCGGGATGGCGCATCGGGCCTGTCGCCTATCGCCTCGGCGAAGCTGCGGGCAACCACCAGTTCCAAGGTCAGCTCGCGAAGGCTCTCGGCGGATGGCCGGAGGACGTCTGACACTTCCGTCCCTGCACGGCCGAACCCGTTGAACCTGGGCACCGCCTCGCACGGGTTCGCCGGAACATGTGGGTTGTGACAAGACTGTCTGATCGCTGGCTGTACAAACCCAGCAGCAACGCTGAGGAGTTGACTGGTGATCGTTCCGGTCGGTGACTGGTCATGCTGGTTGATGTACGGCGGGGCACGTGAACGGCTCGCCGGTGGCGGAACTGCCTCAGTGATTACGGGGAGTTGGGGCGGCGGGTGGTGGCGGAGGCCGGGTTCGAGGGGGAGTACGATGCCGACGCCGCGCTGGTCAACTTCTATGAGGTGGGTGCGACCATGGGGATGCACCAGGACAAGGACGAGAAGTGCGACGCCCCGGTGGTGTCCTGAGCATCGGGGACGCGTGCGTGGTCCGGTTCGGGAACAGCGAGACGCGCGGCGAGCCGTACCGCGAGGTCGAGTTGGGCTCGGGGGACCCGTTCGTCTTCGGCGGGAACTTGCGGTTCGCCTACCACGGCGTGCCGAAGGTGAGGCCCGGGACAGGGCCGACGGGGCCGGGGTTGACGGGGCGGCTGAACATCACACTGCGGGTGACGGGGTTGTCGGGATGACGGTCGTACTGGTCACGGGGGTGATGGCGTCGGGGAAGTCCACCGTCGCACAGGCTCTTGCCGAGCGGCTGCCGCGGAGCGTGCACCTGCGCGGAGACTTTTTCCGGCGGATGGTGGTGAACGGGCGCGAGGCGGCCCGGCCGGGTGCGGGGGTGGAAGCCGCACGGCAGTTGACGCTGCGCTACCGCGCCGCCGCAGCCACCGCCGACCTGTACGCCGCCGAGGGCTGGACGGTGGTGGTGCAGGACGTGGTGCTGGGGGAGCAGTTGGACACGTTCATCGGTCTTGTGCGGACACGGCCGCTGCATGTGGTGGTGCTCGCGCCGCGGGCGGAGGTGGTCGCGGCGCGGGATGCAGCAAGGGGGAAGACCGGCTACGGCAGTGGCTGGACCGTCGAGGCGATCGACGCTGTCCTACGTGAGCACACGCCCCGACTCGGCCTGTGGCTGGACAGCAGCGAGTTGACGGTGGCTCAGACCGTGGACCGCATCCTCACTGCCATGGCGGCCGGGCACACCGTCGTCGTCTGACGAGGAGCCCGAACTTGTCCCGCTTTTCGGGACAGTTCCATGCGGATGGGGGCGGAGCGACGGTGAAGGGCCGCCAGCGCCGCGGGGCGGTCCGGTTGGAAGTCTCCGGGTTGTTCGCCGAGGGCGTCACCCCGCCCGAGCTGGCCCGTCGGTTGCGGGTGAGCTCGAAATCGGCCTACCAGTGGCAGCAGGCCCGGCGGGAAGGCGGGGCGGCGGGTTCGGAATCACCCCGGTCGTGAGAGTCTCTCGGCCGCGGTTCAGGGCGGGTCTCGGTCGCCGGGTTGCACGCGATGCAGCTGGGTTCGCGGCCCCGGCTGTGCCAGCGGCTGCGGCGCCACACCGGCCGCAAGGGCGAGCGTCGCAGCCTGTCCGAGCGCGACTGCATCGGCCTGATCGGCGGGATGCACCAGTTGGTCAAAGCGTCGATAGTGCTGGTGTGGGACCGGCTGAACACCCACGTGTCCCACGCGATGCGAGCCCTGATCACCGCCCGTGCCTGGCTGACGGTGTTCATCCTGCCCGCGTACGCGCCGGAGCTGAACGCGGTCGAGTACCTGTGGGCCCACGTGAAGCACAGCCTCGCGAACCTCGCCGGCGTCGCCCTCGACCGCCTCGAATCCCTCGTCCGCACAACCGACTCAAATGGCTCCAGTACCGCCCCGATGTCCTCGACGGCTTCATCGCCGGGACCGGACTCTCCCTCGGCCTCCCGCCGCCAGCACCTTGAAACGCCGAGGTCAGTAAGCGCTCAAGGCTCAGGACACGCCGGGGCCTCTCGGGCTCCCGCTGCTGCCCATCAGGAACCCGACCGGAGCCGACGGCCACCCATACAACGTGACCACCAGCAGACGGAGAATCCCCGGCGTTCATGCCGGGGAGGAGGTCAACGAGCCTGGAGTGCGCCGGCGTCGGGAGACGTCGCGAAGGTCTGCAGGTAGTCGATGGCTGTCTGCAACGCGTCTTTCAGCGGAGCGATGTCCCGCGCGACCTGGGCGAGGAGCATGCCGCCCTGGAAGGCAGCAAGGAGCAGATTGGCCAGCTGCGTGGGAGCTGCCTCAGCGCTGATGCGGCCGAGTTGCTGCATGCGCTCAATTCCCTCGCGAAAGATCCCCCTCCACTGGTCGAACGCACCCGCGAGCTCGTCGTGAACGTCGAGGTCGGTCTTGATGATCTCGCTCGCCAGGGAGCCGAGGGTGCAGCCTTCCTGGTAGGCGCGCTCGTAGCCGACGTAGAAGTCCGCCCACGCCCGGAGCGCATCGAGGGTGTCGAAGCCGGCGAATCGCTCGTCGCGGTGGAACGTGAGGACGCGCTCGGCCTGCCAGGCGATCACGGCCAGGACGAGACTCTCCTTGGTCGGGAAGTAGTGGTTGAGCTGGGATCCGCTGACGCCGGCGACGCGGCGGAGCTGCTCGTTGTTCGTCGCGTGAACTCCCTTTGTGTAGATGAGTTCCGCAGCGTGCTCAACGATGCGGGCACGCGTTGCCTGCCCCTTTGATGTGAGTTTGTGAGGGGCGGGAGCTGCCGTGGTGGTGGCCATGCTTAACGATACCCCAGATTGGGCTTGACAGCCCAGATCCGTGTGGTGTTCACTCTGAGAAGTGGGCTGGACAGCCCAAAAATGCCACAGGGATCGCAGTCGCAACGGGGACTGGGCCTGTGAAGCAGCAAGATCCGACCTGGGCTTGACGCTGACCGTTCAACTCACCGGAGGTTGATTCGCCATGGCGCGACTGAACGTTCCCTCTCCCGACGACGTCCCCGACGGGGCGAAGGGCATCCTCGGCAGCGTCGGCACACAGTTCGGCTTCGTCCCGAACATGTTTGCGACGCTCGCGTCGAACCCGACCATCCTCGACGTCGTCATGACACTGCAGGGCACCTTGAGCCGGGTTCTGGACGCGAAGACGCGGCACACCATCGCGCTCGCCGTGTCGCAGGCCAACGGTTGCGATTACTGCCTGGCGATGCACACCTACGTATCGTCCGAACTCGGTGGCATGTCGAGCGATGACATCGACTTGGCCCGGGCTGGGAGCTCGATCGATCCCAAGCGCGCCGCGGTCGCTCGTTTCGCTCAGCAGGTGGTGGAGAGCCGAGGTCAGGTGACCGACGCCGACCTCGCGGCTGTGCGAGGCGCCGGGTACACCGACTCGCAGATCCTGGCGATCGTCGCTGTGGCGGTGCAGTTCCTGCTGACCAACTTCATCAACAACGTCAACCAGACCGACATCGACATCCCCGCCGTCAGCTCGGCCGGCACGCCCGGCTGATCGCCGGGACCCCCTCGAGGCCGCGCACACAGCCGGTAAACCCGCGCCGCCCCAAAACGATCATTCGGGAAAGGTTCGCTATGCCAGGCTCCGAACTCTATGAAAAGTTCATGGCACTGCACACCCGCGACGGTGGCCTCGTCATGCCGAACGCCTGGGACGGCCTCTCGGCGCTGATGCTGGCCGATGCCGGCTTCGAAGCGATCGCGACATCATCGGCAGCACTCGCCACCACACTCGGCCGACCGGACGGGCGTCACGAAGTCACCCGCGACGAGCACCTCGAGCATGCGCGGCTGCTCGGCCGGCTCACCGGGCTGCCCGTCAACGGAGACTTCGAGGACGGCTACGGCGACACGCCTGAAGACGTCGCCGCGACCGTGGAAGCCGCCGTCGAGTCCGGCCTGGCCGGTATCGGGATCGAAGACACCTCGGGCAATCCCGATCAGCCGATCCGCGACTTCGACGAGGCGGTCAACCGCATACGCAGCGCCGTCGACGCGGCCAAGGGGCGCATCGTCGTCACTGGCCGCACCGACAACTTCATCCAGGGGCGGCCCGATCTCGACGACACCATCCGGCGTCTGACGGCCTTCGCCGAGGCCGGCGCGGATGTACTCCACGCCCCTTACCCACCCGACCTCGACGCACTCGTCGCGATCGTCACCGCCGTCGCGCCGACACCGGTCAACGTCCTCATCTCGCCGGCGGACAAGGTGCTGAGCGTCGCTGAACTGCAGAAGGCCGGGGTCAAGCGCATCAGCGTGGGTCCAGCGCTCTACACCCACGCGATGGAGGCACTCCAGCAGGCCATCAAGGCTCTCGTCGCGGGTGACCTCACCACCGCGACGACAGGAATCAGCTTCGAGCGCATCAGCGACCTACTCGCCCGCGGCGCGAACTAGCCCAAACCCTGCGAACCACGGCTCCTCATCACTCATCGCAAGAAGAAGGCAGATCGACATGAATCTCGACAAGCTCATGAACAAGCATCTCACCAGGTATTTCGACGCCAGCAGGACCATTCCGGAGGAACCCTTCAGCAGCTGCTGAGGTTCCTGCGCTCCACGCCGTCATCGGTGAACGTACAGCCCAACCACTTCTACGTCCTCGCCACGCCCGAAGGCAAGGAGCGGCTCGCCGACAACCTGGGCGAACGATTCCGGGACAACGCCGAGAAGATCCTGAACGCGTCGCACACCATCATCCTCACCACCCGGGCAGATCTGCCCGACACCCACCTCGAGGCGGTGTTCGCCAAGGAGAGGGCCGACGGTCGGTTCCCGGACCCGTCCAAGCAGGAGCTGTGGGAATCCATGACCCGGGACTTCCTCAACCTGCGCAACTACGGCTACAAGGACCTGAACCACTGGATGGAGAAGCAGACCTACATGGCGGTGGGCCTGACCATGATGGCGGCCGCCGAGCTCGGCGTCGAGGCCACGCCGCTGGAGGGGTTCGACCCGACCAGTGTCGACAAGGCCTTCAAGATCCGCGAGAGCGGACACACCACGACGGTGCTGCTGGCCCTCGGCTACCCCGACCCGGAGAGGGTGTACACCACCCCGATCTCGCGCTTCGACGCCGACCGGCTGTTCACCTTCATCTAAAAACCACCCGGAAACCAAAACCCACCACACATACGAGGAAGAAGCATGTCAATGAAAGCCATTGTGGTCACCGATCAGGGCGCAGGAACTGCCGGAATGACGCTGACGGAGCGGCCTGAGCCACTTGCAGCGATCAACGACGTCATCGTTCAGATCCATGCATCGGGCTTCGTCCCCACGGAGATGGAGTGGCCGTCGACCTGGGCCGATCGCGCCGGCCGTGACAGGACACCGTCGATCCCCGGCCACGAGCTGGCCGGAGTGGTCACCGCCATGGGCTACGGCACGACGGGGCTGTCGGTCGGGCAGCGGGTGTTCGGCCTCGCCGACTGGCACCGCGACGGCACCCTCGCGGAGTACGTGGCGATCGAAGCACGCAACCTCGCACCGCTGCCAGGCGACGTCGACTTCACGGTAGGCGCGTCCCTGCCAATCTCAGGTCTGACCGCGTGGCAAGGGCTGTTCCAGCACGGCCGCCTCCAGGCCGGACAGACCGTCCTCGCCCATGGCGCCGCCGGGGCAGTCGGGACGATGGTGACCCAGCTTGCACGTGAAGCCGGCGCTTACGTCATCGGCACCGGACGCGCCGCCGACCGCGAGAAGGCACTCGACTTCGGCGCACACGAGTTCGTCGACCTCGAGAACGACACGCTGAAAGATGTCGGCGGCCTCGACCTGGTCTTCGATGTCATCGGTGGCGACGTTCAAAAGCAGTCCGCCGCCCTGATCAAGGCCGGAGGAACGCTGGTGTCCATCGTCGGCCCGGTCGAGGCGCGGCCCACTGACGGCCTGGCGGTGGACTTTGTCGTCGAGGCCGATCGTGCCGAACTGGGTGAGATCGTGCAGCGGGTGCGGGACGGACGGCTGCGGACCAACATCGGTGACGTCGCGAGCCTCGACGATGCCGTCGGCGCCCTCAACCCGACCACGCGACGCAGCGGGAAGACAGTCGTCCGCGTACGCCCGTAGGCCGTGGACGGCCACGGTCCGACCGGCAGGTCATGGCACTGGTCTACGCCACGGCCATCGGCCACCGGCCGGCGCAAGGACTCGAACCGACACACGCCAGGCACTCGAACCGACAGAGGAGTTGATCAGCGTGGACGGACAGGAGCTGCAGAAGATCGCGCGCGACTACGCCGCGGAACTGCCCGGCACCGACCAGGAGCATCGCTTCGGCCCCGACTGGGAGCTCCACAAGGTGGGCGGCAAGGTCTTCATGCTCATGACCGACATGCCGGGCCGCCCCGTCGTGATCCTGAAAGCCGATCCGGACGACGCCACAGCCCTGCGTGAGCAGTACGCAGACATCACCCCCGGCTATCACATGAACAAGAGGCACTGGATCACAGTGGAAGGCGGAGACACCATCGACGACAACCTGGTGAAGGAACTCGTGGCCGACTCCTACCGTCTCGTGGTCGGCGGGCTTCCCAAGTCCAAGCAACCCGTGGATCCACACATCAGCAACCGCCGCGCCTGACCCTCACCATGCCCATCAGCGGCAATAGCTCCAGGACGCAGCGCACAACACGGTACCGGCGCAGCCCGGGATCAGCCACGGGCGCCCGTTCACCGAGCAGCTGGACCTCCAGAAGGAGGCAGGCAAGGCGTCGATCGTCACGGACGACCCGGACGACCCGGACGAACGCACCATCACCCTCACGGCGGAACCGGAGCACGGGCGGCTCCCGCAACACGAACACCCATCGATCCCCCTGGCCTACCAAGCAAACGCTCGCCACCCACCACGAAGTAGGCCAGGGGGAAGCGCCCTGGCCGCCACGCTTCCCGACAGGCCGAGGGTCGGCGTCTCTGCACAGCCCACGCCGCCGCGAAACGGTCCTGCCAAGGGGCACGTGGAGCGCACCTGCTCAACGGCTGCGCATGCGTCGGTGCGGAATCGGCGGGCGCATGCGCGGGGCCGTTGGCGTCTGTGTATTCGAGGGCCTCCTCGCCGGCTGTGCTGCGGCTCCACCAGCCGCAGAGGCGGGCGGGCTTGGTGGCGAGGGCCTCGATGGTTACCCGGATGCGTCGCTTGCGGTCGAGATGAACGCGTCAGAGGCACGAACAGTCCCTCAGCCACAGCACCGACCGGGGACGCCTCGCCGGATGCGCCAGGATCCCGCGACAGCGTCTTCTGGCCAGCGGCCGAGCACATCTCGCTTGTCGGGGAAATGCCGGTGGGGGTGCCCCCGGTCAGGCCCCGACCCGGCCCGGTCGGCGATCACCGCAACGGTCGTCTCCGCACCCCTGCTCGGCGAACGACTGAAGCGCGGCCACAACGAGTCGCTCGCGCGCGTCCGGCTCCCAGCGCGACATGTTGGCAATGCTAATAAAGTGGCGGCTGGGGCTGAGAAGATGCGGTCGCCTCGTCGGGAATGTTTTAGCGGCGGGCGGCCCGACCGGCCCGGACCGCCAGTTCTTGTCCTGCGACGCAGCGTCGCAGCAGTCATCTGGAGCCTCCCATGCGCGTGTTCGTCACTGGCGCCAGCGGCAGCATCGGCTCAGTTGTCGTTCCCGAACTCATCGCCGCTGGTCACGAAGTCCTCGGCCTCGTCCGGTCCGATGCCGCGGCTACGGCCGTCGCCGCCGCCGGCGGGACCCCGCTCCGCGGCGACCTCACCGACCTTGACAGCCTGCGCGCCGGCGCCACGCAGGCCGATGGCGTCATCAACCTGGCCTTCAGCAACGACTGGAGCAACTTGGAGCAGGGCATCGACGAGGAAGCGCGCGCCGTGCAGACCCTCGCGGCCGCACTTGCAGGCAGTGGCAAGCCGTTCGTACATGCCGGCCTCACGCCGATGATGCCAGGCCACACCTCCACCGAGGAGGACCCCAACACCACCAACGGTCCGGTCGGTGGCCGCGGCCGCACCTCCGACGTGGTAGCGAGCCTGGCCGCCCAGGGCGTCCGGTCCTCTGTCGTGCGGCTGCCGCGCTCCGTGCACCAGCGCGGGTCGCAATACGGCTTCTGCTCGGTACTCATCGCCGCCGCGCAGAAAACGGGCGTGTCAGCGTACGTCGGCGACGGCACGCAGCGATGGCCAGCGGTCAACCGGCGTGATGCCGCCGCGCTGTTCCGCATCGCACTCGAGGACGCTGCGCCGGGCACGGTCCTGCACGCGGTGGCCGACGAGGGCGACACCATGAGGTCGCTGGCCGAGACCATCGGCGGTGTTCTCGCGGTGCCGGTCGAGTCGGTGCCGCCTGAGCGCTTCGGCGTCATCGGTCGCGTGTTCGCCCTTGACATGCCGTCGTCGAGTGAACTGACCCGGGAACGGTTCGACTGGCAGCCCACCCACCCGAGCCTGATCGACGACCTCGCTGCCGGCGGCTATCCCGCCCCGGGCTGAAATCCTTGTGATGCCGCCGGGACCGGACAGGGTGAGCGACTACTGACCGTCCGCGCACACGGGGCCTTCCTTGCCTCCGTCTGCGTGCTCGCCGAAGGCGTTGACATCGTCGACGAGCGGGGTGTTGAGGGGTGGTGTGTTTCGCGGACACCCGCGGTTCCCAGGTCAGATGGTGCAGGACATGGGCCGGTCCCTGCACCCCTAACCCCGACGGTACGGCCATGACCGTCCAGGACCCTGGTGACCCTCTTCTTCCGGTCCGGCGAGGCCCCAACCGGACATGCTCGCCTCCGCCTTCGTGTATGACGGACCCGTTCGCCTTCCAAGACGTGGTACATCGGGGTGGAGAGACAGGGTTGCCCTGGCTTCGAGGTGCCGCCCACCGTCCCCGACCGGCGGCGAGAGAAGGCCGCCGCCCTGTTGGCCACCGACTGGGAGGACCGGCCTCGGCCCCACCGCGAAGGAGCAATGCTCATGACCTGTGGATCGGCTGCGGGTTGAACGCGAAGGGCGTACCTTCCCGAGTGATCGACTTCTGGTCATCGAGTAGGCCGACGTTGCACCGTCGGTCGGGAAGGCACGCCCATGCTGAGCGTAGTGAATGCTGATGGAACGACCGAGACCGGCTCCCTGATCGACGACATCGTTCGCGAGGGTGCGAGGCGGATGCTGGCCGCCGCTGTCGACCTTCGCGACCGTCCGTCTGCGGACCAAGATCACCAAGGGTGCCGGATCCCGGGCTGCCGCCCTGGCGATGGTCTTCAAGCTCGTCGAGTCCGCCCAGGCCCGCTGGCGAGCCGTGAATGCCCCCCACCTCGTTGCCTTCGTCGGCGCCGGGGCGCGCTTTGCACGCGGCCAGCTCGTTGAACGGCCGCAGACGACCGCGGCGTGAATGCGGTGGCGGACCTGCCTCGAAGTTCGAGAACATCCGGTCATGTTGGATGGCACGGCAGGACAGGAGCTTCCGGTCGGCTTCGGGTTCCGGCCGTATCGCGGCGACGAAGACCACGGCGCTATGGCCGCGGTGCGGCTGGGATGTGTAGAACGGGACCAAGTCGATGTCCATTCGGTTGTGGAAGGGCTCCCGACAGCGGCCGAGATCGCCGAAGCCTCTGCCGAGTTGGAGGAGCCGTCCAAGAACCAGATCCTGGCGGTGCTCGACGGGAGCGTCGTCGGCTACTCGACGATCCGGTGGTGGCAAGAGCGCGACGATACGTGGGTGTACCTGCACCGCGGCCACCTCTTGCCCGAGCATCGCGGTCAGGGCGTCGGCTCAGCCATGCTGAGCTGGGCCGAAGAGCGGATCCGCCAGCTCGTCAAACAGCATGGAACGGCGCGGACGGCAATGATCGGCGCGAACGCCATGGTCTCTGAGCAGGACGCCACGGCACTTCTGCGCGCAGCCGGCTACCGACGTGTCTTCAGCCTGGTCGAGCTGGAGCTGGGCGATCTGCAGCAGGTGCCCGAGCCGGGCAGCGAACTGCCAGCCGGGATACGGACAGGGCCGATCGGAACAAGCCACTACCGTGCAGCCTGGAGGACGGTCGTCGATTCGTACACGGACACAGGCTTCACTCAGAGATGGCCTTTCCAGGACTTCGTCGACACCGCCGACCCCGCATGCTGGAGGGCTGCCTGGAACGGGCGGGACATGGTCGGCGTCGCCCTCTGCTCCATCCGCCGTCACTACCACACCGTGGGCAAGGTGGAAGAGCTGAGTGTCCGGACGGACCAGCGACGCCTTGGAATCGGCCGGGTCCTGCTGCTGGACGGGCTGCGGAGCCTTCGCGAGCAGGGCGCAACGACCGCCCGGCTGTTCACGGGCACGGCAAATCCGCACCGGTCCTACGACCTTTACGAGAGTGTGGGGTTCCGGCGGCAGAACGAGTACATCCGTTACCGCAAGCCGCTTGCTTGATCACCGGTCATTGGGCTGTCTGGTTAGTCCACAGGATTTGACAATGCCTCACTGCGAGTGCCCACCTGCTGTGACGAACTGCGGGCAGCTGCTGAGTAGCTGGCAAGCCCCTGTGGGAATGGACGCTGAACTACAGTCCGACGAGAGAACTCCATGGTCTTGGAAGCCGTGCCTGTCGCCGTCGGCCCGGTGAACTGATGGGAGAGATCAATCAGTGTCGGTGGAGCTGGTCTGTGCCGTGCAGGGCATTCAGGATGTGCGGCCAGGCGACGGCCCCCAGAGCTGCATCCTCCGCGTCGGTCCCCCCGTAGCGGAGATGTGTCGACGGCGCGGCTGGTCCCTCACCCGGGAGGCGGGGACGGCGGCCGGCAGCAAGCTGTTCGACCAGCACGGTGGGAAGCCCAGTGACCACCCGGCGGTCTCCCCGTGTCTGTGCGGCGGGCAGAGAGGGCCAGGCCCGGTCGTCTCCGCCGGCTGCCAGGACGAGCTCGGCCGCAGTGTTCTCCACGGGGATCAACGGATGCAGCTGCCATGAGCTTTGCCGGGGCCTCTGGCCAGGAATCAGGCCCGCCGCATCCGGTAGACGCAGGTCCGGTAGGGCATCTCGACGCTGTCGCGGCCGGTCAGGGCCGGGTCGGTGGCGGCCAACTCGCCGATCTCCCGGTCCAAGCGGGCCTGCTCGGCGGCGTCGGCGGTCAGGTAGGAGGAGCGGGACCGCACCAGGTCGATCAGCCGGTCCGTCGGGACGGTCACGGTGTGCTCGACCAAGCCACGTTCGGGTTCGGTGAACCATGGCGTCACTGGCCCGTACTGCCAGGCACTTTGGAGGCCGTATCCCTCGTCGCCGACGATGCCGGAAAGCGAGGCCACCCACGGGGTCCGATTGTCACGGATGTTCCACATCGCAGCGAAGACGCCGTCCTTGCGCAGCACCCGGTGAATCTGGGGCAGAGCGTCCTGCGGAGTGAACCAGTGGTATGCCTGCCCGACCACGACGGCGTGGACGGACTCATCCGGCAACGGGATGTCCTCGGCGCTGCCGGCGAGCACCTGCGTGCCCGGGTGGCGTTCGGCGGCCACGGCGCGCATATGCTCGTCGGGCTCGACCGCGATCACCTCGTGGCCGACGGCGCGCAATACACCGGTCAGTAGCCCGGTGCCCGCCCCCAGGTCCAGTACGCGCACCGGCTTGGCGCCGACGGCCCAGGCGACCGCCCGCACCGGGTAGGTGGGCCGGATCGAGTCGTACAGGCGGGCAGCAGAACCAAAGGACAGCGCAGAGGTGGACATACTTGGGAGCGTACCCAGACCCGGGCCAGCGGTGCCGACGTGGCGGCAGACCGAGCACGCGCCGATGTCTGCGGGCCGCGTGCCCCGTCACCCGAGCGGTTGGCGTTGGGGCACCAGCACAACCTGCACCCACCTGGAACGACCCCTCACCCCGACTTTGCCGAAGCCCCGGACACCAGGTGTCAAGTGACGAACCAGGAGGTCACCCATGCTGCACCCTTCCGTCAGCCTGCTGACGACGCTGCTGCAGCCGCCGGCCGAGCCCATGGGAGATCCGGCCGACTGGGCGCAGGTGAGTGGGTCTTGGGGGACGGGCTCCCCAGTGACTACCGGGACTTCCTGGCCGTGTACGGGGCCGGGACGATCGATGACTACATTGGCATCGGGACGGCTCTCGACCGCTCCTTCGGCCACAACGAAAAGATGCTCGCCGCACTCACCGGCGTTGCACGTTCCCTGGCGCAGGAGGAAGGGGACTGCCCCTACCCGGTGTGGCCGGACAAGGGAGGGCTGATCTGCTGGGGTACCACGATCGACTGCGCCGTCCTCTTCTGGGACACCGCCGGGTCCGACCCTGACCGGTGGCCCGTGGTGGTCTGCAACCGGCAGAGGAACTTCACACGCCTGGACGGCGGCATGGTCGAGTTCCTCATCCGCATGCTCGGACCCTCAGGAGAGCGCCCGCTGGTGAGCCCCAGGCTCTTCGGCGCACCGAACTCCCGGTTTCTCAGCATGGCGGAGGAGAGGCGACTTATCGCGGAGGGAACCGATCCTTGGGAGTACCTGGAAGCACTCTTCGAAGGCAATGAAGCCGACGATGACGACGCGTAAGTCGGCCCTCCGCCGGGTTGAGAGCTCGTCACACGATCTCCTGGGCGTCGACTCCAGTGTGACCCCATCTTATCGTTCTCCATACTCGCAAGTGCCGTCGAGGATATCGATGTACTATGCGACAAGCCAGGGCGGTGGAATAGGTAGCAGCTATCGGAGCCGGATTATGAAGGACGGAAAATGGGAGCTTTTGGGCTGACATCCTGCCCTGGTGCCCTGGCAGTGAGTTGGAGCGGTCGATGATCCGGACCAGGGCGCCACAGGTCGATATCGAAGAATTGGTTCCCGGCATGGCGTCCTGGTCCAAGGTTTGCGTCCGGCTCCACCCCATCCCTGCCGAGAGTGTAGGTCCGCAGGGAAACCACGTGGGTGGTCCGCTCGCGTGGCCGTCCCACGATTGCTGGCCGACCTGTGCTGAGCACGACCAAGAGCTTGTCCCTGTGCTGCAGCTGAGGCGTGACGACTTTCCAGAGGTCACGTTCCCGGTGAACTGCAACCTACTTCAGGTTTTGTGGTGTCCGCGGCTCCATGACATCCAGTACTCGACCGGCTTCGATTACGCCGGCCCATGGGTCCGTCTGGTCTGGCGAGATGGCGGCGAAGAGGCTGCCGGCACCTTTGCCGGACCGTCCAGAGCGGGAGCCGAGGTTGAAGACACCTACCTTCCCCGCCCGTGTTCCATCAGTCCCGAGCGAGTGATTGAATACTCCGACATGGAAGCGCTTCCACCTGCGCTTATTGACGAACTGGAGAAGCTCTTCCCGAAAGAAGGCGCGGAGTATCAGTACGGCCTTTCGGTAGCCCGCGGATGGAAGGTCGGGGGATGGCCTAGCTGGCATTCGACGGATCTACAGGAACTACGGTGCGAAGAATGTTCAGCCCGCGTCAGGCTGCTTCTCAAGTTCGACAGTGCAGAATGGGACGGTGGCAGCGACAGGTGGCGCCCACTGGTGTCGGGTGATGACGGTGCCGAAAGTGAGGCTCCGGATGAGTGGGAGGAGCCAACCGGAGTGCTCCTCGGCCACTGGGGGGAGATGCGCGTGTTCGTCTGCGAGACTGATGTGTTCCACGCGCCGGTGCTGAACATTCAGTGAGACGACGACTGCGGACGTGGCAGGGCTTCGGCGTAGTTGGACGGTTCATGACGGCCTATCGAGCGCATGGCGCCAGGGAACGGGAGCAGGCACGGCCTTCCAAGATCATGGAGTTTTCGACGCCCCGTGATCGGGCTGGAAGGCCGTGTCGGCCGACGCATCATCGCCGAACCCGCGAGCCCTTGACGAGCTTCGCGGGCGCCGGCAGGCCGTGATCGGGGAGGTGTCGGGCCTGCTGGAGCGGCTGGCGGAGGTGCCGAACCCGTGTGATCCGCGCGGGGTACGCCATGCTCAGATGGTCGTGTTGGCCCTGGCCGCCTGCGTGGTGCTGGCCGCGGCAAGCTGGCCTTCTATAAGAACCTCAACGACTCCGTCCCGGCAACCTTCACCAACGTCGCTTTCTACGATGCGAGCAAGAACCCGGGATCGGTGCCAGGCGACAGGTTCTACACAGACTTGGTTCACGCCTTCGGCACCTGGATGAAGCAGTAACCCGCCTCAGGTACACATACGAGCCGCCGGGCTTGCTCGGCCGGGGCTCACAGCCCGTCACACTTTGAGGTATGGGAGCCGGACTGACCACACGCTGACCCTCGTGGTGCTGCGTATGGCTTTGCTCCCCGTGCCTGCGGGGACGGTCCCAGAATCTGGACGCAGGATCAGCAGACGTGGAGCTGCCGCCGCGCCCGCTGGTGAGAATCTCGAATTTCGGCCGCTGATGCTCTTCGTCTCACTTTGTCCGGCTCTGAAGAGTGCGGGGGCGGGGAGCGAACAGCGTGCGGGCAGCAGGAGTGATCACTGTCTCCACTTGATCGCATGCCTGTAGGGTTCCGGATCATGGTTGACGATTGGCGGGCGGACAGAATCGGCAACGCCCTGCGGGGCACGAATCCGACGGTCCTGAGGAGGCTGAATGCCGGTTTCGCGGTAATCGGCGATGTTCAGTTCCTGCCGGGATACTCGGTCCTCCTGGCAGATCAGCTCGAAGTGCAGCGACTGTCTGAGCTGCCGCGGACCAAGCGCCGAGCCTTCCTGGATGACATGGACCGGTTGGGGGAGGCAGTGGAGCGCGCCTGTCGCGCGCTCGACCCCGAGTTCAGACGGGTGAACCTGGAGATTCTCGGCAATACCGACGGCTTCCTGCATGCCCACGTATGGCCGCGCTTCGAGTGGGAGCATCCCGACCTTGTAGGCCACCCGGTGTGGCTCTACCCGTCCGGCAACTGGCACGACCCCGACTGCGCGCTCGGCCCGGAGCACGACGAATTGCGGGAGGCGATCGGCCGGCAGCTCGACTTGCTGACCGCGCGGGACGCAGGCGGAGGGAGTGGGGTCTGACGCGTGCGAGGGCCCGCCGACCATCAGGTCCGGCGGGCCCTGCTTGTCGGTGACGGTCAGCGACGGAGGGCCGCCGCGCCGTTGTCGGTGGCATCGGATACGGTGCAGCGCGTTGTGCCGGATGGAGATCGTGAGGGACTCGTGGCCGTAGGTGGTGGGTAGGAAGGTCCCCGGCATCCAGCTCGGGACTGGAATTGGCATCCGTGTCCCCACCCCTCACCTTCGTTCACCTGTCTGGTGTTCGCTCAACCGGCCAAGTGAAGGGCTCCCTGGGCATTGGGACGACCCGCAACCGGCGTGGTGGGACTGGGTCAGGAGACGTCGGTTTCGACGGCGGTGGTGTTGTCGACGCCGGGCACGGAGAAGAAGCACTTCTACCGCTCCTACACGACCGCGGAGGTCGACCACCTCATGAGCGCCCGCACGATCACCCCGACCCAGCCCACCCGGGCCCGGCACATGAACCTGTACCGCCGCTACTTCGACCTGGTGGCATCGGGTCGCAAGACGATCGAGGTCCGGGTGCAGTACGCGAACCTGCGCAACATCGGTGCCGGCCAGTACATTCGCTTCGCATGTGGCAAGGACGAGTGCCTCACACGGGTCAACCGCGTCGCCCGCTATGGATCGTTCGAGGAGATGCTCGATACCGAGGGCCCGGCCAACGTCAACCCGGACTCGCCTCGCGAGGAGCAGCTTGCCAACATCCGTCGCATCTACGGCCCGGAGAAGGAAGCGCTTGGTGTCCTCGCCATCGAGATCGAACGGGTGTAATCCCGGCTCGCTTTCCAGGGCCCCGGTCGTGCGGGGCCGGCGGCGTGTCCGGGTGGCTGCTCCGGGTGCGGGCGAGCGGGGTTGAGGAGAGCAGGCAATCAGTTGCGGTCCGTCGGGTTACGGGTCTGTCCCAGGCGGGCTGTGGCTGTGAACAGTGCGCAGCGATGGCGGGAGCCGCCGTCCGGGCTGGTCGGCGGCACGGTGGGCCCGGTGATGGTGCGCGTTGTGCCTGGCTGTGCGTGTCACAGGAATGTCCCGGGAGGTGATCGTGCAGAACGGTGCACGGGCCGGTCCCGTCTTGGTGGTCGACATTCGCTCGTACGACCCGTACGAGCGGCCGCCACCGCCCCACCGATGCTGAGGAAGAAACGATGCGTGCTCACAAGCTCACTTTCGCCGCTCTGGCTGTTGCCGCCGGTCTCTCGCTCACCGCCTGCCAGAACGGCACTGACGGCGTGGGACAGAGCGACCCGTCGTCCGCGCCCACCGCGTCGTCCTCGGACGGCGGATCGTCCGTACCCACCGCGTCGTCCTCGGACGGCGGATCGTCCGTACCCACCGCGTCGTCCTCGGACGGTAATTCGGGTTCGGGCAGCGCGGATCAGGGCGGCGCGAAGGCTCCCGCCGGAACGAGCTCCGGCGGGACGATTGCAGCTGCCGGGGCCGGCTCCACCAAGAACAGCGCGGTCGGCCGGTGCCGTACCGACGAGCTGGAGATCACGGCGCACGACAACACCATCGACGGCGACCCCAACCGGACCGTTGTGGTGGAGCTGAAGAACCGTGGCGGTCGGGACTGCGTGATTGCGGGGTACGCGGGCGTCGACCTGAAGACCAACGCGGGATCATTGTCCGCGGAGCGCACTGGCCAGGAGACCACCTCAAGCATCCTCAAGAACGGAAAGTCGACCTACTTCCCCATCGAATACCCGTTCAACACCTCGGGCGGCTCCGGCGTCCGCGTCACGGGGCTGGTGGTTACCCCGCCGAACGAGACCAAGTCGGTCACGCTCAACTGGCCAGGCGCCGCCACGCTGCCCGTCACGTACGGCTCCGGCTCCCCGGTGAGGGTCGGCCCGGTCGGAAGCGCCGGCCAGGGCGAGTGACCAGCATGCCCTGACCAGCCGGAGGCGTGGCCACTCAAGACAGCGACCAGATCGGTCCCGGGGCCACCGTGGCCGCGACCGGACGCAAGGACTGAGTTCCACCCCCCGGGAGGTCGCGGGTTGCGTCCCCTCCTACTGACACAGCACGCACGAAATGGCGGCCTGCCGGTGTACGGATCTCATGACGCTCACCGCAGGCTCGGCACCGCTGCACCGCTGCACCGCTGCACCGCTGCACCGCTGCACCGCTGCACCGCTGCACCGCCGCGCCTTCGCGCCTTCGCGCCTTCGCTTCTACGCGTCGTTGCTGCCCTGACCGGCCACGGTGTGGACGTGGTGTGCCAGTGCGTTCATGAGGGTCGCTGCGGTGTGCTCTTCGTGGACTGCCGCCTCGTGCTGATGGAGAGCTGTGGCCAGGTCAGGGTCCCAGGGCGCTTCGGTGACCCGTCCGACCGGCGGGTTGTCCCCGTGGCTCGGCAGGGCGCCCTGGTAGTCGGTGGTGGACATGCGCCACGGCTCGGCGCCGGTGGCCGCGATGACGTGAGCGGCGATGCGGATTCCTTCGCCGTCGAAGTCGCCGTGGTAGCGCAGGGGCGCGCCGGCCGCGGCGAGTTGCCGGAGCAGCAGGGTGACGGCGCTGTTCGGCCAGCCGGAGGTGCACACCAGCGGCGGGCATTGGGCGCCGAACCGGCGGAGGGCGAGCGCGATGATGCTCGGGTTCTCGAAGACGTGGACTGTGCGGTTACGCCAGCCGAGTTCTCCCGGGTTGCGCAGCTGGGCCAGGGTGAGGTGGGTGGCGTGACCGGCGGTGCTGTAGGCCCTGAGGCAGGCAGCGACGGGCCCGTCGCCGCCCGGACGTAGTCCGGCAGTGAGGACGGTGCTTGAGAGGGCGTCGTCGGCGATGCCTGCCTGCGCCCACAAGGCGCGCCGTTGGGCGGCTGAGGCCGGGGGAGTGGTGTCGTGCAGGGCAGCGAGTGCGCGCAGGACCAGACCGGACAGGCGGGTGTTGTCGTCGAGGGCGTGGGCGGAGCCGAGGATGTTGGCGGCGAAGTCGGGCAGCGGCTGCCCGTCGGCGGGGAGTGCGGCCAGTACGGTGAGGGCTTGGGTGAGGACGGTCCGGGTGGTGGCGGCGGAGCCGCCGATCAGGCCGTTTGCTTTGACCGTGGCGGTCCAGTCGGCGAGTGCGGGCTGCGCGGTGACCATGGGGTGGGTCATGAGCCACTGCCACAGGGCGGACCTGTCGGCGTTGGCCTGTTCGCGGGTCGCTGTCCGGTTGCCGAGCGGTCCGCGGATCGTCTGGACGACGGTCCGCACGTCAGTGTCCAGGCTTTCGCGTAGGGCCCGGTCGAGACGGTCGAGGTTGAGGGTGGTCCGGGTTCCGGGGAGCCGGTCCAGGCCGAGGAGGTCGGCGAGCGCCTCGCGGGTGTCCTCCCCGAGGCCGTCCAGCGTGATGGTGGCGACGGGCCGGCCGGAGGACAGCCGATCATGGACCGCCCGCCACAGCGGCGCGAGCGCGGGCCGGTCCAGCGTGTGCCGTGCGGTCATGCCGTCTCCTTGTCCGGCTGCAGGCCGGCGCCGTTCCACACCCAGCGGACCGTGGTGACCGCGTCGTCGTCCTCGTCCGTGCTGATCTGGTGGATCGCGATGCCGTCCAGCTCCTGGTAAGTGCACCACTCGTGGTCACTGGTGAGGACCGCGTCCAGGTCGAGGGAGCACAGCAGCGCGAAGACCTGCCCGCGGTTCGCCGCGTCCACGCCGACGAACACCTCGTCCAGCAGAATCAGCCGCGGAGCTTCCGGTACCGCCTGGTAGTACGCGGCAAGTGTCGCGAACAGCGGCAGGTGCAGGGCGATCGCCTTCTCGCCTCCGGACAGCGCGCCATGGAGCCGCCTGGTCAGCAACTGCCAACCCTGCCCATCCGCCCGGTCAAGCCGCACCACGAACTGATGCCACGTGGTGTAGTCGAGAACCTCGGCGAGGTGCTCTTCCCAGCTGCCGGCCTGCTGCTTCTCCCGCGCTTCCTCCACCCGCGCCCGGAAGAACTGGTGCAGCGCTTCGTGGTCGGCATCCGTGAGCCGTACCGGATCCTTCAGCAGCAGGTCACGTGCGGCCCTCGTTCCCGCGGCCAGCTCCTCCTGAACCCGCCACACCAGCTGCACGGCGACACCGGACGCCGTCCGTACATGCTGCAAGCGGCTGTTCATCACATCGACGATGTCCCTCGCCTGACGGATGCGCAACGCCAGGTGCCGACGGGTGTCGCCGGTCAGGATCCGATCGAACAGATCCCGCTCGGACGCGGTGATGTCCTCACGGCTGCGGTCGCGTTCCTCGATGAGCAGCGCCTGGAGGGCCGCTGCGCCGAGGGTCGTCCCATCGATGGTCGCGGACAGGACGTGCAGGTCGTCATCCGGTTCGAGGCTGACGTCGGCCCGCCCTCCGAGAACCTGCAGGGTGTGGTGCCACGTATTGGACAGCTCCGAGTAGGCCTCGACGATGTGCCTCGGCTCATGCGCAAGCCCAGGCCATCGGGCCGCGACGCTCCTGGCCGCATCCAAAGACGCGGTGACACCGGCCTCCGCGGTGATGACCAGGTCGCCTGCGCCCGCCTCCGCGAAGAACCCGAGCACACCGCAGCGCTGGAACCGCTCTACGGCCTTCTCACGCCTGGCGAGAGTCTCCTCACGGGCCTCGGCGGCGGCAGCGAGCTGGGTCGTCAGCGTGGCCAGCCTCCCGACGAGATCGAGGAGGGAGCTCTCCAGCCTCTTGCGCCGGGCGGCGTTCGCCTCCCGCTGGGCGCGGATGTCCTCCAGACGCCGCAGAACGTCCTGGTACGAGGCGTCAGCAGTCTCCTCGATCTCCTCCAACTTCGCCGCCAGGGTCCGCAGGTGGCCTTCCGCGGCGCGTGCGTCCTCGGTGCGTGCCTCCGCGGTGGTGCAGGCGCGGTCGGCGCGGCGACGGGCATCCCCGGCCGCCCGGACCGCGTCAGCCACCCGGCCGGTAGCCCTGATCCAGGTGCCGGCCACGTGCGAGAGGTTTTCCAGTGATCCGGCGAGCTTCTGCAACGGCGCATCCATGGTCGGCAGCGCATGCTGCGCCGCCACCGTGTCGAGTGTGCGCAGCGCGCTGGTCACCTTGCGTTCCTGGTCGATGAGCGCATCGGCGCGCTTGTGGACGGCGCGGTCGCAGGCCGTCGCATCCGACTCGGCGCGGACCAGCGCATCATGGGCGGTCGCGACCGGCTCGTGCGGGGGCCGGGTGCGGCGGTCGGCCTGGAGGGCACGCCGACGCTCCTCGATGCGCTGCTGCTCCGCTGCGCACGCGCGCAGTTGCTCCCCCAGGGCCGCGATCTGCTCCGTGAGGTCGGCGATGTGACGGAGCCGGGCGCGTTCACGTGCTGCAGCGCCGATGTGCGCGGCCGCCGGCTTGGACCAGGTGCCGGTCGCGGCCGCCAGACGCCACCGGCCGTCGGCGCCGATCGCGGCGCCACCGGTTGTGGGGAGCGTGGCGCCGTACGCGATGCGGGACAGCAGCCGCTCGACGCGGCCCGGCGGGACGGCCGTGTCCGACTCGGGCTCCAGAACATCCAGCAGGGTCCGCCCAGCCGGGGCAGTGTCACCCGGCCAGTGGGGGACAGCGAACGTGTCCAGCTCGGCGGTGGGCTCATCCCCGGGCGCCACCCAGGCGTCCAAGAGCCCGGACGCTTCCAGCGCGGCCTCCACTGCGGCCTGCTCGCCGGCAGGCACATGGTCGCGGAACGCGACGATTCTCCACAGCGGGGCACCGGGCCGCGCCGTCCGGTTGGCACCCCGGGTGCGCGGCGGCACCGGCGGGACCTCAGCGGACGCCTCCCACGTCGCCTTCTCGGCGGCAAGCGACGCACGCTGCCCAACCAGCGTCTGGTGGCGGTGCTCCGCGTCGGCCCAGGCCCCGGCCAGGTCCCGCTCGGCGACCTGAGCCGCGCCGTCCACGACAGCCAGCACCTCGGTCTCGTGGGCAGCCGCCTCCGCCAGCTCCTCCACAGCCTCCGGCGTGAACCGCAACTCGGTGCACCGCCCGGCCCACATCCGCAGCTGCCGGGACTGCTCCTCGACCACGTGCCGGTAGCCGTCGGTGCGCTGGAGGAGGACCTCGGCCGCCTCGGCGTGCTGCGCGCGGGCCTCCTCCAGCGCCCCCTCTGCTGCGGCGCGGCCCTGCACTGCCTCGCGGTGCAGGGCGAGCGCACCGCGGACCTGGGCGATCTGGCTGCGGCGCGAGGCGACCGCCCCACTGATCAGCTGCCCGGCCCGGTCCTCATCGCCGGCCTCAAGAGCCGCCGCCGCCTCCGCGCACGCCGCGGTCAGCCTTACCAGGCGTGCCGCACGCCACGCGTCGTCCTCCCGGTCCTTCGCCAGGCCCTGCCGCTCCTGCACACAGGCTTCGGCCTCGACGGCGCGTTCGGTCTCCTCGGCCGCGTCCTCCCCAGCTGCGGCCGCTACCAGGCCCGCCTTGTCGGAGCTGAGGCGGGCCTCCCGGACCTGCTGGCGCAGCCGGTCGAGTTCCTTGCCCTGCCGGTACTCCTCGGAGTCGGTCAGCGCCTCAGCACGGGACTGGAGCTCGCCTGCGAGCAACTCCGTCTGCTCGAGCGCCTCCTCGACAGCGGCCCGCTCCTCGGCGGCCCGCTGATGCTGCTCCTCAGCTTCCCGCGCCCTGCGGGTGACGTTGTCGATATCCGTCGTCGCGGAGATGACCGCCGCAGCGCGGGCCCGCAGCACCCGACGGGCATACGACTGCTGCCTGGACGCAAGGGCCTTCGCGGCCTCGACCTGCGCG
This sequence comes from Peterkaempfera podocarpi, assembly GCF_042466665.1. Taxonomy (GTDB): domain Bacteria; phylum Actinomycetota; class Actinomycetes; order Streptomycetales; family Streptomycetaceae; genus Peterkaempfera; species Peterkaempfera podocarpi. Next base: position 8,684,105 of record NZ_CP162102.1, read on the forward strand.
TCCGCGTGCTCGAGGCTTTCGCGTTGCCGGTCCAGGCGCTCGAACCCGTCGGCGAGCTCCGCGATCTCTCCCGATCCAGCGGCGGCAACGCGCGAGACAGCAGCGTGGAGAGCACCTCCGGGTCCAGGTGCTCAGACAGCTTCGGGCGGCGCAGCTGCAGCAGCGCAGTGATCAACGCCTCGTACCGCGGCTCGGACATCCCCGGGAACAACGTCTGCCGCAACGCAGCCCGGTAGTCGGCAGCCGCCGCATACACCTCCCCTCTGCCGGACAGCTCCTCCGCCAACGCGGCCCGCGTCAACGGCTGGCCCGCTTCCCCGACCAGCCGAACACCGCCCTCCCCGCCGATGCGGGCCCGGACGGTGAAGAAGTCAGCGCCGACCGTCGTCGTCCGCGTCGTCGCCTGCAGACGCGCCCCGATGGAGAACCACTCATCGCCGCAGCAAAACTCCAGCCACACATACCCGACCCGGGTCACCCCCGACGCGCCCTGACCCATCAGGTTCCAGTGCATCGTCCGCTCCGCGCCGCCGAACGTCGACAGGCGACGCGGCCGCAGGCTCGCGTCGAACAGGAACGGCAGCAGCAGCTCCAGAGCCTTCGACTTCCCCGACCCGTTCGCCCCCCGCAACAGCAGCCGCCCGCGATGGAACGTGAACACCTCGTCGTAGTAGCGCCACACGTTCAACACCCCGGCCCGGTGAGGTACCCACCGACCCGGCCCGGCATCCGCAGGCACCTCGATGCCTCGTGCCGCGGAGAGCTCCGTCACCGTCATACTCAGCTCCTTGCCTTCCCCACCCCGGCGGCCTCAGCGGACGTCACGCGGTACCGCGCCGCAGCCGGACGAGCGACCGCCCGTCCGCCGTCATAGCGCGCCAGCCCGAACGACACCAGGACCCGCATCGCGTCCTCCACCAGCCGGGCCGCTCCTTCCTCCGACTGGTACGCCTTCGCCCAGTCGGGAAACCGCTCCAGCAACCCCTCAGCCGCCGCGATCAGACCCTCGGGCTCCGCGCCGACACCACCCGCGGCCATCACCGTCTCCAGCAGCAGTAGCGCTGCGACCTTCGCATGACTGGAGTCGTCCGGGAACCGTTCGTCGGTAGCGACCCCGGCCGGATCCACCAGCAGCCACCCCTCCGCCCGCTCCTCCAACTCAAATCCCGCGAGCTCGGCCGCCTCACGCATGATCTTCCGCCCCGTGATCGAGGTGACATAGCCCAGCTGCGCCTCGGTGAGCTCGTCCCGGTACACCACCGGGTCGTCGAACAGACGCCGCATCACCGAGTGCCGCAGCCACAGCCCGCGCTGCGTCTCGGAGGCCTCCTCCAGCCCCGTGCCGCCGTAACGCCGCTCCACGGCCACGGCACCCACCAGCTCATCGAACACAGCCGGCCGGTCCCCGAGCTCCGCGGCCACACGGGACGGGCTCACCGGAGCCGCCAACAGGCGCAGCAGCACGCCCGACTGCACGCGGTACAGCACCTTCGCCGACGCCGACTCAGCGAAGGAGTCCGTCGATCCGTCCAGCACGCACAGTGCCCCGTACGACTCCAGAAGCCTCAGCACATCGACGAAGGCCATGCGCTCCGCACGCGCAGCCGTGTCGAACCCCCCGAGCGCAGGGTCCGCAAGCATCGCGTGGACGACCCGGTCAGCGAGGATCCCCACGGTGGTCACCGGCACGGACAGCAGCTCCGCACACGTGACGCAGAACAGCACGTAGCGGCGTCGGTCCAACGGCGCTTTACCCGACCGCAGGCGGCGGGCCGGCCGATCTCCGGGCGCATCCGACCGGACCTTCGACAAGCGCGCATACCCCTGCCGGGGCTCCACGACCAGTGGCCAGCCCAGCACACGATCGAACCACTGGGTCAGTGGCCCCCGGCGGCGACGCACCAGATCGAACGCCGCCGGATCAGCCTGATCCGTCAGAAGCGGAAACCTCAGCAGGACACGGACCGCCTGCCCGATCTCCTCGCGCTCCTCAACGGCCAGCTGACTCTTCAGCTTGCTCAACCTGCCGCCTCCTCACGCACAACTGCCCCTGCCCCTGCCGCGCCGGCCGACCGGATCTCCACCACACAGTCCGGACCCCTCAGCTCACCACGCCCGGTCCGCAATACCGCCACCGCGCTCCCCGCAGGAAGCCGCAACAGCACCTCCACCCGGCCATCAGAGGTCACCGCGCGCCGCAGCCCACCGGAATCCGGCCGAGCGGCCAACGCACGCCCCAGCAACTCCAGCAGCCGCTCAAACACGCGGTGATCAAGGATCCCGAAATCCGACGGACGCACCGGTCCCTTCGTCTCCAGCAGCTCCAAGGCCGCCTCCAGCTCTGCGCGCTCCGCCCGCGCCCGCGCCGCACGTGCCCGCCTCACTGTCGCCACGTCCCGCACCCGCGCCGTACGGCCAACCTTCTCCGTCCGTCCTCTGGAACGCAGCAGCGCCGACACCTCAACCGGCGGCGCATCCACCCAACTCGACGACGGCGACACCACATCCGGATCCGGATGCGCCAGGTGTGCGTGCCGCGCGGGCCCCACCCCGAACGCCGTCGCCCACAACCGGTGCACGTCCTCCTCACCCGGCGCCAGGGCGAACCACCGAGCCAACTCACGGAAGTCCTCCGCGGCACTGGAGGACCGGCGCCGCGACTCCGTGATCCTGTCCAGCACCTGCAGCAGCGCCACGATCGCCCGCCGCGCCACATCATGCAGCTGCTCGACACGGGGCTGGGCACCATCCAGCGGGAGGAACCAGGCCCGCAGCCCTTCCCAGCGGGCCCGCCGCGCCTGAAGCCATGCCGGGGCAGGGTCTCCACTGGCGAGCGGCGGCAGGTCCGCACCCCCAAGCGCCCGCTGCTGCAACACATCCACCCCAAGGGCCTCGACGCGGGCCGTGGCCAAAGCGATCGCATGCGCCCGCTGCTCCAGCCGGCTGAGGAACTCCTCCAAGTACGCGACCGTCGACGCCTTGACATCGCGGAACACCGCGAGCTCCGACCCATCGGACCCGTCCGCATGCAGCAGCCGCTGCAGCTCACCGTTGAACTGCTTCGTGTTGCTGCGCAGTGCCTCCAGATGCCCCTCGAGCTCTTGGAGTGTGATGAAGATCTTCCGGTCGGACGAGCCGGGCCTGTCGAGGAGGCCGGTCAGGACGTCCAACCGGTCGGCGATCGCATCCAGCACCGCGGTCTGCAGCGCGCCGACGGACGCCAGCGCGGCAAGGGCGTGCTGGACCCCGGCGAGTGCCGCCTCCCCGTACCTGGTCAGGGAGTACTGCAGGTTCCGCCGCTCGTACTCCTCCGCAGTCCGGTAGTTCCCCGCGTGATTCTGCACAGCATCCAGAAGCCGCCACTTGCGCAGGGCACCCAGAGCCTGCACCAGGTCGTCGTCGGTCAGCACATCGAACCAGCCCACCCCACGAAGCCGCTCCCGCACCTCATCCAGGGCCAGAGCGGTCACCAGCCGCTCATTCGCCTCGCCGAACGCATGCAGGATCGCGCTGTAGAGCGGACCGCCGTCTCCGGTCGTGAACCGGAACATGTCGGGCGGAACCCGGAGCAGCCGCTCCAACGCGCCCGCGTCACCGACATCAGCCACCCTGACCTCCCCAATCCGATGCCAGCGTAAGGGGAGACACTGACACGGGCGGTCGACTCCCACGACGATCAGCCGGGAGCCGGGAGCCGGGAGCCGGGAGCCGGGAGCCGGGGGCCGGGGGCCGGGGGCCGGGGGCCGGGAGCCAGGGGCCCGTGCCGTGGCCGCAGGCCACCTGCTGCTCCACGTCCTGTACGAGGTCATCGGTCTCGCTGCTTCGCCGTGTGGCCGCCACCGCTTCGGTACGACGCCGAGAGACGCTCCGCCTCCTGCGCGCCGGCCACGCGTTCGGCGTCCTCGGCCTCCTGCAGCTGCGCCCGCGCCTGGGCAACGGCGTGCCGGTGGGCCACCGCCTCGGACCCTTCGCGGCGATCGACTGCGCGGCCCTCCCTCGACCCCTCTCCCAGGGCTGGGCGCGGGGGTGCGGGCCCGGAGGGGAGCGCGGTCGGGCAGGCAGAGATGCGGTGAGGCAGCCCGCCGCCAGCTGCTGCGCGGCACCCGGGTCGGCGAGGGCCACCTCGAGGGTGTCGATGACCTCGCCCTGGGGCCGGGCGTTGAGCAAGGCCCGCACGGGGCGCACGCAGGGCCTCGGCGCGATCGTCGCGGCCCTGGAGGCTGACCGCACAGCGGTGGCGATCGTGACAGCAACCAGATTGGAGGAGGCGATCCTGATGTCCACCGGCCGGATCACCCACCTCGAAGCGGCCCCCGACACCGTGATGACCTTCTCCGGAGCTCCGCTGCGCGCGTCCCGGGCGGCTACGGAGAGCGATGCCACTGGGTGCCGAACTTGCCGGACCGGGTCCGCCGAGAGATGTGATCCCTGTTCCACCAACCCGGTGGCGCTCTGCGCTTGACTTGGAGCGCTCTAAGTTCTGAATACTCGAGTCATGAACGAGGCACGAGCGATCCGAGGACGGCGTACTGGGGAGTCCACGACGGATGCGGTCCTGAGTGTTCAGGAGGTCTCCCGGATCACCGGGCTGAGCGGCTGGACGCTGCGGTACTACGAGAAGATCGGCCTGATCGACCCGGTCGCCCGGGACGCCTCCAGCGGCCATCGCGCCTACACGCGCGCCGACCTGGCCCGCATCGAATCGCTGGCGCACCTGCGGGCCGCGGGGCTGGCGATCGAGGAGATGCGTGCGCTGATGGCGGCGCGAGGGCACGCGCCCGAGACCGTCGCCATGAAGATCGGGATGCTCGCCGCCCACGGCGAGGCGTTGGAGGAGGAGATGCAGCGCCTGGTCGTCCGCAAGCACTACATCGACAACCGTGTCGGCTACTGGCGTGCCGTTGAGGCGGGTGACGACGCCGAGGCCGAACGGCTGGAGGCCCAAGGTCAGCTCATCGCCGAGCAGTTGAGCTGACCTGCAGCGCCCGGTACCTGGTCCGGCCGCTGCGAACTCCCCACCGGCAGGCCCTCGACCGCCCTGCCCGATTCCCGACCACCCGCTTCCGCGCGCCCCGCCGCCGGAAGCCGTTCAAGGAGCTGTCATGCTCGCAACAACATCGCGCCGGGTCGGACACCCGACCGGCCCGTGGACGGTGTTCGCCCTGGTGGCGACCGCGCAGTTCATGGTGGTGCTGGACACCGCGATCATCAACGTGGCCCTGCCGGTCATCAAGCGCGACCTGGACTTCGGCGACGGCACCATCCAGTGGGTCGTCACCGCCTACGTCCTCGTCTTCGGCGGATTCCTGCTGTTGGGCGGGCGACTCGCCGACCTGCTCGGCCGCCGCCGCACTCTGCTCATGGGGATGGCGGCCTTCACCCTGGTCTCGCTCCTGATCGGCGTGAACTCCTCAGTACCGCTGCTCATCGTGCTGCGCGGACTGCAAGGCCTGGCTGCCGCCGTGATGTCCCCCGCCGCCTTGTCCACGGTCCTGACCCTTTTCCCCGAGGGGCACCAGCGCTCCCGTGCGCTGGGTTACTGGTCCATGGTCGCCACCGGCGGAGCAGCCGTCGGCCTCCTCCTGGGCGGCGTACTCACCCAGTACGCCGGCTGGCGCTGGAACTTCTTCATCAACGTCCCCATCGGGGTGATCGTCCTCGCGCTCGTGCCCCGCCTCGTCCCCGACCAGCGCCCCGCAAGCCGAGACCGAAAGGGCCTCCCGGATGCTCCCGGTGCGGTGCTGGCCACCGCCGGGCTGATGGCCGGCGTCTTTGCCTTCAGCCAGGCGCCCGAGTGGGGCTGGGCTCACCCGCTCACCCTCATCTGCTTCGCGGCCTGCGTGGTCCTGCTCGCCGCCTTCGTCCTCAACGAGCGCTGTGCCGCCGATCCACTGGTGGACCTCAGGATCTTCACGATCCGCAACGTCTCAGGCGCCAACGGCATGATGGCAGCGGTCTTCGCCGGCAACCTGGCCATGTTCTTCCTGCTCACCCTCTACCTGCAGGACGTCGAGCACTACAGCGCCATCCGCACAGGGCTGGCATTTCTCCCCTTCCCTGTCATCCTGGGCCTGGTCTCCACCCGGATGGCGGGCCTGGTCCGCCGCTTCGGCTTCCGCCGCTTCCTGATCACGGGGCCTGTCGTCGTCATCATCGGCATGCTGTGGGTCAGCTTCCTTCCCATCCACGGCAGTTACACCGTTCACGTGCTGCCGGGACTGCTCGTTATGCCGCTGGGCTACGGCATGAGCTTCGCCCCGATGTACGCCGCCGCCACCGCCGGCACCCCTCAGCGCTTCGCCGGCGTCACCTCTGGCCTGATCGCCACCTCCCAGCAGGCGGGCGGCGCACTCGGCCTGGCCGTCATCTCCGGCACCGCGGGCACCGTGACCGCCTCGCTCACCCACGACGCCCTGCCACAGGCCCTGACCTCCGGCTACAACGTGGCCATGGCCGTCGCGGCCGGCATCACCGCAATCGCCGGGCTGCTCGCGGCCCTCGTGATCCGCTCGCCTCGCCGCGCGGACACACTCGCTGCATCATCCGTCCCCGGGCCCAGCCCCCAACCCGCATCCACCGGCACCGCAAGGACGTCCCGGAAATTGCCGGGGTGAGCCTCCCTCGGCGTGCCCCGTCTCCATCACACCGGGCCTTGGGGGCCCGCACGGTGGCGGCAGGCTACTCCGGGTGTGTCGCCCTTCCGAGTGGAGACACGGCACGATCGCACTTAGGCTGCTCGTGGGCCTTGTGGGCCCGCAAGGCGCCGCCCGGGGCGAGGCCGAGGTTGAGGCAGCACAGGATGGCTGTCGTGTCGAAACTGGCTCCTCGCCAGGCGAGCGTGGCGCGGACAACGACTCTCACCGGGACAGTGCGAGACCATCGCTTTTCGGTGCTGTCAGCCGACCCGACTCCCCGGATGTCCACGGCCGCCGGGAAGGCATCCGTCACCACGGACACAGGTGTCTCCCATACCTGGCGACCGCAACATAAATATGGGGATGGAATCGCTTATGGGAACCTTCACCACCTCCGACGGCACGACGATCTTCTACAAGGACTGGGGCAGCGGCCGCCCCGTCGTGTTCAGCCACGGCTGGCCGCTGAACTCGGACGCGTGGGATGACCAGTTGCACCTCGTGGCCAACAACGGCTTCCGAGCAATCGCCCACGACCGCCGCGGCGGCGGACGCTCCTCGCAGACCTGGGACGGCAACGACATCGACACCTACGCCGACGATCTCGGGCAGCTCCTGGAACACCTGGACCTGCGGGACGTTGTCCTCGTGGGCCATTCCACCGGCGGTGGTGAAGTCACCCGCTGCGCTGCAGGCCGCGGCAAGTCCCGCGTGTCCAAGCTGCTCCTGCTCAGCGCGATCCCGCCGTTGATGCTGAAGACGGACGCCAACCCCGAGGGACTCCCCCCAGAGGTGTTCGACGAGATCCGCCAGGGCCTCATCGCCGACCGCTCGCAGTTCTACGAGGACCTCAGCGCCCCGTTCTACGGTGCCAACCGCGACCGCGCCCAAGTCTCCCAGGGCATCCGCGACATGTTCTGGCTATGGAGCATGACCGTCAGCCTGCGGAGCGCATACGACTGCGTCAAGGCGTTCTCCGAGACCGACCTCACGGAAGACCTGAAGCGTATCGACATCCCCACTCTCATCATCCACGGCGACGACGACCAGATCGTGCCGATCGTGGCCGCTGGCAAGCAGTCTGTGAAACTCGTCAAGAACGCCGAACTCAAGGTCTACGAGGGCGCCCCGCACGGTCTCATGGCGGTAGCCCCCTACAAGGAGCAGTTCAACCAAGACCTTCTCGACTTTCTGAGGTCCTGACCGGGAGCTTCTGCCATGAAACGGGAGATGAACACCCTGGGGAAGGCGGCGATCGCCGCGGTTCTGGCGGCGTGCTCCCTGGGCGCGCCACCCACGCTTGCATCAGGTAGTACGCCGCCACCCAGCCTGCACGGAACCCCTCACCATGTGATCGACGCCGCAGGCGCGCCACCCGCGCTTGCACCGGGGAGTACTCCGCCGCCCTACGTGCAGAAAAACCCTTACGTTGTGCTCAACGCCGCCGCCGCCCGGGGCCCCATCACCGTGACGCCGCTTCGGGGCGGCGTGTACCTGCTCCAGGGGTCAGGCGGAAACATCGGCGTGCTGCCGAGCAAGGACGGCGCCTTCATGGTGGACGCCGGCATCGCCGCAGCTTCCGGCTCGGGCGCACCTCGCCAGCGGCTGGAAAGCGCCCTGCAGAAGCTCGGGGCTTCCCGCATCAGGTATCTGGTGAACACCCATTACCACTGGGACCACACGGACGGGAACATCTGGGTCCACGAGCATGGGGCATCGATCATCGCCACCCCCCACACCTTGCGCGACCTGAGCAAGTCCGTCCGGGTGGTGGAATGGGCGCACACCTTCACCCCAGTCCCTGCCGCCGCCCGACCGACCGTGCTCGTCGCCGCCGAGAGGACGTTCACCGTCGATGGAAATCCGGTGCGGCTGCGTCCCTACAGCACCGCCCACACCGACGGCGACCTGTCCGCCTATTTCACCAGGGCGGACGTGCTGTTCACCGGCGACACCTTCTGGAACGGTCTCTACCCGTTCATCGACCACGAGGTCGGCGGCAGCATCGACGGGATGATCCAGGCTGCAAACCAGAACATCGCGATGGTGGGCAACAGCACGATCGTCGTTCCCGGGCATGGGCCGGTCGGAAGGCGCGCCGATCTGGTGGAGTACCGCAATATGCTCGTCGCCATTCGCAACCGCGTCGCCGACCTCAAGGGCAGGGGCCTTACGGTTGAACAGACCATTGCGGCCAAGCCCACCCAGCACTTCGACGCCAAGTGGGGGCAGGGGGTCATCGGCCCGGACCTCTTCACCACGCTCGTCTATCGCGGCGTGTGAGGTACATCAGGTCGCCGCTGACCTGCGCGGGTTCGTCGCCCAGCACCTCGGCGAGGCCGACGGGCAGGGGCGCCGGGGCTGTGAAACGCTCGCTGTATGGCATATCCGTCCCCCCGCGTCTGCGCATCGAACTCGAACGGGTGAGCCCGGCAGCCTGTCGGGAGTCCCCAGGACCCAGGCTCCCGTTCGGGAGTAAGGAACAGCCATGAGGACGACTGAGCACGACCGCGACCACCACAGTGACCCCACCTTGTACCGCACTCCGGCCGACGCCGTCGCCGCGCCCCCGGAGACGCTCGCCTATGTCGTCGGTTTCGACCCGGACGCACAGCGTAGCGACGCGTTGTTCACCGTCGGCACCGACCCGCAATCACCCCTGTACGGCCGCGTGATCTCCCACGCCGAGCTGCCCGGCTCGGGCAACGAACTGCACCACTTCGGCTGGAACGCCTGCTCGAGCGCGCTGGCGCATGCAGGTCATCATCACGCTGCGCGGCGCTACCTCATGGTCCCGGGACTGCGCTCGTCCCGGCTGCACATCTTCGACACCAGCCCCGATCCCGCCCACCCGCGACTGGTCAAGGTGGTCGAGTCCGAAGAGTTGGCCGCCAAGGCCGGATATTCGCGTCCGCACACACTCCACTGCGGCCCCGACGGAGTGTTCCTGTCCTGCCTGGGCGGCGCGGACGGTGCGGAGGGGCCCGGCGGCGTCGCGCTGCTGGACCACGAGAGTTTCGAAGTGCTGGGCGCCTGGGAGAGCGACCGCGGGCCGCAGCGACTCGCCTACGACGTCTGGTGGCATCTGCGCCAGAACATCGCCGTGACCAGTGAGTGGGGGTCCCCCTCGATGATCGAGGACGGCCTTGTCCCCGAACTGCTGCTTGGTCGCCAGTACGGCCACTCGCTGCACTTCTGGGAGCTGGACTCTGGTCGGCACCTGCAGCGCGTCGATCTGGGGGACGAGAACCAGATGGTGCTGGAGCTGCGCCCCGCGCACGACCCAGAGGCAACGTGGGGGTTCACGAACACCGTGGTCAACGTGGAGGATCTGTCGGCGTCGGTGTGGCTGTGGAACCGGGAGGGCGAGGGCATCGTGGTCCGCCAGGTGATCACCGTCCCCGCCGAGCCTGCGCGAACGGAGGACCTGCCGCCGGCGCTGCAGCCGTTCGGCGCCGTGCCGCCATTCATCACCGACATCGACCTGTCGGTGGACGACCAGTGGTTGTACGTGTCCGCTTGGGGAACCGGCGACCTGTTCCAGTACGACGTGAGCGACCCGTTCCATCCGAGGCAGACCGCGTCGGTGCGTCTTGGCGGCGTCGTCGGCCCACGGCTGCATCCCGCCGAGTCGGACATTCCGCTGACCGGCGGAGCGCAGATGGTCGAGCTCAGCCGCGACGGGCGGCGCGTGTACCTGACGAACTCCCTGTACTCCGCCTGGGACGCGCAGGTCTATCCCGCGGGCATCGACCCGTGGATGGTCAAACTCGACGCCGACACCTCGCACGGCGGGCTCACCGTCGACGGCCGCTTCTTCCCGCACGGCCCGGACTTCCTGGGCCTGCGCGTGCACCAGACGCGCCTGCAAGGCGGCGACGCCTCCTCGGATTCGTACTGCTACCGCCGTTGATGGTTTGTGCTCCGCCGGTACCGGCGCTCGCGGCGGCTACCGCCGCATTCGGCGCCGGCAGGGCAAGGGTCGCGACGGCGCCTCCGCTGCCGGCACGTCGGACTGACGGCTCGTAGGCCCGAGAGGGCGAACGTGCACAGCAGGAGCCCAGCGGTTCGAAACCGTCCGGGCCTGATCGGCTGCGCATCGCGCGCCATCTGGGTGCGGGAGGTCTGACGGTGGCACATCGCCGTGTGCCGATCCCCCCTGCCTTGGCTGGAGGTCTGCAATGAGGACATCGCGCGCCTGTCCCCGCTCAAGCACCGCAACCTCAACCTGCTCGGCCGCTACAGCTTCGCCGCCAGCGTCCCGGCCGCCGGCGCCCTGCGCCCGCTGCGTGATCCGGACCCCCCGGACCTGGACGAGGGCGATGACGGGAGCGTGCAGGGGTAACGCACCGGGCACGCGCGTCCTTCGGCTCAGCTCGCGCGCGGCGCCCCGTGGCGCAAGCCGTCGAGGAGGAGGGTGGTGATCTGCCGGGCCTCGTCGAGCCATCCCTCGGTCACGCGCATGGCGCAGATGCCGCCCAGGGCCCGCAGCAGGGTGGGGCCGGTGACGTCGCCGCGGACAGTACCGGCCGCGTTGCCGGCGTGGAGCAGTTGGGTGAGGGCGTCGCCCATGCGAGTGCGGGCATCGTCGAAGACCGGTGAGTCGGTCGCCATGATGCTCTCCAGCGCGACGGACATCCCCTTGCCCACGGCGGCGTGGTCCACGAGCAGCAGGAGGAACCGTCGCAGGGCCTCCTCCGGGGCGTGCTGGTTCAGCAGGTCGTCGGGAGCGGCGCACAGGTCGTCGACCTCCTTGCGGTAGACCTCCTCGATCAGCGCCTCGCGGGTCTCGAAGTGGCGATAGAGCGTGCCTACGGCGACGCCGGCGCTGCGGGCGATGTCCTCCACATGGGCGTCGGTGTCGCCGCCGAGGAACGCTTTGCGGGCCGCGGACAGAAGAGCCTCGCGGTTGCGGCGCGCGTCGGCGCGCATCGGGCGTGGTGACGGCAAGGAAACCTCCATAAGGTGAGTCCGGTTCCGTTTACGTGTACCGTTTCCGGAGTCAGGTTCATCTTATGGAGGAGATTCCCATGCCGAACACCGACGAGGGCCTGGACGGCCTGCGCATACTGGTCACCGGCGGCAGCCGGGGCCTGGGCGCGGCGACCGTGCGCCGTTTCGTCACCGCGGGCGCGACCGTGTTCACGGCCTCCCGCAGCCGGCCCGAGGAGGACAGCGGCGCCACCTTCCTCGCGGCGGACCTCTCGACGGAGCAGGGGGTGGCCGAGCTCGGCCACCGGGTCATCGACGAGGTGGGCGGAGTGGACGTGCTCGTGAACAACGCCGGCGCGGCCAGCGCCCCGGCGCCGACCCTGAGCCGGTCGGACGCGTCCTGGCTGGCGGACCTGGAGATGAACCTCCTCGGCGCCGTACGCCTGGACCGGGCCTTGGTGCCGGGAATGGTCGAGCGGGGCTCCGGCGTCGTCGTGCACGTGTCCTCGATCGCGAGCCAACTGCCCCAGCGCACCGAGGCGTCCTACGCCGCCGCCAAGGCCGCACTCAACACCTACAGCCGCGAACTGGCCACCGAGGTCGGCGCAAGCGGCGTGCGTGTGGTCTGCGTCCTTCCCGGCTTCGTCGTCACCGACGGCGCCACCGCCCACCTCCGGCACATGGCCGAGGCGCAGGGCGTGACCACCGAGGAGGTCACGCAGCAGATCGTGGACCGCCTGAACGTTCCCATGGGCCGCCCCGGGGATCCCGAGGATGTCGCCGAGATGATCGCCTTCCTCGCCTCCGCCCGCGCGAAATGGCTCACCGGGGCGCAGTTCCGCGTCGACGGCGGCATCATCCCGACTGTCTGAGCACCGACCAGGACCCGCGCAAAGAACAGGAAATCACCATGTCCATCACCTTGAGTTCCGTGATCATCGACGCTGCCGAGATCGAGGCGGAGGGCGCCTTCTGGCACCGGCTGCTGGGCGGCTCGATCCATCGCACGCCGACCCATCACTTTATCCAGGCCCCCGGCCTCCCGGTCCTCGTCGTCCAGTCCGCCCTCGAACACGTCGCACCGAACTGGCCGGACGGCACCTCCCAGCAGATGCACCTCGACTTCGCCGTCGAGAATCTCGCGACCGCCGACCGTACGGCCACCGACGCCGGCGCCACCCGACTGCGGCCCACCGAGGACATCACCCCGGAGGAGCGCACCGGCAGCCGCGTCTACGCCAGCCCGGCCGGACATCCCTTCTGCCTGCGCGCGGCCTGAGACGCCCCCACCGCCTGTCGGCAAACGATCGAATGACGACAGGCGCGGCAGGGGGCCAATGAACCCGGACATTCCGGGGCCTCGGGGCGGCGCCGATCCCATCAGATCCGATGGTGATTGCTGACAGGGTTTGGTGACAGATAGGTCCATTCTTCCGCGCGGAGGGTGTCAGCTTGCGAAGTCGGCTGCACGGGTGTCCGTAGTCCCCTGCACGCCGCCGTGCAGCTGATGATCCGTCGACTCTGCCGGTGCCGGACCGCCCCGGCGCGATGGGCGCCGACCCGACGCCCGTGTCGCACCGGCAACGGAGCTCGGTCTCCTCCACGGGTCATGCGGAGGGTGTGCGGATGTGCCCGACTCGCCGTCAATGGTCTGTCCCCTCGGGCGTGCGAGAAGGGGCGTGTCATCCGGCGGCGAGCGGGACCGTGCGGCGGGCGTGGAGCGCATCGGAGAAGCCGTTGAGGACTCGGTGCAGCTCACGGGCGGTGCCGGGCTCAATGGACACCGTTCCGGCGGAGTCGGTCGTGATGTGCTTGTCCACGACGAACCAGCCGGGCAGCACATGGTCGGCGCCCATCGATGTGAGCACCGGACGCAGCGCGTAGTCGACGGCCAGGACATGGGCGGAGCTGCCTCCGGTGGCCAGCGGCAGGACGGCCTTGCCGCGCAGCGCGTACTGGGGCAGGAGGTCCAGCAGGGACTTGAGCAGTCCCGAGTAGGCCGCCTTGTAGACGGGCGTTCCTATCACCACACCATCGACCTGCTCGAAGAGTCCTGCTGTGCGGACGATCGCGGGATGTGAGGGATCGGCTCCGACCAGCGCTTCGGCAGGCAGCGTGCGTACGTCGAGCGGGACCACGTCGTGCCCCTGGGCGGTCAGGCGCGCGTCGAGGTGGCGCAGCAGACGCCCGGTACGCGAGGTGGGGGACGGGCTTCCGGAGACGGAGAGCACAATGGGCATGAGGACTCCTTGTGAGAGCAGTGCCTGCATGGGGCACGCGGCGGGGCGCAGATGCACGGACGATCGGCCGGCAGGCCCCGTGGATGACGAGGCGGCCTGGTGCAAGCCGTGGAAGAACGTGGGGGAGAGCCGGTCAGCACCCGGCGCAACAGGAACACACCGCGCTGGACACACGCACGAGGTCGACGTGGCGTCGACGCGTGAGGTCACTGCGCTTGTTCATGCCCTCGATTCAAGCAGGTCCCAGGCCGATCAGTCGACCCGGAGCCAGCCATGGATCCGCGATGGGCTGTTAGAGATCTCCCTGCATACGAGTTCGATCGACTCACGTGCTCGGGGAGCACTGGCGCCCGGCTGGGGACACAGTGTGGTGGTCACGAGCGGACGGCAGGACATGTCTCGGTGGGCCCATCCGACTGTGCATCATGGCCCGCTCCAGTGACCGCCGCAGGGGCTTCGGCTGCTGCGTGCACTGATGACGCTGTCCGGTGCCGGCCGCCAAGGGAAACCGGGCCCTGTCCATGCCTGGCCGGCTCATCGCCGCGACGGCCGAGCGGCAGCGCGTGACCGTGCTGCACGACGTCCGAGGCTACGGCGTGCTCACCTCGATTTCCGGCCGGTCCACCCCTGGGTCGGTCGAAGCCGGCTCGGCCGAGGCGATCTGACCAGGAGGGGGAACGAGGCTGACGCCCCCGATGTCGGGCGGTCAGCGGTGGTACCCCTCCACCACGGCCCGTACCTCCTCGAACAGCGCAGGGCCGTCCTGCGGCACGGGTGGTTGGCCGCTGCCCGGTCTGATGGCCGAAAGCTGCTCGTTGGACAGGGCGAACACCACCCGCCGCAGTCCCGCCCTCTGGATGACCGCCTCGCACATCCCGCAAGGCTGGCAGCTCGTGTACATCGTGGTTCCCGCCGCCGTGGCCGGTTCCAGCTCGCTCGCGGCCCACCTTGCCAGCTTCAGCTCCGGGTGGGCGGTGATGTCCCTGTCGGTGAGGGTCGTGTTGTGCGCCTCTGCCAGGACCGTCCCATCCGGTCCCGCCAACAGCGAACCGAACGGCGGATTGCCGCTCTCGCGGGCCTTGGCGGCGAGCGCGACGGCCCGCCGGAGGAGGGCGTTGTCGTCGGGGGTGATCATGACTGCTCCCTGGTACGGGGTGGGTGGAAGTGCGAGGCCACGGTGGCGAGTGCGTGCCAACCCGGCTGCGGGTGGCATGTCTCACGGGGGTCGCCGTTGTGCGGGTCGAGGACGACGGCCTCGGCGCCAAGCGGCCAGACGTTCTTGCGCTGCACGTGCCAGTGGATCACCATGCCTTGCCGCCTGGCGGGCGTGGTACTCGGTCGTGAAGTGGCTGGATCAGGAGCCGAACTGGACGGGGGACCTGAACGTTCGGAGGCTACCCCGCGGTTACTGTGCGGCTCGGGTCAGAGAGGGGAGTCCGGGGCCGGACGGGATGGGCAGGCCGAGGTGGTGGCGCAGGGTGGGGCCGGCGTACTCGGTGCGGAAGACACCGCGCTCCCGGAGCAGCGGGACGACGTACTCGACGAAGTCGTCCAGCCCGCCCGGGGTCAGATGGGGGACGAGGATGAAGCCGTCGGCGGCATCGGCCTGGACGAACTCGTTGATGGTGGCGGCGACCGACTCGGGAGTGCCGATGAAGGACTGCCGAGCGGTGAGCTCGATGGCGAGTTCCCGGATGGAGAACTTCTTCTCCTCGGCCAGGGCCCGCCACCGCGCCGCGATGCCGAACCGGTCGCCGGCGTGGGCCCAGCCCTTGATGAGGCCGCTGTCCGGCTCCGGCTCGATGTCCGGCAGCGGGCCGTCCGGGTCGTAGGCGGACAGGTCCCTGCCCCACACGCGTTCCACGAAGGCGATGGCGGTCTGCGGGCTGACCTGCTGGCGGCGGATGTGCGCGGCGCGCTCCTGGGCGTCCGACTCGCTGTCGCCGAGTACGAAGGTGGCGGCGGGCATGATCTTCAGCTCGTCGGGCTTGCGGCCGTACCTGCCCAGTCGGCCCTTGACGTCGGCATGGAAGGCCTGGCCGGCCTCCAGGGTGCTGTGGCGGCTGAAGACGATGTCGGCGGTGGCAGCGGCGAACTCCCGGCCCTCGTCGGAGTCCCCGGCCTGGATCAGGACGGGGTGCACCTGCGGGCCGTGCGGAAGGGTGGATGTGGCGGTGATGTCGAACTGCGGTCCGCTGTGCTGGACGGTCCGTGGTGCGCCGTCGGGTTGCCAGGAGTCCCACAGCTTGCGGGTGACCTCGACGAACTCGGCGGCGCGGGTGTAGCGGTCGGCGCGGTCGAGGTAGCCGCCGCGGCGGAAGTTCTCGCCGGTGAAGGCGTCGGAGGAGGTGACGATGTTCCAGGCGGCCCGGCCGCCGGAGAGGTGGTCGAGCGAGGCGAATCGGCGGGCGAGCTCGTACGGCTCGTTGAAGGTCGCGTTCACCGTGGCGGCGAGGCCCAGGTGCTCCGTCACCGCCGCGAGGGCGTTCAGGACCGTGATGGACTCGGGCCGGCCGACGACGTCGAGGTCGTGGATGCGGCCCTTGCTCTCCCGCAGCCGCAGGCCCTCGGCGAGGAAGAAGAAGTCGAATGTGCCGCGTTCGGCGGTCCGGGCGAGGTGCACGAAGGACGAGAAGTCGATCTGGCTGGCCGAGGCCGGGTCCTGCCACACCGTGGTGTTGTTGACGCCGGGGAAGTGGGCGGCGAGATGGATCTGCTTCAGCGGACGGTCTGTCATCGGGTCACCTCGGCGGCGGCTGCGTAGCGGTTGGCGGGACGGCTCAGGACGAGGTGCTCGCGCAGCGTACGGCCGGTGTACGCGGGGCGGAACAGGCCCCGGTTGCGGAGGATCGGCACCAGGCCGTCGACGATCGCGGCCAGGTCGGCGGGCAGCACGGACGGCAGCAGGTGGAAGCCGTCTGCGGCGTCCTGCCACTCGGTGAGCAGGTCGGCGAGCCCGTCCGGGGTTCCGGTGAAGGAGACGGTGCCGGTCTGGTCGGCGGGGGCCAGGGCGTCCAGCTCGGCGGCGCGGGAGCGGGCGGCCTCGGCGGTGTCGGCCAGGGTGACGGCGATCCGTACCAGCACCCGCACTGTGCCGGGGTCGCGTCCCGCCTCGGCGGCGCGGCGCCGTACGACCTCGCGGGCGGCGCGGGCGGCCTCGGGGTGCAGGGCACCGAGCAGCACCACGTCGGCGTACGCGGCCGCGAGAGCCCAGCGTTCGTCGGGGTCGGCCGGGTCCAGGGCGACCACGATCGGCAGCCGTCCCTGGGGCGGGCGGGGGACGATGGACGGACCGCGCACCGAGAAGTGCGGGCCGTCGAAGTCGATGTAGTGCAGCTTGTCGCGGTCGATGAAGCGGCCGGTGGCGGTGTCGCGGATCTCGGCGTCGTCCTCCCAGCTGTCCCACAGCCGGGCGGCGACCTCGGTGGCGTCGGCGGCCTCGGACCACAGCTCGGGCGGGGCCGCGGCCTCGCGGCGCCCGATGGCGCGCGCCTCGGCCTCGGTGGTGGAGACGTCCACCAGCCAGCCGGCACGACCTTCGCTGACGTAGTCCAGGGTGGCGAGCGAGATGGAACTGTGGAAGGGCTCGGTGTGGGTGGTGGTGACGGTGGGGACCAGGCCGATGCCGCTGGTCTCGGGGGCGACGCGGGCGAAGGTCGCGAGGGCGTCCAGGCGGCCCCGGACGCGGTTGTCGCGGTCCTCGGGCGGGGCGAACGAGTCGCCGAGGGTGACGAAGTCGAGGGTGCCCTGCTCCGCGAGGCGTACCAGCGCGGTCCAGTACGGGGCGGTGTAGAGCTCGGCCGGGTCGACACCGGCCGTGTGCCTGGCGGCGGGGTGGTGTCCGGCGCTGTCGAGTGCGGCGGAGAGGTGCAGTTCGCGGGGCATGGCGATGGCTTCCTCGGGAGGGAGGGAAGGATCTGCTGACGGTCGAGGGTGCATCGTGGAGCCGGCGTACGGAACACCCGTACGTCGGCTCCACGATGTGCTGTGGCGCCGACGTGGCGGCCTGGGTCAACTGTTGGTCTTGGGCAGGCCGGGCGGGTTGATCTCCGACGTCGTGACGGCCTCGTTCGACAGGCCCCAGCGCTTGAGGGCCTGGCCGTACGTACCGTTCTTGATCACCGCGTTGAGGGCCTCGTTGAGCGCCTTGACCAAGCCGTTGTCCTTCTTCGTGGTGGCCGCGATCTTGCCCTGGAGGGTGGCGCCGGCACCCGAGTAGGTACCGATGATCTGGCTCTGCCCGGCGGTTGCGACGTGGTAGGCGGCGGAGGGGTTGGGGCCGAGCCACGCGTCGATGCGGCCGGAGCTGAGTGCCAGATAGGTGTCGCTGGTCGTGTGGTAGTACTTGATGTCGACGGCCTTCAGGCCGTTCTTGACATCCTCCTTGCTCCACTCGACCAGCAGCTTCTCCTGGTTGGTGCCGCTGTCGACGGCGATGGTCCTGCCCGCCACGTCCTTGGGCCCGGTGACCTTCCAGCTGGTGCCCTTCTTGGCTTCGAAGGCGAGGTTGTCGAGGCGGTAGGTGGCGAAGTCGTACTTCTCCTTGCGCTCCTCGGTGTCGGTGATGTTGCTGAAGCCGACGTCGTACTTGCCGCTGTCCAGGCCGACGAAGATCTGCGCCCACTCCACGGCGTTGTAGTGCACCTTCAGGCCCAGGACGTCGGCGACCAGTGAGGCGATGTCGGGCTCGACACCGATGATGGTCGTGTTGTCGGTGGCGTAGAAGCCCAGCGGTGGGGCGGAACCGGTCGATTCGACGACCTCCAGGGTGCCTCTCTTGCGGATCGCCGCCGGGACGAGAGCGGCTATGGAGTCCACCTTGGCCGTGGTGGTGCGATTCTGGTCGGCGGTCAGATTGATCTTGATTCCGTCGGTCGTGGTGACCGTGTCTCCTGCCTTGCCCGTGGTGGTGTCGCCGGTCGAGGCGGAGCTGCTGCAGGCTGCGAGGACAAGGGTGGCGGCGAGCCCCAAGGCGGTACCGGCGGCACGGCGGGGGAAGCGGGTTGACACGGGTTTCTCCTTGCGGCGGGGCGGACAGGTGGTGGGGCGGACAGGCGGGGCGACGGGACGTCAGAGGACCTTGGACAGGAAGGCCCTGGTCCGCTCGTGCCGCGGCCTGTCCAGCACCTCGGAGGGGGGACCCTGCTCGACGACCACGCCGCCGTCCATGAAGACCACGGTGTCGGCGACCTCACGGGCGAAGCCGACCTCATGGGTGACGACGATCATGGTCGTCCCGGTGCGGGCCAGGTCCTTGATGACATCGAGGACCTCACCGACCAGCTCCGGGTCGAGGGCGGAGGTCGGCTCGTCGAAGAGCAGCACCTTGGGTTCAAGGGCGAGCGCCCGGGCGATGGCGACACGCTGCTGCTGCCCGCCGGACAACTGGCGGGGGTAGGCGTCGGCCTTGTCCGCCAGACCCACCCGGGCGAGCAGCCGCTCGGCCTGCTGCACGGCCTCCTGGCGGGGGCGGCGCAGTGCAGAGACCGGCGCCTCGATGATGTTGTCCAGCACCGTGAGGTGCGGGAAGAGGTTGAAGTTCTGGAAGACGAAGCCGATGTGGGTGCGCTGGCGCAGCACCTCGCGTTCCTTCAGCTCGTGCAGCTTGGAGCCGGCGCGGCGGTAGCCGATCAGCTCGCCGTCGATGCTGATGTAGCCCCGGTTGAGTTTCTCCAGGTGGTTGATGCTCCGCAGCAGCGTCGACTTGCCGGAGCCCGACGGGCCGAGGATGACGGTGACCTCGCCCGTGCGGACCTGGAGGTCCACCCCGCGCAGTACCTCCAGCGGGCCGAAGCTCTTGTGGACGCCGCGGACGTCCACCATCACATGGGTGCTCACTCGGCACCTCCAGGGGTCTTGAGGGCGAGGATGCCCGGTTGGACGGCCTCGGTGCGCTGCGCGGCGGCCGTGCGAAGGTTGCGGGCGAAGGTTCGGGCCCGCTGCAGCGGGGTGGGCGGCGGGTCGCGTTCCGCGCCGCGGGCGAAGTACCGCTCGACGTAGTACTGCGCGATGGACAGCAGCGTGGTGAGCAGGATGTACCAGACGGTGGCGACCATCAGCAGCGGCACGACCCTGCCGTTGCGGCCGTAGATCACCTGGACCTGGTAGAACAGCTCGCCGATCGCCATCACGGAGACGATCGAGGTGCCCTTGAAGAGCGAGATGACCTGATTGGCCGCGTTGGGGAGGATGGCACGCATCGCCTGCGGGAGCACGATCCGGCGCAGCTGCCGCAGCCTGGGGATGCCGAGGGCGGCGGCCGCCTCCAGCTGGCCGCCGTCGACCGAGATCACCCCGGAGCGCACGATCTCGGCCGAGTAGGCGGCCTCGTGCAGGGACAGTCCGATGACAGCGGCGCCGATCGCACCGACCAGCGCGTTGGTGTCGAAGGACCACAGAGTGGGGCCGAACGGGATGCCGAAGCCGAGCCGCCGGTAGAGGTAGGAGAGATTGAACCAGAACAGCAGCTGGACGATCAGCGGGATGGAGCGGAATGCCCAGATGTAGGTCCAGGCGCCGGTCTGCAGTACGGCATTGTCCGACAGCCGCATGAACGCGAGGACGATGCCGAGGGCGAATCCGAGCACCGTGGCGTAGAGGGTGAGTTGGAGGGTCACCCCGACGGCGTGGACGATCGTGTCGAGAGTGAGGAAGTCGGCGAAGGTGCTCCAGTCCCAGCCCGGGTTGGTGGCGAGGCCGTGGATGAACTGCGAGACGATCACCAGGACGATGGCGGCGGCGACCCACCGCCCGTAGTGGCGGGCGGGGACGACCTTGAGCGAGGCGAGGTCGTCGGGGTCGGCCGCATCGGGTGCGGCCGGCGACGGCGGGTCTTGGGCGAGCGCCGGGGGGTTGGGGGCGAGTCCCATGGTGATGCTCCTGCTCACAGCTTCTCGGGCGGTCACTGCTGCTCGGGCGGGCTGATCTGCGACTCGGAGATGGCGGACCCGGTGGTTCCCCACTTGGCGAGGATCCGCGCGTACGTGCCGTCCTTGATCAGCTCGTTGACGGCCGCCTGGAAGGCGGCGGTCAGCTTCGAGCCCTTCTTGAACGCGAAACCCACGTCGAGCCGGTGGAACTCGCCCAGGAACCTGACCCCGGCGGCGGGCTGGGCCGCCTGGTAGCGCAGGCCGTTGATGGTCGACATGACCACGTCGATACGGCCCTGCTGGAGGCTGGTGAGAATCGCCGCGCTCTCGGCGAAGACCTTCACCTCGTAGGGCTTCTTGCCGGCCTTGGCGCACACATCCTTGTTGGCGTTCAGGGTGGACTCGAAGGTGGTGCCCGCGCCGGTGCCGATGGTCAGGCCGCACAGCTGGGTCAGATCGGTGACCTGGTTCAAGCCGGTGTTCTTCCGGCTGACGCCGAAGCCCTGTCCGTCGTCGATGTAGGTGACGAAGTCGATGGACTTCAGGCGTTCGGTGGTGACGCCGAAGTTGCCGGTGCCCAGGTCGTACTTGCCACTGCCGAGCGCCGGGAGGATGGTCTCGAAACTGGCCACCTCGCGGTCCACTGTCAGGCCGAGGAGCTTGGCGGCGGCGTCGGTGACGTCGATGTCCAGACCGACGGGCGTCCTGGAGTTGTCCGGGTAGTACCCGCTGGGCGGGGCGCCGACGGAGCTGCCGACCCGGACGCCGCCGGCCGTGCGGATGTCCTCCGGGAGCAGGGCAGCGAGGGCGTCGATCTTCTTGAGCCCCGCGACCACGTCCCCCGAGGGAGCGGGCGAGGCACTGCCCCCGGGCGCCGCCGCGGACGTCGTACCGGCACCGGAGCCGCAGGCGGTGAGCGCCAGCAGCGGGAGCAGCACGGCGGCGGCTGCGACGGTCGGGCGGCGTCCACGGCGGTGGTGGCGCGCGAAACGGGCGTTCACCGGGTCAGGCCTTCCTGGTTCTGGCGGAGTGCGGATCGAGGTGCTTCTCGAAGGGCAGCGGGCCGATGGTCTCCGGGTCGGCGTCCGTGTCGAACAGCGGCGTGTAGCCGGTGGCGAGGTACAGGCCGCGGGCCTCGGGCTGGCGCGGCCCGGTGGTCAGGTAGATCCGGCGGTAGCCGCGGTTTTCGGCCTCCCGCTCCAACTCCTCGACCACCCGGCGGGCGAGGCCGCGGCGGCGGTGGGCGGAGTGGGTCCAGATCCGCTTGAGTTCGACGGTGGAGTCGTCGTACCGGCGGAACGCGCCGCCTGCGATCGGCTCGCCGTCCTCCAGCAGCAGGAGCAGCACACCGTGCGGCGGGGCGAACTCCTCGGCCGGATACCGGTTCATCTCACCGCGGGCGTCGGTGCCGTAGCGGGACGAGTACTCCCACTCCAGCTCCCGCAGCAGCGGCTCCACCAGCGGGTCGGAGACCGCAGCCCGGACCACCGCCAGGCCGGCGGACGGTTCGGCGACAGACGTCATGAGCGCACCGCCGCGAGTCCGGGCCGGTGCTGCCCGGCCGTGCGTTCGGCGTCGCGCTTGGCGACCTCCTCGCGGACGATCGGGATGACGTACCGTCCGAAGTCGATGGCGTCGCCCAGCAGGTCGTAACCGCGGGCGGAGAGGATGTCCACACCGAGGTCGTAGTAGTCCAGCAGCGCCTGGGCGACCGTCTCGGGGGTGCCGACCAGGGCGTTGGAGTTGCCGGCCCCGCCGGTGACAGCGGCGGTAGGGGTCCACAGCGCCCGGTCGTGCCGCTCACCGCTCTCCGCGATGGCGAGCAGACGCTGCGAGCCGGTGTTCTCGGGTGCGGCGCCCGTGTGGTGGTGTACGCGCACCAGGGAGCCGCTCTCCCGGCGGGCCCGGATGGTGTCGACCGTGCGGTGGGCCTTCTCCCAGGCGAGTTCCTCGGTCGGCGCGATGATCGGCCGGAAGGCGACCTGGAAGCGGGGCGGATCGGTACGGCCCGCCGCGACCGCTGCCGCCTTCACCGCCTCGATCTGCTCGGAGGTCTGGGCCAGCGGCTCACCCCAGAGGCAGAAGATGTCGGCCTCGGCGCCGCCGGCCGCGTACGCCGCAGGGGACGAGCCGCCGAAGGAGATGCCGGGGCGGGGCTGCTGCATCGGGAAGACGTCGCTGACGAAGTCGTGGAAGGTGTAGTGCTCGCCCTCGTGGTCGAAGGGTTCATGGGTGGTCCAGATCTTCTTGACGATCTGGATGTACTCGCGGGTGCGGGAGTATCGCTGGTCCTTGGTCAGCGTGTCACCCTCGCGCTGCTGCTCGTGGTTGTTGCCACCGGTGATGAAGTGGACGGTGAGCCGGCCGTCGCTGATCCGGTCCAGGGTGGCGAAGGTCTTGGCGGCGTACGTCGGATAGGAGACGTTCGGCCGGTGGGCGAGCAGGATCTGCAGCCTGTCCAGCCTGGCGGCGACATACGCGGCGGCCGGCGCGGGGTCGGGCGAGCCGGATCCGTAGGCGAACAGCACGCGGTCCCAGCCGTGGTCCTCATGGGCACGGGCGAGCCTGAGTGTGTAGTCCTTGTCGAAGGAGGCACCGGATCGCGGGCTCGTCTCCGAGCCGTCGTTGGTGGCGGCGATGCCGAGGAACTCCACAGGCATGGTGGTCTGCCTTTCGGGGAGGGCGCAGCCGTACGCAGGCATGGCAAGGAAGCCCCTGCGCGCGGACGCGATGGTGGTCGGAAGGGCGGGTACGGCTCTGGTGCGGCACAGCAGGCGTGATGACGCGTCGGTTTCAGCGCGTCCAGGGGGAAAAGCGGCAGCGTGCGCCCGGGATCCCTACGCCGACGGGCAGCCCTGAGTGCAGGGCTGCGGCGGCTAAGGGAGCAGAACTCGGCCCGCGACGGGGTTCACCGAGGGAGGGAGGGGCCGATCAGGCGGCCCGCTGCCGAATCAGGCGCGACAACACGCCGCGGACCACACTCGACCGAAGTCGATGTGGTCACGGCTGACCAGGCGCTGTTCGGCGTTCACCCCGATAGTTGAGCAGTGACCTGTGGAGTTCGTCAACCACCGTCCGGATCCAGGCGCTTGCTTGACACCCGCACCTCGGGCACACGTACGATCGAAGCAGATCGGCTCCGTTCACCCGGCAGCCGGTCCCGCCGCGTTGAGGGACGTGGCGTGCGTGATGACGCCGACGGGCCCCGGCCGACCGTCCTCCGGTCGCAGCCGAGCCCGTGCACCGCTGCGTGCACCGCCGCAGCGAGCCGCCGCCCGCGACTCCCTCCCGGAGGGCCTGCCATGGCCGCATCCCCAGACGTCATACCCGTCGCCGCCGTACCACGGCCCAAGACCCCCGCCCCCGACGCCGAGCCGCAGCTCGTGCCCCGCCGCCACCCCGGCCGGCTGGTCGCCGCCGCAGCCGCCCTGCTGGTCTTCGCCATGGTGGTCAATTCCGTCCTCCGCAACCAGGCCTTCCAGTGGGACGTCGTCGGCCGCTACTTCACCACCATCGCCGTACTCGACGGACTGCTGCTCACCCTGTGGCTGACCGCCCTCACCATGGCACTCGGCTTCGCACTCGGCACCCTGCTCGCCGTGATGCGACTGTCCGCCAACCCTGTGCTGCGCACACTGAGCTGGGGCTATGTGTGGATCTTCCGCTCCACCCCGATCCTGGTCCAGCTGCTCTTCTGGTTCAACATCGGCGCCCTGTACCCGACCCTCGGGTTCGGCATCCCGTTCGGACCCGAGTTCATCAGCATCAGGACGGTGAACCTCCTGGGCGCCACCGCCACCGCCGTGATCGGCCTCACCCTGCACGAAGCGGCCTACGCCGCCGAGGTGGTGCGCGGCGGCATCCTCTCCGTGGACGCAGGACAGATCGAGGCCGCTCAGGCGCTCGGACTCGGCAGGACCAGGGTGCTGCGCCGGATCGTCGTCCCCCAGGCGATGCGGTCCATCGTGCCCACCGCCGGGAACATGCTGATCGGCACCCTCAAGGGCACCAGCATCGTCAGCGTGCTGGCCGTACAGGACCTCCTCTACTCCGTGCAGCTGGTCTACAACCGCACCTACCAGGTGATCCCCCTGCTGATGGTGGCCACCCTGTGGTACATCGCGATCACCAGCGTGCTGAGCACCGGTCAGTTCTACGTCGAGCGGTACTACGCGCGCGGCGCCACCCGCGGGCTGCCGCCGACCCCGCTGCAACGACTGCGCGGACAGACTGCCGCACTGCGCGCCCGGCTGCGCACCGCCACCGCCGCCGACGCCGAGGTCCGCCTGGACGGCGACCGGTGAGCCCCCTGGAGCCCGCCACCCTGGTCATCGTCGGCGCCGGCCCGCGCGGCACCGGACTGCTGGAGCGGATCGCCGCCAACGCCGCCGAGCTGCGGCCCCACCGCCCCCTGCACATCCACCTGGTCGACCCGCATCCACCCGGCCCCGGCCGTGTCTGGCGCCACGAGCAGTCGCCGCTGCTGCGCATGAACTCCATGGCCGAGGACGTCACCATGTTCACCGACGAGTCCTCCACCATCGAGGGCCCGGTGCGGCCCGGACCTTCGCTGGCCGAGTGGGCCGGGCAGTTCTCCGGCCGCTCGCCCCGCTTCGAACCGTACGCCGAACCCGGCGACCCCGAGGTCCTGGCCGAACTCCGCACACTTGCCCCCACCGACTTCCCCACCCGCCGTGCGCAGAGCGCCTACCTCGACTGGGTGTTCCGCCGAACGCTGCGTGAACTTCCGCCGCACATCACCGTGCAGACGCACCACGCCACCGCCACCGCCGTCACCGGACCCGCCGACGGACCGCAACGGGTTCGACTGGCCGGGCAGGCCGCACCGCTGGACGCCGACGCCGTCGTCCTCACCCAGGGCCACCTGGACGCCGCACCCGGCGCCGGGCACCGCGCTCTGGCCGAGTTCGCCGCCCGCCACGGCCGGTTCCACCTCCCGCCGGAGTTCTCCGCCGACGCCGACCTCTCCACGCTGCGGCCGGGCGAGCAGGTCGTGCTGCGCGGCTTCGGACTGGCCTTCGTGGATCTGACGGTGCTGCTCACCGAGGGCCGCGGCGGTACGTACCGCACCGAGCCGACCGGCGAGTTGACCTATCTGCCCTCCGGCCGGGAGCCGGTCATCCACGTCGGCTCACGGCGCGGCGTGCCGTACCACTCCAAGACCGGCTACCGGCTGCAGGGCCCGCCCGCCCCCCTGCCCCGCTACTTCGGCAGCGCCGCCGTCGACGCACTGCTCGCCCCAGGCGGGCCGCTCGACCTGCGACGCGACCTGTGGCCGCTGATGGCGAAGGAGATCGGCTTCGGCCACTACCACGAGCTCTTCCACGCCCATGCCGAGCGCACCGCCCTGCCCTGGGAGGACTTCCTCGCCGCCTACGACCGCCTCGACTGGTACTCCGCCGACCTCCGTGCCCTGGTCGCGACCTCCGTGCCCGACCCCGCCGACAGGCTGGACTTCGAGGCACTCGACCGCCCCCTGACCGGCCTCGCCTTCCCCACGCCCGAGGCCTTCCAGCAGCATCTGCGCGACTACATCGCGCTGGACGTCACCCGCCGCGCCGACCCCGCGCACAGTGCCGACCTGGGAGCCTTCCTCGCCCTGCTCTCACTCTTCGGCCAGCTGCCACGGGTGCTCGCCTCCGGCAGGCTCACGGCCGACTCGATCGCCCACCAGGTGGACGGCTGGTGGTTCGGCTTCTTCAGCTACCTCGCCTCCGGGCCGCCCGGCTTCCGGCTGCGCGAGCTGCTGGCTCTGTCCCGGGCCGGCGTCGTCCGCTTCCTCGGCGCCGACATCCGGATCCGGGCCGACGAGGCCACCGGCACCTTCGTCGCCTCCAGCCCCTCCGTCCCCGGCCACACGGTCACGGCAACCGCGCTGATCGAGGCCTACCTGCCCAGGCCGTCCCTCGACCGCACTGGCGACCCGCTGCTGCGCCAGCTGCACGCCGCCGGCGCGGTCACCGAGGACGTCGTCTCCGATGCCACCCACACCCACCGCTCCGGCCTGCTCACCATCACCCCCGCCGACGGCCGCATCCTCGACCCGGCCACCGGACCGCACCCGCGCCGCTTCGCCCTGGGCGCCCACACCAACCTCCGTGCCGCGGCGGCCTTCGCCCGGCCCCGCAGCAACTCCCCGGGCTTCCGCCAGAACGACGCCACCGCCCGCGCCCTCCTCCGGTCCCTGGCCGCCAACCAGGACCAGGGCACCCAGGACCAGGGCACCGAGGAGCTGGTGCACTCCGCCTGACATCGAGGGCTGTGCCGCTCGACGTGGTCTCCGCCCGGCGCACCCGTACGACAGCCACCGTCGGCATTCCGCCGAAGCGGAAGCCGGCGTGGCCGACCACCCCGACCGCAGGGCGACACATCGGCCTTGGGGGACGAGTGACGCCGCGCACGGCGGTGGCGGGGCCCGGGTCGGCCACCCGGCGACGACCAGGCCATCGGTCCCTGCCGGGTGGCAGCCAGCCACCTGCAGGCCCCGTCGCATTCGGTTATCGCCTGTTCAGCATCGTTCCCGCCGCTTCGACGGCCCGATCGTCGACCACTTTCTGCCATGAGGGGTTGCCGTGGGCGGTGAGTGCACTGGAGCGCCACCACCGGCCGCACGGGCAGCTGCTCCTCGTCGTGGCCCGGCGGCACCAACCCACGGACGGGGGAGTGAGGAGTGCCGCCCGCGTCGGCGGGATGCCCGCGCGAACGGCGCGACCGTCCTCGTTGCGCATACGGGCCCGCGACTCCCGACCGCCCCGTGACCGGGCGGTGCGGGCCGTCAGGCTCCGGGCGGGCGGAGCCGACTCCTGGCTCTGGTCGCTGCGCGGACCGGGCTGCTGTGGCCCGTCTTCCTGTGCGCTGTGCGGTGCGGGCTCTGGTTTTCGTCCGTGTCCGTGATGCGGCGCAGCGTGCCCTTCGGCTCTGCCGGCCGAGCCCGTGGCGGCTGAGGCGACGGCACCTCCGGTGCAGACCGGAATGAGCCTGCCCCGGCCGGACACAGCCACCGCGGAGATGACGAATGGGCGGAACAGCGCCGCCACATGGGGCCCGAGATCCTCGGCCGCTGCCGCCTTCACCTGATCGAAGGAGACCCCGCCAACCACGGCGACCCCACCGCATAACCTACAAATGGATCACCGAGTGGCCGTCGATACACCACTCCAGCGGACGTGACCCCGGTGCCCGGTGCCCCCGGTGATGATCGCTACGCGGTCGGCGCAAGAGGTGTTCATGCTGGCCGGCCCGGCGGGACGGCGGAGGCGAGCGCGGCGGGGCCGGCCCCGCCGCGCAGGGTCTTGCCGTTCAGCTCGAGGCGGGCGATGGTGCGGCGGTGCACTGCGTCGGGCCCGTCGGCGATGCGCAGGACGCGTGCCCAGGCGTAGAAGTAAGCGAGGGGGGTGTCGTCGCTCAGGCCTGCCCCGCCGAAGACCTCGATCGTGCGAGCGATCACGGTGGTGGCCACGTTGGGTGCCGCGACCTTGATGCCGCCGATCTCCGATCGCGCCCCCTTTGCGCCGTGCTGGTCGATGAGCCAGGCGGTGCGCTGCACGTACAGGCGGGCCTGGTCGATCTCGATCCTCGACCTTGCGATGAGGTCCTGGACGACGCCCTGGTCGGCGAGTCGTGCTCCGAACGCGACGCGGTTCTTGGCGATCAAGGGTGGGTGAGGATGCGGGTCCGCAGGAGCCGGAACGTGGCCCGGCCGCTGTTGTAGCGGCTGACCTCCAGGCCGGCGAACTCGGCCCAGCCGAGGTAGATGCGGTCCTTGCCAGCCTTGGTCCAGCGGTTGCCGCCGATGGCGGTCATGGCCTCGACGGTGTAGACGATCGGCTTGGGGGCGGCGGGCTTGCGGCGGGCGCCGAGGGCGGTCGGCCGCGACGTGTGCTGCCCGTCCACGAGGTCTGCTCAGGCGGACAAGGGCCAGGTGGACCCGCCTCCTGGTGCGAGCAGAGTGCGGGTCGCACATGGGCGCTCCGTCACATGCCTGCGCATGCACCGGCCACTGGTCGAAGGGAGTGAGGAAGGCATCCCGTGCCGACCGCCGCCCGACCAGGCAGGGGAGTGATCATGTGTCGGAGGGGTTCGCTACGCTGTGCGCGGCAAGGCCGTAGCGCAGAGGTCGTCGCGCCCTAGCAGCAAGCTGGAGGACGTCGGTTCGAATCCGACCGGCCTTGCCACCTCCCGTTCGACGAGAGCCGACGGCGTCGGCCGACCCCGGCCCTGGAGTGCTGATGACGCAGCCGACACCGGTGCGCTGCCCGGCGATCGAACACCCCGACATGCCGCTCGCCGATCCGGCGGATCTCGAACCGCTCCTCGAGCGGCTGGCCGCACCCGCCCTGGTTGAGGCGGACGAGACGTTCCCGCTCGGTACGCTGCGCGCCGACGGACGGGTCGACCTGTGCAAGCAGGGCCTCGGCCCCCGTGGTGCCGCGCGGCTGCTCCCCGCCGTTGCCGCCTCACCGCACGCGGTGCACCTGCTGCTCGGCACCAACGCCATCGGTGGCGCCGGAGCCCACACGGTCGCTGACGCCCTGGTGCCCGGCCACGGCCTGCAGACGATGTACCTCGGGTGCAATCGGATCGGCGCCGACGGAGCCGCCGCGCTGGCCGACCGCCTGGCCGCGGACAGCACGGTTCGAGGGCTCTGGCTCAAACGCAACCCCATCGGTGATGACGGCGTCCGTGCCCTCGCGGCCATGCTGCGCCGAAACACCGCAGTGCGCACCCTCGACCTGGTCAACACCGGCCTGACCGCCGCCGGACTGCGGGCGCTGCTCGACGCACTGACCCACCGTCCGTACCCGCTGGATCGCCTCTTCCTCGGCGGCAACGGCCTCACCACCGAGGAAGCGCCGCTGCTGGCGGCCCTGATCCGGGACACAGGCGTCCGCGAGCTCTACCTCCCGGCCAACCACCTGGGCGACCGGGGTGCGGCCGTGCTGGCTGAGGCGGCCGACCCCGCCCGACCGATAAGGCTCGGGCTCGGCGGCAACGGCATCGGGCCGAAGGGTGCCGCCGCGCTGGCCGGGGCGCTCGACGGGATCGAGGCGCTCGACCTGGGGCGGCCGCCCTCCGAACGCAGCCTGGGCGCCCCCGCCAACACCACCGGGGACTCCGGCGCGGCTGCGCTGGCCGACGCGCTGCCAGGCAGCCCGCTGCGCCGACTCGAACTCCGCCACACCGGGATCACCGGCCGGGGCGCCAAGGCGCTGCTGGGAGCGCTGCCCCCAGGCACCCGGCTGGAGTACCTGGGCATGGGCCCGGGGGTGCCCCGCGCTGTGAAGCGTGCTGTGGCACCTCGGCTCCGCCCTGTCGCGGGGGTGCACCCGGATCTGCACGCCATCGGGAGCATCTACCGATGACCACCCGTGTCCCCACCGCCGCCCCGGCTGCCATCCTGCCGCCCGACGAGGCCGCGAGCTGGGAGCGGATCCGGCGTCATGCGGTGCCCCGCTGGATGATCGAGCAGGCCACCGGGCATCGGCTGGCCGGCGACTGGCGCGCTGCCTGCGCCGCGGCCGGTGTCGACCTCGCCTTCGACCTGGCCGACGTCGCTGCGGCGTACGGCGACCCGGTCGCGCAGCGCCTGGAGGACGACCTTCACCACCTCGCCCCGGATCTGCTGCGCTGGCATCTGCCACGGGTTCTGGGTGGGCGTACGACCGCGGCCACCAAGCAGGTGATCGTGCTCGCCGAGTACGCGAGCCTGAGGGTGCCGCCGGCAGCGAGCCCTGCCTGCATCTCGGTACGCCCGTGCTGGTCGACGGCCCGCAGCGACTGGTCCTGGCCTTCGGCAAGAGAGCCGCCATCGGCAAGGACACCATCGGCTACGAGCCGGACGCCGAACACAACTGGCGAACCGCCCGATATCTGTGGGACGGACGGGAGGCCGCCGAGCTCCGCCACCGCATCGGCGGCGGGAGTCGTGCGCCGTTCTTCCACCCCGACGGCACCGCGCTCACCGGGCAGGAGCTTCCCACATCCCACCCCGGCCACCAGGACCCGGCGGCCCTCACCGAATGGGTCACCCTGCTGCAGCTCGGCGGGAACCTGGAAGCCGCCTTCGCCGCCGCCGGCGTCGAACTGGACACCACGGTGGTGCAGGCACGGTACAACACCGTGGACCCGCTGCAGGTGCTCGGCAGCATGCCGCTGGTCGCCAGCAGGCTGATACCTGAGGTCCAGCGGCTGACCGGCACGGACACCGAGGCCAGGCTGCAGATCCCGCGCAGTTGGCGCGCCTCGATCCTTGTCGAACGCACCGGATCCGAAGGGGGCCTGCGGGTCCGGTGCGCCGAGCGGGCCCGTCCCGCAGACATCCCCTCACTGCCTGAGGCCTGCTGGCGTCGGCTGCCCGACCTGGACCTGCTGCGGGCCGGCCGGATCACCCCGGAGCAGCTGCACCCCCTGGTCCGCGCCTCGCTCTTCCCCGATCTGCCGTCGACTGAAAGGCTGTCCCGGTCCTCGCAGGCCGGGCCTCCCGCGTCGGACCCGGTACGGGTGCGGTGCCGCGGCGAATGGCACGAGGTGGTCTGCCAGGACGGGACCCTGCAACTACCGCACACGACCGAGGAGCAGCGGCGCGAGCAGGCGATGCGGGCCTTCGGCGGCGCGGTCGCCGGGTGTTTCGCGGTACAGCAGGCATGGACGTCCGGCACCGGCCGGCTGCCGCGGGCGCTGCGCGAGCAGCGCCAAGAGCTCTTTCTGCGCGTCCAGCACGGTGACACCCCCGGTGTGCTCCGCTTGCTGGACGCCGGAGCAGACCCCCGGGTACGGGACGGCAGGCAGCACACGCTGCTGCATCTGCTGCACCTGCTCGACCACGAGCAACTGCTGCCCCGGCTGCTGAAGGCCGGGCTCGACCTCGAAGCCAAGGACCACCACGGCCGTACGCCGCTGCATGTGGCCGTCGGCGACCGGGGCTCCCCGGCGCTGGTCCAGGCGCTGCTCGACCTGGGGGCCAGGATCGACGTCGTGGACAGCGAAGGCTGGTCGCTGCGTTCGCTGATCCGCCGTCGCCGTCGGCGCGAACTGCGGTTTCTTGCGGATCGGGTGGAACGGGAGTTTCCCGGCATCGGCGTCGACTGGTGGTTCGGCGACGAGGAGGACGACGACAAGGACGGGGACGAGTGAGCACCGGTCACGACACGGCGGATCCGCTGGCCGCTGCCGACAGTCTCAACCGGCAGCTGCGGGCGCACCGCACCGAACCCGCCGCAAGCGCCCAACTGGAGGCGCTGGCCCTGGCCGTGTCGGCCAACCAGCCGGTGCTGCTCTGGGGCGAGCCGGGCATCGGCAAGTCGGCGGGCATGGAGCAGCTCGCCTCCCGGCTCGGGGTGCCGCTGGAAACGGTGATCGCCAGCGTGCACGAGCCGTCCGACTTCGCCGGTCTGCCGATCGTCGGCGACGATCCCGCCGTCACCGGCGTACCGATGGCTCCACCTGACTGGGCGGTCCGGCTGGCGAAGGCGGGACGGGGCCTGCTCTTCCTCGACGAGCTGTCCTCTGCGCCGCCTGCGGTGCAGGCGGCGCTGCTGCGGGTGGTTCTGGAGCGCCGGGTCGGCAGTCTGACCCTGCCTGAGCCGGTGCGGATCGTCGCTGCCGCCAACCCGCCGTCGAGCGCTGCCGACGGCTGGCATCTGAGCCCTCCGCTGGCGAACCGTTTCGTTCATCTGCACTGGACCCACGACCCCCGTACCGTCGCTCGCGGTATGGCCGGGACCTGGCCGACGGTGTCCGTCCCGGTAGTCGACCCCGCGAGGGTGCCCGGTGCGATCGCCCGCGCACGCGGTGCGATCTCCGGTTTCCTCACCGCCCGGCCCGGACTGGTGCACCATATGCCCGCCGATGCGGAGGGCCGCGGCGGTGCCTGGCCCTCGCCGCGGACCTGGGAGGCCGCCCTGCGGCTGCTGGCCACCGCCTATGCCGGCGGCGCCGGCCAGGAGGCGATCGCGGCTGCGCTCACCGGCACCGTCGGCGACGGCACGGGCATCGAGCTGCTGTCCTACCTCGACCAGCTCGACC
Source organism: Peterkaempfera podocarpi (assembly GCF_042466665.1). Lineage (GTDB taxonomy): Bacteria > Actinomycetota > Actinomycetes > Streptomycetales > Streptomycetaceae > Peterkaempfera > Peterkaempfera podocarpi. Next base: position 8,716,826 of record NZ_CP162102.1, read on the forward strand.
TGCCCGACCCGGACCGGGTGCTGGCCGATCCGGAAGCCTTCGCCCTGCCCAAGCGCGGCGACCGGCAGCTGGCCTTTCTGACCGCGGTGGTCTCCGCGGTGCAGAGCGGTCTGACACAACCGCGATGGGAAGCCGGCTGGGCGGTGCTGGCCAAAGCCGTGGAGGCGGGTGTGCCCGATGTGGCCGCGCAGGCGGCCGTCGACCTGGCGGCGCTGCGCGACCCGGACTGGCCCGTACCCAGCGGCATCGACGGGTTCCTGGAACTGCTGCAGCTGTCCGGTGCGCTGCCCGGCGGCAGGTGACCCGGTGGCGGACACCACCGGCGGGGCCCTGGACCGGGGCAAACTGCTGGCCGCCCGCTATCGGGCGGCCACCGACCGGCCGTACCTCGCCTCCGCGCTGTACGCCCTGTCGGTCGTACCCAGCGACCGGGTGCCGACGATGGGCGTGGACCGGCACTGGCGGTGCTATGTGTCCCCCGGATTTGTCGACGCCACCCCGGTGACCGAGCTCGCCGGTGTGTGGATCCACGAGGTGGCCCATCTGCTACGCGACCACCACGGCCGCACCGACCGGCTCCCGGCCGCCGACCAGGGCGATGCACTGCGGATCAATCTCGCCCAGGACTGCGAGATCAACGACGATCTCCTCGCCGACCGGATTCCGCTGCCCGCCGGGCGGGTGGAGCCGCGTACCTTCGGGTTGCCGACAGGCAAGCTCTTCGAGGCGTATCTCCCGGGGATACCGCCTCAGACGCTCCTGCTGAACTGCGGGTCGGGTGCCCATGGCCGGCCCGCACCCTGGGAGTTGGGCGCCGCGGCGGGACCGGCCGGGCTCAGCGGGGTCGAGGCGGAAGCGCTGCGCCGGCACACCGCAGAGGCCATACGGGCTCGTGTACGCAGCAGGGGGCAGCTGCCCGAGGGGTGGCGGCGCTGGGCGGACCGGCTCCTGGAGCCCACCGTCGACTGGAGACGCGTACTGGCCGGAGCGGTACGCGAGGCGGTCGCCTGGGCCGCAGGCGCGGTCGACTACACCTACCGCCGTCCGTCACGACGCAGTGCGGCCCTCCGGGGCGTGGTGCTGCCGAGCCTGCGCCGTCCGCTGCCGCGGGTCACCGTGGTCATCGACACCTCCGGCTCGATGGGCGACGGGGAGCTGACGGCGGCACTCACCGAGGTCACCGGAGTGCTGCGGGAAGTCGGCCTGCAGGGCAACCGGGTGACGGTGCTGGCCTGCGACGCCGACGTGCACACCGTCTCCAGGGTGGTCACCGCCGAGCAGATCACCTTGGCCGGCGGCGGGGGTACGGACATGCGCGTGGGCATCAGCGCCGCGCTGGCGATGCGGGACCGGCCGAACGTGGTGGTGGTCCTCACCGACGGCTACACGCCATGGCCGGACCAGATACCGTCCTGCCGTCTGATCGCTGCCCTCATCGGCCCGACTCCGCCCAGCCCCCCGGACTGGGTGGAAACCGTCCGGATCGGCACCCCGGACCTGCCGTAGTGCCCGCCCGGACCCAACACGCGGATGCCCGGCCGCCGCGCCACGGCCGAGCCGCCGCATCCGACTGCGGCAGGGCGGGGCAAGGCAGCCGGGACGGTGACGCTCACCGCTGTACTCCCGAGCGCCGGCAGCGGCCGGCGGACGTTTTCCAGGCCACGCTCGTGCAGGATGAGGTCCGCCGGAGCACTGGCCGGAGCCTCGGGTGTACCGGCAGCCGCGGCCCCTGCGGCACACCCGCCAAGGCGCGCCCTTGGCGGGTGGTCGTGCACGTGCCTGCGCGGGGTGGCTTCGGCGAAGCAGGTGCTGCCAAGGAGGCAGCGGTCACAGGAAGTAGAGCCGGCTGAGCGGGACGGACTCGGCGGCCACTGCGCGCAGCGGTCCGCCGTCCAGCGAGACGACACCAGTCGACGGCTCGACATCGACCTGCCCGAGCCGGCCATTGCGCAGCATGTCGCGCGGGCCGATGCCGCGGGTACCGCGCACGGCGACCCGGCGGCGCCGGGTGGGCATGCCGTCGCCGTTGGCGGCGGCTGCGCCCGCCACGAACGCCACCGACAGGTCCGCCGCGGTCGCGCCGTGGGCGCCGAACTGCGGTCCGAGAACCAGCGGTTCGCAGGTGTCGGTGGAGGCGTTGGGGTCACCGGTCACCCCGTAGGCGGGGAAGCCGGCCTTGAGGACCAGCTGCGGTTTGGCGCCGAAGTGGTCGGGCCGCCACAGCACGATGTCGGCGAGCTTGCCGACCTCCAGCGAGCCGACCTCGTGGGCCAGGCCGTGGGCGAGGGCCGGGTTGACGGTGAGCTTGGCCAGGTAGCGCAGCACGCGCTCGTTGTCGTCGCCGCCGGAGGTCTCGCCGAAGGAGCCGGCGCCGTCCAGCGGTCCGAGCTCGTACTTCATCTTCCCAGCCATGGCGAAGGTACGGCGCACCGTCTCCCCGGCCCGGCCCATGCCCTGGGCGTCGGACGAGGTGATCCCGATGACGCCGAGGTCGTGCAGCACATCCTCGGCGCCCATCGTCCCGGCGCGGATCCGGTCGCGTGCCATGGCGGCGTCGCCGGGCAGGTCCGTCTTCAGGTCGTGCGCCGAGACGATCATGCCGAAGTGCTCGCCCAGCGCGTCCCGGCCGAACGGCAGCGTCGGGTTGGTGGAGGAGCCGATGACGTTCGGCACGCCCGCCATCGTGAGCACGTTGGGCACGTGCCCGCCGCCGCAGCCCTCTATGTGGAAGGCGTGGATGGTGCGGCCGTCCAGCACGGCGAGGGTGTCCTCCACGGACAGGCACTCGTTGAGGCCGTCGGTGTGCAGGGCGACCTGGACGTCGTGCTCCTCGGCCACCCGCAGCGCCGTGTCCAGGGCGCGGGTGTGCGCACCCATGTCCTCGTGCACCTTGAAGCCGGACGCGCCGCCCTCGACCAGGGCCTCGACCAGCGGTGCCGGGTCGGAGGACGAGCCGCGGCCCAGGAAGCCGATATTGACCGGCCAGGCGTCGAAGGCGTTGAAGGCGTGGCGCAGCGCCCAGGGCGAGTTGACGCCGACGCCCCAGACCGGGTGCTTCTGACGGGCCTGTACGGCGGCCGCGTGGAGGCAATCGTGATCGCGGGCCCAGGCGGGAAGCCGGGGGAGGAGTTGCGCCGCGCGGACGGCTGGCCGCTCAACAAGACCGAGGAGGTCGCCGCCGGACTGTGGGACGTGATGGAGCGCCGGGCGATGGACGCGCGTGAGCGCGCGAAGCTGGCGGGTCTGCTGTCGGTGAAGCTGTCGATGGTCCCGCTGACCGCCGCCGGGACGCGCCGGGAGACGACGGGCTACCGGCTCACCCCGGAGCAGTACGCCGAGCTGCGCGCGATCGCGGAGCGCATGGCCGCGCAGAACAGCGCCGACTGACCGCCCCGCCTCCCGGGCGCCTTGCGGCCCCGCCAGGTACCTTCCGGCGCGGGGCCGTGCCGTTCTGCTGTGGCGGGAGTGGTCTCGGGGGTGATGCGGGCCGGGCCGCGGGCTCGGGGTTGTTGGTCAGTCTCGGGGTCGGCGGGTTGCGCGGATGCGGGTGAAGAGCACCGCGAGTCGCAGGGCGGCCACCGATGCCACGCCCAGACCGACTGCGGCCGCCGGCTTGCCAGCGATGCCAAGGGCGATCGCTGCGGCGCCCGTGATCCCGCAGACGCCCAACGCCACCCACGCTGAGCGGCCGATCCACATGCGCGCTTTCACATCCGTCTGCTGCCCCGGGCTGCGGGTGTCCAGGCCATCGGGTCTGGGTGGTGCGGGCTCGGGACGCGAATTTTGGACGCGGACCCACACCCGCCCCCGTGCTGCTGTGCTGCGCCCGGGCGGCTTGGCGAGCCAGGTGGCGGTTGGGGGCGTTGGCGGGTGGCGGTGCGGGTTGGAGCGGCTGCGTCGCCCCCGCGGACAGGCAGGTTCGCGGGGCCATCCGATACACGCGAAGGAGAGCACAGGCAATGGCCGTAGGCCGGACCATCGGCGACCCCTCCGGCCGGATGACCGCCCAGGCCGCCGACCGAAGCTCAGCCGGTCCGCGGCCCGATGCCCTCGTCCCAAGGTCCCGGTCCGAGTGGGCCCTCCAGCCGATGCCCGCCCCTATCGCCGTGGTGATCATGAGGACTATTCGATCGAGGCGGGAGAGGTCATGCAGGTGGAACAGGTGGAACAGGTGGAACAGGTGGAACAGGTGGAACAGGTAGACTGGGTAGAAGTCCCGGCCGGGCTGCTGCGTCGGGGCACGCCGGCGGAGGATGTGGCGGAGGTGGCCCGCCGCTACGCCGACACGGGTGTGCCCGAGGAGTGGTACCGGAAGGAAGCCCCGCACGCGCAGATCCACGTACCGGCGTTCAGGATCGCCCGGACCCAGGTCACGGTCGGCCAGTGGGCGCTGTTCGCCGCGGCCACCGGCAGGCCGGTGCCGAAGGCTCCGGCCTGCCACCCGGTCATCGGGATCACCTGGAACGCGGCAGTAGCCTACTGCCGGTGGCTCAGCGAACAGCTAGGCGACCTCGACGTGCGGCTGCCCACGGAGGACGAGTGGGAGCGCGCGGCGCGGGGCGACGACGGCCGGGAGTTCCCGTGGGGCGATGAGTACCGTACCGGACTGGCCAATCTGGCGGACCTCGGCATCGGCACCACCATGCCGGTCGGCTCGTTTCCTGACGGAGCCAGCCCCTACGGTGTGCTGGACATGGCGGGTAACGCCGACGAGTGGACCTCCACCGTCTACGCCCCCTACCCCGGAGCGCCCGCCGAGGTGCCGAACACCGAGGACTGGGCCTTCGACCGGCACATCACCCGAGGCGGCGCGTTCCGCCACGACCGGGACCTGGCCCGCTGCGCCCGTCGGCACGGCGCCTACGAGCCGGATCTCGAAGCGATCGCAGTGGGCTTTCGCCTGGCCGCACCCGCCGCGTAAAACCGGACACCGCCGACTCGCGGCTGCAGTGCGATCCGCAGCAGTCCCTGCCGACCCGAGATCAGCTCTGCGCTCTGCGGGACTTCCTGTCGAGCACCTGCGCTCACATGACAGCGTTCGCCCCGTGCTGTGCGGGGCGAAGAACGGGGTCGATCCCGGCCAGGGTTTCGTCAAGCCGACGAGCTCCCAGGGCAACGTGGTCGTCGGTGTCCCGCAACATCTCCGCGCAGAGCTGCATCGCGTGGTCAGGGTCGTCGGCGAAGATGCTGACAACATCGACGATTGCGGTGTGGATCCATCACGGTGATTCGAAAGCGGGTCGAGGCTGTCAAGTTCGACGAAGTGATCGTCTGGCAGGCAGGCTTGTTGTCACTTCGCGTCGGAGCCTGACGGTGCCAGGGGCGCGGCTCCGGCAACGCCGGTGCACGCCAGTCACCTCGTACCGCACGATGTGTCCGGAGCCGATGGGAGACCGGACGCTGTCCCCGAAATCCAGCACGGTGCCTCGGCGTTCACCGCTGTCGGTCACAGGGCAGTGGCGGCGCGGACCAGCCCCGCGACCGCCGTTGAGCGGCTGTGCGGGGGCCAGGCGATGACCGTGGTCACGTGGGGGGCGTCGAGGACCGGTACGGCGGTGAGGTCCTCGCGCAGGCCGGTGCGGCCCGACTCCGGGACGACCGCGCAAGCGCGGCCGAGGGCGATGAGCTGGGTGAGTTGCGTGTGGTCGCGCACCTGCGGTCCGGGGCCGTCCGGGAAGGTGCCCTCAGGGCGGGGCCAGCGGGGCAGGGGCAGGTCGGGAAGGTCGGTGACCTCGGCGAGCCGCACGTGGGGGCGGGCGCTGAGAGGGTGGCCCGCCGGGAGGATCGCGACCTGACCCTCGGTGTGCAGGTCCTCGGTGTCGAAGCCGGCCGTGTTGTCGAACGGCCGATGCAGTAGGGCTACGTCGGCCCGGCCGTCGTGCAGCAATCGTGCCTGCTCGCCCGGCCCGCACAGCACGACGTCCACGGCCACCGCGCCGGGCTCGGCGGCGTAGGCGTCGAGGAGTTTCGCCAGCAGTTCACCGGAGGCGCCCGCTTTTGCGGCCAGGACCACCGCGGGGCGGCCGGTCGCGGCCAGGGCGGCCCGGCGGGTGCGCCGTTCGGCGGCCTCGACGGCGTCCAGCGCCGCCCGCGCCTCCCGCAGCAGCACCGCCCCTGCTCCGGTCAGGGTGACACCCCGGCTGCCGCGCTCCAGCAGGAGGGTGCCCAGGCGCCGTTCGAGCCCGCCGATCGCCCGCGACAGCGGGGGTTGGGCGATCCCGAGTCGCTGCGCGGCCCGGCCGAAGTGCAGCTCTTCGGCGACCGCGACGAAGTACCGCAGCTCACGTGTCTCCACCTCGCCAGCCTAACCGGGCCGGCCAGGAGCGATACCCGGACGGTATCGCCGTCCACCCAGTCGGTCTTGGACGCCCTGCCCGGCGGGGGAGAAGTATCAATGTCATGAGTGAGACGAACACCGTGAACCACCACAAGGTCGCGCTGGTGACCGGGGCCAACAAGGGCATCGGGTACGAGATCGCCGCCGGGCTCGGCGCCCTCGGCTGGTCCGTCGGAATCGGCGCGCGGAACAAGGAGCGGCGCGAGGCCGCTGTGGCCAAGCTGCGCGCGGCCGGAGCCGACGCGTTCGGCGTGCCGCTGGATGTGACCGACGACGCGAGCGTGACAGCGGCGGCTCGGCTGATGGAGGAGCACACCGGGCGGCTCGACGCGCTCGTCAACAACGCGGCGATCACCGGCGGCGGACCGCAGGAGCCCACCACGGTCGACGTGAACCGAGTACGGGCGGCGGTGGAGACCAACGTGATCGGCGTCATCCGCGTCACCAACGCCCTCCTGCCGCTGCTGCGCCGCTCGCCGTCGCCGCGGATCGTGAACGTCTCCAGCAGCGTCGGCTCCCTCACGCTCCAGACCACGCCTGGCGCCGAGACGGGTCCCATCTCCATCGCCTACGCTCCGTCGAAGACGTTCCTCAACGCCGTCACCGTGCAGTACGCCAAGGAACTGGCCGACACGCACATCCTGATCAACGCCGTCTGCCCCGGCTTCACGGCGACCGACCTCAACGGCTTCCGGGGAGTGCGCACCCCCCAGCAGGGCGCGGCCGCCGCGATCCGGCTGGCCACCGTATCGGCCGACGGGCCGACAGGCCGCTTCTTCGACGACGATGGAGAGGTGCCCTGGTGATGTGCTTCCGGTTCGCGCCACCCCGGGGAGACGGCGCATACGCGTCCTCGTGACCGGCGCCGTCACGCCATGTCGGTACGGCCGCCGAGCCCGAGCCGCCGGCGGCGGACCCTGAGGTGAGGGATCGAAAGGCACCGAGCGTCTGTGACACGTAGATCAGCGCGGTGGGTCGGCGGGTCGGGCGGGTCAGCAGTCATGACCGAGCGCATTGACCACTGCTCTCCTCCGCCATGCCGTTTCGGTGACAAGCCGGAGCCGCCCCACGGGACAGCGGCCCTCCCGGCACAACTCGGGGCCGGGTGCTACCCCAGGTCGAAGGTGTTGGGCAGCCCCAGCCGATAGCGCACCTCGTCGACCAGCTTCAGGGGCTCCATCTCCGGCGGCCGGAACAACTCCCAGATGTGACACCGCTCAGCGCCCGAACCATCCGCGTCCAGGAGTGCGTTGACGGCGCGTCGTGCGGACTCGTTGGCGCCCTCCATGGTCGCCAGGTCCACATCCGTACGGACGTAGTCACCCGACAGGAAGAAGTTCGGCACCGCTGTCCTCGCCGACGGGCGGTTGTAGAGGGTGCCGGTGGGATGGATGAGGAGCTGTTCGCGGTTCTGCGGGTCGGGGCCGCCGAGGCCCGTCACCGCCGGGTCCATGAACCAGCCGAGCCGGTCCTCGTCCGTGAGTGTCGTCTTGCCGGAATCGTTCAGCCCGTCCTTCAGTTGGGCCCACAGTTCGGCAACGATCTCGTCCTTGGTGCACTCACGGGCCGTCTTGCCGTACAGGATGCCGGGCTGGTCCCACTCGGAGATGATCGTGGACAGGCACTCGTGGGCCTGCCCGTCCCCGTAGTCGCGCGAGAAGTCCCGTACGTCCCAGAACTGGGTCTGGCCGATTCCGGTGACCGCCCATGGTGAGTCGAGGCAGTTGATGTGGCCGTGCACGACGGGGGTGGGAGTGCGCAGGTAGAACATCACGCCGGTCATCCAGTCCGTCTTCAGCGCATCGCACCGCCCGAGCTGCGTGTCGGCGGCGCGCAGGGCGGGGCCCCAGGTCGCGCGCGCGTGCTCGACGGGGAGGGCGGAGACATAGTGGTCGGCGGTGATGGTGCGCTGCTGGCTGCCGTCGCGCGCCGCCACCTGTACGCCGGTCACCCGGCCGCCGCCGTACACCACCTCTCGGACCTCGGTGCCGAGTACGAACTCGACGCCCAGGGAGCGCAGATGCGTCTCCCAGGGGTCGATCCACGCCTCGCTGGTCGGGGCGTTCAGCACCCGGTCGACGTCCGCGTCGCCGTCCATGCCGCGACCGAGCAGACCCCACAGAATGAGGGCCTCGATGATGACGCGGCCGACGGTGCGGGTGGAGGCGGTCTGGGCGCGGGTGGCGACGAGGTTGCGGGTCTGGCCGATGCCGAGGAGCACCTGGTACTCGCGGCTCATCTCGCCGGCGCGGATGAAGTCCCACCATGCGACCTTCTCCCACTGGTCCTCACGCCGGGCGTCGCAACTGGTGAGATGGACCAGGAGGCGGTCGGCGAAGTAGGCGGCCTCGTCGGCGGGCAGGTGGGTGCCGAGGTCCAGTACCGAGAGGACCTGGTCGCGGATCCAGGACGGGGTGAGGTCGCCGGGGGCCGGCAGGGTGGTCGCCCGGCGGAGCGGGAAGTGTAGGTCCGGGCGGCCCGAGCCGCGCGCGAACAACTCCTCCGTACCACCGCGGAGGTTGCCGTGGACGCCGTTCGTGCTGCCAGGGAAGGGGATGCGGCGCATGGTGTCCGGCAGATTCCGGTAGAAGCCGGGGAAGAAGCGGAAGCCGTGCTCGCCGGGAAGCGGCTTGCGGCCGCCCGTCCCGGTCCCGGGGACGTCCATCGAGCGGGCCTTGCCGCCGAGGGCGTCGTAGTACTCGTAGACCGTGACCTCGTAGCCGCGTTCGGCGAGCTCGTGGGCGGCGCTGAGGCCGGAGACTCCGCCGCCGAGGACGGCGACGCGCTTGCCGGAGGAGGCCGCGGCCGCGCTGCCGGCAGACCCTAAGACGCCGACCGCACCCCCGCCGACGACGCCGGCGACCGCTCCCGCGGTCGCCGTCAGGAAGCGTCTGCGGCTCTGTCCGCTGTGCCCCTCGGGCTGCTGCGCATGTTCTGTTGTCATGAGTACTGGAGGGTAGGCAGGGGCTGCGGAGGCCGGAACCCCTTTTCCCAGTCACCTACAGCATCCTCACAAGCACAGGGAGGCAGTAATGCCGGGCGTGTTCGTGCAAGGCCGGCCTGTTGACGTATGCGCCGCTCGAACTGGAGGGGCGGCGTGGGGCTGTGCAAGCGAGACCGCCACTCACGCCCCGAGCCTCTCGACCAGGGGAGGTCTCCCACCAACTCACCTTCGACCCCGCCGGCGAGAGGCCGTGACGCATCGAAGCCGTCGCCGACCCAGCCCGCAAACGCTTCGGGCCGGACAGCATCGGACCCGCCTCCCTGTACGGGGCGGATGAAGACCCATGCACCCGATGGCTGCCCACCCCCAGGAGAGCCCACCTGCAAACCCGGCGGGTGCAGCGCCTGGCGCAGGGCGGCGTCCCCTCGGCGGAGATCGGCCGGGGTAGCTCGCTCGGGGGACGCGAGGAGGCGGCAAATGCCCACCGCGGGGTGACGATTCGAGGTGCCTACGGCCCGTAGTCTCTCGGCATCGGAAACGGAGCCGCCTGCTGCGAGCGTGCGCTTGAGGAGGAAGCCATGTCATCGGGGAGTGCTGCTGGGCGGTCTCCGTGAGCAGGGCGCCGGGTTGGTCGACGGGGCGGAGCGCCAGGCACCGGTGTCGGGATCGGGGGAGAAGTCGACCTGGGCGGCGACGCCGGGATCGGTGACCCGGTATGTGACCGGTCGGCTGGACGGTGACGTCCTGGAAGTCGGCGGTGCGAGCGCGGAGGAGCATCGCCGGTTCGCGCGCGTCGGCGGGCATCTCGGACGGGACGGCGGCCGGCAGCCTGAACCAGAGGGCGAGGCCGGTGTTGTCGTGGGTGAGGGTGACGCGGAGGGAGTGGCGGATGTGGGCGCTGGGGGCGCGCAGGCGGAGGAATCCGAAGCGGCAGGTGATGTCGGCCATGGGGGGCACCTATTTTCGGTCAAGGTGCCGGTAGTGGTGGAGCTGCTTGATCCCCAGCGGGACGAGAACGAGGAACGGTTTGCCGTGTGCAGAATCGCTGCGGTGCGGCGGGGCGACCGGTACCGCCCACCCGCTCACTCCCTGTCGCCCCCTGCCCGCCCACAGCCTGTCCCAGCCCGCTCCCTGCCCGGACCGACTCCTGCGAGACCGGCGGTCCGGAGCGGCATCCGTTCGGCAACCGATCAAATTTTGACTGCTTCCGGATACTTGACGGCAACGGTTCGTCAATTCAGTTCCGGTACCCTCCTGTCTCGTCACCGCACCTCGCGGCACGTCCGCACCTGCGGAAGACCCTGTCCCGGCCCTGTGGAGTCTGCCTTGTCCGCCCACCGACACCGCGACGGCTCCGCTACCACGAAGGCGGTGCCCACCGAGTCGGAGTTCCGGCCGCCCAGCTCGTTGGCGACCGTGCCTACGCCGACCGAGGGCGACCTGGTGCTGCGGCGTCCGGCCGCCGAGGACGCCGACACGCTCGTGGCGGGCAGCCGCGACCCCTTGGTGCGGGAGTTCATGCAGGCCGTCTTTCCGTATCAGGACCGGGCGTCGGCGGAGCGGTGGATCACCGAACTGGCGCCCCGGATCTGGGAATCGGACCGCTCGGCACATTTCGCCCTGGCCCGCCCGGACGGGCCCGCCATCGGCTTCGCGGAACTGGTGGACTTCCGCCCCGAGGAGGCCGCGGCCGAGGCCTCCATCTGGCTGCTTCCCCGCGAGCGGCGGATGCGGACGGCCACCGCGGGCCTGCGGCTGGTGTGCCGGTTCGGCTTCGAGGTGCTGCGCCTGCGCCGCATCGACGCCTATGCGGCCGCCGACAACATGCCCGTCCAAGTGGTCGGCGCCGCCATCGGCTTCCGCCGCGCGGGGTTCCGGCCCGGCCTGTTCCGCAGTTCCCGCACCCACCGGCTGCACGACGCGGTGTACGCCACCCTGGTTCCCGCGGACCTCTGCTGACGCCCGTCGCTGACACATTTCGAGAAGAGGACCCGTATGCCCGACACCGACAGCCTCACCCCCGGAGGGAGCCGCGCCCAGGTCCGCGGCGTACGGCTCAGCCTCCGCGCGGCGGACGGCCCGGCCGACCGGACCGACCTGTTCATCGCCCCCGACGGCTCCCTGTGGGGCCAGCGGACCACCGCCGGCGCGGCGGAGGAGCGGACCGGCAGCGTCGACAGCGCGGTACTCGGGCGCCTGGTGTCGCGGTTGCGGCAGGACGCCGCGGACGGCCACTCGGTGGCGGCCCCCGGCCCGGCCCGGCTGTCCGTCAACGGGCTCCTGCCCTCGGGCGACGCGATGTGGGGCGAAGGTACGGACGCACCGCCGGCCCCGGCCGTGGCCCTGCTGGGGCAGGTGGTCGCCCAGCTGTTCGGCGACTCGCAGGGCGGCGGGCTGCCGGGCATCGCGGTGCAGGTGGACGACTCCCAGGAAGACCCCTCGGCGGCGCCCGCCGCCGCTTACGGCGGCTCGGCGGAGGCAGGGCCGTCCAGCTCCCGTACGGCGGCGGCGTTCGGCCAGGTGAGTGGCCGGGCCGCCTACGTACTGGCCGAGGAGGGCAAGGGCTTCGGCCTGTACACGGTGCCGGACCAGGAACTGCTCGGGTCCTCGCCCGCCGAGGCGTCCGCAGGCGCGCTGATACCGGAGACCGTCGCGCTGGGCTCCTTCGAGGAGCGCGGCCTGCTCGCGGCCGGGGACCGCAGGGGCGCCCTCAAGGTCTGGGACACCACGACCGGCGCGGCGCTGCACGCCACCGCCGCAGCCGGGGGCGCCCAGGCCGTGGCCGCCGGCACGGTGCGGGGCGTGCCGCTGGCGTTCGCCGCCGGCCGCACCGGTGACGTCCACGCCTGGCGGGCCTCGGACGCGCGATCGCTGGGCGCGCTGTCCACCGCGCTGCACGGCGCTGCGGCGCTGTGCCACGCCCGCTGCGCGGATCTGGACCTGCTGGCCGCCGCAGGGGAGGACGCCGTGGTCCGGGTCTGGAACATCGCCGACGGCGAGCGCCTGCACCTGCTGGTGGGCCACTCCGAGCGGGTCTCGGCGCTGGCGGTGCTGAGCCTGGGCAACCAGGCCGTGCTGGCCTCCGGCGGCGCGGACCACGACATCCGGCTGTGGGACCTGGCCACCGGCCGCCCGCTGGCCGTGCTCTCCGGCCACGCGGCCACCGTGACGGGTCTGGCCTTCGTCGAGCTCGCCGGCCGGCCGGTGCTCGCCTCCTGCTCCCTGGACGGCACGGTGCGCACCTGGGACGTGCGCGAGGGCCGGGCGCTGCACGGCTGGTCGGCCAGGTGCGGATGGCTCACCTCGCTCGTCGCCGTGACCCTGAACGGCGCACCGGTGCTGGCGACGGGCGACGAGCACGGCTCGGTGCGGTTCTGGGAGCCCGGGTCCGGTACCGCGGCCGGCGCGCTGGCTGCCGCCCCGGAGAACCCCTTCGAGGGTGTCCAGGAGGCCGCCACGCCGGTGAACTCCCTTGCTGCGGCGGACCTGGAGGGCACACCGGTGCTCGTCGCCGGGCACGGCGACGGCACGGTGCGCGTCTGGGACCTGTCGCAGGGCGCCCTGCTCCGCCGCCTGGACGCGGACGGCGGCCCGATCACCTCGGTGGCCGTCACCGCCGGTACGGCGGACGGCGGCGCCGCGAACGGCGCCACGGCAGGCGGCGGTACGGCAGGGAGCAGCGAGGCCGCCGGTCCGGTGCTGGTCTGCGGCACAGCCTCCGGGACCGTGCGGTGCCACCGACTGGCCGACGGCGCACTGCTGTCGGCGCCCGGTCCGCACACCGACCGGGTCACGGCGCTCTCCTTCGCCCCGTCCGGTGTCCTGGTGTCGGGCAGTGCGGACGGCACGGTGCGAACCTGGGACCCGCTGGACGGCACGCCCTTGCTGCGTTTCGCAGCCCATCCCGGCGGGGTGACCGCGGTCGCGGCCGGGGAGGACGGCGGGCATGCGCTGCTGGCCACCGCCGGGGAGGACTGCACCGTACGGCTGTGGCACGGGCTCAGGGGCATTGCCGGACCGGTGCTGACGGGCGCGACGGCCCCGGCCAGCGCGCTGGTCTTCGGCGCCCTCCAGGGGCGTGCGGTGGTCATCGCGGGCGCCTCGGACGGCTCGGTGGCGGTCTGGGACGTCGCCACGGGTAGGTCCGTGTCGGTGCTGCCGGGGGACGGCCCCGCCGTCCGCAGCCTGGTCCACCAGGAGCTGGAGGGCGAGTCGTTGGTCGCGTTCGGTGACCAGGACGGCACACTGCGGCTGCTGCACCTCGCCAGCGGCACGGTTCTCAACGAAGTGGGAACCGGAGCGGTGCCGCTCGCCGTGTCCTTCGACGACTCAGGCCTGCACGTGGTGGGGGCCGGCGGCCTCTCCAGCTTCTGACGAGTCATCACAACATTGTGCTGGGGAGGCCGTGACGACCGGCCGGTCCCTGTGGATCGGGAAGGACCCGCTTCGTGCCGATGCACGGGCGACGATGCCCAGGGGGGGCAGTGAGCAGCGAATCGTTCCAGGTCGACCTCAACGAGGTCTCGAATTCCGCCGACGTCATCCGCCGCGCCGTAGAGGAACTGGCTCAGGCCACGAGCACGCTGCAGGCAGCCATGCAGCGGGTCACCGAGGCCCACCTCGGCCACGATGCGGTGGGCCGGGTCCTCAAAGGCGAGAGCTCGGGGATCGGCGGTATCACACAGCACCAGGACCGCGTGATCAAGGGGATCCGCGACTACCTGGACAACTCCACCAAGGTGTCGGACAACCTGCTGCTGATGTGCCGGCGGTATGCGGAGAGTGACGACGAGGTCGCCACCTCGCTCAAGCAGATCCACTCGGACTCCAACACCGGGGTCGCCTCCTCCACGCTGCTCAACGGCCAGGTCGTCGCGTCCCCGGAGCAGCCGCTCCGGCCCCGGATCGGCACCGTCGCCCCGGCGGCCTACGAGACCGCTACCGTCACGCCGGCGTACGAAGTGCACCGCCCGGAGGCGGCGACGGTCACGCCGGCGTACGAAGTGCACCGCCCGGAGGCGGCGACGGTCACGCCTGCGTACGAAGTGCACCGCCCGGAGGCGGCGACGGTCACGCCTGCGTACGAAGTGCACCGCCCGGAGGCGGCGACGGTCACGCCTGCGTACGAAGTGCACCGCCCCGACGACCCGCAGAGGGCCGACGAGCCCGGGCTGGCCGACTACACCGACCCCGACCGGCCGGACCTCGACTACAACCCCTACCCGTTCGGGAGACCGTTCGTCTGATCCGGTTCCCCGTCCGCATCTGCGCAGCCGTCGAGAAAGAGCCCTACTGTGATCGAGCTTCCGCCCGACCTGGCCGAAGTCCTCAGCGTCGTCCAGCACAACGAGCACGGCGCCGACATCCTCTGGCCCGACGGCGACGAGGACGCCCTGTCGGACCTCGCCGCTGCGTGGCGCAACTGGAACCTGACCGCGTCCGAGCAGACCAACACCATCCTCACCAGTGCCCTGCAGGCCCGGCAGAACATGTCGGGTGACGCCGCCGACCAGTACGAGGAGTATCTGCGCAAGTACGGGCTCCGGGACGACTCCCACCTCAGCACCACGCTGACGGCGGGGCTCACGATCGAGAAGTCCCTCACCCACGCCTCCCACGTGGTCACCCAGACCAAGACGGAGATGACGCGCGAGCTGCAGTACGCCAAGGACTACATCGCCACCCACCCGGAGGGGAAGCACGGCGACGTCGCCCAGACCAGGGGGATCCAGCAGGCCGCCGACACCTACCACACCTACGTCGGCGAGGTGGCGGACAACGTCGACACGATGCTGCGCCAGACATCCACCCACCTGGACCGGATGAGCCAGTCGTCCCAGGCCGCCACCCTGCACAGCCACGGCGGCGGCACCTCGACCGGGGCCGCCTCCACCTCGTCCCTGATGCCCCGGACGAGGGTGGACGGGGTGGCGTCCCCCATGCTCCAGGGCACCCCCGCGGACACGGACGGCTACGGGACGGCCGAGTCGTACCAGACGCTGGAGAACCCGGACGCCTACGACCCGGCGGCCGCCGGCTACTCCGCCTACGGCTCCGGCGGCTACTCGCCGGACGGCTACAGCGCCGACAGCTCCGGCCCGGGCTACGACGCGGCCGGCGCCGGCGCGCCGTACGCCGCGGCTGCCAACGGCGGTGAGTACTCCGGTGCCGGCTCCGGCGGTTCGGGATACGACGCCTCGGGCTACAACGTCCCGAGCCCGGGATCGGTCGGCGGGCTCCAGCCGTTCGAGACGGCCACGGCCACGTACTCCGGGTCCGGCGCGGGCTACGGCACAGGTCCGTCGTACGGCCCCTCCGGCACCGAGACGCCCTTCGACCTCTCCTCCACCTCCCCGAGGCTCCAGATCGCAGGTCTGGGTGACGTCGGCTCCACGACCACGGGCTACCCCGCGGTCGGTGGCTCCGGCCTGGTCCCCTGGACGCCGTCGACGGGGTCCGGCAGCACGCCGTTCGACCTGACTGGTTCCATGGGCGGAGTAGGCGGACTGGGCTCGTCCGTGGGTGGGTTCGGCAGCGGACCCGGGTCGGCCTTCGGAGGCGGGTCGGGTGGCTTCGGCGGGGGCGGCGGTTTCTCGGGCAGCGGCCTGCGAGCCGGCAGATCGGTGGGCTCGTCCGGGCTCGCCGGTGCCCGGGCCGGCGCGGGCATGGCGCAGGAGGAGGCCGCGGCCGCAGCCGGTCGCGGCACAGGCTCGCTCGGCGGGCGCGCCGCGGGTTCGGCCGCGGGTTCGGCCGCGGGCAGGTCCGGGGCGACGGCGGCCGGGGCCGGCGCCAATGGCACCCGGCCGGGCGGCCTCGGCGGCGGAGGCGGTGGGAAGGGCGAGAAGCGCGGCGCGCGCAAGTACATCCGTCCCACCACACTCGGCGAGGACGTCCTCGACGACGACGAGCAGCTGCTCACCGACCGGGGTGTCACCGGCACCGCGACCCGGGTTCCCGCCGGGGACCGGGAACTTCACCGCATGCGCCGCCGCTGGCTGGACGCGGCCCGCACGGACGCGGCAGAGAACGACACGAGCGGCCCGCACGCCCCCGGCCACCATGCCCCGGACGGAGCCCCTGACGGGGCGTCGGAGGAGGGAACGGGCGAGGACCTGCTGATGAGTCAGCTGCGCACGGCGGTCCTCGGACCGGAAGCCGGGTCCGACCCCGACGGCGGCGCTCGCACCGAGAGTGCCACCGCCCCAGCGGCAGCGCAGCGCGAGCACGCCGCCGAGGCCCAAGACTCGACCGGGGGTGAACCCGGGGCACCTGACGACGACTACCTCGCCCGAGCACGGTCGGTCGCCGCCCGCCGGGGACACCCCGACGAGCCGGGCGGCGGCGCGTCTGCGGAGCAGCGGCCGGAGCGCGGTGCGCCACGGCAGCTGCGGCAGGAGGGTGGCTACACGGTGCCCAGTCCGTTCCTGCGCACGGCGCTGTCCCGGATGGCCGCGAGCGGCGCCCTCGCCAACGCGGGCGCCCCCGCTGCGGCCGGGCCGGGAGCCGGCTCCCCGCAGCGGTGACGTACTGGGGCGGACACGGGCGCGCAGGCCGACGGGCGGCAGCAGTAAGGACCACACAGGAGATGAGGAAGCGCCATGGCTGAGGAATACACGCCGGCGGCCAGGACAGAGACCATCGGGGCGACGACGCGCCCGGCAGCCGCACAGCGGATCGGCACCGTGAGCACCACCCTCCCCAACGCCCCTGCCGCGTCCACCGCGACCGGTGACGGTTCGGCCGGCAGCGGCTTCCAGGTGGTCCCCGAGCAGTACACGGCGGCTGTCAGCCCGCTGCAGTCCATGGCCGACCAGCTCTCCGAGATGTACACGTCGCTCAACAGCTTCCTGTCCCAGTTCGACAAGCCCTGGGGCGACGACCACGCGGGCCAGCAGTTCGCCGAGGGTGACACGGGGTACATCAAGTACTCGACCGACGTACTCACCGTCCTGAAGAACCTCCCGGATGAGCTGCGCAACACCGCCGACGGCATCAAGTTCATGGCCGAGAACTACGAGGGCACCGAGCAGGCCGTCGTCTCCGGCCTCACCGGCCAGGACCAGGACCTCGAGTCGACGCAGGGCGACTACTGGTCCCCGTCCGGGTATTCGTACGGGACGGAGACCGCCGGAACGTCGGTGTCCGACTCCGGCTACAGCTCGGAGGTCTCCGACCCCGTCTACGGCACAGGCGTTGCTGAGCGTCCTGTCTCTGCCCGGTACGAGCCTGCTGCGGTTGGGGCGATGCCTGTGGAGACGCCGCAGATTCCGGTGGAGCCGCGGGTGAGTGCGGAGCATTTGGGCACTGCTCGTTTGGAGCCTGCTGCGGTTGGGGCGATGCCTGTGGAGACGCCGCAGATTCCGGTGGAGCCGCGGGTGAGTGCGGAGCATTTGGGCACTGCTCGTTTGGAGCCCGCCGAGGTTGGGGCGATGCCTGTGGAGACGCCGCAGATTCCGGTGGAGCCGCGGGTGAGTGCGGAGCATTTGGGCACTGCTCGTTTGGAGCCCGCCGAGGTTGAGGCGATGCCTGTGGAGACGCCGCAGATTCCGGTCGAACCGCGCCTGAGTGCGGAGCATTTCGTCTCCGCCCGCTTCGAGCCTGCTGCGGTTGGGGCGATGCCTGTGGAGACGCCGCAGATTCCGGTGGAGCCGCGGGTGAGTGCGGAGCATTTGGGCACTGCTCGTTTGGAGCCCGCCGAGGTTGAGGCGATGCCTGTGGAGACGCCGCAGATTCCGGTCGAACCGCGCCTGAGTGCGGAGCATTTCGTCTCCGCCCGCTTCGAGCCCATCGAGACCGCCGCTGAACCCGGCCCGACCGACGAAGGACGCTGAACGACATGGCGGTCGAGATTCCCGAGCCCCTGCAGTGGATCCTGCTGCTCCTGGCCGGCACCCGGTGGCCGGAGGCGACGAGGACCAACTGCGCCAGATGGCCAACCAGTGGCGGCAGGCCAGTCAGCAACTCGAGGAGGTCGGACGCGCCGCCAGCTCCACCGTCCAACGCGCCTTGGACGGGCAGCAGGGCGTCGCGTCGGAAGCGCTCGGCAAGTACTGGGAGACGCGGTTCACCGCGACGTCCGACAGCGCGCCGGGCTACTTCCCCGGAGGCGTCCAGGGCTGCGAAGGCATGGCCGAGATGCTGGAGTCGATGGCCAACTCGATCGAGACGGCGAAGATCCAGATCATCGCGCAGATCGCCATCCTGGCAGTCGAGATCGCCACGGCAGAGGCCGAGGCACCGTTCACGTTCGGTGCGTCCCTGGCCCAGATCCCGATCGAGATCGGCATCACCCGGACGGTGGTGCAGCAGCTCCTCAAGCAACTCCTCAAGGAAGCCCTGAAGCACGCCGTCAAGCAGGCCGCCATCATGGGCGGCATCAACCTGCTGGCGCAGACGATCGAGATCGCCGAGGGTCACCGCAAGAGCCTCGACTTCAAGGAGCTGGGCCAGGCGGTCGAGGGCGGCGCCGTCGCCGGCGCCGTCGGCGCCGGCCTCGGCAGGGGAGTCGGTGCACTGGGCAACAAGGTCGGCCTGGGCCGGGCCATGAACACCCTGCCGGGCAAGGTCGCCACCGGTGCGGCGGTGGGCGTGGGCACCGACGTCGGTACCCAGCTGATCACCACCGGCAAGGTCGACAGCGACAGCCTGCTGGGCTCCGGCCTGAGCGGCGGAGCCGGGGCAGGCCTGCACGCGGGCGCGTCCGCCTTCAAGGGGCACTTCGCCCCTCCCGGCGGCACGAACCTGCCTCACACCGAGGGGATGAGCACCACCGGGGCCGGAGAGATCCCGGGTGCCGGGACGACGTCCGGTACCAGCAGCAGCGGAACGAGCGGCAGTGGCAGGCCGGTCTTCTCCGACGCCGCCGACGCAGGCTCGCAGTCGACCTTCCGGGGTCTGGGCACAGACCCAGCCACCTCGTCCATCGACGGTGCGGGCTCGTCCTCGGGCCCCACCGGCCTGGTCCCCTTCGGCTCCAAGACGGCCGACTACTCGGGAAGCACGTCGGCAGCCACGGGCAACGGCACGGTGTCCTCGTCGTTCGGCGCCGGGTCCGACGGCCTCTACGGCAGTCGTGGCTTCACCACGGACAGCGCCGACGTTCCCTCGGCCACCACCGCCGACCACTCCGCCGACATCTCGCGGGGGACCGCCCAGGGCAGCGCGCCGAACTTCTCCCCCGACTCCCTCGCCGGTACCGCAACCGAAGGCACGACCGTCCGCCCGGGCGACACTCCGGGCCGAAGCGACGACATCCCCGCCGGGACCAGCGACACTCCGGCCCAGATGGACCGCAGCACGCCTCACTCCGACCCCGTCCCCGGCCGCGCCGAGGACGCCTCGGTCCGGACCAGCGACACTCCGGCCCAGATGGACCGCAGCACGCCTCACTCCGACCCCGTCCCCGGCCGCGCCGAGGACGCCTCGGTCCGGACCAGCGACACCCCCGCACGGACCGACCCCAGCCCGTCTCAGACGGCCCACGGGAGCCACCCCGATCCCGCACCGGCCCACGCCGCAACGGGCAGCCGTGGGACGGGCGAGTCGACGCCCGCACCCACCTATGTCCGGTCCACGCCCCCGGAGAGCTTCTCCCCGGCCGCACACAGCGGGCCGGCGGTGTCCTCGTCCGCCCACGGGAGCGCGGCGTCCACACCGCACATCTCCGACCCGGGCGGGCTGAAGCTGGACACGTCCGGGCTCAGCACCACGCCCCCCGCTACGAGTTCGTCGCCGTCCGCGCCATCGTCAACCTCAGCGTCATCGCCGTCGTCACCATCGTTCGAGGGCACGGCCGGTTCCGGGGCCGGGTCGCGCGACGCGCCGGTCAACTCGGATCCGAACACCTCCGGGTTCTCGCCCGCCGCCGGTGGGGCTCCCACGGCTTCGCCGGCGCCGAGCGCGGCGGCGGCACCGGCTCCGGGTGCGGTGCGGCCCATGGCCCCGGCCGCGTCCCCGGCGCCGTCGGCGTCCCCGCCCTCCATGTTCGGTGCGGGGTCCGGTCTGGGCCGGTCGTCCACACCCCCGTCCGCACCGCCGCCGGGGGCGGTCGGCGGGAGCGGGGCCGCGATGCCGCACGGTCCGGCGGGTCCGACCCCGTCCGCGCCGTCCCCCTCGGCGAGCACCCCGTCCGGCGCCGCCGCCCCGGCCACCGCGCACCCGACGTCTGCGGGGGGCGGTGTCTCCGGGATCGGGGTGGTCGGCCTCCGGGGTCCGGGCGCGTCCTCCGGTGGCGCGCCGCGTTCCGGTGGCGGTTCGCGGACGGATCTGGAGGAGCAGCGGCGTCAGGAGCGGCAGGAGGAGTTGAACCGGCTGGCCGGCAGCGGCCAGGTCCGCGGGGCGGTCCGGGACCTGGGCGGCGAGCAGCGGTTTGTGGCGACGAAGCCGCCCAAGGCGGAGGAACTGGTCCGGGACCTGCCGTCGATGTCGGCGCAGGACCGGGCGCAGTCGCTGGAGAACCTGTCACCCGAGAACCGGCGCTGGCTGGCCAAGGACCCGGCATTTGTGGACGCGCTCCACGACACCCTCCCCCCGCGGGAGTTCGCCCGTACCGGGGCCCAGCTGCTGGTGGACGTGCACGAGGGCGCCGAGCGCCCAGCCTCCGCACGCCAGGAGGCCCAGGCCCAGATCTCCCGCATGCTCCAGGACCCTGACACCACGGCCCGCCTGCTCAAGAACGGCTCACGGGTGGTCGTCATCCCCAAGGACACCCCCATGCCCGACGTCAGGCCGTTCCACGACCTGCGCGGCACCACCGCCGTCGGCGAGGCCGGCGGTGGCCGATCCTGGGACGACGTGCGCGGTTCCGGCGGCCGCCACACCGCCATCACCGAGGAGAACCTCCTCGGTGAGGACACCAGCGTCGGCTCCAGCAAGCACTACACCGACGGCTACTCGACCACCACCCACGAGTTCGCCCACACCCTGCATCGCTACGGCCTCAGCCAGGGCCACCAGGACGCCATCACCGACAGCTACAACAACCGCCGCGCCCAGGGCGACGCCGCCCCCTGGCCCGACGGGCCCTTCACCACCACCGGGCCCGACGGCAAGCCCGTGGAGAACTACTCCGCCCGCAACGAGGACGAGTACTTCGCCCAGGTCACCAACGCCTACCTGGGCACCAACCACGGCAACGACCCCCACACCGGCCAGCCCCGCAACAACGGCCCCGAGTGGGTCCGCAACAACGCCCCCGAACTCCTCCCCGTCCTCGAACGCCTCTACGGCGCCGACCCCACCGCCGTCCACGACACCCCCGCCAACCCCGTCGAGGCCACCCGCGCCGAGAACGACTCGTACGAGGGCCTCCGCGACTTCAACCAGCTCACCGACCCCGCCCCGGCCCCCGCAGCCACGCCCGCGGGATCGCACACCCCCACCCCCGACGCCACTCCCGCAGCCACGGCACACACCAGCCCGCCTCCCGGTACCACCGCCGCCCCGGCCGAGGGGTCCCACCCCCAGCCGTCGCACGAGGCACCGGCCGGGCCGCCGGCCCCGTCCCCGCACGGGACCTCGCACGGCACCATCCCGGCCGGGGAACCCCGCGCGCAGTCCCCGCGCGACGTCCCCGAGGCGCCCCCGGCCCCGGCCGCGGGTGCGACGCGGCCCGACGGCACGGCGCCGCGTGACACCCCGCACCCGCCGCCGCCGGCCGAGGTCCCCGTCAGCCGGGAGGAGCAGCAGCGGTTCAACGCCTTCTCCGACGAGCTGAAGGACATGGTCGTCAGGCCGGACCCGGACCCCGGGGCACTGGGCGACCGCATCGGCCGATTCCTGGAGGGCGTGGACCCCAAGACGCGTGACACGTGGGTCCGCAACACCCGCGAGGTGATCGACAAACTGCCGGACTACTATGACGACAAGTCGGTCAACGCCGCGCACCACGCCCTGAACGCCCACGCCGCAACCGGCCGGCCCTGGCCCACCCCGGCGCGATGTACCTGAGCGCGAGCGAGGTCACCAGCGGCCACGGGCAGGGGTTCATCAACCGGGACGTCCCCGAGGTCGTCATCGTCAACGGCGAACCGCACGTGCCGGTCTACTCCGCCGTGTTCAGCGACGCGCTGGGACATGACGCGCCCCCGCACAAGGACATCGGCCAGGACGAGAACGGCGTCGTCCAGATCCACACCGGTTCCCCCGACGGCCGGGAGAACGTGATGTGGGTCAGCGTCGGCCAGCCGCTGCGGCAGATCAAATGGGTCGAGAAGTACGGGCAGGACAACGCCGCCACGCCCATGATCCGCTCGTTCCTGGTGCCGCTGCGCACCGCCAATGAGATCTCCCGCACCTCCGTCACCGAGCACAACTCCAGCCAGAACACCAACGACCTCAACGTCGACAAGCACTTCGCGTCCAACCAGTTCGGCGTCAGGGACGCCCAGTCCCTGGAACTGCTGCGCCAGACGGCGCTCCCGGGCTCGCTGCGCACCTACACCGACGGCGAGGTGCAGAACCGGCCCGGCTCCTGGGGCGACGTCAGGCCCACGAGCGAGCTCCGCGACCGGCTGGGCGTGCCCAACGAGTCGCTGCGCGACTTCTCGGTCTTCACGGAGAAGGACGGCTTCATGCCGCCCGCCAAGTACAAGGAGACCGCCAGGACGCTCCGCGAGGTCGCCGCAGCCCACTACGGCAACAGCAGGCTGCAGGAGCCCGGCGACAAGCACCTGTCGACCAAGGACGTCGAGCGGTTCTTCGACGACCACGCCCCGGACCACCTCAAGGACAACGTCACCACCCCGGCACAGAAGCGGGCGGCCATCGACAGGTTCGTCAACGAGTACGTCGTCCCCTGGGCCAACCACGCACGCATCACCCAGACCCTGCACCACGAGTTCGACGACCTGGTCGCCGGCAAGCCCTCCGACCACCCGGTGGAGTACCGGCTCACGGAGGAGCAGCCCAACCTGCGCGGGAAGCGCATGACCAGCGAGCAGCAGGTCGGCTCCGCCCACCAGCAGGAGATGAGCGTCCGGCACGGGATCCGTCAGGGATACGACGAGCTCGGCAGGCAGATCGGCGGCGACACCTTCAAGGAAGTGCCACCACAGATCCGCCCCCTGCTGAACGAACTGCGAGCCCAGCGCGAGAACATCCTCGGCGACTACCAGTTCAAGATCGGCGACAGCCGGACCCTGACGGACAGGAACGAGCAGTACCGCAACTCCGCGCAGGAGATGCACGACCGGATCACCCAGGCGCTCAACGGCCGGCAGCCGGGCCCCCACCTGTCGGGCATCCTCGACCGGCTCGAGCAGATCCAGCGGAGCACGCCGGGAGATCCGCCCCTGCCGACCGCCTCCGCCAACCCGCACCCAACGACGGCGGCCCCCTCCGGAACCGGCGTCCCCCATCCGCCGCCTCCGCCGCCCGCCTCGCCCTCGGTCACCACGCGCCAGGCGGGCGCAGGCGTCCCCCACCCGCCGCCCCCGGCTGCGCCTGAGAACCCTTCTGCGCTGCCGCCGCACACAGACACGGCCCCGGAGTCCGCGCCCCAGCACCAGCCGGCGGCTGAGGAGAGCACCCTCCCGGTCGCGGACACGCGCAGTCCTGCCCCCGAACTGCGGCAGCCGCCGTCCGTACGCGGGTCGTCGGACGCCGTCGAGCAGGAGCAGTCGGCCCGGGAGCGGCAGCCTGAGACGGTCGAGACCGACGCGGCGGACCGGCCTGTCCGGTCCCTGCGCCAGGACACGGCCGGTACCGACCACGAGCCGGCCCCGCTCCCTGTCCAGGGGACAGCACACCCCTCCGAGCCCATCCCGGCCCCGGTCCGGGAGACCGCCCCGGGAACCCCCGCGGGCAGCAGCCCGGCCCCCGTCAGGGAGACCACCCTCCAGCGGACCGACCCGGCCCCCGTCCGGGAGACCGCCCCCGAAGCCTTCGAGGAGTCCCCGCCGTCACCGGTACGGGAAACCACCCCCGAAGCCCCCCAGGACACCAACCCGGACAACCCGGCATCCGTCCACGGCACCGCCCCCGAGACGCCCGCCCGGACGCCGCAGGAGACCGCCCCCGCGCCCGTCGACGACACGGCCGCCCCCCGGTTGGCGGCGCCGCCGAGCCGGATGACCGAGGCCGGGCAGCTCGGTGCCGGCGACCACATCCTGCCGATCCAGGCCGACGACAACGTGGTCACGGACCGTCTGCTCACCGGGCTGAGCCTCGATGAGGAGCAGCTCGCCGCGGCCCGAGCCCAACTCGCCCCGCAGCTCAGCCTGAAGACACTCCAGCCGCTGCTCTCGGGCATGACCCGTGGCGACGTCCACCACGTGAAGCTGGACATCCCGGGTTTCAAGGGCGATGTCCCTGTCACGGCCCGGGTCGTGAAGGCCGACACCGCCGCGCCCATCGAGAAGCTGGAGTTCGAGGACGGCAGCGAGTCCTTCTCCCGGAGCGGCTTCCTGCGTGAGGGGCAGAAGCGCTTCGGCGGCGGCGTCCAGTTCAGGGGCAAGGGCGCGGCGGAGACCAACCTGACGGGGCAGCTCGGTGCCTCCCGCGACCGGACCACCGCGGAGGCCGTGTCCAGCAGCAGCCGCGTCTTCTCCCGCAGCAAGACCTCGGAACCCGCTCTGCGGGTCAACACCGAGATCAGGCTCGACTTCGACCTGTCCGGTGTCCGGAGCCCCCTCGGTTCTCCACTCGCCACCGCGCCGCGCACGGAGACAGCGCCGCCGGCTCACGGCGAGACCGGGGCGGGCTCGCGTCCGCAGGTCAGCCTCACCGTCCCGGTCGCCGCTCCCGCGGCGGAGTCGGGTCATGCGCCCGCGATCGAGCAGCACTACCAGCCGCCGCTCCGGGTGCAGCAGACCCTGTCGCTCGGCGGGACCGACGTCGTCAAGGACGTCTTCGCGGTGGACGCCCAGGGGAACCGCGCCAGCGGCGGGGCTGCGGCCCTGCTCGGCGATGCCGCCGACCGGAACTCCCTGGAGTCCTTCGGCCGCCGGCGGTTCGGCGACGACTGGCCCGGCGTCCGTGAGCAGGTCCTCGACCGGATCGACCTGACGACCCTGCACTCGGATCTGAAGCCTCTGACCGCCGGTGAGCACGTCGAGATCCCACTCGGTGACGGCCGGGGCACCCTTGTGGTCTCCGCCGAGGTCTCGTCCATGACGCATGTGCGCAACACCGCGCAGACGGAGTTCAACACCGGTGCGGACGTCACCCGCACCATCACCTCCTCCGACGGCGTCGGCTGGACCGCGCGTGCCCCCTTCTCCGTCCAGAGCTACGACTTGGGTGCCGCCCCGCTCCAGACCGGCGGCGGTACGAACGCCGAGTACGGCCGTGAGGGCACATCCGTCCACCAGATCGCGATCCGTACGGGCAGCGCCGTCAAGATGAAGGTCCCCGCGGCCGTCTTCGACGGTGTGGCGAAGGTGACCTTCACGCACCGCCCGGAGGGTGCCGGGACCGGGTCCCGGCCGGTATCCGCCGAGGGCCGGCTCGGTTTCCAGGTGCTCAGCGAGACCGCTGATTCGCGTCCCGTCGACGCTCCGCAGCCGTTTTCCGCCTCCGACCGCCCCGCAGGTCCCCGGCGTATGGAGGCCCCGGAGATCCCCGCAGGGGAGACGGCCTGGCGGCCCAATGAGAGCATCTGGAACGAGGGGCTCCCCGAGCAGGCCGTCGTGCTCGACGTGCTGCTGGGTGAGGAGCGCCCGGCGGGGGAGGGGGGCGCGGCCAAGCCGTCCGATCTCCTCGCCCGGCTGGGACGCAGCCACTTCGGCGACTCCTGGGCCGATGTGGCCCCGAGCGCTCGGGGCATCATCAGCCGCGAGCAGCTCATCGCCGCCCTGCCCGGCATGAGCCGCGACGTCCCGGCCCAGAGCCCGCCGCTGATGCGTCCCCTTCGCTCGGACGCGCAGGCGACGGGGAAGGCACGGCTGGAGGGACTCGAGTTCCTGCGGCCGCTGGACAAGGCCGAGCTCAACGTCCTCAACGACATCACGGAGGGTTCCCAGGACCGGCTGGGCTCCTCGCTCGGCGGTTCGGCCCGCGCCCAGGGCGGAACGGACCTGGAGCTCTCGGAGTCGTCGTCCCTTTCCGTGCCCGGCCTCGGCGGGGGCGTCTCGGGCCGGACCCGCAGCGGAGCCAGGGGCTCTGACACGTCCAACACCGTGTCCAGCTCCAAGTTCGCGGAGCCCATGGTCGCCTACATCGCGCGGGCACGCGTCGACCTCCAGGTCGGGGAGCTGGGCAAGGACGGTCCCTCGGGTCACACCGACGTCCGGTTCGTGGTGGCGATCCCGCAGTCGCACGCCGGGCAGTACAGGGTTGCCGATGACACGGCGGGTCGGCAGGTGTTCGACCGGCCCGCCGCCGCCCCGGCGGTTCACAGCGACACGACCCCCAGCGGCACGACCCGCAACGACACGACCCACGGTGACCCGGCACCCCACGACCTGGCGCCCAACGGCGCAGTGCACGGCGACGCCCCCGGCGAGCCGTCCGGTACCCGGCGGGGCAGCCGTACGGACGGGACGGAGCCCGGCGGCCGCGCCACCACGCCGCCGGCCGACGACACGGCGGACACCCGCAACGGGGCGGACCGCGCCTCCGCCGAGACGGCACCCCGTCCGCTGGAGTTCCAGCCTCCGGACCGGGTCCGCACCTCGGGCCGGCTGGGAGCCTCGGACGCGGTCCTCCACTTCAAGGACCCGAAGGCCGTGATGAACGCCCTGCAGAAGGAGCTGGGCGGCACCTTCAAGGATGACTGGGGAAAGGTCGAGGCCGAGCTGAAGCCGTACTTCGACGAGGTGGCACTGCGACCGCAGTCGGCCGCTCTGACGGCGGGGCGCGAGTGGGGGACCTCGGTCACTGTCGGCCACCTCACCGCCGACGTCCGGATCGTCGGCGCCAAAGCCACGATGACGGAGTACGCGCGGCCGGTCGACGACTTCGAGTTCGAGACCGGAACGGAGTCCTCGACCGGCAGGGGCCACACCAAGGACGTCAGCGTCAGGAAGTCCTTCTGGGGCAGGTTGGGTGTGCGGGCGCCGCACACCTCGATCGCCATCGACCAGATGCGGCACAGCGACTCGCTGACCGGTGAGGGCAGGGAGCTCAGGGCACAGGCGGTCTCCAAGGGCAAGACGGTGGAACCGGCTGCCGTCTTCAAGGGCGACCTGGACTACACCGTGGAGGTCACGGTCACCCACGCCGTGCCGGGAATGCCCAGCCGCGAGGTGACCCTGCACCCGACCACGGAAGCCGAGTTCGGCTTCCCGGTGCGGGAACTGCCGGTCGACCCCACGACCTCGCGCAGGCCCGAGCCGGCCGAACGGTACCTCCCGCCGCCGCGGATCGCCCGCGACATGGTCCTCGGCGCCTCCGACATCGTGCTGGACGTCGGCCTCACGGAGCAGCGGTCCGGCACCACCGGCACGGGCAGGGCCCCCGCGACCGACAGCACCCCGGCGGACGCGCAGACACCTGCGCGGTCCACCGCCGACCACGTCCTGGACCAGCTGGACGAGTCCGGCATCCGCGCGCTGGGGTCGGACCGGGCATGGGCGGCGGCCAAGGGCGTCCTGCGCGAGCAGCTCACCGACGACCGGATCCAACAGCGCCTGAAGGGTATGACGGCAGGTCAGCCGTGGGACATCAAACTTCCGAACGGCAGGGTGCGGATCACCTCGAGCATCCAGCAGCTGACCCACACGTCGAACACCAAGGCCAGTGAGTTCAACAGCGGATCGACCGCAGCCTCCACCACGAGCTGGACGGACAGCCGCAACGGCAGCGCCAACACGACCAACGTGCAGGGCGTGGGGACGATCGATCCCGTCGGAGCAGCCCCCGCGGAGGTGATTGTGGGGGGTTCCGTGACGCACGAGAGCGCCCACGACCACATCACCGAGAGCGCGTCCGGCGGGCGCACGGGCGCGGGCACCAAGACGAAGGTCCCCGGCAGCGTCTTCGACGGGGTGGCCGGGCTGCACTTCGAGTTCAAGCGGTCCTGGAAACTGCTGGGGCGGGCCGTCGACACCAGTGTCCCGGCACAGGCCCGCGCCGAGCAGCGCCGGATCGACCAGCTCCGCCGGCAGATCTCCGCCCTGCCCGAACACCCCGCCGACCCCGAGGCGGCGGCACGTCTCAGGCAGGAGTACGACACCGCGCTCGACCGGCAGGCCGACCGCATCAGGAAGAGCGCCGCGCAGCGGACCGACGCCGGCCAGGGCACCCCCCGGCCGATGACCCGGCTCGCCTTCGGGGTGCGGCAACGCTCCCACGGCTACGCCACGGTCGGCTTCCAGGCGCTGGTCGAGAGCGCCGACGCAGTGAAGGCCGACCCGCCGGCCACGGCACCGGGTACCGAGGGGGCTCCGCCAGCCCGCACGGACAACGGGGAGAAGCCCCGCACGCTGGCGGTGCCGCCCGAAGAGATCTGGGGCCGGGGCCTGTCGGCGGACCACATCATCCGCGACCTGCCCGACGTGCGTTCACTGCGGAGCCTGGTGGAGGCCGAGGGCCGGCGCGCCTACCGAAGCGCCTGGGACTCCCAGGGCCTCACGGACCGCACCAGGGGCGACCAGGTACTGGACACCTTCACCCGCGAGCAGTTCCTGACGAATCTGCCCCAGCTGTCCCGCGGCGGGGAGTTGAAGAGCGAACCCTTCCTGCTGAACGGCAAGAAGGCATGGGTGACGGCGACGGCGAAGGTGGTCAGCCTCGCCCACGACCGGCCGGAGCCCAAGGCTGAAACCACACTCGTCAGCGAGAGCTCCACGCAGGTCAGCCAGCGGCAGGTGGATTCCCGACAGCTCGGGATAACCGGGCAGGTCGGTGCCAGGGGCACCGAGCTGGCCGGCGACTTCGGGGTCACGGCGACCTTCGGCGGCGCCTACCGCAGCCGCTCGGCGCAGGAGGATGCCGTCGGCGGGCGGACGACGGCCGGCTCCAAATACCCCGTTCCGCTGGAGCACTTCAACGGATATGTCGAGGTGGAGTTCGCCTTCCACCACGGCGAGTCGTCCACCCCGCAGCGGGCGTCGGGGGTCGTGCCGTTCGGCGTCTCCATCCCCACACAGGAGATCACGGAGCACGTGGAGGGCACCTCGGCCACGTACTTCACCGGTGAACACCGGCAGGGCACCACCTGGGCCTCCTCCGCACCCGCCCCGGAGACGACCACGCCGGAGACGACCACGCCGGAAACGCCCGCGGCCGGTACCACCGCACCCGAAACCACCACCCGTTACGCACCCAGCCTCGAAACAATCCCCGAAGAAACCGCGGCACCCGAAACACCCCCGGCCGAAACACCCCCGGCCGAAACACCCCCGGCCGAAACCACCACCCGCTACACGCCCACCCTCGAAGCAATCCCCGAGGAAGCGTCCCGGCCCGAAACCCCCAGGCCCGAACCCCTCAGGCCCGAAACCCCCAGGCCGGAAACCCCCGCGCCCGAGACGACCACGCGTCAGGCGCCCTCGGTCGACACCACCGGGCCCGAGACGCCCACGCCCGAAGCCGCACCGCACACGACGCCCGTAGCCGAGAGGCACCCGGCCGAGGACACCGCGCCCGGAAGCCCCCGGTCGGACACCCCGGCACCGCCGCCGCCCCCCTCGCCGGAGCAGGGCACGTCCGTGCGCGAGCAGAGCAGTCACTCGCAGGAGAGCAAGGAGAACACGGACTCCGACACCCAGCGGTCACGCCGCCCCTCCCCGCCCCCGCCGTCGCCCGAGCCGTCGAGCGGACGGGAGTCGGCCTCGCCTTCCGCGCCGTCCCGCTCCGATGTCCCCGACTCCGCGACCAGCACCCGGGGTTGGCGCAAGGACCGTCCGGTTCTGGAGACACCGGAGGTGCGCGCGCAGCAGCTGTCGGGCTCGCAGCACCGGCATCCCGGGGAACTGGCCCAGCTGGTCCGTGGCGCCCGCAGCGGAAACGTGGAAGCCCTCAAGGACTGGGTGACCAGGAACGGCTCGGAGGTCGGCCTGAAGACCCTGGACGAGCTCCACAAGGAGATCCCCGAGCACGCGCTCTGGGGCCTCGCACGCGAGAAGCCCAAGTTGCAGCCGCAGTTGGTCGACCTGATCGGGAAGCGGCGCGGGGGTGCGGCGCCGTCCCCGGAGGAAGTCGAAACCCGGCAGGTGGTCCACGCGAAGCTGCAGGAGCATGCATCCGTCACCGTCGTGGTGGAGTCGGGCCCGGGGTCGGGCCACCAGGCGGCGGCCGTCACCCTGGTCCGCTCCCTGCGTGAGCTCGGCTACCCGGGCAGGATTCGAATCGTCGCCCCGGAGAGTGTGCGGGGCCGTCTGGACCGGCTGCTCGACACGGAGGAACTGAAGGTCGAGAAGCCGCACTACGTCCCCGAGGACCTGGAGGAGCGCCGATACGACCAGCCGGTGCGCCCGGACCTGGGCGAGGGGCTGACCCTGGTGGCGGCGAGCGACAACCTGGAGGTGAGCCACGAGTCAGCCGAGGCGCTGCTCTCGTACACCGGTGGGAGCAAGGCGCTGGTGCTCACCCCGTACGCCTGGAGCAAGCCCCGGGCGGTGTACGAGCGGGTGCCCGGACAGGACGGGCAGTACCAGGCATGGCATCTGGACGGAGGCGTCAGTAAGAAGGACGGCCTGTACCAGTTCGACATCCCGGCTCCGGAGAGGGCCGCCTTCCCGGACAGCCCGAAGCTCCAGGCGATCGCCGACTCGGTGTTCTCCGGCAAGGTCGATGTGATGCCGGTCTACGGCCTGGTCCGCCTGAACGAGAACCTGCGGGCGGCCGCACCGGAGTACTTCGCTTCGGCCGTACGGGAGTCCGGCGCCCGGGATGTCGACGGGGCCAGGACCTACGGGCGGCCCGCGGTGGTGCTGGAGATCGGCGGCAAGGAGGTCGACTACGCGCCGCAGCACCAGGAGGAGTGGCTGAAGCGGGCCCACCTGGACCAGGTCGAAGACGTGTCCGAGCTCCTGTCGGGGCTGAAGGACGGCGACGTGCTGATCCTGCGGACCGGCCCCACCAGCCAGGGCGACTTCGAGAAGCTGTTCCAGCTCGGTGACCTGCCGGCGGTCCAGGAGGGCGCCAACACCACCAACGCGAGCCAGCTGACCGGCCGGCCCTACCTGTCGCCGGCCACCAACACCACTCCCTACCCGAAGGCCCATCAACCGGCCGCCGTCGACATGCTGCACGAGCGTGTGAAGACCGCGCTGGGTCCGGAGAACGCCGACTCGCTGCCCGATCTCGACCGGGCGCGCGAGAAGTGGGACGAGGCGACCTGGAAGAAGCCGCAGCCCTCCGCGGAGGACTTCCGGGACGCGGCGCAGGAGCTCCGGAAGGCCGCCGACAGCGTGAGCGGCGTCGCTGACGGACACCCGGACCCTGCCGTGGCCAAGGCCCTTCGCGAGGCGGCGGCGAAGGCCCGAGAGGACGCCTCCGTCCTGGAGCGGTCCTCCGAGGTCCTGCATGTCGACGCCGAGCTCCAGAAGGCGACCCTGGCGCTCTACGAGGGCAGCACCCCCTGGTCCGAGGCGGCGGCCGAGTCCGAGCCCTACAAGCAACTGGGCAGCGTCAAGTGGGGCCAGGCCCAGGTGCGGAGCTGGAGCGAACTCGTCTCCGCCAAGCCGGGCACCGAGCCCGTCCGGCTTCCCGTCGACCGGTTGGAGGAGTTCTCGAAGGCCCTGGTGCACAACGAGGACCGCACGAGCGAACCGTCGCCGGAACAGAAGGAAGCGGCCCGGGAGAAGGCCTTCGCCATTCTCAGCCAGGGCCTTGACGAGCAGCGGACGGCAGAACTCCGCTCGTTCATGCACCCGTCCAGCTGGGAGACGAAGGAGGTGCTGCCGGAGGTCGATCTCGGGCCCGCCGCCGAGGTCAGGGGACGGTTCGAGGTCCTCGGCCGCGAGATCGACAAGTCCGCGTCGTTCTACACGCAGGAGGTGAAGAGCCAGTTGGGCGGGCTGTCCAACGCCCCGCGGCCGGAACACGTGGCCACGATCGCGGAGGTGATCAGGGGCTTCCGGACCGAGGGATCGGAGTACCAGGCCTACACCTCGGAGATCACGGCCCGGGGCCGGGACTGGCGGCAGGACCAGGTCCTGATGAGCCTCCGCTACATGGACGATCCGCACGTCCGCAGCAGTACGAGCGTGGAGTCCTCCGCGAACGAGGCGCTCGACCGCCGAAAGCAGCAGGTCGAGGCCGAGCAGAGGAGGACACGGCAGGCCGAGGAGGCGAGGGCCGGGGAGGAGGCCCGGGTCCGCCGTGAGGCCCGGCAGCGGGCGGAGTTGGAGGCTCGGCAGCACGAGCGGGAGCGTGCCGCGCAGCGCGCGGCAGCCGAGGCGGCCGCCCGCCAACAGCAGGCGGCGGAGGACTCCGACGCGGAGTCGGATTCCGGCTCGGAAATGGAGGGCGACTTCGGCGCCCTGTTCTGACGCGGCCGGGGCACCTTGCGGCCCGCCGGTCAGGTGGCGGCGGGCCCGGAGGTCCGGGGCCCGCCGCCACCGCTACCGACGCCGCGCCCCGCCACCCGGCGCTGACGCTGCGGGTTCGGGCGCAGCGATACTGCGGGAGATGCATCCCGCAGACGTAGCTCTGGCCGGGCGCCCGCCCGCTGCGCGGCGAGCTTCGTGCGGAGGAGTGCCAGGAGCCACCCCGTCCGTAGCGTCCCGAAGCGGTGCGATGCGCCTGGCGGCCGCGGGCATCAGCCGACCGCGCCCGTCGTGGCAGTGGGTGGCGCAGCGGATGTCGGCCCCACCTTTGGCGGTGCCGTGGTCTCCACGCTCCATGCTGCCGTTCGGGACGCGCAGAAGAGCCGGAACGCAGCCAACTTGCCCTGTGAGGCGGGATACTGGTGTCGTTTGATGACAAAGCGACGGGGGACGCATCAGTGGAATTCGTGCGGAAGACAGGCCGTGCCGGCGGGAGGCGGGGTGCGCGGCATGCGGTTGTCCTGGGCGGGAGCCTCGCAGGGCTGCTCGCGGCGCATGTCCTCGCCGAGCACGCCGACCGGGTGACCGTCGTCGAGCGCGACCGGTTCCCGGATGGCACAAGGCCGCGACCAGGGGTGCCGCAGGCCCGGCATCCGCATGTCCTGCTGGAGGGCGGGCAGGTGGCTTTGGAGTCTCTGCTGCCGGGCTTCCTGGCAGAGCTGCGGGCGGCGGGGGCACCGTGCCTGGGCATGCCCTCGGACATGGTGTTGCAGCAGGACGGGCGCTGGTTCCGGCGGCTGCCTGCGACGACGCACATCTACACCGGCTCCCGCGCGCAGTTGGAGGAGCTGGTGCGGCGGCGCGTCCTCGAGAACCCGGTCATCGACGCGGTGGAGGGTACCGAGGCCGTCGGGCTCCTCGGTGACGCCTCGCGCGTGCGGGGCGTGCTGCTGCGGGACCGCTCCGATGGCGCCCGAGGAGAACAGCGGGCTCTTGAGGCCGACCTGGTTGTCGACGCCTCCGGCAGCGGCACGAAGGCCCAGCAGTGGCTGACGGCGATCGGGGCCGCAGCCGCGCATGAGGAGACCATCGACACGGGTCTCGCCTATGCCTCCCGCATCTACCGCGGCAGGAGCGGCGGCCTCCACGACGACACCTGCGGCTACTACGTCTACCCCAGTCCCGCCCAGGTCCACGCCGGCGGTGCGCTGCCCCTGGAGGACGGCACCCACCTGGTCATCGTCTCGGGGCTGCGGGGTGAGGAACCGCCCACGGACGACGACCAGTTCGTGGCGTACATCAAGAAGAGGCTGCCGCATCCGCTCCTGCATGACTGGCTGGACGAGGCCGAACCACTCTCGCCGGCGTTCGGCTACCGGCGGACCGCGAACATCCGCCGCCGCTACGACCTGCGAGGCCGCCGCCCGGCCGGATTCCTTGCCACTGGTGACGCCCTGTGCACCTTCAACCCGGTCTACGGGCAGGGCATGGCCGTCGCCGCGATGAGCGCGGTCGTGCTGCGCGACACGCTGGCCAATCCGCGCCGGGTCCCCACGACGCGGCGCGTGCAGAGAGCACTCCTGGCGGCATCCCGGCAGGCATGGGACATCTCCGCCGGGGCGGACCGCTCGATGCCGGGCGCGGTGGGCACTGCCGTAGCCTCCAAGCCGGCGGACCGCGTCGCCGACTGGTACCTGCAGCGCGTCCTGGAGCGCTACCCCGGCGACCCCGTTGTGGGGGCAGCTTTCCGCTCCGTCCTGGGCCTCTGCGCGCCCGTCACCAGCCTGTTCGCCCCGCCTGTGGCCCGAGCCGTCCTCTTCCGCCCACCCACGCCGACACCTACCGAGCCCCCGATGACATCGGAGGAACCCCAGGGCTGAGCCAGGCCGGCAGTTGACGGTCTACACGCCGGTCCACGCGCCGGCCCCCCACACCCGCGTGAGGCACTCCCACGACCACACAGGTCACTCAGGGCATGGGCAGTGGTACTGGCAGCACTGGCGCGGTCCTTGAGCGCGTCAGGGGAGGGACGTCCAGCCCGGTGGTGTGAGGGGGGTGTCGTTGCCAGGCCGGGCAGGCGCCTACGCCGGAGGGTCCCCGACAGCCCTGGACGCCCTGCAGGTCGGCGTCGCCTGATTCCACCTGTGGCAGGGCCTCGGCCGGGTCGTGGAAACCTGCCTCCCACTCACCGTGATTGTCTGCAACCTTTGCCGCTCGAGGTGCCGAAGGTCTCTGGTCATGCTGGCGATCACGAAGGTCCGGCTGTATGGGGCGATTCGGCGTGCGCGGCAGCACGACGTCGAGCATGATCACCCGTCACATCTGTGGTGCGGAGCTTCTCGACCAGCCGCGTGCCTCGCCCTCGTCGATGAGGCGTCGCCCGGCCTCCCACAGGGAGGAGGACGCTTCCCCGATCACCGCCTTGCGGGCTCGGACATCGTCGGCGGTGACGCCTGGGGTGCGCCACGTACCACCGCGGGCCATCCAATTGAGAAGAAGTGGCTGTAGACGGTCCATGGCCTTGGCGAATTTCGCTTCGGGAGTGTGACGTTCCTCGAATTCGTCCCACAGGGCCCGCATGCGCCGGGCTTGGTCCGCCGGAAGCAGGTTGAAGAGTTCGTCGGCCGCGGCGACTTCCCGCTCATGCTGATCGATCCCTGCCGCACTGTCATAGAGGGGAGTGTCACCAGCGTAGATCTCCACGAGATCGTGCAGCAGGACGAGCTGAATCGTGTGCCCTACGTCGATGGGCTGGTCGGAGTGTTCGGCGAGGATCGCGACCATCATCGCCAGGTGCCATGAGTGCTCTGCATCGTTCTCGCGGCGGTCCGTCGCGGCGAGGGGTGACTGACGCAGGATGGTCTTGAGCTGGTCCACCTCGACGAGGAACGTGAATTGGGCGCGAAGTCTTTGGTCGAGATCGTCGGGGAAGGGTGTCTTCTCTGCGAGTAGGCTCCGGCGTTCATTGCTCATGCGCCCATGGTGGCACGCACCGTCCCTGCTCGTAGGCGCCTCGAGAATCACACAAACGCTGTTCATCGCGGCGGACGAAGCCAGAGTGACGCTCCGTGACCGCCCTCCGAGATCCGTCCCTTCAGTTGTAGATCGTTTGCTGGGGTTGTAGTTCGCTGGTGGTGGGCGACCGCCGATGCGCTGACCTGCGCGGTTGCGTCGGCGGTGGCAGGCGCGGGCGACGGCCTGGTGGCAGCGGCGCCATCGTGACCAGTGCAGACCGCGGCGGAGGTGCTCGGCCGGAGTGGGGTAAGGGGCAGTGACGATCAGCAGTCGGCGGATCTCGTAGGCCGTGAAGGCGATTGGGGCGGGTCCAGCGGGGCGGGTGGGGTCAGTGTGTGCCCCCTCTCTGCGCTGGTAGCCCGGCCGGCGCTGCAAGCGCCGCCGGTGTGCCGAGCTCAGGATCAGCGGCCGCGTCACGGGCAGCCGCGGCGGCGTGGACCGCCCCCTGCATCGTGTACCCGACGTGGAACATCCGGCCGATCAGCGTCTTGACCCGCTTCAGCGTCCACCGCTGGTCCTCCTCGCCCCAGCCGTGCGCCAGCGGCCCCGCTTCAGCTCCGCCTCCAGACGCTGCCACTGCCGGGGCGAGAGCCGCTCCACCGACATCGGCCCCTTCGACCGCAGGGCCTCCGCCCCGCCCGCCCGCCACAGCACGCGCCAGCGCCGCACCGAACGCTCGGTGACCCGCAACTCCCGCGCGATCTCCCGCGTCTCCTCACCCCGCGCGAACCGCTCGCCCGCCTCCAGCCGCACGCGTTCACGCGCCGCCTGCTCCCGAGGCGTCAACCCGCCACCCTGCGCATACCTCATGAACAGGACCTACCGCAGGGATCACGGAGTGTCAGCCCCTCCGGTCATCGCCCGTTCAACCGGAGTAGTGCTCGCCCGTTGTTGACATGAGCTACAAAAGCCAATGCCATTCTCATGCAGACCGCTACAGCGCGTCCGGAGTTTGTGCTGGTCAGAGACCGCCGCGAACGTGGACTGTCTGCGCGCGATCCGGCACTGTCTTCCGGCCACGCCATGTCCACGGTCGTGGACTCCGTTCCACGATCAGCGAGGGTGGCCGCAGATCCCCTCCGGTCGTTTCCCTCCGGCTCGTTCCTACGCGTCGTGGTGGTGATGAGGGACCCTCATGACCTGAGAGTGCGAGGGACGTAAAGGGTCCCTCGCTTGATCCTGCCGGTGATCGAGAGTGAATTCCAGAACGCGAAAATCGGCACCCGTACGGTCAGCGTTCGAGGACGAGGGCGATGCCTTGGCCGACGCCGATGCAGAGGGCGGCGAGGCCGGTGCCCGATCCGGCGGCGGCAAGCTGGTGGGCTACGGCGCCGGTGATCCGGGCACCGGAGACACCGAGTGGATGGCCGATGGCGATCGCTCCGCCGCGGGGGTTGACGATGGCGGGGTCGAGTTCCGGGAAGGCGGCGAGGCAGGCCAGGACCTGGGCCGCGTATGCCTCGTTGAGCTCGATGGTGTGCAGGCCGGTGGCCTCCGTACCGGACTTGGAGGGCCTTGCGCATGGCGTCGACCGGACCGAGGCCGAAGTATTGCGGCTCGATGCCGGCCACCGCGCTCGCCCGGATCCGGGCCAGCGGCTCCCGGCCGGTCGCGGCCAGGCCGGCTGCGTCGGTGAGGAGCAGTGCCGCGGCGCCGTCGTTGAGCGGTGATGCGTTGCCGGCCGTGATGGTGCCGTCCGGGGTGAAGGCGGGCCTCAGCCGGGCCAGGGCTTCCAGGGAGGTGTTGTCGCGGATTCCCTCGTCGCGCGGCAGCTCCACGCCTTCGACGGGGACGACCTCTCCGTACACTCCGTCCCGCCAGGCCTGGGCGGCCTTTCGGTGGCTGGCGAGGGCGAAGGCGTCCTGGGCCTCGCGGGTGATGCCGTACTTGGCGCCGACCAGTTCCGCGGATTCACCGAGGGGGATGGTCCACTCCGCAGGCATCCGGGGGTTGACCATCCGCCAGCCGAGGGTGGTGGAGTGCAGTTGCTGGTGCCCGGCGGGGAAGGCCCGGTCGGGCTTGGGCAGCACCCACGGGGCGCGGCTCATCGACTCGACGCCGCCCGCCACCATCACGGAGGCGTCGCCGAGCGCGATGGCGCGGGCCGCCTGGACGACGGCCTCCATGCCGGAGCCGCAGAGCCGGTTGACGGTGGATCCCGGTACCGTGACCGGGAGTCCGGCCAGCAGCACGGCCATCCGTGCCACATCGCGGTTCTCCTCGCCGGCGCCGTTGGCGTTGCCGAGGATCACGTCGTCGATCCGGGCGGGGTCGAGGTCGGGGCTTCGGTCGACCAGGGCCCGTAGCACGCCTGCCGCGAGGTCGTCCGGGCGCACGCCGGACAGGGCGCCGCCGTAGCGGCCGATCGGGGTGCGGACGGCGTCGACGACATAGACGTCC
This sequence comes from Peterkaempfera podocarpi, assembly GCF_042466665.1. Classification (GTDB taxonomy): domain Bacteria; phylum Actinomycetota; class Actinomycetes; order Streptomycetales; family Streptomycetaceae; genus Peterkaempfera; species Peterkaempfera podocarpi. The sequence continues at coordinate 8,754,897 of NZ_CP162102.1, forward strand.
CGCGGTCGCTCGATCACGGCAGTCTCCTTCCGGTGGTGCCTGCCCGCCCGATGAGCACGGGCGGGGCGGTTCGGTCGGCGATCTCCTCCGGGCCGACGCCCGGGGCCGTCTCTACGAGGAGCAGTCCGTCCGGTGTGACGTCGAGTACGCCCAGGTCGGTGATGATGCGGTGCACGCAGGCGCGGCCGGTCAGCGGGAGGGTGCACTCGGTCACGATCTTGGGCGCGCCGTCCCTCGCGTTGTGTTCCATGATGACGATCACCCGCCGGGCGCCGTGGACCAGGTCCATGGCGCCGCCCATGCCCTTGACCATCTTGCCGGGGATCATCCAGTTGGCCAGGTCGCCGGCGGCCGAGACCTGCATGGCTCCGAGGATCGCGGTGTCGACATGGCCGCCGCGGATCATGCCGAAGGAGAGCGAGGAGTCGAAGAACGAGGCGCCGGGCAGCGCCGTGACCGTCTCCTTGCCGGCGTTGACCAGGTCGGGGTCCACCTCGGCCTCGGTCGGGTACGGCCCAACGCCGAGAATGCCGTTCTCCGCGTGCAGCACCACCTGCATCCCCTCGGGCACGTACTCGGGCACCCGGGTGGGCAGGCCGATGCCGAGGTTGACGTAGTCGCCGTCGTTCAGCTCCGCCGCCGCGCGGGCGGCCATCTCGTCTCTGGTCCATGCCATCAGCGCCGAACCGTCCTCTTCTCGATCTTCTTGTCCGCGGCCTGGGCGGGGGTCAGCTCGACCACCCGCTGGACGAACACCCCGGGCAGATGCACCTGGTCGGGGTCGAGTTCGCCCGGCTCCACCAGTTCCTCCACCTCGGCCACGGTGATCCGGCCGGCCATGGCGGCGAGCGGGTTGAAGTTCCTGGCGGCGCGGTGGAAGACCAGGTTGCCGTGCCGGTCGCCGCGGGCCGCGCGGACCAGAGCGAAGTCGGTGGTGATCGCGTGCTCCAGTGCGTAGCTGCGGCCGTCGAACTGCCGTACCTCCTTGGGCGGGGAGGCGACCGCGACCTTGCCGTCGGGCGTGTGGCGCCACGGCAGCCCGCCCTCGGCAACCAGGGTCCCGACCCCGGCCGGGGTGTAGAAGGCGGGGATGCCGGTGCCGCCGGCCCGCAGCCGTTCCGCCAGAGTGCCCTGCGGGATCAGCTCGACCTCCAGCTCGCCGGTCAGGTACTGCCGGGCGAACTCCTTGTTCTCACCGACGTACGACCCGGTCACCCGGGCGATCCGGTGGGCTGCCAGCAGGATGCCGAGCCCGCTCCCGTCCACGCCGCAGTTGTTGGAGACCACGCGCAGTCCGGTCGTGCCGATTCGGTACAGCGCCTCGATCAGCACGTCGGGGATGCCGGCCAGGCCGAACCCGCCCACAGCGAGTGACGCCCCGTCGGCAATGTCCGCCAGTGCCTCATCGGCTGTGGCCATCTGCTTGTCCATACCTGTCGTGCTCCGTTCGATTCCTCTGCTGCTCCGGCGTGGCTGCTCACGAACGCCCGGCCCGGTCGTCAGCGGTGCAGGACGCCGCGCAGTGCGTCGAGCAGCTGCTGGTACGCGCTGTCGGCGGTCTCCGGGCCGGACGCGCGGCGCCAGGCGACATGGCCGTCCGGGCGGACGAGCAGGGCTCCGTCGTCGGCGATCTCCGAGATGCGACTCCAGTCCCCGTAGGCGTCCCGGCTCCCGTCGGCGCCGATGCGCACCACCGGGAGCGGCACCCCCAGCGTGCGGCGGCTGCGCTCCGCGGCCTCCTCCCACACTCCGCCGGAGAGGCCGGTCAGCAGGGTGAACCGACCCTTCCCGACCACATCCAGGGTGGAGATGCGCTGCCCCTGGGCGTCCACCAGCCAGGCGTGCGGGACCTTGGCGCCCGGTCGGGTGGTCGGCTGGTGGACCAACTCGGGGTCGTGCTCCCAGACCTCGGCGGCGGAGCCGTCGTCGAGCACCGCGGCGGAGACATAGCGCTGGTTCATCTCCACGCCGTGGGCGTTGAACTCGTAGTTCTTCAGCCGGACGGCCTCCTCCAGCGCCTGCCGCCGCTGGGCGCCCTCGGCCGTCCCGGCGCGCACGGCCTGGAGACCGGTGAGGATTGCCGCCTCGTCACTGGCGTCGCCCACGCCGAGCGCCTCGAAGATCGGGCCGAACTGGTCGCGGCTGAGGTTGGCCCGCTCGACGATCTGCCGCCCCACCGGTGCGCGCTCGGCGGTGTAGCTGTCGAGCAGCGACGGTTCCGCCTGACCGCGGATCACCATGGCCAGCTTCCAGGCCAGGTTGTACGAGTCCTGGACGGAGGTGTTGGAGCCGAGACCGTTGGACGGCGGGTGCCGGTGCACGGCGTCGCCGGCACAGAAGACCCGGCCGGAGGAGTACTCGGTGGCGTGGCTGTGGTTGACGGTCCACAGCGCGGTGGAGGTGATCTCGACCGGGAGGCCGGGGTCGCCGATCAGGTCCCGGACGATCTGCCGGGCGGCCTCCTCGTCCACCTGCGGGGGCGGCTGCTCGATGTCGTACCCCCACACCAGCAGCCACTCGTTCCAGGGCCGCACCATGCGGACCAGGCCCATGCCGATGCCGCCGGTGCCGGCGCCCGGGCGCATGACCCAGTACAGGACGCTCGGGCGGTGGGCGACATACCTGGAGAGGTCGGCCCGGAAGACGATGTTCATGCTGCCGGCCTTGCCCATCTGCCCGTCGATGGGCAGACCGATCTGCTCGGCCACGGTGCTGCGGCCGCCGTCGGCACCGATCAGATAGCGCGACCGGACGGTGAACTCGTCCCCCCGGATCCGGTCCCGCAGCCGGGCGGTGACCCCGTTCTCGTCCTGGGTGAGGCTGACGAACTCGGTGTCGAAGCGGACCTTGGCGCCCCGGGCCGCCGCGTTCTTCAGCAGGATCGGCTCCAGGTAGGTCTGCGGCAGGTCGATCATCTCGCAGGGGCTCTTGGAGCCGTACTCGGTGGCCGAGCCGGGGCCGGTGCCCCAACTGCGGATCCGGCCGATCTCCTCACCGGCGAGAGCGGTGCACAGCACCGTGTCGCCCATCAGAGCGGACGGGCTGCCCTCCCTCACGGCCTCGGACTCCACGCCGAGGTCGCGCAGCACCTCCATGGTGCGCTGGTTGGTGATGTGGGCCCTCGGTGTGTTGGCCAGCCAGCCGTACTTGGTCACCAGCAGGGTGCGTATCCCGTAGGTGGCGAGCAAGAGGGCAGCGGAGCCGCCCGCGGGGCCGCTGCCGACGACGAGGACGTCGGTGTCGTAGTGGTCCGTGAATGCCATCGGGGCTCCTCGGTCGGTCAGTCGGCCAGAGGCGCGATACGGAAGGTGTAGTCGAGTCGGCGCCAGCCGCCGTCGACCGTGCGGCCGTCGGGAGTGGGGCCGTGCTGCGGTGTGTAGTCGACGACCAGTGCGTCCTTGACGCCGAAGACGCTGTCGCTGTCCAGGTGGTCACCGCCCGCCACGAACAGCTGGGTGACCAGGCGCTGGTGGCCCGGTGCCGCGATCATGAAGTGCAGATGGGGTGCCCGATAGGGGTGGCGCCCCACAGCCGCGAGCATCCGCCCCACCGGTCCGTCGGAGGGGATCGGGTAGGGCACGGGGAGGGTGGACCAGAAGAAGAGCCTGCCTTCTTCGTCGGTGCGCAGCCGGGCGCGCAGTACAGGACCCTCGAGGTCCGGCAGTTGCACGTCGTAGAAGCCCTCGGCATTCGACTGCCACACGTCCACCACCGCATCCGGTACGGGCGCTCCCGCCGTGTCCGTGACCCTGACGTCCGCCCACAGCGGCGTACCGGCCTGGCCGTCGGAGATGTCGGAGCCGTGCGGACGCTCCGGTGGGCCTTCGGTGTAGAACGGTCCGAGTACCGCCGACGGCGTGGTGGCGGGAGTCCGGGAGTTGGTGAGCACATCCACCACGCTGGAGACGCCCAGGGTGTCGGAGAGCAGCACGAACTCCTGTCGCGTGGGGCCGCACAGCGCGCCGGCCTCGGTGAGGAAGTCGATTGCGTACTGCCACTCGGACTCGGTGAGGTCGTTGGTGACCGCGAAGTCGTGCAGGTGCCGCACCAGGCCCTGCATGAGGTGCCTGACCCGGGGGTCGGGAGCGTCGGCGAAGCTGGCCACCACCTGCTCGGCGAGGTCGCTGAGGCGGGTGTCCAGGGCGCGGTGGGGGGCCGGGGCGGCGGCCTGTGGGCGGCGACCGTGCCAGGCGTCGCGCAGCAGTCCGTGGATGCCCTCGACGGTGAGGTCCCGGGGGTTGGGGTAGGGCGTGGCCACCGCGAGCCGGGCGCCCTCCGCCAGGTCCGATTCCGCCATGCCCAGTTCGCGCAGTGCGGTCGGGCCGTGGACGCTCGTGATGAGGTCGAACACCCCGGCCGCGGCGTCGTCCACCCCGAGCGCCTCGGCGATCCTGCGCATGGCGTCCGGTGCGCCGGAGGCGTTGTAGGCCATGGCGTGGGGAAGTACGACGGTGTGCGTCTCCGCGTGGGGAAGGCCGAAGCTGCCGCCGAGGGTGTGGCAGATCTTGTGGTGCAGGCCCATGCCGACCGAGCCGAGGCAGGTCCCGGCCAGCCAGGCCGCGTGGAGCAGGTCGGACCGCGCGTCGAGGTCGGAGGGGTCCGCGGCCAGCGCGGGGAGCGCGCGGGCGATCCGGGAGATCGCGTCGAGCGCCAGTCCGTCCACGACCGGGTCGGACTCGGCCGAGTACAGGGCCTCGACTGCGTGCGCCAGCGCGTTGATCCCGCTGGTGACCGACATCCCGAGCGGGAGTGAGCGGGTGAAGTCGACGTCGTAGACGACGGTTTCCGGCAGGATCGCGGGGGAGGACCGGGTGACCTTGCGGCCGTTCGCGGTCTCGCCGAGGACCGAGGTCACCTCGGAGCCGGCGTAGGTGGTCGGCAGGACCACCTGCGGCAGGTCGGTGCGGAGCGCGAGCGCCTTGGAGAGCCCTGTGGTCGAGCCGCCCCCGACTGCGACCAGGCAGTCCGCCGATGTCGTCCGCAGCAGCTGGAGGGCCTCCTCGGTGACCGTGACCGGTGTGTGCATCGCTGCGCCGTCGAACTCGGCGGTCACCAGCTCTCCGAGTACCTCCCGCACCCTGGCCGCGGCCGCGGACACCTGCGGGCCGAAGAGCAGGAGCACCCGGGAACCGCCGAGCCGTTCGACCTCGGCCCGCACCTGGTCGACTGTGCCGACTCCGAAGATCACTCGGGATGGGTGGGAGGTGTGGACGAAAGTCCGCATCGAGCTTGCCCCCGTTCTGCCGTCGTCTGGGATGCGTTCGAGTATCCGCGTGACGGGCAGATTTCAGCCTGCACATTCGAAGCGCCTTTCTGCAGGAAAGGCGCGTGTGCCGAACCCGAGGGCAGGTGTGCGGGCGGTCAGCGTGCGCGGCGAAGAGCCGCGGGGGTGGTCCCGAGCTTGGTGCGCATCACCCGGGTCAGGTGCTCCTGATGGGAGAAACCGCACTGCAAGGCGACCTCGGGGATGGAGGAGGAGCTGGTACGCAGCAGACGGCAGGCATGTTCGAGACGCAGCCGCAGCAGGCACTGGTGGGGCGACTCGCCGGTGCTGGCCCTGAACTGCCGGGTGAACTGGCTCACGCTCAATGATGCTGCGGCGGCCAGCTCGGTGAGTGGAACCGGAGCGGCGATCCGTCCTTCCATCAGTTCGCGGACGGATGCCAGTTGGCGTTGCGTCAGTCCGGATCGGGCCGCTTTGCCCGAGGCCGCCTGCTCGACCGGGTGTGCGTGGGCGAGTTGTGCGGCGAGCATGCCGGTGAGGTGGTCGACGTAGGTCCGCGCCGAGGGCTCCCAGCGCTGGAGGACCCCGTCGAGTGCCAGTAGCAGCTGTTCGAGCAGCGGGTCCCTGGTGCCGGTCTTCTCGGCGAGCCGTATCGGGCGGCTGTCGTTGGCCTCGCACAGGGCGTGGTCGGTGAGATAGGCGTGCACAGTCTCGAGATCGCCCCGCAGCTCGACGGCGAGGTCCTCCTGGGCAGGCTGGAGGAAGAGGCCCCCAGCCGGGACCACTCCGGATCGGGCGGACCGCCCCCGACCGCGGCTGACCGTGACCGGTCCGCTGAGGTGCAGGATCAGCAGGTGTGTGCTGGCGGGCTCGAACTGCGCCCGGTAAGGCCGCTCGCTCTGCGTGGAGACGTACAGGTGCTCCCAGCCGAGCCCGGAGCTGGTACGGCGTGGGCTCACCCACGGCTGGCTGAGGATGCCGTTGGTGTCGGCCAGGCCCAGTTCCGGCATGCTTCACCCTCCTTCCGAGCCGTCTCCTGGGGAAGCGGGGTTTGCCTTCCCTTTCTTCCCTCGGTGGGGTAGGGGTCAGAGTATGGTTTATTGTTCAACAGTATCGGTTCATGGTCAACAGTGGCGGCGGATCGCCCTCCCCAGGACCCGGATCCACTGCTGTGCCCATTCATTACTGAAGGCGCTCATCGCCATGGGCCTCGTCCGCCGCAGCCGCACGACGACCGCAGGGCATGGACTCCGGGCCGTCCGCCGGGCCCCGTCGACGGGCCCCGGCGAAACGGGCCGGGCGGGCAGCGACGCGGTGGCGCTGCGGACCCCGCTGCGGGCTGCCACAGTGGTGCTCTCCCTCGCGGTGGGCGTCGGCGCGGTCGTCCAGACGTACCGGATCGGCGACTCGGGCGCCAAGGCGGCCTGGCACGACGGCTTCTCCGCCACCGCCACCCGCTACGGTGGGGGCTGACCTCTCGGATGCCCCGCCCGTCCCTAGAGACTGTCCGCCCGATCTTGTGACTATCTGCCTGTCGGGTCGTTGGCTGGTTATGGGGCGGGGTGATCTCACGGATGCGGAGTGGGAGCGGTTGCGGCCGTTCTTACCGTGAGCAATGGGCGTTGTGGCCGGTGACGGGACCATCGACAGGTAGTCAACGGGATCCTGCACCGAGTGCGGACCGGTGTGCAGTGGCGGGATCTGCCAGGGCGCTTCGGACCGTGGAAGACCGTGTATGAGCGCCATCGGCTGTGGTCGGCCGACGGGACGTGGGAGAGATTGCTGCAGAAGGTCCAGGCCGCGGCCGACGCCGCGGGTGAGATCGACTGGGAGGTGTCGGTGGACTCCACGATCATGCGGGCCCACCAGCACGCGGCCGGCGCCCGTGAGCACGCCCTGCGCGAGTTCGAACATATCCACAACTCGCACCGGCCGCACCAGGGCATTGCCAACGCCCGGCCGCTCCATCCGCTGCCCGAGCCGATCACTGACCCGGTCCGGATCACCCGACTCGAGATCTCGCTGTAGGCCAGGCGGGTGTGGTCGTCGACGGCGGTGTGGATGAAGCTGTAGCCGATCTTCGGAGTGCCGCTGGGGCTGCGTTCAGCGGTGGTGGCATGCCGGTTGGCTTCGCCGGCCTGACGGCTGTGGACCTTGTGGCCGCCGCCGTCGGGGATGTTGCCGAGTTTTTGATGTCGACGTGGACCAGCTCGCCGGGCCGGGCGCGTTCGTAGCGGCGGATGACCTGGCCGGTGGGCCGGTCCAGGTGGGCCAGGCGGCCCAGGCCGTGGCGGGCAAGGACGCGGTGCACGGTGGAGGGGGCCAGGCCCAGGATGGGGCCGATGCGGGCCGGCCCGAGCTTGCGGTCCTTGCGTAGCTCGCACACCCGGGCCTCGGTGGCCGTCGGCGTGCGGTGCGGGGTGGTGTGCGGGCGGGAGGGACGGTCGTGAAGGCCCGGCTCCCCTTCCTCACGCCACCGGCGGACCCACTTGTGGGCGGTGGCGCGTGAGATGCCCATCTCGGCGGCCACGTGCGCCACGGGACGCCCCGATCGGACACGCTCGACAAGGAGCCGCCTGCCGTGAACGGTCAGGCGGGCATTACGGTGGGACACGAAGACCTCCGTGCGGTGCAGTCCTAGACAGCTCCACTGCATCGGAGGTCTTCGCTTTGATCAAGTCCCGCAACTGTCAACAACGCCCGTGGTCAATACAGCTAGTCCACGCGGAAGGGGCGCATCATCTCGTTGTCCTCATGTTCAAGAAGATGGCAGTGCCAGACGTACCGGCCGGCCAGGGTGAACTGCGTCTTCACCCGGGTGACGGCGTCCGGGGGAGCGATCACGGTGTCCTTGAAGCCGCTCTCCCAAGGCTGAGCGGGCCGCGCCCGCTCTCCGGTGCGCTGCCGGTCGAGGACCTGGAACTGGACCTCGTGGATGTGGATCGGATGAGCGTCCGCCGTGAAGTTGTGGATCTCCCAGATCTCGGTCGCCCCGACCTTCGGGTTCTCCGTGATGGGATCGTCCCAGCCCAGGATGTCCGGCCGCCCGGCCGCCAGAGTGCCGAGCAGTACCGCCCGCGGCCCTACTCCGGGCAGGGTCGCCGACCTGCTCTCCGCCAGGGCCACCTGCCGGGTGTTGCTCGGTGCGCCCAGACCCTCGAACGCAGGGAGAGCGAGTCGGTCCGGAGGCACCGTACGGTCCGGCGAAGTGAGCGGCTGTACGACGAACTTCATGATCTGCCCCGTGGTGTGCGGATCCGCCGCCTCGAAATCCGTTCCGGCGACTCCTCTGCTGAACGGTCCGTCCGGGCCTTCGTTGATCAGATACAGCTCGGTCCCGACCGGGACGGCGCTGAAGTCGACTATCACGTCGGCGCGTTCGGCGGGGGCGGCGAGGAGCTGGTCGAGCTGGACGGGAGACGGCAGGAAGCCGCCGTCGCTGCCGATCTGCCAGAGCGGGAGAGCCGGCCGAGCGGGCCGCTGGGCCAGCGGATCAGTGACGATCTTGAGGACCAGGAACCGCGCGTTGCAGCCGTTGAGGAAACGGCAGCGGTACCGCCTCGGCTCGACCGGCAGGACCGGCCAGGTCCGGCCGTTGACAACTATCGTGCTGCCGTAGAACTCCGGATTCCAGATCGGCGAGATGTCGCTCCTTGGGACGTACGGCCCCGCGAATCCGTCGAAATCGGCCCGACTTGGCGGGTAGAAGAGTTCCCCGTCCGCGGTGAAGGTCCGGTCCTGGATTGCGATGGGAATCTCGTGGTAACGAATCCCCGGGGGATCGCCGAGCTTCGGCGCGGGTCCTGGAAGTACGCCTTCCGGAAGGTCGGCCGGGCCGCCGCGGAGAAGGTAGAAGCCCGCCATCCCGGCATAGACGTTCAACCGCGTGATGCCCAGAGTGTGGTCGTGGAACCAGAACGTGGCGGCGCGATCACTGTTGGCGTACTGGAAAACAGCGCTAGCCGCTCCCCATCCGGCGCCGAACTTGTCCTCGAACAGCTTCCCGAAATGATCGTAGAACGAGCCGGTCCGCGCATATCCCCTGGGGATGTCCCGCGCCGTGGGGAGGAACCATGCCTCCGGATAGCCGTCGCTCTCCTGCATGTTGTGCCCCCCGTGCAGGTGGGTCACGATGGGCACCGGCCCGGTGTAGGGGCCCGGCGTCGAGGTGAACGAGGGGCGCGAATCCCGGCCCGACTCCCCACCCGCCGGATTCGCCCAGTGCACCGTCGGATCCACCGGCAGCAGGTGCGGCAGGAAGGCGCCGTCCTTGTCGACCAGCTGGTTCACCCAGGTGACTCGCACAGCCTGTCCCACCGAGGCATTGATGGTGAACGCCGGATAGTGGAAGCTGGCCGGGTGGTGCACCGAGCCGTATCCCCACACGGTCGTGGCGGGCAGTCCGGTCGGCAGGACCTGCTGCCGGAACTGCCGGACACCGATCGTGTAGTGGTCGATGCGGGCCGCCGTGTCCCTGCCGACCCAGGGCATGGCCGGCGGGACCGTCAGCTGCGCGCCGTACTTGCCGATCGTCGTCGGGTCCAGAATCCGACCGGAGCCCACAGCCCGGGACCGAGCCGGCACCAGACCCGACGGGATGACCACGGCCGCTCCGCCGAATGCTGCCGCCCTCAGTACGTCTCGCCTTGCGACCATCGTGTTCCTCTCGGGCCTGATCCGGAGGGATTCCAGTAGACATGCGAACTGCGGCACTGCGCCATCCCGCTTTCCTCGGCCGGGCCCCGTCATTCCCGGAGACGTGAAGAAGCGTTCGTTCGGCGCAGTCGGAGTGCGTCGGGGACACCTGTGTCAGGTGCGCGTCGGGAGCAGCACTACGGCGCCCTCGAGAGTCGCCGGCTTCGGATGGTCGTCCTCGTCCATGCGGCAGCCGGCGCGCTCGGAGAGGCGCTCCACGACAGCGAGGAAGCGTTCGACCAGCAGCCGCTCGACCTTTCCACTGTCGAAGCACTCCACCTCGATGGCCGCCTTGGCCGTGTCGACGACCGCGATGATGTCGCTCTTCAGGACGTGGGTCGATGCCGTCGCTGCGCACCGACATGCCCGAGGGCACGCTGGTCACGCTGGTCGAGTGGCTGATCCACCCCGGCGACACGGTGCGGCCTCCCGCGCCCCCGCCGGCTACGGCCCAGCCCTAACGGGGCTTGTTCGGCCTGGATGCCCCCACTGCATGCGTTGCGTCACGGGCCTCCCCGGACCCGGCTGGCTCGCTCCCCGCATAGTGATGGACGTGGGCGTCCGGACCAGGAAACACCAAGGAGATGCGGCCGCTGTCCGACCAGCAGACATCGTAGGGCGGTGTGCCGTCGGCATGGTGCACGCCGACAATCCGCCCGTCCCGACGCGTGAGGCCGTCAGTGGGGCTTTCGATGATCAACCGGTCTCCGATGCTGGCCTTCATCGCGTTCGCCTCCTTGGGGGCATGCTAAGTCAGTCGGGCTCCAGATAGGAGCGGCGGAAGGGTGCGGCCTGGCCGACGCCGTACGGTCGCACGGCGGCCACTGCCCGGGACGCCGCACGCTCCAGCGTCCCGCTGGTGTCCACCACGGTGGCTTCCGACCAGGGTTCGGACCGTGCTCTGACGGCCAGAGCATCGGCGACGGCCGAGTCGGCGTCGGACAAGGTGTCGTCCCGGGTGACCAACCGGGCTGCAGCCAGCTCAGGCGGAACTTCGCAGTGCACCTCGGCCAGGTCGGCGGTGCAGCGCTGCGCCGTCAGCCGTGCGGCCCGTCGATGCTCGGCTGCGGTCCAGGTGGCGTCCAGCACCACGGACTCGCCCATGTCCAGCAGGGCCGCGGCACGTGTCAGCAGCGTGTCATACGTACGCCCGGTCCACTCGGCCGGGTAGAGGCCCTGCTCGAAGGGCGCGGGAGCGTGGTGGCCCGGGGGGGCAGCCCGGCCAGTTCCATTCGTACTTGTAGGCCCGGTCCGCAGCGAAGAACACAGCAGCGGTGTGGGTTTCGCGGACCTCTGCTTCCCAGTGACCTGTCACTGCCGGTGCGCCGTCATGGACGGGCATGATCACTCCCCTTTCCCTCCGCAGCAGCGGTACCCGCTCATCGGCAACGCCGCTGCGGGGTCGCGGCGTTGTTGTGCTCGTGGACGCCGTTCCCGGGTTGCCCTCCGCGAGCTGCATCACGTGCCGCGCATCCGCTGAGCCGACGACGCGGCGCCCTCAGAGCCCGTGCAGCTCGCCCCCGGTTCCTCGCGCCGCAACCAGACCGGCCAGGTCGGTGTCGGTCACGATGCCGTGTACGGTCCCATCCCCGTCCACGACCGGCAGGGCCTCCAGGCGCCGCCACCACATCACCTGTGCCGCGCGGTCGACGGCGCAGTCGGGCGTGACGCTTTCGCAGGCGTCGACCACGTCGCGTACCGGCCGCAGCCGCAGCGCCACGGGGTCCGCGGGCCAGGCCAGAGCAACGCCGCGGTCACTCACCGTGCCCGCGTACCGATCGCGCTCGTCGACGACGACCAGATGCCGCAGCTCCTCGGTGACGAACACCGTGAGTGCCTGCCACAGCGTGTCGGTGCAATGGACGGTGCGGACGGGCATGCTCATCACCTCGGCGACCGCCACCGATTCCAACGGGCGTCCGCGCGTGGCGCGGAACCGGTTCCATGCTTCACGAAGATCCCGGGTGCCATCCCTGCCGGCCACGCCCACCATGCGCTTTCCCTCCGTATGGGGAGCGAGGGCGGCGCCGTCGCCGCCATCGACGACGGAGGCACTGTCACCGGCCTCGCTCTCGGCTTGGGCGGGCCCGCACGTCGCCGCTTTGAGGGGACGTCCGCACCCGCCGTGGGGGTGCCCGCGGATGGGACGCCGTGTCGGGGACGGTCAGTCCTTGTGTTGGGTCACCTCGATACGGCGTGGTGACGGGGTCTCCTGTCCCATTCCGATGCTGACGGTGAGGATCCCGGCCGAGTACTCGGCCTGGATGTCGTCCTCCCTGGCACCCGCCGGCAGCGTCACGGTGCGGCTCAGGGAGCCGTAGCGGAACTCGGAGCGGTCCTTGTCCCGGCTCTCCTCGGCACGCTCCGCTCTCACGGTCAGCATGCCCTCCTGCACGGTGACCTCCAGATCCTTTCCAGGATCAATACCGGGGATCTCGGCCTTGACGACATAGCGATCGTTCTCCGGATACTGTTCGATCCGCAAAGTGGCCAGATCCGGCAGGCCGGGCCAGCCGGGCCGGGAAGCCAGCGACTCGAACCAGTCGGGCAGTTCCGGGAACAGAGAGTGTGCGTGCCTCCGTGCTGGAGTAGCCATAACGGCACCTCCGGGGGTGGGGCGACCCGATTTGGCCCTTCCCAGTCTGCGCTGCCGTGGCACCCCGCGCCACACATCGGCCGATACTCCGCGACGGGTCCTGTGGAGCCGCTCCTCGGGGCGGGACGGGGGACGGCTCGATCTCCTCGAACCGCGACATGTCGCATCACCGTGGCGCCGGGAATCCCACCGGAATGCGCCCCGGGCGGGCCAGGACCTCCGGCAGGCTCACGGGTGGGGCACGACCGCAACGGGACAAGGGGCGTGGTGCAGCACCGCATGGTTGACCGGGCCCAGCTGCAGTCCAGGGCCAGGTCGACGGCGCGCACCGACCACGAGCAGATCCGCTTCGGCTGCTGACTCCACGAGAGCGGAATGAGCCAGACCCCAGCGCGGGGTCAGATGCAGGGGAACCCGAGGGTGCGTTGCTGCCGCCTGGGAAGTGGCGCTCCTCAGGGCGCTCCCGGCCTGGACGTAGTAGGCGTCAGCCATCGCGCTCTGCCCCGGCCCGTAGGCGAGGAAGGGGTCCGGGGGCGCATGCCAGGCGTGTACGGCCTCCAGGCGGGCACCCCAGCGCTCGGCGTACTCGAAGGCGAAGGAAGCAGCCGGGCCCGACGCTTCGGCGTCGCTGACGCCCAGCACGATCCGCCCATGGTGCCGCTCCACGGCATCGCCGGCCCCGCGCACCACGACCACCGGACAGGCGGCCCGGGCAGCTACCTGCAGTCCTACCGAGCCCAGCAGCAACCCCGTGAAGCCACCGTGCCCGCGGTTGCCCACCACCAGCAACGATGCCGAGGAAGCGGCCTCCAGCAGGGCGGGGGCCGGTGCGTTCGGCACTACCTCCACCTGAGCTTGGACATCCGGCCAACGGGCCGTGACCCTGTCCATGGCGACCGCGACCAAGTCGGCGACGGCCTTGCGGGCCTGCGCCAGATCGGGGTTGTCCGAGGAGTCCGGCTCGTACCGGTCCCACAACGACGTGTGGACCAGGCGCAGTGGCGCACCACGCGAGGCAGCTTCGGCCGCGGCCCAGTCCAATGCGCGCTCTGCGGGGGCGGAGCCGTCGATGCCGACAATCACGGGAGACGGCATGGTCCCCTCCGTTCGGGCAGATCCAGCTGACCCACGCGCGGATGGGGTAGCAGCGACCCTCGACGGTGCCCTTTCCCACACGGAATACACCAGCGGACGCCCTCCAGTGCGTGGACTTGCGACCGCTGCCAGCACGGCCGTCCCGGCACCTCTTTCACGGCGTTCGCTCGGGACATGCGCGGTATCCGGGAACGCGGACGCCGAGGACCGCCATGTCGTCGTGGCCGTCACTCGGACGCCGGCCCACAAGGGTCCGGCAGAGCTCGTCCAGGGGGTCGCGGGCGTGGACCGCGGACAGGGCCCCCAGCGTGTCCAGGCCCACGTCGATGGATCGGCGGGGATGCTCGACCAGACCGTCGGTGAACAGCACAAGGGTGGCATCGGCCGACAGGGCGCGGTGATGGTCTGGACGGGCCTCCTCGGCGTCGACCCCGAGGGGGATCCCCGGTTCGGCGTGGAGGTAGCGGGTGCGGCTGTCGGCTTTGACCACGAGGGGCGGCATGTGGCCGGCGGTCGACCAGCGCAGCGTCCAGCCTCGGTCGTCGAAGGGCCGGTCGTCCCGGCGGTCGCAGAGATACAGGTTGCCGAAGAGCTGTCCGCGCACGGTGATGGCCACCCCCGGCAGAGTGCGCATTCTCGGGTGCCCTTCGGGGAAGCCGACGGATTCCGGGTGGCGCGGGATGGCATCGACACGCAGCGGCTCCGGGTGTCGGACCAGGTGGCCCCAGCAGGCCGCGTCCGTGAGGGAACTCCACCTCGGCGAGGTCGGCCCGCTGGTGGTCGGTGAGTCCGAGGGGGATGAGCTCGGAGGGGCCAGTACGGGCTTCGTCGAGCAGCCCCAGTGCCCCGTAGCGGCAGCAGGTCAGTTCCATGGCTGCGGTCGCGATCCGGTTCAGGGTGTCCGGCAGCTCCACTTCCCAGCTGATGGCGCGGACCGCGTCCAGCAGAGACTCCATTCGGGCCTGCCCGCAGGTCAGCTGTTCGACCTCTTCCGCGATCCGCGCCACCGCGTCGTAGAGCGGAGACTTCCGTACCGGCGCCTGCGGACCGGCGGGCGCTCTTGGTCGTGCGCACTCATCGCAACCGTCTTCCTGTGCGCCGGTCACGGCCGGCCAGTGACAGCATGCGCCGCGCCTCGTCCACCATAGAAGAGGCGAGGGCTCCGGGCGCACGGGTGGTGAGTGGCGGACGCCTTGGCCTGCGGCCGCTGTACGAGGCTGCGAAGGCCTGCTGCCGGCCTCGCGTTCACCGTGGAGTCCTCGGGATCCCGGCTGGACGGCTCGGAGGGGCGGCGCCGGTGCCCGACGTCCGCGACACCTGTGCGTGGCGGACTGCGGCTGGTCGTGGGACGGGACGGGGGGACATGGCCGACGGTGCAAGCGTCCGCCCTGCATCTCTTGCGACGCCGCTTTCTCGGCCTTGATGGGTGCAGCGGTGGTCGATGGTGTCCACTGCCGCCTTTCGGCGCACTGTGTCTCTTGATCCACTCGTGCCCGGCCCGCGGTGCGTTGATGCTGGAGCATGCGGAGGAGGCGGACCGCATGGTGCACGAGAACGTGTACAGCGGAGGCGGTCCGGTTCAGCGGGTGATCGGCGGGCCCCGGTGGGGGAAATCGGTGCGGCAGACGCCGCACAGTCAGGAGCGCGGCTGTCCCGCCGGGTCGGCGGAGGCCGCCCGAGCCGTTGCCGGGAGACCTGGCAGGCAGGAGTACTCATGGAGATGCCCGTTGTGAGCGAGTGCGGGGTGTCGAGCTGCGCCTACAACCAGGACAGCGCCTGCCGCGCGCTGGCCATCACGGTCGGGGATGTCGCACACCCGCAATGTGACACGTTCTTCGACACATCGCTCAAGGGCGGCGACCCGTCAGGGGTCGGCCGGGTGGGTGCCTGCAAGATGTCCGACTGCCGGCACAACGTGGATCTGGAGTGCCAGGCCGGAGCCGTCCGGGTCGGCTTCCTGAGTGACGAGGCCGACTGTCTGACGTACTCCGCGCGGTGAATGCCGGTTCCGCCACAGCCGTCAGTTCTCGGGGGGACCTCCACGTGGCGCGAGCTCGGGCCCATGGGGCCCACACCGGCGCTGGAGCCGGCCTCCCCGGCCACCGGTCGGCATCGTTCCGGCGGACGCCAGGGAACCGCAGCGGAACGACATTGCGGGCGAATGGCAACAGGAGGATCTCATGCCGCGAGCCATCGTCGTCGGCCTTGACGCCTCACCCGAGAGTGCGGCCGCGGCCGACTGGGCGGCCGGGGAGGCCGTGCTGCGCGGCCTGCCGGTGGAACTGGTCCAGGGCTGGCCGAGGCCGCCCTTCGGCGGTCCCCACCAGGTCGAGGTGGACTCCGTGAGTGAGCGGTGGGGCAGGCGGGTGCTGGACAGGATGGAGCTCGAACTACGCACGCGCCATGACGGTGTGGAGGTCACCGCGCTGCAGGTTCCCCGGCCGCCCGTCGATGTACTGTCGGCAGCCAGCCACGACGCCGTCATGCTGGTGCTGGGCTCACGTGCCCTGGGCGCCGTCCGAGGCTCCATCCTCGGGTCCGTCAGTCAGGCCGTGCTGGTCCGGGCTGCTTGCCCGGTCGTGCTCGTGAGGTCAGAGCACCGGGCATCTGCCGAGCACGTCCCGGACGACGCAGGACTGCCCTCGGTGCGGACGTCCTTCCGGCCCGTCGTCCTGGGCCTGGACATCCGCCGGGCCTGCGACGACGTGCTGGCGTTCGCCTTCGAGGAGGCAGCTCTGCGCTCCGCGCCGCTGCACGTCGCCCATGCGGGGCATCCCTCGGTCGGCCTTGGCTATGCGGCACCTCCGCTCAGCGCCGCCTCCACGACGCAGTTCATTGCCGAGGAAGAGCACCGGGCCGCTGCGACGCTGCGCCCCTGGCGCGAGAAGTATCCCCAAGTGGAGACCGACCAGAGGGTGATCGTCGGCAGTGCGGCGCGGTTCCTGGTCGAGGCCGTGCCTGCTGCCGGGCTCATGGTGGTGGGACGCCGCATCCGCGAGCCGGCGATCTGTTTCCACATCGGTCCGGTCTGCCATGCGGTGATCCACCACGCCGCCTGCCCGGTCGCGGTGGTGCCCTATCGCTGAGCAGACTGAAGCCATGGCTCCCGGGACACGGCGGTACGTACTCGCCGCCGCAGGCCAGACCGAATGGCCCTGCCGAGCCGCCCCGAGGACCCTGTTCTGCGCAACGTGGCTGCGGAGCACAGTGGGAGAACAACACCCGCTCCGAAGCGTCACCAGGAGACCAGATGAACACATCCGAGCCCGGCAGTCCCGTCCCCGGCCGAGTGGTTGTGGGCGTCGACAGTTCACCTGGAGGAGGCCGCGCGCTGCGTTGGGCGGCACACGAGGCCGCACGGCAGGACCGCGTACTGCACATCGTGCACGGCGCCGATGTCACCTACGCCGACTACATCGTCGGTGAGGCCGTACGTCTGATCACCGAGGCCGCACGCGTCGTGCTGGTGGATGCGGCAGAGGAGGTCGGCGAGTATCTCCCCGACCTGCCGGTCACCACCGCGCTGTCCCAAGGGCCGGGATACGAGGCAGTGCTTGAGGCGTCGGAGCCGAACGATCTCGCCGTCGTCGGTTCCCGGGGAAGAGGAGGCTTCGCAGGGCTGCTGCTGGGATCGGTGAGTCTGAGCGTCGCCGCTCGCGCGTCCTGCCCGGTAGTCGTCGTACGTGGCAGCCGAGAGGACAGCGCTCCCGCCGGCGAGGTCGTGGCCGGACTGCGCGACGAGCAGGACATTCCGGCCGTGCGCTTCGCGGCGGGTATCGCCCGGTGCCACCGGGCGGGACTCCGGATCGTCCGCGTGTGGCGCCTTTTCGATCAGGCCGGGGCCTCGATCCCCATGTTCGACGAGATGGCTGCGACCAGGGAGGCCGAAGCAAAGGCGTTCGCCGGGCTTGTCGACAGGGTGCGGCGGGA
Source organism: Peterkaempfera podocarpi (assembly GCF_042466665.1). Taxonomy (GTDB): domain Bacteria; phylum Actinomycetota; class Actinomycetes; order Streptomycetales; family Streptomycetaceae; genus Peterkaempfera; species Peterkaempfera podocarpi. Next base: position 8,772,437 of record NZ_CP162102.1, read on the forward strand.
GTTTCCCGGCCTACCGGTCACCGACGAGTTCGTGGAGGGCTCGTCTCCGGCCGGAACACTTGTCCACGCCGCCGCCCGCGCCGGACTGCTCGTTGTCGGTGCGCGCCGTCCCCACAGCCGTGTGGGGCTCAGGATCGGCCGGGTGACGCACGCGGTCCTGCACCATGCGGACTGCCCCGTAGTGGTCGTCCCCAGACCCGCGGGGTGAGCGCGCCTGTTGTCTAGGAAACATCAGCGGCTGGTGTTTTTCCTCGGCCGACCACGTGGAGGGCTGCTATGAGTTGCTCGGGCGCTACGACCCGCTGGCGGACCCGCAGCAGGGTACGGCTCTTGGCCGTGCAGTGCCGTGGCGCGACATGCACGGCAACTCCCATTCGGTGACCATCTGGAGCGGCCGAGACGACCGCGGCACAGAACGCATCTGTGCCACCTGGCTGTTCTGCATGTCGGGAGCGGTTGCCGATTCCTGGAAGTCGACGATGGTCGGGCGGGACGTGTTCACCCGGGACGGACACAAGCTCGAAGTGGAAGAATCCGGGCAGAGACCGTGCAGTCGCGCCGCCACGCCGTTGCGGCGCTACCGACTGACCGGGACCGGTGCGGCTTCGAGCGGCGATCGCTGAGAACCGGGTTCGGCTGGATCATGTCAGGTTACCCCCGAGATGGAAAAGCCCTGTCCGGGACGTCGTGCCATGGTCCCGAGGGGGTGGTCCGACCGAGGGCAAGCGCAAGGCCGCCCGTGACCTGATCGGCCGACACTTCGACGCCGTCGCCCGGAACCTGCTCTGGGTCGGCGACATGACCGAGATCGACACCGGGGAGGGCGGCCCAGCGGCGCGGATGGGGGTGCGGGGTTTTCTCGGACATGGGGATGGGGTTTCTCGTGGTGGCGGGGTTCTGCGGAGGGGGTTCTGCGGAGGGGGGTTCTGCGGAGGGGGAGTTCTGCGGAGGGGGGTTCTGCGGAGGGGGAGTTCAGAACTGAAGGACGAGGCGGCCGCGGGTGCCGCCGGCTTCCAACAGCCGGTGGGCCTGGGGGGCGTGTTCGGCGGGGAAGGTGCGGGCGACGCGCAAGGTGAGTCGGCCTGCTTCGGTGTGGGCGCGCAGACGGTCCAGGCGGCTGCGGTCGCCCAGGTAGTCCGGGACGAAGGCCATGAGTGTGCGCAGGGAGCGGCGCCGCAGTTCGGTGGGGCTGAGGGCGTGGGGGCCCTCGTCGAGGAGGGCGACGATGGTGCCGCCGTCGCGGACGGCCGGGGCCGATGCTGCGGATCCGATGGCAGCGGCGTCCACCAGTGCGTCCACGCCGCCCGGCAGGGCATGGAGAATGCGGCGGGCGACGCCGGGACCCCGGGGGACCACGATGTCCGCTCCCAGTGAGCGCACGAGTTCCTCGTCGGTGGGCGAGGCGTCAACCTCCACTAGCCAGCCTGTACCTGGTTCCGTTGCGCCGCTTCCTCACCTTCCGAGACGTGTCGGACATGCCGCCGCTGCGGCCCAGCCCCGATCGTCCAACGTTCGCCGGCGCATTGCCGCAGAGAAGGGCCTTACCGGGCGGGCGAGACATTGCCCCGGGCGGGCTAGGCGTTCCGGGGTGGTGATGGGCCGGTCGCTTTCGGCGCGGCTATGGGCGACATAGTGGTAGAGGAGATTGAGGTTGCCGGCGTAGCCCTGTCCCTCGATCTCCCGGAACAGCTGCTTTACGCGGACAGTAGGGTCGGCTGCTCGACGTTCACGCAGGTGGTCGCGGTTGGAGTCGACCAGGCTGGCCAGGTAGTGCGGTGCGCGGCGCAGGGTCTCGGTTAGCGTCGAGACGGTGGGCGGCCGCGAGGGCCTCACGAGTTCGCCCGAGCAAGCGCCAGTGGTTGATGGGAAGTCAGGCGATGGCGATCGGGCGGGTGGCTTGCTCCAGCGCGATGAGTGCCGAGTAGTAGGGGCGGCCAGTGATGTGCTCCATGTCGATCTCACAAGTGCGGTTCGCAGACAAATGCGCGTAGTAGTGGCGGGACGTGACTTCTTCGGCCTCATGCTTGGCGGCGGATTCGGTGAGCTCCTTGTGGAGCATGCCGCGGTCGCCGGCGAATCCGCAGCACTCGGCATACACGGGGGTGTCGACCTCGTCGGCGCAGGCGGCCGCGATGGCCTGCAGGTGCTCGACGTCGTCGAGATGGCGCATGGAGCAGGTCGGGTGGATGACAGCTCTGTCGACCTTGTGGGTGATCTCCAGGAGAGGGAGCAGCTGCGTGGTCGCCCACACCAGGGAGTCGATGACGTTGAGTTCCTTGTGCTTGCGCAGGTTTTCCTCAGTCAGGTACGGGATCACCTCGTGGGCGATACCCAGGGTGCACGAGGACGCGTCGACGATCAGGGGAAGGCGGCCGTGGTCGGTCCACTCCCATGCCCGTTCCACGATGCGGTTGGCCATGGTGGTGTTGCCGTCGTCGTAGCCCTTGGAGTGCCAGATCGTCGCGCAGCACGAACCGCTCATGTCCTGGGGGATCCATACTGGCTTGCCCGCCCTGTCCGACACGGTCACGATCGCCTCGGGCAGGGACAGGTCGCCTTGCTGGTCGGAGGCAAAGATCCGGTTGACGCAGGCGACGTAGTAGACAGCGACCGCGTTGTCCTTGAGGCCTGTCGTCACCAGGGTCACCACGACGGTGGCGCCGGGCCCGACGTGAGCGGCCCCGGCCGGATGCCCGTCAGGCCATCCGGACGTGGCGGCGTATGCCGTCTCCGCCGACACCCGGCGTTTCTGGGAAACCGGAAGGAGGGCGACGGCGACCGGCCCCGTACCCGGCCATACCTGCGCCCGGGCCCTGCCACCCACCTCGGTGGCAGGGCCCGAGCGCAGGGCTTCACTGGCCTGTCAGCCGTTCCAGCCGAGGTAGACCGACTTCGACCAGGTGTAGAAGTCCACGGCGACCGCGCCCTGCTCGCGGAACGTGTTGCTGGAGGAGTCGCCGACCCCGCCGAACGGCACGTTGAGGTCCAGGCCGGTGGTCGGACGGTTGACCTTGACCACGCCGACCCGGACGCCCGCGGCGAAGCGCTGCGCGGCGGCCAGGTTGCGGGTGCAGAGTCCGGCCGCCAGGCCGTAGCGGGAGTCATTGACCAGATCGATCGCCTCCTCCAGGTCCGCCGCCTGGAGCACCGTCACCACCGGGCCGAAGATCTCCTCGCGGGCCGCCGCACTGCCCCGGTCCAGGCCGGTGAGCACGGTCGGGGCGAGCATCAGCTCCTCGGGGGCCTCACCCCCCGCTGCAAACGTCGCGCCCTCGGACCGCGCACGCTCGATCGCGGCCGTCACCGTGGCCAGCTGTTGCTTGCTCACCACGGGGCCCATCAGGGTGCCGTCGGCCAGGCCGTCGCCCGGCCGGAAGCGGGCCGCCTCCTTGATGAGCGCGGCGACGAAGTCGTCGTGGACGCCCGGGGTGCAGATCACCCGGGAGGAGGCGGTGCAGGCCTGTCCGGTGAGACCGAAGCCGCCGGCCACCGCGATCCGTGCGGCCTGCTCGACATCGGCATCGTCGAGCACCACCAAGGCGTTCTTGCCTCCCATCTCCACCTGCACCCGGCCGCGGCGCTCCTGCACCGTGCGCTCGATGCGCATGCCGACCGTGGTGGAACCGGTGAAGGAGACTGCTGCCACCCGGGGGTCGCATACGAGCGCCTCGCCGACGACCGCGCCCGTGCCGTGCACCACGTTGAGCACGCCGGCGGGCAGCCCGGCACGGACCAGGGCCTGGGTGAGGTGGCGGGTGGAGAGCGGGGTCAGTTCCGCGGGCTTGAGCACCACCGTGTTGCCGCTGATCAGCGCGGGCGCCATCTTCCAGGCGGGGATGGCGATGGGGAAGTTCCACGGGGTGATCAGCCCTGCGACGCCGAGCGGCTCCCGCCGGGTGTGGACCATGGTGTCCGGCAGCGAGCTGGGCAGTACCTGCCCGCCCAGCCGCCAGCCCTCGGAGCCGAAGAAGCGCAGCACGTCGATGGCCCGCCGGACCTCGCCGCGTGCTTCGGGCAGCGTCTTGCCCTCCTCGCGGACCAGGTCGCGGGCGGCCTCCTCGTGGCGGCCGCGCAGGATCTCGGCGGCGTCCAGCAGGATCGCGCCCCGCGCCGGGGCGGGCAGCGCAGCCCATGCGGGCTGGGCCGCGGCGGCGGCCGTCACGGCGGCGCCGACGGCCTCGGTTCCGGAAGCCGGGGCCACAGCGACCAGTTCGGCCGGGTCGGCGGGGTTGTACCGTTCGAGGCCGTCACCGGCGACCTCCTCGCCGCCGATCAGGTTGGGGATGTGCACAGTGCTCATGGGTGCCGTTCCTTGCGAAGTCGGGGGTTCACAGGCTGCGGACCAAGCCGCCGTCGCAGCGCAGCGCGGTCCCGGTGACATAGGAGGCGGGGTCGCTGCAGAGGAAGGCGGCGGTCGCGCCGAACTCGGCCGGGGTGCCGTACCGTCCGGCGGGGATCGCCGCCTGTGAGGCGGCCGCGACGTCGGCGACGGGGCGCTGCTCGCGTTCGGCCCGCGCGGCGTCCAGTGCCGCCACCCGGGCAGTGGCGATCCGGCCGGGCAGCAGCAGGTTGACGGTGACTCCGTCGGCCGCCACCTCGGCGGCGAGGGTCTTCAGATACGCGGCGAGGGCCGCCCGTCCGGCGTTGGACAGGACCAGCCCCGGCAGCGGCTCGGCGACCCCGCTGGAGCCGATGGCCAGGATCCGGCCCCAGCCGCGCCGGCGCATCGCCGGCAGGGTCAGCGCCACCAGCCGCTGCTGGGCCAGCAGCAGGGAGTCCAGCGCGCCGGCGAGGTCACCGGTGTCCAGCCCGGCGGCGGTGCCGGGCTGCGGGCCGGGTCCGTTGAGGACCAGGATGCCGGGATCGCCGTACGCCTCCCGGGCCGCCTCGACCAGCTGCTGCGGGCCGTCCGGGGTGGTGAGGTCGACCGGGACGCCGACCGCGTCCGGCAGCCCCGCGGCGATCTCCTGGGCGAGGTCGCCGCGCCGCCCGGCCACCACGACCGAGGCACCCTCTGCGGCCAGCGCCTCGGCCACCGCCCGGCCCAGCCCCCCGGTGGAGGCCGCGACCACGGCGACCCGTCCGCGAATGCCGAGGTCCATCAGGACACCTCCTTGGGGAGCGCGGCCAGGTGCCGCTCCAGCTGCGGGACCAGGGCCTCGGGCAGCTGCGCGGCCGGCGGCCGGACGCCGGACTCCATGATCAGACCGCGCCGCCGGATCGCCTCCTTGCGCAGCGCCAGCCCGATCCCGGCCTGCGCCTCGAAGTTGACCAGCGGCAGGTACGGCAGATAGGCCTCCCTGGCCGCGTCGTACCCGCCGCTGTGCCAGGCCTCGACGCAGGCGATCAGGCCCTCGGGGCAGGAGAGACCGGTCATCGCCCCGGCGGCGCCTGCAGCCAGTTCGTCGAGCAGGCCCAGCCCGCCCAGGCCGCCGAAGACCGGGACGTCCAGGGCGGCGGTGAGCCTGGCGACGGCCGCCGGGGTGGGCGGCGCCTCGGCTTTCACCGCGACCGTGGAGGGGACCGCGTGGACGGCGCGGACCAGGTCGGCGGTGCGGATGGCGACCCGGCTGGTCTCCGGGTAGTCCTGGACCACGATCCCGGCGCCGGTGGCCTCGTGGACCGCACCCAGGTGGGCGGCGACCACCAGCGGGTCGGGCGAGTTGACCTGCACCATCAGTCCGGCGAGGCGGTCCCCGACCACCTCGCGGACCAGCCGGGCCTCCTCCAGCACCGGCGCGGTGGCCAGTCCGGTGACCCCGACGACCAGCGGCAGGTCGACGGTGTCGACGACCACCTCCAGTACGGTGCGGCGCTCCTGGGCGGAGAGCCGGGTGGCCTCGCCGAAGACGCCGAGCACGGTCAGACCGGTGGTGCCGATCCGCTCGTAGTGCTCGACCAGCCGGGCCAGGCTGGGCTCGTCCACCTCCAGGGCAGAGCCGAGGAACGGCGTGGCGACCACACCCCACACCCCGGGTGCGAGCTTCTCGGGCATCAGTGGGCTCCCCTCATCGTCCGGGCCAGACCGGCGGCCGCTTCTGCTGGAAGGCGAGTACGCCTTCCTTTGAATCGCCGCTGTCCAGAGCCGCCATCAGCGCGGGGGTGCGCAGCTTGTGGGCGTCCTGCGCCGACAGTCCGTCCCCGCGCTGGACCATCTGCTTGATGGCGCGCAGCGAGGTGGGGGCGCAGGCGAGGATGTCGGCGACCCAGCGGTCGACGGCCCCGTCCAGCTGCTCGGCAGGGACGACCTCGTTGACCAGGCCCATCCGGTGCAGCTCGGCCGCGGCGGCGCGGCGGCCGGTGAGCAGCAGCCCCATGGCCTGGGTGTGCGGCAGCCGGCGGACCAGCTGGAAGACCCCGCCGTCCAGCGGGATCCGCCCGACCCGGGGCTCGGTGAGGCCGAACTGGGCGTGCTCTGCGGCGACGACGATGTCGCAGCCGAGGACCATCTCCATTCCGCCGCCGAGCGCGTAGCCGTTGACCCGGGCGATCACCGGGACGTCCAGGGTGGTGCGCAGGGAGAGCCCGCCGAAGCCGTTGGGGTCGAGGCCGGTCCAGTACTCCAGGCCGGTCTTCTCCACCGCGCCGGCGGACATGTCGGCTCCCACGCAGAAGGAGCGTTCCCCGGCTCCGGTGACCACGACCACCCGGACCTTGGGGTCGGCTTCGATCTCGGCCCAGATCTCGCCCAGCCGGGTGTTGGTCTTGACGTCCACCGCGTTGAGCACGGCGGGGCGGTCGATGGTGACCCGGGCGATGTGCCCGTCCCGTATGTAGCGGACCTCGTCGGTCATCGCAGCACCCCCTTGTCGCGGAGCAGCGCGATCTGCTCGGTGGTGTAGCCGAGTTCGCCGAGGACCTCGGCGCCGTGCTCGCCGAGCCGCGGCGGGACCCGGCGAACCTCGGCGGGGGCGGCGGAGAGGTGGAGCGGCGCGTTGAGGGCGCGGATCCGGCCGGCGACCGGGTGGTCCATCTCGACGATCATCCTGTTGACCGCGGTCTGCTCGTCGTCGAGGGTCTGCTCCAGGCTGCGCACCGGGGCGCAGAGGATGTCCTCGTCCTCCAGCCGCTTGACCCAGTGGTCGGTGGTGTTGCCGGCCACCGCCTCGGCGAAGATCCGCTGCAGCTCGGGCCGATGCGCGAACTGCAGGTCGAGGGTGGCGAACTCGGGGCGCTCGCCGAGGTCCTCGTCGAGCTCGAGGGCGCGGCTGATGTGGTGCAGCGGGTTCGCCTTGAAACCGCCGACGATGATCAGCGCGCCGTCGGTGGTGCGGAACACCCCGGTGAGCGGCATCGCGGCCCAGTTGATCTCGGTGCCGCGGTTGAGCTGCTGGCAGGCCTCCTGCATCTGCATGTGGAGCATCGAGTCGTACATCGACACCTCGACCTTCTGCCCCTCGCCGGTGCGGTCGCGGTGCAGCAAGGCCAGCAGGATCCCCTGGAGCAGGTGCATGCCGGTGGTGTAGTCGCAGAGCGTGGTCGGGTAGAGGGTGACCGGGTCGTCCTCGGAGACCCGGCGCCACATCACTCCGCTGTACGCCTGGGCGATGGCGTCCTGCCCGCCCTTGTGGGCGTACGGGCCCTCGGTGCCGAAGCCGGTGCCGGAGGCCCAGATGATCCTCGGATTGAAGGCACGCAGCGCCTCGTAGCCGAGGCCGAGCCGTTCCATCACGCCGGCCCGGAAGTTGCTCACCACCACATCGGCGGAGCGCACCAGCTCCTGGACGGCCTGCCGGCCCTCCGCGGTGCGGGTGTCGATGGCGATGCTCCGCTTGTTGCGGTTGATCGACAGGAAGATGGGGTTGTCGAGGCCGGCCGGGTCCGGGATCGAGGTCCGGGAGATGTCACCGGTGCCGGGCCGCTCCACCTTGATCACGTCGGCGCCGTAGTCGCCGAGCAGCTGGGTGCAGGACGGGCCCATGAAAACCTGGGTGAAGTCGATGACGGTGATGCCGCTGAGCGGCTGCACGGCGGCGGTCATGCCACGGCCTCCTCGGACTGGTCGACGGTGGCGTTCTCGGCGGGGATGTCACCGGGGTCGGCGCCCTGCTCGCGCATCCGGCGCTGGATGAGGGCCGGGTCCACGTCCCGGACCAGCGCGCCCTGCTCCACCGCGGTGGCGGCGGCGATGCCGGCCGCCTGGCCCATGGCCATGCAGGGCGGGATCTCACGGGAGATCCGCTGCGCCTCGGGAGTGGCCGAGTAGTGCCGGCCGGCGACCAGCAGCTGGTCGACGCCGCGCGGCAGCAGGGCGCGGTACGGGGTGTAGTAGTCGCGGCCGCGGGAGACACTGTCGGCGAAGTGGCGGCGGGAGGTGACGTCGTCCTTGGTGACCACGTACTCGCCCTGCAGCAGCCGGGTCTGCCGCACACCCATCTGCTCGGCGACGTCGAGGAGGTAGGCGTTCGCGAAGCCGGGGAGGTCGGACTTGATGTGGTCGAGAACGGCACCGATCCGGGCCCGGGCCTCGAACTCGGCCTCGGTGAGCGAGACCGGGTCGGTGCCGTCGAAGCCGGTCATGTGCGGGCAGTTGCACCAGACCACACCGGGGACGGGCGTCTTGAGCCACCACAGCTCCCAGGCGCCGCCCAGCATCCGCTTGATTTTGCGGTTGATGGCCCGGGCCTCGCGCGGGTTCTCCTGCTCGAAGCGCTCGGCGGCCGCGGTGTCCACCCCGCCGAGCCGGAAGACCAGCGTGACCAGGTAGTTGTCCTGGGCGTAGGAGGCGCCGGCCCGGGAGGCCACGTCGATGTCGCCGGTGGTGTCGATCACCACGTCGCCCATCACCGCCTGCGGCCCGGACTTGGTCTCGCAGACCACGCCCTTCACTGCGCCGTCCTGGACCACCGGCCGGGAGAACCAGCTGTGCAGCCGCAGGTTGACCCCGTTCTCCCGGACCAGGTCGTTGGAGACCCGCTTCCAGCCGTCGGGGTCGAAGGCGACGGCGTAGCAGATCGGCTTGGGGCTGGTGTGGGAGTGGAAGTCGAAGGCGCCCCAGCGCCCCCACTTGGCCCACATCTCCGGTGAGGAGCGGCGGTCCTCGGCCGGCGGGTAGACGGCGAGGCCGAGCTTGGCCATCCGCTCGACATACTCGTCGACGATGCCGCTGACGGTGATCTCGTTTCCGTTGATCATGTCGTCGAGGACCAGGACCATGCCGCCGGAGGCCAGGCCGCCGAGGGCCGAGTAGCGCTCCAGCAGGGTCACGCTGGCCCCGGTGCGGGCGGCGGCCACGGCCGCGCTGACTCCGGCCGGTCCGCCGCCGACGACGACCACGTCGGAACGCTGGACCACGGGTGCCTCAACGGCGTCGAGAGAGACGGTCTGGGGCATCTGGCTTCCTTTCAGCTTCCGGCACGGACGGCGCCGCGACGGAGGACGAGCACATAGAGCAGAACGCTGAGCAGGCAGAGGACCGCGCCGTAGACGGGGAACGCCCAGGCGGCGCCGAGGTCCTGGAGCCACAGCAGGAGGTACGGGGCGGTGCCGCCGAAGCCGGCCACGCCGATCGCATAGCCGAGGCCGACACCGGTGACCCGGCAACTGGTCGGCATCAGGGTGGCGGCGACGGTGTTGTAGAGGCCCATGGTGAAGGCCAGCACCGGCGCGCCGACCAGCATCACCACGGTGAACATCGCCATACCGGGCCGCTGGTAGACCAGCACGATGAAGATCAGCGGTACCACGGCGAGCCGGGAGACGATGAAGGTCCGGGAGATCCGGTTGCGGTCGGCGAGCCGGCCGACCAGCGGGTAGAGCAGGGCGACGCAGATCCCGGCGAGGGTGGAGACCAGGAAGACGGTGTCCGGGTCCTCGTGGTGTGCGGAGCGGGCCAGGTTGGGCAGTCCGGTGGCCCAGGTGTAGTTGAGCGCCTGGGCGCCGGCCACCACGAAGACGATCGCCAGCAGCGCCAGCCGGTGCTGCCAGACCTCGGCCCAGACCTGACCCACCCGGGCCGGCTCGGCCTGCCGCCCGTCCTCGGTGTGCAGGGTCTCCGGCAGGGCGCGGCGCAGCCAGAGGAAGACCAGGCCGCCGACGGCGCCGACCACGAAGGGGAGGCGCCAGCCCCAGGCAGCCATGGCATCGGGGGCGACCAGCGAGGTGGTGAGGAAGCAGACCAGCGAGGCGCCGACGATGCCGGCTTGCACATAGATGCTGATGGTGCTGCCGAACCGGGCGGTTTTGCCCTCGGGTGCCAGCTCCACGATGTAAGCGGAGTTGAGCGGGGCCTCGATGCCGGTGGAGAGTCCTTGGAGGATGCGGCTGGTCAACAGGATGACGCCGGCCCAGACACCGATGCTCGCATGGCTGGGCAGCAGGGCGATGACCAGGCTGCTCAGCACCATGGAGCCGATGGAGAAGAGCATGACGGAACGTCGGCCGATGCGGTCGGCCAGGGTGCCGAAGATGATTGCGCCGAGCGGCCGGGCGGCGAAGCCGACCGCGAAGACGGCCAGCGCGGACATGGTCTCGGAGACGGAGCTGCCGGACGGGAAGTAGAGCGGGCCGATGTAGGAGGCCAGCAGGCCGTAGACCATCCAGTCGTACCACTCGATGGCGTTGCCGCCGCCGAGGGCCAGCAGGGTGCGGCGGTGGGAGAGGGGGGTTCCGGTGGCGACAGGGGTTCTGCCGATGAGTGATGCCATGGTCGGGCACCTCATGGGGGAGGGGCACGGAATGAAGCCGTGCGGTACCGGCGCCCGGGCTGCGGGCCGGGGCGTTGGGGGTGGGACGGCGCGGGGCCGATGCCTACCAGCTGGGCGGAGTGATCACCCAGATCGAGGTGGCGGGCTCGTCGCCGGGGTTGGCGTACCAGTGGGGGATGCTGGAGGAGTAGGTGATGGAGTCGCCTGCTTCGAGCCGGTGGCGGACGCCGTCGAGAAAGACGTCCTTCACCCCGGAGAGCACGATGCCGAACTCCTCGCCGTTGTGGCGAAAGGGGGTAGCGCTGGTGTCGTGGCCCGGCTGGGTGACCACCCAGAGGACCTCGAGAGCGCCGGTGAGTGTGGGGGTGAGTAGTTCGTAGCGGTCGCCGTCCGCCGAGTCGGAGCCGTGGAAGTCCAGGATGCGGCGTTCGTCGGCGCGGACCACCGGGCTGATCTGCTCGGCGACGTGCAGCAGCCGTCCGATCGGGATGTCGAGACCGTGGGCGATCTGCACCAGACTGGTGAAGGAGGGGTTGCCCTTCCCTCGCTCGACCTGGCTGATCAAACCGATGCTGACGCCGGAGCGGCGGCTGAGTTCGTCAAGGGTCAGGTCGGCCTGCTTGCGCAGGGCCTTGATCTGCAGGCCCACCGTGGCTACCAGCACATCGAGGTCCGGTCGGTCGTCCGGCATCGAGGCATCGCGGTCGCTCACGGTCTCCACCTGTCCCTGGGGTGTGTGTCCTGCGACATATTGAAGACCTTCAGCATGATGAAAACAACCCCCAGATTTTCATTTCCTTGACGCGGGGTGCTGGGTGCCCGTCAGGAGGAGGCGCCATGGCGCCCTCGGCGCCGTGGCGGCGACTCCGTGGCCGCCGAAGGGCAGGCCCGCTGCGTCGGTGACGGCGGACGCGGTGCTCTGCCCGCTCCGTCCGGGACGGGCCGCCACCTCGCGGGTGCGATGCGCCGCACCATGCCTGCACAGAGCTTGCGCCGGACGGAACGTCACGCGGTACGCCCAGCGCCGGAGCGCCCGGGGTGGCGCAGCAGCTCTCCCCGGGCACGTCGGGTTCGCGTGGGCGCACGCCGGACCGCCCCCCACGCCGTCCGGCGTGGCGCGGCCCTCAGCCCGGCCCTTGAACATCGGCAGGCGGCAGTGTGCCGGACCCCCTCTGCTCCTCATCCCCCTCTGCTCCTCATCCCCCGCTGATCCGAAGGGCTTTGGCACTGCCCATGCGGAGAACTCATCCGAGCAGGTCAACGGCCGGATGGGTCACGATTCGGTCCCGAGTGCCAGGGGGACTTGACGTCGGCGCGTCTCACGCGGCCCCTGGACTCGTCGGCGGTGCGTGTTCCGTTCATCGGCAGCGGGCGCAGGACCCCCGGGATGCCGGCCGCAGCGACACAGGCCAGACGCGGCAGCACGACGGCTCAAGGCGCAGTCCCGGCGCCTTGCACGGGCACCGTCAGACACCACCGCCGGAGATGCGCCACGCCTTGCCAACCTTGGTCAGTTCAAGGTCTTGGCCGTCGGTGGCGTGGTAGGCCGCGATCGAGCGCTTCGCCTTGCTACCGGTACCGATCTTGATGTCCTGCGGGTACACCGTGGCCTTGGCGTTGTCCTTCGTGTTGTAGGTGACCCTGCGGACGTGGGCGTCGCGAAGTTCCCCGTACTCATTGACGGGAAGGTTGTCGTGGTGCCGCTTGAGCGTGGCCGGGCAGTCACCCAACTGCTGCCGCAACTGGTCGATGAGCTGTTTGCAGGCCGCCGAGTAGTTGCGGTTGCCGAGATCGTAGAGATAGTTGTCGACGACGTTGGCGACGCCGGTACCGCCGGTGCGGCTGCATGCGGCAAGCGTGACCAGCGCGGCCGCAACAACCGTGGGTGCGATGACGAGGTTTCGTCTCATGGCCTACCTCCCGAAAGGGGCGCTGACCGCGCGCGGACCACGGGTACGTCGGATCCGGTCGACGGCGAGCGTATGGGGCAAGTCGTGGTGTTGTCCGCCGATCTCGTGCACCTCGACGGCTCTGCGGGTACCGATGAATCATCCGATCCGGTCAGGCTGCGTGTCGATACTCACGGCAGGTCCCGCCGAGCCGGTCCCGGCTGGACTCTCCCGCACCACGGGACCTCTCCACGGCCGTGCTCTGACCGGGTCGTTCACATGACAGGAGGATTTGGCGCCGTGGGATGTCGGCGTCGACGGTTCTGACGGTGAGCGCGCCCCTGGCATGATCGGGGCATGGTCGAACGAGTCATTGCAGCGTGTGACGGACCAGCCAAAGGCAACCCGGGCCCGGCGGCCTGGGCCTACGTGGTCGCCGACAGTGCCGGGGTCCCGCAGCGTTGGCAGGCCGGTTCACTCGGGCACAGCACCAACAACATCGGCGAGCTGACGGCGCTGGAGCAGCTGCTGCTCGCGACGGATCCCGCCGTGCCGCTGGAGGTGCGCCTCGACAGCACGTACACCCGTGACGCGGCGACGAAGTGGCTGGCCGGGTGGAAGCGCAACGGCTGGAAGACCGCCGCCGGCAAGCCGGTTGCCAATCGCGAGCTGATCCAGCACATCGATGCGCTCCTGGAGGGGCGGGATGTCACCTTCGTGTACGTCCCCGCCCACCAGGTGGACGGCGATCCGTTGAACGCCATCGCGGACAAGGCCGCCAGCGACGCCGCCCGCACCCAGGAGAGCGCCGGTGGGACCGCCGCCGACCTCCCCGTGCCCGAACCATCCCCGAGCCCTTCACCGCGCGGTGGACGCGCCGCCTCGTCCTCCCGCGGCAGGCGGAGTTCCCCGGATGGTTCGCGGACCCTGCCCACGCGTTACGTCGGCACATGCCCGTGCGCCAGGCCCTACGCCAAGGGCGACATGATCACCAGGGTCGGCAGCAGCTGGGGGCATTCGCAGTGCGCGGAGGCTCACGCCTGACTCCGGGAGCGCCGTCAGGTCCGTGCGGCGCGCAGGCGCATACGGCCATGTCCAGCCCGGGACCGCAGAAGCGATCAGAGTTCGGCGACGGCGGCGCGGGCCTCGCCGGGCCAGAGGTTGAGGTTGCTGAAGAGGCTCAGCCTGCCGCCGCCCCAGTAGCTGATCACGTCGCAGGCCGGCGGGATGAACGGCGTGATGTCGTTGGGGAGGTACTTCTTGACCAGGTCGGTGCCGAGTGGGGAGACGATGTTGGCCCAGGGGCCGATGGTCGCAGCGATGAGGGCCAGTACGCGGTCGGCGGGCCAACCGCCGCCTTCCTCGGAGACGGCGACGACACCGATGACCAGGCCGGTCACGCCGAAGACCGTGCTGAACGCCGACAGCGAACGACTGCGCCGTAGTGACCGGCGCCGGCGAGACCGGTGGGTTGGAGCGGGAATAAGGGGACTGGACGATGAGGCCGTCGCTGTTCAACCGCCACAACGAACTCAGCGACTGGTCGGCGGACACGCTGCTGTCGGTGCAGACCAGCACCCAGTTGCCGAACTGCTCGGCGATCGGGAACAGCAGCCACGATGCCCAGGATGCGGCCCGGTGATCGTACGCCCAGACCGTCCCGAGCGGCAGGGCGGAGGGCGGGTGACGGGCAGCCACCGGTCACAGAATCCGAGCCAGGGCCTGAAGGGAGAGCGGGTGTCGGTAGGTTCTCGACCGGGACGCGGGGAGATGCCGACGAGAACCGAGGGCACGGTGTCGGCGTGTTGGTGATCAGCTGGGTTGTCCGGGCCGGGGGCCGAGAGCGGAGTTGGGGCTGTGACGGAAGTAGCTAAGGATCTGCCGGATGCCGGGTCCCGGGCCGATGGTCCGCGCCTGTGGCATCAGCGGGATTTCCTGCTGCTCTGGAGTGGGCAGACGGTCAGTGAGACGGGGTCGGCGGTCACCGAGGTCGCTCTGCCGCTGCTCGCAGTGGTCGCGCTGAACGCGAGCACCCTCCAGGTCGGCTTGCTGACCGCGGCCACCACGCTGGCGTTCGCGGTCATCGCGTTGCCGGCGGGTGCGATGGTGGACGGTCACGCCAAGCGTTCCCTTCTGATCGTCTGCAACCTTCTTCGTCTGGTGATCATCGGCTCGGTCCCGGTGGCGGCGGCGTTCGGAGCGCTGACGATGGCGCAGCTGTATGTGGTCGCGGTGGCGGCCGGTGTGTGCTCGGTGTTCTTCGACGTCTCGTACCAGAGTTATGTACCGTCACTTGTCCGCGCCACTCACCTGATCAGCGCCAACAGCAAGCTCGGGACCACCCAGGCGTTCGCGCAGCTCGGGGGACCGAGCCTGGGAGGCGGGCTGGTCGGGTTGTTCGGCGCCGCGGGGGCGATGACGGCCGACGCGGTCTCCTATGCGGTCTCGGTCCTGTCGATCCTCGGGATCAGGACCCGGGAGGACCCACCACCGGCGCGGCCGGCGGACGAGACGCTGCGGCGCCGGATCGGCGAGGGGCTGACGTTTGTGTTCGGGCACAGCATTCTGCGCAGGGTCGTGGCGTGCACGGGCACCGCGAACCTGTTTTCCGGCATGAGTTCGGCGCTGGCGATGGTCTTCCTCATCCGGGTGCTGCACGTGCGTCCCGCGCTGACCGGGCTGATCATGGCGGGCGCGGCGATCGGCGGGATCGCCGGGGGAGCGTTCGCCGCCCGGCTCGCCAAGAAGATCGGCTCGGCGCGCATCATCTGGGTG
Organism: Peterkaempfera podocarpi; assembly: GCF_042466665.1. Taxonomy (GTDB): domain Bacteria; phylum Actinomycetota; class Actinomycetes; order Streptomycetales; family Streptomycetaceae; genus Peterkaempfera; species Peterkaempfera podocarpi. The sequence continues at coordinate 8,787,747 of NZ_CP162102.1, forward strand.
TCCATGCTGGTCTTCAGCGCGCCGCAGGTCATCGCGGCGGCCGCCTGGCAGGGCCGGGGAGTGCTGCTCTTCCCGCTGGGCTGGGGCATCGCGTACTTCGCGGCCATGGTCTACAACATCGCCCAGCTCAGCTATCGGCAGTCGGTGACACCGCCGGAGATGATGGGCCGGATGAACGCGGCCGTCCGCTGGGTCGTGTGGGGCACGCTGCCGCTCGGCGGAGTCCTCGGCGGGGTACTCGGCACACTGATCGGCGTGCGGCCCACGCTCTGGCTGGCGTTCACCGGTTCCTGGGCGGCCGGCTGGTTTGTGTTCTGCTCCCCGCTGCGCCACATGCGCGATGTTCCGCAAGCTGCGCCCACCTCCGTTGCCACGGCTTGATGGTGTGCGACACCGCCGATGCCTGCATGTGTACGGCTCCATCGCGGTCGGAGAGCGCCCTGACGCTACGGCTTCAGCGAGTCCGAGCCGGTGTTTTGGTCGGCGGAGTCCGGGGTCTGTTGGGTGCTGAGCATGTCGAGAAGGACCATGGCGTCGTGCTCGGGGGTTGCGGCGTCGGTGTAGTAGACGACGAGGCGGTGGCCGGGGGTGTCATCCAGCTGCATGGACTGGAATCCGAGGGTGATGTCGCCGACCTGGGGGCGGTGGAAGTGCTTGGTGCCGGGGCGATGGGGGCGGACGTCGTACCGCTCCCACAAGCGGGCGAAGTCGGCGCTCTTCAACAGGAGCTCACCGACCAGCTGGGCCAGGTCGGGAGCGTCGGGGTCGGTGCCGGCCAGCGCTCGGAGGCGGGCCACACAGCCGCGGATCCGGGTGTCCCATGCACGGCATCGGCCTGCTGCCCTACTCGCATCTGGGTTCGTCTGTCACGTGGCCGGTCGGGGCAGCGCGGCGAGGCGGCTGAACGCGGCGGCCAGTTCGTGGCGCCAGGGCCAGATGGCGGCGATCCGCAGCCGTAGGGGACGGGCTCCGCGCGTGATCCGGGCTGCAGCGTGCAGGAGTCGGTAGCGGAGCTTCTTGGGTTCGGCGGTGGCCAACTCGCCGTCCAGCAGCAGGGTCCGCGCCCAGGCCAGCAGGTCGATCGCGGTCAGGGACAGCTCCAGCCAGACCTGGTTGATCGTGAAGTGGCGCGAGGGGAAGCGGCCGAAGCCGGTGGTTTTGCCGCAGCGGATGTGGTCCTCGACCCTGGCGTGGGCCCGGTGGCGGACCTCCAGGTACTGGAGTGAGCCGCCGCCTGCGACGGGGGTGTCCGTGAGGAAGACCTGGTGGCGCATGCCTTCGTCCTGGTCGAACAGGGAGAGCTGGGCGCCTGGGTGGGGACGCTCGCGGCGGACGATGATGCGGGTGCCGTCCGGGTATCCGGTGAGGTCGACCAGGCCGGTCAGTTCGGCGACCTCGGCGCCGCCACGCAGGGTGCCGTCCTGTTCCAGCGCGGGGTGCCAGACCTGGCCGGGCAGCGCGCGGATGGCCTTGCGGACCTGGTCGGTGACGGCGTGTCCGACCGAGAAGGTGGTCTGGATCCCGCGCTGCCTCAGGGCGCGTAGGTGGGCGAGGAAGGCTTTGGCGCTGCCCGCGCTGTCGGCGCGGATGAGGATGGGGGTGCCGTGGCGGTGGGTGTCGGGGATCTGCGCGGGGGCCTGGTCCAGGAGGGTGATGTGGTCGGCTGCGGTGTTCGCTCCGGCATTGCCCGGTCGCAGGATCCCGGCCAGGGCCTCGCCGGTGTTGTCCAGGAAGCAGAGCATCGGGTGGTAGCCGAAGCCGCGTTTGTAGGTCGCGGCGGCCTGTTCCTTCTCGGAGTGGCAGGTGACCAGGGTTGCGTCGATGTCCAGGACCAGGCCGGGCAGTTCACGACCGCCGGCCTGCGAGGCGGGTATGGCGCGTCCGGTCTCGTCTGCTTGCAGTCAGACGACATCGCGAGCTCTGGCCCGCGCTGCCCGCACGGCGTTCAGAGCAGCGGTGTCGATGCCGGCCCGCACCCGCCAGGCGGTCGGAGTGGAGGCGACAGGGCCGAACACCTCCGGCTGGTCGCGCAGCACGGCCAGGTCGGCGATCGCATCGCCGCCGTCAGCGAGCATCACCGCCAGGTCCACCGCGACGCGGCCGGGATCGTGCCCGGTCCCACGAGGCCGCAGGTGGCGCAGAGCGTCGGAGAAGGCGTTGGTCAGCGTGGTGGCGTCGGCCAGATCCGCGAGTAGACGCGAGCCGGCATGGCTGACCACCCCGTGCCCGTCGGCGCTGACGACAAACTTGGGGCGTGACCGGGTAGTGTGCACGCAGAAAGTGCCTTCCCGCTGGAACGATCGAGACCCTAGACAAGCCTCATCGTCCCAGCTCAGAAGGCACTTTCGCTTTTCCGATCATGATCTGGACGCGACCCTAGATGAAACGCGCAGGTTAGGGACTGGGGGAGTCTGCGTTTGTGGGTAGGGGTTGTGGCTTTGATGGTGTGGGGGCTGGTGTGTGCACGGTGTCGAGCGGCGGTCGTGGGCCTTGGGGTGGGAGGTGCGCTGGCTTGTGTGGCAGTGCTGCTTCCTGTGCCTGCGGGGTGGTTCCTCGTGGTGTGTCCTGGTTTCCGGCCTTGCCTCTGTCGGGGGTCACGGTGCTCATTGGGTGCGGGTTCCTCGCGGGTTTGGCCTGTGGTCGCGGCAGTGTGGGGCTTGGTGGGCCTGTGCTGGATGCGTGTCGGGTACACCACTGGGTGGTGGAGGAGGTTACGGGCGCAGCGGTTGTCATCGTGGTGATCCACCTCCGTCTCGGCTGGGTCGGTTGACTGCCCGGCCTTTCGGGCGAGGGCGTGCCGGTGCGGTCCGGGCGTCGGGGCGCGGGGGTGGCGTTGGTCTGCCTCGGCTGCCATCCGGGCCGTGGCGGCTTTGGGGTGGTTGGGGACGGCCGAACGCCCCCGGGGGGTGCCGGGGGCGTTCGGTGGTGGTGCTGGTGTGCCTGGGGTGGCTCAGTACCAGTGGTGGGTCTGCCAGAAGTTCCAGGCGGCGTTGGGGCTGCCGTAGCGGTCGTTCATGTAGGTCATGGCCCACTTGATCTGGGTGGCGGGGTTGGTGCGCCAGTCGGAGCCGGCGGAGGCCATCTTGGAGCCCGGCAGGGCCTGGCACAGGCCGTAGGCGCCGGAGGCGGCGTTGGTGGCGTGCATGTTCCAGCTGGACTCGTGGCTGACGATCTGGTTGAAGGAGGCCCACTGGGAGGCGGGGACCATCGACTTGGCCAGGGCCTTGGCGGCGGCGGCGGAGGTGCCGGTGGTGGCGGCGAAGGTGCGCGCGTCGGCCTGCTGGTGGTGCGCGCTCGTCCGGGTCGTCTGCTGTGCGGTGGCTGCGGAGGCGGCCGGGGCGGCGATGGCGGCCACCGAGGCCAGGCCCGCGGTGGTGGCCAGGACGGCGGCGGTGGTGTGCAGGCGGCGGGGAAGGGCGAAGCGCATCAAGCTGGGGACCTCGATCGGTTGGCTGGGCGGTCCGGGGCGGTGGTGGCCCCGGTGCCCGTGGCACCCGGTGTCGGTTGGTGCCGGGCGGGACGCTCACAGACCGCGGGATGCGATCCGGTGCGCCGTTCGGACTCGTCCCACCGTGGACGAGTCGGCCGCCCCCGGCAAACACCCCACCTACGATGCGAACCCGTAGACCGGCCCCCGGTTGCGGGGGCCGGTGGCCGCGGCCGGAGCCCCTCCAGAACGCCGGCATCGCGGGGCCGGGCAGGCCGCGGCGGATCGGCGTGAAGCGCGATGACCTGCACCTTTAGCATGGTTTGTCTGGATTGTGCCGGTAAACATCCATGTGTGGGGATTCTTCGGGTGGGTTGTGGTTCGCCGCTCCGGGTTATGCCTACTGCCGTGGGTCGTACACCCCTGGGCCCGTGTGAGGCGCTTCACTCGCGGGCCTCCGCCGCAGCTCCGCCGCCTGTGACCCGGACCACCCGTGCCCGCGGTCGGACGCCGCGGCGGCGCCCCCGCCCGCGCGTACGCCGTCCACCAGCGCGATGGCGTGCCGTCCCCGCACCCGATCTCACCCACGGCACCACCCCAGGCCCGCTCCCGCGCGGCCGCCGCCACAGCCCAGCGACTCCCGACCACGGTCCGCACCCGCACCTGTCCGGCGGCATCGGCCCCCCCGCGCACGCGCCAGGACAGCGCCCCCGGCCACCTGCCCGGCCGAACGAGGATCCACCGCACCCCCTGGTTGCCGCACTGCCCCACGGCCCGATGGCGTCCCGCCAGGTGGTGTAAGGGATCAAGGCGTCGGAATCCGCAGGCCAGGGACGGTGACTCCGTCCGTTCGGGGACTCAACGCATCTCACCAGCAGGCTTCGTGGGCAGGCGCGTCTATGGAGGTCGCCGTGGGCCTCCTACCGGAACGCCTAGCGCTTGATCCCCTACACCACGTCGCGGGAGACGACCCACGACCCCCCGCCGAGCGCCCGGCAGGGTGCCGTCCCGCGCTGTTCCCGGAGCCACCGCGTCAGCTTCTGCAGCGCCCTGGGCGAGGCGCAGCGGATGGGCCCCGGCGCCGCGTCCTTCCTCAGCCGCGAGACCCTCGACCGGCGCGGTCCGCGGTCGCGGAGCCCGGCGGTGATCCTCGCAACGCCGTAGGTGCACCCCGAGGGCTGGTGGACGGCCCGGATCCCGGCGGTCGGCCTCGCGTCGGCGGCCCGCCGGGCCGCCCGGACAGGCTCGCTGCGACGCCCGTGGCAGTAGCTGGAGCGGGGCATTTCAAGGACTTGGCCCAGCCGCTTCACGCCGTAGCGGCGCTGGTGGTCGGCGACGAACGGGATGCTGCTCACCGGCGTGTCCGGCCCGCGCAATACTCGGCCGCCCGGCGCAGGGTGTCGCGTTCCTCCTCCAGCTCGCGAACCGTGCGGCGCAGGGTGTCGCGTTCCTTCTCCAGCTCGCGAACCCTTGAGGCGCAGGGTCTCGTTCTGCGCCTCCCACGAGGGCGGCGCGGTCGGGGCAGGGGTCGGGGCGTGGCCTTGCCGGCCGCCGGTATCCAGGTCCGCGGGGTCTCCGCGTCGATGCTCGGGTCCGCGGCGATCGGCATGATCGTCGCGCCGGGCCGTGTCTCGTACCATGCGGCCGCCTCGGCCTTGAACTGCGTCCAGGGATTGACCGAACGCGAGGAAAGGAACAGCGTCGCCATCGCCTCCAACGAGTCCTTCAGCAAAGCGCACATGTTCCGGCGAACCTGTGCCAGGCAGCGCCGAAACTCAACAGGTTCTGCCGTGTCGCGACGCCATGTCAGCTGTCTTCTGGCAGTCCGCCGAGAGCCGTTGCGAGTTCGGCCCGAAGCTGGGGATGGCTCGTGGCTGCGAGGAGTCGAAAGGCGACGGGCCCGATGCGCCATCCCGAGTCGTGATCGAACGGAGGCCGCACACCTGCGGCGTTGTGCGCCACCTTGGCGACCAGCTCAGCGAGAGTGAACAGAAGCGCTTGGTCTTCCTCCAGTGGCGAACGCCGATCCAGACTTCGTCGTCGCAGTCTGTCGAACACCTCGCGAGCCCGGGGCCACCGCTCTTCAGTCTCGGCTAGCAGCAGAGCGTCGTCGACTTCCGGGAAGGCGCCGATGTCCCGGCTCGCAGCGCGAAGGACGTCGCCAGCCCAGGCGACCGGAGTGGCCTGACTTTCGAACCGGGACCGTCCCCAGGCATACAGTCGTTGGGCATTCATCTGGTCATCCATAAGCCTTGTTCTCCTGGTGGAGGAAGTGCCGGACGTCCGCTGCCAAGGCGGACATCTGCTCGCCGGCCTCCAGCCAGGTGGTGACGGAAGCAGACCAGCTGTCAACGGATGCCCGCCATGGTCGGAGGGTCCAGGTCAGTCCGACGTGACCGCCCGATCGGACGACCGCGCTGACGGTCAGGTCGCGATCGTTGGTCTGCCAGAGACGTTCTCCGTCCCACCCTCGGAAGTCCCGGGCGAGTCCCTCCAGAAAGGGGGCCAGGTCCGCGTCCCAGTTCCAGGCCGTCACCCCATCGACACGGGCGCTCAGACCGGGCGCGTGAACCTCGATCGCGTAGAGCACGCAGTCCGGATCCTCGCGGGAACGGTCGAAGAGCCTGACGCGCACAGCCCTGTTCTCCAGGCTGCGGACGATCACTCCGTCTGACTGATCGAGGGTGGCGGCGTGGGTGCTCATCTGCGAAACACTAGGTCAACCGGCGCCCGACGTCATCGTGTATTCGGCCTGGGCAAGCGGCCCTCGTCGACGTGGTCGGCAAGGTAGATCATGACGCCTTCGGGGTCCATGCCGAAGGCCGCGGCGACGAGCTTCGGGTCGAGGGTGTTGACCAGGTCGGCCAGGCGGGTGCACCGCAGCGTCCGGGGCGGAACACGGCAGGGGTCCATGATGTGACTGACATAGGCGGTGGAGGCTGCCGACCGGCCGGATTTGGTGATCTTCGTGACGATCACGTGGGGGTTGTCGGTGCGCTGGCTCTCGCGGTGGGCCAGGCAGCGTTCCAAGACTGACCAGCTGGCCGGGTCCATCGGCACCGGATGCGGGCGTTTGCCCAGCTGGATGGTGCGGTTGACCGGATCGATGTCGTCGACGCGCAGGTGTCGCACTTCGCTGCTGGAGGCCGCGTGCAGGAGGGCCAGCATTCCAAGCAGGGCCTCGTGGGGGTGGGCGTCGGTGGTGGTGGTCCAGCGGCGGAACAGCTGGCGCTGCTGGTCCACGGCGACGGTGGTGCCGCTGAACCCGGAAGGACCTTTCGCCTTCAGGCCCCGGGTAGGGTCGATGAGGACGAATTTGCCCGAGCGGGCGAAGCGGAAAAACTGCCGCAGCACGGTCAGCCGGCGCTGGCGGGCCTTGGGCTGGTTGGCCAGGAACGCTTCGATGTCGTGGACGTCGGCCAGGGCCCAGTCTTGTTTGCCGCGCTGATCGGCCAGGAAGCGGGCGAGGTCGCGGACGATGGCCAGGGTCGCCTCGATGGTGATGTCGGCGCGCGGTAGCGTCCCGGCGCGCAGGGCACGCTCACGTGCTCGCAGCAGTGAGTCGGAGAACGCGTGGACTTGGGGCCGGAGCGAGAGCAGGGCGGCTTCGACGCGGCGCCGGCGGCGGCCGGCCGCGAGTTGGTCGGCGTGGTCGGTCGGCAGCGCGAGGGCGCGCTGGGTGAAGAAGTCCTCCAGTGCGCGGGCGAGGGAGCCCATCGAGCGGCCGGGGCGGCGAGCACGCTCCAGGAGAGCCTGCGGGTGATTGGGGTGCTCGTCTTCCAGGAGCCGACCGAGAGCGCTGATCATGGTGCACGCTCGGCTGGCGCAGTGCCGGCGGCGAGGTGGCCAGCGAAGTCGCCCAGCCACATCGGCGGGTTGGCGAGTCGTTCTTGCAGGTTGGAGGCGGTGATGAAGGGCCGGTCTGGGTGCTTCTGCCAGCAGGCCGAGCACAGTCCCAGCCCGGTATGGCGTCGAACCTGGCCGCAGCTGACGCATTCGCGCGGCGGCTGCTTGGGCTGGCGGACACGTGAGCAGTGGCCGCACCAGCCGGTTGCGATCTGCAGGAAGCCGGGCCGCTGGCAGCGCGGACAGGTCCGTTTGGCTGCGACTCGCTCGGCTTCCCGCCGGCAGGCCCCGCAACTGGTGGCGATTGGAGACCGCACTGGTCGGCCGCAGGCAGTGCAGGTCCGCGAGCAGTTGATGCACCGTCGGGTGTCTTCCTGCAGGACCCGTGACTTTCCGCAGGCCGGACAGGATGTTCGGGTGGCTTCGTCCTTGATCCGGGCGGTGCAGCTGCAGCAGTGGTCCCGGCCGATGATCCCGACCGGTGCCCCGCAGCCGAGGCAGTCCCGCTGGCGCTTGCCCATCGTCGATCCATTTCGTTCGCGTCAGATCGGTGGCATCGACCGGCCGGTGGCTGAGGCGGCCCGGGGCAGCACTGCTGCTGGTCGGACGGGGGTGGCGGGGCGTTGGACGGGGGTGGTGTCCACCTCGATCAGGTCGTTGGGGGTGCAGTCGAGCGCGGTGCACAGCGCGGCCAGGGTGGACATCTTCACCTGCGAGGGTTCCTTGGTGAACAGCGCCGACACCGATGCGGAGGAAAGCTCCAGGCCAGCCCGTTCGGCCAGGAGCCGCCGCAGTTGGGCGCCGGTCCAGACCTCGCGCTGGGCGGCGGCGATTCGCAGTTTCCACTTGATGTTCACGACGTGGGATCCTCTCCGGTGAGCTCGCTGAGGGTGCTGGTCACCACGCGGCGATAGGCGTCCTCGATGAACGTTGCCGAGGGTCGGACATATCGCATGGTTGAACTGACGGTCCAGTGACCGAGCAGTTGCTGGATGGCCACCAGGTCCACTCCGCGTTCGTAGTTGTGGGTCGCGCAGGCCCGGCGCAGGGCATGCGGGCTGAAGCGGTCGGCGGCCGGGCGGCCTTCGAGTTCCATCAGATAGCGCAGCCGGTTGCGGACGGTGCCCTGGTGGAGGTGGCCGCCGGACTCGTCGGCGAACAGCGCGGGCGAGTCCGGGAACTTGCCGCGGACGTCGTCGAGGAACCAGTGCAGGACCAGATCCACCTGGTCGAGCATGGGCACCCAGCGCGGTCGCGGTCCGGAGGTGTGGGCGCCCTTGCCGAAGCGCACGTGCAGTTTCCCGAACGGGCCGCGGTCGAAGTGGACGTCGGGGCGGTCCAGGCGGGCGGCCTCGTCCGAGCGCAGGCCGGCGTGATAAAGCGTCCGGAACAGTGCGTAGTCGCGGGCGGCGGGTGCGTACTTGCGTGCGGTCGCGATGCGGGTCTTGAGGAAGGCGAAGAACTCGTCGACGCGTTCCGAGGTCGGTGGCGGCAGCAGGGCCGGGGAGTCGTCGCCGACATGCCGTGAGGCGTTGAACTCGTCCACCGGGCAGACCAGCCTGATCCCGAAGGCGGCCTCGATCTCGACGGCTTTTCGGGCCTGCAGGAACCGGTGGAAGCCCTTGAAGATCTGGACATAGCCGCGGCGGGTGGACGGGGCCCGCCCGTCCACCGCCAGGCCGCCGACGACGCGGTCGATGTCCTCAGGGGTGACGTCCCAGGCGGGCCGGCCAAGAGCCTGGAGTGTCCGCTCCAGCAGGCCGGTGTCGTTCTCGATGGTCACCGGGCTGAACCCGCGGGCCCGGCAGGAGGCCACGAACGCCTCCACACATAACGCCTGGAACTCCCACGGGTCCAGGGCAGCGGGCAGGTCAGGGACCGCTCGGCCCTCGATCACCCGCAGACGCGACTCCACCATCGGGCACACCTTCCTCGCACCTGATGAATGAAGGTAGAGCCTTCAAAAGCGTGCTGTCAGCGAGACAATCAAAGAGACGGCCAGGACCCGCCTATGGGCAGGTGACAGGGCAGACTCTCCACAGGGAACAAGTGCCAGCCCCAGTTGGATGGACCAAGACCTTCACCGACCCCCGGCTCTGCGCGGCCGTCGTGGACTGCCTGACCTTCAACGGCGCGATCATCCAGCCCGGCACCGACTCCTACCGACTCGCTCACACCAAAGCCCAGACCCGGCAGGTCGCTGCCAGCTGGGATACGCCCCACGAAGGATCGAAGTCCTCAGCGACGCCTTGATTCCCGGAAGATGACTACTCCACGTGGCGCGGGCAGAGTGCACCCTATGCCGAACACACCAGATCTGATGTTTGCTCATCGGCTCGCCGATCAGGCGGCTGACATCGCACGCCGACACAGGAGAGCAGGTGCCACGGCAACACAGATCAAGAGCGATGGAAGCCCTGTCAGCGCTGCCGACCGAGAGATCGAACAGGCGTTGCGTCAGCGAATCCACGAACAGCACCCCAACGATGCGATCATCGGTGAAGAGTACGGATCCCACGGTCAAGGGCATCGCCGCTGGATCATCGACGCTATCGATGGCACGGCCAGCTTCCTCGCCGGCGAGCCCGAGTGGAGCACCCTGATCGCGCTGGAGGTCAACCACCGCATCACCCTGGGCATGGTCTCCGCCCCTGCGCTGAACCGCCGATGGTGGGCGGCACCCAACCAGGGAGCATGGACCAGTAGTCTCCCTTCACCCCGTCCCTGCACTTCCGCGCGTCGGCTGGCCATCAGCGAGGGCAGCGCAGCGGCCGACTCTTCCCTCGGCATCTGGCCGCCCCCGCGCAGACTGAACCCGACACAGCGGGCTATTGCCGCAGCGCTGGCCACACGCACCGCGCGCACCACGCCAACGCTCAACTGGTCCACCGCTGATTCCACCGCGCCCACGCCCAAGAAACCGTCCACAGGATCCGGCACCTGCCACGGGGCGCTCCTTGTCGTGACGGGCCGGCTGGATGCCTTCCTCCTGTTGGGAGCAGGTCCGTGGGATATCGCGGCCCTGATCCCGATCGTCCAAGAAGCCGGCGGCATCTTTAGCGATCTCTCCGGTCAGCAACGGACCGACACCGGGGGCGCACTGTTCGCTCGGCCTGGCCTCCACCAACAGCTTCTGGACATCGCCGCGTCAGCCAGGTGACATCAAAACTCGGTTCTGGCACAGATCTTGGGGAGTGGTCACAGAACGTGACGAGCCTCTCGAATGCGGGCTCGACTGCCCAACTTGAACGCTCACCTCGTACTCTCCACGCATGACCGGTGATCCGTTCCAGTGCCGATGCGTCCTGTGCCATGACTATGGTGACCGAGACGATGCAGACCAGGTTGAGCGGACGGTCATCGGCAATGTGCAGGAACACGGATGGCACGTCGCGATGGTCCCCGAGGACGAGATCGGCCCGGGGTTCGCCTACACGATCGGCCTGTCCCACACGCACGGTGCACCTGAGCTCGCGATGTTCGGGCTCGATGTCCACCTCATGCACCGCATGCTCAACACACTCGGCGAGAAGGCCGCGTCGGGCACGGTCCTGGCTGACGGCCAGGAACATCACGGCGTCGCGCGCGGCCTACTGGTAGGGCTCAGGCGGGCTGATCTTCGCTGGTACCGGACCTTCTTCGGGCAGGCCATCGGGTTCTACCGGCGGCCGCCCTTCCCGGTCCTGCAGGTGGCATGGCCCGACCCGAACGGGTGCTTTCACTGGGAAGAAGTAGCCGGACAGGGGCATCGGGAGTCGCAGCCTCAGTTGTGGCTGCCGCCCAGCGAGCACCCAGTTGGAGTCTGGACGGCCGAGCTCTGACCCCGGTAGTGGGGATCTGCTGAAGCAGGATCATCTTGCGAAGCAAGCCGAAGCCGGCGCGCCCGTAGAGTTGCCTTTTGATCTTCTTGATGCGGTTCACGGCGCCTTCGACGCTGCTGGAGCTCGATTCCAGGGTGAGGCCGGCTGTGACGGCGTCGAGGTCTCTGAGCAGATGGAGTGCGAAGCCGGTCAGGCCGGTCAGGCCGGGCAGCTGGCTGCCGTCGACTGCCTTGATCCAGTCCGGCAACTTGGCGGCGAGGCGGCTGGTGAGGATCTCGCCGAAGTCGCGGATGTGCTCGGCGGCCGTGTCCAGCTCGGGGCAACGGGTCAAGACCTCTTCTGAACGACTCCCGCTGCCGCCGACAAGCGATTCCCGAGAGAACAGGCACAGCCAGCCGATGGTGCTTCATCACCACGGGGTGGCTCCGCTCCCGGATCCTCAGGGTCGGTGGTTCAGGTGTGCCGGGTCCCGGGGTGAGGGCTCGGCTTGTTCGGGCGCCGCGATGTTGTCGTGGGCGGCAGCGGCGGTAGTGGCGGTGGTGGCGGCGAGCGTGGGGTAGTCGGTGTAGCCGGCTGCTCCGCCGGTGTACATCAGGCCCTGGTCCCGTACCTGGTTGATCGGCGCACCGGTGCTGCTCCTGCGGCGAGAAGTCGCTCGCCCTGGTGCTTTCCCCCGTCGGCCGGCAACGGCGCTCCCCATCCGAGGACCGGGTTGGCGATCAGCGTGCCCGGCCAGGTCTTTCGGATCTCCTGGAACAGGGGCTGGTCCGGATCCGCGAAGACGACGTGCAGGTAGGCCAGTCCCATGCCGGACAGGGCGGTGATGAGCGCCGGGTAGATCTGCTCGGTGTCGCCCTCGACGATGCCGTTGACGGTCACTGCGGGTGCGATCCGCACACCGACCCGGCCGGGGCCGATCGCGTCGGCAACGGCTCGTACGACCTCGAGCACGAACCGGATGCGATGGGCCACCGGGCCGCCGTAGGCGTCGGTGCGCCGGTTGGTTCCCTGGGCCAGGAACTGGTGGAGCAGGTAGCCGTTGGCGGCGTGCACCTCCACTCCCTCGAAGCCCGCGTCGATGGCGCTTCGGGCGGCAGCGGCGAAGTCGGCCACGGTCAAGCGGATGTCGTCGGTCGTCATCTCGCGGGGCACCACGGCGTCCTGGTGTCCGGTGGGGGTGAAGATCGTCTCGGGGAGCGGGATCGGCGAGGGTGCGATGGGGTCGAGCCCGCTGTTGCCGGGGTGGCCGACCCGGCCGCCGTGCTGCACCTGCAGGAACATCCGGCCGCCTTCGGCGCGCACGGCGTCGGTGACGCGACGCCAACCCGCCACATGCGCCTCGTTGTGGATTGCGGTGATGTGGGGGTAGGTCTGCCCGACGGCGTTCGGCGTGGAGGCCTCGGCGATGATCAGGCCCGCTGAGGCCCGCTGGGCGTAGTAGGTCGCCATGATCGGCTGCGGGACGCCGTCGGCGGTGGCGCGGTTGCGGGTCATGGGCGCCATCACCAGACGGTTCGGCAGGCGCAAGGCGCCGAGGGAGGCGGAATCGAAGAGGCGCGAGTCAACTGCTCTGCTCGTCATGCCGGTACGGTAGAACCTGACACCGGTGTCACGTTCAAGTCCGAGAGGTGAGCGATGCGGATCGGTGAACTGGCCCGCCGCAGCGGAGTCAGCGAGCGGTCACTGCGGTACTACGAGACGCAAGGGCTGCTGCGAGCAGAACGCACCCCCGGCGGCCAACGCGACTTCGGCGCATGGGCAGTGGACCGGGTCATCCGCATCCAAGCCCTGTACGCCGCAGGGCTGAACAGCAAGAAGATCGCGCACCTGCTGCCGTGCATGCGCGACACCGACGGCGGCCCGAGCGAGATCGCCACCGCGCAGCTCGTCGACGAGCTCACCGCAGAACGGGACCGCATCGACCGGATGATCGGCGACCTGTTCCGTACCCGCGACGTCCTGAGCGACGTCATCGACACCGCAAGAGTCGGCCTGGACGCCTCCCCCTGATCCTCACGACAGCCCGAACACCACGCGGGGGGAGCGAGCGACCATCGGATCGACGACACACTGCGGTGCGGCCTCCGGCACGCTGTCCTGTCCGGGGCCGATGAGGGCGAACGTGGGGTCGGCGAACAGGTACCCGGCCAGCACCACCTCCTCGCGTTCCTCGCAGGCCAGGCGGAGGTGCTGCCCGGCCAGGCGCACGACCTGCCACCGGATCCCCTGGAAGTCGACGTGCCCGCCGACCGCCACCACCGGCCGCCCGCCCCGAGGCCCCGCTCCCGCGCTCACCACGCACCCCCGCCCACACCGGGCGCGTGCGGATCTGCGCCGGCCGTCACCGGGCCGGCCGCGAACCGGCCGCCGCGCTGCCCGCGGCCGTCCACCGCACCGTGCTCCCCGGCGCCACCAGCGCTCCCGCCGCCCGCGTTCGCACCGCCGCCCGGCCCGCTGCCGGGCGAACGCCCCCGCACCTTCCTCGTGGACGAGGCCCAGTGGCTGGGCGGGGAGGCGTTCGAATACTTCCGCTACCTGTGGGACGAACCCTCAACCCAGCTCGCGGTCATCTTCGTCGGCGGTGAGGGCTGCCACACCGTGCTGCGCCGCGAACCGATGCTCTCCTCCCGCATCTTCATCTGGCAGCACTTCACCCGCCTCACCCCCAGCGAGGTCCTGGAGGCCATTCCCCTGTTCCACCCGGTCTGGGCCGACGCCGACCCCGATGACATCGCCTTCGCCGACAGCCACGCCGCACACGGCAACTTCCGCGCCTGGGCCCAGCTGACCGCCCATATCCGCATCGCGCTGGCACGTACCGGCCGTCCCCGCGTCGACCGGGACCTGCTGCGGTGGGCCTTCAGCCGGCTGGGCCGGGCGGCATGACCGGCTCCCGCAGGGCACAGACGGCATCTGCCCCGGGTGCGAGGCAGACAGACCCCGTCGAGAGAGAATGGGGGCCGTGGGCCTGTTGGATCCGATCAATCCGCTCGGCGAGAGCGGCATCGACGTCCTGGTATGCAAAGACCTCTGTTCCCGGCGCCCGGACCCCGGCACGCTGCGCACCGAAGGCCGTCCGCCCTGCACCGTGGTCCTGGACCGCGAGGACGACGTGCGGTTCACCCGCACCGCCCTTGCCGCGCACAGTCCGGCGGGCGGCAGGATCGTGGTCCACCCCACCGTGGCCTCGGGTGACGGGCTGCTGTGGCATGACATCCTCCAGGCGCTGGGCACACGACACGCCGCCCGCGCGTCCCGGGAAGAGGAGGAGCGTGCCGCCCGCACTGCCCTCAAGGCTGCGGACCCCTGCCAGGTGACGGTTCTGCGCGCCCACCGGATCGGGCGCGGTCTGTGGGCAGACCTGGTGCACCTGCACCGCACCACCGTGCGGATCTGGTTCTCGTGCACCACGCCGACCTGCCGGACGCCATTGCGCATCTGCTGCGTCACTGCGATCACCGGCTCGTCGAGACCTTCGCCGGGATGGCGCAGCTGCACCCGCCCGCAGCCGTGTTCCCCTATACATGACCGGGGCGAGCGGCACCGGCTCCATGGGCACCACCGCCCGCCGCCAGGATGGAGCGGGTAGCGACGTCGACGGCGATGTTGTGGCAGCGGTTCCGTGCTGACCATTGACCGCGCTGGGGGCTGCTGAGGGAGTGTCGGTGGTTGCCGGTTGGATGTGCCCATGAGTGTCTATGAAGTGATCGGCAAACTGCCCGACGTCCGGACCGTTCGTGACCGCTCGCGTGCTATGGCGATGCTGGATGCGATCTTGTGCCCGGAGTGGGGTTATCGGCACCACTCCTTCGATCGGTCCTGGTCGCAGACCCAGGAGCTGGCCTCGATGAGGGATGGCTCGGGGAACGACTACTCGATCGTCTTCTCGGCCGCCGGGGCCTATGCGCGTGCCTTCGACCACGAGTCGCCGATGACCCCGTGGCGGTCCGAGCCGCTTGAGACCTGGCCTGGGCTCTTCGACACCGTCCCGGATGCCTTCCGCGCCCTCGTCCTCGAGCCCGCCTTCTGCGAGTCGGAAGGGACGCCCCGGGCGACCGTGTGCTTCTGGAGGCAAGCCGCTGACGCCGACTGGAACACCGGGAACGTGGACCTCCCCTCCGACATTGGGGACGCTGACGGCGCGGAGTGGCTGTTCGATGTCCTCGTCGCGGGCACTGCCGACGCCTACCGGAAGTTCGCCGAGGAGTACTACGAAGTGACGCTCGACGTGGCCGCAGTCCAGCGTGTCTATGACCTCGAGCTGCTGTCCGCGGAGATCGTCTCGGCGTTGAACCCCGAGATCGAACTGGCCGATCTGACGGAGGACATCGCTCAGATCGGATACCCGGCCCTGAACGGTGAGCCAGTCGGCGAAGCATGAGGCTCGGGGCCGCAAGGTCAGGAACTGCGCGGCCTGCGGTGCCCGGCTGCCGGAGCGCGTCGACGTGATGCCGGCGACGAGCGGATCTGGTGCTCATACACCACGCCGAACTGCGGGACGGTATTGCGCATCTTCTGCGTCACTGTGATCACCGGCTCGTCGAAACCTTCGCCGAGATGGCGGAGTTGCACCCGCCCGCAGCAGTGTTCCCAGGACCGGGACGAGGGGCAGGGACGTTCGCCCTTCCCGGCCCATGGCGCTGGCCGGTGTCTTCGAGAGGGCCCCTGCTGCCGGTTGGCGGGAAGGGTCGGGTGGAGGGGCCGTGTGGTCTGCAGCAGTGGGACGTGTGGCAACGAAACAATGAACCAACGTGATGTTGTTCTGTTGTTTTCGGGGTAGAGTTGCGGTATGGCATCTGACGGTCAGGACACCTCCCGCAGGAGACTCTCCGCCCTGGCGGAGGATCCCACCGCCGGCTGGGCTCCGGCTCGCCGCCTGGAGCAGGACGCGGCGCTGCTGGGGCGCCTGCTTGCGGCCGCCGCCAACCGTCAGCAAAGCGCCGGGCAGCATCCCGACGTGGCAGCCGACGATGTGGGCGCCGGCCTGGGTCTGTTCGAGGACATGCGTGTGACGTTGGACCGGCTGGAGACCCAGGTGGTCATCGAGGCCCGCCGCCGCGGCATGGACTGGCGGCAGATCGCTCAGCACCAGGGCCTGAACTCCTCCCAGGCCGCCTCGCAGCGCTACCAGCGGCTGACAACCCGCCTCGAAGAAATCCGTCAAGGCGTCCGGTAAGGGAGCGGAACAGGAGATGACGGACCAACCGCAGGAGTTGTTCACCGCCGTCGACGCGCTGCTCGCCGCTGTCGATGACGGCACCGTGCTGCCCTCTTTGGACGAACGGGTCAGGCTGCGGGAGGCGGCCGGGCTGACCCAGGCCGCCGTCGCCCAGGCCCTCGGTGTACGCGTGCCGAGCATTCACGCGTGGGAGGCAGGCCGCGCCGAGCCCAAGGACGAGCGCCTGGAGGCCTACCGCAGACTGCTTGAGGGCCTCGCCCGGCGCTATCCAGCCCCCGCCCCCGCCCCCAACGGCGAGACCGTACTCGTCCAGGAGGCGGCGGCGCCGCACACGCCCACCGGCCCGCCCGCCCCGGCCCCACCCAGCCGGACTCCATCCCTGGACCCGGCATCCGACGCCGCGGCCAGGCCCACGCAGAAGCCCACCCAGCTGCGCCCCGCCGCGACCGGTGGAGCGCCCGCTGCTCCGACGACGAGTGCGGCGCGTACGGTCGGTGCCGCCTCGGCGGCCGTGCCGCGTGCGGCGCGCACCTCCCAGCCGTCGTCGCGGCGCCCGGCGGCGAAGGTGGCCCCGGCCTCCACCCCTGGCGCGGGTGCGGATCCGCGGTTCGACAATGGCCCGCTTGGGGTCGTCGACGTCGACGCGGAGGGTCAGGTGGTGGCGTACTGCGTCGGTGGCCTGGTCCTGGACGTACCTGCCAGATCCCTTCCGGCGTTGGTGGAGTGGACGCTTACGGAGGCGAGGCTGGGGGCGCCGAGACTGTCCGGGCCGGGTAAGGACGCCGACCCGCTGCTGGTGCTCACCGCGGCGGCGTTGGAGCGCTACGGCCTGCCGGTCACCCTCACCGGGGAAGAGCGCGTGGCTGGGCGTCTGCCGGAGGGCCACAAGGCCGTCAAGCAGCTGGCGCGCGCGGAGTGGAAGCTCACCAAGCGCGGGTTCGGGCCGTGGGCGCGGATCTACCGCCCCGCGACCGGCTCGGAGCGTGCCTGCGTCCAGCTGTGCATCCCCTCCTGGCACGCGCTGGATGCCCGCCACTGGGGCGACGCCGGGCAGCTTCCGGCGCCGGACATGGCCTGGCTCCTCGGCCTCTACGCCTCCCGGGTGATGACGCCCCGTGGGTCGACCGCGGTGACCGGCCTGGAGCTGATGACCGCCCTGCACCCGCCGACCCGCGCGTCCGAGCCGGACGCCGACGGCCACAGGCACTCCGCGCACAACCCCGGCTCGCTGGGCAACGAACCGGTGGACTGCGCGCCCTGCGAGGCCCCCGACGGGCACCCGCTCCTCGCCGACCTGCCCCGCTTCCACGTCCGCGGCCCCGCAGAGAAGCTGTTCGAGGAGGCCTACGACTGGGCACGCCCGCTCACCGACGCCGAATGCCTGCGCCGCAACCTGGTCGGCATCGACGTCAACATGGCCTTCGCCGCCGGCGCCAACGGCCTGACCGTAGGCCTCGGCGCCCCCACCCACCTGAAGGCGCCGGCCTTTGACGCGAAGCTGCCCGGCTCCTGGCTGGTCGACCTCTCCCACGTCGACCTGTCCCAGGTCAAGCTCGGCAAGGACTGGGTGAACCTGGACGCTGCCATGCTGCCCAGCCCCTTCACCCCCACAGGCGAGCGCCCCCAGGGCCCCGCCTGGTACGCGACACCCACCGTGGCCTACGCGGTCGAGCTCGGCTACCCGGTACGCCCCATCGAGGCCTGGGTGCGGTACGAGAACGGCCGCTACCTGGACGCCTGGTACACCCGGCTCCGCGACGCCTACCTCGCCACGAT
The DNA here is from genome assembly GCF_042466665.1 of Peterkaempfera podocarpi. Lineage (GTDB taxonomy): Bacteria > Actinomycetota > Actinomycetes > Streptomycetales > Streptomycetaceae > Peterkaempfera > Peterkaempfera podocarpi. The sequence continues at coordinate 8,805,796 of NZ_CP162102.1, forward strand.
GGCCGACCTCGGCGTCGGCGTAGACCTGGCCCCGCAGGAGTTCCTGGCAGCGATGGACGGCTACCGCCTGCGCGACCCTCACCTGGCGACCGTCGTCTCGGCGATCAAGGCCACCGTCAAGGGCGGCCTCGGCAAGCTCCGCGAACGCCCGCGCGGGGAGGGCTGGAAGCCCGGTCAGCCGTGGCGGGCCCTGTCCCGGCCCACCTGGCGCCCCGACATCCGCGCCGCGGTCATCTCCCGCACCCGGATCAACCTGCACCGCAAGATCGTCAAGCACGCGGCACACACCGGACAGTACCCGGTCGCGATCCTCTCCGACTGCGCCGTGTACGCCGCCGACGGCCCCTCCCCCCTGGACGTCCTGCCCTACCCCGGCGGCCAGCCGCTGCCCGGCGGCTTCAAGCTCGGCATCAACCCGGGCCTGGTCAAGCACGAGGGCACCCAGAGCGTCCTGTGGGGCGAAGAGGTCCGCGACCACTTCAACGCCCCCGAACTCAACCTCGCCCGCTACATCAAGGACGGGCAGGTCACCACCACGGACAACGGGGAGTAGCCGGTGAGCATGGTCGGAGCCAGCCTCGATGAGGCCGTGCAGCGCTCCTTCACCCGCCGCGTCCCCAAGTCGGCCGGCGCGCAGATGCGCTACCTGGTCAAGCAGCTCAAGGGCACCAAGGCGGTTGCCGACCTGCTGGCGATGTCCCAGCGGCAAGTCGAGCGCTACGTGGCCGGAAAGGCCAGGACACCCCGCCCGGCCCTCGCCACCCGCCTGCAAACCGAGGTCAAGGCACGCTGGCAGCCGCAGATCCGCGCTCAGGCCCGCCACAAAGCGGCGACGACCGGCGGCATCGTCATCGACGTCCGCGCCCGCCTGGGCTACACCGCACCGATCGGCTCGACCGACGACGCCCGCCTACGGCACCTGACCGTCGCCCTGCCACCCCAGTACGCTGCCCGCCTCTTCGATGCCCACCAGCAGGGCGCCACCGACCAGCGCCTCCAGGAGATCACCGCCGAAGCACTCAGGGACGTCTACTTCCAGGACAGCGGCCGCCGCGCCGGAAGCCTGGAAGAAGTCCACATGCTCGACGTCGAACACCTCGAATTCGACCTGTAGACGCACCCCGAACCCCAGCCCACGCCCCGGACTGCAGCCGGGCACCGAGCGCTTCAGCCGGCCGGTGAGCGGCTGAGTCGACCAGTTGAGCACGTGACACGTGAAGAGAGGACGACGTGTGAAGACGCTCGTGCAAGACGCCGTCGTGGAGCAACTTCAGACCGCAGGAGAGGAAGTGGTTCGTCTGTACGCCGCTGCCTGCGTGGAGCGGATGGCTCCCCTGTTCATCGGCCTGCAGGCGGGCGAGGCGGGACGGGAAGCCGACCTGGACTTCTACGTGCAGTCGGTCGGCGCCCTCCGGAACGTCGACCGCCCGCTTCCCGACGCCGCCGACCGCACACGCCGACTGGAGCAGTTCCCCGAGTTCCAGCAGACCGAGACCGGGATCACCAGCATCATCGGCACCTACACGTTCTTCGCCGGCCTCACCCTGCGCTACGCCTTGCTGGCCAACGGCTCCGGGAACGTCGATCACGCGGTGTCGTGCGGCCACACTGCGCTGACCGCGATGGGCATGCTGGATCAGAACGTGACGGGCACCGCCTTCCTCTCCGAGGAACAGCGACTGCAGTCGCTCTCGGCTTCCGGCACCGCCGCAGGGCTGTGGGACGCAAGCGTGACGGCCGGGCGCGAGCGGTTCCGTGCAGTGCTCAGCCGCACGACGGGCTGACCCCGGCCCATCGATGTGACCCCCAGCCCGCCGAATGCTCACCGGCTTCCCTCACGGAGCAGTCAAGTTCCCCGGGGACTGTTAGAGCCGACCGGTATCGTGGCGGTCTGTCGGCCCCACCTTCCTTGGGAAATGAAGTTCAGGGTGCACATCCTGGAAGAATCGTCCGAACTCTCCCCCGCGCACGGGACTTCCTGCGCCGCACGGGTCGGCGTGAGGTTCCCACTCGGTTCGGTGCTCCGATAGAGCTCTGGCTTGTACGTGATCACATGGGCAGGCTGGTTCCGGCCCCCATGGATCTCATCATCCGGTGCGAGGGCTTCGAGCAGAAGTACGGCGGGCTCCATTACGACGTGCGGCACAACCTGGTCGTGAACGGGGAGCGCTACGCGAGTTCCCGTCAGTGGGAGTACAACCACTTCGGCCTGAGTACGCGGGCTTGGCAGGACACCAGGGGAGGGGGTTGGTACTTCGAGTGGGCCGGTGAGCACGTGTCGAAGCCCTGCCGGGACCTGATCCACACCGACCAAAGCGTCGGCACTGACGTGGACGGCGGTCGCCCCTACCTTCGGCTGGCCCCGTCTGTCCCGCACGTGATCGAGTCGCACGCGCTCACTGACACCGTCGCAACGTGGACGCCCTGGCCGATCGACACCCTGGCCACGATGGCTGCCGGACTGATCGACGGCCTCGCGGACGTGTCTGAAGCCTCCTGGGGCACGTCGCGCTGGCAGCTTTCGCAGACCGTCGCCGTCCTGGAAGTCGACGGCTGGGACAGCGACAACCCGCGCCGCCGGACACGCATCTGGTCCCGCGACGAGACCGGCCACCGGGACGTGCGGGTGGCGTTGGAGCACGCGCGTCAAGCCCTGGACCAGGGCGAGGCCGCGGCCGTGAGCCGTGATGACACGACTTCGTAGCGGCGCCGGCCCCGGATCAGTGCCCGCAGGCCGCGGGGGTCTGGTTGGGGAGGGCGACGTCCGGGATGCCGGACTGAGCTGGTAGCAATGCGGGCATGGATGCTGATCACGCTCGCACTGGAGATCTCGACACCCTCCGGCTCGCATTCACCCCAAGCGGTCAGCGTCGGGGCTGGGATGATTGCCGGGTGACAGATGTTCGCGTGCCGCCATGCCGGGGGTCGGTGCGGCTGTACTGCCGAGGTGGTTGCTGATGGCTTGGTGGTTCCGCCGGCGGTCGGAGGCGGACGAGGAGCTGGTGTCGGTTCGGCTGCCGGCCGACATGGCCGAGATGCCGCCCGATCAGGAGCTGGCCGAGCTCGCGGCTGCGGCCGAGCTGGGCGACGACGTGGCGATGGGGAACCTGGCGGCAGCCCTGCACCTGAAAGGTGACCGGTCCGGCGCGCTGCACTGGTGGGGCCAAGCGTGGGCAGCCGGGAACGTGGCTGCCGGCTACAACCTGGGAATGCTGCACGCGGTGGCCGGTGACGCGAACCGCGCGCAGGTGGTCTGGGAGCAGACCGCGGCGCTCGGTGATCCCGACGCCATGCTGGGACTCGTCAAGCAGGCCCTCGACCGTGGGGATGCGGCCGGTGTCGAACGCTGGGCGCCGGTGATCCTCGCACAGGACGAGGCGTTCCCGATCACCGCGCTGGGCGTGGCCTTCCGGGACCGCGGCAACCAGGAGCGGGCCGTGCACGCTTTCCTGCGAGCCGAGGAACTGGGCGACGGGTACGCGATGGAGTACCGGGCGCGGATCCTGGCTGCCCAGGGGCAACACGAGGAGGCCGACGCACTCCGAGCACAGGCAGCGACGGCCCAGCGGATGCTCTGAGGTGTATGAGCGCCTCGACCGGGCTTTCCGGCTGCCGTCTCATGTCCGCCTGGCCCTGCTGCGGCCGCCGGGGTGTGTGGGGAGCGCCGGCCTGCTCCCCGCGCCCGCGGGGATGGTCGCGGGACGATGTGCGGGGTCAGCGCCAGCTTTCCGTGCCCGGGGGATGGTGCTGGCGGTGCTTCGGCCGGGTGCGGGAGGATGGCGGACGGCAGGAGTCGTCCACAGGTAGGCCTGTGGCTGGCGCGTCTACACCTGAGAGAAGGGTGAACGCGTGCGGCTGTTCGACGCCGAGCTGGCACGTTATGACTGGTCAGCACTCGACTGCGCCTGCGACAAGACCGCAGTGCATCTCCCTGACGACCTCAGACACCTGGTCAGGGCGCGATCCCGCAAGGAGGCGGAGGAACCTCGCCTGGACTGTCACGTGCTGATCCAGTCCTTTCCGCAGGAGCCCGCGGTTCCCGTCACGTCCGTGCTCATGGCAGCGCTCACCGAGGAGATGTCTCCCGGGGCCACGATCGCGTGCCTGGACCTTCTGGCGGGTCTTGTGTGGAGTGACGACGAAGACTCGGAAGCGGCATGCCAAGAGATCGCTAGGCAAGGACTCTGGAGCCTGTACCACCAGCTATGGACTGGCACTTCACCAGACATCCTCGGCTACGCGTACTACATCTTGCGAGTGATCGAGACCGACCAGAGTCGACTCTCGACCTACATCGAATCAGGACAGATCCGGGTGCCTCCCGACATCACCGGCAAGGTCTTCCCCTGACAGTCAGAGGCGCGTCCCGGCCATGGGGCCTGTGCCGTCCTTGGCGGCGACACCGTCGGCCAGGACCACGACCAGCCCCGGGCCTGACCCCGTGCGGCGCGGTGCCCGGCGGCCGGCCGGCCGGGCACCGGACCATCCTGCTCGGCGGGGCCCGATACCTGGCCCCGCCAGTGCCTCCTGCCACGCTCTCTGCTGCCACCCGAGCGGCGTTGTCAGAGGCGGAACCAAGGACGCGGGCCGGTATGAGCCGGCAGCCGGCGGGTGGCGGCACGCTGGGCTACGGGTGTACCTGACTACCAGCGGTCCGCCTCCGCGCGAGCCACTTCGGCGTCGTAGTGACTCGCGTCGAAATGGAGCTCCGGCGGGGGATCGGGCACGGGGGTGTGCGCCGCCCACGGAACCTCCCAGTCCGACCACCGCACGATCTCCCCGAACCGCTGCACCACCACGGTCAGGAAGCCGCAGCAGCCGCCAGTGCACTCCGGTTCCCCCAGGTCCAGGCGGCGCGCCTCGCTGGTCGCCCGGAGAGGGCTGAGGCGGCCGACCGGCAGGGCATCGGCCGCGTACGGTCCGCGGCCGCCTTCGCCGACGGCCTCTTCGACCACGTCCTCGCCGTTGACCCAGAACCGCAACTGGGCAGCGAACCGGGGTTCCGGCGGCAACACCCTGATCTCCAAACGATCGAACATCGGACCACCTTACGGAGCGCGCTGCCCAGCCGGCACCCACCCGCCAGCTGGCGGGACTTCCCACCTGCGAACCCGTCCCCGGATCAACGGCCCGGCGCCGGGGCCTGAGCTCTGCCCGCTCGGTGCAGGGTCCGACCGACGTAGAGCGCGCCGATGCCAGCGGTAAGGGAGCGGGCGAGCAGTCGGCGGTCTCGGACAGGAGTGCTGGGGACGGGTCCCGAGGTATCCGCCGATCAGACCCCCAGCCCCGAAGGGATGCCCTGTCCGGGCAGGTCGTCTATGTCCATCGCATGCCGAGGGTATCGAGGACGGTGGTCTGCTCCTCGGTAAATTTGGTGCGCCGTGCCCGCACGTTGTTGATCCACACCCCCAGCGAGAACGCCGTGGAGGCCCCGCCCGTGCCCTGGAGGGGTTCTTCGTGGGTGCGGGATACCCGGGCATGGCCCTCCCGCTCGACGAACGCGGCGAGGGCTGCCAGGCCTTGCTGGAACCGCTCAGCTTGGCTACGCCGCGGCGCTGTGGCTGCGGCTCGTGCGGCGACGGCCACGGGGTCGTGGTCGATGCCCAGGGCCATGAGCAGCTCGCGCTAATGCTCCCGAACCTGCAGCCGCTTCGCCGGCACGGGCTGCGCGGAAGCGTCACCCGTAGGCCCGCCGAGGGCGACCTGGGTGGACGCCGGCTGGTCACGCCCACTGCACGCCCAGCTGACGCAGTGCGTCGAGCTGCTCGGGGGTGAGCTTGTCCCGCCTCGCCTTGGTGTTGGAGACCCATACCCCCAGCTTGATGACCGCCTGCCCCGCTTCGCCCTCCACCACGAGTGCTTCTGCATGGGTCCTGGGGACGCGGTGGTGGCCCTCGCGTGCAACGTACTGGGCGAGGGCTGCCAGGCCGCGTTGGAACGCCTGCTGCGCCTTGGCCCCTGACTTGGCCCTGCCGTTGGCCGCGGGAGCGCCAGGCGGCGCCTGTGCGGGCCGTACGCCCAGGTCGGACAGCCGCTGCTGCTGCTCGGTGGACAGTTGCGCCCAGGTGCTCGCCTTAGTGGCTGTTGTCTTTCCGGCGTTGAGGGCTGCGTTTTCGCTGGTCGGGCATGGGGCCGGCGGTCTCGGGGAGAGTGGTGACGTGTCGAGTCGTCGCTGAGATGGGGGTCGGGGATGCCGTCGGTCGTGGGGCTGTTGGAACAGCGTGAGCTGATCGCTCGCCGTCGCATGGACGAGCTGCGGGAGGAGGCCGACCGTATCCAGGCTGAGCTGGTCGTGGTCGAGCGGGAGTGGAACGAGTGGGTCATCGCCCGCTCGCGCGTCGGCGAGGTCCTGGCCCCGGGCGACGACGATGCCAGCCCCGACGCCTGCGAGAACTGGGCGGATCGTGGTGCCCCGCCGGTGCCGCCTGCATCCTCGGACGCCGCGAAACCGAAATCGGTGGTGCCGATGTGGCGTGCGGGGCTGGCCTGGTCGGCACTGTCGGCGGACTACCAACGGATCCTGCAGGTTCTCGCGGACCGGAACCGTCTCGGTCAAGGACCGTTGACCTGCCAGGAGATGGCCGCCTGCTTCGGTCTGGACCCGGTGCCCGCGAAGGTCGAGGCGTTGCGGTCGAAGGCGAAGCGGCTGGTAGCCCGGAGCTGGCTGGTCGAGTCGGCGCCGGGCCGGTTCACGCTGCCGAAGGGCGTGGCCGGGCCAGGCGGCGGGTCATGAGCTGCGTCATCGACCAGTAGACCATCGCCTCCGCGCTGCTGGTGGACCGTTCGAAGTCTCGCACGAGGCGGCGGCTTTGCATCAGGTGGGCAAAGAACCGCTCCACGATCCAGCGTTTGGGAAGCACGACGAAGCCGCGCATGTCGTCGCTGCGCTTGATGATGGCGAGGACCAGGGCGAGGGCGGCGAGGCAGTACCCGACGAGGCTGCCGGTGTAGCCGCCGTCGGCCCAGACCAGGGCCAGCAGGTGATGCGCGGCGGCAACCTGGGCGAGCAGGACCTGGGCTGCCGTACGGTCTCCGACATCCGCGCTGGTGACCATCACGGCGAGCAGGAGGCCGAGAGTGTCGACCACGGCGTGCCGCTTGCGGCCGTTGACCAGCTTGCCGCCGTCGAAGCCGCGGCTGCCTCCGGATCCCGCCCTGCCTGCTCGCGAACTTTGCGGCGGAGGCGGTCGTGGAACTCCTTGACCATGCCGTGGTCGCGCCAGCGGCGGAAGAATGCGTAGACCCGGTCCCACGGTGGGAAGTCGGCTGGCATGGCCCGCCACTTGATTCCGTTGTCGACCAGGTAGCGGATTGCGTCCAGTATCGCGCGGTGGCAGTACGCCTCCGGCTGCCCGCCCCGCCCCCGCAGCCAGCCCGGCACCGGCAGCAGCGGCCTCACCACCGCCCACTCGGCGTCGGACATGTCGGTCGGGTAGCGGCGCTCGCGCACCCCGTGGTCGCCGGCGTTCCCGAACCGGTGAGCCAGGCAGTCACACGCAAGGGTGACCGAAATGGACTCCGCATCCGTGATGCCGTAGAACTGCGACAACAGGGCCTCCTGGACAGCTTTTTGGCGTAGACACCCTTTGAGCTACCAAGAGGCCCTGCTTTCATGCGCGCCAGTCGCCGCACTCACCCGATCGAGACTCCCGTTCGACCGCCACCCCTCAAGACCGGAACGACAACAGCCACTTACGTTGCCGCTTCAGCCATGTGCCGAGGTCGTCGCCGTCGAAGAGGACGCCGGGGGAAATGTCGGGGAGGACGCCGTCGGCGTCGACGAGGTCGGCGATCACCCGGTAGTGGCGTTGCCAGTCCAGTGGCCACGGGCAGTTCCAGTCCTCGTCGATCGCCGCCAGCTGCGCCGCGCGCTTCTCGGCCCGCTCGGGGTCTTTGCCGAGGCCGCCGGTGCGGCGGAGGTTGGCCATGTGCTGCCCGACCGGGACCATCGCCTTCTCCTCGCCCCACACCTGGTCCTGGCGCGGCGCGAGGTGCCCGGTGGCCCGCCGGTAGGACCGCAGCGCGGCCAGCTTGGTCTCCCAGGCTTCCTCGGCTCTGATGGTCAGGCAGCCCCAGGCGTCGAGGGCGGTCATGGCCAGAGTCGCTGCAACACCATCCGGTCCCGCGCGCACGACACCACCCCCAGCAGCAGATCCCGGGCGCCCCGCGGCGCTGGAGCAGGTGTGGGGGACACGGCCGTGATCCCGCTGACGCTGCTGCCCGGCCGCGCCGATACCACCCGGGTCGGCCGTGACCGGCTCGAGCTGCTCACGGCTCTCCCCGCACCCTCGCCGGTGCCGCCCAGCTACGCCCTCAGCTCCAAGTGGGCCACGCCTGCCCGGTCTGCGAGCAGAGCGTCACCATCCTCCCGCCGCCGCTGTCCGACCCGGCCCTGGCCGCCGCCCAGGGCGCGCGTGACGCTGCGGCCCACAAACACCGTGACCTGCTTTCCCAGCGTCAGGCCGCCACCACGACGGTTACCGCCAAGCAGCGCGCCGCGGACACCCTGACCCAGCGGCGCACCCTGCTCGATGAGCGGCTGGGCATGCTGCTGCCCGATCGTCCTGCCGACACCGAACGCGACTATGACGCCGACCGCGCCCATCTTGACGAACGCGCCGCAGCCCGTGACCAGCTGGCTGCCACTGAGCAGCAGGCACGTGCCGCGGTACAGGAGGCCAAAGCCGCGCACACCTCCGCCACTGCGGCCGTCGCCACGCTGCAAAGGGAGATCGATCGCACCCGCAGTGACCTCCACACGCAGCTGGGCGCCCTGGCCGAACTCGACCCACCTGCCGTCGACACCCAAGACGTGACCGCCGCCTGGTCCGACCTGGAAGCGTGGGCCCAGGCCCAGAGGTCCACGGTGGAAAACGACCTCTCAGCCGCCCAGGCCGAGGTCGCCACCTGCCATCAGGCCCACCAGGACGCGACCGCCACGCTGGAAGCAGCCGAGCAAGCACACGCCACCGCCCACAGCGACCACACCACCGCCGTCCAGCAGAGCGCAGCCGCCGACCACGCGCAGAGCACCCTGACCGACCGCCTGAGTGAACTGCAGACGCTGCTGGACCAGGCGCCGCCCACAGATGCACTGCCGGGCCTACTGGAGGAATGCGACCGCCTCGAAGCGGCCGTGGAGACCGCCACAGCCGAGGCAAGTCAGACACGCGAGGCACTCAAGGCGGCGGAGGCCGAACAGCAGCAGTGGCAGGCTCGCACCGCGACCGCCTGGTCCGAGCTGACCGCTGCCCGGGACGCGGTGGCGGCCCTTAAACCGCCGAGCCTGGACACCGACGACCTCGCCGCCGCCTGGGCCAGCCTGGCCGCCTGGGCCACCCGCGCGGCCGACGACCGGCAGGCCGACACCCTGCGCGCACAAGTCGACGCCCACACCGCACACCACGAAGCCGAGCAACTCCTGGGCCAACTGGAGGGTCTGCTGCGCGACCAAGACCTGGATCCCCAAGTCCTCGGCGACGGCTCCGAGCGCGCCGCCCAAGCCCCCCGGGTGGTAGCGGTCGCAGCCGAACGGGCCCGGGGCCGGGTAGAGATGATCCAGCGCAGCCTCGCCGACGCCGCCGCCATACAGGACAAGATCGACAGCGCCCGCACCCAGCAACAGGTGGCCGCCGAGCTGGCCAGACTGATGCGGTCCAACAAGTTCCCGCAGTGGCTGGCCGATTCAGCCCTCGACACCCTGGTCGCGGGTGCCTCGCAGTCGCTGCGCCGGTTGTCGGGTGACCGATTCGACCTCAGCCACCACAAAGGCGAGTTCTACGTCATCGACCACTCCGACGCCGACTCACAACGCTCGGTTCGCACCCTGTCCGGCGGCGAAACCTTCCAGGCCAGCCTGTCACTGGCGTTGGCCCTGTCCGACCAGCTGGCCGGCATGGGCGGCGCGACGAAGCTCGAGTCCATATTCCTCGACGAAGGATTCGGCACCCTTGATCCCGACTCGCTCGAGATGGTCGCCGACACCCTGGAGAATCTCGCCCAAGGGGAGCGGATGGTCGGGGTGATCACCCACGTCACCGGGCTCGCCGAACGGGTACCGGTCCGCTTCCAGGTACACCGCGACCCCCACACTTCCGTCGTCACCCGGGAAGGCGCATGACAAGCACGGCACATGCGGCCCGGATGCGATTCCATGTCGACGGCTGGGACCCCACCTACGGCTCCAGCGTCGAAAACGCCGAGAACACCATCGGGGACTCGACCGCCAAAGTCATCCCCGACCTCGAACTCGCCCCGGCCGACTGGAAGCCCATCTCGCCCTCCCACGTGCCCGACCCCGGCGCAGTCCTGTTCGTCGACGGCGTACGCCGCGTCGAGGCCCGCATCTGGATCGAGCAGCCCCCGGCCGCCGAACCGGCCCCAAGCGCCATCAACCACGCCGACGACGCCCAGATGGCACTATGCGCCTCCTATGCGGCGGGCACCGTGTGCTGCTGCCCCGACCGTGGCGCGCACCTGCTGACCATCGAATCCCGGCGCGGCCTGTTCACCACCGCCACCAACGCCGTCGACGTGCCCACCACGGCCGGTACCTACCAGGCCAACATCACCTTTGACGACCAGGAAGAAAACCTTGCAGTGCTGCTCTCAGCGGCACTGCAACGCCGACTCGGCGACCTTGAAATTCTCGTCGCCGCCAACGCCCGCACTGCCCTAGCCGGCCACGGCGTCGCCGCCGGCTCGGACCTGCTGGTGGTGGACGGTCCGCTGCGCGGCCGCACCCATCTGCCGCGAGCGCTGGGGCTCATCAAATCCCACCGCACCGCCTACCTGCCGCCCGACCTGCACGCGATGGTCAGCGACCTGGCCGCCGGCGAACGCACCCCGGTGTTCTTGATGGGCACCTCCTGGGACCGGCACGCCTGGTACCTACGCCTACCGTGTACGCCCGGCGCCCCGTGGGCCGGAATAGTACGGCTGGAATGCGCCGCCGACATGCCCACCCCGGAGGCGATCGCCTTGGCCAACCTCTCGCAACTGATACTGCCGCGATACGCCAGCTGCGAGTACAAAGACGCCCGGGCCCCCCAGAACCTGGTGCCGGTCGCCGGGCTGGAGAGGGAACTGCGCCGCCGCCTGGGCAACCCTGCCCTACTCAGCAGGGCCCTACGCGTGGCAGCGGCGAGCTGAGCCGCAGTTCCTCGCATTTCCGCTTCGCGCCGCACCGACTGGCGCCTCCTGCACGGAGCGGACTGGCACCGCAAGTACCACCTGCTGCGCGCCCACCTCGAATCCGGCGCCGACCCCGCCGCACTCACCTGCGCCACCCTCTTGGCCGGGGTGAAGATCGGCTCCTGGCTGCACCGCCAGCTCACCACCTGGCCCACCCTCCACCCCGGCCAGCAGCAACTGATGGCCGCCCTCGGCCTCACCCCCGACACCAACCCGTTCACCCCCGTCCGTCGCGCCCGCCGTACCTTCGAGGAGACCGTCCAGCTCCTGGAACTCTTCCTGCACCGCGAAGGCTGCATCCCTGCCGCCCGCGAGACAATCCGCGTCGACGGAGACACCGTCAAGATCGGAGGTACGGCGACTACTGCGTCATCTTCGACCCCGACCGCGACCAGATCCCCGTCTTCACCACGCTCGGGCAGTGGGTCGGCCTAGCGGACAACCCCGACACCATCGCCCATCTCATTGACATCCACGAACGCGTGAACGGCGGCGACACCTGATGGTCGCCACTACCGCTCAGGCCCGAACCGTCCTGGAGCGGTTCCCCGCCGGAGGCCCCCGCGGCTCCTGGCCGACCGAAGAGTGCGCCGCCGCCCAGCGCGGCCCAGGACACCAACGCTCAGGTCGTGATGGACCTGAGCACCGACCAGTTCCTCGTGGTCACCGACCCCATCACCAAGTAGGACCACCCCGGAGCGCCGCGCCGCGCCCTTCCGGCCGGGCGCGGCGCTCGGCACGTTCCCGCCCCTTCTACCACCGTGCAGGAGGCTCCCTTCAAGCTAGGACCGCTGGCTGAGTTCATGGTGGAAGTTCCGTCGATCTTGTAACTGCCGGTCAGACGATCGCAGACAGTCATGCCACCCGGGTGTGTCAAATAAACGGCTGATCTTGGTTGTTGGTCAGCTGGCGGCCGGGGTGAGTCGGCCTTCGAACTCGATCTGGAAGGCGTCAACGGTGCCTTCCAACGCATGGTCCAGCGCTTGCGGCCCTTGCCGGTCGGGTCCGGGGACATCAGGCCATGTAGACGCACTTCATCGCCGCGGCCTCGTTCGGGAAGTGTCCGCGGGCCCTCACGGCCTTGCGTATCCGTGCGTTCACGGACTCGATCGCGTTCGTCGAGCAGATCACCTTGCGGATCTCGACGTCGTAACAGAGGAAGGGCACGAACTCGGCCCAGGCGTCCGACCACAGCTTGACGATCGCTGGGTACTTCCTTCCCCAGGCTTCCTGGAACTCCAGGAACCTCTCCTCCGCCGCGTCCGCGCCCGGCGCGGTGTAGACCGGCTTGAGTGCCTTGGCGATCTTGTCCCAGTCCTGGCGGGCCGCGTAACGGAAGCTGTTCCGCAGCAGGTGAACCACACAGGTCTGAACAATCGTGCGAGGCCAGACGGTCTCCACCGCCTGCGGCAGGCCCTTCAGGCCGTCGCAGACCAGCATCAGCACATCGTCCACGCCACGGTTCTTCAGCTCGGTGAAGACGTGGAGCCAGTACTTCGCGCCCTCGCCGCCATCGCCGGCCCAGATCCCGAGAATGTCGCGGTGGCCCTCGGCGGTGACGGCCATGACGACGTAGATCGGCCGGTTCGCGACCTGCCCATCACGGATCTTGACGTTGATCGCGTCCACGAACAGCACCGGATACACGCGGTCCAGGGGCCGGTTGGACCATTCGGCCATGCCCTCCATCACCTTGTCGGTGATCGTGGTGATCGTCGCCTTGGACACCTCGGCGCCGTAGACCTCGGCCAGGTGCGCGGAGATCTCCCCGTGGGTGAGCCCCTTCGCGGGCAGCGACAGCACCATCTCGTCCACCCCGGACAGCCGCCGCTGCCGCTTCTTGACGATCTGCGGCTCGAACGTTCCCGGCCGCCACGTCACGGGGCGCCCTCACCTCGACCGGCCCGACATCGGTCAAGACGGTCTTCCCGCGGGTGCCGTTACGGCTGTTGCCACTGTTCCGGCCCTCGGCGTCGTGCTTGTCGTAACCGAGGTGATCGGTGATCTCGCCTTCCAGGGCGGACTCCAGCACCCGCTTGGTGAGCTGCTGCAACAGCCCACCCTCACCGGTCAGCTGCAGCCCTTCCGTGCGGGCCCGGTCGACCAGCATCCCGATCAACTGGTCGTCCGACACCGCCTCCGCAGCCGGAACGACGGCCGGCTCCACCACGGCCTCGGCCTCAACGATGGTCTCGCTCATCTGGCGTCTCCTTGATCATCGGATCCGCCGTTGATTGAACACTCCCTATCGAGGCTCTGCGCGATCTGGCCGACGAGATCGCTCGAACCGACGGGCACGGCTGCGAACAGGAGACCCTCTACGACGAAGTCCTGCCCACGCTCCCAGGGCTGCTGAAAGCCGTGCACCTGCCCGGCAGTTGCTGACTTCGCGCGAGGCGGACAGAGCGGGGTGGCGGGGCTGTCTTCCACCGCTCCTGGTCCTCCCGCCGTGGGCGGCGGTGCCTGCCGCGAACGGAGACCCTCGGCTGTGCCGTGTCTGTAGCGCGCAGTGCGGGCGGTCGGCACACACAGCTCAAGGGACGAGGGCGCCGGCGGGCAGGGACAGGCCGAGCCGGGGCAGACGTCCGGCGTGCGCGCGCAGATGCCGGGCTTCGGCGAGCATCAAGGGGGCGAACATGCTGTCCCCGGGTGGGCGGGGTGTCAGACGGTGGTGGGCGCGGGCGGCGGCCAGCAGCGGCCGTGCCCAGTCAGGCACGGCGTGCAAAGGGCAGTACCGATGGTTGACTCCGTGAAGTTTGATGGCGGAGACGTCGCCGGTGATGTCGAGGTCGCGGGTGAAGCGCAGGCTGCCCAGGCCGGCCCGGGTGAAGGCAAGCACGCTCAGCGCTCCGGCGATGAGCGGGTGTGCGAGAGCGGCCAGAGTGACGGCCTCCTCGGAAGCGATCTTGAGGGCGGGGGCGGCTTGGACCAGCTGGGCTGTCGCGGCGGCTCCCATGCACGCGTGAGCTGGTCGTGGCACCCTCGGCGCCGCGTGGGCCTGCAAGGGCCGGGTGGGTGGCGAGTGCTGTGGATCCACTTCAGCGGCTGCCGTCCCTGCCTGCCCCGGGGGGAAGTACGGGCGGGCGGGTGCTGGGCCCGGCTCGGCGAGCGCCGCCTCGAGCTGGGCGCAGCCAATGATCAGGTGCTCGACGCGGGCCAGCGCTGGCGGCAGCCCGTGCAGGGCCTTCTGCCATAGCAGTGTCAGTTGGACTCCGGTTATCTCGCGCCAGGCGAGCAGTTGGTCGAGCCGTCGGGGGGTCAGCAGGTGGGTGCGGGTGACCACGACATGCCGCATCCCGGTGGCGATGCCCCATGCGGCAGCCGCGAGCCATGCCGCGTTCACCGAGTCCAGCCATACGTCGGGGCTGTTCGGTCCCGGGGCCAAGCGCTTCCCCAGCGCATACAGCACATCGTGCGCCAGTGCGGCCGGGCTGCTGCTGGCTGGCGTCGGCTGTACGGTGATGCGCCCGTCCTCGGGGCGGTGCGCCTGCAGCGCCGCCTGCGTGGAGAACAGGTCGTCCCGCTCGTCGACGACGATCGTCACCCCGCCGAGCGCCATCTCGCAACCCTCCCGATCAGCGCACCCGGCGGTCGTACCTGGATGCCTGACCGCCACGCCAGACCACCCTTCGCGGCTTTGGCGCGACGGTCGGCTACTCGTTGCCGCTGCGAACAGCAGTCCTGCCTTACATGCCGCCGAGTTTGCTGTAGACCCACCGAATGAGGTCGTCGTTGACCTCGGTCAGCTTCATCTTCTTCATGCCCTGGAGCATGTGCCGGGTGATGGTGGCCCAGCTGCGGAAGTTGCCGTGCGCTGCGGCGCGGTCGATGCCGCGGATCCTCTGGGGGCCGACGCCCGCCCACAGAGAGTGGAATGCCGGGAGTGTCGCGACGACCTCGTCCTCGGGCATGCGCTTGAACTTCTGCCAGATGAAGATCCGCGACGCGAGCATCGGCTCCCGTTTGAGGACCTTGTAGCAGTCGTCGCCTCCGGCGAAGATCACCGCCATGTCCGTGTGGCGGTCGTCCCACAGGTGACGCCAGTACTCGAACGAGCTGCGCCCCATCCACTGGGCCTCGTCGCACACCAGGACCCGGAAGGTCTGCGACAGCGTCTCCTTCAGGAGGGTGTCGAACTCGATCGGCCGTGTCGGGGGCTCCCCGGGCAGACCGAGGGCACGGAACAGGCCGTGGCGGATGTCGCGGGGGGTGGGGCCTGAACGCAGCTCCAGGCGGTAGGTGATGTCGGGGGCGAGTTTGCGCAGCGCCGAGTTCACCGACATGGTCTTGCCGTGGCCGGCCGGCCCGAAGGCGCACATCATGGCCTTCGCCTCGATCGTCGCCTGGATGTTGTCCAGCGTCGTCATGAGGGCTTCGGTGGCCACCAGGTGCGCGTCCAAGCGGTGGATGTGGTCGGCGCTCTCCGGGGGGAGCGTGCCGGAGCCGATGTCGCTGTTCACTGGGTCTCCTGAGGGTTTTCGGGTTCCGGCCCGGCCGCGCCGGGCGGGATCGGGCGTGCCCAGCCGTCGGGGACGGGCTGGTGCGGGATGTAGCCGGGATTGGGCTGCCGCAGGCCGGTGGCGGCCCATTCGGAGAGCTCTGCCTCGGCTTCCGCCTCGGTCAGCGCACCCAGGCGCTGCGGCGGGGTCGCGCTGGTGACAGCTTTGAAGCGCTCGCGGCGCAGCTTCGCGGCCGCCTTCATGTCCGCGCGAAGCTGCCGTGCCTTGGCGGTGCGGGCCTTGCGGACCTCGCGGATCTGCTCCTCACTGGCCGCATCGGCCAGGAACGCGGATCCCAGATAGGAACCGTGGAGGTCGAAGACCTCGAGGGTTGTGTCGTGGTGGGGGAGGTGCCGAACCGCGACCTGGACACCGCCTTGGCCGACCATCCACGGGGCGATGTAGTGGCGGTTGCGCCATCGCACGCCCCTGGTGGTGATGGTGCGGGTACGCGTCGTCCTCGAGCCCGAAATGGGCGAGCTGTTCGGCGGGGATGTCGTGCAGCGGAGTGGGGTCGGCCCGCCACGCCTCCATGGGCGTGCGGCCCTCGAGCTGCTTCGGCCGGTGCTCGGTGTTCCACCAGTGCACCCAGTTCAGCAGCAGCTCCACGAACCCTTCGAAGGTGAGGGCCGGCTCGTCGGGGTCCGCGATACGGCCGCCGGTGAGCTTTTGCTGGCGGATGTAGCGCGGCATGGAGACGAACAGCATCTCCTCGACTGCGTCGTTGAGTGCCTCGATGGTGCCTTTCAGATACGGGCTGTAGGCCGGGAGGTCGACGACAGTGACCACGAAGGCGCCGAGGGCCGAGGTTACGGAGGAGCACAAGAACTCTTTGCCGCGGTCGACGCGGACCAGGGCGGGCAGTCCGCCGGCCGGGCCGAAGGGCTCGGAGCGGTCCAATGCCATCCGCAACGCCGCCAGCACCGCGTCCCTGCTGGGTGCGTGGGGGGTGACGGCCACGCCCATGATGACCTTGGTGGCGCAGTCGATGAACCAGGTCACCCAGGGCTGCGCGAGCTCGTCCTCCACCCATACCTGCACGGGCACGCACTTGTGGTCGCCCTCCCAGGCGGCGTTGCGTTCCTCGGCTGGGCGCTCCCCGAACACATCGTGGGCCCGGCGGGCGGCCTCACCATGGGCGATTCCGGCCCGGTCTCCAGGAGTCAGGTCCCGTCGCAGGGCCCGGTGGAAAGTCGCCAGCGACGGCACCGCGGGCAGCTGAGGGTCGGCCCGGGCCTGCTGGAGGAGCTCGCGATGCACAGCGGAGGCGTTGCCTCCCCACAGCACCAGCAAGTGCCGGATTTGCGGTGTGATGGTGAACCGTGTCCGGGCCGCCGGTTCGACCTGGCCGGTGGCCCGCGCCTCGGCGAGCCACCGCCACACTGTCCGCTCCGAGCGGTTCAGCGTCTGGGCGACCAGCCGCACGTGCGCTGTGGTCAGCTGACCGCGCTGGTCCAGTGCGATGATTCGGGGCATCGCGGCTGGACGTCCCAGGCGGGCGCCGAAAACAGCTTCTGTGGGGATGCCAGTCGATGATTCGTCCACGCGTATCGTCCCTCCACGGGCTACGAGATCCACCGGGGCCTGTGTGCCTTAGCCGCCCGGTCAGTACCGTCAGGCCACGGCAGTGCCAAGGCCCCGCGCTGCCGTGGCGGCGCTGCATTCAAGGCGGCCAGCCGCGAGGCATTGCGCGTGATCGCAGTCCCGGTGCGCGCGCCAAGGGCGGCGCCGCGGCGCCCTGGCCACTCCCCGATGGCCGGGCCTCGGGGAGCCCTTGCCTTCGGCGCGGAGACTGCCCGCCGGCCGGTCATCGAGGACGCGGCGGCCGACACGGAAGGATCGCCTCCGCTGTCGGCGCCCACCCCGCCGCCCTCGTCCACGACGGCCCGCCGACTGGGGTGTTGCCGGGCGACGCGACGCGATCCGTCACCGCTGGGGCCGAGAAGCCTGGAGCGCTTTCGGTGAAGCGGTGCCAGCCGGGCCGGTTTCTGCTGTCGAGGGGGAGTCCTCGGATCGGCACCGGCGGGCGGCACCGCTGCCGTGCGGGGTGGCGTGCCGCGGGCCGCGGTCGGCGCCCGGCGACCGGGCCATTGGCGCGCCGGGACGTGCGAGGTCGGACGGTCGCCGGCGGCAGGCCCGGCGGGGGTGGCGCCGCAGGAACCCTAGGGGTCTCCCGCGGCGGCCGGCCCGCTCCCGGTTCAGGTGTGTTCCAGCAGGTGCCGGACCCCATCGCGGATGAGTGTGGCGCGTGCCTGCTCGGTCAGCCAGGTGGCGGTGGATCCCTGCGCGGTCTTGTTGACCAGCAGGACATCGTCGACGGCCTCGGCCACCGGATACAGGTGGCTGATGACGGCGACGCGCTTGTCCCGGGTCACGCTGCTTTGTAGGACGTTTAGGGTTTCGTCCAGGCGGTTGGAGTCCAGCGAGCCGAAGCCTTCGTCCAGGAACAGGCTTTCCAGTCTGCTGTGGCTGCGGCTGTGGAGCTCGACGAGTGCGAGAGCCAGCGCGAGGGAGGTCTGGAAGGTCTCTCCGCCGGAGAGGGTCTCCGGGCCGCGTGCCAGGTTCGTGGCGAGATCTACGATCTGGAAGTCCTCGGTGAACGCGTAGAGCCCAGCGGACAGCTGCTGGAGGATCCTGCTGCCGTGGCTGAGCAGGGAGCGCGTGCGCTGCTCGGTGAGGTAGGCGAGGAACTTCCCGTCGGTGAGTTGGTCGCTCACGCTCTTCCAGACGCCGACCTGCTGCTCGGCTGCCTGCAGGGCTTGGTCCAGCGCCTGGGCGTAGGGGATCTGGGACTCGGCGGTGCGCAGGTCGGCCTGGGCTCTTTCGTGTGCTGCCTCGGCGTCGCTGGTCTTGCGGCTGAGCGGGTCGAGAGCGGCGGGTGCCAGCAGATCACCGTTGGACAGCACCGGGAATCCGGGGTCCGGGTCGGCGTCGGCGGCGACCGCGCCGGCCTGCCGGGCGAACTCCTCCTCGAACGCGCGGATCTCCTCGGCGGCCTGCCGCGCGGCCTGCTTCAGGTCGTGCGTCAAGCGCTGGCCCGCCGAGGTCAGGGCGGACACGTAGGCGTCGACGCTGGCCAGGTCGGACCCGTCCGCGGTGGGCGGCAGCTCGAGGGGCGTCGGGTCGCCGAGGACGCTGCGGGCGTCGGCGGCGGTGTCCGCCCAACGCGCGAGTTGGCCGACGAGCTTGCGTGTGGGCGTCTCGACGGTGCGCTGGCGCCGTCCCTCCAGTGCCTGCCGGTCCACGGCGTTGGCAGCCAAGGCATCCTTGGTCTGCTCGTGTTCGCGTGCCGTCGTCTCGAGCTGGGCAAGGCGCCTTCCGGCCGCTTCCCGCGAGGAAGCGATGTCTTCGGGGGAGGGAAGTTCATCGGGGGAGGGCTGGGCGGGGCGGGCCGAGGTGGGGAGCTCGGCGATCTCCTTCAGCAGGACCTGCAGGTCGGCCTCGGACTGCAGCTGGGCTTTGTCCAGCCGCTTGCGTTCACGCTGCAACCGGCCGCGCCGGCGTTTGAGATCGGCCCGGGCCGCCTCGTTCTCGGCCTGCGCTGCTACCAGCTCCGCCTGGGCGCTTTTGAGCGCTGCGGCCGCGTCCGCTTCCACTTCGCGCAGCGGCTCGACAAGCGCCGCAACGGCGGCGGCGAGCTGGGGCCGGGTCTGCGGTTCGCCCTCGCTGAGCGTGTGCGCCTGGACGGTCGTCTGCTGGCGCATCGCGTCCAGTGTGGTAGCTCTGGCAGGCGCGGCGGCAGCCCGCACCGCGTCCACCAGCTCCTGCATCTGGAGCAGAGCCGCCTCCATGCGCTCGCGGGCGGCCTCGTACTGGCGCCGGTGCCTCTCGGCTGACTGTTCGGCTGCGCTCAGCTGGGAGGCGGCCTCCGCGTGGGCGGACACGCCCTTGTTGAAGGCCTCCAGGTGCTTGCGGACCTCACGCTTGGCCCGGCTCAGGGCCTTGCCGTCCAAGGGCGACGGGGCAGTGAAACCGCTGGGGACGGGCTGGGCGCAGACCGGGCAGGCGTCGCCCGCAGCCAGGTGGGCGCCAGCAGTGTGGGCCGCGTCGCTGCGCTGCAGCGCAGCGACGGCGTCCTGGGCCGCTTCGTGCGCGCTGCGCAGCTCACTCAGCTGCGCCTCCCGGCTGCTGCTGCGGCCGTGCAGGTCCTCGACCTGCTTAAGCGCCGTGCCCTCCGAGTGCCGGTGCTCGGCGGCAGCGGAGGCTTCCTGCAGCGCCGCCCGGACGGCGTCCCGGACCCGGTCGGTGCTCGCACGCACCTCGGTTGCGGCAATCTCGGCCCGCTCCGCCGCTTCCCGAAGGGCCACCGCCTGCTGTTCGCGCTGCTTCAGGTCCTGGCCCGCGGCCGTGTCTTCCTGCTCCTGCTCGCGATGTTGAAGCTGCTCCTGGCTCAGCCGCTGCGCCCGGGCGTTCAGGTCGGCGACACGGTCGGGGAGGCGCGACAGCACGGTCAGGGCGCTGGACAGGGAGCGGACCGTGTCGCCGGCCTGCGCGGCCGCGTCCAGCGCGGCCTGGGATACGCCCAACTGCCGGTTCAGATCGGCTGCGGCCGCCTCGAGGACAAGCGCTTCGGCGTCGATGTCCTTCTTCATCTGGGCCAGTGCGGCCATGGTGGCGCCCGCGTCGGCCACGCGGCGGTCCCGCAGCGACCGCGTCGCCTTGTCGAGATCGGCCTTGCGGTGCTTGCACTCGGCAGCCCGGCTCTGAGCGTCGCGTAGGCGGTCCAGCCGTTCGCGTCGCCGGTTCGCGATGCCGCGGGTGCGTTCCACGTCCAGCTCCGCCTGGGCGGCGCTGGCGCGGGGATCGTCGTGGAGGCGCGCACGGGCCTTGGTGGCTTCGGCAATGCCCGCATTGAGCCGCTCGATCCGCGCCGTGGTGTGCTTGCGTACACGTTCCAGTTCGTGGATGCCGAAGATGTGCCGCAGGATGTCGGCGCGGTCGGCTCTGGGCGCTTTGAGGAGCGTGTCGAACCGTCCTTGGCGCAGCAGGACGGTGCTGACGAAGCCCTGCCAGTTCAGCCCGATGATCTGGGTGATCGCCCGGTTCACCGCGCCCATGTTGTCGACCTTCTTGCCGGCGGCCCCGTCGGTGAGGGGCTCGAGCACGGCCTGGGGGTGCTTGCGGCTCTTGCGCAGGGTGCGGCGGACGCGCCAGGACTGGCCAGCCACAGAGAACTCGAACGTGACGCTCATGTTGTCGCAGCCGTTGCTGATCAGCTCGTAGCCGTCCGCGGCCCACGAGCTCCGCCCGTACAGGGCGAAGATGATCGCTTCGAGGAGGGTGGTCTTGCCCGCGCCGGTGTCGCCCAGGATGGCGAGGAGCCGCTTGCTGGTGAAGTCGATGGTGCAGGTGCCGGGGTAGCTGCGCACTCCCGTGATGATGAGCCGCTGCGGCTTCACGATGCCTCCGTCCAGGTGTGTTCCAGCGCGGCCTGCAGCATCTCCTCCGCGGGCGCCGGTGGCGGCGTCTCGTCGTCGATTTCGGTGAGCAGGTGCGCGAAGGCGGCGACGGTGGCCTCCGCGGCGCTGCCGCTCATTCCCCTGCCGGCCAGGTAGGCGCGCAGGGCGTCGGGGAGTTCCGGTTCGTCGGCGGGATCGGCGTCCAGGACGGCGCCGGGATGAGCCTCGCGCGCCGGTGCGGCGTTGACGAGGATCGCGTGGGGGACGATCTCGGCGACCGTGCGGCCCAGCAGCGGATCGGGCTCCTCGCCGGTGATCACCGCCTTGAGGAAGGTTCCGTCGAACTGCGGCGCCATGGCCCGCAGTTCGTCCAGGGTTCCGGTGAAGTGAGCCAGTTGACGGCCGCTGGACAGCCGGCGCGGCATGACCCGGACGGGCCGTCCCGGCTCGGCGTCGACGATCACGACGCTCTTGGATTCGCCGGCCTCGCCGAAGTCCAATTGCAGGGGGCTTCCGGCGTAGCGGGCGGGAAACGGCACGCCTCCTACGGGCTGCGGAGCGTGGATGTGCCCCAGGGCCGCGTACGACACCGCCGGAAGATCTGCGGGAGCGGTCGCGTAGGCCTCGTTCAGGTCCACGGAGCGCTCGCTGCGGGAGGGGCGGGCACCGGCGACGAAGACGTGGGCGGCGAACAGCAGGATGTCCCGACCGGGGTCGTGCCCTTCGCGCAAGGCGGCCATCAGCTCCGCCTGCAGGCCGCGCATCGCCTCCGCGTAGTCGGCGTACGTCGTGCCGAATACCGAGGAGTGCTGCCAGAACCGGTTCGGATGCACGAACGGCATCACGGCCAGCCGGATCCGCTGCTCACCGCCGCAGGCGTCGAAGGTGAGGACGCCCCCGTCGTGCGGCGGGCGGAGCTGGTCGACGAAGAACAGGCCCCGGCCGCGGGACGGGCCGCTCACGTAGCCCAGGAACTCGAAGTAGGCGGGGGAGTCGTGGTTCCCGGCCAGGACCACGGTGGGCGCGACGGCGGCGAGCTCGTCCAGGGTCCGCATGGCGCGCATCAGGTCCCGGGAGGCGGGGCGGGAGGAGTCGAACAGGTCGCCGCTGTGCACGATCAGGTCCGGCTGGCTCTCCCGTGCGATGCCGACGATCTCGGCTAAGACGGCGTCGAAGTCCTCCTCACGCGAATGCCGGTCCAAGGTACGGCCCAAGTGCCAGTCGGAGGTGTGGAGCAGTCTGCTCATGCCTTCATGAGCCCTTCTGGATGCGAAGCGTAGGAAGACACCCGTGGTGTCTCATGAGCCCGGGACTGTACACGAGAATCACAGGGAACACAGGAAACTTGAGTGGCTGTTAGCATGCGGGCATGCACGAGCACCTGGACGCTCTGGAGAAACGCATGCAGCACCTGCAGCACGCGATGCGGCAGGCGCACGAGCAGCACGACAGCGCCCAGGTCAACGCCCTGCGCCTGGAATTGCAGCGCACCCAACGCGCCTGGGACGCACTGTTCGCCCCGGATGGCGAACCGGATCAGGCCCAGCCAGCGTCTCCGTCACCACCCGCCTTCGAACGCGCCTGGGCAGACGCACCCGCCCGCGAGCAGGTCCACCAAGCCCTGGCCCTGCTCACCGTCCCCGCCGCGCCCCAGCTCCTCAGCCAGGTCCACGAGGCGTTCTTCTCCCGCCCCCTGAACACCGCACGGCTGACCACTCTGCGCCGCGACGAAGAACGCTCTTTCCGGGCCACCCCCTTCGCCCGCCCCTATTACGTGTGCTCCGCCCTGACATTCGACCTGCTGTCCCCGGCCCGCGCCCTGCTCGCCCTGAGCACCTGGCCGCTGGAGCAGCGCCTGGTAGGACCGCTCACCCACCGGGTGAACTTCCTCACCTCGGCCATGCGCCTCGCGGACGCCGCCGAGCGCCTGCCCGGCGACGGCACACCACCCGAACCCGTCCAACGGCTCCTCCTGCGCTGCGCCCGCAACATCCCCGGTTACCCCGCCCGAGGCCCACTCGACCTCGGCCGGCTGCGCCGGGCCGCCGCAGCCGAGCGGGAAATCCACGCCAGCGACGACGCCGATACCCGCGCCGAGGCGGCCCGGCGCGCACGACAGCGACTCAGCGACGCGGACCAGATCTTCGGCAGCCCACTTCGCAACGTCGCACGCGAACGCCGCAGTTCGTGACCCCGCCCCTTCGACTGCACGGCTGTGCCCCGTCCCTTCGAGGAAACCAGTGAGTTCGCTCGACGCACGATTGGACGCCCTGCGAGGCTCCTCCCCGCCGGTCCCGCACAACGCACGAACCCTGGCGGCGCTGCCGAGCACTCATCCTCAGCGCGGCACGCGACCCCTCAGACGCCCGCACCCTGCTGGACCATCCCGTACTGCGCTTGACCGTCGCCGGCCACCAGGCCTACCTCGAACCCGATGCCATCGCCTTCCAGCGCCACGACACCGCGCAGCGCCAAGGCACCTTCCACATCGTGGAAATCAAGCCGCAGCGACCTCGCCGCCGCACTCGCCACCACACGGCCCCGCTACACCCCCGGCTGCCGCCAGCACTGCGACCTGGCCTTCCA